>JAWKWU010000004.1:0-331915 GCA_041397345.1 Paracoccaceae bacterium
CGGTCAGCTCCCGCATCTCGTAGTTCACCCGCACTTCCTGCTGCCCCTCGATCCGCAGCACGCCGTTGGGCAATTCCTCGACCACGGTCGCGGCGATCCGCAGCGTCAGCTTTTCCTTGCGCGACACGCTGCCATTGCCCGAAAAGGTCGAGCTGGACGAGGTGTCGACCGCCGTGGCCATGCCGGCGCCTTCGGGCAGGTTCTGGTCCAGGCGCTGCGGAATGCCGAACATCTGTGGAATGCCCATGCTTTGCGCGCCGCTGCGGCTGCGCCCGCTGCTGTTCGAGATCTCGGCCCGGTCGTCGATCTCGATCACCACCGTCATGATGTCGCCCCGCTGCGCCGCCCGCCGGTCGCCCAGCAGCGAATCGGTCTCTCCGGTCCAGAGCGACGAGGCATCGGTGGGCGAATTCGGGTCGGCAGTCTCGGGCATGGGCGAGGAATACAGCGAATGATGCTGATTGCTGCCCTCGAGCGGGCTGAAGTCCGGGGCCTTGCCGACCTGGCCGAGGTCGCTGCAGGCCGAGGTCAGGAGGACCAGGAGGATGGGCAGGGCTTTTGCGGGGATCAATTGTCAACTCCGACGTAAAGGCGTCCGTCGGCGGCGATGCGGCCGCTGACGGTGGTTTTCGAGACAAGGTTCATGGCGCGGATCACATCGCCCTCGCCGCCTCGGGCAAGCGCCCGGCCCTCGGCCAGAATGATCAGCGCGCCGGCCTGATACACCAGGCCGACCGTCTGGTTGCGTTCGACCAGTGCCGGCGCGGTCAGGTTGGCCGCCGATATCGGCCGGCCCGCATAGACCGTGGTCTTCAACTCGCGGCCGACCGCCTGCGAAATCCCGGTCAGCGCGCCGTCGATCGTGGCGTCGACCAGCGTCAGGTCTGCCTCGGTCAACACGCTTTGCGCCGGGATGGTGCGCACCGCGACGACGCTTTCGGCCATCGCCGCCAGCGGGGCCAGCGCCAGAGCCAGAGCCGTGGGGAATGCCCGCCACATCATCGCACCTGCGTGGTGGCCGACAGCATCTGGTCGGCGGCGGTGATGACCTTGGCGTTCAGCTCATAGCCGCGCTGGGCCTTGATCAGCTCGGTCACTTCCTTGACCGGGTCGACCGAGCTTTCCTCCAGATAGCCCTGCCGCAGGGTGCCCAGACCCTCGGTCCCCGGTGTGCCGACCAGGGGCGGGCCAGAGGCGGCGGTTTCCAGAAACAGGTTCGATCCGATCGCCTCCAGCCCCTTTTCGTTGGTAAAGCCGGTCAGGGTGAACTGGCCCAGCAACTGCGGCTCGACCTGGTTCTCGAAATAGGCATAGACCTCGCCCGCGGCATTGATCGCCAGGCTGCGGGTGTCAGAGGGAATGGTGATGCCGGGGGCCACGGGATAGCCGTCCGCGGTGACGATCTGCCCGTCCGGAGACCGTTTCAGCGCCCCGTCGCGGGTATAGCCGGCCGCGCCCGACGGCAGTGTGACTTCCAGATAGCCCGGCCCCTCGATCGCCACGTCCAGATCGCCGTTGGTGGCGCCGAGCGACCCTTGCGCCACCACGACCGAGACCGAGGCCGGCCGCACGCCCAGCCCGATCTGCACCCCGGTCGGCAACATGGTGCCGTCGGTGGCCGTCACCGCGCCGGGGCGCGCCAGTTGCTGATAGTGCAGGTCGGCGAAATCGGCGCGGCGGGCGTTGTAGCCCGTGGTCGACATGTTGGCGAGGTTGTTCGAGACGACATCCACTTTCATCTGCTGGGCTGACATCCCGGTCGCGGCGATATGCAGGGCTTTCATTCATCCACCTTCAGCGGCCAAGCGTTTCGATGACGCTGCGCATCCGCCCATCCTCGGCATCGAGAAATTTCTGCCCCAGCTCATAGGCGCGCTGGACCTCGATCATCCGGGCGATCTCGGACACCGGGTTGACGTTGCTTTCCTCGAGAAAGCCCTGAACACCTGGCGCCCGCGGCGGGCTCGATGTCATCGGCCTTGAACAGTGTGCCTGACTGGTGCCGCAGCGACAGAGGGTCGGTCGGTTGCCACAGCCCGATCTGCGCCAGGGCGTGCCCCGGCCGACAGCGTGCCATCCTCGGCCAGGCTGACCGGCTCGGCATCGGGCGGCACGAAGACCGGCGCGCCCCCGCGTCCAGCAGGCGCTGGCCGTCGCCATTCACCAACTCGCCCGCCGCGTTGGGGGTGCTGCCGGCGCGGGTCAGCCGTTCCCCCTCGGGCGTTTCGATCAGGAAAACCCGTCGCCCTGAATGGCAAAGTCGAACGGCGCCCCGGTCATCGACAGGCCGGCCTGCGACAGGTCGACCAGCCGCCCGGTGCCAAAGGCCATCGACAGCGAGGGCTCCTCCTCCATCGCCGCGACATGTTCGGCAAAGATCATCCCTTCCCGCCGGAACCCCGTGGTCGAGATGTTTGCGATGTTGTTCGCCACCATCTGCATTTCCCGCATCAGCCCCGATTGGCGGCCCAGCGTGGTGTATCCCGCGGCATCCATGGCTCAGCCCCCCGCAATCCGCGGAATGATCGTATCGGCAAAGAAGGCCACCAGCGTGGTGGTCATGAAGCTCATCGACACCCAGAACACGGCCAGCATCGCCGCCACCTTGGGCACGAAGGTCAGCGTCATTTCCTGCACCGAGGTCAGTGCCTGCAACAGCCCGATCGCCACGCCGACCACCAGCGCCACCGCCAGCAGCGGCGCCGAGATCATGGTGGCGACCCAGAGCGCCTGCCGCAGCACGTCAAAGATCGAAGCCTCGGTCATATCGGCATCCTCAGGATTTCTGGTAGGCCTCGACCACGCGATCGCGCACCGTGGCCACGGTTTCGACGGCCAGTTGCGAAGAGGCCAGCGCCTCGACCCAGGGCATGGGGGTCCGCGCCACCGGTCATGGCGGCGCGGGCCGTCGCCTCATGCGTCTTCAGCGTTTCGCTGAACGTCTCGGCGAATTTTCCCAGGGCGGCTCCGGTCTCTCCGGTCCCCGGTTTGGGCGCTGCGGCTGTTCTGGCCTGCGCATAGGTCTGCGCGGCGAATGAGGTCTTGATGTCCATTCCGAACCCTCCTTACCGCCGCAGCAGGTCGAACAGGCTGCGTCATCTGCCGCGCCTGATCAAAGATCTTGAGGTTTGCCTCATAACTGCGCTGGGCCTCGCGCGCGTCGGCGATCTCGATGACAAGATCGACGTTTGACCCGTCATATTGCCCGGTTGCATCCGCCAGCGGATGGCCTGGGTCGTAGATCCGGGTCAGCTCGGTCTGGTCCAGCCGCACCGGTCCGGCCTCGACAAGACCGGTCCCCATCTCCTCGTCGAAGGACATGGTCTTGCGGTGGTAGCCGGGCGTATCGACGTTTGCGATGTTTTCCGAGACGTGGCGCAGGCGGGTCGCCTGGGCCTCCATCCCCGAGGCTGCAAAGGACAGCGAGGTGATCAGGTCGGCCATCGTCCCGCCCCCTTACCGCTGCCGGCCCAGAGAGGCGCGGATCACGTCCGCGGTCGAGCGATAGATCGCCAGCGCCATCTCATGCTCTTGCCGGGCCTCGACCGATTTGACCATTTCCTTTTCCAGCGACACCGTATTGCCGTTGGGCGCTTCGGACCCGCCCGCGTCAAAGGGGGCCAGCGCGGCCATCCCTGCCGGCGCACCGATATGGCCGGGCCGCGTCACGCGCAGGGCGGTACCGCTTTCCTCCCAGGCGGTGGCGAAATCGGCAATGTCCTGGGCCTTGAACCCGGGGGTATCGGCATGTGCGACGTTGCGCGCCACCACGCCCATGCGGCTGCCGGCATGCGCGGCCAGCGCCTGTGCCATTCTGGTCAGTTCCAGTTTCTCGAACATCGGGGCTTCTCCCTCGACCTGCTTCACCAAGGCTTAAGGGTGATTCCTTTAGAAACCGTAATCAGGGAACGAAAGGGGATCGCCGTGGCGGGAATCTTTGACGGGCTACAGGCCGAAATCGCAGAGATAGAGCCTGTTAGGGCCATCGGACGGGTGCTGGAAACCGGGCGCGGCACCTTTATTGTCACCGGGCTTGCCGGTGCCGCGCTGGGCGACCGGGTGCTGGCGGAATGCGGCGCGGGCGCGCTTGGCGGCGAAATCGTCCGCCTCTCGCCGCTCGGCGCCACCGTCCTGCCCGAGGACGATCCCGAAGGCCTGGTCATCGGCGCCAGGGTCGAGTTGCTGGGCCCCGCCACAATCGCGCCGGATGCAGGCTGGCTGGGGCGCATCGTCGACCCGCTGGGACGGCCGCTGGATGGCCGGCCGTTGATGCGTGGTCCGGGCGGGCCGCCCAATGGTCGCGCCCGCCCGCCGCCGCGGAACGCCGCGCCCCTTGGCGACCGGCTTTCCACCGGCGTCGCCGTGTTCGACACGCTCTTGCCGCTGGTGCGGGGCCAGCGCATCGGGCTGTTCGCCGGGTCCGGTGTCGGCAAGTCGTCGCTTCTTGCCAAATTCGCCCGCGGGGTGGCCGCCGATGTCGTGGTGATCGGCCTGGTAGGAGAGCGCGGCCGCGAGTTGCGCGATTTCACCAGCCGGGTTCTCGGCCCCGAGGGCATGGCGCGATCGGTGGTCGTTACCGCCACCTCCGACCAGTCGCCGCTGATGCGACGCCGCTGCGCCCTCTCTGCCATGGCGGTGGCGGAACATTTCCGCGACCAGGGCCTGCATGTGCTGTTGCTGGTCGATTCCATCACCCGCTACGCCGAGGCGCATCGTGAAGTGTCGCTGGCTTCGGGCGAACAGGCGTCGTTGCGCGGGTATCCGCCCTCGACCGCCCATGCGATCATGGCCCTGGCCGAACGGGCCGGGCCCGGGCTGGCGGCGACGGGGGATATCACCGCGGTCTTTTCCGTCCTCGTTGCCGGTTCGGACATGGAAGAGCCGGTCGCCGACATCATTCGCGGCACGCTGGATGGCCATGTCGTGCTGGACCGCAAGATTGCCGAACGCGGGCGTTATCCGGCGATCGACCTGCTGCGCTCGGTGTCGCGCAGCCTGCCAGAGGCGGCAACCGCGGCCGAGAATGCGCTGATCACCGATGTCCGCCGCACGCTGGGCGCCTATGACCGGGCCGAGATGATGGTGCAGGCCGGGCTATACGTGCCCGGAACCGACCATGCGGTGGACCGGGCGATCCGGCTGTGGCCGACGCTGGATGCCTTCCTGGCCGAGGACGCACCGGCCGGCGGCCCCACGGCCAGCTTTGCCCGCCTGCAGGCCTGTCTGCAGGGCTGATCACATCCCCTGCAACAGCTGCAGCGCCACCGAACCCCTGCCGACCAGGGCGGATGACGTGATCTCGCTGCGCAGCAGATAGGTCCTGACCAGCTTGTCCAGGTTTTCCGGCGCGGCGAACTGGCTGACGCTGTCCGAGCCGAACACCGACTGCGCCCGCGCCTTCAGCACGCCCAGTTGCTGGTCGAGATCCAGCGAGGCAAAGCTGGCCGGCAGGCCCAAAGCCGTCTGGAACGTCTCGCGCAGCGGCGGATTTCCCATGATCGTCAACCATTTGACATCTTCGCTGACCGCCTTTTCCGCCAGGGCGACAACTTCCCTCTCGGCATTCAGGGCCAGGCGATAGCTGTTGTTCTGTTCGCCCACGGCGGTTTCGAACTGGCGCGTGCGATACATCGCCAGTGTCTTGTCGGCAAAATCGGAAATCTGCGAGCGCGGCACGCTGAAATCGCCGAAACCGAAGGCGGCCGAGAACTTCTGGTATTGCTTGTCCGCCAGCTTGTTGGCCAGTGCGTCCGCGTTCAGCGTGCCGTCCTGCAGGACCTTGCGGATGAAGGCCTTGTTGTCGATATCGCCTTCCAGACCATAGGCCGTCAGCGCCACCCGCAACAGCCGCCGGTCCGAGACCAGTTCCTCGGCCGTGCTGATCTTGCCGATCCGGTCGCGGAAATAGGCCTCGTCCCGCTGGTTCACCGGCGTGGCCTGCTGCGCGGCCTGCTGTTGCACCATCGTGCGTTTCAGAAAGGCCCAGCCGGCATAGCCGCCAAGCGGTATGACCGGCTGGAAACTCATGCCCGGCCAGCGGCCAGCAGCCGCTCCTCGCGGGGCAGCAGGCTGCGCAAGGCCTTCAGCGCCTGGTAATGCTGGTCTTCCAGCGCCGCCGCGCTGGCCTGGGACAGCAGGGCCCGGCTGTCCGGGTCTGTCATCACCTGGCTGAGCTGCTCGATCCCGCGCAAGAGTTGATGCCGCGTATCGCTGGAACTGGCATCGCCGGACAACACCAGCTGGGCGATATAGCAGACGCGCCGCACCGGCGTGTTCGCCTGTTCGGGGTGGATCGCATCGCGCAGCCGCAGGATATTGGCGTTTGGCGTCATGATTGCCAGCTTGGACCGCTTGTCACCATTCTCGATCACCGCGCCGTTGATCAGCACCCGTTCGTGCGGGCCCAGCTTGAGGACCAGCCCGCTCATGCTGCCGTTCCTTCGCCGCGCAGGCCGCGCAGGACGGCGGTGTTGATCTCGACCAGAACCTCGGGGCTGGCGGCGCCGGCGCGGATCCGGCGGCTGTGTTCGGCGGTGAACTGGTACAGATAGAACAACCGGGCGCGCAGTGCGCCGGGCAGGCTGTTGCCGTCGTCGGCCACATCGGCCGCCAGGGGTCGACCACAGCCGCTCGTTGTCGGCCAGGGCCGCAATGAAGGCCGGGTGGTTTTCCTTGCGGCGCATCGTGGCGGCCGAAAGCCGCTGGGTGATCCGCGCGATCACGTCGTATTCGGCGGCGCGCGCCGTGCGGATCGGGGCGGCCGGTTGGGCATAGGCCAGGTTGGAATAGGGGGTCATGGTCTGGTGTTCCGGTGCTGGGGTGGGTCAGGGACAGGAAGGCCGGGGCCGAATAGGCCCCGGCCGGTTTCCTTACCGGAACAGCGACAGCAGGTTCTGCGGCTGCTGGTTGGCGATCGACAGCGCCTGGATGCCCAGTTGCTGTTGCACCTGCAGCGCCTGCAACCGGGCGCTCGCCTCTTCCATGTCGGCATCGACCAGCGTGCCGATCCCCGATTTCAGCGCGTCCGACAGCTTGCCGACAAACTCCGACTGGATGTCGATACGCTTCTGCGCCGAGCCGAATTCCGCCGCGGCGTCGATCGAGGTCTGCAGCAGGCCTTCGATCGTGCCCAGCGCGGTCTGCGCATTCGCCGCGCTGGAAACGTCGACCGACGACAGCGCGCCAAGCCCGCCGGAACCGGCATTCTTGTACTGGCCCGATACGGAAAGGTCGGTGGTGCCGTCATTGATGAATTCCAGCGTGCCGACCGTGGCGCTGTCGTAGTTCACCGTCAGCCCGGTGATGCCAAGGGCGTCGATCGCATTCTTCAGGCCGACGGCGATCATGTCCGGCACCGTGGTGGTCAGCGAGGCATTGCTGGCGTCCACGTCATTAGCGGTCACCGTGTACGAGGCTTCCTTGTCGCCGATCCGGATCGAGATCTTGTCGCCGGCAACCCAGGCGTTGGTGCCGTCGGCGATGGTGATGTCGTCGGTGCCGCCGCCCTGGTCAAGCGCCAGCACGAAGGTATCGGCGTCGGTCGAGATCGTGCCCGCCGTCGAGGCCGAGAACACGTCGTTCGCGACATAGCCGCCGGTCGCCAGGTTCTGCGCATTCACCGTGATCGACGAGGCGACCACGCCCGAGCCGTTGCGGTCGAGAGAGGCCAGGATGTCGACCGTCGATTGCGAGCCGTTCACCAGGTTCAGCCCGTTGAACTGGGCAGAGCCGACAACGGTGTTGATCTGCTCGACCAGCTTGTCGACGTCGGTCTGGATCTTGGCGCGGTCGACGTTGTCTTCCTGCGCGGCGACGATCTTTCCCTTCATCTCGGTCAAGAGGTCGGTCACGGTTTCCGCCGCCTGCCGCGCCACCGAGATGGTCGAGGAGCCCAGCGACAGGCTGTCGGCGATGCCCTTGAAGCCCTTCACATCCGATTCCATGACCTTCGAGATGGCCCAGACGGCGGCATTGTCCTTGGCGGATCCCACGGCCTTGCCGGTCGAGATCTCGGACTGGACCGCTCCCATGTTCTTGTTGATGCCCTTCATCGTCTGCAGGGCGACCATGGCGCTGGTGTTCGTCAGAATGGACGACATTCGGTAGTTCCTTCTACTGCTTCCTGCGCTTTGCGCAGAGCGTGTCATGCCGCATGGCGCGGCTGTTCCAGCATTCTGGCCACTGCCACCGGGGCGACCCGCGGCGCCATCCCGTCATGAGATGCCGGGAAAGGATGCGGGGCGTCAGGTTACCAAAACCTGAATTCCGGCCGGCAGCAGGGGCGCTTTTTCCGGCGCATTTGAATGGTCTGCACCCGGCGTCACAGCCGCCGCGCCGGGCCCGTGGGCGGCATGCCCAAGAGGTCGCGGCGCCCGCCGGCGTCATAGGTGGAAAACCGCCCCCTGTCGGTCAGTTGGGCAGCCCGCGCCCGCGCTGCCCTCACGCCCTTCATCGCCGCCAGCAGCAGCCGTTCGTTTTCCCGCGCGGCCTGCAAGACCCGTGCGGCCTGCCGCGGGTCGCCGCCCGCTGCCGTCCCCTCCGCCAGGGCGGCCTCGACCCTGTCCGCCAGGTCCGCCAGCAGCGGCAGATCCCCCGCCTTCAGCGCCGCGCCGGTGGCCAGCAGAAACGTCTCCAGGCTTGCCGGATCAGGCATCGGCCTGCCCTCCTCCCATCGCGCGGAACAGCGATTCGGCCAGGCCGATTCCGCCGCGGTCGACCATCATCCGCGCCTGTTCCTGCCGCAGGAACGAGGCGAACTGTTCCTCGCCCGCGCCGCCGCCGAACATGCCGTTTGCCTCGGCATCCATCCCGGCATGGCCCAGCATTTCGGCCAGAAATGCGCTTCCAGTTCCTTGGCCTTGTCCAGCAGGGCGCGGTCGCGGCCGGACAGGGCCGCGCCGCCGGGGCCGGCCAGAACGGGTTTCATCGCATCCATCGGCACACCTCGCGGATCGTTCGGATTTTCCCGACTATTCCCGAGGACCGGTAAAGAAGTGGTAATCCGTTGCGGCGAAAACCGTGTCAGTCCCGGCAGAAGTCGCAGGCAGATGACACAGATCCTCATGCTTTCCGTCCCGCAATTGGCCGGTGCCACCGCGCCGCCCCCTGGCGATCTGGTGCCCGACATGGCGCATCTGGCCGAATTCGCGGCGCTGATGACGCCCGCCCTTGCCGGTGATCTCTCCGGCGCCATTCCGCTGCCCGCGCCGAACCTTGCCGCTGACGGCGCGCCCGTGTCGGTGGCGGAAACCGCGCTGCCCACCCTTGTGGCGCTGCCGCCGGATCGGCCAATGCTGCCGGAGGCGACACCTGCAGCGCCGGAAGAGTCCGAAGACCCCGAACCGCCCCCAGACTCACAGCCCCCGCAAGGCGCAGAGCTGGCCGAGCCGCCGGAGGGGGATGTCGTCTTGCCTGCCATGGCCTTGCCCGACATTGCCCTGCCGGTGCCGCTTTCCGCCCTGCCGGTCGAGGTGCCGGCGGCGGAGCCAAAGGCCGCACCCCGACCGGCAATCAGCCCCGGTCCTGTCCCGGCCGCGCCAATGGCCATGGCCGCAAAGGGCCAGCCGCCAGCCGGGCCAATTTTGGTGCCGGATCGGGCCGATATACCATCATTTCCGCAGGAACAGAGACTGTTTCCAGTCTTGATGCCCGATCCGCCGCCGCCAGAGGTGCGCGCGTCAGGCCGGCCCGACCCGGCTGTGCCCCCTGCTGTTCCCCTTGCCGTCCTGCCGGACCGGCAACCCGCAGCCCTCAGGCCCGACACGGTTGCCACAGCGCCTGTCGCCACGGCGCCCGAGGACCCGAGCGTGGCAGCGGCGGCCCCGCCTGCGCCCGACCGGAACCTGCCCGCGCCGAATCCGCCCCGCCCTGCGCTCGCGGACGAAAAGGGCGCCCTGACGCCCGCCGCGCCCACGTCACCGCCCGGACAGGGCGACCCGCCGGCAGACCCGCCGGGCCAAGGCCGTGCCGCGCAGGACGGACCTTTGCCACCTGCCGCGGCGCAGGGTGGCGACGGCGGCAACCGTCTGGGCCGAGACCTGCCGGGACAGGCCGTCAGCCGCGGGAATGCGGCCGCCGCGCCATCGGTGCCGTCCAAGGGCGAACGGATTGGCCGCGCGCTGTGGCCAATGGCCGAGCCTGTGGTCGCCGCGGCCGGGAACAACGGCGATACCGCGGAACCGCCCGCGCCCCTTGGCGCGCTGCCGCCTGTGCCCCCCGGCGCCGGGCCGGGCAAGGACGATCCGCTGCCCGATCCACCGCCCGAAGCCCCGCCCGAACCGGCCAGGGCCGCGCAAGCCGTCGATGCGACCATCGCGCGGGGACAAACGGACGGGCCCGCGCCCGTCGCCCTGACCCCAGCCGCCCCCCCATCTGCCGCTCCGATCCGCCCCGACCCGCCGGCCGCCGCCGCCGCGCCCGCGCCGCCGCTGCCGGATCAGGTGCTGCAGGCCGTTGCCACCGCAACCGGCCCCGTCACCGAACTGCGCCTGGCCCCGGAGGAGCTGGGCGCCATCCGGATCGACCTGCGCAACGAGGGAGAGCGGCTGTCGATCACCATCTCGGCCGAGCGGCCAGAGACGCTTGACCTGCTGCGCCGCCATTCCGACCAGTTGCTGGGCGACCTGCGGCAATCCGGCAACCAGAGCCTGGATCTCGGCTTCGGCCGCTGGTCCGGCCCGCCGCCACAATCGCCCGCCGCGACCACGGACCCGGACCCTGCGCCCGACCTGCCCCCGCCGCAGGTCTTGCCGCCCCCACCCCCGGCCGCGGGATACCCCGCCGCCGCCCTTTTCCTTCGTATCTGAGGCCCCCATGACCATATCCGCCATTTCCCCGGCCAGCACGACGGGCACCGGCAGCGCCGGAACCGGGATGATCTCGTCCGACTTCAACACATTCCTGCGCATGCTGACGGCGCAGATGCAGAACCAGGACCCGCTGAACCCGATCGAGTCGACGGATTATGCCGTGCAGCTGGCCACCTTTTCCGGTGTCGAACAGCAGGTGCGCACCAATCAGTTGCTGGACGCCATGGCCACGCAGTTTTCGCTGATGGGCATGACGCAGCTTGCCGGCTGGGTCGGGCAAGAGGCGCGGGCCGCGGCGCTCGTGTGGTATTCCGGCACGCCGGTGACACTGTCGCCCAATCCGGTCGCTACGGCGGATCGGGTGGTCCTGGTGGTCAAGGACACCCAGGGCAACACCGTCTCGCGCGAGGCCCTGCCGGTTTCGGCGGAACCCTATGAATGGCTGGGCGGCGATGCCACTGGCGATCCGCTGCCCGAGGGTGAATATTCCCTGTCGCTGGAAAGCTGGCGCGATGACGAATTACTGACCACCGACCCGGTGGAATATTACGGCCGCGTGGTCGAGGCGCGGGGCGGCGCCGGCGGCGTGCGGCTGGTGCTGGCTGGCGGCATCGAGGTGGCCGCAACCGAGATCACCGCCCTGCGCGTGCCGCCCGGCTGAGCCGGCCTAATAGGCCAGCCCCAGCCAATAGCCCAGCCCGGCCGCCAGCAGCACCGCCGGCAGCGGCCACCACCGCCAGCCGCCCCTGCGCGCGGCCTCGGGCGGGGTTGCCGGATTGCCCAGCCGGATCAGCTGGGCCTCGGCCAGCGCCGGCAGCTTTGGCCCATAGCGCGCCAGCACCCGCGCCGTCAGCGCCAGGTCGCGCAGCACCGCCTGCGGCCCGACATGCTTGCGGATATAGCTCTCGACCACCGGGCGGGCGACTTCCCAGATGTTGATATGCGGGTCCAGGCCCCGCGCCACGCCCTCGACCACCACCATGGTCCGCTGCAACAGGATCAGCTCGGTCCGTGTCTGCATCCCGAAACGCTCTGTCACCTCGAACAGGTAGGACAGCAGCCGCGCCATCGAGATCCGGCTGGCGTCCATGCCGAAAATCGGCTCTCCGACGGCGCGCAGCGCGCGGGCGAATTCATCTATGTCGCGGCCCGCCGGCACATAGCCGGCCTCGAAATGCACCTCGGCGACGCGGCGATAGTCCTTGCGGATGAACCCCATCAGGATCTCGGCATAGGCGCGGCGGGTATATTCGTCGATCCGCCCCATGATGCCAAAGTCATAGGCGATCAGGTCGCCGGCGGGCGTGACCTTCAGGTTGCCCTGGTGCATGTCGCCGTGGAAGAATCCGTCGCGCAGGGCATGGCTCAGGAACAGGGTCAGGACCCGCGCAGCCACTTCGGGCCGGTTGACGCCTGCCGCATCCATCGCCGCGATGTCGTTCAGGCCGATGCCTTCGGCCCAGCCGATCGTCATCACCTGCCGGCTGGACAGGTGCCACAGCGGTTGCGGCACCATCAGCCCGGCATCGCCGGCGGTATTGGCGGCGAATTCCGACGCGGCCGAACATTCCAGCCGCAGGTCCAACTCGCCCATGACCACGCCTTCGAAATGCGCGATCACATCCATCGGCCGCAGCCGGCGCGAGAACGGCGGCAGGATCTCGATCCATTTCGCGGCCAGGTAAAAGGCGTCCAGGTCCTTGCGGAAGGCCCGTTCGATCTGCGGCCGCAGCACCTTGACCGCGACATCGCCGCCGGTCTCGCGCAGCCTTGCCCGGTGGACCTGGGCGATCGAGGCCGCGGCAACAGGCTCTGAAAAGGCGGAAAACACCTCGTCCACCCGCAGGTCCAGCTCGGCCTCGACCATCGACTTGGCCACCGCGGTCGCAAAGGGCGGCAGCTTGTCCTGCAGGTATTTCAGCTGGGTCGCCAGCTCGTCGCCGACGATGTCGGGGCGCGTCGACAGCACCTGGCCGAACTTGATATAGGCCGGGCCCAGCGCGGTCAGCGCCCGGGTCAGCGGCAGCAGCGCAGGATCTCCGCGCAGGCCGACCCAGGCAAAGGGCCAGCCCAGCACCCGCGCCACGGCGCGGATGCGCGGAGGCGCGCGAAACGCCTCCAGCACCTGGCCGATGGCGCCCGTCCGCTCCAGCGTGGCCAGCGTGCGGATCAGCCGCCATATGTTGTGCGGGCCGCGCACCTAGAGCTTCCATCCCGAATGCAGCGCGGCGATGCCCAGCGAAAGGTTGCGGTATTTCACCTGGCCAAAGCCCGCCTGCCGGATCATCCCGGCAAAGGTTTCCTGATCGGGAAACTTGCGGATCGATTCCACCAGATATTGATAGCTGTCCCGATCGCCCGCCACGATCTGGCCCATCACCGGGATGATGTTGAAGGAATACAGGTCATAGGCCTTTTGCATCAGGTCGTTGGGGATCTGGCTGAATTCCAGCACCATCAGCCGACCGCCCGGCCGCAGCACGCGCCAGGCCTCGGCCAGCGCATCGCCGATCCGGGTGACGTTCCGGATGCCAAAGCTGATGGTGTAGACGTCAAAGGAATTCGACGGAAAGGGCAGGGCCATGGCGTCGCCCACCACCCAGTCCAGGCTGTCGGCCTGCTTTTCCGCCTCGGCCCGCTTGCGGCCTTCGATCAGCATCGGCTCGGTCATGTCGCAGACCACGGCCCGCGCGCCCGGCGCCCGTTTCAGGAACCGAAAGGCCACGTCGCCGGTGCCGCCCGCCACGTCCAGCAGGCGCTGGCCAGGGCGCGGCGCCAGCCAGTCCATCATGGCGTCCTTCCAGACCCGATGGATGCCCATCGACATCAGGTCGTTCATCACGTCGTATTTAGAGGCCACCCGCGAAAAGACGCCATGCACCATCCCGGCCTTCTCGGCCTCGGGCACGTCGCGGAACCCGAAATGCGTGGTCTTGTCGTCGGAAGAGGTCATGCCCTGCCATCGCCCGGAAATTGCCGTTCCGGCGGGGTATAGCGCCGCAAGGGCGCCAAGGGAAACCGCATTCTGCCGCAGGCCCGCAGACAGGCGGCAGACAGGCGCCGGACGACGTTACGATGAAAGGAGCGCCGGCCCGCCCTTTCGCCCTGCCGGCGTCTTTCAGGCGCACAAGCCTGTTGTGGGTCCTGCGGCGTTGCGGGACACTGCGGCGAAATCCCTGCGCGAGGTCCGATTTGCCCGAACTGCCCGAGGTGGAAACCGTCCGCCGTGGCCTTCTGCCCGCGATGCAGGGTCACGTCATTGCCCAGGCCCAGGTCAACCGCCCCGACCTGCGCTGGCCCTTGCCCGACCGCATGGCCGAACGCCTGACGGGTCAGCGCGTTCTGTCGCTGCGGCGGCGGTCCAAGTATATCCTGGCCGATCTGGCCTCGTCAGAGACGCTTCTCATCCATCTGGGCATGTCGGGGCGGATGCTGATTTCCGGCGGGATGCCGGGCGGCTTTCACCACGATCACCCCGCGCCGCAGAAACATGACCATGTGGTGCTGACCATGGACAACGGGGCCCGCATCACCTTCAACGATGCCCGCCGTTTCGGGGCCATGGACCTGATGCAAACCGCCGGTGCAGAGACGCATCCCCTGCTGGCCGCGCTGGGGCCGGAACCCCTGGGCAACCTCTTTGACGCCACCTATCTGGCGGTTGCGTTGCGGGGCCGGCGCACGCCGATCAAATCCGCCCTGCTGGATCAGAAACTGGTGGCCGGCCTTGGCAACATCTACGTCTGCGAGGTGCTGTATCGGGCCGGCCTTGCCCCCACCCTGCTGGCCGGCGACCTGACCGACGATCAGGCCGCCGCCCTGGTGCCGCTGATCCGCCAGGTTCTGGCCGAGGCGATCGAGGCCGGCGGCAGCAGCCTGCGCGACCATCGCCAGACCAGCGGCGAGCTGGGCTATTTCCAGCACAGCTTCCGCGTCTATGACCGCGAGGGCCAGCCCTGCCTCACCCCCGGCTGCACCGGCACCATAGCCCGCATCGTGCAATCCGGCCGGTCCAGCTTTTACTGCCCGGTCTGCCAGGCCTGATCTCAGCGACGGCTTGCCTTGCGCGCCGTGCCACTGGTATCAGTCCCCGACCCTGGAACAGCGGAGCTTGCCATGGCCTATGAGACGCTGATCGTCGAGATCGTGGATTACACTGCCCTGATCCGCCTGAATCGCCCCGATGCGCTGAACGCCCTGAACAGCACCCTGATGGGCGAACTGGCCCAGGCCGTCACCGCCGCCGACGCCAATGACAAGGTGCGCTGCATCGTCATCACCGGCTCGGAAAAGGCCTTTGCCGCCGGGGCCGACGTGCGCGAGATGGCCGCGAAAACCTTCTCCGACGTCTATTTCGACAATCTCTTCGGCCCCGAGACCGCCGCCATCGGCCGGGTGCGCAAACCGATGATCGCCGCCGTGTCCGGCTATTGCCTTGGGGGCGGATGCGAGCTGGCGATGATGTGCGACTTCATCATCGCCGCCGACACCGCCAAGTTCGGCCAGCCCGAGATCAACCTGGGGATTCCGGCCGGCATGGGCGGCACCCAGCGGCTGACCCGCTGCGTCGGCAAGTCGAAATCCATGGACATGCACCTGACCGGCCGCTTCATGGAGGCGCCCGAGGCCGAACGGTCTGGCCTGGTCTCGCGGGTGTTCCCGGCCAAGGCGCTGATCGAAGAGGCGCTGAAGATCGCCGGCAAGATCGCCGAGAAATCCATGCTGACCGCGATGATGGTGAAAGAGGCGGTGGACCGCGCCCAGGAAACCACGCTGGCCGAGGGCCTGCTGCACGAACGCCGGCTGTTCCACGCCGCCTTTGCCACCGAAGACCAGAAAGAGGGCATGTCGGCCTTTCTCGAAAAGCGGCAGCCGCAATTCCGCGACCGCTGATTCCCTGTTCCCTTTCCCGCCGCGATGCCGTATAGGCCCGCCTCACATGCGCGTGGGCCCGCTTAGGCAAGAATCGATTCCGTCCCTGGGGCGGAGCCTTGGGTCTTTCGTGCAACCGACATTGTAAAGACCGCAAGGAACGAATAGCCCATGGCAAACACTGCCCAGTCCAAGAAGCGCGCCCGCCAGTCCGAAGCCCGCTATGACGTGAACAAGGCGCGCCGCTCGCGCATCCGCACCTTCCTGCGCAAGGTCGAAGAGGCCATCGCCTCGGGCGACCAGACCGCCGCCGCCGCCGCGCTCAAGGCTGCCCAGCCGGAACTGGCCCGTGGCGTCACCAAGGGCGTGCTGCACAAGAACACCGTCGCCCGCAAGATGTCGCGCCTGTCCTCGCGCGTGAAGGCGATCGCCGCCAAGGCCTGATTCCCACAGGCCGAATCGACAGACAAAGGCACAGCCCGCCGCGGCTGTGCCTTTTCAATTTTATCAATCGGAAATGCGGGAAAATGCCGCGCGTTGCCGATTTGCACAGGCCCCGGGATTCGGTTTCGGGGAATCTCTGTCAAGCGCGTTGTTCGGTTGCAGAGGCCTCGCGGGGCGGGCTAGCGTCATCTTGCGATTCACTCGTCTTGGGGGACATGTCGTAATCGCGAACGGATGTCGTACTGCCACAGAACGCAAGGCTGCCAGCCATTACAATTGCGTCCTCCGTTTGCGGTCTTTGGGTCATGCAATGCTATCGCATTGCCGGCTGCACTGTCAGGGGCCGCTCTTGCGTGGCCGCTGCCGGTTGTCTTGTCCCGTGCCAAGGCCAGGGTTGGCCGGCCAACTCCGTCAGGGGTGGCCGCCCGTCCTGCAAGGATTGCGCGTTTTAACGTGTCCCTGCCCGCAACGAGGCAGGGGGGGAATGCAGGTCGAGCGGAAATGACGAACGAGACGTGGGGACAAATACGCGAAGCGCTGATCAAGCGGGTCGGCAAGAACAATTATGTCACCTGGATCGAGCCGCTGAAACTGTCGGCGCTGAAGAATGGCGTCGCCAGCTTTGAAGTGCCGACCAGCTTCTTTGGCGATTGGGTCCAGCGCAATTACGGCGACCAGATCCGCAACCAGCTTGTCACCGCCGGCGCCCAGGTCGACCGCCTGGAATTTGCCGTGACCGCCGGCAAGCCCGCGCGCCGGGCGCCCGCCGCCAATGCCCCGGCCGCACCCCGCGCCACCAGCCGCGCCGCCGCCGACAACGACCTGCCCGGCGCGCCGCTCGACGCCCGGTTCACCTTTGACAGCTTTGTGGTCGGCAAGCCGAACGAACTGGCTCATGCCGCCGCGCGCCGCGTGGCCGAGGGTGGCCCGGTCACCTTCAACCCGCTGTTCCTTTATGGCGGCGTTGGCCTGGGCAAGACCCACCTGATGCATGCCATCGCGCATGAATTGCAGCAGCGCCGCCCCGACCTGCGGGTGCTTTACCTCTCGGCCGAGCAGTTCATGTATCAGTTCGTCCAGGCCCTGCGCGACAAGCAGGTGATGGATTTCAAGTCGCTGTTCCGTTCGGTCGACGTGCTGATGGTCGACGACGTGCAGTTCATCGCCGGCAAGGACAGCACGCAGGAAGAATTCTTCCACACCTTCAACGCGCTGGTCGACCAGAACAAGCAGATCGTGATTTCCGCCGACCGCGCGCCCGGCGAAATCAAGGATCTGGAGGAACGCATCCGCTCGCGCCTGCAATGCGGGCTGGTGGTCGACCTGCACCCGACCGATTACGAACTGCGGCTGGGTATCCTGCAGCAGAAGGTCGACTTCTACCGCAGCCAGTACAAGGGCCTGGTCATCGCCCCCGGCGTGCTGGAATTCCTGGCGCACCGCATCACCACCAACGTCCGCGTGCTGGAAGGCGCGCTGACCCGCCTCTTTGCCTTTGCCTCGCTGGTTGGCCGCGAGATCACCCTGGACCTTGCCCAGGATTGCCTGGCCGACATCCTGCGCGCCAGCGACCGCAAGCTGACGATCGAGGAAATCCAGCGCAAGGTGGCCGAGCATTACAACGTCCGCCTGTCCGACCTGATCGGGCCGAAACGCCTGCGCACCATCGCCCGGCCGCGTCAGGTGGCGATGTACCTGGCCAAGCAGCTGACCGCGCGCAGCCTGCCCGAGATCGGCCGCCGCTTCGGCGGGCGCGACCACACCACCATCATGCACGGCGTCCGCAAGATCGAGGAACTGATGGCATCGGACAGCCAGCTTGCCGATGATCTGCTGCTTCTCCGGCGCCTGTTGCAGGGCTGAGCGCAAGGCAGAGGGGCCGCTGGCCTTGACGGCCCCGGCAAAGCCACACAAAGTCGCGCGGAAATGCTTGTGAACCGGCGAAAGCCGGGTAATGTCGGCCTCCCTTGAACTTGGGCCCGGCTGGGGGAATGAAGATGAAACTCTCGATCGAACGCGGAACGCTGCTGAAGGCGCTGGCGCAGGCCCAATCCGTGGTGGAACGTCGCAACACCATCCCGATCCTTGCCAACGTGTTGATCGAGGCCGAGGGCGACCATGTGTCCTTCCGCGCAACCGACCTGGATATCGAGGTGGTCGACCGCGCCCCGGCCATGGTGGAACGCGCTGGCGCCACCACGGTTTCGGCGGTGATGCTGCATGAAATCATCCGCAAGCTGCCGGATGGCGCGCTGGTCAACCTGGCCGAGGATGCGGCCTCGGGGCGCCTGACCATTGCCGCCGGCCGTTCCACCTTCAGCCTGGCCACCCTGCCGAAGGAAGATTTCCCGGTGATGGCCAGCTCGGAATACAGCAGCAACTTTTCGGCCCCCGCGCCAGTGCTGCGCCGGCTGTTCGACAAGGCGAAATTCGCCATCTCGACCGAAGAGACCCGCTATTACCTGAACGGCGTCTACATGCATGTCGCCACCGGCGAAGAGGGCCAGGTGCTGCGCTGCGTCGCCACCGACGGCCACCGGCTGGCCCGCATCGACGCCACCCTGCCCGCCGGCGCCGAAGGCATGGCCGGCGTGATCGTGCCGCGCAAGACCGTGGGCGAATTGCGCAAGCTGCTGGACGACGACGAAGCCCAGATCGCCGTCTCGGTGTCGGAAACCAAGGTGCGCTTTGCCACCCCGGCCATCACCCTGACCTCGAAGGTCATCGACGGCACCTTCCCCGACTACACCCGCGTCATTCCCACCGGCAACACCCGCCGGCTGGAAGTGGACGCCAGCGAATTCGCCAGGACCGGCTGGCCATCGCCAGCCGTCGAACGTCGCGCGCCATCAAGCTGGCGCTGGACGAAGACTGGTTGATCCTGTCGGTGAACGCCCCGGACAGCGCCGCCGAAGAGGAACTGGCCGTGGCCTATGGCGACGAGCGGCTGGAGATCGGCTTCAACGCCAAGTACCTGCTGGAGATCGCCAGCCAGGTCGACCGCGAGAACGCGGTGTTCCTGTTCAACTCGTCGGGGGATCCGACCTGATGCGCGAAGGCAACGACACCAGCGCCGTCTATGCCGTGATGCCGGATGCGCGTCTGATCAGCGATGGGGGCCAGCCCCTGACCCCCGGAGTATTTTTCCCAAGATGAAGGGGCAGGGGTGTGAGCGGCCTGGCCATCACCGCGCTGACACTTTCGCATTTTCGCAGCCACCGGGCGACGCGGTTGCAGTTCGACGGCCGTCCGGTGGCGATTGTCGGGCCGAATGGCGCGGGCAAGACCAATATCCTGGAGGCGGTGTCGCTGCTGTCGCCCGGTCGCGGGCTGCGCCGGGCTGCGTCCGAGGATCTGGCGCGGCAGCCGGAGAGGCTGGGCTGGAAGATTGCCGCACAGGTGTTCGGTTTGGGTGGCCCGCATGAGATCGAGACCTGGGCCGAGGCCGCCGAGACCCGGCAGACGCGGATTGATGGCAAGGCCGCGCCACAGGCGGCGCTGGGCCGGGTCTTGCGGGTGCTGTGGCTGATCCCGGCGATGGACCGGCTGTGGATCGAGGCGGCCGAGGGGCGCCGGCGGTTCCTGGACCGGATGACGCTGTCTTTCGCGCCGGACCACGCCGAGGCGGTGCTGGCCTATGACAAGGCGATGCGCGACCGCAACCGCCTGTTGAAGGACCAGGTGACCGACCCGCACTGGTATGCCGCGCTGGAAACGCGGATGGGCGAAGCCGGGCGGCAGATCACCGCGAACCGCGAGGCGACGCTGGACCGGATCGGGGCGGCGCAACGCGGGGCGGACACGCATTTCCCGCAATCCGAACTGTCGCTCATATATCCCGAAGGCAACCCCGACGATCTGGCCACGGCGCTGGCGGGATCGCGTCGCCGCGACATGGCGGCGGGGCGCAGCCTGATCGGTCCGCACCGGGCAGACCTGGCGGCGGTCTATGCCGCCAAGGGTGTCGCCGCCGACCAATGTTCCACCGGAGAGCAGAAGGCCCTGCTGATCAGCCTGATCCTGGCCAATGCGCGCGCGCTGCTGGCCGATCTGGGCCGGGCGCCGGTGCTGTTGCTGGATGAGGTGGCGGCGCATCTGGATGCCGCTCGCCGTGCCGCGCTTTATGACGAGATCGACGCGCTGGGGGCCCAGGCGCTGATGACCGGCACCGAAGCGGCGCTGTTTGACAGTCTGGGCGACAGGGCGCAGAACATCACCGTCGCCGAGTCCGGCGGCCTCAGCCTGGTGCAGACATGACGCCGCAACGTGTGACCCTGATAACGCTTGGTGTTGCGGATCTGGCCTCCGCGCGGGGGTTTTACCGCCGCCTTGGCTGGCAGGAACATGGCGCCAGCCAGGCCGGCGTGGCGTTTTTCCAGATGCAGGGCGCGGTCTTGGCGCTGTTCGGGCGCGACGATCTGGCGGCCGACCAGGGCCGTGCCGGCGCGGCGCTGGGCACCGGGGCCATCGCCCTGGCGCAGAACTTTGCGAGCGAGGCCGAGGTCGACGCCGCCTTTGCCGCCGCGCTGCGGGCGGGCGGGACCGCGTTGAAGGCGCCGGAAAAGGTGTTCTGGGGCGGATATTCCGGCTATTGGGCCGACCCGGATGGCCATGTCTGGGAAGTGGCGATGAATCCGTTCTGGCCGCTGGCCGCCGATGGCAGCCTGACCCTGCCATCATGAGTGTTTCCTGGCACGAACTGGGGCTTTATGCGCTGGGCATGGCCGGGCTCTGGGCCGTTCCCGGCCCGGTCTGGGTGGCGCTGATCGCCCGCGCCTTGTCGGGCGGTTTCGCCGCGGCCTGGCCGCTGGCGGTCGGCGTGGCACTGGGCGATCTGGTCTGGCCGCTGGCGGCGATCCTGGGGCTGTCCTGGATCGAATCCGCCTATGGCGATGCCCTGGCGCTGTTGCGCTGGGTCGCTGCCGCGATCTTTCTCTTGATGGGCGTGCTGCTGATCCGCAAGCCCGCCGCGACCATGCGCGCCGACAGCCGGCTGACCCGCCCCGGCCTCTGGGCCGGCTTTTCCGTCGGCGTGGCCGCGGTGATCGGCAACCCCAAGGCGATCCTGTTCTACATGGGGGCCTTGCCCGGCTTTTCACGCTGGAACTGACCGCGCCCGACATGCCGAAGCCGATCATCGCCATTTCCGCCACGATTCCCATGGCCGGCAACCTGGGCCTGGCGCTGTTTCCTCGACCAGGCCCGGCAGCTCTTGTCCAGCCCGGCGGCGGTGCATCGGATGAATGTCGCCTCGGGCGTGTTGCTGATCTGCGTGGGGCTGGTCGGCTCCCTTTCTGTAACCACAAAATCTTGTGGCCTGCGCGTGACAATCCGCCGTCGAAGCCGCTATAAATCGCGGGCACAGACAAGGGTTCCGACGCATGGCGAAGCCGCCAAGCCAGCCGAATACGGCGCTGATTCCATCAAGGTTCTCAAGGGGTTAGAGGCGGTTCATAAGCCCTTACGCGGCATGTATATCGGCGACACCGACGATGGCTCGGAGCCTGCACCACATGGTCTGAGGTCGTCGACAACGGCATCGACGAGGCGCTGGCCGGTCACGCCGCGAAGTCGTGGTCATGATCCACCCCGACGACAGCGTCTCGATTGCGCGACAACGGCGCGGCATCCCGGTCGACATGCACCCCGAAGAAGGCGTCTCGGCGGCCGGGTCATCATGACCCAGCTGCACGCCGGCGGCAAATTCAACAACACCGACGAGGCGGCAATGCCTACAAGGTGTCCGGCGGCCTGCGGCGTTGGCGTCTCGGTGGTCAACGCGCTGTCGGAATGGCTGGAGCTGACCGTCTGGCGCAATGACACCGAATACCGCGCCCGGTTCGAGCATGGCGAATGCACCGTCCATGTGCATGAAGTCGGCCCCGCCCCGGCCAGCGCGGCACCGGTGCGCTTTCTGGCCAGCGCCAAGACCAACCGGCCCGATGGCACCTTCTCGAACCTCGACTACAGCTTCAGACGCTGGAAACCCGGCTGCGCGAACTGGCCTTCCTGAATTCGGGCGTGCGGATCGTCATCGAACCCTGCCGCCAGGCCGCGGCGGACCGAGTTGTTCTACGAAGGCGGCGTCAAGGAATTCGTCAAGTATCTCGACCGCTCCAAGCAGTCGGTCATGGCCGAGCCGATCTACATGCTGGGCGAAAAGAACGGCATCGGCGTCGAAATCGCCATGTGGTGGAACGACAGCTACCATGAAAACGTACTGCCGTTCACAAACAACATTCCCCAGCGCGACGGCGGCACCCATCTGGCCGGATTCCGCGGCGCGCTGACCCGCACGATCAACGCCTATGCCCAGACCTCGGGCATCGCCAAGAAGGAAAAGGTCGATTTCACCGGCGACGACGCGCGCGAAGGGCTGACCTGCGTCTTGTCGGTCAAGGTGCCCGACCCGAAATTCTCCAGCCAGACCAAGGACAAGCTGGTTTCAGCGGTGCGCCCGGCGGTCGAGAACCTGATGAACGAAAAGCTGTCGGAATGGTTCGAGGAAAACCCCGGCCCGGCCCGGATCATCGTCGGCAAGATCGTCGAGGCAGCCCTGGCACGCGAGGCGGCGCGCAAGGCGCGCGAACTGACCCGCCGCAAGACCGCGCTGGACGTGGCCAGCCTGCCCGGCAAACTGGCCGATTGCCAGGAACGCGACCGTCGATCGGGCTTTTCCTGGTCGAGGGCGACAGCGCCGGCGGCTCGGCCAAGCAGGGCCGGTCGCGCAGCAACCAGGCGGTATTGCCCCTGCGCGGCAAGATCCTGAACGTCGAACGCGCCCGCTTTGACCGCATGTTGTCCAGCGGGAAATCAGCACATGATCGCGCTGGGCACCGGCATCGGCCGCGACGAATTCGACATCTCGAAACTGCGCTACCACAAGGTCGTCATCATGACCGATGCCGACGTCGACGGCGCGCACTCCGCACGCTGCTGCTCGCCTTCTTCTTCCGGCAGATGCCGCAGCTGATCGAGGGCGGCTATCTCTACATCGCCCAGCCGCCGCTCTACAAGGTGGCGCGCGGCAGTCCGAGGTCTATCTCAGGACCAGGCCGCGCTGGAAGGTCCACGGTCGAGATGGGTCTGGAAGGCGCCGTCCTGCGGCTGAACAGCGGCGAGGAAATCGCCGGCGGGGACGCTGCCCGCGCATCATCGAGGGCGCGCGCCAGTTCCGCCGCGTGCTGGATGCCTTCCCCACCCACTACCCGCGCCCGATCCTGGAACAGGCCGCGCTGGCCGGCGCCTTCGATCAGGCCGCGCCGACGCATTCAGGCATGTATTCGTCCCGCCGCCGAGCGCAGGCCGCTGATAACCAGAATTCGAACGCGGCACAACAGGCCATCACCAGCAGATCCATCGCCACGTCGCATCCAGAGTCGTGCCGCTGAATAAGCAGTCCGCTCGGGCAGGCGCCGCTCGTGGCATCAGATCGCCGGGCAATACCGCGACATCTATCGTGATCCGGCCCGGCTGGCGCGCAAGGACCGCGAACAGCTGGTCCACGGCCCGATCGACCTGCTGAAATCGGTTCTGGCCGAGGGCGAAAAGGGCCTGACCCTGCAACGCTACAAGGGCCTGGGCGAGATGAACCCCGAACAGCTCTGGGAAACCACGCTGGACCCCGAGGCCCGCACCCTGTTGCAGGTCAAGGTCGACGACATCGCCGAAGCCGACGACATCTTTACCAAGCTGATGGGCGACGTCGTCGAACCAAGGCGCGAGTTCATCCAGCAGAACGCGCTGTCGGTCGAGAACCTGGATTTCTGACCCGTCCGGGCCGGCAACCTAGGCCGGCAGGTACCAAAGCGCCAGGAACGGCGTCGCGCCCGCCCGCATCGCATGGCGGATGCCCGGCGGGTTGTAGATCGCGCCCTGCGCGCCCGGATCGGTCCAGTCCATCCGGGCGTTCCACCATTCGCCGGGGGCCAGGCTCAGGTAAACCTCTTCCGGCGGGTGGTCGTGGTCCTGATAGACCGTGCCCGGCGCCATGACCGTGACGCCGATCCACAGATCCTCGCGCTGTTCCAGCCCGCCGGGGCCAAGGATCATCGCATTGCCGTGCCCGTTCCAGAACGCGGCGTCCTCGGGCCGGGCCGTCCGGCGCCGCTGCCAGTTCAACTGCCCTTCCAGCGCGCCAAAGGCCTGGGCCAGCGCCTGGCGCGGGCCATCCTGCGCCGCCTGCAGGGCCGGGGCGATCCAGTCGCAGACCGGCAGACGTGTCGCCGTCACCCCCTGCGGCGTGCCCGCCTGCGCCAGCCGCTCGGCCACGCGCCCGGCTGCTGCCGCCGCCTCTCCGGTCGTCGAGGCCCGCAAGGCCGCCATCGACTCGTCCAGGAAGTGCTGCAACGCGGGAGATCTGCTCATCGCCGCCTCCATGCCCGGGATGGTGACCCCGGCAGGACTTGAACCTGCAACCTTCCCCTTAGGAGGGGGACGCTCTATCCAGTTGAGCTACGGGGCCTCGCGCCCTCAATGCACAAAGCCGCGCGCCATGGCAACTCCACGACCGACCCTTGCCGCAAAAAGATAAGGGGGAGCGACTTTTGGCCCACCACTCCCCCTTTCTGTCCCATGCGCCAAGAGTTGAGAGCTTGCCAGGCGCCTGGGTATCGCCAGCCGGGGGCGGACCCCAGGACTGTTAGCGCTATCAATAGCAGATCATTGCACCTTGGACAAGACCCGGCTTTGGCGCTAACAAGATGAAAAGCCATCTTGGAACACTGCCAGTGTCGAAGCCCCCATCCCATGACCCGCGCCGTACCCTGACCCTGCGCGACGTGTCCGAAGCCTCGGGCGTCAGCGAAATGACCGTCAGCCGGGTGTTGCGCAACCGGGGCGATGTGTCGGAAACCACCCGCGAACGTGTGCTGGAGGCGGCCCGAAACCTGGGCTATGTGCCGAACAAGATCGCCGGCGCGCTGGCCTCGCAACGGGTCAACCTGGTGGGCGTCATCATTCCCTCGCTGTCCAACATGGTGTTCCCCGAGGTGATGACCGGCATTTCCGAGGTGCTGGAAGACACCGGCCTGCAACCCGTGGTCGGCGTGTCGAACTACCTGCACGACCGCGAGGAACAGGTGATCTATGAAATGCTGTCCTGGCGGCCTTCGGGGTTGATCCTGGCCGGCGTCGAACATTCCGATGCCTCGCGCGCCATGCTGGCCCAGGCCGGCGTGCCCATCGTCGAGATCATGGATGTCGACGGCACCCCGGTCGACAGCGCGGTGGGCATCTCGCACCGCCGGGCGGGGCGCAAGATGGCCAATGCCATCATCGCCGCCGGCTACCGCCGCATCGCCTTTCTCGGCACCCACATGCCCGAACAGGACACCCGCGCCCGCAAGCGGCTCGAAGGGTTCGAAGAGGCCCTGGCCGGCGCCGGCCTGTCGCTGGTCGACCGCGAATATTACGCCGGCGGCTCGTCGCTGCTAAAGGGCCGCGAGATGACGCAGGCATTGCTGAACCGCACGCCTGACGTAGATTTCCTGTATTATTCCAACGACATGATCGGCGCCGGCGGCCTGCTCCACTGTCTCGATCAGGGGCTGGACGTGCCCGGCAAGATCGGCCTGGCCGGTTTTAACGGGATGGAGCTTCTGGACGGTCTGCCCCGCCAGTTGGCGACGATGGATGCCTGCCGGCTGGAAATCGGCCAGAAATCCGCCGAGATCATCGCCGGCAAACGGCCCGATGGCGTCATCGGCGGCGAGGTGATCGAACTGACGCCGACCCTGCAACTGGGCGACACCATCCGCCGCGCCTGAACCCGGCCGGGGCGCGGCTCAGGCCATCGCCACCAGCGCCTGACCCCGCAGCCCCGTGACCCTGGCGGACAGGATCACGCCTTCCGGCTGGTCGCTGTCAAAGGCCACCTCGGTGAACTGCTCTGTCCGGCCCATCCGCGGCCCCTCGGTCAGCACCCGGTGCGTCACCCCCTGCTGCGCCCGAAGGTGCCGCGCCAGCGCCACGTCGCCCGCAGCCCGCAGCCGCGCCGCCCGTTCCTTGATCTCGGGGCCGCGCACCGCCGGCATCCGCGCCGCAGGGGTGCCCTTGCGTGGGCTGAACGGGAACACATGCAGGAACGTCAGCCCGCAATCCTCGACCAGCTTCAGCGAGTTTGCGAACATCTGTTCGGTTTCGGTCGGAAACCCGGCGATGATGTCGGCGCCAAAGACTATATCGGGGCGCAACCGCCGGGCATCCTCGCAAAACCGGATCGCATCGTCGCGCAGATGCCGCCGCTTCATCCGCTTCAGGATCATGTCGTCGCCGGCCTGCAACGACAGGTGCAGATGCGGCATCAGCCGTGGCTCCGTGGCGATCGCCTGCATCAGGTTCTCATCGGCCTCGATCGAGTCGATCGACGAAATCCGCAGCCGGGCCAGATCGGGCACCAGCCGCAGGATCCGCATCACCAGATCGCCCAGCCGCGGCGCAGCCGGCAGGTCGGCCCCCCAGGATGTCAGGTCGACCCCGGTCAGCACGACCTCGGAAAAACCCTTGTCTACCAGCCGCTTGATCTGTTCCACCACCACCCCGGCGGGCACCGACCGGCTGTTGCCCCGGCCATAAGGGATGATGCAAAAGGTGCAGCGGTGATCGCAGCCGTTCTGCACCTGCACATAGGCGCGATGCCGGCCAAAGCCGTCGATCAGATGCCCCGCCGTTTCGCGCACCGACATGATGTCGTCGACCTGCACCCGCTCGGTCGCGCCGATCAGGTCGGGAACGGCCAGCCCGGCCCAGGTCTCGGCCTGCATCTTTTCGTGGTTGCCGACCACGCGCAACTTCGGGCATGGCGGCAAGGTCTCGGGCCCGGTCTGCGCCGCGCAGCCGGTGACGATCATCTGCGCACCGGGGTTCTCCCGCGCCAGCCGGCGGATTTCCTGCTTGGCCTTGCGCACCGCCTCGGCGGTAACCGCACAAGTGTTCACAATCACCGCGCCGTCCAGCCCGGCGGCGGCGGCCAGTTCCTTCATCGCCTCGGTTTCATAGGCGTTCAGGCGGCAGCCCAGGGTGGCAAAGACCGGCGGTCTCATGCGTGGGCCGCAAGAAACGCCGGCGTCAGCCAGCCGTCGAACACATGTTCGGTCGGGCCGGTCATCCAGACGCCATCGGCGCGCCAGTCCACCTCCAGCACGCCGCCATCCAGCTGCAGCGTCACCCGCCGCCCGGTCAGCCCGCGCAGATGCGCCGCCACCGCCGTCGCGCAGGCCCCGGAGCCGCAGGCCAGGGTGATCCCCGCGCCGCGTTCCCAGACCCGCATCCGCAGCCGGTCCGGCCCCAGCAGGCCGGCGAATTCCACGTTGGTGCGTTCGGGAAACAGCGGGTCATGTTCCAGCGCCGGGCCGCGCGCCGCCAGGTCGACCGCCTCGGCGTCGTCGACAAAGAACACGCAATGCGGATTGCCCATGCCCACGGCCACCGGATCGCCCGCCAGCGGCAGGTGCAGCCCGTCGACCGCATGGGCCAGCGGCACCTCGGACCAGTCCTGTTGCGGCTGGCCCATGTTCACATTCACCCGCCCGTCGGCCAGCCGCTCGGCCCTCAGTTGGCCCCGCGCGGTGCGCAGCACGACAAAATCCTTTGCCGCCCCCCGCATCACGTAATCCGCCACGCAGCGCGAGGCATTGCCGCAGGCCCCGGCCCGGCTGCCGTCGCTGTTCCAGAAATCCAGTGCGAAATCGGCATCGGTGGCGGGGAGAATCTCGGCCAGCTGGTCAAAGCCGACGCCGCGGTTGCGGTCGCCCAGCGCCAGCGCCAGCGCAGGCGTTACCACCGCCCCGGCGCGGCCGCGCGAGTCGATCACGACGAAATCGTTGCCCGCGCCATGCATTTTCATGAAGGGCAGGCCCTGCGGGGTGTCGGTCCGGGTCATACCGCCCTCTTACGCCCGGATATCGCAATTTGCCAGAGGTCGCGCATTTTGTCCCTTGACCCCCGTGCCTTGGCCCCCTATTCACCGCCGCGTTGTGGGCCCGTAGCTCAGTTGGTAGAGCAACTGACTTTTAATCAGTGGGTCACAGGTTCGAATCCTGTCGGGCTCACCACTTCCAGACCATTGCCGGCAGATGCAGCGGTGCTGCCGGCGGGTTTGCCCCCCCCGATCTCCGATCAAACCATCACGGTCGACGCCTGCGGCGACCCTGTCCTGCCATTCTGTCGGTGGATTTGCGGTCGGTCGTTGCCGCACCGTCAGCCGGCCCGGGCAAGCCGCGCGCAGGAGGTGTCCTGGGGGATGATTCGCGCCCCCCGGGGCGGCGGGGCGGGGGCTATTGCACCACGAATTCGGCATGCAGGGCGCCGGCGGCATTGATGCTCTTGAGGATGTCGATCATGTCGTGCGGCTTGACGCCCAGCGCGTTCAGCCCGGCCACCACCTCGGACAGCGAGGTGCCGCCGGAGACCTCGGCCAGCCCTTCGCCGGTCTTGCCGATGCTGGCCGCGGTGCGCGGCACCACCACGGTTTCGCCTTCGGCAAAGGGGTTTGGCTGCACCACCGCGGGCATTTCCTCGACCCGCAGCGTAAGGTTGCCCTGGGCCACCGCCACCCGGCTGATTCGCACGTCGGCCCCCATCACGATGGTGCCGGATCGCTGGTCGACCACCACGCGGGCGCGGGTTTCCGGCTCGACCAGCAGGCTCTCGACCTGGGCGATGACATGGGCCGGATTGCGGTTGCCCGCCCGCCCCAGGTCCAGCGCGACGGTGCCCGAATCCAGCATGGTCGCCACGCGGCCTTCAAAGGCCTGGTTTATGACCGCCTCGATCCGGGCGGCCGTGGTGAAATCGGCCGTCTTCAGCGCCAGCCGCAGGCTGCTGACGGTGGTAAAGTCGAATTCGACCTCGCGCTCGATCCGCCCGCCCGAGGGGATGGTGCCGGCCGTCGGCACGCCCTGCGTCACGCTGGCCCCCTGGCCCTGCGCGGCGACGCCGCCGGCAATGATCGTGCCCTGCGCCACGGCATAGATCTGCCCGTCCGCCCCGTTCAGCGGCGTCATCACCAGCGTGCCGCCCAGCAGGCTTTTGGCGTCGCCGATGGCCGAGACGGTCACATCGATCCGGCTGCCGGCGCGGCCGAACGGCGGCAGGGTCGCGGTCACGAAAACCGCGGCCACGTTCTTGGGCCGGTAATCCTCGCCCGTGACGTTCACGCCCAGCCGTTCCAGCATGTTGGCCATGATTTCTTCGGTAAAGGGCGTTGCGGATGCCGTCGCCGGTGCCGTTCAGCCACTACGACCAGGCCATAGCCGACCAGGTCGTTGCCGCGCACGCCGTCCACCTCGACCAGATCCTTCAGCCGGATCGCCTCGGCCAGGGCGGCGGGAGACAGGGCCTGAAGGAACAGGGTCAGCCACAGCAGCAGGATCGATAGGCGCATCATCTGAGAAACTCTGTCAGGGTCAGCCGCGACAGCCGCGCGGTGACGAGATACAGCGACTCCAGCCGGGTCTGCAGGTCCTGCAGCCGCGTTGCCGCATCATAGGGGTCGGCGGAGACAATTCCGGCGCGGGCGATGTCCAGGGCCGATTTCTCGGCGGTGTTGCGGGTTTCGGCCGCCGAGATCCGGGCCTGTTCGGTGCCGACCCGCGCCATCAGCTGCGCCCGCGATTCGCCGGCAGTCATCAGCGCCTCGCCGGCCGATTTCGCCAGGTCGGTCCGCGCCGTCAGGTCGCCCGCCAGCAGGCCGCGCCCCAAAAGCGCGACGCTGGCGATGCCCTTCAGCGTGTCGCGGATCGCCGGGTCCAGCGCGGTCACCGACAGGTCCGCCGTCTCGCCTTGGGCGATCGGCACCTCGGCCCGGCCCGCGCCGCCGGCATACATCGCCCCGAACCCCAGGGGGTCGGTGAACCAGCCGTCGATCGCCGCCTTCACGTCGGCGGTGGTCACCAGCCCGGCCGTCACAGTTTCCAGCGCCGACAGGATGCTGTCGGCATCGGGCAGCGGCGCCACTTCGGCATTCACCCCGGAAAACACCGCGCGTTCCGAGAACCGGGTGTTCAGCGCCCCGACCGCCGTGGTGAAATGCCGGCTGGCCTCGGTCGCCAGGGTGGAAATGCCGGTTTCGGTGGCCAGGCCGACACCGCGCAGCACGTTGCCGCCCAGGTCGGTCGCCGCATCCGACACGACCTGCAACGCCGACTGCATCACATCGGTGAACAACCCGGCCTCGGATGTATTGGCGGCATAGCCCCGCAGCCGCGCCAGCGAATGGTCGATCGCCGCCAGCGCCGAGAAATCGCCGCCCACCGCCGCGGCCAGGTCGGCGTGCTGGCCGGTCGCCACCTCCTGGCCGCGCTGCATCACCTCGGCCCGCAGGTTGGCCGAACTGCGGCTGAGCAGCGTCGACAGCACCTGATCGCCGGTTCCGACCCTGGTAATCATCACAGGCCCAACAAGGTTGAAATCATCTCGTCCACCGTCTGGATGACCTTGGCATTGGCGGCATAGTTCTTTTCGATCACCAGCAGCGCCTGCATCTCCTGATCGGTATCGACGCCGCCGGCCTTTTCCATCTCGTCCAGCGTCGCATGGCGCGCGGCGGCAAAGGCGCGTTCCACGTCGGCGTTCAGCCGCTCGGTCGAGACCGAGGACATCAGCTCGGCCGTCAGGCCCAGCAGGCTGCGGCTGGCCGGGGCAAAGCCGGTCGAGGACAGCGGCCGCGCCGCCGTCAGCGCATCCGACAGCGCCACCAGCAGCGCAGCATTGCCAGAGGGCCCGGTCGCCGCGGCGCCCAGCCCGTCGCGCAGGCGGCTGGCCAGGCCGCCCTGGCGCGGGTCCACCGCCGCGTTCAGCGCCAGCCGCGACGACAGCCCCACCTCATCGGCGGCCGCAAAGGCGCCGCCGGCATCGGTGAACAGCCCCGGATCGCCGGGGGTCAGCGTCGGGTCCAGCCCCGCTTCGGCAAAGCGTTCCACCAGGTCGCGGGCCAGCGCGTCCAGCCTGGCCTGCCCCGCCACGGCCAGTTCGTCGCGCACCGCGAACAGGCCGGCCAGCTCTCCGCCCAGGATCAGGCTGGTCTCGCCCGCCGTGGCCATCGGCCGGCCGTTAATCGTCAGCCCCGACAGCCCGCCAGAGGCCTGGGTCATCTCGGGCACCACCATATGCACGCCGGCAAAGCCCAGTTCGGCCGCCTTGCCATCCAGCAGGACGGCGCCGCCCGTGGTCATCAGCGCGATCTGGTCGTGGTCGCGCGGGATCTCGCGCAGCGGCACCAGCGCCGCGATCCGGTCGACGATCTGCTGGCGCTGGTCCAGCAGCGCCGAGACATCCTGCCCCGCGCCGGAAAAGCTGCGGATGCTGGCGTTCAGGTCGTTGACCTGTTGCAGCGCGCTGTTGAGGTCAGCCACCGCGGTAGCGATCTTCTGGTCGGTGCGGGCGCGCTCCTGCTGAATGGCGTCGCTGGCGGCGTTCAGGCTGTTGGCCAGCGACCGCGCCGCATCCACCGCCGTGGTCAGCCGCGCCTCTGATTCCGGGCGGCTGGCCGCCTCGAGCAGGGCGGCGTCAAAGGCCGCGACCCGCGCCGACAGCGACGCGCCATCCTCGGGCTGGCCAAAGATCTGTTCCAGCTGTTTCAGAAAGCTGGCCCGCACGTCGCGGTCGCCGGCCCCGGCCTGCGCGGCCCGGCGGTCGTTGATCAGGTATAGGTCGACATCGCGCTGCACGCCACGCACCAGCACGCCCTGGCCGCTGCCGCCCAGCACCTGCGCCGACAGCGAAACCGTGCGCCGCGCATAGCCGGGGGTCGAGGCATTGGCGACGTTGGACGAGACCACCTCGGCCTGCCTTGCGCTGGCCGTCAGCCCGGTCAGGGCGCTGGACAGGGCGGATGAAACGCTCATCTACCCGGCCCTAGCGCTTGATGTTGGTGGTTTCCTGCAACATTTCGTCCACCGTCTGGATCACCTTGGCGTTGGAGGAATAGGCCCGCTGGGTCTGGATCAGGCTGGTCAGTTCCGCCGCGACATCGGTGGTGGAACCCTCGCGCGCATAGCCCTCGATTCCGCCGGTGGGGCCGGAGCCCGCGTCCCACAGAAAGAACGACCCGCTGTCGGGCGAGACCTGGTAGGTCTGGTTGCTTTTCGACAGCAGCCCGTTGGGGTTGGGCACGTCGACCAGCGGAATCTGATAGAGCCGGCGGGTAAAGCCGGTGTCGTAGGTGGCGGTGATATAGCCGTTCTCGTCCACCTCGACCGTGGTCAGGTTGCCGACGGGCGATCCGTTCTTGGTGATCGACACCGGCGCGAACCCGTCTGACAGCTGGGTCAGGCCATTGGGGTCGCCGACCTTGCCGATGCCGACGCTGATCGGGCCGCCGGCCACCGTCAGGTCCAGCATGCCGGTCGCCGAATCATAGGCCCCGCCCGACACCACCGTGACCGAGGCCAGCGTGCCCCCCGCGGCGCGGCTGTCGTCAAAGGTCAGGGTATATTCGCCGATCACCGCGCCGTTGCTGGCGCTGTCGCTGATCACCATGGTCCAGGTGTTCGACGGCGGCGTGCCGGCGGCCGGAACCGTGGGGGTAAAGGTCACGTCCAGCGATTCAGACGTGCCCAGGTTGCCGAAATATTCCACCGACAGCGGCAGCACGGTGCCGGCGCTGCCGGCCTCGGTCGCGGTGGCGGGCAGGTTCACCCCCAGGTTCATCGTCGTCGTCGGATCGCCGGCCGTCTGGTTCGAGTTGATCACGATCGGTTGCAGCCCGCCGATCGTGTCGCGCGGAAAGGTCGGGATCGTGCCGTCCGAGGTGGCGGGCCAGCCCAGCAGCACCAGCCCGGAATCCGTCTTCAGGACGCCATCCGAATCGGTGCGGAAGGCGCCGGTCGTCGTCATCAAGAGCGGCGTGTCGCCCGATGAATTGCCCAGGCTGACTTCGGGGATCACCGGCAGCATGCCCCGCCCCGAGACCGCCAGATCCAGCGCATTCGCCGTGCCGACCAGCGCGCCGCGCTCCTCGATCATGCGAAAGGACGAGGCGCGCACCCCGCCGGCGGAATAGACGCCCGATCCGCGGGCATTCGTGATCACCATGTTCGAGAAATCGGCCGCCGCGCGCTTGTAGCCATAGGTGCCGGAATTCGCGATGTTGTCAGAGATGGTGGCAAGCCGGGTCGCATTCGCGTTCAACCCGGCCACGCCCGCATTCAGGGACGAGGAAATGGTCATCGGGGCACCTTTCTGCTGCTTGATCCCGCTTGCGGACAAGCTGCGGCATGGGCCTGAACATTTCCCTAACAGGCGCAATTTTACCTATCGGCCCTCGCGTCCCGCCTACCTGTCCGTGCGCAGCAGCACGATCTCCAGCCGGTTGTTGCGCAGCGCGGCACTGTCGGCCACCGCCGGCTTGCGGTCGGCATAGCCCGACACCCGCTCCATCCGCGCCGGATCCAGGCCCGCCGCCTCCAGCAAGAGCCGCATCCGTTGCGCGCGTTCGGCCGACAGTTCCCAGACCGGGTTGGTCCGCAGCATCACCGGATAGCTGCGCAGGTGGCCGTTCACCGCCATGTCGTTGCCGGTGATCGCCAGCACCTCGGCCAGCACCTGCGCCAGGGCCTGCGTCACCGGCGTCGGCTCGGCGGTGTCGTTGGTGAACAGCGGCGCCGCCTCGAGGTCAAAGATCTCGATCACCAGCCCCTCGTCGGTGACGCGGGTGATCACATGGCGCAACAGCTCTTTCATCGTGCGGCTTTCCCCGCCGCGATCCAGCAACGCCTTTTCCACCTCGCGCTTTTCGGCCTCGACCGCATCGGCCAGCGTATCCTCGGCCGACCCCGAAGAGGCGCCCTCTTTCGCCGAAGTGCCGCCGGTGCCCGACCGGGTCCGGGTCTCTTCGGAAAAGATCGTGTCGCCGCCGAAACTGCCGTCGCCGCCGCCCGAGATCCGCGTCACCGGGATCGTCGGCGCGAAATAATCCGACAGCCCCTTGCGCTGCTTTTCCGTCGTTGCGTTCAACAGCCACATCAAGAGGAAAAACGCCATCATTGCCGTCACGAAGTCGGCATAGGCAACCTTCCAGGCGCCGCCGTGGTGACCACCGCCGCCGACAACCTTTTTCCGCTTGATGATGACTGGCGCGGCATTCGATTGCCCAGCCATACCCATCACCCATGTCACACCCGGCATCAGGTCTAGCGCGGCGCGGTGAATCCGGGCTTAAAGAACGGCATCTTAGCTAAATCGCCCGCCGCGGCGCCCCCACCCCGGCCCTTTCCCTTTCGCCGCATTGATCTAGACTGACCGGTGCAGGAGGCGCGCATGATCACCCTTACCGTCAACGGCACCGACCATTCGCTTGACCTTCCGGCGCAGACGCCGCTGCTCTGGGCCTTGCGCGACGGGCTGGGGCTGACCGGCACGAAATACGGCTGCGGGGTCGCGGCCTGTGGCGCCTGCACCGTCCTGATCGAGGGTCAGGCCGTCCGCTCCTGCCAGGTCGCGCTGGCCGAGGTGACCGGCCCCGTCACCACGATCGAGGGGCTGGCCGACGGCACGGCACTGGCCCCGCTGCAACGGGCCTGGATCGACCACCAGGTGGCGCAATGCGGCTATTGCCAGTCCGGCCAGATCATGCAGGCCGCCGCACTTCTGGCGGAAAACCCCCGCCCCAGCGATGCCCAGATCCTGGAGGCGATGGATGGCAACCTCTGCCGCTGCGGCACCTATCCCCGCATCCTGGCCGCGATCCGCGCCGCCGCCGCCGCGATGGAGGGCTGAATGGCACGCCTGCGCACCATCGCCCGCCGCAGCTTTCTTATCGGTTCCGCCGCCATCGTGGGCGGTGTCGCCTTTGGCTGGTATCAGTATCGCAAACCCCGCCCAACCCGCTGCAGGGCCAGGGCCTTGGCGCGCTGACGCCCTATGTGCTGATCGACGCCAATGGCGTGACCGTCATCGCCCCCAGGGCCGAGATGGGGCAGGGCACCCATACCACGCTGGCCGCGCTGGTGGCCGAGGAACTGGAACTGCCCTGGAACCAGCTTCGCGTGCTGCACGGCCCGCCGGCGCGCGCCTATTACAACAGCGCCCTGATGCGCGAAGGCGTGCCCTTTGCCCCCACCGATGACGGCTGGCTGGCCGAAACCGCCCGCGACGCCACCGATATTCCCACGCGGCTGCTGGGCCTACAACTGACCGGCGGCTCCACCTCGACGCCCGACGCCTATGACCGGATGCGGCTGGCCGGCGCCACCGCCCGCCAGGCGCTGATACTGGCCGCCGCCCGCCGTCTGGGCCTGCCCGCCGACAGGCTGGTGGCGCGCGACGGCGCCATCCACGCCCCCGACGGCACAAGGCTGGGTTATGCCGAGCTTGCCGCCGATGCCGCCGCCGTCGATCTGCCCGAACCGCCCGCGCTGAAACCGCGCGCCGGCTGGTCGCTTCTGGGCCGGCCGCTGCCCCGCACCGACATGGTCGCCAAATCCACCGGCACGGCGGCCTTTGCCATCGACACCCGCCTGCCCGGCATGGTCTTTGCCGCGATCCGCCGCAACCCGGTGCAGGGACTGGGGCTGGTCTCTTATGACACCGCCGCCGCCAGCCAGTTGCCCGGCGTCCTGCGCATCCTGCCGCTGGATGGCGGGGTGGCCGCGGTGGCCAACACCACCTGGGCCGCCTTTCAGGCGCTGGATGCCGTCGACTACACCTGGCAGACCCCGGAAACCCCCGTCACCGACGCGCTGATCGACGCCGACCTGACCCAGGCGCTGGCCGGGTCGCCACAGCCGCTGCCCGACCCGGCCGACAGCGATTTCCTGGCCGAGTACTCCGTTCCCCACCTGGCCCATGCCACGATGGAGCCGATGTCCGCCGCCGCCCATCTGCAGGACGGGCGCCTGCGGATCTGGGCCGGCAGCCAGTTTCCCACCATGGGCCGCAGCATCGCCGCCACTGCCGCCGGGGTCGAGGAATCGGCGGTCGATTTCACCACCACCTTCATGGGCGGCGGGTTCGGCCGCCGGTCCGAATCCGATTTCATCCGTCAGGCGGCGGCTCTGGCCCGCGAATTCGCCGGCACGCCGGTCCTGCTGACCTGGTCGCGCGAAGAGGACATGGCGCATGACATGTATCGCCCCGCCGCCCGCGCCCGCATCCGCGCCCGGCTGTCGGGCGGGCTGATCAGCCATTTCCGCCTGGCCACCGCCGCCGGCTCGATCATGGCCTCGATGGCCGGGCGGATCGGCCTGCCGGCGCTGGGGTCCGATGCCACCATCCTGCAGGGCGCCGGCGACCAGCCCTATCTGTTCCCCGACCATGAGGTGACCGGCCACACCGCCGCCGCGCGGGTTCCGCTGGGGTTCTGGCGCTCGGTCGGGTCATCGCAGAACGCCTTCTTCCACGATTGCGCCATGGATGAACTGGCCCATCTGGCCGGCGACGACCCGCTGACCTTCCGCATGCGCCACCTGTCCCATGCCCCCTCGATCGCCGTGCTGGAGGCGGTCGGCGCCCTGTGCGACTGGCCCAATACGCCGCCCGGCCGCGCCCGTGGTGTCGGCTTTGCGTTGTCCTTTGGCGTCCCGGTCGCCGAGGTGGTCGAGGTCGAGGAGACCCCCGCCGGCATCCGGCTGACCAATGCCTGGATCGCCGCCGACCCCGGCATCGCGCTTGACCCCTCGATCATCGAGGCGCAGCTTGCCGGCGGCATGGTCTTTGGCCTCTCCGCCGCCATCCAGGGCGCCATCACCTTTGCCGGGGGCGCCGCGCAGCAGGCGAACTTCTGGGATTACGAACCGCTGCGGCTGCGGCAATGCCCGCCCATCGCGGTTAAGATCCTGGAAAGCGGCGGCCAGATCCGCGGCATCGGAGAGCCGGGCACCCCGCCCGCCGCCCCGGCGCTGGCCAACGCGCTTTTCGCCCTGACCGGCCAGCGGCTGCGCGACCTGCCCTTGAACCGCCACCTCACCTTTGCCTGACAACCGGGGGGCCACCATGGCACGACTGGTCTTTGCAATGAACGTCTCGCTTGATGGCTACGTCGACCACGACGGCTTTGCCCCCGACAAGGCGCTGTTCCGGCACTGGATCGACCAGGTCCGCGACAGCAGCGCCAGCCTTTATGGCCGAAGGCTCTATGAGATCATGCGCTACTGGGACCAGGACGACCCCGGCTGGGACGCCGACGAACGCGCCTTTGCCCGGGCCTGGCGCGCGCAGCCGAAATGGGTGGTCTCCGCCACGCTGCAGGACGTGGGGCCCAACGCCACGCTGGTGCGCGGCGATGCCCCGGCGCTGGCCCGCGAGCTGAAATCCCGCCTGCCGGGCCAGATTGACGTCGGCGGCACGCTCCTGGCCCACAGCCTGGGCCAAGGGGGGCTGATCGACGAATACCGGCTTTACTACCACCCCGTCGTGCTGGGCCGCGGCACGCCCTTCTTTGCCGGCCCCCGGCCCGAGTTGCGCATCACCGACCACCGGCGCATCGGCGACCGCGCCATCCGCATCGCCTGCGTGCCCGCCTGACCGGCCTCAGACCGCGGCCGGCGCCTCGCACATCTCGCGCAGCACCCCGGCGGCGATCTCGAACGACCGCAGCCGCGCCGCGTGGTCGTGGATCATCCCCGTCACCATGATCTCGTCCGGCCGGTGCCGTTCAACCAGCGCCGCCAGTTGCCGCCGCACCGTCGCCGCTGACCCGGTGGCCGAACAGGACAGCGCCTCGCCCACCTGGGTCAGCACCGGCGCCGGCACCTCACCCGCGATATCCCGCACCGGCCGCGGCAGTTTCCCCGGCGCGCCGGTCCGCAGCCGCGCAAAGGCCAGCACCTGCGACGTGCGCAGGAACGCCGCCTCCTCATCCGTATCGGCCGCACAGACCCCCGCCGCCATCATCGCATAGGGCCGCGCCAGGAACCGCGACGGCTGGAACCGCTCCCGATAGATCGCCAGCGCCTGCTCCAGCGCCGCCGGCGCGAAATGCGAGGCAAAGGCATAGGGCAGCCCCAGCCAGGCCGCCAGTTGCGCGCCATAAAGGCTCGACCCCAGGATCCAGACCGGCACCTGCGTGCCCGTCCCCGGAACCGCCCGGATCGCCCCCGGCGGCCGGTCGTCGAAATAGCCGATCAGCTCCTGCACATCCTCGGGGAACCCGTCCTCGGGCGTCCGGTGCCGCCGCAGCGCATAGGCCGTCGCCCCGTCGGTGCCGGGCGCCCGGCCCAGCCCCAGGTCGATCCGCCCCGGATACAGCGTCTCCAGCGTGCCGAACTGCTCGGCCACCACCAGCGGCGCATGGTTGGGCAGCATGATGCCCCCCGCGCCCACCCGGATCGTCCGGGTCGCGCCCGCCACATGGCCGATCACCACCGCCGTCGCCGCGCTGGCGATGCCCGGCATGTTGTGATGCTCGGCCAGCCAGTAGCGGTGATAGCCCCAGTCCTCGGCATGACGCGCCAGATCCACCGTGTTGCGCAGCGCATCGGCGGCCGTCTGCCCTTCGGCAATGGGCGACAGGTCGAGAAGCGAGAAATGATGCATGACAGCCTCCGTTCCCCGCCTATCTAGTCACGGCAGCGGCCGGCGCCAACCGTGACCCGGATTTGCGCCGGCCGCGCCGCCGTTACTTCAGCTTGATGCAGAAATGCTTCTTCACCGGCTTTTCGATCTTCCAGGTGCCCTTGAAGCCCGGCTCCACCACAAAGGCATCGCCCGGCCGCAGCGTGACCGCGCTGCCGCCCTCGGGCGTGATGGTGATCTGGCCCTCGATCAGATGCACGAATTCGTAGAACGCATAGACCGCGTGCCAGCTGCCCGGCGTCGCTTCCCAGGTGCCGCTGATCACGCTGCCGTCGATCGAGGTATGCTGCACCCAGGTCTTCATCGTCGGGTTGCCCTCGACCTTGGTCCAGCCGTCCAGATCGGTCACGCGCGGATCGGCACCCGGTGCCGGCAGGCGGAAAACCATGTCGCTCATTTCTTGTCCTTCCATCCGAATTCCTGGGCCTTTGGTAGGTCGGGCCAGGCGGGCTGGCAAGGCCCCGGCGCCCCGGAAAACCGCCGGTTTCCGCCATCGCCGCCCACCCAAAGGCAAGGGCTGGCAAAGCCGCGCCGAATCGTCGATCTATGGGCGGGACAACCGGACCCCACAGGCCAGAGTCCACAGTCCAGAGTCCACTGGCCAGAGCCCACAGGAAGGATAGCCCCATGTCGATCCGCCCGGCCACCGCCGCCGATGCCGACCATCTGGTGCGCTTCATCAACATGGCCGCCGATGACCTGCCGCTGCATTTCTGGCGCAAGTCGGTCGGGCCGGACGGCGATGCCATGGCCTGGGGCCGCGAACGCGCCGCCCGCGCCACCGGCAACTTCTCCTATGCCAACGCCTGGCTGGCCGAGGTCGACGGCCAGGTGGCCGCCTGCCTGCTGGGCTATCCGGCCGAGGAAACCCCCGGCCCGATCGACCCCGAAACCCCGCCGATCTTCGTGCCCCTGCTGGAGCTGGAGGCGCTGGCCCCCGGGTCGTGGTATCTGAACGTGCTGGCCACCTATGACGGCTTTCGCGGTCGCGGCCTGGGCAGCGCGCTGCTGGCCCATGCCGAACAGGTGGCCCGCGCTGCCGGCCATTCCGCCATCAGCCTGATCGCCGAGGATACCCACCTCGACGCCCTGCGCCTCTACACCGCCAAAGGCTTCGTCGAAACCGCCCGCCGCCCCCTGGTCAAGGGCGACTGGCAGGTAGACGCTTCCGAGTGGATCCTGTTCCTGAAACCGCTGGCCTGACGGCCCGCCCCGTCACCGGAATCGCCCGCAGTTTCCCACTGCCCGCTGCCCGCTGCCCGTCTGCCGGTCGCCGTGGACCAAGGCGGCGGTGGCAATCGTTCCGGGTCAGGCCCCAGTCCCATTCCCCCGCCAGCCCGGAAAAATCGGAATGATCAACGGGTTGCGCCCCGCAGCGCAGGGCGCGCGCGCGCGGACCCCCCGGGCAAGGGGCGCAGACCGGCGAGCGCCCGATTTCTCCGCGCCCGCTGGGTTTGCCGGACTTGACCCCGACCTGCGTTGCAAGCCCCTGAAACAGGCCACTATTCCTGCGGCCTTGCGCCTTGTCAGCGGTCAAAACTGGCCAACAGACGGGGGAATGGGTCCCAGACCGTAACGGCTTTCCCTTCGACAAATATCCTCGGGGGGGCGAATGCCTGCATTCGCGGGGGGCAGACAGCCCCCCTGCCACGGCGGCCAGACGCCCCCGGCCCGCAAGGGATTTCCCGGCGGTCAAACCCGGCCGCCCGGCGCCCCTGGGGAAATTCCTGGAAAAATCCCTAACCCCACTTCCCCTCCAGAAATACCCGCACCACGTCAGGTTTGGCGAGGGGTCGCGATGGGGCGGCGGGGGCGGTGACCTTTGCCGGGCCTCGTCGGGAAAGCGGGCGAAGCCGGGCCAGTGGCAGACGACAGAAGGTAGTCGATCGCCTTGGCGACCCCACCCTATCGCCAGGCCCATGAACGACAGGCTCACGAACGACAGGCCGCAAAACCATGGCATGGAAAACCCCGGCACAAGCCCGTGCCGTGGGGAAATGGCAAACCCAGCCAAAGGCGCCGCAATTGCAGCTTGAGTTAACAAAGGGTTAATTCGGCAATGCTAACCCATTGGAATCCTTTGCGTCCGCCAGCGTCCCACGCCGGGACGCCTCAGATCATCCTGATGGTTTCCTTGCCCACCGCCAGCACATAGCCCCGTCGCGCGATGGTCTTGACCAAAAGCTCGCTGACCAGCTGGTTGCCCAGCGTATCCCGCAGCCGCTTGACCCGCGTGGCGCCCGCCGCCTCGTCGCAATCGGCCTCGGCCCGCCCGCTGATCACCGCCTCGATCTGCGCCCCGGTCAGCACCTCGTCATCCATCCGCGCCTCGGCCAGCACGCTCAGCGTCTCCAGCGCCGCCTCGGTCAGCTGGAACTCCAGGTCGTTGATATAGACCGCCCGCGAATCCCGGCTGATCATCAGGCTGGCGACCTGGATCCCCGTCCGCTGGATCGCCCCGATCCGCCGGTTCAGCGCGATGATCATCACCAGGAACACCAGCGCCGCCACCAGCAGCGCGGTGGAAAACACCAGGAGAACGAAGATCACGCTGCGATAGCTGGTCAGCACCTCGGAAAACGACGTGCCCGATTGCGCCAGGATCTCCAGCAGCTTGATCTCCGCCCCCGAAGTCAGGTCGTTGTTGTCGACAAAGATCCGCTCGACCCGCGCGTTGAAGGCATTGGCATCCGGCAGGTTCAGGAACAAAAACAGCGCCGCGCCGAACAGGATCAGCACGATCGCCGCGATGCCCAGGGCCACCACCCGGTTGCCCGTCTTCAGGCTGTCAGAAACGGAGGAAATACTCTCCGGCACTCGGTTTCCTTTCGGCCAGGCCATCCGGCCCGAATGTGGACAATACGTTCAGCAAGGTCCAGCCACCTTGTGCCAGGCGCGGCGCCAGTTCGCCGGCCGCCGCGGCCTTGCTGCAATTGGCGTCCGACACCTGCGCCACGCCATAGTGCAGCTGCAGCGGGTTGTCCTTCTTGGCCTTGTAGTCGGCATAGCAATCCGCCTGCGCCATGCCCGCCATGGCCATCAGCAGAAGCGCCGCGAATACCGGGGTTCTCATCTCGTCACTCCTTCAGGAGAGCTGCTCGATCCTCGGCCACACCATGACCGCGCGGGCGCGGATATTCAATAACAGCGCCACCCGCGCGCGGCTGTTATCGGATAACCGCCCCGGCCCGCCATGCCGCTATCGCCTATCGCCCTGCCGATATTGCCTGTCTGCCGCCCGGCCCGCCAGTCTGGCCCCAGGGTCGAACGCAATCCGCGCCGGCCGCCGGGGTCCGCACCCCGCGACAGCAATCGAGTGATGGAGGCACCCATGTCCGCAGCACCGCAATTCGAGACCGTTCGCATTGACCGCATGCAGAAGCCCGACCGCCCCCGGTCGCCGCGCAAGCTGGCCGGGATGATCACCGCCGGCGCCGTCGCGCTGTCGCTGGTGCTGTCGACCGCGCTGTCGGCGCGGGCCGACAGCCGCAAGGACGACCTGGCCAAGGCGCTGATCGCCGCGCTGGTCATCGGGGCCATCGTGCATGAGACGCGCAAGGACAAGGCGCCCGCCCCGGCGCCCGACCCCGTCCACAAGAAGAAAAAGAAGCATTACGACGACCGCCGCGGCTATCGCATCCCGGCCGTCTGCGCGCTGGAATTCGACGGAGAGCGCCGCAATGTCACCGTCTACCCGGAACGCTGCCTGAAACGCGAAGGCGTGACGGCGCGGCTGCCGGTGCAATGCGCCAACGAAGCCCGGATCTATGGCAAGTGGGACCGCATCTACAGCGAACGCTGCCTGCGCGATGCCGGGTTCCGCCTGCCTTCGGACGGGCGCGGCTACTAGGGAACAGACCTTGGCTTCGGGGCCGCTTGGGGCCCCGCGGGATGCGATGACCCTTGACGTCGCATCACGCCTGGGGCGGAGGGACGAGCAGCCTCCGCCCCCTCTTTTCATCGGTGTGGAATACACATTTGCCGCCGCCGGGCCGGCGAATCTGATACAGATCATTGTGCGGGGGCGTCGGCTGCCCCAATCTCCTGCGATTGTCGGAGAGGTGCCATGGACCTGACCTTCTTGCTGGACCGGATCGAGGAAAGCCAGCTGGCCGCGCTGTTCGGCCTGCTGACCGGGGTCGTCTTTGGCGTGGCGGCGCAGCGGTCGTCGTTCTGCCTGCGGGCGGCGACGGTGGAGTTTGCCCGCGGCCGGCTGGGGCAGAAGGTGGCGGTCTGGCTGCTGACCTTTTCCACCGCGGTGATCTGGGTGCAGGGCGCGCAACTCCTGGGGCTGTTCCGGGCCGACGAGGCGCGGATGATGGCGGTGACCGGATCCTGGTCGGGGGCGATCATCGGCGGGCTGATGTTCGGCGCCGGCATGGTGCTGGCGCGCGGCTGTTCCGGCCGGCTGCTGGTGCTGGCCGCGACGGGCAACCTGCGGTCGGTGATTTCCGGCATGATCTTTGCCGTGGTGGCGCAGATGGCGCTGCACGGCTGGCTGGCGCCGGCGCGGCAGGCGCTGGCGGGGCTGTGGGTGACGCCGGGCGGGCGCAACGTCGATCTGCTGTCGATGCTGGCGCTGCCGCAAGAGGCGGGCATCGTGCTGGGCCTGGTGGTGGCGGTGCTGGCGCTGGCGCTGTCGGTCCGCAACCGCATCGGCGCGCGGGTGCTGGTCTTTGCCTCGGGCGTGGGGTTCGCGGTGGCGCTGGGCTGGGTGCTGACCTTCAGCCTGGCGCAGGTGGCGTTCGAGCCGATGAGCGTGACCTCGGCCACCTTCTCGGGGCCGTCGGCGAACATGCTGATGTTCTTTCTGACCGACAACCCGGCGCTGGAATTCGATATCGGCCTGGTGCCGGGCGTGTTCCTGGGCGCCTTTGCCTCGGCGGCGCTGGCGCGCGAACTGCGGTTCCAGGGCTTTGACGGCGAAAGCCAGATGCGCCGGTCGATGGCCGGCGCGGCGCTGATGGGATTTGGCGCCATGCTGGCCGGCGGCTGCGCCATCGGCGCGGGCGTGACCGGCGGGTCCATCTTTGTCGCCACCGCCTGGACGGCCCTGCTGTGCATGTGGATCGGTGCGGGCATCACCGACTGGCTGGTGGATCAGGGCGGGCGGCGCCAGGAGGTCGCCGCCTGAGCCCGTCTGGATGCGCGGCTAGACTTCCTCGGTAAAGCGATAGCCGGCCTCGGCGCGTTCGGCCCGGCCGATGCCGCCACCGGGCAGGTGATAGCCGATGAGGGTGACCTTGTCGGTGGCCAGCCGGTCCAAGAGCGCCACGCGGGTCGCGGCGGCCGTCTCGCCATCCTGGTCCGATCCGCTGGCCCAGTCGGGGCGTTCAAAGCCGACGTGATGGTTGCCGATGCAGTCGCCCAGCACCATGGCGGGGGTCGGGCCGGCGATTTCATAGGCCAGGTGGCCGGGGGTATGGCCGGGGGTCAGCCGGGCCGCGATGCCGGGCAGCGGTTCCTCGCCATCGGCCAGCAGGCGGATGGAATCCGCGATCACCGACAGCCGGCGGGCGGCGCCGACGGCAAAGGTGGTGCGCGCCGCGCCGATGCTGTCCACGGTGTCGGGGTCGGTCCAGTAGTCGAATTCGGCCTGGCCGATCATGTATTGCGCGTTCGGGAACACCGGTTCGTCGAATTCGTCCAGGAGGCCCCAGAGGTGGTCGGGATGGGCGTGGGTGAAAAGGACGTGGGTGATGTCTTCCACGGTCAGGCCCATCGCCTCCATCGCCCCTGACAGTTTGCCGGCCGAGGCCTGGAAATCCGGACCGGCGCCGACGTCGAACAGCACGGTATTGGTGCCGTCACGCAGCAGGGTGACGTTGCAGGGCGGGGTCAGCTGGTCGGTCGGCAGGCCGTATTTGGCGACGATCCGCGCCATTTCCTCTTGCGGCATGCCGCCCAGGATGAAATCGCCCGGCAGGGTCAGGGTGCCGTCCGACAGCGTGTCGATCCGGATATCGCCCATCGTCAGGGTGCTGGCGGCCCAGACCCGGCGGGGGGCCAGGGGGGCGGCAAGCGCGGCGGTGGCGGTGGCAAGAAGGCGGCGGCGGGTCAGCATGTCTTGGGTCTTTCGATGCGGTCTATCGGTGGGGGTGAAACGGGCGCAGGGGCTGCGCCCGCGAGAATGGTGCCGGGCGGCATCAGCCAAAGATGTCGGCGGTGATCCCGGCATACCAGCCAAGGCTTTCCTCATAGGTCGCCTTGCGCAGCGCGGCATCCTCGCCGGTGGCCGAGATGAAGCTGTCGACCGAGGCGATTTTCTCTGGCGTGGGTTCATAGGCGGCGCCGACCTTTACCCCGTCGTCGGGCGCGATCAGCGACCAGCAGGTGTTCGAGTATCTGGCCGGAAAGACCTTGGCGCCGGTCAGCTCTCCCCGGATCGCCATGGCCGCGACCTTGGCCTGCGAATTGGCCGAGAAGGCGGATTTCGGCATGTCGCCCTGGGCCGAACTGTCGCCCAACACCCAGATGTTCGCGTCGATCCGCGACTTCATGCTGTCGGGGTGGACGGGGGCCCAGCCCGAGCCGTCTGTCACCCCCGCTGCGGCGGCGATCCGGCCCGCCACCTGGCCGGGAATGACGTTGCACACGTCCACCCTTTGCGCCTCGCCTTCGATCACGACCTCCATCGTGTCGGGCCGGACCTCGACCGCGCCGCCGCCGAATTCCGGGCCGATCCAGTCGATCATGCCGTCGTAGTGCCGGCCCCAGCCTTCCTCGAACAGCGCCTGTTTCGAGAACTTTTCCTTTGGGTCCAGCACCAGGATCTTGGCGGTGGGGTTGGTCTGTTTCAGCAGATGGGCAACCATGCTGACCCGCTCATACGGCCCCGGCGGGCAGCGGTAGGGGTTGGGCGGCGCGACCATGGCAAAGACGCCGCCCTGCGGCATCGCCTGGACCTGCGCTTTCAGAAGCTGGGTCTGGGGGCCGGCCTTGTAGGCATGCGGCATGATCTGGGCATGGGCCTCGACCGACCAGCCGGGGACCGAGCCTTCGCTGAAATCGATGCCGGGCGACAGCACCAGCCGGTCATAGGGCAGCACCTGTCCGCCCGCCAGCGTGACGCTGCGCGCCGCGGCGTCGACGGCCATGTCGTTGATCACGGTCACCCCCGCCGCGGCAAGGGAGTCATAGCCGTGTTGCAGGCTTTCGAACTCGCGGAAGCCGCCGAGGTAGAGGTTGGAAAAGAAGCAGGTGGTGTAGATCGGGTTCGCCTCGACCAGGGTCACGTCGATCGCGCCTTCGCTGTCGCGGGCGATGTAGCGCGCCGCCGTGGCCCCGCCGGCGCCGCCGCCGATCACCACGACCCTGGCCCGGGCCTGACCCAGGACCGCCGGCGCCGCAAGCAACGCCGATGTGGCCAGGCCGGTGCCGATGAAATGCCGTCTGTTCAGGGTCATTCGTTCGTCCTCCCTTGGGTTCGGGTTTCCATGCCGCGCGCCTAGTCCAGCGTGGCGAAATAGGCGGCCAGCGCGGCGATTTCGTCATCGCTCAACCGGCCGGCCATCATCTGCATCACCGGATGCGGCCGCAGCTTTTGCCGGTAGGCATACATGGCGACCACGAAATCCTCGACCGGCCAGCCGGTGATCGAGGGGATGCCGCGGTCGCTGCCGTCGCGCTGGTGGCAGGTCTGGCATTCGCTGGACAGGTAGGCGCCGTAATCCGGATCGCCCCGGATCGCCAGGATCGCGGGGTCAAGCGCATGGTCGGTTCGCCGCGCGGTCGGTTCGGCCTCGGGAATGTTCTGCGGCCTGTCCGACCAGTCGCGCAGAAAGGCCAACAGGTCGGCGCGGGCCTGGGCGTCGGGCAGGCCCGGATAGGTCATCCGGGTGCCGGAGACCAGCGACCTGGGGTTGGCGATGTAGACATCCAGCGTCTCGAGCGTCCAGGTCAGGCCGTCGCTGCCCATCCGGGCCATGGACCGGGAATAGGGGAAACCCGCCAGGCTGCCGGCGCGGCGGCCGAAGATGCCGTTCAGGCGCGGGCCGATCCGGTCAACCGCGCCTTCGCCGATCTGGTGGCAGGTGCTGCACTGGGTCTGGAAATGCGTGGCGCCGCGGGTGGCGTCGCCGATCTCCTCGGCTGCCGCCGGGGCAAGCCCGGCGGCAGAGAGGAAGGCCAGCGCAGGGAGGAACTTGCGCCAGCCCACGGGGTTCAGCCACCGCCCAGCGAGGCGAGATAGGCGATCACGGCATCGCGGTCTTCCGGCGCCTTCAGGCCGGCAAAGGCCATCTTGGTGCCCTTGGCAAAGGCCTTGGGATCCTGAAGGAAGGCGTGCAGCGCGGCATCGTCCCAGATGCCCCCCTCGGCGCCCATCGCGGCCAGCGTCTTGGAATACTTGAAGCCCTCGACGGTGCCGATCGCGCGGCCGACGGCGCCGTTCAGCACCGGGCCGACCGCGGTCTTGGCGCCTTCGCCGACCTTGTGGCAGGCGGCGCATTTCTTGAACACCTTCTCGCCCGCCGCGATCAGCGCGGGATCGGCGGCGGCGGTTTCCGCCGGCGCCTCGGCAGCGGCCTCGGCGACGATTTCCTCGGCGGTTACCACCACGGGTTCCGCCGCCGGTTCGGCCGGAGCCTCGGTCTCGGCCTGGGCCTCGGCAAGGATCGCGGGCAGCGTTCCCGCGGGCTTGCCGTCGGCATCGGTCGGCGTCACGTTCAGCTCGACCGCGCGCTTGGTGACCTGCGGCGCCTCGCTGCGGCAATCGGCCATGCAGGGCGCGGCCGAGAACAGCGGATATTCGGTTTCGGCGCGGTCGTCGGGATAGAAGCCGTCGACGTTGGGCAGGGTGATCTCGGCGAAATTCGCCTTGGACAGCACGAAATCGTCTTCGACCAGACCGTTGGAGTAAAGCAGGAAGGCGGCGATGGCATAGGCCTCGTCATTCGTCACGGTCTGCGCCTGGCCGAAGGGCATCGAGCGGTGGACATAGTCGAAAACGGTGGAGAGATAGGGCCAGTAGCTGCCGATCGTCTTGACCGGGCGGCGGTCGGTCAGGGTGCCTTCGCCCCCGGCCAGCACCGGCCAGCTGTCCAGGCCCTCGGCAAACTCGCCATGGCAGGCGGCGCATTTCTCGGCAAAGACCTCGTCGCCCATGGTCACGTCGCCCGACCCTTCGGGCAGGCCGGTGCCATCGGGCAGAACGGTCACGTCCCAGGCGGCGATTTCCTCGGGCAGGGCGGGGCGGCCCAGGCCCAGACCGTCGGCCAGCACGGGGCCGGCAAAGGGCAGGACAAGGGCGGAGACCAGCGCCAGATTACGCGATTTCGACATTCTCGACCTCCCCGTCGGCGCGGACCCACCAGACCTGAATTCCGTTGTTGTGATAGACGTTGTTGAGGCCCCGGATTTCGCGCAGGGCATCCTTGGTGGGCTGGACATAGCCGGTTTCATCCACCGCGCGGGACATGATGAACATCTCCTGCCCGTCCCATTGCATGTCGTAATGGAACCGGGTCAGCGCCTTGGATTTCACGTCGCCGGACAGCCGCGCCTCGGCCCAGGTCTTGCCGCCGTCGACCGAGACATCGACGCGGGCGATCTTGCCATGGCCGCTCCACGCCAGGCCGGTCAGCACCAGCGGGCCGGCGCCGTGGCGGATGGGGGCCTGCGGGCTGGGGCTGGTGATGACGGATTTCGCATCCATCACCCAGGTCCATTTCCGGGCGCGGCCATCGGGCATCAGGTCGGTGTATTTCGAGGTTTCCTCGCGGCTTTCCACCGCCTGGTCATAGACGGCGATCCGGCGGATCCACTTGACCCACATGTTGCCCTCGAACCCCGGCACGACCAGCCGGGCCGGGTAGCCGTGTTCCTTGCGCAGCGCCTCGCCATTGGCGTAGAAGGCCACCATCACGTCATCCAGCGCCTTTTCCAGCGGCATCGAACGGCCGTTCGAGCTTGCGTCCGCGCCCTCGACATAGACCCACTTGCCCTCGGGTTTCACGCCCGCCTCGGCCAAGAGGTCGCGCAGCATCACGCCGGTATATTCCATGTTGTGGATCATGCCCTGGGTGAACTGGCACCCCTCGAGCTGGGCGCCGCCCCATTCCATCCCGCCATTGGCCGCGCATTCGCAGAAGGCGGTCATCACATGGCGCGGAAAGCGTTGCAGGTCTTCGTAGGTAAAGACCAGCGGCCGTTCGACCAGCCCGTTGATCATCAGCCGGTAGTCCGGCTTGGACAGTTCGATCGCGCCGGAATGGTGGCGTTCGAAGGCGCAGCCCTGCGGCGTGATCGTGCCTTCCAGCGCATGGATGGGCGTGAAGTTGATCGAGGAGGCGGTGCTTTCGGTCAGCCATTCGACGTTGCGGCGCACCACATGGCTTTCGAAGCGGATCGGCAGGCCGTAGGGCGTGGCGTCGACGGCATCGCCGAATTCCGTTGCCCAGGCCTGCACTTCGGTGATCAGCGGATCGGGGATCAGCGGATCGGGGGTCTCGGCGCGGGCGGCGGTGGCGCTGGCCACCAGGCCGGCGCCGGCGGCCGCTGTGCCGACCAGAAAGGCGCGGCGGCTGGTTTCGGGTTCGTCGGTCATGGCGAACGCTCCTTGCAGGTGTCACGAAACCGGCCGTTGGCGGGCCGGCAGGGAAAGGCCGGATGCCGCCGGACAGTCCTGACCCTGTCGCGCGGGCGCGGCGGGCCGGGTGTCAGGGGCGGAAAATCGACAAACGAATAGGCGGCCGCGGGGGCACCCGCGGCCGCAGGGCGATCAGTGGCGAACCGAGACGCCCTCGACCATCAGGCCATTGCCGCGCGAGGCGACATAAAGCTCCAGCGCCTTGAACTCATCCGAGTCGGGCTTGGAGGTTTCGGCGCGGGTGTCGCGGACGCAACCGACAAACCGCTGCTGGGCCGAGAGAATGCCGGCATCCTTCAGGCGATAGGTCGGAAAGCCGTTGATCTGGCCCTGGCTGAGGTGGTCGGCGCGGATGAACAGGCCCTGGTTGTCCTCGTGGCAATTGGCGCAGGACATCTCGAGCTGCCCGAAACGGGTATAGTAGATCTCCTTGCCCTTTTCCCAGAACGGCGCCGCGGCCCCGTCGATGGCGACATTGACCGCCATGCCGCGCGACTGCATCGAGATCAGCGCCAGCATGTTCTTCATGTCGCCCGAGGTCATGCCCCAGGCTTCCAGCCCCATCCGCTCGGTCACGCAAGAGTTGACGTAGTCTTCCACCGTCATCAGCGCGCCGGTCTTTTCGTCGACACGCGGCAGGGTGGCGCGCAGGCCGGCCATGGTTTCCGGACCGTTGTGGCAGCCAGCACAGCTTTCGCCGTTCTTGCCCATCGGCTCGTTCCAGGCATCCATGCCGAGATCGACGAACACCATGCCGGGGTTGTCGAAATCGTCCGCCTCCATCGCGCGGGTGTCGTCCTCGCGGTAGTGCCAGCCGGAATAGATCGTGTCCATCGCGTCCTTCAGGTGGTCGGGCGCGGGGGCCATGGTGGTGATTTCAAGCGAGCCGTCGTCGGTCTCGATCACCAGCTTGTCGTCGACCGGATCGGCGAAGGCCAGGCCCGAAAGGGCAAGGCCAAACGCCATCGAAGCGGCCGTTGTGGTAAGCTTGCGCAGCTGCATTCTGTCTCCTCCCCGAGGCTATATTGCGGCGCGTCAGCCGATGGCGATGGGCTTGACGTCTTCGTAGACAGAGCCGTCGTCATCATACCAGGTGAACTTGAACTCTCCGGCGGCATCCACCTTGGCGGCGAATTCGAAGTAGGGGTTGGTCGATACGGCGGGGTCGATGGCCACGTCGATCACGTTCACCCCGTTCAGGTCGCAGGTGAAGCGGTTGATGATCGAACGCGGGATCAGGTTGCCGTCCTTGTCCTTGCGCTGGCCCGATTCCATCTTGTGCGAAATCAGCGCCTTGATCGTCACCGACTCACCCGCCGCAGCCGACTTGGGAACCTTCACGCGGGGTTTTGCATCATCTGCCATTTGTCTCTCCTGTTCCCTGGATCTCAGCCGCCGCAGCCGCCGATGGTGACCTTGACCGTGGCCTTGGCCTCTTTGATCGAGCCGTCGGGCATCTTGGCCAGCGCCATCACGTCCTGCGTCTTGGCCAGGCGGATGCGGGTGGCGGCCATCTGGCTGCCGGCGGCCGGCCCGAAGGTAAAGGTGACGACCGCGGGTTCCGGGTTGCCGGTCGCCAGGATCAGGATCGAGGCCGCGCCGGGGGCGTCGACCGCGACCGGAACCGTATTGCCGTTCTCGGCGATCTCGGGCGCGGTCAGGGTGATGCCGTCCGTGGCGGGGGCGGCCCCGCCGGTAAAGGCGGCAACCAGTTCGTCAACGGTGGCGGCATGGGCCAGCCCCGGCAGGGCGGCAAGGGCAACGCCGCCAAGGCCGACCAACATTGCGTCACGTCTGTTCAGGTTCATTTCGATTCTCCTATGGTCCTTGGGCCGGGTCCGAGACGTCACTCTTTCAGCGTCATCAGATAGGCCACGACATCTTCGATCTGCTGGCCGGTCAGGATGGGCGGCAGGTCAGCGGGCGCGGCCTTGCCGGTATAGGCGTCGCCGGGCCGGATGAAGCCGTCGGTCTTGTAGAAGGCCGGCATGAAGCTGCCCTCGAAGGTCATCTTGGCATTGGTGACGATGCCGCGCAGCTGCGCCTCGGAATAGCGGTCGGCGACGCCATCCAGCGGCGGCGCGATGTTGCCGGGGAACTGCACGGCGGGCATGGCGCCGATGACGTGGCAGGCCACGCAATTGCCCAGTGCGTTCGTGGTCATCACCTTGGCGCCCGCCTCGGGGTCGCCGGCGACGCCGGTCAGCGAGGCGGCAACCGCCCCCTCTTCGAAAACGACGTCTTTTGGAGCGGTATCGCTGAGCGCAGGCAGTGCCATGGCGATGATAGCGGCTGCCGCCAGCGTGACGTGGCGCGTCATAGGTGGTCCTCCCTGGTCTCTCCCGAGTCGAAGTTTAAGCGCAGGCTCCGGCGCCTTGCAATAGAAATATAGCGATTTACGAATATTCATATTTTTGCGTTTGAAGCCGGCACCTTGCGGGCCGGCCGTCTGGTCCGCCGGTCAGTTTTGCGGGTTCACCCGCTCGGCCAGATACTTCTGAAAGTTCTCGCCGCTGTCATAGCCGTGATCGCGCACCCAGGTCAGCAGGGCCTCGGTCGTTCCCTTGCCAAAGGCGCCGGGCATCACCGCGACGGCGGCCTCGACCGCGGTCTGGCCTTCGGCCACCTCTTCGGGCAGGAAGATCATCGTCGGCGTGAACATCACGCCCCAGCGCATCGCCATGTCCTTTTCCGACATCACGGTGCCGTCGAAATCGGTGACCTCGACATCGCCGAACAGGTTCATCTGCACGACGAAATAGCTCTCGCGGATCAGCGCGTCGATCGCCGGGTCGGGATAGACCTTTTCGTGCATCTCGGTGCAATAGATGCAGCCGCGCTGTTCCACCGTGATCAACAGGCGCTTGCCCTCGGCATTGGCCTCGGCCAGATCCTCGCGCAGGTCCTTGAAGGTCTCGCGCAGCCAGGTGGGTTTGTGCAGCCCGTCGTCGCCCAGTTCGACCGCCCCGGCGGCAAGGGGCAGGCACAGGACGGCGGCAAGCGTTGCGGTGCGGAGAAACATGTCCGGCTCCTTTTTACAGGGTCATTTCAGGGTGGCGGACCAGTCGAAATTCTCGACCAGCCATTGCGACATGACGGTGACGGTGTTGGTGGCGATCAGGATGGCAAAGACGATCAGCATCACGCCCATCACCTTTTCCACATGCCCCATCAGCGCCCGGTTGCGGGCAACCCAGGCCAGGAACGGCCGGGCAAAGGCCGCCGCGATCACAAAGGGCGAGGTCATGGCCAGCCCGAAGGTCAGCACCAGCCCGGTGCCCTGCGCCAGCGTATCCTTGGTCGAGGCGATCAGCAGGATCGAGGCCAGCACCGGGCCGACGCAGGCCGTCCAGCCAAAGCCGAAGGCCAGCCCCATGACATAGGCGCCAACCACCGTCTTGGGGTCGGATTTCGATTCCATCCGCGCCTCGCGCATCAGGAACGGGATGCGCAGCACGCCCAGGAAATGCAGGCCGAAGACAAAGATCACCGCCGCCGCGCCATAGGTCAGCCATTCCTTCCAGGCGCGGAACGCCTGGCCCGCCGCGGTGACGCCCAGCCCCATCAGGCCGAAAATCGTGGTGACTCCCAGCGCAAAGAACAGCGCCGAGACGAACAGGCGGCGTTGCGCGCCCGGCGCGATCTCTCCCTGCCCGCGCAGTTCCGCCATGGACATGCCGCCCATGTAGCTGAAGTAAAAGGGAACCATGGGCAGGATACAGGGCGAAAAGAACGCCAGCAGCCCCGCAAGGGCCGCGCCGCCGAAGGTGACATCTGTCAGCATCCGCTCCTCCCAAAGCGCGCTTGCCGTAAGGCTATGCAAATTGTAATATTCATATATTGGAAGGGAACGTCAACAATGAACCGCCGCGCCGTCCTGATCCTGTCGTCCGTCCTGCCGCTGCTGCCTCTTGCCGGCCTGCCGGCGCACGCCGAGCCCGCGGCCCTGACGCTGGTGATGTTCGAGCAGCCCGGCTGCACCTATTGCGCCGCCTGGAATGCCAATGTCGGGCCGGAATATCCGCTGACCGACGAGGGCCGCGCCGCGCCCTTGCATCGGGTGCAGCTGCGCGACGGCATCCCCGAGGGCATGCAGATGACATCGGTCCCGGTGTTCACGCCCACCTTCGTCCTGATGGGCGACGGGCAGGAGCTGGGCCGGATCGAGGGCTATCCGGGCGAGGATTTCTTCTGGGGCATGCTGGGCGCGATGCTGCGCGATGCCGGCGCGGACCTGCGCCGCTAGGCGGGTGTGACACGCTTGCCTGTCTCGGCACTGGATCTGCCCCTGCGACAAGCCATCGGGTTGCGGTTCCGGCCCCAAGACCGGATGATACCGCGGCAGGAGGGGCGGATGCCGGCGGATATCTCGCAACATGACGCGACAGGCGAGGAAGGCGAACCCGTCGCGGATCGTCTGATCGCCAATGCGATGGATGCCGCCAACTTCCTCAAGGCGCTGGGCCATGATGGCCGGCTGATGATCCTGTGCCACCTGTCCACCGGGCCAAAGACTGTGACCGAGCTGGAGAACCTGCTATCGTCGCGGCAGGCGGTGGTCAGCCAACAGTTGGCGCGGTTGCGATTTGAAGGGCTGGTCAGCGCCAGGCGTGACAAGCAGACAATCATCTATTCGGTCCTGGACCCGAAGGTTACCGAGGTCATCACCGTGTTGACACGGCTGTTCTGCGGCCCTGCGGCCTAGCGGACAGACAACAGGCGGAAAGACAGGGGGGGGAATCGCGATGGACGAGCTACCTTATGGCGTTCTGGCGGCCCTGGTGGGCCTTGCCGGCGGCCTTGCGCTGGGGCTGGCGGCGCGGCTGGGCGATTTCTGCACCCTGGGCGCCATCGAATCCGCCGTCTACGGCAAGGACCAGAAACGGCTGCGGCTCTGGGGTGTGGTGCTGGCGGTGGCGATCCTGGGCACACAGATCGGCGCGATGACGGGCTGGGTCGAGATCGGCCAGAGCTTCTATCACTCGATCCAGTGGAACCCGCTGGCCTCGGTCATCGGCGGGCTGGTGTTCGGCTATGGCATGGCCATGGCCGGCAACTGCGGGTTCGGCGCGCTGGTGCGGTTCGGCGGCGGAGACCTGCGGTCGCTGGTCGTGGTCGTGGTGATGGGCATCTTCGGCTTTGTCGCCATGGCCGGCCCGCTGGCGCCGCTGCGGGTGGCGCTGTTTCCCGAACAGCCCGCCGAAGGCCCGCAGGGCATCGTGCCCGACCTGACCGCGCTGACCGGGCTGCCGGCGCCGGCGATCTTCGTGCCGATCGCGCTGGCCGCGCTGGCCTGGGCGCTGGCCCATGCGCCGCTGCGCCGATCGCCGGCGATGCTGGCCTGGGGCGTGGTCGCGGGGCTGGCGGTGGTCTGGTGCTTTGCCGGGACCAGCTGGCTCTATGACGCCAGCCTGGGCGCGGTGCAGGTCGAGGGCCCCTCGTTCACCGCCCCGGTCGGCCGCACGCTGATCTTTCTGATGACCTCGACCGCGGGGGGAATCACCTTTTCGGTCGGTGCGGTGTCGGGGGTGATGCTGGGGGCGCTGGCCGGGTCCACGCTGCGCGGCCTGTTCCGCTGGGAGGCCTGCGAAGACCCGCGCGAGCTGGGCCGTCAGGTCGGTGGCGCGGCGCTGATGGGCATCGGCGGCGTCGTGGCGCTGGGCTGCTCGGTCGGGCAGGGCGTGACCGCCTTTGCCACGCTGGCCTGGTCGGGCCCGGTGACGCTGGCCGCCATCGCCGCGGGCGCGCTGGTCGGCCTGCGCCAGTTGATCGGCGGCTACCAGCCCGAATAGGACCTCTCGGCCCCCCGGGGCGGGGGTTGAAATTTGTATTATGACATTCATCTTTATCTATGTATAAACCCTGCAAGCCGGGACGGAACCGGCATGGGACGCAGAGGGAGGCACCATTGGAAACCGCATTCACCCCGGTACAAAGCCTGATCGGCGGCGTCTGGATCGGCATCGCCTCGGTCCTCTTGATGCTGACTCTCGGGCGCATCATGGGCGCCACCGGCATCGTCGCCGGCATCCTTGCGCCGGCCGGGCGGCAGGACTGGCTCTGGCGGGTGGCGCTGGTCGCGGGCATGGCCAGCGGGCCCCTGGCGCTGATGCTGGTCACCGGCCAGATGACAGAGGTGCAGGTTCCGGTCAGCCGCGCCACGCTGATCATTGGCGGGCTGGCGGTGGGCATCGGCGTCACCTTTGGCGCGGGCTGCACCTCGGGGCATGGCGTCTGCGGGCTGGCCCGGCTGTCGCCCCGGTCGCTGGCCGCGACGCTGACCTTCATGGCCGTGACCGCGCTGACCGTCTATGTCACCCGCCATGTGATCGGAGGCTGAGCCATGCGCCTGCTGACCACCTATCTCATCGGCGTGATCTTCGGGGCCGGCATTGCGCTGGCCGGCATGGCCAACCCGGCCAAGGTGCTGAACTTCTTTGACATAATCGGAACCTGGGATCCCAGCCTGATCCTGGTGATGGGCGGCGCGCTGACCGTCACCTTTGTCGGCTACCGCGTGGTGCTGCGCCGCCCCGGCCCGGTCTTTGCCGGCGGCTTCTCACTGCCGACCAGCCGGGTGATCGACCTGCGACTGTTGGGCGGCTCGGCCCTGTTCGGCATCGGCTGGGGCATGACCGGTTTCTGCCCCGGCGGGGCGCTGCCGGCGCTGGGCACCGGAAACACGGATGTATTCATCTTCTGCGCCGCGATGCTGGTGGGGCTGATGCTGGGCAAGGCCGGGGTTACCGCCCTGTCGCGCCCCGGTGCCAGCCTGCCATTCAAGACCTGACCCGAAAAGGAGACCGCGATGAGCCGATACCCCGTCAACATGCAGGTTCGCCCCGAGGTCGAAGCCTTCTTCGACGCCGCCACCAACACCATCAGCTATGTGGTGAAAGACCCCGGATCGCCGGCCTGCGCCGTGGTCGACAGCGTGATGGACATCGACTATGCCGCCGGCCGCATCACCCATGACAGCGCCGACCGCATCATCGCCCATATCCGCGACCGCGGGCTGCGGCTGGACTGGATCATCGAGACCCATGTCCACGCCGACCACCTGTCTGCCGCGCCCTACATCCAGGACCGCCTGGGCGGCAAGATCGGCATCGGCGAGATGATCACCGTGGTGCAGGACACCTTTGGCAAGATCTTCAACGAAGGCACCGAATTCCAGCGCGACGGCAGCCAGTTCGACGCGCTGTTCAAGGACGGCGATACCTATGAGGTCGGCGGGATGCGGTGCATTGCCCTGCATACCCCCGGACACACGCCCGCCTGCATGACGCATGTCATGGGCGACGCCGCCTTTGTCGGTGACACGCTGTTCATGCCCGACGGCGGCTCGGCCCGCGCCGATTTTCCCGGCGGCGATGCGGGGGTGCTGTATGACAGCATCCAGAAGGTGCTGGCCCTGCCAGACGCGATGCGGCTGTTCATGTGCCACGACTACGGGCCCAACGGCCGCGACATCCAGTGGGAAACCACGGTGGGCGATGAAAAGGCCCACAACATCCATGTCGGCGCCGGCAAGACGCGCGAGGAATTCGTCCGCTTCCGCACCGAACGCGACGCGACGCTGTCAATGCCCCGGCTGATCATCCCGTCCCTGCAGGTGAACATGCGGGCCGGCGAGGTGCCGACCGACAAGGACGGCCGCCCGATGCTGAAGGTGCCGGTGAACGGACTCTGACGTGAAGACCAGCCCCGGCCCCCGCTTGCGCCGCTACCTGCCGATCCTGACCTGGGGCCGCAGCTATGACGGCGAGACCCTTCAGGCCGACCTGCTGGCCGCGGTGATCGTCACCATCATGCTGATCCCGCAGTCGCTGGCCTATGCGCTCCTGGCCGGGTTGCCGCCCGAGGCGGGGATCTATGCCTCGATCCTGCCGATCCTGCTTTACGCCGTCTTTGGCACCAGCCGGGCGCTGGCGGTGGGGCCGGTGGCGGTGGTGTCGCTGATGACGGCGGCGGCGGTGGGGCAGGTGGCGCAGCAGGGCACCATGGGCTATGCGGCGGCGGCGCTGACGCTGGCGCTGCTGTCGGGCGGGATGCTGCTCTTGATGGGGCTGTTCCGGCTGGGCTGGGTGGCGAATTTCCTGTCGCACACGGTGGTTTCGGGTTTCATCACCGCCTCGGGCATCCTGATCGCGGCCAGCCAGCTGAAATCCATCCTGGGCGTCAAGGCCGAGGGCGATACGCTGCTGACGCTGGTCCCCTCGCTGCTGGGCAGCCTGGCGCAAACCAACCTGCTGACCTTGATCATCGGCGCCGCCGCCGTGGCCTTCCTGTTCTGGGTGCGCCGCGGCGGGCTGAAACGGGCGCTGCTGGCGCGCGGCCTGGGGCCACGGCTGGCCGACATCGCGGCCAAGGCCGGGCCGGTGGCGGCGGTCTTTGTCACCACCGCGCTGACCTGGGCGCTGGGCCTCGACGGCTGGGGCGTCGCCATCGTGGGAACCGTGCCGCAAAGCCTGCCGCCGCTGACCCTGCCGGACCTGTCACCCGACCTGTTGCGGCAACTGTTCGTCCCGGCGCTGCTGATTTCCATCATCGGTTTCGTCGAATCCATTTCGGTCGCGCAGACCCTTGCCGCGCGCAAGCGGCAGCGGATCGACCCCGACCAGGAACTGATCGGGCTGGGCGCGGCCAACCTGGGCGCGGCCTTTACCGGCGGCTATCCGGTGACGGGCGGCTTTGCCCGCAGCGTGGTGAATTTCGACGCCGGCGCCGCCACCCCCGCCGCCGGTGCCTTTACCGCCGTGGGGCTGGCCATCGCCGCCGTGGCGTTGACGCCGCTGATCTACTTTCTGCCCAAGGCCACGCTGGCGGCCACCATCATCGTCGCCGTGCTGAGCCTGGTCGATTTCTCCGTCCTCAGCCGCAGCTGGGCCTATTCACGCGCCGATTTCGCCGCCGTGCTGGCCACCATCCTTGCCACCCTGGGCTTTGGCGTGGAAACCGGCGTCTCGGCCGGGGTGATCCTGTCGCTGCTGCTCTTCCTGTGGAAGACCTCGCGTCCGCATGTGGCCGAGGTGGGGCTGGTGCCGGGGACCGAGCATTTCCGCAACATCCGCCGCCACGCCGTCCTGACCGACCCGTCGCTGGTCACCCTGCGGGTGGACGAAAGCCTGTATTTCGCCAACGCCCGCCACCTCGAAGACCTGATGCTGAACCGGGTCGCCGCCGATTGCCCGGTCAGGAACGTGGTGCTGATGTGCCCCGCGGTGAACGAGATCGACCTTTCCGCGCTCGAGGCGCTGGAGGCGATCAACGCGCGGTTCAAGTCGATGGGCGTGGGCTTTCACCTGTCCGAGGTGAAAGGCCCGGTGATGGATCGCCTGCGCAAGGCGGATTTCCTGCAGCACCTGAACGGCCGGGTGTTCCTGACCCAGTTCCAGGCCTGGCAGGCGCTGCGCCCGCAACCCACGGCGCAGGCGGCGCAATAACCCCCCGACTACCCTCGGCCGCCTCAGCCGATCAGGTCGGGCACCTCTGCCCAGTCGGAAAAGGCGGCGTGATGGGGCATCTGGTCCACCGGCGTCTTGCGGTAGCCTTCGGTATACAGCAGGAACGGCAGCCCGGCGTTGCGGGCGGTTTCGGCATCCACCTCGCTGTCGCCCAGATACAGCGTCCGGTCGCGGCCCAGCCGGCGCTGCGCCTCGATCACCATGGCGGGATCAGGCTTGCGGGTGGGCAGGCTGTCGCCGCCCAGGATGACCGGAAAGAACCGCGCCAGGCCGACATGGGCAATGGCGGCCACCGCGGGGCGATAGGGCTTGTTGGTGGCGATGGCCATGGCACAGCCACGATCCGCCAGCCGCTCCAGCGCGGCGATGACGCCGGGGTAGGGCGTGTTGCCCTCGACCTCGGTCTCATAGCGTTCGATCAGCTCGTCCTGCACCGCGGTGAACAGCGGCCCGGCCGGATCCTGCCCCTCCCGTTCCTGCCCCGAGGCGCGCAACAGGCAGGCCACCAGATGCGGCACGCCCTTGCCGACATAGCTGCGCACCTCTGCCTGCGACAGAGCCGGGAAACCCCGCGCCGTCAGCACCGCGTTCGAGACCGCATGAATGGCCGGCGCCGAATCGATCAGCGTGCCGTCCAGGTCAAAGATCAGCGCCGGCGCCGTCATGCGCGCCACTTGATCGAACAGCCCATCGAGGCCACCTGTTCCGCCGGGCCATGCCCGGTTTCCGCCACCAGCCTCATCGCCTCGTACAGTTCGCGCCTTGCGTCCGCCGCCGCCGGATTGCGGCCCGAGGCATCCAGCCGCCCGCGATACTGCAACCCGCCCCCGGCATCGAAGCCAAAGAAATCCGGCGTGCAGGCCGCCCCCCAGGCGCGGGCCACCTCTTGCGTCTCGTCGTAGAGATAGGGGAAGGGCAGGGCCAGTTTCTTCATCTCGTGGAAATTGTCCTCGGGATAGGCCGCCGGATCGTTCGAGGAAATCGCCGCCACCCCGATGCCCAGGGCCGCCAGGTCGCCGGCGTCGCGGATGATCCGGTCCAGCACCGCCTTCACATAGGGGCAATGGTTGCACATGAAGATGATCAGCGTGCCCTTCGGCCCGGCGATATCGGCAAAGGCATAGGTCCGCCCATCGGTGGCCGGCAGGCGAAAGCCGGGCGCGGGCCAGCCGAAATCGCAGACCGGCGGCGATACCGCCATCAGACCGCCGCCTCGGCCGCCGCGCGGATGGCGCGGATGTTGTCGCCATAGACGCTGGGGTTGTCGACCGATCCGCCCTTGAACACCGCGGAACCGGCGACAAAACAATCGGCCCCGGCTGCCACCAGCGGCCCGACGGTGGTCGGGTCCACCCCGCCGTCGACCTGGATATGAATCGGCCGGTCCCCGATCATCTGCCGCACCTGCCGCACCTTGTCGACGCTGGACGCAATGAACTTCTGCCCGCCGAAACCGGGGTTCACGCTCATCACCAGCACCATGTCGCAGAGGTCCAGCAGGTATTCCACCGCGCCGGCCGGTGTGCCGGGGTTCAGGCTGATCCCCGCCTTGCGGCCGGTCGCCCGGATGGCCTGCAAGGTGCGGTGCGGATGCGGCCCGGCCTCGTAATGCGCCACGATCATGTCGGCCCCGGCCTCGGCATAGGCCTCGATATAGGGGTCGACCGGCGCAATCATCAGATGCACGTCCATGAAGGTCTTCACATGGCGGCGAAAGGCCTTTACCGCCGGCGGCCCAAAGGTCAGGTTCGGCACGAAATGGCCATCCATGACGTCGACATGCACCCAGTCGGCGCCCTGGGCCTCGATCGCCTGGATCTCGCGCCCGAAGTCGGCGAAATCGGCCGACAGGATCGAAGGCGCGATCTTGATCTTGCGGGAAAACGTCATTCGGCAGCCTTTCTCTCATGCGCCAGCCCGCCCTGAAACACGCGGCTGGCGCGGATGTCCTCTTCCTCGATTGTCGATAGCGCCTTGGCGTCGACAGGGCCAGAGGCAGAAAACAGCCGGTTCGCCGCCCGCAGCCGCGCCCGGTCCAGCGCATTGCGGATCGACCGCGCATTGGCGAAATGCGGCTGGGCGGCGCGGATGGCGATATACTCGGCCATCGCCGCCCGCGCGCCGGGGCTGAAGGTGTAGTTCTCGGCCTCCAGCATCGCCTCGGCGATCTGGCCCAGCTCGGCACCGCTGTAGTCGGGAAACTCGACATGATGCGCGATGCGGCTGCGAAAGCCGGGGTTGGAACGAAAGAACTCGTCCATCCGCCCGGCATATCCCGCCAGGATCACCACCAGGTCGTCGCGGTTGTTCTCCATCACCTGCAACAGGATCTCGATCGCCTCGGCGCCATAGTCGCGCTCGTTGTCGGGCTTCCACAGGTAATAGGCCTCATCGATGAACAGCACGCCCCCCATCGCCTTCTTCAGCACCTCGCGGGTCTTGGGCGCGGTATGGCCAATATACTGCCCAACCAGGTCGTCGCGGGTCACACTGACCAGATGCCCCTTGCGCACATAGCCCAGCCGATGCAACAGCCCCGCCATCTTCAGCGCCACGGTGGTCTTGCCCGTCCCCGGATTGCCGGTAAAGGACATGTGCAGCGTCGGCGTCCCGCTGCTCAGCCCCAGCGCCTTCCGCGCCCGGTCGACCAGCAAGAGCGCCGCCGTCTCTCGGATGCGCGCCTTGACCGGGGCCAGCCCGATCAGCTCGGCATCCAGCTCGTCCAGCACGGCGCGAACACCGCTCTCCTCGAACTCCGCCCGCAGGTCGATCTGCCCGGTCATCGTCTTTCCCTTCGAAAAATATCCTGCAGGGGGTCCGGGGGACGCAAAGTCCCCCGGCGCGGTCCGTCAGCGCGCCACCGCATGGCCATAGCGGATGGACCGCCCGTCCACCTCGGTCCGCGTCATCCGGATCTCGGGCTCCACCGCGGGCCGGTGGACGATGAAACTCATCACCACCGTCTCGAACCCCCGCGTGGAATCAAAGGCGTTGAAACGGATATAGCTGTCGGGGTTCGCCTTGCGGCAGTCGTCCAGCTCCATCATCACGCCCTTGGCGTCCCGCAGGTCGAACATCGGGTTGCCCCACATCTCCCAATAGGTGTTCCGGGGGTGCGGCTCGTCGGTATGTTCGACCCCGATCGCCCAGCCCTTCGACAGGCAATATTCCACCTGGTCGGTGATCTGCGCGTCGTCAGGTCGGGCGAAAGGAAAAGCAGCCTTGAGTGATACGCATCTTCGCTCTCCTTACATCGCGACGGACACTTGCGGCCACAAAGTCCGAAGTGTCGGTCGAGGCATAGTTGAAGGTGATGTTGCCCCAGGTATCCAGGGCGGCTTCCAGCGGCTTGCACCACTTGGCGGCGGCGCGCAGGATCTCCGGCCCTTCGGTCTTGATGTCGCGCCCCTCGTTGCGCGCCAGCGTCATCGCCTCCAGTGCCACGCGGTTCGCGGTCGCGCCGGCCTGGATGCCCATCGGATGCCCGATGGTGCCGCCGCCGAACTGCAACACCACGTCGTCGCCGAACAGGTCCAGCAACTGGTGCATCTGCCCGGCATGAATCCCGCCCGAGGCGACCGGCATCACCTTCTTCAGATCCGCCCAGTCCTGCTCAAAGAACAGCCCGCGCTGCAGGTCGACCGCCGTCACCGCATCGCGGCAGACGTTGTAATAGCCCTGCACCGTCAGCGGGTCGCCCTCCAGCTTGCCCACGGCGGTGCCGGTGTGCAGATGGTCCACCCCCGCCAGCCGCAGCCACTTGGCAATCACCCGGAACGAAATCCCGTGGTTCTTCTGCCGGGTATAGGTGCCATGGCCGGCCCGGTGCATGTGCAGGATCATGTCATTCGCCCGGCACCATTCGCTGATCGACTGGATCGCCGTCCAGCCGATGATCAGGTCCACCATCACCACGACCGACCCCAGCGACTTGGCGAATTCCGCCCGGCGATACATCTCCTCCATCGTGCCGGCGGTGATGTTCAGGTAATGGCCCTTCACCTCGCCCGAACGGGCGCTGGCCAGGTTCACCGCCTCCATCACATAGAGGAACCGGTCGCGCCAATGCATGAAGGGCTGCGAGTTGATGTTCTCGTCATCCTTCATGAAATCCAGGCCGCCCTTCAGCCCCTCATAGACCACCCGGCCATAGTTCTTGCCCGACAGGCCCAGCTTGGGCTTGGTCGTCGCCCCCAGCAACGCGCGCCCGAACTTGTCCAGCCGCTCACGCTCCACAACCAGCCCGGTCGGCGGCCCCTTGAAGGTCTTCACATAGGCGACCGGCAGGCGCATGTCCTCCAGCCGGGCCGCCTTGAGCGGCTTGAAGGAAAACACGTTGCCGATGATCGAGGCGGTCAGGTTCGCAATGCTGCCTTCCTCAAACAGGATCAGGTCATAGGCGACATAGCAGAAATACTGCCCCGGCGTTCCCGGCACCGGCTCTACCCGATAGGCCTTGGCGCGATACTGGTCGCAGGCGGTCAACCGGTCGGTCCAGACCACGGTCCAGGTCGCGGTCGAGCTTTCGCCCGCCACCGCCGCCGCCGCCTCGACAGGGTCCACCCCCTCTTGCGGCGTGATGCGGAACAGCGCCAGCAGGTCGGTGTCCTTCGGTTCGTAATCGCCGTCCCAATAGCCCATCTGCGCGTATTTCAACACCCCGGCCGCATAGCGCTTCTTCTTGTCGGTGATCTCCGTCTTGTTTCCGTCAGCCATGTCCAATCCTCCCTCAGGCCGCCTTGGCGGCGGTGGTTGCAGGGTTCAGCGCACCGCTTGCATAGCGCTTCGCCATCTCGTCCAGCCCGATGACGCGGATCCCCCCGGCCTTGCCGGCGGTGCCAAAGGCCTCGAACCGCTCGCGCACCAGCGCCTCCATCTCCTTCATCGCCGGGATCAGGAACTTGCGCGGGTCGAACTCGGCCGGGCTGGTCCGGGCGACCTTGCGGAACTGTCCGGTGATCGCCATCCGGCAATCCGTATCGATGTTCACTTTCCGCACCCCATGGCGGATGCCGCGCACGATCTCATCCAGCGGCACCCCCCAGGTCTGCGGCATCTGCCCACCGCTTTCGTTGATCAGGTCCTGCAGGTGCTGCGGCACCGACGAAGACCCGTGCATCACCAGATGCGTGTCGGGGATCTTCGCGTGGATCGCCTCGATCACCCGCATCGCCAGGATGTCGCCATCGGGCTTGCGGGAAAACTTGTAGGCGCCGTGGCTGGTGCCGCAGGCGATGGCCAGCGCATCCACCCCGGTCCGCGCCACGAAATCCGCCGCCTGGTCCGGGTCGGTCAACAGCTGGCTCTCGTCCAGCTTGCCCTCGGCGCCCGATCCATCCTCGGCCTCGGCCTCGCCGGTCTCCAGCGACCCCAGAACCCCCAGCTCACCCTCGACCGAGGCGCCCACCCAATGCGCCGCATCCGCCACGCGGGCGGTGATGCCCACGTTGTAGTCATAGCTCGACGGCGTCTTCATGTCCTCCATCAGGCTGCCGTCCATCATCACGCTGGTGAACCCGTGCCGGATCGCCGACAGGCAGGTGGCCTCGTTGTTGCCATGGTCCTGATGCAGGCAGATCGGTATCTCCGGATGCATCTCGGCCAGCGCCTGCACCATGTGCCGCAGCATGATGTCCCCGGCATAGGACCGGGCGCCCCGGCTGGCCTGCAGGATCACCGGCGCATCGCAGGCCTGCGCCGCCTCCAGGATCGCCAGCCCCTGTTCCATGTTGTTGATGTTGAATGCCGGCACGCCATAGCCATGCTCGGCGGCGTGATCCAGCAACTGCCGCAAGGTGATCAATGCCATTCCTCTGCCCTTTCATCTTGGTCCAAATACTCCGGGGGTCCGGGGGCTGGCCCCCGGCCTTCCCCGCGCTCAGATCAGCCGCCCCATCGCCACGGCGGTATCGGCCATGCGGTTGGAAAAGCCCCATTCGTTGTCGTACCAGCTCAGGACCGAGCACATCGTGCCCTCCATCACCTTGGTCTGGTCCATGTGGAAGACCGAAGAATGCGGGTCGTGGTTGAAATCCGAACTGACGTTCTTGAACAGCGTATACCCCAGGATCCCCTTCATCGGCCCCTCGGCGGCGGCCTTGATCGCGGCGTTGATTTCCTCGACGCTGGTCGCCCGTTTGGCGATGAACTTCAGGTCCACCACCGAGACATTCGGCGTCGGCACCCGGATGGCAAAGCCGTCCAGCCGCCCCTTCAGCTCGGGCAGCACCAGCCCCACCGCCTTGGCCGCCCCTGTCGAGGTCGGGATCATCGACAGCGCCGCCGCCCGCGCCCGGTAGAGGTCCTTGTGCATCGTATCCAGCGTCGGCTGGTCGCCGGTATAGCTGTGGATCGTGGTCATCATGCCCTTTTCGATGCCGATGGCATCGTTCAGCACCTTGGCCACCGGCGACAGGCAGTTGGTGGTGCAAGAGGCGTTCGAGACCACGACATCTCCCGCCGTCAGCGTGCCATGATTGACGCCATAGACGATGGTCTTGTCCGCCCCTTCGCCCGGCGCCGAGATCAGCACCCGTTTCGAGCCGTTCTCCAGATGGGCCTGGCACTTCTCCTTCGAGGTGAAGATGCCGGTGCATTCCATCACGATATCGACGTCCGACCAGGGCAGGTCGGCGGGGTTGCGCAGCGCCGTCACCCGCATCCTGCCGCGGCCGGCATCGATCCAGTCCTCGCCGGTCGTCACCTCGCCCGGAAACCGGCCATGCACCGAATCGAACCGCAGCAGATGCGCATTGGTCTCGACCGGGCCAAGGTCGTTGATGGCGACCACATCGATATCCTTGCGGCCGGATTCAATGATCGCACGCAGCACGTTGCGCCCGATCCGCCCAAATCCGTTGATGGCAACCTTCACGGCCATGATCTTCACCCTCCAAAGCTGCTGATGCGCGACCCGATAGCGCTAACAATGCCATTACGGCACAAAATGCAACCTCAGTCTGACGTGATCAGCGCCAGAATTCCACCCAATCCATCAGGGACAGGAATTTCCGGGCCAGGAACACCAGCACGGTACCCCCGGTCAGGGTGATATCGGCCAGGATCAGGGCCGCCAGGACCAGCGCCAGATACAGCGCGATGCGATCGGTCAAGGGCGGCCCTCCGGGTTTGCCTATTGCAGCAGGCGCCCCATCACCCCGGCCACGTCGGCCATCCGGCAAGAGAAGCCCCATTCGTTGTCATACCAGGCCAGCACCCGGACCGAGCGGCCGACCACCTTGGTCTGGTCGGGGGCGAAGATAGACGAATAGGGCGTGTGGTTGAAGTCGATAGAGACCTTCGGCTCGGGGTCATAGGACATCACCATGCCCATGTAGCCGGCGCAGGCCTCGCGCACGATCTCGTTCACCTCGGCCGCCGTCACTGACTTGCCGGCGATGAAGGTCAGGTCCACGGCCGAGACATTCGGCGTCGGCACCCGGATGGCAGAGCCGTCCAGCTTGCCATTCAGTTCCGGCAGCACCTCGCCCAGCGCCTTGGCCGCCCCGGTCGAGGTCGGGATCATCGCCATCGCCGCGGCACGGGCGCGATACAGGTCCTTGTGGCGGCGGTCCAGCGTCGGCTGGTCGCCGGTATAGGAATGGATCGTGGTCATGATGCCGGATTCGATGCCGACCGCATCGTTCAGCACCTTGGCCAGCGGCGCCAGGCAGTTGGTCGTGCAGCTGCCGTTCGACACGACCAGGTGTTCGGCGGTCAGCTGGCGGTGGTTCACCCCATAGACCACCGTCTTGTCGGCGCGCTTGGCCGGGGCCGAGACCAGCACCCGCTTGGCGCCGCGCCCCAGATGCACCGCCGCCTTGTCGCGGTCGTTGAACTTGCCGGTGCATTCCAGCACCACGTCGACACCCTCCCAGTCCAGTTCCTCGGGATTGTAGGTCGACATCATCCGGATCGGGCCGCGGCCCAGGTCCAGCGCGCCATCCTGCACCTTCACCGTGCCCGGAAACCGGCCATGGACCGAGTCGTATTTCAGCAGGTGGGCATTGGTCTCCAAGGGGCCGGTGGCGTTCACCGCGACCACCTGCACGTCGTTGCGGTTGGATTCCGCGATATGCGCCAGGGTGCAGCGTCCGATGCGCCCAAACCCGTTGATGCCGATCGTGATGGTCATGCCTGCCGCTCCGATTCCATGGGTGTATTTTGCCGATACCGCGTCGGCGCCGTCCTGCAAAGCGCAAAAACGACATGATTTCCGCATGTTAGCGTGAACATCGGGCGTTTGCGCTAACGCTGGCGGCCCGATGCAGGGTTTTGCCAAGGGCGGGCGCTTGCGCTAGATCGGAACCGACAGGACAGGTGGAGCGGTGCGATGAGCGGACTTCTGGCACTATTGGACGATGTCGCGGCCATTGCCAAGGTGGCGGCCGCCTCTATCGACGATGTCGCGGCGGCGGCGGCCAAGGCGGGGGCCAAGGCCGCGGGCGTGGTGATCGACGACGCCGCGGTGACGCCGAAATACGTCCACGGCTTCGAGGCGGACCGCGAATTGCCGATCATCTGGCGCATCGCGCTGGGGTCGGTGCGCAACAAGCTGGTGATCCTCTTGCCCGCGCTCCTGGCGCTGAACCACTTCCTGCCCGCCGCGATCACGCCGCTCCTGATGCTGGGCGGCGGCTATCTCTGTTTCGAGGGGGCGGAAAAGGTGTTCCACCTGCTGTTCCTGCATGGCGACGCCGCGGTGGAAGAGGATTTCGACACCCGCGACCCGGCGCATCTGGAAGAGGAAAAGGTCTCTGGCGCGATCAAGACCGACTTCATCCTCTCCGCCGAGATCATGACCATCGCGCTGGCCACCGTCGAAAGCCCGTCGTTCTGGTTGCAGGCGGCGACGCTGGCGGTGGTGGGGGTGCTGATCACCGCCGCGGTCTATGGCGCGGTGGCGCTGATCGTGAAGATGGACGACATCGGCCTGCACATGGCCGCCACCGGGCGGACCGGGGCAGGGCGGTCCTTTGGGCGCGGGCTGGTGGTGGCGATGCCGAAACTCATGTCGCTCCTCTCCACCGTCGGCACGGCGGCGATGCTCTGGGTCGGCGGCTCGATCGTGCTGCACGGGCTCGAGGTGACGCATCTCTGGGCCTGGCCCTACGAGACGATCCACCATATCGCCGAACTGGCCGCCCAGGCCGTGCCGGCGGCCCAGGGGTTTGTCGGCTGGCTGGTGCAGGCCGCGATCGACGGCGTCTTCGGGCTGGGCCTTGGCACCCTGCTGATCCCGCTGGCGACCCGGGTGATCGGGCCGCTCTGGGCCGCCGCCACCGGCAAGGAAAAGGCCGCGCACTAGGCGCGGCCCAAATTCTTTTGAAAGAATTTGCAAATTTCTTCCAAGAAATTTGCGCCCCTAAAGCAGCGCCTTCGCGGCCGCCACCGTGGCTTCGGCAGTGATGCCGAATTCCTTGTACAGCCGGTCATAGGGCGCCGAGGCGCCAAAGGACGACATGCCGACAAAGGCCGCCTTGGCCTCGCGCCCGCGTTCGCCCAAGAGCCAGCGGTCCCAGCCCTGCCGCACCCCGGCCTCGACCGCCACCCGCACCGGGCCGGCCGGCAGCACCTTCTTGCGCCAGGCCTCGTCCTGGGCGGCGAACAGCTCCATCGACGGCATCGACACCACGCGGGTGCCGATCCCTTCGGCCTCCAGCGCCTCGCGGGCCTTCAGCGCGATCTCCACCTCGGAGCCAGTGGCGATCAGGATCACTTGCCGCTTGCCCGTCGCCTCGGCCAGCACATAGGCGCCCTTGGCGCTCAGGTTCTGGTTGGTATGCGTGTTGCGCACCGCTGCCAGGTTCTGCCGGCTCAGCGCCAGCACCGAGGGCGTCCGGCTCTGGCTCAGCGCCACTTCCCAGCATTCCGCCACCTCGACCAGATCGGCCGGGCGCATCACCAGGGTGCTGGCGTGGCACGGCTGATCGCCAGGTGTTCGACCGGCTGGTGGGTCGGCCCATCCTCGCCCAGCCGATAGCTTCGTCATGCGTCATCACATAGACCACCGGAATGCCCATCAGCCGAGAGCCGCATCGAGGGCCGGGCATAGTCGGTAAAGGCTATATGCCGGAATAGGGCCGCCGGATGCCGCCATGCAGCGCCATGCTGTTCATTGCCGCGGCCATGCCATGTTCGCGGATGCCCCAGTACATGTAGCGGCCCTTGCGGTCCTCGGGGGTGAACACGCCCAGATCGGCGGTCTTGGTGTTGTTCGATTCGGCCAGCCGGCTGAGCGCCAAAGGTTTCCGGCATCACCGGGTTTACCGCGGCCAGCACCTTCTCGCTGGCCGAACGGGTGGCCAGCTTGGCCGGCGCCTCGACCGCGGCTTTCTTCACCGCCCGCACCGCGCTGGCCAGTTTGGCCGGCGCCTCGCCGCGGAACATGCGCTCGAACTCGGCGCGCTTGCCGGCGGGCAGGGCGGCCAGCCGCGCCTCCCACTCGGCCCGCGCCTTTGCGCCCGGGCGCCCAGGCCTTTCCCACCAGCCCTGATCGCCGCCGGCACCTCGAACGGGCCGCCGGTCCAGCCATAGCCGGCCTTGGCCGCCTCGAGCTGCGCCTTGTCGGTCAGCGCCATGGCCCTCTTCGAGGTGTCCCAGTTGCGGCCCAGCGCGATATGCGTCTTGCAGGCGATCATCGCCGGGCCGCGCCAGGCCCGGCGGCGGCAATCGCCCGGTCGATATCCTCGGGGTCATGCCTGTCGCAGTCGAACACGTCCCAGCCCGAGGCGGCAAAGCGCGCCTTCTGGTCGGCCGGCCAGCCCGACAGCGACACCTTGCCGTCGACAGATGCCGTTGCTGTCCCACAAGACGATCAGCCGCGACAGCCGCTGCAGCCGCCGGCGATGCCGATCGCCTCCTGGCTGACGCCTTCCATCAGGCAGCCGTCGCCCGCGATCACATAGGTGAAATGGTCCTGCACCCTGGCGCCATAGCGGGCGCGCAGGTTTTCCTCGGCCATGGCAAAGCCGACCGCGTTGGAAATGCCCGCCCAGCGGCCCGGTGGTGGTCTCGACCCCCGCGACATGGCCATATTCCGGGTGGCCCGCCGTGATCGCGCCCCACTGGCGGAAATTGCGGATCTGCTCCAGCGTCACGTCCTCATAACCGGTCAGGTGCAACAGGCTGTAGATCAGCATCGAGGCCATGGCCTGCCGACAGATGAACCGGTCGCGGTCCGGCCAGCGCGGCGCCTTGGGGTCGAATTTCAGGTGCTTTTCTGAACAGCACCGTCGCCACGTCGGCCATGCCCATCGGCATGCCGGAATGGCCGGAATCTGCCGCGGCCACGGCGTCGAGCGTCAGGGCACGGATGGCGGTCGCACGCATCCAGTGATCGGGATGGCGGGCGCGAAGCGACGTGCAATATCCACGAGGGGGCGTCCTTTGGCAGCTTTGGGTGGTTCCAAGGCGCATAGCGGGGGGGGCTGGCAAGATCAAGCACGTCGCCCAAGGCCTTGGGAAGAAACACAAGACGCATTGGCCGGAAATCGCTGTAAGATGGGTTCGGGCTGGATGCCAGGCGATTCGCAGGCCAAAATGAACCGGCAGATCGGGGCGACGGCAGGCCCGGCAGGTCACGCATAAGGCAAGAGCAGAGGCAGGACATGCAGGATATAATCGAGCTGGAACGGCGGATCTCGGCCGCGCTGGAGCGGATCGACAAAGGTCTGGACAGTTTGGGGGGTCTGGACAGTCTGGGGGGGCTAGACGGCCTGGGCGGCCCGGACCCGCTGGCCGCGGCCGATGTTGGTGCCCCGATGGCGGTGGTGGGCGACGCGGGCGACATCGCCGCGCTGACCGCCCAGCTGGAAGAGGAACGCACCGCCACCGCCCAGTTGCAGGAACGGCTCAAGGCGATCAAGGACAAGGATCTGGTGCTGCAGGCCCAGGCGCAGGAAAAGATCGAAAGCCTGACCCGGCAACTGGATGTGCAGGGGCTGGAACTGCAACGGATGCGCCGCACCTCGATCGCGCTGCGCGAACAGTTGCGCCAGCTGCGCCAGGCCCAGGCCGATGGGCAGGTCGACCCGCATCTGATCAACAAATCCATGCTGGCGGAACTGGATGCCCTGCGCGCCACCCGCCTGACCGAACTGGCCGAGCTGGACGAAATCGCCGCCGCGCTGGACCCCCATCTGACGGAGGCCGAGAATGCCTGATCTGGAAATCACCGTCGGCGGCCGCCCCTTCCTGGTTTCCTGCCAGGCCGGAGAGGAACATTTCCTGCGCACCGCCGCCGGCATGCTGGATGCCGAGGCGCAGCCCCTGGTCGCCGCCATCGGCCGCCTGCCCGAGGCCAAGATGCTGCTGATGGCCGGGCTGATGCTGGCCGACAAGACCGCCGCGGTCGAGGACGAGAACCGCCAGCTCAAGGCCCGGCTGGCCGAGATGGAACGCCGCCCCGAGCCGCAGCCGCAGCGGATAGAGGTGCCGGTGATCCCGCAGCAAGTGGCGGAAACCATGGCAGAAATTGCCGCAAGGGCGGAGGCTCTGGCGGCGCGGTTGAAGGAAAGGACCCCGCGTGATGTTGCGCGCATGTTTGATTTCGGCGCTGGCGTTGCCGGCCTTGCTGACGCCGGCGCTGGCCGAAACGCAACTGACCACCTATCGCTATGCCTGCGAGGGCGATGTCACCTTCTGGGTGGTCTATGCTGTCGACGAGGCGGGCGGTGGCGGCGCGGTGGTGGCGCTTGACGACCGGCTCTGGCAACTGGACCCGGTGCCCGCCGCCTCTGGCGCGCGCTATGCCGGCGGTGAGGATGGCCGCATCATCTGGTGGACCCAGGGCGAAGACGCCATGCTCCTGCGCGCCGAGAACGGGCAGGAAACCGTGGTGATGACCTGCGTCGACAGCTACTGAACGGCCCCGGCCGGGCGCCGGAAAAAACCAAAGGCCGCCCGGAAAGGCGGCCTTTTCCAATGCCTTGCAGGGCAAGGCTCAGATTTCGGCTCAGCTTCAGGCGTTGGCTTCGCGGATCTTGTCCGCCGCCGCCTTGTCAAAGGCGATGCCCTTGGTCTCCAGCAGCGTGTCCAGCTCGCCCGACAGCGTCATCTCGGTGACGATGTCGCAGCCGCCGACGAACTCGCCCTTGACGTAAAGCTGCGGAATGGTCGGCCAGTCGCTGAAATCCTTGATGCCCTGGCGTACCTCGGGGTCTTCCAGCACGTTCACATCGGCGAAATCCACGCCCATGTAGTTCAACACCCCCGCCACGCGGGACGAGAACCCGCATTGCGGCATCATCTTGGTGCCCTTCATGAACAGCACCACGTCATTCTTTTCGATCGTCTCGCGGATATTGTCCTGCGCGCTCATCTCTTTCCCCTCTACTCCGGCACCTTGGTGGTCAGTGCCAGCGCATGCAATTCACCCTGTGCGCCGTCCATCTTGCCCTTCAGGCTGGCATAGACGGCGCGTTGCTGTTGCACCCGGTTCATCCCCCGGAAGCTCTCGTCGACGACTTCGGCCGCCCAGTGGTTGCCGTCGCCCACCGTGTCGATCACGGTAATGCTGGCCTTGGGGAAAGCGGCGCGGATCAGCGCCTCGATATCCTTGCCTTCCATCGCCATCGGCGGTCTCCTCGGTCGGTCTTGCCAATGATGTATGCCGTGGGGCAGGGCGCCGCAAGGGCTCAGGGCCGCAGCACCTGCCATTCCTCGCGCAGGATGCCCAGCATGTGCAGATCCACCGCCCGGCCCAGGCAGGGCCGCCACCATTGCTGGCGCATGATCCCCTCGACCGTGCAGCCGGCGCGGGTATAGATCCGCAAGGCGCGCGGGTTCTCGCCGCTGGCGTCCAGCCAGATCCGCCGCGCGCCCAGCGTGGCAAAGCCGTGATCCAGGAGCAGGCCGAAGAATTCATCGCCCCGGCCGCCCCCCGCCTGGTCCAGCGCGATGCGGAACAGCTCGTAACAGGCCGACGGGTCGTCGAGTTCACGAAAGACGGCAAAGCCCCGCGCGCCGGCGCCTTCCCAGATCAGCACCTGCTCCGTCGCGCCCTCGATCCAGCGGCGCAGCGTGGCCTCGTCGCTGTCGCCGATAAAGGGCGCATAGTCCGGCCGCATGGTCAGGCTGCGGATGAACCCGATATCCCCCACCTCTGCCGGTCGCAGCGTCATCTCAGCATCTCCCATTCGGCGCGCAGCATGGCATAGGCATGGCAATCCACCCAGGTGCCATCGCGCAGCCAGCATTGCCGCATCGTGCCCTCGCGCACCAGCCCGGCGCGGGCAAAGGCGGCCAGCCCGGCGGCATTGTCAAAGGCGATGTCGCAAAACAGCCGGTGCGCCCCCATCTCGTCAAAGGCCACTGCCAGCGCGGCCCGGATCAGCGCAAGGCCAGCGCCGCGCCCGGGCCGGACCAGCGCCAGGTTGGTCAGGAACACCACCTGCGGATACAGCGGCTCGATCGCGGCAAAGCCGGCGAACTCCCCGTCCGGCCCTTGCCAGACCAGCAGCCGGGCGGCGGGATCGGCGGCCAGCGCCTCGATATCGCCGGGCGCCTGTTGCAACAGGCTGTGCGGATGCGACGCGATCAATCCGGCGATCCGGGGCAGGTCGCCCGCCTCGGCCCGCCGCAGCGTCACAGGCCGATCCGCGCGGCAAAGGCGCCGCGATAAAGCGCCGAGAGTTCCGCCAGCGGCGCGGCATCGCTGCCCAGCGTCACCTTTGTGCCGCCGAACTGGCCGACCAGCGCCAGATGCACGCCCGCGACCTTGGCCGCCGCCTGCAGGCCCGCCAGCTTTTCCTGCGGCACGGCCAGCAGATAGCGCGCCTGGTCCTCGCCGAACAGGAAGCCGGTGTCGGCGCTGTCGATCCACAGCCCGGTGCCCGCCGCCTCGGCCATCTCGAACCCGGCCAGCGCCAGGCCGCCATCGCTCAGGTCGCTGCAGGCGCGGAACCCGCCGCGGTTGGCCCGCACGAATTCGCCGTTGCGCCGTTCGGCCGCCAGATCGACCGGCGGGGCATCGCCCGCCTCGATGCCAAAGGCCTCGGCCAGCAGCGCCGATTGCCCCAGATGGCCCTCGGTCTCGCCCACCAGCACCGCCAGGTCGTCCTCGACCGGCCGGCCGGCGATCAACTCGTCCAGGCTGCGCAACAGGCCCACCGCGCCGATGGTCGGCGTCGGCAGGATGCCGGTGCCGTCGGTTTCATTGTACAGCGACACGTTGCCCGAGACGATCGGCATGTCCAGCGCCTCGCAGGCCGCGCCGATGCCTTTCAGCGCGCCGACGAACTGGCCCATGATCTCGGGCTTTTCCGGGTTGCCGAAATTCAGGTTGTCGGTGGTGGCCAGCGGCAGCGCGCCGACGGCGGACAGGTTGCGATAGGCCTCGGCCACCGCCTGCTTGCCGCCTGCCTCGGGGTTGGCCTTGACGTAGCGCGGCGTCACGTCGCTGGTGAAGGCCAGCGCCTTGGTCGTGCCATGCACCCGCACCACGCCCGCCGGCAGGCCCGGCGTCACCACCGTATCGGCGCCCACCTGGCTGTCATATTGTTCGAAGACCCAGCCCTTGTGCGCATAAGAGGCCGAGCCGACCAGCGCCTTCAACCCGGCGATGGCGCCGATCTCGGGCACCTCGCCCAGGGGCGCGGGGGCAGGGGTCTCGACCCAGGGCCGGTCATATTCCGGCGCGCTGGAGGACAGCTTGGACAAGGGCAGGTCGGCCTTTACCTCGTTGCCATGCAGGATCAGGAAACGGTCCTCGGGGATGGTCTCGCCGACGATGGCGAAATCCAGGTCCCATTTGACAAAGATCGCCCGCGCCTCGGCCTCCATCTCGGGCTTCAGCACCATGAGCATCCGCTCCTGGCTTTCCGACAGCATCATCTCATAGGCGCTCATCGCGGTTTCGCGCTGCGGCACGTCATCCAGTTGCAGCCGGATGCCCGGGCCGCCCTTGTCGCCCATCTCGACCGCCGAACAGGTCAGCCCGGCCGCGCCCATGTCCTGAATGGAAATCACCGCGCCACTGGCCATCAGCTCCAGGCAGGCCTCGAGCGGCCGCTTTTCGGTGAAGGGGTCGCCCACCTGCACCGTCGGCCGCTTTTCCTCGATCGTGTCGTCGAACTCGGCCGAAGCCATGGTGGCGCCGCCGACGCCGTCGCGCCCGGTCTTGGCCCCCAGATAGACCACCGGCATGCCGACGCCAGAGGCGGCGGAATAGAAGATCGCATCGGTCTCGGCCAGGCCGGCGGCAAAGGCATTGACCAGGCAGTTGCCGTTATAGCTGCGGTGGAACCGCACCTCGCCGCCCAGGGTGGGCACGCCAAAGGCATTGCCATAGCTGCCCACGCCCTCGACCACGCCCTTGACCAGATGCGCGGTCTTGGGATGGTCGGGCAGGCCGAAGGACAGGCTGTTCATCGCCGCGATCGGCCGCGCGCCCATGGTAAAGACGTCGCGCAGGATACCGCCCACGCCGGTCGCGGCCCCCTGATGCGGCTCGATATAGCTGGGGTGGTTGTGGCTCTCCATCTTGAAGATCACCGCCTGGCCGTCGCCGATATCGACCACGCCGGCATTCTCGCCCGGCCCGCAGATCACCTGCGGCCCCTTGGTCGGCAGCTTGCGCAGGTGGATCTTCGACGACTTGTAGGAACAATGCTCGTTCCACATCGCCGAAAAGATGCCCAGTTCGGTAAAGCTCGGCTCGCGCCCGATGATCTCGAGGATGCGCTGGTATTCGTCGGGCTTGATTCCGTGGCTGGCGATCAGCTCGGGCGTGATGGCGGGCTCTTGCATGGCATCCCCTCTGGCACTCTGGCCGCCTCATATGCCAAAGGCCGGCCAAGGGCAAACCGCCGACCGGGGGGGCGCCAAAATTTTTACGGAAAAATTTTGGGCCAGCCGCACCCGATGTCGAAAACTGGCCGCCCCTTGCGTCCTTGGTCTAGGATCAAGGGCAAATCCGCCCCCGGTCCCGGCATTGGAAAGGACATGCGATGAAATACATGCTTCTGCTTTACGGCGATCCCGCCCTCGACCCGACCCCCGACAGCCCCGAATTCGGCCCCTGGATGGAAGAGTTCATGACGCTGGACAGCCGCATGGCGCATGTCGCCAAGGTGCTGTCGGGCGAGGGCCTGCAGGGCGTGGAAACCGCGACCTGCCTGAAATCGCGGGGCGGCAAGGTGGAAACCATGGACGGCCCCTTTGCCGAAGCGCGCGAACATCTGGGCGGATACTACCTGATCGAGGCCGCCAATCTGGATGACGCGCTGACCTTTGCCGCCGCCATCCCCGTTGCCCGCACCGGCACGGTCGAGGTGCGCCCGGTGATGAACTACGGATGACGCCGGACCAGGCGCTTGAGGCCTGCCTGCGCGCCGAAAGGGGGCGGCTCCTGGCCGCCCTCATCGCCCGCACCGGCGATTTCCAGCGCGCCGAGGATGCACTGCAAGAGGCCTCCGCCTCGGCGCTGGTGCATTGGGGCAGGGCAGGGGTGCCGCACAGCCCGCAGGGCTGGCTCTTGCGCGCCGCCCTTCGCAAGGCGATCGACGGCTATCGCCGCGAAGGCGCGGCCAGCCGCCACCAGGCAGCGATGCTGGCGCTGGGGGCCGAAGAGGCGGCGCTGCCCGAGGCACCCGAGATTCCCGACGAACGCCTGCGGCTGATCTTTACCTGCTGCCACCCCGCGCTGGAAGAAAGGACCCGCGTCGCCCTGACATTGCGCAGCCTGTGCGGCCTTTCCACCGCCGAGGTGGCGGGCGTCTTTCTCGATGCCGAACCGACGATGGGCCAGCGCCTGTCGCGCGCCCGCGCGAAAATTGCGTCCGCAGGCATTCCCTTTGCCGTGCCTGGCCCCGAAGCCTGGGGCGAACGGCTGGGCTCGGTGCTGACGGTGATCTACCTGATCTTCACCCGCGGCCATGCCCTTGGCCCCGCCGCGGACCGCGACCTTTGTGCCGAGGCGGTGTTCCTGGCCCGGATGGTCAACGATCTGCACCCCGGCGATGCCGAGGCGATGGGCGCGCTGGCGCTGCTGCTTTTGACCCACGCCCGCGCCGGTGCCCGCCTTGGCCCGGAAGGACAGACCGTTCCGCTTCTGCAACAGGACCGGCGCCTCTGGTCGCGCGACCTGGTCAAAGAGGGCACGACCCTGCTTGACCGGGCGCTCCTCTTGCGCAAGCCGGGGCCGTTCCAGATCAAGGCTGCCATCGCCGCGCTGCATGTTTCGGGCGATGGCCCCGACTGGCATCAGATCGCGGCGCTTTATGCCCGCCTGCAGGATTACGAGCCCGGTCCGGTGGTGGCGCTGAACCATGCCATCGCGCTGGCCGAGGCGACGGGACCGGAGCCCGGCCTTGCCCGGATCGAGTCGCTTGGCCCCGCGCTGGAGGGCTATCAGCCCTTCCACGCCGCCCGCGCCGAGTATCTGTCGCGCCTTGGCCGCACGGCTGATGCCCGCGCCGCCTATGACCGCGCCATTGCCCTTGCCCCGTCACAGGCCGACCGGGCATTTCTTGCCGCCCGGCGCAATGCCCTGCCTGCGGATTGAGCAGTCGGAAAAAAAAAGGCCGAGCAGAAGCTCGGCCCAAGTCCAACAGGGAGGTATGAGGTGGTGAGAGAAGTCTCAATCACCGCCTCGCCGCCCGATTTATGGTCGATTGATGAATCGCGCAAGGGATGGATTGCCGCAGCTGCATCATGTCCGCCATGCATCATTTGCATAGCTACGATTTCCGCCGCTTTTCAGATCTGCTGCCGCTTGCGGTAGGTCATGATTTCATCGCTGACGAAATCGCGGAAGGCCGCGACCCGCTTGGAATGGCGCAATTCCTCGGGATAGGCCAGGAACACCGGCACCTCGCCGGATTCCACATCGGGCAGGACCCTGACAAGATGCGGGAAATCCTCGGTGATATAGTCGGGCAGGACGCCGACGCCCAGGTGGTTCAGCACGCCCTGCAACACGCCGAAATAGTTGTTCACCGTCAGGGTCGAGGGGATGTCGTGGCTCATCAGTTCGGCCACGAGGAGCGCACCCGCCGCCACCTGCGCGGTGCCGGCATGCTGGCTGATCAGCCGGTGCTGGCTCATCTCGTCCATCGACGACGGCGTGCCGTTCTGCGCCAGGTATTCCGGCGTGGCATACATCCGCATCCTTATGTTCATCAGCCGCTTGCGGATCAGGTCGGCCTGGCTGGGCTCCTTCATCCGGATCGCCACGTCTGCCTCGCGCATCGGCAGGTCCAGCACCCGTTCTTCCAGCATCAGGTCGATCTTCAGGCTGGGGTATTTCTCGTATAGCCGCGCCAGCCGCGGCGCCAGCCACAGCGTCCCGAACCCCGTCGTCGTCGTCACCCGCAACTCGCCGAAGACCTCGTCCTCGCTGTCGCGGATCCGCGCCGCCGTCGCATCCAGCCGCTTGACCATGGCCTGCGTGGCGTCGAACAAGAGTTCCCCCTGTTCGGTCAGGATCAGCCCCCGCGCATGGCGGTGGAACAGCGTGACGTTCAGGCTTTCCTCCAGCGCCCGGATCTGCCGGCTGACCGCCGACTGGCTCAGGTGCAGCACGTCGCCCGCATGGGTCAGGCTGCCCTTTTCGGCCACGGCGTGAAAGATCCGCAACTTGTCCCAATCCATCGGTCGATCCCTTCAAACCCGAAACACGCTAACACAAGCCATGCTTCTGGGGAAAACCTGATCATATGTAAATGCCGTAACAGGATGAAAATGCCGCATCGCCAAAGCCGGGACTTTCCGGATTGCGCCCTTGCGCCTATGATTGCACCACAATGCGGGCGCCAATGACCCGCAATCGGGCAGAAAGGTCGCATCATGGCGGTTGGCATCTTCGATTCGGGCCTGGGCGGGCTGACCGTCCTCGATGCGGTGGCACGCCGCCTGCCCGAGGTTCCCTTCGTCTATTACGGCGACAATGCCCATGCCCCCTATGGCGTGCGCGACCATGACGACATCTTCAACCTGACCTGTGCGGCCACCGAACGGCTCTGGGCCGAGGGTTGCGATCTGGTGATCCTGGCCTGCAACACCGCCTCTGCCGCCGCGCTGCGCCGGATGCAGGAAACCTGGGTTCCGGCCGACAAGCGCGTTCTGGGCGTCTTCGTCCCGCTGATCGAGGCCTTGACCGAACGGCAATGGGGCGACAATTCCCCCCCGCGCGAAGTCGAGGTGAAACACGTCGCGCTGTTTGCCACCCCCGCCACCGTCGCCAGCCGCGCCTTTCAGCGCGAACTGGCCTTTCGCGCCATCGGCGTCGACGTCGAGGCGCAGCCCTGCGGCGGCGTGGTCGACGCCATCGAACAGGGCGACGAGATCCTGGCCGAGGCGCTGGTGCGCAGCCATGTCGAGGCGCTGAAACGCCGGATGCCGGCGCCCGAGGCCGCGATCCTGGGCTGCACGCATTATCCGCTGATGGAAAAGACCTTCCAGGAGGCGCTGGGGCAGGGGGTCCGGCTCTATTCCCAGGCCAATCTGGTGGCCGAGTCGCTGGCCGACTACCTGACCCGCCGCCCCGAGATGCTGGGCAGCGGCAAGGCATCGAAATTCCTCACCACCGGCGACCCGGCCTATGTCTCGAACAAGGCGACGCAATTCCTGCGCCGCCGCATCGCCTTCGAGGCGGCCTGAACCCGCAGCCGCCCCAACCGCTGGCGCGGCTTCGCGCGGCGCCACTTGTCATTTGCCGCGCGCGCCCCTTACCTTCGCGCCATGGAACCGCTTGACCAACACCGCGCCCGGCGCATTGCCGCCCTTGCCGCCCCCGATGGCTGGCTGAACCTCGTCGCCCGCATCGACCTGACGCCCGGCACCCACCGGGTCGGCGCGGGCCAAGAGGTGCAGCTGCCCTCTGGCCCCGATCTTCTGGGCACGCTGGTGCTTGGCCCCCGGGGCGCCAGCTTTGCCCGCCCGGGCGAGGCGCCGCGCGATTTCCAGCCGGTTCCCGACGGCTTTCCGCTATTGCAGGTCGATCCGTTCCTGCTGGAAATCCATACCGTCGACGGGGTTCCCGCCCTGCGGGTCCGCGACCTGACCCTGCGGCCCGGCGCCGAGATCCGCTATTTCCCCGACGCGCCGAACTGGGTGATTCGCGCCACCTGGGACGATCTGGCCCCGGAACAGGCCAAGGTGACGATGAAGGACGGCTCGACCGCCACCGTCACCCTGACCCACAGCGCGCGCTTCGTCCATGACGGCCATCAGGTCACGCTGACCCCGACCCACTGGAAGGGCGGCAAGCCGATGTTCGTGTTCCGCGACGCGACGGCGGGCGAAACCTATGCCGCCGGCCGCTTCCTGATCGGCGAAGATGCGGTGGCCGGCACGAATGGCAAGCGCGGCGAAATCACCCTGGATTTCAACCGCGCCTTCACGCCGCCTTGCGGCTTTACCGATTTTGCCATCTGCCCCTTGCCGCCCCCCGGCAACATCCTGCCCTTTCGGGTCGAGGCCGGCGAGAAGACCCCCTGAAGGATTGAGGGGGCAATCCTTCCTTCTCGCCGTCCCCACCCAAGTGCCTTTCCGATCGCATGTGGCCCGCCTTTTCAGTGCTGCCGTAGCGGGCGCCGGTCGAAAAGACCCTTGTCCCAGATAGTCCCGTCTCGTGTAGCTGCGTCTCGTGTAGCTGCGTCTCTTGCGTCTCTTGCGTCCGCGTCCCGGCCGGTCCTGGTCCGGAACAGCCTTACGCCGGACGCGACCGTGTCAGCAGCCCTGCGCGTGGCCGGCCAGCGCGCCGCGGCGGGACAGAAACACGACCGAATTTTGGCGAGAGGCAACGCGAAATCGCGCGCCATCGGTGAAGATATTGGACATTTCTGTGGCATGACCCCGCACGGCACCAAGTGCTGCAAGACGTCCATGGCGCGCTTTTTGAGCAAGATCCGTCATTTTCTTCCCTTCCTTCACCTTGTTTTTGATGACCCGGCTTTCGCCATCGTTTCTCCATGAGAATGACATTGTTCGTCGACTGGGGCGGAAACGTGGCGAATGATGGCTGAAAAGTGACATCGCAAAGGTGATTTTTAGGCAACCTAGGGTTGTGCAGTCCGGCAACCACAGGGAGAGTAACGGCGCGGGGCCGGAAAAAGGGGGCGGACCCTGCGGCCCGCCCCCGAAATTCTTGCCAAATCGTTAATTCGCTGGGGTCAACCCATTGAAAAGATTGATGCCAGCAGGCGTCCCACGCCGGGACGCTCAGTCCTTGGCGCGTTCCACATAGGAATCGTCATCGGTGTTGATGACGATCCGGGTGCCGGCCCCGATATGCGGCGGCACCATCACCCGCAGCCCGTTCGAGGTCATCGCCGGCTTATAGCTGGAAGAGGCGGTCTGCCCCTTTACCACCGGCTCGGTCTCGGTGATCTCGACGGTGATCTTCTGCGGCACCTCGATCGAGATCGGCGCGCCCTCATAGGTCTTCAGATAGCAGCGCATGCCTTCCTGGATATAGGCCTTGTTGCCGCCCATCACGTCCTCGGTGACCACGACCTGGTCATAGGTCTCCGGCTCCATGAAGTGAAAGCCCTCGCCGTCCTCGTAAAGGAAGTCATACTCCCGCTCGTCCACCGTGGCCTTCTCCACCTGGTCGGTGGTCTTCCAGCGCTCCGACACCTTCACCCCATCCGAGATGCGGCGCATGTCGACGCTGGTGGTCGGCGTGCCCTTGCCGGGGTGAAAGTTGGCGGCGGACAGGACGACATAAAGGCGGCCGTCCATCTCGACGACATTGCCCTTGCGGAGAGAGGATGCGATGACTTTCACCGGCGGGGTTCCTTGTGATATGGGCGCGGCGGGCGCGGATGCGCGCTCCTATCGCACCTTTGCCCAGATTTCCAGCCGGAACCGCCCGAAATGTCCGACACCCCCTGGTGGCACCCCTCGCGCCACGCCGACCGACGCCCGCTGTTGCTGGCCCGCAACCGCATCCAGGCGGGGATCCGGGCCTGGCTGGCGGCCGAGGGTTTCACCGAGGTCGACCCCTCCGCGCTGCAGATCAGCCCCGGCAACGAGGCGCATCTGCATGCCTTTCGCACCACGGCGATCGGGAATGACGGGGCGGGGCGCGACCTTTATCTGCACACCTCGCCCGAATTCGCGATGAAGCGGCTGCTGGCCGCCGGCGAGACCCGCATCCATGCCTTTGCCCATGTCTGGCGCAACCGAGAGCGGGGGCCGCGGCATGCGCCGGAATTCACCATGCTGGAATGGTATCGCGCCGGCGAACCCTATGAGCGGCTGATGCAGGACATCGCGGCCTGGGCAGCGCTGGCGGCCGAGGGGCCGTTTCGCCACGGCGCGGCCACCTGCGACCCCACCGCGCCGTTCGAGCGGATTTCGGTGGCCGATGCCTTTGCCCGCCATGCCGGCATCGACCTGTTGTCCAGCCTGGACTCCGGCGGGGCCACGGATGCCGCCGGGCTGGCGGCGCAGATGGACCGGGCCGGGATCGCGCATATGCCGGGCGAGACCTGGTCGGACCTGTTCAGCCGGGTCCTGTCAGAGCGTGTCGAGCCGCATCTGGGGCAGGGGCGGATGACCGTGCTGGACCGCTATCCCGCCGCCGAGGCCGCCCTGGCGCGGCGCTGCGCCGATGATCCGCGGCTGGCGGAGCGGTTCGAGGTCTATGCCTGCGGGGTGGAACTGGCCAACGGGTTCGGCGAACTGACCGACCCGGTGGAACAGCGCGCGCGGTTCGAGGAGGAGATGGCGATCAAGGCGCGGGTCTATGGCGAGACCTATCCGATCGACGAGGATTTCCTGGCCGCGCTGGCGCTGATGCCGCCGGCCAGCGGCTGCGCGCTGGGGTTCGACCGTCTGGTGATGCTGGCCACCGGCGCCCCCAATGTCGAGGCGGTGCAATGGGTGCCGGCGGGGTGACGCCGAAGATGCGGGCGCAGTCGCGGGCCAAGTTGTCGCGGCGGGCTTGACCAGGATCAATGCGGCCCCGATCTTGGCGGGGCATCAGGCGCGGCAGGCGCAAGGGGTGGAACCATGGCAGGCAGACAGGAATTTCGCGGGTTGAAGGGGCTGAAGAAGCGCCGGCGGATGCAGATCATCGGCCTGTCCTTCCTGTCGCTGGCCGCCGCGGTTGCCGCGATCTATTTCTTTGTGCCGAAATCGGCGGTGAACTTCTTTCGCAGCCCGACCGAGGTCGTGGCCGCGCCCCCCGAGGCCGACGAGGTGTTCCGCATCGGCGGGCTGGTCGAGGAAGGCAGCCTGAAGCGGGGCGAGGGCACCACGGTGACCTTTCTGGTGACCGACACCAACCAGAGCGTTCCGGTCAGCTTTACCGGCGTCTTGCCCGATCTGTTCGGCGAGGGCGAGGGCGTGGTGGCGCTGGGGCAGATGCAGGGCGAGACCTTTGTGGCCAGCGAGGTCCTGGCCAAGCATGACGAGACCTACATGCCGAAAGAGGTGGTCGAGGCGCTGAAGGATCAGGGCATGTATGTCGACCCCGATGCCAAGCCGGAAAGCTGACCCTGCGGCATGGGGCGGCGCGCGCCCCGGCGAGGGGGCGTTAACCACAGGCTGACAGAGTGACGGGCGGGGGAGCTTTGCCTTCAGGGAAAGCCCATGCTGTCTGTCCGAGAGATTGCCGAAGAGATCGTCGCCCGCGAGGGCGGCTTTGTGAACGACCCCGACGACCCCGGCGGGGCGACAAATCATGGCGTGACCATCGGCACACTGCGCCGACTGGGGATCGACGTGACGGGGGATACGCGGATCGACATTGCCGATGTCAGGGCGCTGACCCGGGCGCAGGCGGTCGATATCTATATCGAGCATTACTTTCGCCGCCCCGGCCTGTCGGCGCTGCCCGAGGTGCTGCAGGCTTCGGTTTTCGACATGTATGTGAACGCCGGGGGCAACGCGATCAAGGTGCTGCAACGGCTGCTGACGCAGATGGGCTATCCCTGCGATGCCGATGGCGCGGTGGGGCCGCAGACCATTCGCGCCGCCCAGATGGCGCATGAGGCGGCGCCGTCGCATCTGGCGGATGCCTATGGCATCGCGCGGCGGAATTACTATTACGCGCTGGCCGATGCCCGCCCGGCCAGCCGGAAATACGCCCGCCGCCGCGATGGCGGCAAGGGCGGCTGGATCCTGCGGGCGGAAACCTTCATCGCGCCGAAATACCATCTGACCGAGGCGCAGCACCGGGCGCGGGTGGCGGCATGGGGATGATCGACAAGGTGCTGGGCGGGCCGGGGGCGATCGGCGCGCTGGGGCAGGCGGCAAAGGGCGTGGCCGAGGTCTTCGTGCCTTCGGCCACGAAGCGGATGGAACTGTCGGCCGAGGCGCAGATGGCGGCGCTGCGCCAGCTGGGCGAGGAATACCAGCATCCGGCGCTGTCGTGGTTCGACCGGCTGGTGAACGGGCTGAACCGGCTGCCAAGGCCGCTCCTGGCCTTTGGCACGCTGGGGCTGTTCATCTATGCCATGGTCGATCCGGTGGCCTTTGCGGCGCGCATGGTGGGGCTGAACGCGGTGCCGGAACCGTTGTGGTGGCTGTTGGGCGCCATCGTCGCCTTTTACTTTGGCGCGCGCGAGACCTATTACTTTCGCAACCGCGCGGTGGTGTCCCCCTATGCCGAAGGCGCGGCGGCCATGGCCGAGACCAACCCTGCGCTGGAGGATTGGCGCGACAGCCGGGGGTAGCGCGGCTTGACCTGTCTTGCCGGCTCTGGCAATGCCAAGGCTGCAAGACAGGATTTGATCAGATGAACCTCTTCGCGGAAATCCGCAGCGCGGTGGTCGAGGCCCTGGGCCGCATGGCCGGGCAGGGCACGCTGCCGCAGGGACTGGACCTTTCGGCCGTGGCGGTGGAACCGCCGCGCGACGCGGCGCATGGCGACATGGCGGTGAATGCGGCAATGGTGCTGGCCAAGCCGGCCGGCAAGCCGCCGCGTGCGATTGCCGAGGCCCTGGCGGCGGAGCTGCTGGCCGATCCGCGCATCGCGGCGGCCGAGGTGGCGGGGCCGGGGTTCCTGAACCTGCGGCTGGCGGCGGCGGTCTGGCAGTCGGTGGCGGGCCAGGCGCTGGCGGCGGGCGCGGATTACGGCCGCTCGGCCATCGGGGCCGGCCAAAAGGTGAACGTCGAATTCGTCAGCGCCAACCCGACCGGGCCGATGCATGTGGGCCATGTGCGCGGCGCCGTGGTGGGCGACGCGCTGTCCAACCTGCTGGCCTTTGCCGGCTGGCAGGTGACGCGGGAATACTACATCAACGACGGTGGCGCGCAGGTCGACGTGCTGGCGCGGTCAGCGTTCGAACGCTATCGCGAGGCCAACGGGCTGGAGCCCGAGATCCGCGAAGGGCTGTATCCGGGCGACTACCTGATCCCGGTGGGCGAGGCGCTGAAGGCGAAATACGGCACCGACCTGCTGGACAAGGGCGAACAGGTCTGGCTGGCCGAGGTGCGCGAATTTTCCACGCAGATGATGATGCAGATGATCCGCGAGGATCTGGCGGCCCTGGGCGTGCGGATGGATGTCTATTCCAGCGAAAAGGCGCTGTATGGCACCGGCAAGATCGAGGCGGCGATTGCCAGCCTGCGCTCGATGGACCTGATCTACGAAGGCGTGCTGGAGCCGCCCAAGGGCAAGGAACCCGAGGATTGGGAACCGCGGGTGCAGACGCTGTTCCGGTCGACGGCGCATGGCGACGACCAGGACCGCCCGGTGCAGAAATCGGACGGAAGCTGGACCTATTTCGCCCCCGACATCGCCTATCACTATGACAAGGTGCAGCGCGGTTTCGACCAGCTGATCGACATCTTCGGCGCCGATCATGGCGGCTATGTCAAGCGGATGAAGGCGGCGGTCTCGGCGCTGTCGGGCGGCAAGGTGCCGCTGGACATCAAGCTGATCCAGCTGGTCAAGCTGTTCAAGGGCGGCCAGCCGTTCAAGATGTCGAAACGCGCGGGCACCTTTGTCACGCTGCGCGACGTGGTGGAGCAGGCCGGGGCCGACGTGACCCGGTTCATCATGCTGACGCGCAAGAACGACGTGGCGCTGGATTTCGATTTCGACAAGGTGCTGGAGCAGTCCAAGGACAATCCGGTGTTCTATGTGCAATATGCCAATGCCCGGGTGAATTCGGTGCTGCGCAAGGCGGCAGAGGCCGGGATTGCGGTGGATGGGCCTGCGCTCTTGGCGGCGGATGCGGGCGCGCTGTCGCACCCCGCCGAGATCGAGATGCTGAAGAAGATCGCCGAATGGCCGCGTCTGGTGGAAATCGCCGCCCGCAACAACGAGCCGCATCGCGTGGCCTACTACCTGTATGAGCTGGCCAGCGCCTTCCACGGGCTGTGGAACCGGGGCAATGACGAGACCTCGCTGCGCTTCATCCAGGACGATCCGGCAACCTCGGTGGCAAAAATCGCCCTTGCCAAGGCCACAAGCGTTGTCATTTGCGCCGGTCTTGCTATTCTTGGGGTAACGCCGGTCGAAGAAATGCGCTGAACCAACAGGCGCCTCGGCCGGATAGAGCAGTCGTTCAAAGTCCGGGATCAACCCGGCAGGGCAGAGGCGGTGATGGCGAATAGGGATTTTGCCGAATATGGCGTGCCCCTGACCCGGGATCCGGGGCGGGCGCAGCGCGTGATGCAGATCGCGGGTGCGGCCAGTTCGGTCGCGCTGGTGGTGGGGCTGGCGGTCTGGGGCTATCGGCTGGCGGTGCGCGATGTCGCCGGCGTGCCGGTGATCCGGGCGATGGACGGGTCGATGCGCGAAACGCCGCTGGATCCGGGCGGCGAGATTGCCGACCATCAGGGCCTGGCGGTGAACGACGTGGCGGCCGCTGGCAGCGCGGCGGCCCCGGCGGACCGGCTGGTGCTGGCGCCCAAGCCGGTGGAACTGACGCTGGAGGACGGGCCGGGCCTGGCCGGTGTGCCCGAGCCGGGCGCCGACATGGTGCCGGCGCGGCTGGACAGCCCGTCGGCCATGGTTCCGGTAACCCCCGACAGCACGGACCCCGATATCGCCGCGGCCCTGTCCGAGGCGCTGGGGGCAGATGCGGATCTGGCCGAGGAGGGCGTCGAGGTCGCCTCGCTGGATGCCCAGGGCCTGCCGGCGCCCGAAGGCGCCATCACCCGGTCGTTGCGGCCGATGCCCCGGCCCGATCACGCGCCGGTGGCCCGGGCCGCGGCGACGCCGACCCCGCCGATCGAGATGGACCCCGCCTCGCTGGAGCCGGGTACGCGGCTGGTGCAGTTCGGCGCCTTTGACAGCGACAAGGAAGCCCGCGCCGAATGGATGCGGCTGGCGGGCCGGTTCGGCGACCTGATGGCGGGCAAGGCCATGGTGATCCAGTCGGCCGAAAGCGGCGGGCGCACCTTCTATCGGCTCAGGGCGCATGGTTTCGAGGGCGAGGACGACGCGCGGCGGTTCTGCAGCGCGCTGGTCGCCGAGAATGCCAGCTGCATCCCGGTCGCGCATAGATGATCCCGTCGCAGGCGATTGGCCGGGGCGCGGCGATCTTTGGCTGTGCCGGGCCGGTTCTGCTGGCGGCGGAGCGCGATTTCTTTCGGGACTATGATCCGTTCGGCTTCATCGTCTTTGCCCGCAACGTCGAGACGCCCGAGCAGTTGCGCCGGCTGACCGGCGATCTGCGCGATGCCGTCGGGCGCGATGCGCCGGTCCTGGTCGACCAGGAGGGCGGCCGGGTGCAGCGGCTGCGCGCGCCGCATTGGCGGGAATGGCAGCCGCCGTTCGACACGGTGGCGGGGTTTGCCCGGGTTGAGGACGCGGCCCGCGCCATGGAGTTGCGCAGCGCGATCATGGCGGCGGAATTGCGGGCGGTGGGGATCGACGCCAATTGCTCTCCCGTGGCGGATGTCGCCCGCGCAGAGACGCATCCGTTTCTGAAGAACCGCTGCTATGGCATTGATCCGGCGGTGGTTTCCACCATTGCCCGCGCGGTGGCAGATGCCTGGCTGGCCGGCGGTGTGCTGCCGGTGGTCAAGCATATGCCGGGGCATGGCCTGTCGGTGATGGACACCCATCACGACCTGCCGACGGTGCGGGTCGGGCGCGAGGTGCTGGGCCAGGTCGACTTTGCGCCGTTCCGGGCGCTGGCCGACCTGCCGATGGCGATGACCGCCCATATCGTATTTGCCGATTACGATGACAGGCCGGCGACGCAATCGCCGCGGATGATCGGGGTGATCCGCGAGGAGATCGGCTTTGCCGGCCTGCTGATGACCGACGATCTGAACATGGAGGCGCTGCGCGGCAAGCTGGCCAGCCGGACGGCGGCCTCGATGGCGGCGGGCTGCGATATCGCGCTGCATTGCAAGGGCGATCTGGCGCAGATGGCAGAGGTGGCCGGGGCGGCCGGCGAGATGGGGCCAGAAACCCGCGCGCGGGCGGCGGCGGCACTGGCGATGCGCCGGGCCGCGCCGCAGGTTGACATTGCCGCGCTGGAGGCCGACCTTGCGGCCCTTGGCGGCGGAAACCTGCATGTCTGAACCCGGCACCGAAGACTGGACCCAACCCGACCCCCTGTCGACGGCCGACCGGCTGGCGGCCGAGGCGCTGATCGTCGATGTCGACGGGTTCGAGGGGCCGCTGGACCTGCTGTTGACGCTGAGCCGGACGCAGAAGGTGGACTTGCGGCGGATTTCGGTCCTGCAACTGGCCGAACAATATCTGCGGTTTATCGAGACGGCGCACAGCCTGCGGATCGAGCTGGCGGCGGATTATCTGGTGATGGCGGCCTGGCTGGCCTTTCTGAAATCGCGGCTGCTGTTGCCGCCTGAACCCGGCGACGAAGGCCCGAGCGCCGAGGATCTGGCCGCGCACCTGGCCTTTCAGCTGGAGCGGTTGCAGGCGATGCGCGAGGCGGCGGCGCGGCTGATGGGCCGCGACCAGCTGGGCCGCGACTTCTTTGCCCGGGGCGTGCCCGAGGGCGTCAGCCTGCACCGCAAGATCAGCTATGACGCAACCCTGCTGGACCTGATGCGCGCCTATGCGCGGATCCGCACCCGAGACGAGTTCCGGCCCTTTGTCATGGACCGCGAGCATGTCTTTACCATGGAACAGGCGCTGGAGCGGATGCGTGGCCTGATCGGCTATACCGGAGATTGGTCCGATCTGACCTCATTCCTGCCCGAAGGCTGGGACGTGACGCCGATGGCGCGGCGGTCGGCGACGGCGGCGCATTTCGCGGCCGTGCTGGAAATGGCCAAGCGCGGGCAACTGGCGATCCGGCAGGGCGAGACCTTCGCGCCGATCCAGATCCGGCGGAGAGAGCCATGAGCGACGCAGACGACAGCCGGGAACAGAGCCTGTTCGCCGCGCCGCCGATGGGCGAGCAGGAACGCATGGTCGAGGCGATCCTGTTTGCCAGCGCCGAGCCGGTGACGCTGGGCGAGTTGACCGCGCGGATGCCGCATGGCGCCGACCCGGCCGAGGCGCTGGTTCATCTGAAAAAGCGGTATGAGGGGCGCGGGGTGCATCTGGTGAAGGTGGGCGATGCCTATGCCTTTCGCACCGCGCCGGACCTGGGCTTCCTGATGCGGCGCGAGACGGTCGAGACCCGCAAGCTGAGCCGGGCGGCGATCGAGACGCTGGCGATCGTGGCCTATCACCAGCCGGTGACGCGGGCCGAGATCGAGGAGATCCGTGGCGTGGCGGTCAGCCGCGGCACGGTGGACCAGTTGATGGAACTGGAATGGATCCGGCTGGGGCGGCGGCGGATGACGCCCGGCCGGCCGGTCACCTTCGTGGTGACAGAGGGATCCTTGACCATTTCGGGCTGAATCCGCGCGCGACCTGCCGGGGATCAAGGAATTGCGGGCAGCGGGCCTGCTGGAAAGCCGGCCGATGCCGGGGCTGGCCGCGGGGCCGGACGAAGACGAGGAATCCCGCGAAGGGCAGAGCGAACTTTTCGAGGATTGAGACCGGGAGGCCAAGGGATGGAGCGTTTCCTCAAGCAGGTGCTGAACCAGGTGCTGCGCAAGCTGATGAACCGGGGCGTGAATGCCGGCATCAACCATCTGTCGCGCGGCGGCAAGTCGGGGGCCGGGAAGGGCAGTGGCGAAAGGGCGCAGGCGCAGGAGGGCCGCGCGCTGGCCAAACGGGCGCGGCAGGCCGCCAAGCTGACCCGGCGGTTGGGGCGGTGATAGCGGGGCGGTGATCTGCCGCTGAAACGCGGGCGCCGGGGTCAGGCGCGGAACTGCTTGGCCAGTTTCAGGCCCTGGCCCTGGTAGTTCGAGGCGATGCCGCTGCCGTAAAGCCGGTCGGGGCGGGCGGACATGCGTTCATAGACCAGCCGGCCGACGACCTGGCCATGTTCCAGCACAAGGGCGCCTCGTGGCAGCGCACCTCCAGCACGCCGCGGCTGCCCTGACCGCCGGCCAGGCCGTGGCCAAAGCCGGGATCGAAGAACCCGGCGTAATGCACGCGGAATTCGCCCACCATGGCCAGATAGGGCGCCATCTCGGCGGCATAGTCGGGGATGGTCACCGCCTCGCGGCTGACCAGGATGTAGAAGGCGCCGGGGTCCAGGATGACGCGGCCATCTTCGGCGTGAACTTCTTCCCAGAATTCGCGGGCGGGATAATGGGCAATGCGGTCCAGGTCGATGACGCCGGTGTGCGGCTTGGCCCGGTAGCCGACCAGGGTCGATCCGGGCAGGCGCAGGTCGACGGAAAAGCCCAGGCCCTCGGAAATCAGCGGCGTGCCGTCGACCAGCGGATCGCGGGCATGCAGCGCGGCAAGGGCGGCATCGTCCAGCGTCGCCTGGCCCCGGCGAAAGCGGATCTGGTTCAGCCGCTGGCCGCTGCGCACCAGCACCGAAAACGACCGCGGGCAGACCTCGGCGTAGAGCGGGCCGCGATAGCCCTCGGGAATGCGGTCGAACTCGGTGCCGCCGTCGGTGATCGTCCGGGTCAGCAGGTCCAGCCGCCCGGTCGAGGATTTGGCATTGGCCACCGCCGTCACGCCGGCGGGCAGGGCCAGGCTTTCGGCCAGCGGGATCAGGTAGACGCAGCCCTTTTCCAGCACTGCCCCGGCGGTCAGGTCGACACGGTGCATCTCGAATTCCGGCAGGCGGCTGGCGACGCTGCGGCCCCGGCCCGTGGCATCATGCCCCGCCAGGAAAGAGGCACGGACCCGGTAGGCGACATCGCCCAGCCGCAGGTCCAGGCTGGCCGGCTGCACCTGGGCGTCAAGGACGGCCGGCGTGGCGACGATGGCGCCGCTGTCGATCATCTGGCGGATCTGGCTGTCGGGCAGGACGCCGGTCTGTGTCACCTGAGGCCCCCTTGTTGGCCGGAATGAAAACCGCCCGCACTGCTGGGCAGGCGGGCGGTTTTGCAATGGTCGGGCCGGAGAGATTCGAACTCTCGACCTCCCGCCCCCCAGACGGACGCGCTAACCAGGCTGCGCTACGGCCCGACACGGGCGCCTTCATAGCGGTTTTCCGGGCGGGGGCAAGCAGGAAAAGCGCATCGGTGCAAAGGTTAAGGATAGGCCGGTGTCAGGCGCCGGGCGGCGGCCCGGAAAGACGCTGGCGCAGATGGGCAATGCGTTCGGCGATCTCGCGCAGGGCGCCTGATGCGCGGCCAGTCCGCCCAAGGGCAGGCGCGCAGCCGGGCCGCAAGAGTGGGGCCCTGCAGCGAATCGTCTTCGGCGAGGGTCAGGCTGATGCTGCTGACCGACAGGGCGGGGCCGGGGGCGGGCGCGGGGGGCCTCTGTCACGGGCGCGGCCGGGACATCGGTGGCCTGCGCGTCGGCTGGTGCCGGTTCAGGGGGCGCGTCGGCCAGGCTTCCGGGCGGCTCGGGCGCGGCCGGTCCTCGGCCACCGGCTCGGCCGCCGGCAGATTGGCCAGCCAGTCGAGCGTGGTCTGTTCGGGCTCGGCCAGAGGCGGTTCGGCCGGCTCCGGCTCGGCAGCGGTGGGTTCGACAGGGGAGGGCATCACCGATCTGGCGGCGGTTTCCGCGGCGGGCTGTTCCAGCGCCTGTTGCAGCGCGGCGGCGGTCTCGTCCTCGACCTCTTCGGGCGGCATGGCCGGTTCTTCGTCCAGCCGGCCCAGCATGGCCGCGCTCAGCGCCTCTTCCTCGGGGCTGACCTCTTCCGACAGGTCCGAGACATGCCGGATGCCCTGTTCGCGCAGGATCTTCTGCACGCCGCGGATGGTCATGCCCTCGTCATGCAAGAGGCGCTTGATCCCGGTCAGCAGCGCGACATCCGACGGGCGATAGTAACGCCGTCCGCCGGCCCGTTTCACCGGGCGGATCTGCGGGAAACGGCTTTCCCAGAACCGCAGCACATGGGCAGGGGTCTCAAGCGCCTCGGCGACCTCGGAAATGGTGCGGAAAGCCTCGGGCGATTTGTCCATCCGGTGCAGGTCCTAGCTGGCTACTTCTTCTTGCCGGCCGCCACCCGGTCCTTCATCAGATGCGAAGGCCGGAACGACAGCACCCGGCGGGGCGAGATCGGCACTTCGTCGCCGGTCTTGGGATTGCGCCCGACACGGGCGGATTTCGAACGGACCGAAAAGGTGCCGAAGGACGAGATCTTGACCGTCTCGCCCGAGGCCAGCGCGTCGGACATGTGTTGCAGCACCGCCTCGACCAGATTGGCAGATTCGTTGCGGCTGAGCCCGACCTCGCGGAACACCGCCTCGCTGAGGTCCATTCGTGTCAGAGTCTTTTCGCTCATCGTCTCATCCCCCCCGGGTGAAATTTGGCCCAAGGATGCGGCGGATGGATTTCCGAGTCAATATCAACAGCTTGAAGCGCGGATTTAAGGCGCCTACCAGCGCAGGACGACCGAACCCCAGGCCAGACCGCCGCCGATCGCCTCGGTCACCAGCAGGTCGCCGGGCTTTATCTGGCCGCGCGCCTTGCCCACCGACAGCGCCAGCGGGATCGAGGCGGCCGATGTATTGCCGTGGTCCTGCACGGTGACGACGACATGATCCAGCGGCACCTGCATGCGCTTTGCCGTGCCTTCGATGATGCGGATATTGGCCTGATGCGGCACGATCCAGTCGACATCCTCGGCGGTCAGGCCAACCTTCTCCATGGCGTGATGCGCGGTTTCCGCCAGCTTTTCAATGGCATGGCGAAAGACTTCCTTGCCTTCCATGCGCAGCTTGCCGATCGTGCCGGTGGATACGCCGCCGTCGACATATAGAATGTCCTTTTGCCGGCCGTCGGAATTGAGATCGACCGACAGGATGCCGCGGTCGGCCTTGGTGCCCTGACCCTCGGCCGCCTCCAGCACCAGGGCGCCGGCGCCGTCGCCGAACAGCACGCAGGTGCCGCGGTCGGTCCAGTCCATCAGCCGCGAGAAGGTTTCGGCCCCGATCACCAGCACGCGGTTGACCTGGCCCGCCAGGATCAGCGCATTCGCATTGGCCAGGGCAAAGACAAAGCCGGCGCAGACGGCCTGGACATCGAAGGCAAAGCCCCGCGTCATACCCAGCGCGGCCTGCACCATGGTGGCGCAGGAAGGAAAGGTCAGATCGGCGGTCGAGGTGGCGACGATGATCGCGTCGATATCCCCGGCGGTCAGTCCCGCGTCGGCCAGTGCGGCCTGTGCGGCGCGGGTGGCAAGGTCAGAGGTGGTCTGCCCCTCGGCGGCAAAGTGGCGGCGTTCGATCCCCGAGCGGGTGCGGATCCATTCGTCCGAGGTGTCGATGGTCTTTTCGAATTCGGCATTCGGAACGATGCGGTCGGGCAGGTAATGCCCGACGCCCCTGACAACGGCGCGTGTGATCATTGGGATGGATCGCCCCCTAGTCCGGCCGCGTCGACGAGGCCGGTTTCCCCATTTGCGGCATCCTGCCCCGCGGCTGCGGCGGATGCAACCCGTGCCGCAAGCCGGTCAAGGAAGTGTGCCTCGGAGAGCTGCGCGGCCAGACGGATGGCGGCCGAAACGCCGGTGGCATCGGCCGAGCCATGCGATTTCACCACCGTGCCGTTCAGCCCCAGGAACACCCCGCCGTTCACCCGGCGCGGGTCGATCCGGCGCTGCAACCGTTTCAACGAGTTCATCGCCAGCAGGGCCGCGAATTTCGACAGGATGCCGGCGCCAAAGGCCTCGCGCAGGAAATCCGAGATCAGCCGGGCGGTGCCCTCGCCGGTCTTCAGCGCGATGTTGCCGGTAAAGCCGTCGGTGACGATCACATCCACCCGGTCGGAGGGCAGGTCATTGCCCTCGACAAAGCCGATGAAGTCATAGGATCCGGCCTCGGCCGTGGCGGCCAGCAGGTCCGCGGCCTCTTTCAGCTCGGCCCGGCCCTTGTGTTCCTCGGTGCCGACATTCAGCAGGCCGACGCGCGGGCGGGTCATCTTCATGCCGTTGCGGGCATAGCTGGCCCCCATGACGGCATATTGCAGCAGGTCCTTGGCCTCGGCCTTCACGTCGGCGCCGACATCCAGCATGACGTTGAACCCGCCCGGATTGCGGCAGGGCCAGAGGCAGGCGATGGCCGGCCGGTTCACGCCGGGCAGCTTGCGCAGCCGCAGCATCGATACCGCCATCAGGGCCCCGGTATTGCCGCAGGACACCGCGGCCGCGGCCTCGCCGTCGCGGACGGCCTCGATCGTGGCCCACATCGAGGTGCCCTGGCCGTGGCGCATCACCTGGCTGGGCTTGTCCTGCATGGTCACGGCGCGGTCGGCGTGACGCAACGTCACGCGCGGCGCGATGTCGGGATGGCGGGCCAGCAGCGGCTCCAGCTGGCTGCGGTCGCCGTGCAGCAGGTAGCGCAGCTTGGGAAACTGGGCGGCCGAATCGACCAGGCCGGCAACCACGGCTGCCGGCCCGCGGTCACCGCCCATGGCGTCGACCGAAATGACAATGGGCGCGTCGCTGGACTCCTGCGGAACTTGCAATCCGTCAGTCATCACGACGCGGGCCGAATGGCGCGGCTTACGCCGCGTCCTCGTCGATGTCGGCTTCCTGGGCGGCGGCCACGACTTCGCGCGAGTCGTAATGGCCGCAGGCGCCGCAAACGTGGTGCGGGCGCTTCAATTCGCCGCAGTTCGGGCATTCGGCCGGGTTCGAGGCAACCAGGGCATCATGCGCGCGGCGCATGTTGCGGCGGGATTTGGTGGTACGGTTCTGCGGGACAGCCATGTCGCGACCTTTGGGTAGTGGGGGCAGGCCCCGGATTTCCTTTGTGAATCAGCACGTCAGGCAATAGCCGACCGATGCTGCGCCACAGCTTGAATGAGGCGCGGAACATAGCCGGATTCCGCCGGAGCGCAAGCCCTTTTTCGCCCCCGCCGGCGGGATCAGCCCCCGCCGTCTTCCAGCTTCTTCTGCAGCTGCGAAAGTGCCGCAAAGGGCCGCAGATCCTCGTCGCGGATCGGGGTGACGCCGGGCTCGGCAAACACCGTCTCGGCCAGTTCGGCGCCGGGCGCGCGCGGATAGAGCGGCAGCGCCAGCGCCAGCGCCTCGCGCAGCACTTCGGTCAGGTCGATGACCTCGGGCAGCGGTTCGGCGCTGTCATCCTCGGGCATTTCCACCTCTTCGCCCTCGGGCTGGTCGTATTCGGCCAGATAGCGCCGCGTCACCTCTTCGTCGATCCGGGCCGGAACGGGGGCCAGCGTGACGACGCAGGCCTGCACCACATCGGCGGTCAGCCGGGCGGTCAGCGCGAAATCCTCGCGCCCCTTGGGCACGATCTCGCCCTGAAAGGACAGCGCGGTGATCGCCTGCAGGTCCAGCGAGGCGGCCAGATCGGCCCGGCCCTGCGCATCGGGCGCCAGGCGAAAGCGGGTGGGCTTGCGGTGCGACAGCGCACCGGTGCGGAAACGGGTCGGCGGGGCTTCGGTCATCGGGTCTTCCGGCTGGATGGGCGCGAAAGGGTGCGGAGAACCCGCCCCAAGGCGCCGGTTGGCCTTGTCGTTCTTGAACATAGGGCGTGGCATCTGTTATCCCAAGGCGCAAGAGCCAAAAGCGGGGCGGCCACAAGCCCTTCGCGCAGCTGCCCGGACCATCGGGCGATCGGCTGGGGCGGGCAGACAAGAGGGCAGGGATGGCGATCAATCTGACGACGGCACGGCGCATGGGCGGCCTGTTCTACGGTCTTGCCCGCGGGATGCGGATCGGCCTGATCGGCGCGGCCTGCCTGACGGTTGCCGCCTGTGCCACGGTCTACCGCAACCACGGCTATGTTCCGGACGAGATCGACCTGGCCGCCGTAGAGGTGGGCGTCGACACCCGCGACACCGTGGCCGAAAAGATCGGCCGGCCCTCGGCCGAGGGGCTGCTGAACGACGACGGCTGGTTCTATGTGCAAAGCCGGTTCGAGCATCAGGGCCCGCGCGCGCCGAAAGAGGTGGACCGGCAGGTGCTGGCCGTGACCTTCAACCAGGCCGGCCAGGTCGACAACATCGGCCGCTACGGGCTGGAGGATGGCCGCGTGGTGGAAATCTCGCGCCGGGTGACCGAGACCAACATCAAGGGCATCGGCTTCATTCGCCAGCTGCTTGCCAACTTTGGCCGCATCCAGGCCGGCGACCTGTTCAAGGAATAGCGGCGCGGGGGCGTCACGCCTCTGGCTCGAACCGCAGCGCGACGCCGTTGATGCAATAGCGCAGTCCGGTGGGGTCCGGCCCGTCGGGAAAGACATGGCCCAGGTGTGCCTCGCAGCGGGCGCAATGCACCTCGGTCCGCTTCATGAAGAAGCTGCGGTCGGTCTTTTCCCCCACCATCTCCGGATCGACCGGGGCGTAAAAGCTGGGCCAGCCGGTGCCGCTGTTGAATTTCGTGCCCTGGTCGAACAGCGGCGCGTCACAGCAGACCCAGCGGAACGTGCCGGGATCCTTGGGGAAATCGTCATGGCTGAAGGCCCGTTCGGTCGCGTGCTTGCGCGTGACCCTGTAGGCCAGTTCGGAAAGCTGGTCTTGCCACTCGGCATCGGTCTTGACGATCTTGTCCATTCCTGACCCTCCTTGGATCAGTCCTATCTAGGATGATGTGGGCCGGAGGAAAAGACGTGCAACCATTGAGGCGGGGGGGATTGGTGGCGCGGCTGGCCGAGGGCGGGGCCGACATGGACCGGGTGCTGGCGTTCCGGCGCGCGGCCTTTCCCCGCCACGACGATGCGCCCGAAGCGGATGCCCAGGATGCACTGTCGGCGCATGTGATGGTCGAGGATGCGGCGGGGCGGTTGCAGGGCTATTTCCGCGTGATGCTGTTCGGCTGGGGCGCGGGGCTGGCCCAGGGCTATGCGGCGCGGTTCTACGATGTAGCGCCGCTGGCCGGCTATGCCCTGCCCATCGCCGAGATGGGGCGGTTCTGCCTGGCGCCCGGCGGCGTACATCCCGATGTGCTGCGGCTGGCCTGGGGGGCAATGACGCGGCTGGTGGACGAGGGCAAGGCCGGGCTGATGGTTGGCTGCACCTCGTTTCGCGGCTGCGACTGGCAGCGCCACCGTGCCGCGCTGGCCCTGCTGGCCGCGTCGCATGTCGGGCCGGCCGAACATCTGCCCGGCGAAAAGGCGGCCGAAGTGGTGCGCTATCCTTCGCTGGTCGGGCCGGTGGAGGATCGCCGGGCGGCGCTGGCCGGGTTGCCGCCGTTGCTGCGCACCTATCTGGGCATGGGGGGCTGGGTCAGCGACCATGCGGTGGTGGACCGCGGGCTGGACACGCTGCACGTCTTTACCTGTGTCGAGGTCGACAAGGTGCCCGCGGCGCGCGCCGCCTCGCTGCGGGCGGTGGCGCAGGGCGGGGCATGACGGGGGTGCAAATGACGGGGGTGCAAATGACGGGGGTGCAAATGACGGGGCCGGAGGCTGCTCGCCCCGGCCCGGCCGGATGTGACTTCGGGTCAGCCGCGGCCGCGACGCCCGCCGCGGCGGCCACCGGCGGCGGCGCTGGCGGCGGCAGAGGCCTCGGCAAAGGTCTGGCCGCCCTCGACCGCTTCCAGCACCTTGGCAAAGCGGATCCACTCGCCGCCGTTGGCATCGTGGTTCATCAGGAAGTTGGCGGCGCGAATCGCCTCCATCTCCTGCTGGCGGACGGGGTTCATGATCGCGCTGGTCATGCCGGCGCCGATCGCCATCGGCAGGAAGGCCCCGTTGATGCCGTGGCGATGCGGCAGGCCGAACGAGATGTTCGAGGCGCCGCAGGTGGTGTTGACGCCCAGTTCGTCGCGCAGGCGGCGCACCAGCGCAAAGACCTGCTGGCCGGCCGAGGCCATGGCGCCCACCGGCATCACCAGCGGGTCAACCACGATGTCATGCGCGGGAATGCCGAAATCGGCGGCGCGCTGGACGATCTTTTTCGCCACGGCAAAGCGCACGTCAGGGTCGGGCGAGATGCCGGTGTCGTCGTTCGAGATCGCCACCACCGGCACGTTGTATTTCTTGACCAGCGGCAGAACCAGGTCCAGCCGCTCTTCCTCGCCGGTGACAGAGTTCAGGAGCGGCCGCCCCTCGCAGGCCTGCAGGCCCGCCTCCAGCGCGCCGGGAACCGACGAGTCGATGCACAGCGGCACGTCGACGGTCTGCTGCACGATCTCGATCAGCGCCTTCATCAGCGGCGGCTCGACAAAGTTGTTGTCGGCATAGCGCGGGTCCTGGGCCATCTTGTTGGTGAAGACCGCGCCCGAGTTGATGTCCAAGACCGTCGCGCCACAGGCCACCTGTTCCAGCGCATCCTTGATGACGGTCTCGTAATTGCCGGCCTCCAGCTCGGCCGCGAGTTTCTTGCGGCCGGTGGGATTGATGCGTTCGCCGATCACGCAGAAGGGTTCATCAAATCCGATGACCACAGTTTTCGTTTTTGATTCCAGTACGGTGCGGGTCATCGTTCAACCTTTGCGTTAAGTTCAGGCGGCTTTCGCCGGTTTACCGGAGGCACCGCCATTGGCGATGGCCCATTCGGCGTTGGTCTTGATCCCGCCCAGCGGGAAGAAATGCACCTGCTCGATCCCGAAACCGGGGTTGGCGGCCTTGTGGGCGGCCAGATCGGCGATGAAGTCGTTGGGTTCGTAGGGCAAGAGCAGCTTGGTCACGTCCAGCGCGCGCTTCTGCAACACCCGCAGCGACGGGCCGACGCCGCAGGCGATGGCGAACTTGATCAGGGTCTGCAACTTGGCGGGGCCCGCGACACCGATGTGGACCGGCAGCTTGATCCCCTCGGCCTGCAAGCGGTCGACCCATTCGATGACGGGCTGCGCCTCGAAACAGAACTGGGTGGCCATGGCCATGGCGGCATCGGTGCGTTCGGCAAAGGCGGTTTTCCAGCGCGCCGCTTCCATAACCATCTTGTCCGAGCCGTCGGGGTCGATGTCCTTGTTGCCCTCGGGGTGGCCGTCGACATGCAGGCGCTCGAACCCGTCGAAGGCGCCCGATTCCAGGAGTTGCATCGAGGTGGCGAAATCGCCGACCGGGGCCGCGACGCCGCCGGCCAGGATCAGGCCCTGCCGCACGCCGGCATCTTTGTAGCGGGCAACCCAGTCGGTCAGCGTCGCCTTGTCCTTGATGATCCGCGCCGGAAAATGCGGCATGGCGGTAAAGCCTTCGTCCGACAGGCGGCGGGCGGTGGCCACCATGTCCTCGATCGGGGTGCCGTCGATATGGGCGATATAGACGCGGGTGCCGGCCGGCAGCAGGGTGCGGAAATCCTCGACCTTCTCGGCGGTGCGCGGCATCACTTCGATCGAATAGCCCTTCAGGAAGGCTTCGACCTGGCCCGCCTGACCGGCGGTCGCGGCGGCGGGGGCGGATTTGCGGAACGGAAACAGGGCCATCAGTCGCTCCTTCAGGGTCATGGGCTGGGTTTGGGGCAGGGTCATGGAGGGGGCTAGGCCTTCGCCCAGCCGTCGTTGTCGATCAGCGCCTTGATCCGCGCCGTGTCGTATTCCGCTTCCAGCCGCGCCGCGGTGTCGCGGGCGATCTGGTCCTGGTCGCCCTCGACCTCATAGGGGGCGGCCTTGCGCCATTCGGCCAGGTAGGCATCGGTATCGCGGGCGCCGACCTTCATCGCGCAGCGGTCGATGGCCTGTTCGAACCTTTCGGGCAGGGCGGCCTTGGCGCCGCGACGGCCCTTGCCGACGATCACCTGCGCCGGGATATCTCTCCAGTAGACGATGGTGACGTCGGGCATTTTGCTGATTCCTGACCCTTTGGTGACCCCGTAGATAATCGCCGTCCCCCGACATCCGATGCCGGATTTCGACATGGCGCGGTGCTGATGCGACCCGTCCGCGCCGCAACCGGTCATATCGGGCGGACGTTGCAGAAGCGACACCCCTTCGCGGCGGTCCAGATGAAAACTTCTCATCCAGATCATGAGCGCGCGGCGGCGCGCAGGGACAGCCGGCGGCGGAATGCATCACTGCGGCTTGCGCCGAGGGGGGAAGGCGACTACCTTTGATCCCAACCAGAGTTGGAGGGCGATGTGACGCCCGAGCGTCCCCGCAGGGCGGACGCGACAGCACCGGCGGTCGAGCTGCCTTATTCCGAGCCGGCGACGGATCAGGATCAGGCTGGCTCCCCCGGGGTTGAACCGTCGGCCCCTGTATCCGAGGGTGCGGATCTTTATGCCGCGCTCGACCTTGGCACGAACAGTTGCCGCATGCTGATTGCCGAACCGAAGGGCAGTCAGTTTCTGGTCGTGGACAGCTTTTCCAAGACGGTGCAGCTGGGCGCGGGGCTCGAGGCCAGCGGCCGGCTCAGCCGCGCCTCGATGGGGCGCACGATCCAGGCGCTGCGAATCTGCCAGAAGAAGCTGCAGAAGCATGGGGTGGGGCGGATGCGGCTGGTGGCGACCGAAGCCTGCCGCCGGGCGCGCAACGCCAGGGATTTCATCCGGCAGGTCCGGCGCGAGACCGGACTGGCGCTGGAAATCATCGCCCCCGAGGAAGAGGCGCGGCTGGCGGTGATCTCCTGCGCGCCGCTGGTCAGCCCCAGGACCGAACAGTTGCTGGTGGTCGACATCGGCGGCGGCTCGACCGAACTGGTGTGGATCGACCTCTCGGACGTGCCGCCCGAAGACCGGGCGCGGTCGATCATGGGCCTGCACATCGGGTTCAACGTCGCGGGCGAGGGGCCGACCGCGCGGGTGGTCGACTGGATCTCGGTTCCCCTGGGGGTGGCGACGCTGAAGGACCAGTTCGGCGATGTCGAGGACGATGCCGCGCGTTTCGCCCTGATGAGCTGGTTCTTCGAAGAGAACCTTTCGACCTTCAGCCCCTATCACGCCCAGGCCCCGCGCGACGGGTTCCAGATCATCGGCACCTCGGGCACGGTGACGACGGTGGCGGCCAGCTTCCTGGGCCTGCGCCGCTATGACCGCGCCAAGGTGGACGGATTGCAGATGACCAGCCTGCAGATCGATGCGGTGATCCGCGATTACCTGGCGCTGGGGCCAGAGGGGCGCCGCAGCGACCCCCGCATCGGCCGCGACCGCCACACGCTGATCATGTCGGGGGCGGCGATCCTGCAGGCCCTGATGCGGATCTGGCCGACCGACCGGCTGTCGGTGGCGGATCGCGGCCTGCGCGAGGGGCTGCTATATGCACAGATGAACGCCGATGGCGTCTTGGGAGACGGACCTTGCAGATGACGGTCAAGAAGGGCGATGGCCCGAAATCCTCGGGGCGCGGGCAGCGCGAATTGCGGGTGCGGGTCAAGACCGCCAAGGGGCGCAAGCTGTCGTCCACGCTCTGGCTGGAACGGCAGTTGAACGATCCCTACGTTCAGGCGGCCAAGCGCGAGGGCTATCGCGGACGCGCGGCCTACAAGATCCTGGAACTGGATGACAAGTATGGCTTTCTCCGGCCGGGCGCCCGTGTGGTCGACCTGGGCTGCGCGCCGGGCGGCTGGTGTCAGGTCGCGGTGGTGCGGGTGAATGCGCTGTCGCAGAACCCGAAAAAGCCGCAGGGCACCGTTCTGGGCGTCGATCTGCAAGAGGTGGAACCGATCCCGGGGGCCGAGCTGCACCAGCTGGATTTCCTCTCTGACGATGCCGACGAAAAGGTAAAGGCCTGGCTGGGCGGTCGCGCCGACGTGGTGATGAGCGACATGGCGGCGGCCGCCAGTGGCCACAAGGGCACCGACCACCTGCGGATCATCGCGCTGGTCGAGGCGGCGCTGGCCTTTGCCTTCGACGTGCTGGAGGACGGCGGCGCATTCGTCGCCAAGGTGCTGGCCGGCGGGGCCGAGAACGAGATGCAGGCGATGCTGAAGAAGAACTTCACCAAGGTCGCCAACGTCAAGCCGCCGGCCAGCCGCGCCGACAGTTCGGAGAAATTCGTGGTGGCGATGGGATTCCGCGGCCGCCGCGACGGGGACGACGGCAACGGGAACGGCGATCGGGACGATCACGACGACTGACGTTTCCCGACTGGAAACAGACCTGGTCTACCCCCCGGAATGCAGAACGCCCCCGACCGGGGGCGCCCTTGCATCGTCAGGTTGCAGGGGAATTTCGGCGCTCAGCCACCCCAGTTGCGGACCGGGCCGCAATCCATGTGGACGAAGTTCGACCGCGAATAGCGCCCGACGCCGCCGGCGGAACAGGCCGCCGCCGCCTTGGCCATCTGCCCGACCGAGCGCGACTTCAGCCGCAGGTCCGCCGCCTGGCCCTTCATGTGCAGCGAATTCTTGGCCACGCCCGAGGATTTCGACCGCAGCATCGCGTTGGTCTTGGGGCTGCGATAGCCCGACAGCAGCATGTAGGGTTCCGACACATCCATCAGCCGGTGCGACGCCGCCATGATGTCGAAATTGCGCGGGTCCATCGTCACCGTGTCGCCGGTGCGCCAGTCGCGCATGAAGCTGTTGATTTCCTTCAGCACCTCGGGGATGTAGTTCCCCTCGACCCAGTAGATCGTGTCGATGCTTTCGCCGGTGCGGCCCGAATACATGCGGATGCGGCGGATATCGCCGGCGCCGCGCGCAAAGGCCGGTGCATTCATGAAGAGCGGAGCCGCAGAAATCGCGGTTGCAGCAAATACACCCAGCAACCCACGCCGCGTTACCCCAGTGGATCCATTGATCGTCATTCTGATCGCCTGTCCCGTGCTAGTCTTCGACTGCCTGTTCGGCAGCTTCTGGTGCAACTTCTTCCCCAAGTGCCCGGTCGTTATGGCACAGGATGATTCGAAGCCCAAGCCCAGATTGCCGCCTGCGGGGCGATCTGATCACCGATAGGCAAAAAATTGCTGAATCAACTCAGGGTCGCGGCGCATCGTTGCCGGGGGCAAATAATGTTTCCCAAACCGCGCAAATCGCGGGCACGCGCCCGGAAACTGCCGTGGCGGACGGGATTGTGAATGGACAGTCGCGGCAATTTCCTGAATTCTTTATTCAAAAGGGCCGGTTTGGCCGCAAGGGCAAAATGATTTGAGGGTTGGAATGGTGAAGTCGCTGCGTCGCGCAACCTTGGTTGGCTGGCTGATGGGGTCTGCGGCCCTGATGGGCGCGATGGCGTCGCCGGCGGGCGCGCAGGACACGCCTTCGCCGTTCACCCAGTCGCTGGCGGCCGCTGCGGGCGTGGACGAGGCGATCTCGGCCTTCTACCGCGAGACCGGCTATGCCACGCTCTGGACCGGCGAGGAGGATGCGGCCCGCCGTGCCGCGCTGTTCGCGGCGCTGGCGACGGCGGGGGACCATGGCCTGCCCGACAGCCGCTATGATGCCCGCGGCCTGAAGGCGGCCCTTGCCGCCGCGCAGACCGAAGGCGACCGGGGCCGGCTGGAAGTGGCGATGTCGCAGGCCTACCTGCTCTGGGCGCATGACCTGACCTCGGGCATGCTGGAGCCGAAGAAGCTGGACGCGACCATCGTGCGCGATATCCGGGTCGAGGACAGCGGCGCCCTGTTGCGGCGCATCGCCACGGCCGATCCGCGGGCGGCGTTGCAGGCGCTGGTGCCGCAATCCGACGCCTATGTGCAGCTGATGAAGGCCAAGCTGGGGCTCGAGGCGCAGATCCGGGCCGGGGGCTGGGGGCCGGTGGTGCCGGCGAAATCGCTGCTGCCCGGCGACACCGGGCCCGCGGTCGTCGCCCTGCGCGACCGGCTGGTTGCCATGGGCTACATGGGCCACAGCGCCACGGCCAGCTATGACCGGGCGATCCAGGCGGCGGTGCAACTGTTCCAGCAGGCGCACGGGCTGCCCGCCGATGGCGTGGCCGGCCCGGCGACCATCGTCGAGATCAACACCCCGCCGCAGGACCGGCTCAAGTCGATCATCGTGGCGATGGAGCGTGAACGCTGGCTGGATATCGACCGCACCACCCGGCACGTCTGGGTGAACCAGCCCGATTTCATGGCCAAGATCATCGACCATGGCCGCACGGTGTTTTCCACCCGCGTCGTGATCGGCAAGAACGTGCCCGACCAGCGCAGCCCGGAATTCTCGGACGAGATGGAGCATATGGTGATCAACCCCAGCTGGGGGGTGCCGCGCTCGATCACGGTCAAGGAATACCTGCCGCTGTTGCAGCGCAATCCCAATGCGGTGGGCCATCTGCAGGTGATCGACGGGCGGGGCCGCGTGGTGTCGCGGGGGGCGGTGAATTTCGCCGCCTACAACGCCAAGAATTTCCCCTTTGCCCTGCGCCAGCCGCCGTCTGACGGCAACGCGCTCGGCAAGGTAAAGTTCATGTTCCCCAACCCCTACAACATCTACCTGCACGACACGCCGTCGAAATCGCTGTTCGCGCAGGATGTCCGCGCCTACAGCCACGGCTGCATCCGGGTGGCCGATCCCTTTGATCTGGCGCATGTGCTGTTGTCGCTGCAATCCGACAATGCCGAGGAAGAATTCGCCAGCGCGCTGCGAAGCGGGCAGGAAACCACGGTGAAACTGGCCCAGCCGCTGCCGGTGCATCTGGTCTATTACACCGCCTACCCCGAGGGCAAAGGCCGCATCGGCTATCGCCGCGATGTCTATGGCCGCGACGCCAGGCTGTGGGAGGCGCTGTCGGCCGCCGGGGTGGAACTGGAACTGGATCAGGGCTAAGACTGCATCCGGACCAACCGGAGGCCACCGATGCTGCACAGCATCCATGACATCGCACAGGCCCTGGGCGCCAAGGCCGAAGGTGCGCTTGACCTGCAAGTGACCGGCGCGGCCGAGCCGCAGTCGGCCGGCCCCGACCAGCTGGCCCTGGCGATGGACCCGCGCTATGCCGATGGCATCGCCAGGGCAGGCCCGCGCCGCCGTGGTCTGGCCGGGGGCGGACTGGCGGGCCATGGGGTTGCAGGCGGCGATCTTGCGCCGCGCGGGCGGCTGGCGATGGCCGGCCTGACCCGGTTGCTGGACCCCGGACCCGACCTTGCGCCCGGCATCCATCCCATGGCGGTGGTCGACCCGACGGCAGAGCTGGGTCCGGGCGCGGCGATCGGCGCCTTTGTGGTGATCGGCCGCGATGCCCGCATCGGCCCCGGCGCGCGGATCGCCAGCCATGTCTCGATCGCCGAGGGCGCCCGCATCGGCTGCGACGCGCTGATCCTGCAGGGCGCCCGCATCGGGGCGCGCGTGGTCATCGGTGACCGTTTCATCTGCCAGCCCGGCGCGGTGATCGGGGCCGACGGGTTTTCCTTTGTCACCCCCGAGAAATCCGGGGTCGAGGAGATTCGCGAAACCCTGGGCTCGCGCGCCGAAATCCGCGATCAAAGCTGGACGCGGATACATTCACTTGGTGCCGTAACCATCGGGGATGATGTGGAAATCGGCGCCAATACCTGTATCGACCGCGGCACGATCCGCAATACGGTGATCGGCTCGGGCAGCAAGCTGGATAACCTGGTCCACATCGGCCACAACGTGCAGGTCGGCCGGGACTGCCTGCTCTGCGGCCAGGTCGGCATCGCCGGATCGGCCCGGATCGGCGACCGGGTGGTGCTGGCCGGGCAATGCGGCGTGAACGACAACATCTTTGTCGGCGATGACGTGATCTGCGGCGGCGCCACCAAGATCTTTACCAACGCGCCGGCCGGGCGGGTGCTGCTGGGCTATCCGGCGGTCAAGATGGAAAGCCATGTCGAGATGCAAAAGGCGCTGCGCCGGTTGCCGCGGCTGGCGGCGCGGGTGGCCGAGATCGAGAAAACCCTGCCCGGCGGCCGCGACGGGGACTGACGGGGATGGCCGATGCCCTGGAAACCCGCGTGATCGAGATCCTGGCCGCCCAGGCGCTGATTGATCCTGCCAGCATCGCCCCCGATGCCACGCTGGACAGCCTGGGGCTGGATTCGCTGGGGCTGGTCGAGGCGATCTTTGCCATCGAAGAGGCCTTTGGCGTCTCGGTTCCCTTCAACGCCAACGAACCCGACGCCTCGGGCTTTGACATCTCCACCGTCGCCACGGTGGTTGCCGGCGTGCGCCGGCTGGTGGCGGCCCGGCAGTGACCCGGCGGGTTGTCCTGACCGGCGCCGGCACGGTGAATGCGCTGGCGCAGGATGTGCCCGGCACGATTGCCGCGCTGGTGGCGGGGCGCACGGGGATCGGGCCGTTGCAGATCGCCGATCTCGACCGGCTGTCGGTGCGGATCGGGGCGCAGATCCGCGACTGGCCGGGCCGGCCGATGTCTGCGCGCGAGGCGGCGCTGTGGGACCCCTTTACCCGCTACGCGCTCTGGGCGGCGCAAGAGGCGCTGGACATGTCCGGGCTGACGCCGGCGGAACGGGCCGGGGCAGGGGTGATCATCGGCACCGCGGCGGGGGGCATCTCGACCTGGGAGGAGAATTATCGCGCCGTCTTCCAGCACGGCAAGGACCGTGTGCCGCCGTTGGTGGTGCCGCGGCTGATGCACAATGCGGCGCCCTCGCATGTCTCGATCCGCCATGGCCTGCGCGGGCCGGCCTTTTCGGTTTCATCGGCCTGCGCCAGTTCCAACCACGCCATCGGCCTGGCCTTCCAGACCATCAGATCGGGCCAGGCAAAGGTGATGCTGGCCGGCGGGGCCGAGGCGATGCTGTGTTTCGGCGGCATCAAGGCCTGGGAGGGGCTGCGGGTCCTGTCCCACGATGCCTGCCGCCCGTTCGACACCGGGCGCAACGGCATGGTGATGGGCGAGGGCGCGGCGATCTTCGTGCTTGAGGCGGCCGACCACGCCGCCGCCCGTGGCGCGCCGGTGCTGGCCGAGATCGCCGGTTTCGGCATGACGGCCGATGCCTCCGACATCGTCGCGCCTTCGGTCGATGGCGCGGTGGCGGCGATGCGGGCGGCGCTGGCCGATGCCGCGATGGCCCCGTCCGATCTTGGCTATGTCAACGCCCATGGCACCGGCACGCTGGTCAACGACCGGGCCGAGGCCGCCGCCCTGCGTCAGGTGCTGGGGGCGCCGCCGGTGCCGGTCAGCGCGACCAAGGGCGCACATGGCCATGCCATCGGCGCGACCGGGGCGCTGGAATTGCTGGCCTGCATCGCCGCCTTGCGCGATGGCGCGATCGTTTCCACCACCGGCTGCCGGTCGGCCGAGGATTGCGGGCTGGATATCGTGACGGGATCCGCGCGGCAGGCGCCGGTCGGGGCGGCGCTGTCGAATTCCTTTGCCTTCGGCGGCCTGAACGCGGTGCTGGCCCTGCGCGCGCCGTGACGGCAGATCGGCGCCCGGCCGCCCGTTTCAGGCGGCCGGGCGCGGTTTTTCAGTTGCCCGAACCTTCGGCCGGGGCCTCAGCCGGGGCCGGCGTCGGGTTTGCCGCCGCCTCTGCCGCCGCGGCATCCGCGACCTTGTTCGCCGCCGTCACCGCATCCAGCCCGGCGGTAAAGCCCTTGAGCGAGGCTTTCAGCACCACTTTCTGATCCGGGGCAACGAAGGGCACGATGGTCAGCGCCGTGGAGCCGCCCTTCTTGAACTGCGTCACTTCTTCGGCGGTAAAGCCGATGCGGGCGACGCAGCCGATCTGGGCGCAGAAGGTAAAGGGATAGGCGCGCGCCTTGTTGGTATCGACCTGCAGCATCAGCCCCGAGGTCAGCAGCGTTTCTAGGGGCGCGATGAAGGTCGCACCGGCGACCGCTGGACCTTGGGCGCCTTCGGGCAGCGAAAAGACCGAGAATTCCGCGACGCTGTTGCCCTGCTCGTCCTTCAGCAGCTGGTACAGCTGGCAGGGATCGGCGCCCGAATTCGTCTTGATGCAGCGCTGTTCCCAGTCGTCGAACTTGGCCTTCAGATAGGTGTCGCCAACGCCGGCCGGCGCGCCGACTTCGGCCCCCATGGCCAGGCCGCTGGCATCTGCCGCATCGGCGGCCACGGTGGGCGCATCGGCGGTGGGCTCGGTGCTGTCCTGGGCCAGGGCCGGCAGGGCAAGGCCCAGCGACAGGGCCAGAACGGGGGCCAGAACGGGGGCCAGAACGGGGAGGAAAGAGGTTTTCATCCTGTGGATTCCTTTGTTTCGCCCGGATTTCGGGGACGCGGCGTTCCTAACACGCAGGTCCGCCGCTGTCAGGTCAGAAAAGCGCGATGCGCAAGGCCGCGCCGGTTGGCCGCAGCCCGCGAAACCGCTGTGTCGGGGGGCGAGAGCGGGGGCGGAAAACCGGGGGCCGCAAAGCCAAAGGGCCGGCATGCGCCGGCCCTTTGATCTGTAATTTTTTGCTCCCTGTCGGACTGGCCGACTTCATGGAACCGGACGCTACGTTTCTTTGTCCAAGGCGTCAACGTCTTTCTGCAAGAATCCGTCCGGCGAAATCATCTAGGAAAACCACAGCTTTCGGCAGGGCCGGCCCGGCAAGATCAAGACTGGCACAGGCCGGACAACGATGTATGGTTGCGGCGCGCCGGGCGGATCCCGCCCCGGTGCGGGTCGCAGGTCAGGAGAGGTCAAGGTGGCGGATCAACAGGCAATTTTCGTGGGCGGCGGCGGCGAGGGCTATGGCACGCCGCAGAACCTGTTGTTGAAGTTCGGCAACCGCCACGGGTTGATCGCGGGCGCCACCGGCACCGGCAAGACGGTGACGCTGCAAATCCTGGCCGAGGGTTTTTCGGCCGCTGGCGTGCCGGTCTTCCTGTCGGACGTAAAGGGCGACCTCTCCGGCCTCTGCCAGTCGGGCAGCGCCGAACACAAGCTGCACGAACCCTTCACCAAGCGGGCGGCCACCATCGGCCTCGACCTGCACTACCGCGCCTTTCCGGTGACCTTCTGGGACCTTTTCGGCGAAAGCGGCCATCCGATCCGCGCCACCGTCGCCGAGATGGGCCCCGTGCTGCTCAGCCGCCTGCTGGAGCTGAGCGAGGCGCAGGAAGGCGTGCTGAACGTGGCCTTCCGGCTGGCCGACGAGGAAAAGCTGCCGCTGCTCGACCTCAAGGACCTGCAGGCGCTGCTGAATTTCATCTCGGACAATGCGCTGGAAATTTCCGGCCGCTACGGGCTGGTCACCAAGGATTCCGCCGGGGTGATCCAGCGCCGCCTGCTGGTGCTGGAAAACCAGGGCGGGGCCCAACTGTTCGGCGAACCGGCCCTGGCCCTGTCCGACCTGATGCTGACCGATGCCGATGGCTGCGGCCGCATCAACATCCTGGCGGCCGACCGGCTGATGAACAGCCCGCGGCTCTACGCGACCTTCCTCCTGTGGCTCCTGTCGGAACTGTTCGAGACCCTGCCCGAGGTGGGCGACCCCGACAAGCCGAAGCTGGTCTTCTTCTTCGACGAGGCGCACCTGCTGTTCGACGATGCGCCCAAGGCGCTGGTCGACAAGGTGGAACAGGTGGCGCGGCTGATCCGCTCCAAGGGGGTGGGGGTCTATTTCATCACCCAGAACCCCGCCGACGTGCCCGAGGATATCCTGGGCCAGCTGGGCAACCGGGTGCAGCACGCGCTGCGCGCCTTTACCGCCCGCGACCAAAAGGCGCTGCGCATGGCGGCGGAAACCTACCGCCCCAACCCGCGCTTTGCGATCGAGGATGCCATCCGCGATGTCGGCACCGGCGAGGCGGTGACCTCGTTCCTTGAGCTGAAGGGCATTCCCGGCGTGGCCGAGCGCACGCTGGTGCGGCCGCCCTCCAGCCGGCTGGGCCCCTGCGACCCCCAGGCGCGGGCGGCGGCAATCGCCGGCTCGCCGCTGGCGGGGAAATACGACACCCCGGTTGACCGCGACAGCGCCTGGGAGATGCTGCGCCGCCGCGCCGACGACGCCGCGGCCCGCGCGGCCGAGGAAAAGGGAGAGGACGCCGGCGGCCTGAAACTGGATGTCGACGAATTCCGCCAGGCCAAACGCTATGACGGCAGCAAGCCGGCGGCGACGAAAAAGACCTCGACCCGGTCAAGCCGGTCGGATTCGATCACCGAGACCTTTGCGAAGTCCTTTGCGCGGCAACTGGGCACCAAGGGCGGCCAGGCCATCGTCCGCGGCGTGCTGGGAACGCTGTTCGGAAAACGTTGAGGGAATAGCGCCGATTGTGCCCGCTTTGGGCCAGAGGGGCGCCGTCTTGACGGACCATCTTCGGTCTCGCCACTGCCAAAGCGAGATCGAACATGACCCTGAGCAACGAAGAACAGTATCTGCTTGAACTGATCAACCGCGCCCGGCTGGATCCGGCCGCCGAAGCGGCGCGCTATGGTATCGACCTGAATGCCGGGCTGGCGGCCGGCACGCTGCCAGGCGGATCGCGCCAGGTCCTGGTGGCGAATGCGCAGCTGGAATTCGCCGCCATCGGCCACAGCCAATGGATGCTTATGGCCGATGTCTTCAGCCATACGGGGGCGAATGGATCGGCCCCTTGGGACCGGGCCACCGCCGCCGGTTACACCTGGACCGGAATCGGCGAAAACATCGCCTGGTGGGGCACTTCCGCCCCGACCTTCGACCTGCAGGCCGCGATCGAAAGCCACCATTCCGGCCTGTTCCGCAGCGCCGGCCACCGCGTCAACCTGCTGAACGACGGCTTCACCGAAATCGGCATCGCGCGTGAAACCGGGCAATTCACCGCCTATGGAACCGACTGGAATGCCTCGATGCTGACCGAACTCTTCGGCAGCGCCGCGACCGGGCCTTTCCTGACCGGCGTGGTCTATGACGACCGCAACGGCGACGGGTTCTATTCCATCGGCGAGGGCGTGGCCGGCATCTCTTTCGTCACCCCTGATGCCCGCTGCAAAAGCACGGCCTCGGGCGGCTACGGCATGGAACTGGGAACCGGGATCGAGCGCGTGGCCGGCTTTGTCACGCCAGAGCAGTATTACTGCGTCTGGGTCGACATGTCGGCCGGCAACGTCAAGCTGGACATCGTCAACGGCGACACCTTCCTGACCTCGGGAAACCTGACTCTGGGCGTCGGCATCACCAATGCCACCGCGCTGGGGACGGATGGCATCTGGATCAACGGCACGACGGCCAGCAATGTCATCACCGGCAATTCCGCCGGCAATTTCCTGCGCGGCTATGCCGGCGCTGATGTGCTTTCGGGCATGAACGGCAATGACGTGCTGATCGGCGATGTCGGCGACGACGTGCTGCATGGCGGCCAGGGCCATGACCGGATCCAGGGCAATTCCGACAATGACCTGATGTTCGGCGGCGCCGGCAACGACCTGCTGAACGGTGGCATCGGCAATGACACCATGACCGGCGACGACGGCGCCGACCGCTTTGTCTTCGACAACCGTTTCGCCAACGACACCGTGACCGATTTCTCGCGCGCCCAGGGCGACCGGCTGTCGCTGGACGATGCGCTCTGGGGCCACGCGGCGATCAGCACGGCCCTGGTGGTGCAGATCTTTGCCGAGGTCACGACACAGGGCGTGGTCTTCGATTTCGGCGGCGGCGATGTCCTGCTGCTCGCCGGGCTGACCTCGACCGCAGGCCTGGACGCGGGGATCGACATCATCTGACCGCGCCCCCCGCCGCCCCTGAGGACGGTCTACAGCGGCCGCACCTTCAGCTTGGTCAGGCGGTTCTCGCGGCGGGTCACCACCTCGAACCGAAAGCCGTGAAAGCTGAACATCTGGCCCTCGTTCGGGATCATCTGCGCCTCGTGGATCACCAGCCCGGCCAGGGTATTGGCCTCGTCATCCGGCAGGTGCCAGTCCATCGCGCGGTTCAGGTCGCGGATCGTCATCACCCCGTCCACCAGATAGGCGCCGTCCTCGGTGCGTTTCAGGTGGCCTTCCTTCGACACCACGTCGAATTCATCGGTGATCTCGCCCACGATTTCCTCGAGGATATCCTCCAGCGTGATCAGCCCCTGCAGCGTGCCGTATTCATCCACCACCAGCGCGAAATGGGTGCGCCGTTTCAGGAATTCGCGCATCTGTTCGTCAAGGCTGGTGGTTTCGGGGATGAAATAGGGCTTCATCGCCACCTTGGTGATGTCCAGCGCGGCCAGGCCGTCCTTGGCCCCGGCCTCGCCCCGCACCAGCCGGTCGACCTCGCGCAACAGATCCTTGGCATGGATCACCCCCAGGATGTTGTCGTCGCTGTCGCGGAACACCGGCAGGCGGGTATGCGGGCTGGCCAGGACCTGGGTCAGGATCTCGTCCGGGGTCTGTTCGGCGTCGACCATCTCGATCTGGCGGCGGTGGCGCATGATCTCGTCCACCGTGCGTTCGCCCAGGTCCAGCGCGCCCAGCAGCCGGTCGCGGTCTTCCTTTTCCACCGCGCCCTCGGAATGGCCCAGCGCGATGGCCCCGACGATTTCCTCGCGCAGGGCCAGCATGTTGCCCTCGGGGTTGCCCCTGATGCCGACCAGCCGCAGCATGCCCCGCACCAGCAGCCGGACCACCGCGACGACGGGGGAAAAGATCAGGATCAACAGGCGGATCAGCGGTGCGACCCGGCTGGCCACGCCTTCGGGGTGAATGATGGCCAGCGTCTTTGGCAGCACCTCGCCAAAGATCAGCACCAGCGCCGTCATCGCCGCCGTGGCCAGCGCCACCCCGCTGTCCCCGAACAGCCGCGTCAGCAGCGCCGTGGCCAGCGAGGCCGACAGGATGTTGACGATGTTGTTGCCCAGAAGCAGCGCGCCGATCATCCGCTCGCGGTCCTCGGTGATCTGCATCGCCGCATTGGCGCCGTTTGACCCCTTGTCGGCCTGCGTCTTCAGCTTGGCGCGCGAGGCCGCGGTCAGCGCGGTCTCGGACCCGGAAAAGAAGGCCGACATCATCAGCAGGGCGGCAATGGCGGCGGTGGTAATCCAGAAGGCGGTATCCATGGGATCCTGTCGGGGTTCCTGTCAGTTACGGTCGGGGCCGGGTCCCTTGCGGGCCAGCGGGTGATGGGTCAGCACCAGGTCTTTCAGGTGGTCGTCCAGCACATGGGTATAAATCTCGGTCGTGGCAACATCGGCGTGGCCCAGCAAGGTCTGGATCACCCGCAGATCGGCGCCATGGGCCAGAAGATGGGTGGCAAAGGCATGGCGCAGCCGTGCGGCGTGACCCTGGCCGGGTCCAGCCCGGCGCGGAGGGCGATCGCCTTCAGGACCAGAAAGAACTGTTGCCGGGTCAGGTGGCCCGGGGCGCCCGCGGCGAGAAACAGCGCCTTCGGCACCGGCTTGCCCGCGGCGCGCAGGGCCTCGGCCTCGGCATCCAGATGCGCCAGCCAGCCGGCGATGGCCGCCCGCGCCGGGTCCGACAGCGGCACCAGGCGTTCCTTGTCGCCCTTGCCCTTGACCAGGATCATCCGCGGATCGCCCCGGACCGCGGCCTGCGGCAGCGACACCGGCTCGCTCACCCGCATCCCGGTGGCATAGAGCAGCTCCATCAGCGCGGTGTTGCGCAGCCGCTCGGCCGCCGTGCGCCCCTGCGCGGGCGCCGCCGCCAGCAGCGCGGTGACCTCATCCTCGCCCAGCGTCTCGGGCAGGCGCCGCGCCCGCCCGGGCCCCGACAGCCGCAGGGCCGGGTTGTCCTGCCGCCAGCCTTCGTCATAGGCAAGCGGTGAGCTGGCCGGATCGACGACAGCCGCCGCGCGCTGCGTGGCCTTTGACAGGCCCTGCGCCTCGCAGAATACCAGGTATTCCTCGACCGCCGCGCGGGGCAGGCCGGCCAGGTCATGGCCATGCCCACCGCACCACTGGGCGAAATCCTTCAGGTCGCGGCCATAGGACAACAGCGTGTTGCGCGCCGCACCGGATTCGGCGGCAATGGCGGCAAGAAGGTCGAGATCCACTGGTCGGGCCGGGCAGGGGCATGGATCAGCCCCGCCGTTCCAGGATCATCAACTCCAGCGCCGTGCGCCGCGCCACGCCTTCCAGATGCACATGCCGCAACAGCGACAGCCCGGCGGTGACATTGCGCAATTCGCCCTGCACGCCGCTGGCGACATCGTCGATGGCCAGCAGGATCGCCTCGCCCAGCCGCCTGCCGTCCAGCAATTCCTGCGCGCGGGGCGACAGGGCCGGGGCCAGAAAGGCCGGGGCGATGGCGCGGGCCATGCTGTCGGGCGGGGTCATGCCGCGCAGATCGCCGGTCGCCAGCGCCACCAGAAAGGCCTCGGTGGCGTCGGCCGGCGCATGGGCCAGGGCCACGGCCTCAGACTCAGGCGACAGCAGGCCCAGCCGAAAGGCGATGGCCCCCGCCTCTCCGCTCAGCGGCATCTTCGCCAGTTCCGCGCCGTAAAGCAGCGCGAAGGGCACCTCCAGCTCCACCTCCTGCATCCGCGCCCAGGCCACCGGCAGGGTCTGGGCGATGCGGTCGGCATCGCGGGCGGCAAAGGCGGCGTCGAAATCCTGAAAGGCCTCGACCCTGTCCCACACCCCGCCCGAAGCCGAGGGCGCGCGTTCGGTGTAAAGCCCCAGGATGACATTCGGCGCGATGGTGCCGGCCGCGGTCAGGCGCTCTGCCGCCTCGACCTGCGCCATCCAGCCGAAATGCGGGTTGATCTCGCCATAGGCAAAGGCCACCGGCAGGGTCGCGGTGGACAGCGGCTCGCCGATGCCCTCGAACATCTTCCAGTCCAGCGGCGTCACCGGCACCGGCGGCGGCGGCACCGGCTCGCCCTCGAACAGGTCGGGGTCCAGGAACCGGCCCATCAGGGCGGCCTGCTCGCCGTTGACCTGGCCCAGCGCCTCGGCGGTCTGCAGCGTCAGCGCGGCCACGTCCCATTCGTTGCCGCGCGCCAGGCAGAAGACGCGCGCCTGCAGGGTCGGGGCCAGGCTGGGGTTGGCCTGCATCTTCTCGCAGGCGCGGTCCTCATGCCCGGTCAGCAGCGCCACGTCAAAGGCCCGGCGGAACAGGTCGGGCGTCTCGACCCCGGCAATCTCGATCAGGGCGGCGGCCTGTTCCAGCGCCCCCAGTTGCAACAGCTTGTCGATCCGCGCCAGCAGGACCAGCCCCTTGCCCTCGCTGTCGATCGGCGGCGCGGCCTCGGCCAGAAGCAGCGTCAGGAACAGCTGGCGCAACGCGGGCAGGCTGTCCTGACGGTCCAGGGTGACGGCGCGTGCCACCTCGACCGACAGGCCCGCGCCCCACAAGTCATGCGGAAAGCCGGAAACGGCCGGCGAGATCAGCCCCACCGCATCGGGCGACGGGCCGTCCAGCGGCGTGGTCGCCACCAGCGACGGCAGCGCCCCGCCCGAACTGACCGGCGGCTCGCCCGGCTGCGGCGTGGGCGGCGGCGACGCGGCCGAGGCGACCGGCGGCGCCGTCAGCGTGCCCGCCGGCGCCGAAACCGATTGCGACAGCCAGTCGATCGCCGACATCGGGTCATCGCCGGCGGCGGGCGCCGCCACCGTCAGGGCGGCCAGAACCGCGAATGGCTTGACCGCCTTACTCTGCATCCAGCACCACGGGCTTCCTGACCTCGACCTGGGCGGGCGCCAGATCTCCCAGATAGGCATACCCCGTCAGCGCGACGAACCCAAGCACCACCAGCACCAGAACCACCTTGATCAAACGTCCCATGTGCCGCTGTCTCCCGTTTCTTCAGGTTTGTCGTTGCGTTTCGGATGCCCGGTGCCTGCCTGCACCGTCCCGCCGTCGAATGCAACGGCAGGTCGATTGCTGCCGAATATATATGGCTTTCCCGGCAAGTTCACGCCATTGAGGGGAAAATTCCCGTGTGATCGGCAAGGCCGCGCCAAGGGGCCGGCGGATCGCGCGCGTTGTGCGGGGGCGGCGTATGGTCCGGCTGATGAAGACGGTTGTGATGGTGGGGATGATGGGGGCGGGCAAGACCGCCGTCGGCACCGCGCTGGCGCGCCAGTTGAAGGTGCCCTTCCTCGATTCGGACGAAGAGATCGTCCGCGCCGCCGACCGCTCCATCGCCGAGATCTTCGAACGCGACGGCGAGGCCTTCTTCCGCGACCGCGAGTATGAGGTGATCGGCCGGCTCCTGCGCGGCACGCCTTGCGTCTTGTCCACCGGCGGCGGCGCCTTTCTGTCGGAACGCAACCGCGCCCAGATCCACGAGGCGGGGGTGTCGGTCTGGCTGCGGGCCGAGCTTGATTTGCTGTGGAACCGCGTGCGCCACAAGACGACCCGGCCGCTTCTGCGCACCGCCAATCCCCGGCAGACGCTGGCCGACCTCTATCGGGCGCGGATGCCGTCCTATGCCCTGGCCGATCTTGCGGTGGATGCCTCGGCCGATTACTCGGTCGAGCAGATGGCGGGGCGCGTGGTCGAGGCGCTGAAAACCCGCCCGGACGTTGTGGAAGAGGCCTGAGATGATCAATGTGGTGCCGGTGGAACTGGGCGATCGCGCCTATGAGGTGCGGATCGGGGCCGGCCTGATCGACCGCGCCGGGGCCGAGATCGCGCCCCTCCTGCGCCGCAAGCGGCTGGTGGTGGTGACCGACCGGACCGTGGCCGGGGCGCATCTGCCGCGGCTGACGGCCGCGCTCGAATCGCAGGGCATCGCGGTGGCCTCGCTGGCCCTGCCGGCGGGCGAGGCGACCAAGGGCTGGCCGCAGTTCGAGGCTTGCGTCGAATGGCTGCTGGAACAGAAGGTCGAGCGGCGCGACGTGGTGGTGGCGCTTGGCGGCGGGGTGATCGGCGATCTGGTCGGCTTTGCCGCCGCCGTGCTGCGCCGGGGCGTGCGCTTCGTGCAACTGCCCACCACGCTCCTGGCCCAGGTCGACAGTTCCGTGGGCGGCAAGACCGGCATCAACACCGCCCAGGGCAAGAACCTGGTCGGCGCCTTTCACCAGCCCAGCCTGGTCCTGGCCGATATCGGCGTGCTGGAAACCCTGCCGCCGCGCGATTTCCTGTCGGGCTATGGCGAGGTGGTGAAATACGGCCTCCTGGGCGACGCCGGTTTCTTCAACTGGCTCGAATCCGCCGGCCCGGCCCTTGCCGCCGGCGATGCCGCGGCCCGGCTGCGCGCCGTTACCCGCTCGGTCCAGATGAAGGCCGACATCGTCGCCCGCGACGAGACCGAAGAGGGCGAGCGCGCGCTCCTGAACCTGGGCCATACCTTCTGTCACGCGCTGGAAAAGGCCACCGGCTATTCCGACCGCCTGCTGCATGGCGAAGGCGTCGCCATCGGCTGCGCGCTGGCCTTCGACCTCTCGTCCCGGCTGGGCCTGTGCAGCCAGGAAGAGCCGAGCCGCGTCCGCGCCCACCTGCGCGCCATGGGCATGAAGGTCGACATCGCCGACATCCCCGGCGATCTGCCCGGCCCCGAGGCCCTGCTGGCGCTGATGGCCCAGGACAAGAAGGTGGTCGACGGCCGCCTGCGCTTCATCCTGGCCCGCGGCATCGGCCGGGCCTTCGTGGCCGAGGATGTTCCCGGCGACCAGGTCCGCCGCCTGCTGGCCGAGGCGCTGCCCGCCGCCTGACAGGCGCCTCACGGGCGCCTGACCGGCCACGGCCCTTGTTGCGCGGCGGCAGGTCGGTATAGCCTCGCCGCGGCTGTTCTGTCGAAGGTGGTGTCTTGGATAAACCGGTATTCCTGCTGCGCGCCCGCAGCTTTGACCCGATGGTGCGCCGGCTGGCCGAGGCGCTGCGGGACGCCGGCGCCCCCAGGGTCGTCGCCGTCCTGGACGAACGCCTGGGCGCCAGTGACGCCAGGCCGTTTGAAAAGATCGCCCTGACCGATGCGCTCCTGTCCGAAATGGGCCTGTCCGGATTGCCCGCGAACTGGGGCTGGTTCTGCGGCGATGTCTGCCTTTACGCCGCCCGCCGCCTGCTGCCCGGCCACAGCCGCTATGTGCTGGTGGAATCCGACGTGGTGATGACCGGCGATGCCGCGGCGCAATGCGTCAGCCGGCTCTGCGCCGAACCCGCCGATCTGGTCGCCCCCCGGCTGGGCCGGACGGCCAAGGCCAAACGCTATTCGCTGGGCCTCAGGGCGCTGGGGCTGTCGCCCGACTGGGGCTGCCTGTTCCCGCTGGTTTCGGTATCGGCGGCGGGGCTGGCCGCGATGGAAGACCTGCGCCGCCGCGGCCTGTCGCAGGGCCTTGCTGCCCAGATGAATGACGAGGCCGTGCTGGCCGGCGCCGCGCAGGACCCGGCGCTGACCCACCGGCCGGCCGAGGCCGTGCTGGGCGACCTGCTGGCCCCGGATTGTTTCGACACCAACCCCCCGCATCTGGCCGAGGCGCTGACGCGGGCGGAACGGCGCGACCGCATCTTTCATCCGGTGGTGCCGCTGGCCACGATCCTCGACCGCATCGGGCAGGGGGAAAAGGCCTACAGCCGCCACCGCCTGCGCCGTGTCATGGCCCAGGCCCTGCCCGCCGAACTCCAGCAGATCGAGAAAGCCTTGACCGACACCGCCGCCCCCAAATCCGCCGCCAAACCTGCCGCCGTTCCCGCCGCCAAACCCGCCCCGACCGGATCGCGCGGGCGCGACAGGCGGCTGGCCTATCTGGCGAAATCGCTGCCCGATGCCGGGCCGATCCGGGTGCTGGACATCGGCGCAAACCCCCTGATCGAAGGCGACGCGCCCTATCTGCCGCTGTTGCGCGCCGGGCTGGCCCGGATCTGGGGCTTCGAGCCGCAGGCCGAGGCGCTGGCCGCCCTTCAGGCCCGCAAGTCCGACGCGGAAACCTATCTGCCGCATGCGCTTGGCGACGGCACCGAACGGCCGCTCTATCTCTACCGGCAGCAGGGCTTTACCTCGCTGTTCCGGATCGACCCGGCCAGCGCCCGGCACTGCCGCTTTGGCGCCGATACCGACCTGACCGGCGAAATCACCGTCGCCACCCGCCGGCTGGACGACCTGGCGGAACTGCCCGCCATCGACCTGCTCAAGATCGACGTGCAGGGGGCCGAGACGATGATCCTCAGCCATGGCGGGGCCAAGCTGGGCCAGGCGCTGGCCGTGGTGACCGAGGCGCGGCTGTTCCCGCTCTATCACGACGAGCCGCGGATCGGCGCGCTGGACCAGGCGCTGAACCGGCTGGGGTTCGAATTCCTGCGCTTTCTGACCATGAAGCATGTCGGCCTGTCCCGGCGGAACCGCAAGCTGCTGGTGCGGTCGGAATTCGCCCAGGCGGTCGACGGCGACGCGATCTACGTCCGCGACCTGCGCGACATCGGCGGCTTTGGCGATGAACGGCTGGTCAAGCTGGCGCTGATCGCCGACAGCGTCTTTGACAACGCCGATCTGGTGCTGCGCCTGCTGGAGGAACTGGAAGATCGCGGCCGCATTCCCCGCGACGTGCTGCCCGGCTATGTCGCGCTGCTGCCGGCGGCCAAACTGCGCAAACCGGGCCGCTGATGGCGGCCTGCTCCGCAATCGGCAGCGGGGGCGGATCTGGGGGAAAACGGTTGGCTGGGGCGCTAGGATTCGAACCTAGGTATGGCGGTACCAAAAACCGCTGCCTTACCACTTGGCGACGCCCCAACCGTGCGGCGTTGTTTAGCGAAGCCACTTGCGGGCTGCAAGGGGGGCAAAACAGAAAAAGTGAGGCAGGATGGCCTGGGATGTGATCGTGTTGGGCGCAGGCGCCGCGGGCATGATGGCCGCGATCGAGGCCGGCCGCCGCGGACGCCGCGTGCTGGTGGTGGACCATGCTGCCAAGCCGGGCGAGAAGATTCGCATCTCGGGCGGCGGGCGCTGCAATTTCACCAACCTCGGAATTTCGGCCGACCGGTTCCTTGGCGGCAATCCGCGGTTTGCCCTGTCGGCGCTGAAGCGGTTCACCCAGTGGGATTTCATCGCCCGGATGGATGCGGCGGGAATCGCCTGGCACGAAAAGACGCTGGGGCAGCTGTTCTGCGACGGGCCGGCCACGCAGGTGGTGGACCTGCTCCTGTCCGACATGGCGGCGGCGGGGGTGGTCCTGTGGACTGGCTGCACGCCGGGCGCGGTCAGCCGGGCGGGCGCGGGGTTCCGGGTCGAGACCCAGCGCGGGGTGCAGGAGGCGGCGTCGGTCATCGTGGCGACGGGGGGCAAGTCGATTCCCAAGATGGGGGCGACGGGCTATGGCTACCGGCTGGCCGAGAGTTTCGGCCTGCCGGTCACCGAAACCCGGCCGGCGCTGGTGCCCCTGACCTTTGCCGAACAGGAACTGGCCTGGATGAAGCCGCTGGCGGGGGTGTCGGTGCAGGGCAGGGTGTCCTGCGGGCGGCAGGGGTTCGACGAGGCGGTGCTCATCACCCATCGCGGGCTGTCGGGGCCGGCGGTGCTGCAGGTCTCCAGCTACTGGCGCGAGGGGCAGGGGATCTCGGTGAACCTCTGCCCCGGCATCGCGGCGGGGCGGGTGCTGCGCGAGGCCAAGGCGCAGGGCGGCCGGGGGCATCTGGCCATGGCGCTGGCGCGGCTGGTGCCCGAGCGGCTGGCGCGGCATCTGGCCGAGGTTTCGGGCGTCAGCGGCCCCCTGGCCGAGGTTCCGGGCGCGGTGCTGGACCGGGTGGCGGCGGGCCTGCAGGACTGGCGGCTGATGCCGGTGGGCTCCGAGGGCTATCGCACCGCCGAGGTGACGCTGGGGGGGGTGGACACGGCGGCGCTGGAGGCGCGGACGCTGGAGGCCAGGGCGGTGCCGGGGCTATATTTCGTGGGCGAGGTGGTGGACGTGACCGGCTGGCTGGGGGGGTATAATTTCCAGTGGGCCTGGTCGAGCGGATGGGCCGCGGGGCAGGTGGCCTGAGGGGGGCGTCCCGGCGTGGGACGCAGGGCGGACGCAATGGATTCAAGGGCTTGACCCTGTCGAATTAACGATTTGTCAAGGATTTCCCCCAAAGGGGCGCAGCAAGGGAAGCGCGGCGATGGCGATGCAGTTCTTCACGATCACCCAAGGGCGCAGGGCGCGGTTTCACCACCTGTTGGCGCCGGTGCCGGCGCTGGTGCGGGTGCGCGCCGGCATAAAGACCGTGCTGGGGCAGGGCGCGCCGGTCGACGTGACGGCCGGGCGGTTCTGCCTGATGCCCGAGGCGGTGCCGCTGACGGTGGAGAACCGGCCCGCGCCGGGGCGGCCCTATCTGGCCGAGGCGCTGGCGATCCCGCGCCCGGTGCTGGAGCGCGCCTATGCCCGCCTGCCGGGCCTGAACCGGCCGGACGAGGCCGGGGCGGTGGCCTGCGACCTGCCGGCGGCGGCAGAGGAGCTGTTCCAATGCTTTGCCCCCGGCGGCGCGGCGGCGCGCTGGCCCGAACCCGTGGCCGGCCTGCGGCTGGAGGAGCTGGCGCTCTGGGCGGCAGAGGCGGGCGCGGTGCTGGCGCGCGCCGCGCCGGAACGGCAGGGCGACCGGCTGCGCGGCCTGATCGGCGCCGAGCCGGGCGCCGACTGGACGGCGGCAACGGCGGCGCGGGCGCTGGCCATGTCGGAGGCGACGCTGCGGCGCAGGCTGGCGGCAGAAGGCAGCGGATTCGCCGAAATCCTGCGCGAGATGCGGCTGTGTCACGGGCTGGCGCTGTTGCAGACCACGGCGCTGCCGGTGGGGCGCATCGCGCTGGAGGCGGGCTATGCCTCGGCCAGCCAGTTCGCGCAGCGGTTCCGCGAACGCTTTGGCCTGTTGCCGCGCGAAATCCGCGAGGCGGAGGCCACGGCTGATCGGAACGCGGCATAGAACGCGCGTTCTGCGGCCACGCCGGCGGGCGGCGCGTGGCAGGATCCGGGGACAGGACGTGAAACCGGAAGAGGAGCCTGAGAGATGGCAGGGATGAAATGGGCCGCGCTGGCGGCGATGATTGCCACGGCGGCAGCGACGGCGGCGCCGGCGTGGGCCGAGATGCAGCTGAGCGCGCCGGGGCTGACGGCCGAAGGGGTCTGGGGCGACGCGCAGGTGATGGACGGATTTGGCTGCGCCGGGGGCAACCTGTCGCCGGAACTGGCCTGGTCGGGGCTGCCGGAGGGCACGGCCACGCTGGCGGTGACGATCCATGACCCCGATGCGCCGACCGGGTCGGGCTGGTGGCATTGGGGCGTCTACAACCTGCCGGCGACGGTTGCCGGGCTGGGGGAAGGCGCCAGCAGCGCCGGACTGCCGGAGGGCGCGTTGCAAGGGCAGAGCGATTTCGGCACGCATAGCTATGGCGGCGCCTGCCCGCCCGAAGGCGATGCGGCGCATCGCTATGTGGTGACGCTCTGGGCGCTGCCGCAGGCCTTGCCGGAGGATGCGGGGACGACGGGGGCGATGCTGGGGTTCTATCTGAACGCCATGGCGCTGGAAAAGGCCGAGGTGGTGGCGACCTATGGCCGCTGAGCGCCAGGGATAGCCCCTTGCGGGGCTGCCCCCTTCGGGCGTCGCCCGCCCGCCCACCCCGACGCCCGCCCACCCCGACGCCCGAATGGGGCGGGGCGGGCGGATCGGGTCTAGATTTCCTGCCCCTAGATTTCCTTGACCAGGCGCAGCGCGTCGTAGATCGCGGCGTGGGTGTTGCGGCTTTCGACCGCGTCGCCGATCCGGTAGAGGCGGAAGCCCGCAGGCCCCTCGCCGCCGGTCTGCGGCCGACCCTGGACCAGCGCCTCGTAATCGACGGCGCCCAGGTTTTCCGACTGCGGCTTGAGGTCGAAGTATAGGTCGGCGAGCGGCAGGGTGCCGTGGTTGACCACGATCTGGTCGAAGTCGCGTTCCATGCCGATCTGCATGTAGTCGCTGTCGATCACCGCCGTCAGCCGGTTGCCGGATTTCCGCACCCCGGACAGGCGGTAGGTCACGGTAAACGTTACCTTCTTGTCCTGCATCGCCCGCATGTAGGGGACCAGGTTCATCGCCATCACCTCGGGCGCAAAGCTGCGGTCGGGGGTCATCACCTCGACCGTGGCGCCGGCCTCGGCCAGCATCTGCGCGGCCTGGAGCGCGGTGTGGTCGCCGGCGTCGTCAAAGAGCAGCACGTTCTGGCCCGGCTTGACATCGCCGGACAGCAGGTCCCAGGCGGAAACGGTCAGTTCGTTGCCGAAAGAGAGGATGTCCTTTTGCGGCAGGCCGCCGGTGGCGATGATCACCACGTCGGGGTTTTCCGCCATGACATCAGAGGCTTCGGCGAAGGTGTTGAAGCGGAAATCGACATCGCGGGCGGCGCATTGCGCCATGCGCCAGTCGATGATGCCGATCATTTCCGCCCGGCGTTTGGTCAGCGCGGTCAGGCGGACCTGGCCGCCGGGCTGGTCGGCAGCCTCGAAGACCACGACCCGGTGGCCGCGTTCGGCGGCGACGCGGGCGGCCTCGAGCCCGGCGGGGCCGGTGCCGACGACCACCACCTTCTTCGCCGTGGCGGCGGGCGTGATGCTGTGGGGCATGGTCTCTTCGCGGCCCGTCGCCGGGTTGTGGATGCACAGCGCCATGCCGCCCTGGTAGATGCGGTCGAGGCAATAGGTGGCGCCGACGCAGGGGCGGATGTCGTCCTCGCGCTTTTCGACGATCTTCTGCACGATATGCGGGTCGGCCATGTGGGCGCGGGTCATGCCGACCATGTCCAGTTGCCCCGAGGCGACGGCATGGCGCGCGGTGGCCACGTCGGGGATGCGGGCGGCGTGGAAGGTGGGCAGGCCGACCTCGGCCCGGATGCGGCCGGCAAGGTCGAGGTGCGGGGCCGAGCGCATGCCCTGGATCGGGATGACATCGGTCATGGCCGGGTCGGTGTGGATGCGGCCGCGGATGATGTTGACGAAATCGACCAGGCCCGAGGCCTTGAAGCGGCGCGCGATCTCGACGCCTTCCTCGACCGGCAGGCCGCCGGGGGCATCTTCGTCGGCGGTATAGCGCATGCCCAGCAGCATCCGGTCGCCGACGCGGTCGCGGCAGGCCTGCAGGACCTCGAAGGCGAAGCGCAGGCGGTTGTCGAGGCTGGAGGCGTCATAGGGGCCGGCGGGCATGCCGTTGGTCAGCGGGCTGATGAACTGGTCCATCAGGTGGCCGTAGCATTCGAATTCGACGCCATCGACGCCGGCGGCCGCCAGGCGTTCGGCGCCGTCGGCATAGTCACGGACGACGCGGGCGATGTCCCAGTCTTCCATCACCTTGGGAAAGGCGCGGTGGCTGGGTTCGCGCGCGGGGCCGGCGGCGAGGACGGGCAGCCAGTCGGCCTTGTCCCAGCGGGTGCGGCGGCCAAGGTGGGAAAGCTGGATCATCACCGCCGCGCCGGCCTCGTGGCAATCGTCGGTCAGGCGCTTCATCCACGGAACCACCTCGTCCTTCCAGACCAGCAGGTTCGAGAACACCGGCGGGCTGTCGCGGCTGACCGAGGCGGAACCGGCGGTCATCACCATGGCGACGCCGGCCTTGGCGCGTTCCAGGTGATAGAGCCGGTAGCGGTCCTTTGGCATGCCGTCGTCGCCATAGGCCGGTTCGTGACTGGTGGTCATGATCCGGTTGCGCAGGGTGAGGTGTTTCAGCTGGTAGGGTTGCAGAAGGGGATCGTTCGACATGGCGCGCTCCTGGGGCCGGGGATGCAGGCAAGAGACATAAAATCGACACTTGTGTCAAGTTACTTGCGAGGGCCGGCAGGGCGGCCTATCCTGCGGGCCGGAAAGGCGGGCAGGATGGCGAAGGACGGCGAGGAAAAGGGCCGGGACGCAAAGGACCGGAGCGCGGCGGATCGGGCCAGGGATGACCGGGCCGGGGACGACCGGGCAGAGGGCGAGCGGGCAGAGGGCGAGCGGGGGTGGCGCGGCTCGGTCGAGGGCTGGCTGGAGGGGGCGCGTCTCTGCTGGTCGAGGGTGGGCTTCGAGGCGGTGAAGATCGGCCCGCTGGCGGCGCGGCTGGGCCTGTCACGCACCAGTTTCTACTGGCATTCGCCGGACCGCGAGGCGCTGCTGGCAGGCCTGGTCGCGCGCTGGCAGGGCGCACACACCGCACTGCTGGCGCAGATCGAGGCGCCCGCCGCGACGGTGACAGCGGCGATCCTGAACCTGTTCACGACGGCGAACGACGCACTGGATGCCTGGGTGGAACCGGCGGTCTTGATCCCGGGCCGAATTCGCCATGCGGACCTGGGCTCCCGCACCGACCCGGCGGCTGGCGCGCGCTGGCCGCCGAGGATGCCGCCCGAGGTGGCGCTGACGGCGATGTCTACCCGATACGGCTATGACCTGCCGAAGCGGATGCCCGCGCCTGCACGGTCTATCTGACCCAGGTGGGCTATATCGCCATGGGAACGGATGAGGAATTCGGCGCGCGGATGGGCCGGATCCTGATTATGCGCTGACCTTTACCGGCCAGCGCCCGACGCCGGCGGAAATCGCGGCGTTCCGGGCGCGCCATGCGGTGAAGGGCTAGGGGCGGGGCAGGGCGGCGGGCGGGTCAGGCCAGACGCGCCAGCAGGGCGGCCTGGGCGTTTCGGCCTCGGCGCTGGACAGGGGAGCCAGGGTGCGGCCGAGACATCCAGCGCGGTGTCGGCAAGGCGGGGCAAACAGCGCGCGGCCATCGTCGGTCAGTGTCACCGTCAGGCGGCGGCGGTCCTCGGGGTCTGGCGCGGTGGCGACGAGGCCCTGACGCGCCAGCCGGTCGACCACACCCTTGACGGTGGCGGCATCCATCGCGGCTTCGCCCCAGCGCATTCTGCGACTGCGGCCCCAGTTCGGCCAGCCGCGCCAGCACCGCGAATTGCGTGGTGGTTACTTCGGGAATGGCTCTGGCAAAGATCGCCAGATGCTGCTGTGTCACCGCCGCAGCAGATAGCCGATCTGGTCGTCGAGGACATAGGCCAAGGAGGCTTCGCTGAGGGCGGGCTTGGGTCATGGCTTGCGGCATACGCTACTGGTCGGGTGGCAAGACTGTTGACAGGCGGGCAAATCGGATCAACCTTGTTGGTGTGCAAACAATCTTTGCCAGGCCGCCGCCGCCCGATACCCGAAACTGCCATCGGACCCCGCCATGAGCTATGCCCGCCCGACCACCTTGCCCGATGCGCTGGCCGCGCTGGCCCAGGGGGCGCGGGTGCTGGCTGGCGGCACCGATCTTTATCCGCTGGCGGGGGCGGGGCTGGCGGGGCCGGTGCTGGATGTGACCGGCCTGCCCGGCATGGTCGGGATCGGCCAGACGCCCGAGGGGCTGCGAATCGGCGCCTGCACCAGTTGGAGCGCGGTGGCCGAGGCCGCCCTGCCGCCGGCCCTGGCCGCGCTGCAACAGGCGGCGCGGGTGGTGGGGGGCCGGCAGATCCAGAACGCAGGCACGGTGGGGGGCAACCTGTGCAACGCCTCGCCGGCCGCCGACGGGATGCCGCCTTTGTTGGCGCTGGAGGCCGAGGTCGAGCTGGTCTCGGCCGCGGGCAGCCGGCGGATGCCGCTGGCCGGGTTCATCGCGTGGGCCGCGGCGACTGCGCTGGCGGCGGGCGAGATGTTGGTGGCGGTGCATCTGCCGGCGACGGCGCTGCAGGGGTTTCGGCCTTTGGAGAAGCTGGGGCGGCCTATCTGGTGATCTCGATCGCCATGGTGGCGGTGCGGCTGGTGCTGGCGGGGGACCGATCACCCAGGCGGCGGTGGCGGTGGGGGCCTGTTCGCCGGTGGCGCGGCGGCTGCCGGCGGTCGAGGCGGCGCTGGCCGGGCCGGTGGGTGACGCGGCGGCCGAGCGGGTCATGGCCGGCGATGGCGGCGCGCTGGACCCGATCGACATGCGGGCGACGGCGGAATATCGGCGCGGGGCGGCGGTCGAGCTGATCCGGCGCGCAGTCAGAAGGGCGACGGCATGATCCGGTTCCGGTTGAACGGCAGCGAGGTTCAGGCCGAGGCGGCGCCGACGGAACGGCTGAGCCAGGTGTTGCGGGAAAGGCTGGGGCGCAAGGGCACCAAGGTCGGCTGCGATGCCGGCGATTGCGGCGCCTGCACGGTGCTGCTGGATGGCCGGGCGGTCTGTTCCTGCATGGTGCCGGCGGCGCGGGTCGAGGGCGCCGAGGTCCAGACCGTCGAGGCCGAGACGCCGGAACTGACCCGGCTGCGCGCGGCGTTCCTGCGCCATGGCGCGGCGCAATGCGGCATCTGCACGCCGGGGATGCTGATGGCGGCGGCGGAACTGTTGTAGCGCGGGGACCCCGCGCCGACGCCGGCCGAGGCCGAGGCGGCGCTGGGGCGTCCTGTGCCGCTGCACCGGCTATGCCCGGATCATCGCGGCGGTCTGCGATGCCGCCCCCGCGCCCGAGGCGCCGGGGCCGGCGGTGGGCGCGGCGGTGGGCGCCGATATCGCCCGGCTGGACGGGGCGCCAAGGTCGCCGGCGACGCCTTTGGCGATGACGCGGCGCCCGAGGGCGCGCTGGTGGTCAGGGCGGTGCGCTCTCCGCATGCGCATGCGGCGTTTGCCTTTGGCGATCTGGCGGCTATGCCGCGCGGCCCGGCGTGGCGGGCGTGTTCACCGCCGCCGACATTCCCGGCCGCAACGCCTTTCGGTGATCCCGCCCTTTGCCGACCAGCCCGCCATCGCCGCCTCGCCGCGCGGTTCCGCGGCGAATGCGTGGCGCTGGTGGCGTTCGAGCCGGGGGCCGCGGCGGATCTATGGATTTCCCGGTCAGCTGGTCAGAGCTGCCGGCGTTGTTGACGCCCGAGGCGGCCGAGGCGGATGGCGCGCCGCTCCTGCATCCGGGGCGGGCGCGCAACCTCTTGATCGAGGGGAGGGTGGCCCGGGGCGACGTGGCGGCGGCGCTGGCGGGTGCGGCGCATGTGGTCGAGGGCGAATTCACCACGCAATACGTGGAACACGCCTATATCGAGCCCGAGGCCGGCGCCGCCTGGATGGAGGGCGACACCCTGTGCATCCGCGCCTGCACCCAGGCGCCGGGCATGGACCGCGAGGACACCGCGGCGCTGCTGGGCCTGCCGGTCGAGCGGGTGCGGATCCTGGCCTCGGCGGTGGGCGGCGGATTCGGCTCGAAACTCGACGTATCGCTGCAGCCGCTGATCGGGCTGGTGGCGCTGAAGACCGGGCGGCCGGCGCGGATGACCTATGCGCGGGCCGAAAGCATGGCCTCGACCACCAAGCGCCACCCGGCCGAGATGCGGGGCCGGATCGGCTGTGACGCCAAGGGGCGGATCACCGGCATGGAATTCGAGGGCCGCTTCAACACCGGCGCCTATTCCAGCTGGGGGCCGACAGTGGCCAACCGGGTGCCGGTGCATGTCTCGGGGCCCTATTTCACCCCGGCGATCCACGCCCGCGCCCGCGCGGTCCATACCAACGGCCCGGTTTCCGGGGCCTTTCGCGGCTTTGGCGTGCCGCAGGGCGCGCTGTGGCAGGAAACGCTCTATGACCGGCTGGCGGAAAAGGCGGGGCTGGACCGGCTGGAGTTCCGCATCCTGAACGCGCTGCGCGACGGTGACACCTCGCCCACCGGCAACACGATGCGGGCGGTCGGCATCGGCCCCTGCCTACAGGCGCTGCGCCCGGCCTGGGCGCGCGGGATCGACTGGGCGGCGGCGGCGCCGGGCCGGGGCATCGGCGTGGCCTCTTGCTGGTATGGCTGCGGCAACACCGCGCTGCCCAACCCCTCGACCATCCGCATCGGCATCACCCCCGGCGGCGAGGCGGTGCTGCACCAGGGCGCCACCGACATCGGCCAGGGCTCGAACACGGTGATCGCCCAGATCGCCGCCGATGCGCTGGGTCTGCCGGTGCATGCGCTGCGGCTGGTCGGGCCGGACCCCGCGGTGACGCCCGACGCCGGCAAGACCTCGGCCAGCCGGCAGACCTATGTCAGGCCGCGCGGCGCAAAGGCGGGGCAGGCGCTGCGGGCCGCCATCCTGCGGCTGGCCAATGCCACCCAGGGCGCGGCGATCGCGCTGGAACCCGGCCGGATCGTCGTGACCGAGGGGGCTGCCCGGCGCCAGATCGACCTCGCCGCGCTGCCGGCCGCGACGCCGGACTATGCGCTATGCGCCGAGGAAAGCTATGACCCGCCGACCCGCGCGCTGGACGAGAACGGCCAGGGCCTGCCCTATGCCGTCTATGGCTATGGCGCCCAGATGGTCGAACTTTCGGTCGACGCCGCCCTGGGCAATCGTGCGGCCGCACCGGATCACCGCCGCGAGCGACCTGGGCCGCGTGATCAACCCGCGGCTGGCGATGGGCCAGATCGAAGGCGGCATCGCCCAGGCCTGGGCCTGGCGCTGATGGAGGAATACTCGCCCGGCCGGACCGAGAACCTGCACGACTACCTGATCCACCACCGGCGACATGCCGCAGATCGACCGATCCTGATCGAGGTGCCCGATCCCCGAAGGGCCCCTTTGGCGCCAAGGGCCTGGGCGAACATGCTGATCCCCACCGCGCCGGCGATCCTGAACGCCATCCGCCACGGCCACCGGCGCCGGATCACCCGCACCCCGGCCTTGCCCCACCGCATCCTGGCCGCGATGGAGGCGCTTTCATGACCCGCCCCTTCATCTTGGCTCAAATACTCCGGGGTCCGGGCCGGCCCCCGGCGCTGCCCGGTCAGGAAGAACGCCATGTCCGATGCAACTGACAAGATCCGCTGCGACGCCTGCCCGGTGATGTGCTGCATCGCCCCCGGCCAGGACCGGCGCCTGCGACCGCTATGCCAACGAGCCGGGCGGATCATCCGCACCGACCCGGTGGTGATGCTGGAGCCAGGCGCTGGACGAGGGCCGGCGCGTCGTGCCCTTGCGGTGCGCGACTGGGACGGGCGCCGGTGCCGGCCGACAGTTTCGTGATCGGCATCGGCCTGGCACCACTCTATCCCGACTACAAGCCCGCGCCCTTCATCGTCTCGTCGCAGGTGGAAGGCGCTGACATGGTCACCGTGGTGACCGAGGCGATCTTTTCCCTATTGCGGCGTCAAGGTGAAGATCGACACCGACCGCTTCTCTCGGCCCCGAGGGTGCCACCGTGCGGGCGGGCGGAGAGGCGGTGGGCCATGGGTCACCACCGCCGAATACGGCAGCCAGATGCTGTCGCTCGGCGGGTTCACCACCTGACCGGCGGATTCTGAAACCAGGGGCGGCTGACCTGTTCCACGCTCTTGGCGCTGTGCAACGGCGAGGCGGTGGACCTGGCGATCGACGGCGGCTCGACGGTGGCGTAGGCCGGCCGGCCGGTGGTCGACGGCACGCCGGAACGGCGGATGCGGGTGGGCTGCGGTTCGGCCACCATCGGCATGTTCGCCAGCCAGTGGCGCGGCCTGGTCGACGAGGTGGTGGTGGTCGACGACCACATCACCGGCGTGGTCAGCGAGCATCAGGCCGGCAAGGTGCTGGGATGGGAGCCGACGGGGATCCGGATCAAGGGCCACCGCTCGACGCCCGGCCGCTATTTCCGGGTCAGCGAACCGGGCCTGGGCTGGGGCGGCACCCGGCTGACCGACCCGCTGGAGATCCTGGGCGACTGGCAGGAGAAAAAGGGCGCGCGGCCGGGCCTGCGGCTGTTGATGGTGTCGACCACCGGCGAGGAATACGCCTTTTACGAGCTGGACGCGGATCTGAAACCGGTGGCGCAGCCCTTGCCGGATAACCTCAAGAAAACCGTCGAACTGATTGACGAGAATTGCGAACCTTCGCTTTGCACCGTGCTGTTCATGGGCGGCGCGGGCGGGTCCTTGCGTGCCGGCGTCACCCGAAACCCGGTGCGGCTGACCCGCTCGGTCCAGGGCGGGGTGACGCGGCTGACCTCGGGCGGGGCGCAATGCTATGTCTGGCCGGGCGGCGGCATCACCTTCATGGTCGATGTGCTGGACCTGCCGGCGGGCGCCTTTGGCTATGTGCCGACGCCGGCCCTGGTGGCGCCGCTGGAATTTACCATGGCCCGCGCCGATTACCTGGCGATGGGCGGGCATGAAGAGGCGATCCGCGACCTGGGCCGGACCATGCAGGAGGGCGGCGAATACCCCACCGCCGCGCGGGTGGAAAAATGGCCGCGGCGCTAGGCAGGGCGGGTTCTGGCGCGCTGGCAGCGCGGCTGGCGGACGGGCGGCTGCACCTGCAGCACGGGCCGATCGACATCATCGCCCAGGCCTTTGGCCCCAGGGCGGCGGTCGAGGCGGCCCATGCCCGCGCCGCGGCGCGATTCGCCACGGTGCTAGGGGAACTGGTGGCGGAACTGCCGGCGCTGCGGGCCGAGGCGGCGCCAGTCACCGGGCGCATCGCCCGGGCCATGGCGGCGGCAGTGGCGCCGCACCGGCCGGATTTCATCACGCCGATGGCGGCGGTGGCGGGGGCCGTGGCCGACGAGATCTGCGCCGCGCTGCAGGGCCCCGGCGTGGCGCGCGCCTATGCCAACAACGGCGGCGACATCGCACTGGCCCTGGCCCCCGGTCAGGCGCTGAGCTGCGCGCTGGCGGCAGCGGGCGGGCAGGCCCGCGCCACGATCCGCGCCGAAGATCCGGTGCGCGGCATCGCCACCTCGGGCTGGCGCGGGCGCAGTTTCTCGCTGGGAATAGTCGATGCGGTGACGGTGCTGGCACGCGATGCGGCCACGGCCGATGCGGCGGCGACGATGATCGCCAATGCGGTCGACCTGGCCGGTCATCCGGGCATCCGCCGGCGCCCGGCCAACGAGTTGCAGGCCGACAGCGACCTGGGCGCGCGCCGGGTCACGGTGGCGGTGCCGGTGCTGACGGCGGCGGAACGGCGGGCGGCGCTGGCGGCGGGCCTGGCGCGGGCGAACGCGCTGCGGGCGGCCGGAGTGATTGAAGCTGCGGCATTTTTCCTGCAGGGTGAAACGGCAATGACGGGGCACCTGTCCCTGTCGGGAGAGAGAGAATGACAGAATTTGCCATCCGCAAGATCGTGACCCAGGTCGAGGAGGTCCTGCACGAAGGCGGGCCGGTCGCCAGCCCGGCCCCGGTCAAGGCGGCGGTCTATGCGATCTGCACCAACCCCTTTGCCGGCCGCTTTGAGCCGGAGCTGCAACCGGCGATGGAGACCTTGAAGCCGCTGGCGCTGTTGCTGACCGACCGGCTGGTGGCGGCCCTGGGCGGGCGCGAGGGGATCGACGCATATGGCAAGGGCGCCATCGTCGGCGAGAACGGCGAGCATGAGCATGGCGCGATCTGGCATGTCTCGGGCGGCTACTGGATGCGCGACCGGCTGGGCGAATGCCGCGCCATCGTGCCCAGCGCCATGAAGGTGGGCGGCATGGGAACCACGCTGGACATTCCCCTGGGCCATCTGAACGCGGCCTATGTCCGGTCGCGCTTTGACGTGATCACCATCGCCTGCGAGGACGGGCCGCGCGCCAACGAGTGCTGTTCGCGCTGGCCATGGCGCGGGGCGGGCGGGTCCACAGCCGGATGGGGGGCCTGGAAATGGCGGATGTGAAGGGGCAGGACGGGCTGCGGTGACAGGACCCAGAGCGGCGGCCCCGGCGGGGCGCCCAAAATTTTTCGAAAAATTTTGGCCGGAATTTTCCAGAATTCCGGGGCCTTGGCGGATGCGGTCGGCGCTGGGGCTGATGGCGGGGCTGGTGCCCGGCGGGGCGCTGGCCTGCCTTGCCGCCCTCGGTGATCCTGACGCTGCCGACCGGCCATTACATCACCGCCGCCGCGCTGACCGTGGCCTTGACCGCGATCCTGGGGGCGGCGGCGGGCCATATGCCGGCGATGCGGGCGCATCTGTTGTGGCAGCGGCGGGTGATCCTGCCCGAAAGCCTGACCTCTTATCTGTCGTTCCTGGTCTTTCTGGGGCTGGTGCTGGTCGGGTTGTTCGGCAACCGCGACCCGATGCACAACCTGATGACGCTGGTGTTCTGGACCGGGGTCTGGATCGTGGTGCCCTTTGGCTCGATGCTGCTGGGCAACCTGTGGCGGCCGATCAACCCCTGGACCGGGCCGGTGCGGATCGCGCGGCTGCTGATGCGGCGCGAGGGGTCTGTCGGGTTGGCGCGCTGGGGGCATTGGCCGGCGGTGGCGTTCTATGCCGGCTTTGTCTGGTTCCAGATGGTGTCGCTGTCGCCCGACGATCCGGCGGTGCTGGCGCGGGCGGCGCTGGCCTATTGGCTGGTCGTCTTTGTGCTGGCGGTGGCCGAGGGCGAGGACTGGCTGCAGCGGGGCGAGTTCCTGACGGTGCTGTTCGGCTATATCGCGCGGATCGCGCCCCTGTGGCGCGAGGTCGAAGGCGACCGGGTGCGGGCGATGGCGGGCTTTCCGGGTGCGCAGGTGCTGCGGATGCCGGCGATGGACCGCTCGGCCATCGTCTTTGTCGCGCTGGCGCTGGCGGCGCTGTCCTTTGACGGGTTGGTGGAAACCTTCTGGTGGCAGGGGCTGATCGGAGAGAACCCGCTGGAGCCGACCGGGCGTTCGGCCGTGGTCTGGCAGAACAGCGCCGGGCTGGTCGCGGTCTTTGCGCTGACGCTGGCGGCGATCGGGGCGGGGATGGCGCTGGGGCGGCGGCTCTCGGGCGGCACCTTCCGGGCCGGGCCGGTGATGCTGTCCTTCCTGGCGATCGCGGCGGGTTATCACGTCGCGCATTATCTGGTGATGTTGCTGACGGCGGGGCAATATACGCTGGCGGCGCTGAACGATCCGTTCCTGACCGGCGACAGCTGGCTGGGGTTGCCGCCGTTCTATGTGTCTTTCGGGTTCCTGACCGATGTGCGGATCATGCCGCTGATATATGCCGGTCAGTTCGTCGCAATTCTGGGCGCGCATCTGCTGGCGGTGATCCTGTCGCTGCGGCTGGCGGGTCCGGTGCGGGCCATGGCGCATCTGCCGTTGACGGTGCTGATGGTCGGCTACACGGTGTTCGGGCTCTGGCTTCTGTCGACGGCCAGGGTGGGATGAAGAAAACTCTGGACAGATCGTTTGCATACCTACAATCTTGAATGCGAGGCCCCGCGAGAGGTGCCCGCCAACAGTGGAGAGAAGAGATGACCACGACTTCGCTTTTCACGCCGTCCCGGCGCCGGGTTCTGCAGGGAATGGGCGCGGGGCTGATGACCGCGGCCCTGCCGGGCCATGTCTGGGGGCAGGCGGCGCCGTTGAAGGTGGGCTTTCAGCTGCACCGCACCGGCATCGGCGCCTCTTATGGCCGCTGGTACGAACGGACAGCGACCGCGGCGGCGACGGCGATCAACGCCGCGGGCGGCATCGGCGGGCGGCCGGTCGAACTGGTGTTCGAGGATGACGCCACCGACCCCAAGCGCGGGGCCGAAGTGGTGGAGAAACTGGCCGGGCCGGCGGGGTGCGACCTGATCATGGGCACGCTGTTTTCCCATGTGGTGATGGGATCGGCGCCGCGCGCGGGCGAGCTGAAGATCCCCTATCTGGTCTGCTCTGAGGGCTATCACGTCGCCTCGGGTGCCTTGAACCGCTGGACGCTGCAGCCGGGCATCACCGATGTGCGCAGCCAGATTTCGTCGATGGCGCCGTGGGTTGCCGGGAACCTGGGCAAGAAGGTCACCATGTTCTACCCGGATTACGCCTTTGGCTATGACCACCGCGACTTCTTTTCCAAGGCGATCGAGGCGCAGGGCGGCCAGATGCTGGCCCAGATCGCCATTCCGCCGACCGAGACCAGCTATACCCGCTATTTCGCGCAGATCCCGGCCGATACCGAGGTGCTGTATCATGTGATGGTCGGCCCCGGCGTGCTGACCTTTGTCAAGGAACTGGGGGAATTCTACGGCAGCGGCGCCCGGCCGCAGTTGTTCGGCTTTGTCGACAGCCTGGAGGCGGTGGATACCGCGACGCCGGGGCTGGAATTCCTGGAAGGCAGCCATTTCTGGGAAGGCCATTGCCGGGTGAAACCGGCCGATGCCGGCGAGGCCGAGACCGCCTATCGCGCCGCGGTGGGCGTGGACGACAATGGCGCCAGCGTCAGCGACGCCAAGGACGTGGCCACCTATAGCCACATGTTCTCGTGCTGGGAGACGCTGTATTTCATCAAGCAGGCGGTCGAGGCCAGCGGTTATGCGGCGCCGGCCGACCGGCAAAAGCTGGTCGAGGCGATGGAGGCGATCACCGAATTGCCGGCGGGGGCCGAACGTCCGCAGGGCGGGATGACGTTCAACGGCAAGATGCACCAGGCCTTTGGCACGCAGAACATCAGCCAGATCCAGGGCGGCAAGCTGGTGCGGGTGCATCAGACCACGATGGAAGACGGCGCCTACGAGAATGACACCGACTATCTGGCGATGTCGTTCTGAACCGAGACCGGTGGGCGGGGGCGACCCCGCCCGCGGCTGACGCGGCCTGAACCCCCCGAACGCTTTCGGAGTTTCCGGAGTACCATGTCCTTTGGTCCCTTTCTGCTGCTGGCCCTGATGGAGGGCATGGTGACGGCCGCCGTGCTGGCGCTGGCCGCGGTGGGGCTGAGCCTGGTCTTTGGCGTGATGCGGGTGGTGAACGTGGCGCATGGCGCCATGTTCATGCTGGGCGCGGTGATCGCCTGGGCGGTGGCGGCGCATCTGCCGGCGCCAGCCTGGGTGGGGTTCCTGGCAGCGCTGGTGGTGGCGCCGGTGGTGGTGGGCGCGCTGGCGGCGGCGGCCGACGGGCTGATCCTCAAGCGGCTGAACTATGACCCCGAGGCGACGATCGTGGCCACCATCGGCCTGCTTTACATGATCGAGCAGGCGGCGCTGACGTTCTATGGCCCCGACGCGCGGGCGGTGACGGCGCCCTTTACCCTGCGGCTGCAACTGCCGTGGTTCGGCTATTCCGGCTACAAGCTGTTCGTGGTGGCGGCGGCGGTCGTGGTGCTGCTGGCGGTCTGGCGGCTGATGACGCGGACGAGGGCGGGGCTGGTGATGCGCGCCACCCAGGTCGACCGCGAGGTGGCGCGGGCCTTTGGCATCAATGTTGACCGGGTCTACATGGGCACCTTTGCCCTGGGGGCCGCGCTGGCGGCGGTGGCCGGCGTGCTGATCGTGCCGATCAGCCAGGCGCATTACCTGATGGGGGGCGACCCGCTGTTGCTGTCGTTCATCGTGGTGATCATCGGCGGGCTGGGCAGCCTGCGCGGCACGGTGATCGCGGCGCTGATCATCGGGCTGGGTGACGGGGTGATCTCGATGTTCTTCACGCCGACGCTGGCCAAGATCATCGCCACGCTGGCGGTGGCGATGGTGCTGGTCTTCCGCCCGCAGGGCCTGTTCGGGGCGAAAGCATGAACGGGGGCATGAACGGGGGCATGAAGGCCGGCGCGGGCGTCTGGGCGGTGCATCTGGCGGTGCTGGCGGCGCTGGCGGTGGCGGGGCTGCTGCTGCCGGCCTATCACATGACCAACCTGGCGCGGATCATGGTGCTGGCGGTCTTTGCCATGGGCTACAACCTGGCCTTTGGCTATGCGGGGCTCTTGAGCCGGGGGCATGCGATGTTCTTTGCCGCCGGGATGTATGGCGCAGGCCTGCCGGTCTGGCACTGGGGCTGGTCGGCGGGCCCCGCGCTGATGGGCGGCACGCTGGCGGGCGGCGTTCTGGCGCTGGCGGTGGGCCTTCTGGCGCTGCGCACCGCCGGGGTCAGCTTCATGATCGTGACGCTGATGTTCGCCCAGGCCTTTGCGCTGTCGATCCTGTATTTCAACGACTGGACGCATGGCGACGAGGGGTTCGTGCTGGCCGACACCGGGCGCAGCCTGCTGGGCTGGTCGATGGCGGCGGACGGGCCGCGCTATGCGGTGGCCTGGGCGCTGTTTGCGGCCGGGCTGGTGATCTCGGTCCTGCTGGTGCGGTCGCGGTTCGGCCGGGTGATGGTGGCGCTGCGCGAGAACGAGGAGCGGGCGCGGATGCTGGGGATAGACCCTTTCGCCGCCAAGCTGCGGGTCCTGGTGATCTCGGGCTTGTTCTCGGGGCGGGGGCGCGGCCTATGCGGTGCTGTTCGGCTATGCCGGCGGCGGTTTCGCCGGCATCCGTATTCGATCCTGCCGATGCTTTATGTGCTGATCGGCGGCGCCGGCACGGTTCTGGGGGCGGGCCTGGGGGCGGGGATCATGTTCTACCTGACCGATTTCGCCTCGTCCCTGACCTCGGCCTGGCTGTTCCTGGTGGGGGCGGCGCTGGTGGTGCTGGTGCTGTTCGCGCCGCGCGGCATCCTGGGGTTTGTCCGGGCGCGGCTGTGGAGGGACCTGCCGTGAGCCGGGGGGAAAGCCTGCTGCAAGCCCGCGACCCTGACCCGGCATTTCGGCGGGCTGAAGGCGGTGGACGGGGTGGATTTCGACCTGGCGCCGGGCGAGATCCACGCGCTGATCGGGCCGAACGGTGCGGGCAAGACCACTTTCGTGTCGCTGTTGTCGGGGCGGTTGCCGGTGCAGTCGGGCCGCATCCTGCTGGCGGGCGAGGACATCACCCGGCTGCCGGCGCATGCCCGGGTCAGGAAGGGCGTGGCCTATACGTTCCAGATCACCTCGGTCTTTCCGGGGCTGAGCGTCTTTGACAACGTTGCGCTGGCGGTGCAGGGCGGCACGGCGCCGGGCCGTGCGCGGGGCCGGCGGTGACGGCGGCGCTGGCGCGGGTGGGGATGCAGGACATGCAGGCCGAGCGGGCGGGCGTGCTGTCCTATGGCCACCAGCGCCCTTGGAGGTGGCGATGGGGCTGGCGCTGGCGCCTCGGGTGCTGATCCTGGACGAGCCGACGCAGGCTGGCCGCGGGCGAGATCGAGGGTTCAAGGCGCTGGTCCGGTCGCTGGTGCCGAGGTGGCGGTGCTGCTGATCGAGCATAACATGGAGGTGGTGATGGATCTGGCGAGCCGCATCACCGTGCTGAACTTTGGCCAGGTGCTGGCCAGCGGCAGCCCCGAGGCGATCAAGGCCAGCCCGGCGGTGCAGGAGGCCTATCTTGGTGCTTGAACTGCGCGGGGTCAGCGCGGGCTATGGCCCGGTCACGGTGTTGCGCGAGGTGGATTTCGCCGCCCGCGCCGGCGAGGTGACCTGCGTGATGGGCCGCAATGGCGCCGGCAAGACCACGCTGATGAAGGTGATCATGGGGCTGGTGCCGGTCAGCGCCGGGCAGGTGCATCTGGCGGGCGTGGCGATCCAGGGCCTGCCGGCGCATCAGGTGCCGCGCCACGGGCTGGCCTGGGTGCCGCAGGGAAGGCGGCTGTTCGGGCCCTTGAGCGTGGCCGAGAACCTGGAGGTGGGCGGGCTGCTGCATGGCAACAAGCGCGCGATCCGCGACCATGTGCTGTCGCTGTTTCCCCGCCTGGCCGAGCGGCTGGACCAGCCGGCCGCCACGCTCTCGGGCGGCGAGCAGCAGATGCTGGCGATCGCGCGGGCGATCTGCCTGGAGCCGAAGGTGCTGCTACTGGACGAGCCGACCGAGGGGTTGCAGCCCAGCATGATCGCGCTGATCCGCGAGGCCGTGTTGCGGCTGCGCGACGAGGGCGTGGCGGTGGTGCTGGTGGAACAGCGGGTCGACGCGGTGCTGAAGATGGCGGACCGGGTGGCCTTCATGGCCCATGGCCGGGTGGCCGAGATGGCCGAGGCCCGCAGCCTGGAGCCGGGGGCGCGGGCCTTTCTGGACTATGTGGGCGTCTGATGGGGCGGCGTGAAAGGTGTCGGGGATGAGCGGGGACAGCGTCAGGGCCGGGCTGGTGGCCGGCGTCGATGTCGGCGGGACCTTTACCGATCTGGTGATCTTTGATCCCGCAAGGGGCGAGGTGCGGCTGGCCAAGGTGCCGACGACGCTGCCCAACCAGTCGGGCGGGGTTCTGGCGGCCTTTGCCGAGGCGGGGGCGGATCTGGCGGCGCTGGACCTGATCGTGCATGGCACCACCACCACCACCAATGCGGTGCTGGAACGGCAATTGGCGAAGACCGGGCTGATCACCACGGCGGGGTTCCGCGACGTGCTGGAGCTGGGCCGGCGGACGCGGCCGCAGGCCTATGGCATGGCGGGCAGCTTCGTGCCGATCATCCCGCGCGACCTGCGCCTGGAGGTGCCCGAGCGGATGGATGCGCGGGGGAGGGTGGTGACGGCCCTGGACGAGGCGGCGCTGCGCGGCGCCATCGCCGCGTTGCTGGACCGGGGCTGCGAGGCGCTGGTGATCCATTTCCTGCATGCCTATGCCAATCCGGCGCATGAGGTGCGGGCGGCCGAGATCGCCGCCGGGATGTGGCCGAACGGCTATATCACCACGGGCCATGCGCTGTTGTCGGAGGCGCGGGAATACGAACGCGGGGTCACGGCGGCGGTGAATGCCAGCGTGCAGCCGGTGCTGGAACGCTATGTCTCGCGGCTGGCCGGCGAGTTGGCGGCGCAGGGCTATTCCCGCGACCTGCTGGTGATGAACGGCAATGGCGGCATGGTATCGGCCGCGCATGTGGCGAAAGAGGCGGTGAAAACGGTGATGTCGGGGCCGGCCTCGGGGGTGATGGCGGCGGTGGCGACCGGGCGGCGGGCCGGTTTCCCGAACCTGCTGACCTATGACATGGGCGGCACCTCGACCGATGTGGCGATGATCCGCGACGGCATTGCCCCGGTCTCGAACGAGATCGAGGTGGAATATGCCATGCCGATCCATGTGCCGATGGTCGACGTGCGCACCGTCGGCGCCGGCGGCGGGTCGATCGCGCGGGTGGATGCCAGCGGCATGTTGCGGGTGGGGCCGGAAAGTGCCGGGTCCTATCCCGGCCCGGTCTGCTATGGCCGGGGCGGCGAGCGGGTGACGATCTCGGACGCCAACCTGATCCTGGGGCGACTGCCGGCCAGCCGGTTCGGCCAGGCGGCCGAGGCGGCGCGGGCGGCGATGGAGGCGCAGGTCGCGCGACCGCTGGGCCTGTCGGTCGAGGCGGCGGCCGAGGCGGTGGTGCGCATCGCCAACACCCATATGGCCGGGGCGATCCGCATGGTCTCGATCTCGATGGGGGCCGACCCGCGCGATTTCGCGCTGTTCGCCTTTGGCGGGGCGGGGCCGCTGCATGCGGTGGCGCTGGCGCAGGAACTGGCGGTGCCGCAGGTTCTGGTGCCGGCGCGGCCGGGGATCACCAATGCGCTGGGATGCGTGGTGGCCGACCTGCGGCACGATTTCGTGCGCACGCTGAACCGGCCGCTGGACGGGCTGGACATGGATTTGGTGCATGAGGTGCTGGCGGCGCAGGAGGCCGAGGGCCGCCGGCTGATCGGCGCGGAGCGCATCGAGGTGCGCGATCTGCGGGCGGAATATTCCGCCGACATGCAGTTTCTGGGGCAGACCCATCTGTTGCGGGTGGCGCTGCCGACGGCGCGGCCCGCGCGCGAGGACCTGCAGCGGCTGTTCGAGGCGGCCTATGACGCGCGATTCAAGGTCGCGCTGCCGGAGATTCGCGCCAATCTGATGACCCTGAATGTCTCGGTCACCGGCCGGCGGGCGGAACTGGACCTGAGCCGGCTGATCGACCCCGCCGGCCGCCGCGACCGGGCCGAGCCGCAGGCGTGGCGGAAGGTCTGGTTCGGCGGCTGGGTGGAGACGCCGGTCTACTGGCGCGACCACCTGCCCCTGGATCTGGACCTGCGGGGGCCGGCGATCATCGAGCAGATGGACACCACGCTGGTGGTGGAGCCGGGATGCCGGGTGCGGTCGGATGCCGATGGCAACCTGATCGTGGCGGTTGCGGGATGAGGGCGTGCAGGGGGACGGCGGCAGGGCCGGGGGGAGGCGCCGGGGGGGGGGGGGGCCAGCCCCGGACCCCCAGGTATTTGGGCCAAGATGAAGGGGCGGGCGATGATCGATCCGGTGACTTTGGCGGTGATCCAGGCGGGGTTGCAGCAGGTCTGCGACGAGATGGACCTGACCTTTTCACGCGCGGCCTTTTCGCCGGTGATCGCCGAGGCCGACGACCGCTCGGACGGGATATACTCGGCCGAGGATGGCAGCCTGATCGCCCAGGGATCGAAGGGCTTGCCGGTCTTCGTCGGCGTGATGCAGTTTTCCACCCGGACGCTGGTCGAGCGGATCGCGGCGGGGGTGACGGCCGCGCCGGAGCCGGGCGACATCTATATCGTCAACGACCCTATCTGGGCGGCACGCATCTGATGGATGTGCGCTTTGCCATGCCGGTGTGGCGGGGCGGGCGGATCTGGTGCTGGCTGTCGAACACCGGGCACTGGCCGGATACCGGCGGCATGGTGCCGGGCGGGTTTTCGGCATCTGCCATCAGCGCCGAGCAGGAGGGCTGCGGCTGCCGCCGGTGAAGCTGTTCAAGAAGGGGGTGCTGGACGAGGAGATCTGGGCGATCATCCGGTCGAACATCCGCGTGGCCGACCAGCGCATCGGCGATGTCAAGGCGCAGGCCTCGGCGCTGATGGTGGGGGCCGAGCGGCTGGGCCGGCTGATGGACCGCTATGGAGACGACAGGGTGAGCGAGGCGGTGGCGCGGATGCGCGACCTGGCGGCGCGGCAGATGCGGGCGATGATCGGGCTGATCCCCGAGGGCAGCTATGCGGCGCGGGCCTTTGTGGACAGCGACGGGGTGGTGGACGAGCCCCTGACCATCGCCTTGCGGGTGACGCGGCGGGGGGATGGCCTGACCTTCGATTTCACCGGGTCGTCGGCGCCCTGCATGGGGCCGATGAATTCGGTGCGCGCCACCACGCTGTCGTCGGTCTACCTGGCGATGCGGCACATCTTTCCCGATGTGCCGATCAGTGCCGGCGCGTTTGAGCCGTTGCAGGTGACCGGCATCGAGGGCACCTTTCTGGACCTGCGCATTACCCGCGGCCGGTGTCGGGCTGTGCGGCCGAGGTCAGCCAGCGCATCGCCGAGGCAGTCTTGCAGCCCTGGTGCAGGCGATCCCCGATCGCGTCACCGCGGCGCCGGCCGGCACCTCGGGCAACTTTGGCCTGGGCGGGACCGATCCGGAAACCGGCGCGGGCTATGTGATGTACCAGATCTCGGGCGGTGGATATGGCGGGTTCGCCGGGGGGGATGGCATCTCGAACGGCTGTTCCACCATCGGCATCTCCAAGGCGCCGCCGGTCGAGATCATGGAGCAGAAATACCCCGTCCTCTATCGCCGCTATGCGCTGCACGAGGGGTCGGGCGGGGCGGGGCGGCATCGCGGCGGCTTTGGCCTGGATTACGAGATCGAGCTGTTGCGCGGCGAGGCGCGGGCCTCGTTCGTGATGGACCATGGCCGCAGCGGCCCCTTGGGGGCGCTGGGGGGGCAGGATGGCGCGGTGAACCGGGTCGAGATCCGGCGCGGCGGCGAGGTGCTGGTGCCCGCGCATCTGTCCAAGGCGCAGGACATCACCCTGGCGCCGGGCGACCGGGTCCGGGTCCGCACGCCGGGCGGCGGCGGCTATGGCCCGCCGGCGGAGCGCGACCCGGTGCTGGTGGCCGAGGACGTGCGGCTGGGCCGTTACAGCGCGGAGGAGGCGGCGCGGCTGTGGCCGGGGGGGAAGTGAGGCCGGAGAAGGGTCAGCGCGGGTCCTTGGGCAGGGGATAGACCAGGCCGCCCGACACGATCAGCTTGGCCGCGTCGTCCACGCCCATGTCGAGGATGATCAGGTCGCGGGTCGGCACGAAGAGCAACATGCCCGAGGTAAAGGGCGTCAGCCCGACGAAGACCGCCGACATATCCGGCCCCAGCGCCGCCAGCCGGTCGGCCAGTTCGCCCTTGGGCTGGGTGGACAGGAAGCCCAGGCCCCAGCTGCCGGCGCGGGGGAATTCCACCAGGCAGACCTGGTCGAAACTCTTCTCCTTCTTGTTGAAGAAAGTTTCGGCCACCTGCTTGATCGCGCCATAGACCGAGCGGACCACCGGCATGCGGTCGACCATGTCCTCGCCGGTGCGAATGATCGAGCGGCCGATCAGGCCCTTGGCCATCCAGCCGACGATGATGGTGAAGAACAGGAACACCAGCACGCCGACGCCGCGCACCGGGAATTCGTATTCCGGCCCGAACCAGTCGCGGATCAGCGCGTCGGGCTTGTAGGCCGAGGGGATCAAGGGCAGCACCCAGCCGTCGATCCAGCCGATCACCGCCCAGACGAAATAGATCGTCAGACCGATCGGCAGCACGACGACGAGGCCCGTCAGGAAACTGGCCCGCAGGCCCGCAAGAAAGCCGCGGCGGTGGTGGTGGGGGTGTTCGGTCATGATCTGTCCCTGTTCGGGTCAATCTAGGTGTCGTCTGCCCGCTGTTGCAATGGCGCCGCGCGACCGGGCGCGGTTTTTCACGACAATTTGGCCAGTTCCGTGGAAATTGCCGCCGCAAGACGCGCGTTGGACAGGACCAGCGCGATATTGGCCTGCAGGGACCGCCCGCCGGTCAGCTCGAACAGGCGCTGCAACAGGAAGGGCGTCACCGCCTTGGCGGCGATGCCGCGGGCCGCGGCCTCGGCCAGCGCGGCCTCGATATGGGGTGTGATCTCGGCGCGCGGGATCTCGGCCTCGACCGGGATCGGATTGGCGACGAGCTGGCCGCCGGGCAGGCCCAGCACCCCGCGCAGGTGATGGGCGGCGGCGATCTGCGCGGCGCTGTCCATCCGCAGGGGCGCCCGGAGGCCGGAGGACCGCGACCAGAAGGCGGGAAAGTCGTCCTGGCCATGGGCGATCACCGGAACGCCTTGGGTTTCCAGCACCTCGAGCGTCTTCGGCAGGTCGAGGATCGCCTTGGCGCCGGCCGCCACCACCGTCACCGGCGTCTGCGCCAGTTCCATCAGGTCGGCCGAGATGTCAAAGCTGGTCTCGGCGCCGCGATGCACCCCGCCGATGCCGCCGGTGGCAAAGACGTCGATGCCGGCCAGACGGGCGCAGATCATCGTCGCCGCGACCGTGGTGGCCCCGGTGCCGCCGGTGGCCAGGCAGGCGGCCAGGTCGGCGCGGCTGAGCTTGGCTGTGCCTTTCGCCTGGCCCAGCGCCGTCAGCCGGGCGGCGGAGAGGCCGACATGGATGCGCCCGTCGATCACCGCCATGGTGGCCGGAACCGCGCCGGCGGCGCGCACCTCGGTTTCCACCCTGGCGGCGGTTTCCACGTTCTGCGGATAGGGCATGCCATGGGTGATGATGGTGGATTCCAGCGCGACCAGCGGCTGGCCGGTCTGGCGGGCGGCGGCGACTTCGGGGGAATATTCAATGGGATAGGTCACGTTCCTGGATCTCCGGAGACATAGGATGCGGCGGCCTGCAAGGCGGCGGAAAGCGCATCCTGCCGCGCGGCGCCGCCGCGTTCGGCCACCAGATGCGCGGCCATGAAGGTGTCGCCCGCGCCGGTGACGCGGGTGACCAGACCTGCGGCGGCGTGCCGGTCAGGACGCCTACTGGCATTGCGTGCCCTCGGCGGCGGAGCGGCCGCCATCGGTGACCAGGACCGCGCGGCGCCGCGGGCCAGCAGGGTCTCGCCGCGGCGGCGGCGGTCGGGGCAGGGGCCTTGCTGAGCAGGTTGGCCTCTTCGAGGCTGACATAGAGCGTGGCGCGGGGATGGGCCAGAAGGGGCGCAGCCGTTCGGCCTTACCCGGGCTGGCCGGGGCCACCCGCAGGTCGGCCGCGGCAAAGAGCGGCGAGGCGGCGATGTCGGAGAGAAGCGCCTCGGTCAGGTTGCCGTCCAGCGCGATCGGCCCCGCCCAGGGCGCCGCCGCCGAGCCCAGCCGCCCGTCGGCCAGCGGGCGCAGGATCTTGTCGCCGGCGGCTTCCAGCGAATGGGCGTCGGCGATGGCGGCGATCAGGCCGTTGGCGCCCTCGATCGCCATGTAGCGGTCGGTGGGCAGATCCTCGAGCGGTAGACATGGCCGGTGTCCAGCCCCAGCCGCGCGCAGGCGGCGATCAGCTCGTCACCCTCGGCGTCGCGGCCCACCGCCGTCAGCACCGCCGGCCGCAGCCCGAAGCGCGCCAGCGTCATGGCGATGTTCATCGCCACTCCGCCGGGCAACCGCGTGATCCGCCCCGGCACGTCCGAGCCCAGCCGCATCGCCGCGGGCGAGCGTCCGATGATGTCCCACAGGACCGAACCGATGCACAGGATGTCAGGTGCCATGCGCCTTCATCGCCCATGCCCCCGTCCGGTGCAAGGCATTGGCGTCGGCTGCCTCCGGCGGGGATATTTGTCGAAGGGAAAGGGGCAGGGCTTGCGCATCGCGGCGGCGGCGGCTATACGCGCGCCACTTCACAGGGTCGAAGCGGGCCAGTGCGGGGAGAAATCCCGTCTGGTCCACCGGTTGGGCGCAAGCCTGAGATCTTCGGCCCGAGGCGCAAACCGGAAAGGACATGGACATGGCGCTCCCCGAGTTTTCCATGCGTCAGCTGCTTGAGGCTGGCGTTCACTACGGCCACCAGACCGCCCGCTGGAACCCCCGCATGGGCGAATACATCTATGGTGACCGCAACGGCATTCACATCATCGACCTGACGCAGACCGTTCCGCTGCTGGACCAGGCGCTGAAGATCGTGCGCGATACCGTGGCCAAGGGCGGCCGCATCCTGTTTGTCGGCACCAAGCGTCAGGCCCAGAAGCCGATCGCCGAAGCCGCCGAGAAATGCGCGCAGTATTACATGAACCACCGCTGGCTGGGCGGCACGCTGACCAACTGGAAGACTGTCTCGCAGTCGATCCAGCGCCTGAAGCACATCGACGAGGTGCTGGCGGCGGGCGGCGAGGGCCTGACCAAGAAAGAGCGGCTGAACATGGAACGCGACCAGTCCAAGCTGCAGGCCAGCCTGGGCGGTATCCGCGAGATGGGCGGCACCCCGGACCTGATCTTCATCATCGACGTGGGCAAGGAAGACCTGGCCATCCTCGAGGCGCAGAAGCTGGGCATCCCGGTGGTGGCCGTGGTCGACACCAACTGCTCGCCGAAAGGCGTCAGCCATGTGATCCCCGGCAATGATGACGCCGCCCGCGCCATCGCGCTTTACTGCGACCTGATCGCCCGCGCGGCGCTGGACGGCATGTCGGCCCAGCTGGGTGCTGCCGGCGTCGACCTGGGCGCGCTGGAAGCCGCGCCCGCCGAAGAGGCTGCCGAAGAGGCCTGAGAGGCCCCTTGCGTCACGAACCTGTTGCCCGGCGGGGGTATCTCCGCCGGTGCCCCAATTCAGGAGCATGAGAAATGACGATCACCGCTCAGATGGTGAAGGAACTGCGCGATTCGACCGGCGCAGGCATGATGGACGCCAAGAAGGCGCTGACCGAGGTGAACGGCGACATGGAAGCCGCCGTCGACTGGCTGCGCACCAAGGGCCTGGCCAAGGCCGCCAAGAAGGCCGACCGCGTTGCCGCCGAAGGTCTGGTGGGCGTGGCCGTGTCGGGCAACCGCGGCGTCGCGGTCGAGATCAACTCGGAAACCGATTTCGTTGCCCGCAACGGCGATTTCCAGAAGCTGGTGGCCGATGTCACCCGCACCGCGCTGCGCAGCGCCGATGTCGAGGCGCTGAAGGCGGCCGACCTGGCCGGCCAGCCGGTGGAAACCGTGATCGGTGAAGCCATCGCCACCATCGGCGAGAACATGACCCTGCGCCGCATGGCCGCGGTCGAGGGCGACCACGTCGCCGCCTATGTCCACACCGCTGCCGCCGACGGCATGGGCCGGATCGGCGTGCTGGTGGCCGTGAAGGGCACCGACAACGGCATCGCCAAGCAGATCGCCATGCATGTCGCCGCGACCTCGCCGATGGCGCTGGACGAGGCCGCGCTGGACCCGGCCGTGGTCGAGCGCGAGCTGGCGGTGCAGACCGCCAAGGCGCTGGAAGAAAACGCCGCCTCGGCCAAGCCGAAGCCCGAGCAGGTGATCACCAACAACATCATCCCGGGCCGGATGAAGAAGTTCCTGTCGGAAGTCACGCTGCTGAACCAGCAGTTCGTGCTGAACCCCGACGTGACGGTGGCCCAGGCCGCCAAGGATGCCGGTGTCGAGGTGGTGGGCTTTGTCCGCATGGCCGTGGGCGAAGGCATCGAGAAGAAGGAAGACGACTTCGCCGCCGAAGTGGCGAAGATGGTCCAGGGCTGATCGCAGCCTGACCGGAAACAGGGCAGGGGCCGGGGCGGGAACGTCCCGGCCCTTTGTCTTTGTGGGGCCGGTCGCATCGGGGGGCGCATCGGCGGCGGAAAGATCAAAGGCCGCACCCGGATCTCCGGGCGCGGCCTTTGCCTTCGTGGTGCCGCCTGGGGAATGACAGCGGCAAACAACGAATGCAGGTGACGCCCACCGCAATCCCGGGGACCCCGCCTGCCGTTCCGCGCGGCCTAAATGCCGCCACTCGCGGAACCGCTGGAAGATGCCAGTTGACCTAACGTCAAGCGAGTGGGGAAAACCCTACCCGGTTCAGCGCGCCGCCTGGGGCATCGGCTCGGGCGGGCGCTGGAAGATCATGTTCAGCAGCGCGCCCTTGGCCACCGCCTGCGCCGTGGTCTCGACCGCCAGCGCCTCGCGCGCCAGCCGCAGGTGCTTTTCCACCATCGCCGGGCTGACGCCCATCAACAGCGCCACGTCCTGCGTGGTCTTGCCATCCGCCACCCATTCCAGCGCCTCGCACTGGCGCGGGCTCAGCGCGCGCGCCCGGCTCAGCCCCGGCAACTGGATGATCTTGAGGTGCATCATATGCGCCACCGCGCTCATCTCGCCCTGATGGTGCTGCCAGATCGCCTCGACATCCTCGGTGGTCAGCCCCTGGTCCGCGATCAGCCCCAGCGCGCCCTTGGCGCGGGCCGAGGTTTCGGGAAAGCTGAACGACACGCCGGCAATCACGCCCATGGTCAGGTTCTGCCGCACCACCTCGGCCTCGTCCGCCGAGAGCCGGCCCGCCGCATAGGCCTCGGCCACCCATTTCCAGGTGCAGGCGCCGGTGTTGCGCTCGATCCAGCGAAAGACCGGCGTGCGGGCATAAAAGCCGCCGCGGAAATAGCGTTGCTCATATTCCGGGTCGCAGGTGGTCAGGAACAGCGCGTCATCGGGGTCGCCGATGGTCTTGAGGTGGCGGAACCGGGTAAAGCCGTAGTTCGCCCGCGCAAAGCCCAGGCCTGCGAAATACTCCGTGCCGAGTTCCCAGGCCTCGTCGATGCTTTGCGCCGCGGCGATCCGCCCCAGCAAACCAAGAACAGGGGTTTCGGTCATTTCACACACACTCCTGGTAACCACGGGTTGCTGGCTGCGCGCCGTGGGTTTCCTTATCCCCACAGTTGTCATACGTAGACGCATCAGCCCTGTCGAGCCTTGGGAGCATGCTTAAATGAACATGACAGCAGATGTCATCATCGTCGGTGGGGCGGTGATGGGGTCGTCGATCGCCTATTGGCTGACGCGGATGCAGCCGGGCCTTGAAGTGCTGGTGCTGGAACGTGACCCAAGCTATGCCCAGGCCTCTACCGCGCTGTCGGTGGCCTCGATCCGGCAGCAGTTCACCACGGCGGTGAATGTCAGGATCTCGCGCTTTGGCATTGAATTCATAAGAAACTTTGCCGAGAACCTGCAGGGCAGGGGGGAGGTGCCCTCGCTGGGGTTGCAGGAAAACGGCTATCTGTTCCTGTCCTCGACCGCCGATGGCGCCGCGGCGCTGGCCGATGTCGCCGCGATGCAGCGGGCCGAGGGCGCGGTAACGGAATTGTGGTCGGGCGATCTTCAGCTCAAGGCGCGGTTTCCTGGCTGGAAACCGGCGACCTGACGGCGGCGACCCTTGGCGCGCGCGATGAGGGCTGGTTCGACAACATGGGGCTGATGGCGGGCTTTCGCAACGCCGCCAGGGCCCAGGGCGCGCGCTTCCTGACCGCCCGCGCCACCGGCCTGCAAATGACCGGCGGCCGGGTTTCGGGCGTCAGCTTTGTCACCCGCGACGGCACCGAAGGCGCGGCCAGCTGCGCCACGCTGGTCAACGCCGCCGGCACCCGTGCGGCCGAGGTGATGCGTTGGGCCGGTCTCGATATCGCGGTCGAGCCGCGCAAGCGCACCGTCTTTGTCATCGACGCGCCGAACGCCCGCCACCCGGACGCGCCCTTGCTGATCGACGCCGGCTTCTACCTGCGCCCGGAACATGGCCAGTGGATCACCGCCACCGTGCCGCAGGACGACGGCCCCTGTGACGCCGACGATTTCGAGCCCGACCTGCATCTGTTCGAGGATGTGATCTGGGAACAGCTCTACGCCCGCGCGCCCGGGTTCGACGCGGTCAAGGTGGTGCGCCATTGGGTCGGCCATTACGCCTACAACCGCCTGGACCAGAACGCGATCCTGGGGCCGCATCCGGACATGCCGAACCTGTTCCTGTGCAACGGCTTCTCGGGCCACGGCCTGCAACAGGCGCCCGCCGTCGGCCGCGGCCTGGCCGAACATATCCTGCAGGGCGGCTGGCAAAGCCTTGATCTGTCTGACCTCTCGGTGGAACGCATGCTGCAGGGCAAACCGTTCCGCGAACAGGCCATCGTCTGATCGGCCGACATCGGTATATTACATAATACCGATTATGCGATAATCTGATGCCGCAATACCGGGGGCCATGATCATGGCCCCTGCTGTTCCTGCAACGATGGGAAGCTGGCGCACCCGACAGGATTCGAACCTGTGACCTCTGCCTTCGGAGGGCAGCACTCTATCCAGCTGAGCTACGGGTGCCTGAGGCGGTCTATAGCGGCTTGGTCGCGGGCTCGCAACGGCAAAACCGCAGCGCGCGGTGCCGCGATCAGGCAAAAAGTTCGTGGCACAGTTCCAGCGCCGAAATCAGCGCGTCGACCTCATCCGTGGTGTTGTAAAGGCCGAACGAGGCCCGGCACGTCGCCGTCACCCCCATATGCGCCATCAGCGGCATCGCGCAATGCGTGCCGGCCCGGACCGCCACGCCGCGTTTGTCCAGCACGGTCGAGATGTCATGCGCATGGGCCGCGCCGTCCAGCGTGAACGAGAAGATCGCCCCCTTGCCCGCCGATTTCCCCTGAACCTGCACCCAGTTCAGCCCGTCCAGCCGGTCGCGCGCATAATCGCGCAGGCTGCGTTCATGCGCCGCGACATTCGCCATGCCCAGGCCCATCAGATAGTCCAGCGCCACGCCCATGCCGATCTGCTGCACGATGCCCGGCGTGCCGGCCTCGAACTTCATCGGCGGGTCGTTGTAGCTGACGGTGTCGCGGGTGACCTCGCGGATCATGTCGCCGCCGCCCAGGAAAGGACGCATCTCGCGCATCCTCTCATTTCGGATGAAGATCGCCCCGGAACCGCTTGGTCCATATAGCTTATGTCCGGTGATCGCATAGAAGTCACAGCCCATGGCGGCCACGTCTACCGGCATGTGAACCGCCGCCTGGCTGCCGTCGACCAGCACCGGAACGCCCTGGGCGCGCGCAGCCTGGCAGATCGCCGCCACATCCACCACCGTGCCGGTGACATTCGACATCTGGGTGATCGCCACCAGCCTGGTCCTGGGGCCGATGGCCGCGATCACCGCCTGCGGATCCAGGTCGCCATTGGCATCGCAATCGACCCATTTCAGCACCACGCCCTGCCTTTCGCGCAGGAAATGCCAGGGCACGATATTGGCGTGGTGTTCCAGGATCGACAGCACGATTTCATCGCCCGGCTGCAGGCGCGGCGCCGCCCAGGCATAGGACACCAGGTTGATGCCCTCGGTCGTGCCGGTGGTAAAGACGATCTCATCCTCGCTGGGGGCGTTCAGGAACCGCCGCACCGCGCCGCGCACCGATTCGTACTTTTCGGTCGCAAGATTGGAAAGATAGTGCAAGCCACGGTGAACATTGGCATATTCCATTTCATAGGCCTGGGTCATCGCGTCGATGACCACCCGCGGTTTCTGCGCGCTGGCGCCATTGTCCAGATAGACCAGCGGCTTGCCGTTCACCTGCCGCGACAGGATCGGGAAATCCTGCCGGATGCGCATGACGTCATACATCTGCCTTCTCCGATTCATGCAGCATGGTCAGCCACAGCCACAGGAACGCCGCCGCCAGCACCGCCGAGACCAGCCAGAACGCCGGGCCCGGCCCGATCATCCCGGCGACCAGCCCCTGCAACAGCATCACCGGGCTGACCGTCGCCAGCGCCCAGAACAGCGCGATCCGCGCGCCATACCACGTCCCCTGCCCGCCCAGGGCCCGCGCCAGCAGATGCCCCAGCGCCGCCAGCCCATACCACAGCGGGATCAGCGCCAGCACCGCCAGCGCCCGCGGCAGCATCCGCGGCAGCGCCGAGGGCTCGCCCGCCAGATGCGCCTCGCGCGCGGCCAGCGGCCATTGCGACACGAAGGCCAGGATCAGGAACACCAGCAACAGCGAAAAGGCAAAGGGCTCGGACACGCCGCGCGCCAGATGCCGCCGCAGCGCCGCCCGCGGGCTGCGCCAGGTGGCCAGGATGTCGCTGGTCACCGCCATGGCTCAATGCTCATGCCGGTGCAGCCAGTTCTCCAGACGCAGGCGTATGTCCTCGGCGATGCCTTCGTCCTCGATCTCGGAAATCGCCTCGGCCAGGAAGGCCAGCACCAGCAAAGACTGGGCCATACGCTTGGGTACGCCGCGCGATTGCAGGTAGAACAGCGCGGTTTCGTCGATCGCGCCAGAGGTCGAGCCATGGCTGCATTTCACGTCGTCGGCATAGATCTCCAGCTCGGGCTTGGCCAGAAACTGGCTGTCCTCGTCCAGAAGCAGGCTCTGGCTGATCTGGTAGCCGTCGGTCTTCTGCGCCTGCTGCCGCACCAGGATCTTGCCCTGGAACACCCCGGTCGCGCCGTTCTTCAGCACCTTCTTGAACACCTGCCGGCTCTCGCAGCGTTCGGCGCCATGGGTGACGAAAACCGTGTCGTCATGGTGAAAGTCGCCGTCGCCCACCGCCGCGCCCGCGACATGCGCCACGCCATCGGCGCCGGTCAGCTCGACCACGCATTCATTGCGGGTCAGCCGGCCGTTCATCGTCAGGGTAAAGCTCTTGAACAGGCTTTCCCGGCCCAGCCGCGCAAAGACATGCGTCGCCGCCCGCCGTTCGTGATCGCGCCCCTGCGACCGGATGTGGTGAAAGCGCGCGCCATCGGCCACCTCCACCTCCATCACCTTGGTGAAGCGCGCCGCCGCCGGGCCATTCTCCAGCACGGTCAGTTCCGCGCCCGGCTCCAACTTGATGCAATGGTGCAGCATCGCGTCGGAACTATCTGATTTATGCTGATAAATCAGGGATACCGGCTTCTTCGCCCTGCCCGTCACCCGGATCAGCAGCCCGTCCCTGGCAAAGGCCGAGTTCAGCGCGGCCAGCGGCCGTTCCACCGGGGTCTGGCCCCGCGCCTCCAGCACGCCATACAGCGTCTGGGCCCAATGGCTCTCGCGCCCGCCCGCCTCGGTCAGCCGCTCGATCTCGACCCCGGCCAGCCGCGGATCGTCCGAGGCCTTGGCGTCGAACACCCCGTCGACAAAGATCAGCTTAACCCGGTCCAGCGCGTCGAACATCTGCGGCTCGTCGCCCGGATCGAACAGCGCCGCCGCCGGGGTCTGCGCCGCGACCAGCGTCGCGGGATCGGTGTAGCGCCAGTATTCGTCGCGCCTGCCCGGCATGCCCATCACGGTCAGCCGCGCCAGCGCCTCTTGCCGCGCCGCGCCCAGCCAGCCCGCGGGCGCCAGGTCCATCCCCGCGATCCGGGCGGCCAGCGCATCCAGTTTCGCCTGCTGCACGCCCATCACTTCACCTCGGCCAAGAGGTCGGCATAGCCATTATGCTCGACCTCCAGCGCCAGGTCCGGGCCCCCGGTCCTGATGATGCGGCCCGCGGCCATGATATGCACGACGTCAGGTTTGATATGGTCCAGAAGCCGTTGATAATGCGTGATTACCAGGAATGCCCTGTCCTCGTCCCGCAGCGCGTTCACCCCCTCGGACACCAGTTTCATCGCGTCGACATCCAGGCCAGAATCGGTTTCGTCCAGGATGCACATCCGCGGCTCCAGCATCGCCCTCTGCAGGATCTCGTTGCGCTTCTTCTCGCCGCCCGAGAAGCCCACGTTGACTGGCCGCTTCAACATGTCGGCGTCGATCTTCAGCCGCTTGGCCTTTTCGCGCACCACCTTGAGGAAATCGCCCGCGCTCATCTCCTCCTCGCCACGCGACTTGCGCTGCGCGTTCACCGCGGTGCGCAGGAAGGTCATGTTGCCGACGCCGGGGATTTCCACCGGGTATTGAAAGGCCAGGAACAGGCCCGCCGCGGCGCGTTCCTCGGGTTCCATCTCCAAAGTTCCTGCCCGTCCAGCCGGGCAGAGCCTTCGGTCACCTCATAGCCCTCGCGCCCGGCCAGCACATAGGACAGCGTCGACTTGCCCGAGCCGTTGGGCCCCATGATCGCATGTACTTCACCGGCCTTGATCGACAGGTCCACGCCACGCAGGATAACTTTATCCTCTTCCTCAAGTTTGACGTGCAGATTGTTGATTTCCAGCATGATTTCCTCAATTCATAGCGGCTGCGACAGCGCCTTGACATAGGCGCGGACGCGGTCGGGGGTCAGGGTATGGGGGGGCAGGTCGAACCGGGCCATGCGGCCGGTCACCCCGGTTGGAGGTTGCAGCCTCTCGGCCCGGTGATAGGCCGGACGGCCGGTATAGTCGTCAAAGAACAGCGTGACCGGGCGGGTGATGCGATAGGCCACGGTCAGAAAGCAGCCCAGCCGGAACCGCCCGTCCACCAGCACCACGTCGGGGTGGCGAAAGCCGGCCGTCTCCCAGATCTTCAGCGCATAGTCGGGCCAGTGGCGGATGCGGCTTTCGTCGCGCGGGTGGCCCCAGTCGCGGGTCGGGCCGATGTCGATATGGGCGATGTGCGCGCGCCCGGGCGTCGGCGTTTCGGCCAGAAAGGCCTGCATCATCGCCGCCCAGTCCGGGTCGGATTCCACCGCCCAGACCTCGGCCCCGGCCTCGGCCGCCATCACGGTCGACCCGCCGCTGCCATATTCCAGCACCGTCCCCGCCGTTTCATAGGCCGCACGCAGCGCCGCCGCCTCGGCCGCGGGCATGGTCAGCGCCGGTCGCGTCAGTTCAGCCATGCGCCGCCTCCATACGGGGGCGCATGGGTGCAACCATACGGGTCAGAATGGAATGCTGATGCCGCGCCAGTAGATCGAATGCGCCTCGGTCATCGTCGTCACCTTGGCCACCCAGACCGGCGAGAAGATCCGCTCGAACACCTGCGGATAGAGGTGGACGAAATTGTGCATGAACAGCATGCCGGCCACCACGCCCAACAGCTTGGGCAGCATCAGCCCCTTGTCGCGCAGGCCCGCCAGATGTGCCAGCACCACCGTGATGGCCAGCCCGCCCACGGCCATCCGCACCATCTCGATATCCAGATTGGCCTTGGCATCGGGCAGCCCCGCCACCGCAAAGGTGGCCAGCTGTTCCAGCCCATGCGCCAGAAACCCCAGCACCAGGCACAAGGGCACGCTCATCACATAGCCCAGGTTGGACACCGTCTGCCCCAGCCCGCCCCGATGCCGGTGCCTGGGCTGATAGGAAAAGCTCAGCTCTTGCCCGACGTAAACGGTCGCCTTGGTAAAGGCCTGGCCGGAATTGATCCGGGCGATCCGCTGCTCGAAACTGGTCTGGTGAACGGACATCCCGCCCCTGCCCCTGATGATGGCTCAGTCTGCAAGCATACGGATGCGAATGGCACCAATGTGATGCAATTCGTGCAATTGCAAGACGCTGACCCATCGCAGACGGCATCGTTCAGCCCACGCTGCCTTCCAGGCTGATCGCCACCAGGCTCTGCGCCTCCATGGCGAATTCCATCGGCAGGGCCTGCAACACTTCCTTGCAGAAGCCGTTCACCACCAGGGCCACCGCCTCTTCCTCGTCCATGCCGCGCGACCGGCAGTAGAACAGTTGATCCTCGTCCACCTTCGAGGTGGTCGCCTCATGTTCGACCCGGCTCGAGTTGTTCTTGACCTCGATATACGGCACCGTATGGGCGCCGCAGCGGTCGCCGATCAACAGGCTGTCGCATTGGGTATAGTTGCGGCTGTCCTTGGCCCGGGGGTGCATAGAGACCAGGCCGCGATAGGTGTTCTGCGCCCGGCCGGCGCTGATCCCCTTGGAGACGATCCGCGATTTGGTGCGCTTGCCCAGATGCACCATCTTGGTGCCGGTGTCGGCCTGCTGGGCATTGTTGGCGATGGCGATCGAGTAGAATTCGCCCTGGCTGTCGTCGCCGCGCAGGATGCAGCTGGGGTATTTCCAGGTGATCGCCGAGCCGGTCTCGACCTGCGTCCACATCACCTTCGACCGGTCGCCCCGGCAATCGGCCCGCTTGGTGACGAAATTGTAGATGCCGCCCCGGCCTTCCTCATCGCCCGGATACCAGTTCTGTACGGTCGAGTATTTCACCTCGGCATCGTCCAGCACCACGATCTCGACCACCGCGGCATGCAGCTGGTGGGTGTCGCGCTTCGGCGCGGTGCAGCCCTCCAGGTAGCTGACGTAAGACCCCTTCTCGGCAATGATCAGCGTGCGCTCGAACTGCCCGGTATTCTCGGCATTGATGCGGAAATAGGTCGACAGTTCCATCGGGCAGCGCGTGCCCTCGGGGATGTAGACGAAGGAGCCGTCCGAGAACACGGCCGAATTCAGCGTGGCAAAGAAGTTGTCCGACTGCGGCACGACCGAGCCGAGGTATTTCTTGACCAGCTCGGGATAGTCGCGGATCGCCTCGGAAATCGGGCAAAAGATCACCCCGGCCTTGGCCAGCTCGGCCTTGAACGTGGTGCCGACCGAAACCGAATCGAACACCGCGTCCACCGCCACCCGCCGCTCGCCCTCGGGCGCCTCGACACCGGCCAGGATCGCCTGCTCCTTCAGCGGAATTCCCAGCTTGGCATAGGTCGCCAAAAGCTTGGGGTCGACTTCATCCAAAGACTTAGGTTTGACCGCCATGCTCTTGGGTTTGGCGTAATAATACTGATCCTGATAGTCGATCTCGGGGTAATGCAGCATCGCCCAGCGCGGCTCTTCCATCTGCACCCAGCGCCGATAGGCCGCCAGCCGCCAGTCCAGCATCCACTCCGGCTCGCCGTTCTTTTCGCTGATCAGGCGGACGATGTCCTCCGACAGGCCCTTGGGCGCGTATTCCGTCTCGATGCTGGTCTCCCAGCCGTGCTTGTACTTGCCCGCCATCGCCTGGACGGTCTCGATGGTCTCGCGGTCCACGCCCTCGCGGATGTCTTCGGCAGCGTCGGTCATCTCGTCTCTCCGTTCAGGCGGCCCGCGCCCGGGCCTTCGCATAGGCCTTGGCCCACGTCTCCGCGAACCGCAGCACCTCGTCCTTCGTCACGCCGGGGCCGATCGAGACCCGGATGGCCTGCCCCGCAAGCGCATCGTCAAATCCCATCGCCTTCAGCACCCGGCTGGCGCGCACCTTGCCGCTGGAACAGGCCGAACCCGCGGAAACCGCGAACCCGGCCAGATCCATCGCCATCACCTGGGTCTCGCCACGCCAGCCCGGCGCGATCAGACAAAGGGTGTTCGGCAGGCGTTTGCCAGCTTTCCCGACAGAAATAGTCTGAGGCGACAGCGATGCCAATGCTGAATCTAGAATATTTCTAACTTCCGCCACTTCCTCCCAGCGCCCCTGCGCCAGATCGCGCGCCGCCGCCTCGGCCGCCGCGGCGAATCCGGCGATGCCGATCAGGTTCTCGGTGCCGGCCCGCCGCCCCATCTCCTGACCGCCACCCCGAATTTGCGCTGCCAGATCAATCCCTTGTCGCAGGATCAGCGCGCCCGCCCCCTTCGGTCCGCCCAGCTTGTGCGCCGAAACCAGCCCCATGTCGCAGCCCAGCCAGTTGAAGGCCAGCGGCAATTTGCCAAAGCCCTGCGTCAGGTCCGACACCGCCAGCCCCGCCGGCAGGTCCTGAATCACCCCGGTCTCGGAATTGGCCAGCTGCAAGGCCATACGCCCCGGTATGGTTGCCGCCACCGCGCCCGCCGCATCCACCGCCAGGTCCGGCGCACACCAGGCCGCCACCGCCTCATGCTCGACCGCCGCACAGGCCAGACCGCGCCCCGCACAGGCCAGCGCCGCCGCCTCGGTCGCGCCAGAGGTAAAGACGACATCCGCCCCCTCCGCCCCGATCGCCGCCGCGACCTGGGCCCGCGCCCGCTCCAGCAAAGCCTTGGCCGCCCGCCCCTCGGCGTGAACCGACGACGGGTTGCCCAGCACATCCATCGCCGCCGCCATCGCCGCCCGTGCCTCGGGCCGCAACGGCGTGGTGGCGTTCCAGTCCAGATACAGCCGGCTCATGGCTTTCCCTTCGTCAAATATCTTCGGGGGTCCGGGGGCAGACGGCCCCCGGCCGCCGCCGCAACGCGCTCCGCCCGGGCCAGATGCCCCCGGCAACACCGCGCTATTCCTCGTCGACCACCCGGAACAGCCCCGGCACCGCCGGACAGGGCGTCAGGTCGTTCTTCACCACATCCGACAGCCGCACCTGGTGCAGGAACACATAGACATTGGCCGAAAGGCTTTCCCACAGCCGGTTGGTCAGGCTCTGCGCCCGCGTCCCCGACACCCCGCCCGAGGCGCCTGCCCCGGTATGCATCGCGTCGACCGTCTCCTCCACCGCCTGCAACACCTCGCTCACCCGGATCGCATCGGGGCTGCGCGACAGCTTGTAGCCACCACCCGGCCCGCGCACCGCCTCGACCAGGCCGGCGCGGCGCAGCTTGACGAACAGCTGCTCCAGATAGGGCAGCGAAATGTCCTGCCGCTTCGAGATCGCCGCCAGCGATACCAGGTCGTCGCCGCCGGATTTCGCCTCGGCCAGCGCCAGGTCGGCCAGCGCGACCATCGCATAGCGCCCCTTGGTGGATAGCTTCATCGCCCTCTGCCCCCCATGCCGTCTTGCCGTGCCGTCTTGCCGTGCCGCCTTCGCGTTCCGCAAGGGGCGCAATTCGATTGACGCCGGACCCTGCGGCCATTACCTCGAACCCGACCCCATCGACCCTTGCTGGTCTTTGGAACCGTTCTAAATTGCCCGAGCGAAACCGTCAAGAAACGCCCGGCGCCCCACTTGAAGTCGTACTCGAAGTCGTACCCGAAGTCACAGGCGAGGCCCATGCCCGAAGTCATCTTTGCCGGCCCCGACGGCCGTCTCGAAGGCCGCTACCACCCGCAAAAGGACCGCGATGCCCCCATCGCCATCGTCCTGCATCCCCATCCCGCCTATGGCGGCACGATGAACAACAAGGTCGTCTATAACCTGCATTACGCCTTCTACAACCTGGGCTTCACCGTGCTGCGGTTCAATTTCCGCGGCGTCGGCCGCAGCCAGGGCGAATATGACCAGGGCATCGGCGAACTCAGCGATGCCGCCTCGGCGCTGGACTACCTGCAATCGATGAACCAGAACGCCAAGCATTGCTGGGTCGCGGGCTTCTCCTTTGGCGCCTGGATCGGCATGCAGCTTCTGATGCGCCGCCCCGAGATCACCGGCTTCATCAGCGTGGCGCCGCCGGCCAATCTCTACGATTTCTCCTTCCTGGCGCCCTGCCCTTCCTCTGGGCTGATCATCAACGGCACCGCCGACAAGGTGGCGCCGCCCAAGGACACCCGCTCGCTGGTGGCCAAGCTGCATGAGCAGAAGGGCATCACCATCACCCATACCGAGGTCGAGGGTGCCGACCACTTCTTCAAGGACGAAGAGGCGCATATGAAGCCGATGATCCAGACGGTGTCCGATTACGTGCGCCGGCGCATGGGCGAAGGAACGCGCTGATGTCCTTCATCCAGGATCTCGCGGACAAGCTGGCCAAGGATGTGATCGACGCCCAGGGCGAGTTGCAGAACGATCGGTTCTACGAACAGGTCGGGCGCGTGCTGATGGAGGCCTCGCCCACCCTGAACGAGGCCTTCATGACCTCGATCCGCATCCGCCTGGCCGAACTGCGCGGCCGGCAGTTCTTTGAACGCGCCCTCAAGGCCAAGCGCCAGGGCGAGGCCGCGCCCGAAGCGCCGAAAGACCTGAGCCTGGGCCATTGAAAGAGGCGGCCCTCGTCGCCGCCCTTGCGGCGCTGCTGTTCGGATCGGTGCTTTACGGCCTGTCGCTGTCCTGCACGGGCGCGCTTGCGGCATTGTCCGAAGGGGCCAATGCCAGACAGGCGCTGATTGCGGTGCTGCGGCAGTCGCTCACGCATCCAATGGATCTGCTGCCCTATGCCTTGCCGGTGTTCCTGGGCATCCTGGCCTTGCTTCTGGCGGTCGGGCGGCTGCGCCACCTGCCCCTTCTGGCCGTGGCGCTTGGCCTTTTTCCCTTTGCCGCGATGACGATCGGGCTATACGTCCTGTCGTCGCGGGTCTGTAACGCCGGCCCAGACGCACTGATCCTGGCCCAACTGTCCGGCGGTCTTTTCGCCGCCCTTGCGGCGCTGATCCATCTGGCGGCAAGGCGGCGCGCATGACCGACCGGCTCGACGCCCAATTCGCCTTCCTGAACGAGGCAGACCGGCTGAAATCCGTCCTGCGCGCCACCACGCTCTGCGACGGATCGCGGCGGGAAAATTCCGGCGAACATTCCTGGCACCTGGCGCTCTATGCACTGGTGCTGGCGGATCAGGCCGGGCCGGATGTCTCGATCGACCGCGTGCTGCGCATGCTGATCCTGCACGACCTGGTGGAAATCGACGTGGGCGACGTGCCGATCCATTCCGCCAACGGCACCGCCCATGCCAGCGCCGAGACGCAGGCCGCCGAGCAACGGGCCGCCGACCGCATCTTCGGCCTCTTGCCGCCCGACCTCGCCGCCGGGTTCCGCGCCCTCTGGGACGAATTCGAAGCGGCCGAAAGCCCCGATGCCGTCTTTGCCAAGTCGCTCGACAGGGTGCAGCCGGTGATGGCCAACCTCGCATCGGGCGGCGGCACCTGGGCCAGCTACAACGTCACCTTCGCGCAGCTGGAAAGCCGCGTCGGCCAAAAGGTCGCCCGCGGCGCCCCCCGCCTCTGGGACTGGGTCCGCGCCCGCGTCCGCCCTTGGTTCGGCTGACCTCCTCGTTCGACTGCGTCTCCTCGTCGTCCTCCCCGCGACGAGTGACGAAGTCATCGAGGAGCCCTCCCCGGCAAACCTGCGGCAAATTCGGTATACCACCGCATACCATCTTTCCCGACCCTTCCCTTTCGGCTAATACCAGCGCAGCGAATCCCCCCAAGCGGAAAGGGCAGACCCATGACCAAGATCAAGGTAGCCAACCCCATCGTCGAGATGGACGGCGACGAGATGACCCGGATCATCTGGGACTTCATCAAGAAAAAGCTGATCCTGCCCTATCTCGACCTCGACCTGCTCTACTATGACCTCGGCATCGAGGAACGCGACCGCACCAACGACCAGATCACCATCGACTCGGCCGAGATGACCAGGAAGGTCGGCGTCGCGGTGAAATGCGCCACCATCACCCCGGACGAACAGCGGGTCGAGGAATTCGGCCTGAAACAGATGTGGAAATCGCCCAACGGCACCATCCGCAACATCCTGGGCGGCGTGATCTTCCGCGAGCCGATCATCTGCCGCAACGTCCCCCGCCTTGTCCCCGGCTGGACCCGGCCCATCGTCGTCGGCCGCCACGCCTTTGGCGACCAGTACCGCGCCACCGACTTCCGCTTCCCCGGCAAGGGCAAGCTGACGCTGAAATTCGTCGGTGACGACGGCACCGTGATCGAGAAAGAGGTGTTCAACGCCCCGACGCCGGCGTGGTCATGGGCATGTACAACCTCGACCAGTCGATCATCGACTTTGCCCGTTCCTCGATGAACTACGGGCTGATGAAGGGCTGGCCGGTCTACCTTTCCACCAAGAACACCATCCTCAAGGCCTATGACGGCCGCTTCAAGGACCTGTTCCAGAAGGTCTATGACGAGGAATTCGCCGACAAGTTCAAGGCCGCCGGCATCACCTATGAACACCGCCTGATCGACGACATGGTGGCCTCGGCGCTGAAATGGTCGGGCGGCTATGTCTGGGCCTGCAAGAACTATGACGGCGACGTTCAGTCCGACACCGTGGCCCAGGGCTTCGGCTCGCTTGGCCTGATGACCTCTGTGCTGATGACGCCCGATGGCCAGATCGTCGAGGCCGAGGCCGCCCACGGCACCGTCACCCGCCACTACCGCGAGCATCAGAAGGGCAAGGAGACCAGCACGAACTCCATCGCCTCGATCTACGCCTGGACCGGCGGCCTGAAGCACCGCGCCAAGCTGGATGGCAACGAGGCGCTGGCCCGGTTCGCCACCACGCTGGAAAAGGTCTGCGTGCAGACGGTCGAGGACGGCTGGATGACCAAGGACCTCGCCCTGCTGGTCGGCCCCGACCAGAAATGGCTGACCACCATGGGCTACCTGGAAAAGGTCGACGAATACCTGAACAAGGCGCTGGCGGGCTGACCTGCACTGCCGGTATCGGCGGCGGAACGTCCAACGCAGAACGCCATTGCAGACCGGGGCCGGGGGGAAACCTCCGGCCCTTTTGCCTATCCCCGGCCCCTTTTCCTACACCCGGTATTCCACCTGCGCGAAACCGTTCTGCCAATGCCGCGCCGCCACCAGCGTCAGGTCTATATCACCCGCCCCGTGGCCCCAGAGCGGGCGCCCCTGCCCCAGCAGCACCGGAATCAGCGTGACGATCAGCCGCCGGATCAGCCCCGCCGCCAGGAAGGCCCGGACGATCTGCCCGCCGTCGACATAGACCCGGCTCACGCCCTGCGCCGACAACTCCTCCAGCACCGCCCTGGGGCTGGCCGAAGTCACGCGCAGGCTGGCGCGCAGCGTCTCTGGCACAGCGACGGCCTCGGGCGACCGGCTCATCACCACCACCGGCACCGGGTAGGGCCATTGCGGAAAGCTCAGCACCTTGTCATAGCTTTGCCGCCCCATGACCAACGCGCCGACCCCGGCCATGAAATCCTTGTAGCCAAAGTCCTCTCCCTCCGGCACCGGCCGGCCGACCAGCCACTGGATGTCGCCATCGCCCCGCGCGATGAACCCGTCCAGACTGGTCGCAATGAACACTTCCGCCGATGGCAGTTGCCCGGTCATGTCGTCCCCCAATGCTGTGCGAAAGACAGCGGTCGTAGCGGCGTGTCTGCCCTGCGTCAAGAACCAGGGGGGAACATCCGGTATTTAGGTCAGCATTATTGACTTTATCGCATTCCCAGCCTATTGCGACCCTACCCCACCGGAGCGCCGCAAATGCCCGACCGTCCCGACCAGATCAGCGACCAGACCGCCGACAGGCCCCGCCACAGCGCGGTGGACGATGCACAGGGCATCGCCTTTGGCGTCACCATGGCGGCGCTCGGCATGCATATCCTGACCCATATGGGCTTTGTCACCGGGCAGACCACCGGCATTGCCGTTCTGGTTGCCCATTTCACCGGCCTGCCCTTTCCGGCGGTCTATTTCGCCGTGACGCTGCCCTTTCTCGGCCTTGGCTGGCGGCGGATGGGCGCGGCCTTCGCGCTCAAGACGCTGGCGACCACGGCGGCGCTGTCGCTGATGGTGGCCATCCTGCCGCGCTGGATCGAACTGGGCCGGATCGAGCCCGCCGTCGCCGCCGTGCTGTTCGGCCTTCTCTTCGGCATCGCGGCGCTGGCGGCGATCCGCCACGGCGGCAGTTTCGGCGGGCTCTCGGTCCTGTGGATCGAGCTGCAGGACCGCACCGGCCTTGCCGCCGGCCATGCGCAGCTTCTGTCCGACGTGGCGATCTTTGCCGTCGCGGCGCTGGTCCTGCCGGTCGGGACGCTGGCCTACAGCTTTCTCGGCGCGGCGGTGTTCTCGCTGTTTCTGGCGGTCAATCACCGGCGGGATCGTTATGTCGCGGTCTGACCCCCTTTCGCCCGCCGCCGCCCTGGCCTAAGCGGGGCAGATGACCGCCACGCAGAAACATACCCTGATCGAGGATGCCCAGGGCATCACCTATGGCGCCACCATGGCCGCCTTCGGCATCGTGATCCTGACCCAACTGGGCCTGGTCACCGGCCAGACCGCCGGCCTTGCGGTGCTGATCGCCTATGCCACCGGCTGGGGCTTTGGTCCGGTGTTCTTTCTGGTCAACCTGCCCTTCTACATCGTCGGCTATCTGCGGATGGGGCTGGCCTTCACCGTCAAGACCTTTGTCGCCGTGGCGCTCCTGTCGGTGCTGGCCTGGTGGATGCCCCAGCACCTGGCCTTTTCGCGGCTCGATCCGGTGCTGGGCGCGGTGCTGTTCGGCTTTCTCTCCGGCTCGGCCCTGCTGGCGCTGTTTCGCCACGGCGCCAGCCTGGGCGGCGTCGGCATCGTGGCGCTGATGTTGCAGGACCGGCTGGGCTGGCGGGCGGGCTGGGTGCAGCTGGCCTTTGACGCGGTGCTGTTCGCGCTGGCCTTCACCCTGCGCGATGCCGCGACCGTGGCGATCAGCTTCCTCGGCGCGCTGGTGGTGAACCTGGTCATCGCCATAAACCACCGCCGCGACCGCTATATCGCCACCTGACGCCGGCCCCCTTGCCGCCGGCAAAGGTTGACAAAGTCTTAATTTCATCAGGTCAAACCCTTGAATTCGCTGGGTTGGACCCAGCGTCCCGGCGTGGGACGCCCGGCATTTCCGCCTGCCCTCTGGCCTTGGCGCGGAAAACCCTGTAAGGCGCGGCCAACCTTTTCCGGACTGGACCCCATGCAACTCCGCAACATCGCGATCATCGCGCACGTCGACCATGGCAAGACCACCCTGGTGGACGAACTCCTGAAACAATCCGGCGCCTTCCGCGAAGGCCAGGCCGTCTCTGAACGCGCCATGGATTCCAACGACATCGAACGCGAGCGCGGCATCACCATCCTGGCCAAATGCACCAGCGTCGAATGGGCCGGCACCCGGATCAACATCGTCGACACCCCCGGCCACGCCGATTTCGGCGGCGAGGTGGAACGCATCCTCTCGATGGTCGACGGCGTCTGCCTGCTGGTCGACGCGGCCGAAGGCCCGATGCCGCAGACCAAGTTCGTGCTGGCCAAGGCGCTGGCCCTGGGCCTGCGCCCCATCGTCGTCCTCAACAAGGTCGACAAGCCCGACGCCGAACCCGACCGCGCCCTGAACGAGGTCTTTGACCTCTTCGCCAACCTCGGCGCCTCGGACGAACAGCTGGACTTTCCCCATGTCTACGCCTCGGGCCGCGCCGGCTGGGCCGACAATGACCTGGATGGCCCGCGCAAGGATCTCTCGGCCCTCTTCGACCTGATCGTGCGCCACGTCCCCGCGCCGCAGCAGATCACCCGCGAGGCAGAACCCTTCCGCATGCTGGCCACCACGCTGTCGGCCGACCCCTATCTGGGCCGCATCCTGACCGGGCGCGTCGAATCCGGCCGCATCGCCACCGGCACCAGCCTCAAGGCGCTGTCGCGCACCGGCGAGCGGCTGGAGCAGTTCCGCGTCACCAAGATCCTGGCCTTCCGCGGCCTGACCCAGACCCCGATCGACGAGGCGGTGGCCGGCGACATCGTCACCCTGGCCGGCATGACCAAGGCCACCGTGGCCGACACGCTCTGCGCCCCCGAGGTGGAAACCGCCATCCCCGCGCAGCCGATCGACCCGCCGACCATCACCGTCACCTTCGGCATCAACGACAGCCCGCTTGCCGGCCGCGACGGCACCAAGGTGCAATCGCGCGTCATCCGCGACCGGCTGATGAAAGAGGCGGAAACCAACGTCGCCATCAAGATCGCCGACACCCCCGGCGGCGAGGCCTTTGAGGTCTCGGGCCGCGGCGAATTGCAGATGGGCGTCCTGATCGAGAACATGCGCCGCGAGGGTTTCGAGCTGTCGATCAGCCGCCCGCGCGTCATCATGCGCGACGAGGACGGCCAGAAGATGGAGCCGGTCGAGGAAGTCATCGTCGATGTCGACGACGAATTCTCGGGCGCGGTGATCGACAAGCTGACCGGCGAACGCAAGGGCGACCTGGTCGAGATGCGCCCCGCCGGCGTCGGCAAGACCCGGATCATCGCCCATGTCCCCTCGCGCGGGTTGATCGGCTATCACGGCCAGTTCCTGACCGACACCCGCGGCACCGGCGTGCTGAACCGGATCTTCCACGGCTGGACCCCCTACAAGGGCAGCATTCAGGGACGCCGCCAAGGTGTTCTTATCTCGACGGAATCTGGCGTTTCGGTCGCCTATGCGCTGTGGAACCTGGAAGACCGCGGCCGGATGTTCATCGGGCCGCAAGAACAGGTCTATGTCGGCATGATCATCGGCGAACACAGCCGCGACAACGATCTCGAGGTCAACCCGCTGAAGGGCAAGAAGCTGACCAACGTCCGCGCCAGCGGCACCGATGAGGCCGTGCGGCTGACCCCGCATATCCGGATGAGCCTGGAGGAAGCCATCGCCTATATCGACGACGATGAGCTGGTCGAGGTGACGCCCAAGATCATCCGCCTGCGCAAGCGCGAACTGGACCCGCACGAACGCAAGCGTATGTCGCGCGCCTGACCGGCGGGCGGCTGCCCTGCGCCTGACCGGCGCGGGGGCGCCGACGGAACCCGCCCCGCCGCGCGTTCAGGGAACTGATGCGGTCCTGCCGCGTTAGGCCATGAACGAAGGAAAGGACGACAGGATGAAACGGGGCTTTGTGATTTCTGTCCTGGCGGTTGCACTGGCGGCGTCGCCGGGGTTTGCCGACGGCAAGAAGGCCAAGGGCCATTCGGGCAAGCACGCGGCGCAATTCTGCCCGCCCGGCCTGGCAAAGAAGGACCCGGCCTGCATCCCGCCGGGCCAGGCCAAGAAGATGGCGCGCGACGATGACCATGTGCGTTACGTCTATCGCATCGGCGACACCATCCGGAACGGCTATGTCGTGCTGGACGACCCGCGCCACTACGGGCTGGACCCGCGCCATACCTATTGGCGGGTGGGCGACAGCCTGTTCCGGGTGAACCCGGACACCGGCCGGGTTCTGGCTACGCTGGGCCTGTTGTCGCAACTGCTGAACTGACCGGGGCCGGTTATTCCGCCGCCACGCGCCGCCTGGGGCGCAGCATGTCCTTGAGGTAGCGGCCGGTGTGGCTGTCGACGGCCTTGGCGATGTCCTCGGGCGTGCCGACAGCCACGATCCGGCCGCCGCCATCGCCGCCCTCGGGGCCGATGTCGATGATCCAGTCGGCCGTCTTGACCACGTCGAGGTTGTGTTCGATCACCACGACGGTATTGCCCTGTTCGACAAGGGAATGAAGCACTTCCAGCAGTTTCCTCACGTCCTCGAAATGCAGGCCCGTGGTCGGTTCATCCAGGATATAGAGCGTGCGGCCGGTGGCGCGGCGGCTGAGTTCCTTTGACAGCTTGACCCGCTGCGCCTCGCCCCCTGAAAGGGTGGTCGCCTGCTGGCCGACCTTGATATAGCCCAGGCCGACCTCGCACAGCGCCTCCATCTTTTCGCGGATCGACGGCACGGCAGAGAAGAAGTCGCGGGCATCTTCACACGTCATGTCAAGAATATCGGCTATGCTTTTGTTCTTGAACCTGATTTCCAATGTTTCCCGGTTGTAGCGGTGCCCTTGCAGGTCTCGCAGGTCACATAGACATCGGGCAGGAAGTGCATCTCGATCTTGATCACACCATCGCCCTGGCAGGCCTCGCACCGGCCGCCCTTGACGTTGAAGCTGAACCGGCCGGGCAGATAGCCGCGGGCCTTGGCCTCGGGCAGGCCGGCGAACCAGTCGCGGATCGGCGTGAAGGCCCCGGTATAGGTGGCCGGGTTCGACCGCGGGGTGCGGCCGATGGGGCGCTGGTCGATGTCGATCACCTTGTCGAGATGCTCGAAGCCCTTGATGGTCTCGCAGGGCGCGGGCGTCTCATGCGCGCCGTTCAGCCGCATCGCGGCGGTCTTGAACAGGGTCTCGATGGTCAGCGTCGACTTGCCGCCGCCCGATACGCCGGTGACGCAGACGAACTTGCCCAGGGGAAACTCGGCGGTGACGTCCTTTAGGTTGTTGCCCGAAGCCCCTACGACGGTTAGCTTTTTGCCGTTTCCCTTGCGGCGCGCCTTGGGCACGGAAATCTCGCGGGTGCCTTGCAGGTACTGCCCGGTCAGGCTGGCCGGATCGGCGGCGATCTCGGCCGGCGTGCCGCGCGCGACCACCTGCCCGCCATGCACGCCCGCGCCCGGCCCGATGTCAAAGACGTAATCCGCCTCGCGGATCGCGTCTTCGTCATGTTCCACCACCAGCACGGTATTGCCCTGGTCGCGCAGGTTCTTGAGCGTGGTCAGGAGCCGGTCGTTGTCGCGCTGATGCAGGCCGATCGAGGGTTCGTCCAGCACATACAGCACCCCCGTCAGGCCCGAGCCGATCTGGCTGGCCAGGCGGATCCGCTGGCTCTCGCCGCCGGAAAGCGTACCGGCATTGCGGCTCATCGTCAGGTAGTCCAGACCGACATTCACAAGGAATCCAAGGCGTTCGCGGATTTCCTTGAGAATCGCCCGGGCGATTTCCTTCTGCTGGTTGGTCAGGCTGTCGGGCACGGTGCCGACCCAGGCAAAGGCCTCCTTGATCGACATCCGCACCACCTGGCCGATGTGCAGCCCGCCGATCCTGACCGCCAGCGCCTCGGCCCGCAACCGGTAGCCGCCGCAGGTGCCGCAGTCGCGGTTGTTCTGATACCGCTCCATCTCTTCGCGCGACCAGGCGCTGTCGGTCTCGCGGTAGCGGCGTTCGAAATTGGGGATCACCCCTTCGAAAACACGGCGGACCTTATAGATGCGCCCGCCCTCATCATAGGTGAAGTCTATCTCCTGACCCTTTGATCCGTAAAGGAAAAGCTGCTGAACCTCTTCGGGAAGGTCGCGCCATTTCGTCTTGCGGTCAAAGCCGTAATGCCGCGCCAGCGCCTCGACGGTCTGGGTGAAATACGGGCTTTTCGACTTGGACCAGGGGGCAATGGCGCCCTGCGGGATCGACAGGCCCTGGTCGGGAACGATCAGCCGTTCGTCAAAGAACAGCTCTACCCCCAGCCCGTCGCAGGAGGGACAGGCCCCGAAGGGGGCGTTGAAGGAAAACAGCCGCGGCTCGATCTCGGCAATGGTGAAACCACTGACCGGACAGGCGAATTTCTCGGAATAGGTGATGCGCTCGGGCTCGCCCTCGGCCGGCGCGGTCTCGATCACGGCGATGCCATCGGCCAGGTTCAGCGCAGTGCGGAAACTGTCGGCCAGACGGGTTTCCAGCCCCTCGCGCACCACGATGCGGTCAACCACCACGTCGATGTTGTGGCGGAATTTCTTGTCCAGCGTGGGCGGCTCTTCCAGGTCGTGGAACTGGCCGTTGACCTTTACCCGCTGGAACCCCTGTTTGCGCAAGTCCAGGAATTCCTTGCGGTATTCGCCCTTGCGGTCGCGCACGATCGGCGCCAGCAGATAGGCCCGCGTGCCCTCTGGCATCGCCATCACCGCGTCGACCATGTCCTGCACCTGCATCGCGGTGATCGGCAGGCCGGTGGCGGGGCTGTAGGGCGTGCCGACGCGGGCAAACAGCAGGCGCAGGTAGTCGTAGATCTCGGTGACCGTGCCGACGGTCGAGCGCGGGTTCTTGGACGTGGTCTTCTGTTCGATGGAAATCGCCGGCGACAGGCCCGAGATATGGTCGACATCGGGCTTGCCCATCATGTCGAGGAACTGGCGCGCATAGGCCGAGAGCGACTCGACATAGCGGCGCTGGCCTTCGGCATAGATCGTGTCGAAGGCCAGGCTGGACTTGCCCGAACCCGACAACCCGGTGATTACCACCAGCTGGTCGCGGGGGATGTCCAGGTCGACATTCTTCAGATTATGCTCGCGCGCGCCGCGCACTTCGATGAACTTCTGCTCGGCCATGGCCCACCCCGGAATGACGCCACCAGAGATAGGGCAATTCGCCCCCGTATCCAACCGGATTTTGCGAACGAAGCGGGAACGCGCCGCACCCCTTTACATATTCGCCAAATGATATATGTAATCGGCACCAACCAGGAGGGTTCCCCCGATGTTCAACTTTCTGCGCTCTGCCCCCGCCGCCCCTGCCCCGACCGTGGCGGAAATCGCCGAACGTGTGGCGCGGGGTGAAATGGCCCTGGTCGACGTGCGGGAAACCGCAGAGGTGCGCGCCAGCGGCAAGGCGAAGGGCGCGCTGAACATACCCTTGGGTATCCTGGCGCTGAAGGCGGACCCCGCGGCCCCGGATTGCCTGCTGAAGGCCGGCCAGCCGGTCGCGCTCTACTGCGCCTCGGGCGGACGGTCGGGTATGGCGGCACAGATGCTGTCGCGGATGGGATACGCCACCGTATGGAACATCGGCGGCCTGGGCGACTGGCACGCCGGCGGCGGTCAGGTCGAAAAGGCCTGACGCCGCGCCGCCTGAACCGCATGCGCCCCGATGCCGAGGGCGCAGAACAGCACCGCCACCAGCGTCAGCGCCCCCGGCCCCGCCCCGGCCAGCAGGGCCGCCAGCACCGGCGTTCCGGTGGTCGTACCCAGATTGCCCAGCTGCGCAATGGCCCCGGCAGCGCCGGCGCGGTCCCCGACCGCGACATTTAGCTCGGGGATGGCGGCGAAACTGGCCCCCTGCACGATCCCCAGCGCCGCCGACAGCCACAGCCCGCCCAACAGCATCGCCGGCCCGCCCCAGAACAGCCAGAGCAGCAGGAACCCCGGCATGGCGGCGGCATAGCCCCATTGCACCAGGCGCACCGCCGACATGTGCCGCAAGAGCCGCACCCCCAGCGTCAGCGACACGGCGATCGAGATCAGCGGCATCCCGGTGGCCATCAGGGTGCGCTGCGCCAGCGGCGTCTCCGGCGGCAGCAAGGTCAGGCAGGCGACGTAGAGAAAGGTATAGAAACAGAACCCCATCGCCGGCGCCGCCAGCCGGGGCGAGGCATAGATTGCCAGATGCTGGGCCAGGATGCCGCCGGACGGTGCCGTATGGTGCGGTGTATCCGGCGGCAGGGTCAGCGCCAGCACCAGCGCCAGCAGCGCCATCCAGCCGGCATGGATCTGGAACAGCGCGGCGATGCCGCCCCAGCCCAGCACCGCGGGCGCCGCCACCGCCAGGATCGCGTAGGTCACGCCGAAAAATGACGACCACAGGGTCATCGCCAGCGGCCGCCGCTCTTCGGGGGCCAGCCCGGCGATCATCGTCGGGCCGACGACGACAATGGCCAGATGCGACACCCCCTCGAACACCCGCGCGACGATCATCACCGGATACGACGGCAAGCCCGCCTCGACCAGCGAGACCACGGCGCCCAGCAGCAAGGCGGCCACGATGGCCCGCCGCGGCCCGACCCGCGCCACCAGCAGCCCCGCCGTGGTGCCAAAGATCAACCCGACCATGCCCACGACCGAAACCACCAGCCCCAGCCCGGCCTCGCCATGGGCGCCATAGCTGGCGCGCAGATCCTCGAAGATCACCGAAATCTTGCCAAACTGCGCCGCGGCCCCCAGGCCGGCACACCACAAGAGGATCACCAGGATCATCGGAGGAAGCCGCATTCCCGCTGGCTACCGGGTCCGCAAGGGAAGTTCCAGCCCCTTCATCTTGGGAAAAATACTCCGGGGTCCGGGGCAGCGCCCCGGCGGGTGCGTCCCGCCCGGACCTCAGATATGCAGCGCCCGGCCATAGGCATCCAGCACCGCCTCGTGCATCATTTCCGACAGGGTCGGGTGCGGGAAGACGGTGTTCATCAGGTCTTCCTCGGTGGTCTCCAGCGCCCGGCCGACGACATAGCCCTGGATCAGCTCGGTCACCTCGGCGCCGACCATATGGGCGCCCAGCAATTCGCCGCTCTTGGCGTCGAACACGGTCTTGATCATGCCCTCGGATTCGCCCAGGGCGATGGCCTTGCCGTTGCCGATAAAGGGGAAGCGACCGACCTTTACCGTGAAGCCGGCCTCTTTCGCCCTGGCCTCGGTCAGGCCGACGCTGGCGACCTGCGGGTGGCAATAGGTACAGCCGGCGATCGAGCCGGGCTTGATCGGGTGCGGATGGCCGCCGGCGATCAGTTCGGCGACCATGACGCCTTCGTGGCTGGCCTTGTGCGCCAGCCAGGGGGCGCCGGCGATGTCGCCGATGGCGTAAAGGCCGGGAACGCCGGTGCGGCAGAATTCGTCGGTCACCACATGGGTGCGGTCGATCTTGACCCCCAGCGCCTCGAGCCCGAGGTTTTCCACGTTGCCGACGATTCCGACGGCGCTGATGACGGTGTCGAAGTCTTGGGTCTCGACCTTGCCGCCGACCTCGATATGGGCGGTGACGCCCTTGCCGGGATGACGGTCGAGTTTCTTGACCGCGGCCTTCTCCAGGATCTTCATGCCCTGCTTGACGAACTGCTTCTTCGCAAAGGCGCTGATCTCGGCGTCTTCGACCGGCAGGATGCGGTCCATCACCTCGACCACGGTGGTGTCGGCGCCCAGCGTGTTGAAGAAGCTGGCGAATTCGATGCCGATGGCGCCCGAGCCGATCACCAGCAGCTTCTTTGGCATCCGGGGCGCGACCAGGGCGTGTTTATAGCTCCAGACCAGGTCGCCGTCGGCCTCGAGCCCCGGCAATTCGCGGGCGCGGGCGCCGGTGGCCAGGATGATCGCCTTGGCCGTCAGGGTGTCGGTGCCCTTGTCGGTCTTGACCGAGACCGCGCCGGGTTTTGGCAGCGTCGCCTCGCCCATGAAGACGGTGACCTTGTTCTTTTTCATCAGGTGGCCGATGCCGCCGGACAATTGCTTGGCCACGGCGCGCGACCGGGCGACCACGGCGGGCAGGTCATAACCGATGCCATCGGCTTTGAGCCCGAAATCCTTGGCGCGGTGCATCAGGTGGAACACCTCGGCGCTGCGCAACAGCGCCTTGGTCGGGATGCAGCCCCAGTTCAGGCAGATGCCGCCCAGATGCTCGCGCTCGACGATGGCCACCTTCTGGCCCAGTTGCGCTGCACGGATCGCGGCGACATAGCCGCCAGGCCCCGCACCGATTACCACCACGTCAAAGCTCTGGTCGGCCATTATTTCCTCCCTCGGAAAAACTGGTTTACCCCTAAACTATCATATTCAACCAAGCAACAAAACTTGCGCCGCAGGCATATGCGCCCGGCGCATGGCTAGGCCTTCATCACCCGCACCAGCGCGCCATAGCCGCCACTGGCCAGAAATTCCGCCTCTGCCGGGGTGTTTTCGCGCCCCAGCGCGGCGTTGCGCCCCGGAAACCGGCCATAGCGGGCGATCATTTCGCGGTGGGCGCGGGCATGTAGCAGCAGATCGGGGTGCGACGGCATGCGTTCCGTCATCAGCTGCACCGCCAGATCCTGATCGGCCATATCCTCGGAATGTTCGAAAGGCATGTAGAAGAACTGCCGTTCCGGTTCGGGGGCCTGCATGTCCCAGCCCTGGGCCAGCGCCTTTCGCGCGGCGTCGCGGGCGCGGGCATCGCTGGCAAAGGCCAGGGCCGAGCCGCGATGGATGTTGCGGGGAAACTGGTCAGTCAGGATCAGGAAGGCCAGGGTTCCGGCCGCGCCCTCGACCCAGTGATCCAGCCCGCCGTCGCGGGCCGCCGTCACCAGATCGCCAAAGCCGGCGCAGGAATCGTCGATCTCTTCCGTTCCGGCATACCAGCCTTCGGGGCCGATCTCGCCCAGCCAGAAATCCAGAACCGCCACCGGATCGGACATGCGCGCCTCCTCTTTTGGTGCAGACTGACAGGCAGAGGCGCGGCGTGCAACCGGTTCGCGGACGGGTGCTATTCGGCCGGGCCGGTGCCGTCGGCCTCGACCAGGGCCGCGGTTTCGACGGCGATGACCGAGGCCGTCGGCGATACGGCGGTGAAGGTGGCCGAGGCCATGGGCGTCTCGCGCCGCTGCGTCATCCGCCAGGCGGCATAGCCGGCCAGCGCAGCGAAGAGCAGCGCCATGAACAGGAAGAACCCGGATGGGCCGATCAGCCCCATCATCCAGCCGGTGATGATGGGCCCGGAAATCGCGCCGAGCCCGTTGATGAACATCAGCCCGGCCGAGGCGGCGGCCATGTCCGACTTGTCCAGGTAGTCGTTCACATAGGCCAGCAAGAGCGAATAGAGCGGGTTCGACACGCCACCGCCGATCGCGCCCACCAGCACCAGCAGCGGGAAGGGCAGCGGCAGCAGCACCGGCACCATGAGCGCAACCGCCCCCACCGCCGAGAGCCACATCACCATCTGGCGCCGGTCCATCCGGTCGGACAGCCAGCCGATCGATATTGCGCCACCAGCCCGCCGACGTAGATGAAAGAGACAAAGATCGTCAGGTCGCGCACCGACAGCCCGGCCTGGGTGCCCCAGACCGAGGCCATGCCGAACTGGGCCGAGAACACCCCGCCCAAGAGGAACATGCCGACACAGCCCAGCGGCGAGGCGTCATAGAGGCGCCGGAAGGACAGCGGCTTGGTGGTCTCGAAGGCCGGGGCCTGGGATACCGACAGCAGGATCGGCGTAAAGGCCAGCGACACCAGCACCGAGGGGATCACGAACAGGATATAGCCCGAGGGATCGCCGGTGTTCAGCAGCAGTTGCGCCGCGATGATGCCGATCATCTGCGAGATCAGGTAGAGCGACAGCGACTGGCCCCGCGTCTCGTTCGTCGAGGCGTTGTTCAGCCAGCTTTCGGCGGTGATGTAGACGCCCGAGAAGGAAAAGCCGATCAGCACCCGCAGCCCGGCCCAAACCATCCAGTCGGGGGCGGCGGCATACATCACCAGCACCGCCGAGATCATCGAACCAAGGGCCGCAAAGACCCGCACATGGCCGACCCGGCGGATCATGTCTGGGGCCATGCGGCTGCCGAACAGGAAGCCGACGAAATAGCACGACATCACCACCGACATCTGCAGGGTGGTGAAGGATTCGATGCCGCCCCGGATGCCCAGGAGCGTGCCCTGCATGCCATTGCCCAGCATCAGAAGCACCATGCCCAGCAGCAGGGCCCAGGAATTTCTAAGGACGGACAGCATGGCAACCTCGGGCTGGTGGAAGGGCAGGATATCGGGGGTTCAACCGGGAAACGGACAGGCAGCGACGGTCAGCGGGCCGTTCGCGGCGGGATCAGCAGGGACGCATCACCATAGCTGAAGAATCTGTACCCTTTGGTAACGGCATGGGCATAGATGCGGTCGATCCGCTCTTTTGCCCATCAGCGCCGAGACCAGCATCAAGAGCGTCGATTTCGGCAGGTGGAAATTGGTCATCAGCGCATCGGTGACCATAAAGCGGAAACCGGGATAGATGAAGATGTCGGTCGGCCCCTGCCAGGGAGCGATCTGCCCGGCCCGCGCGGCGGTCTCGATCAGCCGCAGCGCGGTGGTGCCGACGGGGATGACCCGGCCGCCGGCGGCGCGGGTGGCGGCGATCTCGGCGGCGGCCCGGGGGGTGACCTCGCCCCATTCGGCGTGCATGCGGTGGGTGGTCACGTCTTCTACCTTGACCGGCAGGAAGGTGCCGGCGCCGACATGCAGGGTAACCTCGGTGAAGCTCACGCCCCGGGCGGCCAGAGCCTGCAGAAGTGCTGTGTCGAAATGCAGGCTGGCGGTCGGGGCGGCGACGGCGCCGGGGTGGCGGGCGAAGACGGTCTGGTAGTCGGTGCGGTCGCGGTCGTCGGCGGGGCGGCGCGCGGCGATATAGGGCGGCAGGGGCATGGCGCCGGCCTGGGCCAGCGCCGCGTCGAAGGCGGCACCCTGCAGGTTGAAGACCAGCCGCAGCCCGGTTTCGGATTTCTCGGCGACGGTGGCGACAAGGCCCGCGTCGAAGCGGATGTCCTCGCCGGGGTTCAGCTTGCGCAGGGGGCGGGCCAGCGCCTGCCAGCCGCCCGCCGCCGCCGGTTCCAGCAGCGTGACCTCGACCCGGGCGGTGGCCTCGCCGCGCTGGCGCTGCCCGGTCAGGCGGGCCGGGATGACGCGGGTGTTGTTCAGCACCAGCCGGTCGCCGGGGTGGAACAGCTCGACCAGATCGCGCACATGCAGGTCGCGGATCCTGTCGCCCTCGGCCAGAAGCAGCCGGGCCGCGGTGCGGGGCTGCGCCGGCCGGGTGGCGATCAGCGCCTCGGGCAGGTCGAAGTCGAAGTCCGAGAGTTTCATCCGCCGCCCCTGACCTGCGGCGCCGGGCGGCGAAAGATCTCGCGGAACATCCCCGGCGTCAGGATGGAGAGCGGGTTCACCGATACGGTCGGATTGTCCGTCGGGCCGGTCAGCCGGTAGGTAAAGCCGAACAGCCCCTCGCCCTTGCGGGCGAAGATCTGGCCGATGCCGTTGAGGATGTAGATCGGAGAAATCACGCCCTGGATATCCAGCCTGTTGGAGGCGCTGGAATAGGCGCCTTCGAAGGAAATGCCAAGCGAGGCGCCGACCGCGGTGCCGCGGGTGATCTGCACGCCGGCGGGGTTCAGCACGAATTCCATGTCGCCATCGTCAAAGACCAGCCCGTTGCCGCCCATCTGTTCCAAAAGCCCGACGACGGATATCGCCGAAAGCAGCGCCGCCAGCACCGGGGCGTCCTGCACCGAGAGGCGGGAAAAGGCGGCGATGCCGACATACTGGCCTTCTGGGCCGCGCGGGCTGAGCGTCATTTCCAGCCGGCCGCCGCGCCCCTTGTCGAAGAGGCCGGCCGCAGCCATCACCCCGCCGGCATCCTGCGAGGTGATCTTTACGGCGGTGCGGCCCCGGTCGGGCACCACCGCGCCCTCGATGCCGGCCCTGCCGTTCACGCCAGAGGTGAAGCGCCCGTCCAGCCCGCCCTTGCGCGCGATGAAGGCGCCGCGAAAATTGGTGAGGGTGATGCCGGAGGAGACGATCAACTGGTTCAGCGCCACCTTGATCTCGCTGCCGCTGCTGCCGTCGTCGCCGGCAGACCGCGGCATCCGGCGCATGTCGTGGCTGCCGCTGGTGATCTCGACCGCGACCGGGCGCCCTGCCCCGCGGCCGATCACGTCGACCGAGGCATCCAGCCAGTCGCCGGCCTGCAGCGTGGCAAAGCGCGCCCGGTCCAGCCCGCCCTTGCCCGTGGTCGTCAGGTTGCCCTCGGCCTTCAGGCCCGGCGCGGTCAGGCTGAGCCGGTCGACCTGTGGCGCGGCACCCAGCGTCGCCTGCAGGCTGAGGCTGGCCTTGGATTTGGCGGTTTTCGACCAGCCCAGGGGGCCGATCGACAGCCCCGCCCCCGTCAGCGTCGAGGTCAGCGACAGGGTGGCGGGCGCGGCCTTTGGCAGGGCCATCTCGACCCGACCCGTGGTTTCGCCCGTCAGCCAGCCCTGCGGCAAGGCGATGCCCAGGCTGCGCAGGATGCGGTCGCTGATGCGGATATCGGCGGTGATATCGGCGCGGCCGCCGGCCTCGGGGCCAAAGGGCTGGCGGAAGGTGGCGGTAAAGGGCAGGTCGTCCAGCCGGCCCGTGCCCTGCAGCACCAGCCCGCCGGGCAGCACCTCGACCGCCAGATCCGGCACCTCGATCGCCTTGCCGGGAACCAGGATCGTGCTGCGGAATTCCCGCACCCGGCCTCTTACCGCATAGTCGACATCCTCGACCCCGATCTTGTCCTTTAGCGGGAAGCGCAGGTCCGAGAGCATCAGCGCGGTGCCCTGCCCCAGGTCGACCGGCCGCCCCGCCCGGGTGAGAAAGTGGAACGGTTCCTGATCCAGCAGCGACAGCGCGGCGGTCAGGTCCGACCGGGTTTGCAGCCGCACCTCGGCATCGGCGGGAAACTGGGTGATGTCGGGCACCCGCAGGTAGGAACCGGCGGCGTCGATCCGCCCGCCATCGGGGGCGGTGACATGGCCGCCTTCCAGCACCACGGTATAGGCATTGCCAAAGATCGAGGCGCGGCCTCGCCCGTCCTGCACCGGCGGCAGGGTGCGGATGAACCGGACCTCGGCGCCTTCGAAATCATAGTCCAGCGCAAAGCGGGGTTCCTGCCCCGGCGCAAAGCGCAGGCCGGCGTCGAAATCCAGGAACTGCGCCTGGCCGACATTGGCCGCCAGCCAGTCGCGGGTCTTGGGCACCACCGATACCGGCCAGAGTTTCAGCAGGTGATCGGCGTCGATCCGGTCCAGGCTGACGTTAACCGCGCCTTGCAGCCCGCCTTCGGCCGCCGAAACCTCGCCATCCAGCCGCAACTGGCCGGGGCCGGAGCCCAGCACCAGCTGGCCGATGCGGGCGCGGAACGGGTCCAGCGTCACCTGGACCGCCAGGGCGCCGCCGTCAAAGCGCACCGGCTCGGCAAAAAGGCCGGCGGGGTCGACCATCACCTCGGTGAAACTGAGTTGCCCCACCACCGCCTCGGGCGGCTGGCCCGTCGCCGCCGGCCCGCCGGTGCCGTCCTGCAACTCGGCGCTGCCGCGGGCGCGCAGCCGGACCGAGGGGCTTTCGACCCGCAGGCTGCCCAGGGTGATGCGTTGCCGCGCCGCGTCATAGCGCAGCGCGATCTCGGCCTTGTCAAAGGCGACGGGCGTCGCATCCTCGGCCGGCTTGACCGCGCCCTTGCCCAGGGTCAGCGAACCTTCGAACCCGCGCAACTGCCCGTCCGCGTCCAGCTCGCCCAGCGTCCGGCCCGAGATCGGCGCGTCGACCAGCGCCAAGAGCGCCAGCGGCGGCGCCTGGGCGGCAAGGTCGGCTGCCGCCATGCCGTCGAGGTTGGCCAGGATCCGCGCGGCGGAATTGTCCTTGCGGGTCTGGATGGTCATCCGCGCCTGCGCCGCGGTTTCGCCGTCGAGCAGCGTCACGCCCAGTTCGGCCGCCAGCCCGTCGGCGCCGTTCTCGATCACCAGCCGGCCATCGCCCAGTTGCCAGTTCCGCCCCGCGCGCTGGTCGGTCAGCGTCAGCGTCAGGGCGTCGGCGTCGACCACCTTCAGCCCGGCCAGCGCGGGGCTGGAGAACATCCGGTCCAGCGCGTCCAGCAACTCGGCCAGGCTTTGCGGGCCGCGGCTGCCCGAGATATTGCCGATCGACAGGCCCAGCCGGCCGTCGGCATCGCGCAGCGCCTCGACATGCGCGCCGAGGAGCCGCACCGAGGATGGGCGCAACCGGCCGCGGATCGCCTGGCCCGGGTCCAGGGTGACGGCGACTTCGGGCAGGGCAAGGATGGCCCGGCCCGAGCGTTCGATCAGCCGCAGGTCGCGCAGGCGGAACCGCGGGGTGAAATCGCGGTCCAGCGCCAGCTCGATCTCGGCGACTGCAAGGGCGGTGTCGGGCGGCAGGTGGCCCTGGGCCAGAACCCGGTTCAGCCGGGTCTCGACCTCGGCCACCGCCCAGACCGGCAGGGCGATGCTGCGCCCGGTCAGGGCCATGCCCACCACCGCCACGGCCAGCGCCACCAGCAGCAGCCCCAGCGCCAGCCGCAGGCCCAGCCGCGGCCGATGGCGCAGCCGGTATCGCCGCTTGCCCGCGGGTGCCGGCGGTGGCGCCGCGGCCCCGCTGTCGTCGCTGTTCTCTGTCACCACCTGCCGCGCCAGTTCCGCCGGTTCGCCGGTTTGTTGTTCCGGAATTTCTGCCCCACCTCCCCTTGCCTTTATCTTTGCGCGAAGACAACTAGAACGCAAAGCAAACCCACCCCCCCCGGCAAGGAGATGCCCATGCTGACGATCGGCGACATGGCCCCCGATTTCACCCTGCCCCGTGACGGTGGCGGCACGGTTTCGCTGTCGTCGTTTCGTCCGGGCAAGGTGGTGCTGTATTTCTACCCCAAGGACGACACACCCGGCTGCACGCTCGAGGCGCAGGATTTCTCGGCGCTGGGCGAAGGGTTCGCCGCCGCCGGCACCACGGTGATCGGCCTGTCCAAGGACAGCGTCGCCGCGCATGACAGGTTCTGCCGCAAGCACGGCCTGTCGGTCATCCTGGCCAGCGATGCCGAGGGCCACACCGCCGAGGATTACGGCGTCTGGGCCGAGAAGAACATGTATGGCAAGACCTACATGGGGATCGAGCGCACGACGGTACTGATCGATGGCGCGGGCAAGGTGGCGCAGGTCTGGCCCAAGGTGAAGGTCGCGGGCCATGCCGAGGCGGTGCTGGCCGCGGCGCGGGCGCTGGGCTGATCATGGCGCTGACCATGGCGGGGCCGACGCTGGCGCAAATGGCGGTCGAGGTGTTGACCTGTGCCGATGGGCGGGAAAAGACCGCGCTGGGGCGCCGCCATGCCGCGGCCTGGTTTGCCGCCCGGGCCGCCGGCCAGCCCCTGCCGGTCGGCCGGGCCGAACCACCGCTGCGGCCCGCCCGCCCGGACCGCCCCGAACTCTTGCCGCCGCGCGAGGTGCCGCGCCGGCGGCCCGGTTCACTCCAGGGGCGCATCGCGCTCTTGCATGCGGTGGCGCATATCGAGTTGAACGCCGTCGACCTGCACTGGGACATCATCGCCCGCTTTACCGACCATCCGATGCCGGCCGGTTTCTATGATGACTGGGTGAAGGCCGCCGATGAGGAAGCAAAGCATTTCAACCTGATATGCGACGTTCTTGAAGCGATGGGCAGCCATTATGGCGCCTTGCCGGCCCATGCCGGCATGTGGCGCGCGGCCGAGGATACGGCGGCTGACCTGAAGGGCCGGCTGGCGGTGGTGCCCATGGTTCTGGAAGCGCGCGGGCTGGACGTGACGCCGGGCATGATCGACATCTTCCGCAAGGCCGGCGAGACCGGCGCCATCGCCGCGCTGGAGGTGATCTATGCCGAGGAAGTCGGCCATGTCGCCTATGGGTCGAAATGGTTCAACTGGCTGTGCGGCCGCGATGGCGAAGACCCGAAAGAGGTGTTTCACCGGCTGGTGCGCCACTATTTCCACGGCGCGCTGAAGCCCCCCTTCAACGAGGAAAAGCGCGCCGAGGCCGGGTTGCCGCCCGATTTCTACTGGCCCCTGGCCGAGGATCTGGCAGGACCCCTGCCCGGCGACTGAGCGGCCATGGGTGCGGAATTTCGGCGGGATTCTGCCGATAGGGACCAAGCCGCTGGCACGCTTCCCCCGCCGGCGGTCAATAATCTTGCGACGTTGAAACGGCTTGGCTAATCAGGGGCTGCCCGTGGGGGGCCTTGCCGGGTTCGGCAACTCCAACGCAAAGACAACAACAGATCGGACTGCCAGCCCGTGCTTACCCGCATTGCCTTTCGGATCAATACCCAGCTCGAGCGGTATTTTCCCGAACAGCGCCTGTTCCTGAAATCGGACGAGGCGACCCGCTTCATCCGGCTTCGCCCGGCCACCCAGGCGCTGGCCGTGGTGATTGGGGCGCTGGGGCTGGCCTGGACCATCGTCGCCACCGCCGTCATCATGATGGACACGATCGGCGCCGGATCGGCCCGCGAACAGACCGCCCGCCAGCGCAGCATGTTCGAGGAACGGCTGACCGTCTTGTCGGCCGACCGCGACAGCCGCGCCGAAGAGGCGGTGCGCGCCCAGGAGCGGTTCAACATCGCGCTGACCCAGGTCAGCGAGATGCAGGAAAAGCTGCTGGCCTCGGAAGACCGCCGGCGCGAACTGGAAACCGGCGTCGACGTGATCCAGAACACCCTGCGCCGCACCATCCAGGAACGGGACGAGGCGCGGGCCGAAGCCGACCGGATGAAGCTGGCGCTGAACGAACAGGGTGGTGGCGCGACCGAGATGGGCCGCATCCGCGACACCGCCGCGACGCTGGATTACCTGACCGGGGCACTGGCCAATACCGCCCGCGAACGCGACGCCGAAGCCGCCGAGACCGAGGCGGTGCGCGTCGAGATGGCGGAACTGGCCGAGGAGAAGGCGCTGATCGAGGCCCGCCACGATGCGATCTTTGCCAAGCTGGAAGAGGCGGTCACCGTCTCGATGGAGCCCTTGGACAAGATGTTCCGTTCGGCCGGGCTGGACCCCGACGACCTGATCGACTCGGTCCGCAAGGGCTATTCCGGCCAGGGCGGCCCGCTGGCGCCGATCACCGCCTCGACCATGGGGGGCGGCGCGCTGAGCCCCGACGAGATCCGCGCCAATGCCATCCTGAAAGAGCTGGAATCGATGAACCTCTACCGGATGGCGGCCTTTCGGGTGCCGCTGGGGATGCCGGTCAAGTCTTCGGTCCGCTGGACCAGCGGCTTTGGCGGGCGCAACGATCCCCTGGGCCGCGGCTATCGCAAGCATGACGGCCAGGACCTGGCCGGCGACTACGGCACCGCGATCTTTGCCACCGCCGACGGCGTGGTGACGCATGCCGGCTGGGAAAGCGGCTATGGCCGCCTGATCAAGATCCAGCATGCCTTTGGCATCGAAACCCGCTATGCCCACCTGTCGCAGATCCGGGTCGAGGTCGGTCAAAGGGTCTCGCGCGGCGACCGGATCGGTGATATGGGCAACTCAGGCCGGTCGACCGGCACTCACCTACACTACGAAGTCAGGATCGGCGGAGCAGCCGTCAACCCGATGAAGTTCATAAAGGCAGCCAGCGATGTTTTCTAAAAGCCGCATAAACGAGCCGGGCCCCAAGGCCGAAACCGAAAAACCCAAGGCCCCGGAGGCATCTGTGACCAAACCCTCGATGGATTTCACCCCTTCGGCGCCCAAGGGCAAGGCCGTGACCTCTGTTCTGTCCTCGGATCTGACCGTGGTCGGCAACCTGCGCACCACCGGCGATATCCAGGTCGAAGGCACGGTGGAGGGCGACATCCGCGCCCATCTGCTGACCGTGGGCGAAAGCGCCACGATCCGCGGCGAGATCGTGGCCGATGACATCGTCGTGAACGGCCGGGTGATCGGCCGGGTGCGCGGGCTGAAGGTGCGGCTGACCGCCACCGCGCGGGTGGAAGGCGACATCATCCACAAGACCATCGCCATCGAATCCGGCGCGCATTTCGAAGGCTCGGTGCAGCGTCAGGAAGATCCGCTGGCCGCTGGCCGGGTCTCGACCGCCACCCTGCCGCCGATGCGTGGCGAACCCGCCGCCCCGGCGGCCGCGACCGAGGACTGACCTGCCGCAAGGCACAGGCACGATGACGGACGCGCCCTGCGGGGCGCGTCTTGCTTTGTGCGGCCCGCTATTCCAGCGCGCGGCGATACAGGTGCCAGGTGGCGTGGCCAAAGAGCGGCAGCGCGATGAACAGGCCCAGAAAGCCGGTCAACATGCCCAGGAACAGCCCGACCGCGATCACCACCGCCCAGATCAGCATGACGCCGGGATTGGCCATCACCAGGCCCCAGCTGCAGATCATCGCGGTGATGAAATCCACCTCGCGGTCCATCAGCAGGGGCAGGCTGACCACCGTCAGCGCGAAAAGCACCCCGGCAAAGACCGCCCCCACCAGCGTGCCGACCGCCAGCATGGTCAGCCCCTCGGGCGTCAGGAACACATCGAAGCTGGTCGAGATGTTGGTCAGCGTCGCCCGGCCCAGGAACAGCGCAAAGATCATGTGGGCGAGGAAGTTCCAGAACAGGAAGAACACCACGATGATCGCCGCCATGGTCGGGATCTGCCGGTCCTTCTGGCGAAAGATCGCCCCCAGGACGCCGGCCCAGTCCAGCGGCTCGCCCTGTTCCAGCCGGCGCGACACTTCGTAGAAGCCGCAGGCCACGAAGGGCCCGAGGATCGGAAAGCCGGTGCCGGCGACGATGGTCCACCAGATCGCGCCCTCGGCGGTGGTGGCCCAGTAGATCAGCCAGCCGCCCAGCACATAGACCGCCGCGAAGAACAGGCCATAGGGCGGCGCGCGGCGGAAATCCTGCCAGCCGGCGGCCAGCGCGGCCCAGAGGTCGGACCGGTCCAGTTCCAATATCTCGGGCATCGGGCGGCTGCCCGTGGTTTCCTGCTGCATCGCTGCCTCCCTGTCCTCGACGACAGGCTATGCGGCGGCAACCGGAATTCCAAAGCTATATTTTCCGCCCCATTGCGGGCGCGGCTCAGGCGCACGGCTCAGGCGTCGGCGTCGGCCCGGCTTTTCCCCGCCATGTCCAGCGCCAGCGTCGCCGCCATGAACCCGTCCAGATCGCCATCCAGCACGCCCTGGGTGTCGCTGGTCTCGTGGCTGGTGCGCAGGTCCTTTACCATCTGGTAGGGTTGCAGCACGTAGGACCGGATCTGGTTGCCCCAGCCGGCATCACCCTTGGCGTCATGCGCCTCGTTGATCGCGGCCGACCGCTTGTCCAGTTCCATCTGGTACAGCCGCGCCTTCAGCGCGTTCATGGCGATGTCGCGGTTCTGGTGCTGCGATTTCAGCGAGCTTGTCACCACGATCCCGGTGGGGAAGTGGGTGATCCGCACCGCCGAGTCGGTCTTGTTGACGTGCTGGCCGCCCGCGCCCGACGAGCGGAAGGTGTCGATGCGGATATCCTTGTCCAGCACCTCGATGTCGATGTTGTCGTCGACCACCGGATAGACCCAGACACTGGCAAACGAGGTCTGCCGCTTGTCGCCCGAGCCAAAGGGCGAGATCCGCACCAGCCGATGCACGCCCGATTCCGTCTTCAGCCAGCCATAGGCATTGTGGCCGGAAATCTTGTAGGCCACCGACTTGATGCCCGCTTCTTCGCCGGGCGTTTCCGACAGCATCTCGACGGTAAAGCCGCGCCGTTCCGCCCAGCGGGTATACATGCGCGCCAGCATCTCGGCCCAGTCCTGGCTTTCGGTGCCGCCGGCGCCGGCGTTGATTTCCAGGAAGGTGTCGTTGCCGTCCGCCTCGCCGTTCAGCAGCGCCTCGAGTTCCTTTTGCGCCGCCGTCTCGACCAGCGCCCGCAGCGCCTCTTCGGCCTCGGCCACGATGCTGTCCTCGCCCTCGGCCTCGCCCAGCTCGATCAGGCCGATGCTGTCATTCAGCCCGCCCTCGATCAGCGTATAGCCGTTCAGCGCATCCATCAGCGACTGCCGCTCGCGCATCAGTTTCTGGGCGCGGGCCGGATCGTTCCACAGATCCGGCTGTTCGATCATCGCATTGAACTCTTCCAGCCGGTGTGCCGCGGTTTCCCGGTCCATCCGCTGCGCCAGCAGGGTCAGCGATTTCCGGATCGCATCCACATGAGCCTGAGTTTCCTCACGCATCTGCCGTCTTCCCCTATGGTCTTGCCGGCCTGATAGCGCCTGTCCCGCGCCCCGGCAAGGGCACGGGATGGGCCGGCGCTCTGCCGGTCAGTAAAGTCCGCCCGATGAGACGGTGCCGAAATCGGCCTTTTTCGGGATTACCTTGGTCTCGCCCGTTGCCGTCGTCACGGTCGAGCCGCCCTCGGCGCCCTCGGTTTCGCCATAGGCAAAGAGCGGCAGGTTCTGGCCCATCTCGAAGCCGCCGTCGACCAGCGCGCCCAGCCCGAAGATCGGTTCCTCGCCGTCGCGGAAGTATTCCGACACGACATAGTCGCCGGTGGCGCTGTCGGGCAGGCGGGCGCCGGTAAAGCGGTCGATCTTGACGAAATAGCCGCCCGGCGGAACCTTGAACCTGGTGCCGCCATATTTCTTGATCGCCACCTTCATGAAGCTTTCGAACACCGGGCCGCAGGTGCCGCCGCCCGAGACGCTGCCCAGCGAGCGCGGGTTGTCATAGCCGATGTAGCAGCCCGCCACGATGGTCGAGGTAAAGCCGATGAACCAGACATCCTTGGAATCGTTGGTGGTGCCGGTCTTGCCCGCCACCGGCACCGGCAGGTTGATGCCCTTGGCGGTGCCGCGCTGCACCACGCCCTCGAGCATCGAGGTCAACTGGTAGGCGGTGATCGCATCCATCACCCGTTCGCGGTCAGAGGTGATCTGCACGCCCTCTCCCCTGGGCAGGCCCGAGGCGCTGCAATCGGTGCAAACCCGCTGGTCGTGGCGATAGATGGTGCGGCCATAGCGGTCCTGCACCCGGTCGACCAGCGTGGGTTCCACCCGCTCGCCGCCGTTGGCGAACATCGCATAGGCGGCCACCATCTTGTAGAGCGTGGTTTCCTGCGCCCCCAGCGCATTGGCCAGATAGGGCGCCAGCCGGTCGTAGACGCCGAACCGCTCGGCATAGCCGGCGACCGTTTCCATGCCGATCTCTTCGGCGATACGGATGGTCATCAGGTTCCGGCTCTGCTCGATGCCGGTGCGCATCGGCGTCGGGCCGTAGAACTTGTTCGAGGCGTTCTTGGGCGTCCACAGGCCCTGCGGCGTGTTCACCTCGATCGGCGCGTCGACGATGATGGTGGCGGGGGTGAAACCGCTGTCCAGTGCGGCGGCATAGACAAAGGGCTTGAAGCTGGAGCCGGGCTGGCGTTTGGCCAGGGTGGCGCGGTTGAACACCGAATCCTGATAGGAGAACCCGCCCTGGATCGCCAGCACCCGGCCGGTGTTCACGTCCATCGCCATGAAGGCGCCCTGCACTTCCGGCACCTGCCGCAGCGACCAGCGCTTGAAGCTGCCGTCGGAATCGTTGGTGACGGCGCGCACCAGCACCACGTCGCCCACGTCGATCAGATCGGCCGGCACCCGCGCCTTCTTGCCCAGCTTGCCGTCGGCCAGCCGCTTGCGCGCCCAGGTGACGTCATCGGCGGGGATGAAATGGCCATCCTCGTCGTCCTCGACATCCTCGATGCCGATCCGGGCCGAGGTCTCGCCCAGTTCCAGCACCACGGCCGCATGCCAGCCCGCAATGTCGCGCGGCACGTCGGCGGTGGCCAGCGCCGCGCGCCAGGATTGCTCGGACCCCAGCTGGTCGGGCGAAATCGTCTTGCCGGTGCCGCGCCAGACCCCCTGCCCGCGGTCGAACCGTTCCAGCGCGCTGCGCAGGGATTTTTCCGCCTGGCGCTGCAGGTCGGGGTCGATGGTGGCGCGGATGGTCAGGCCGCCCTTGTAGAATTCGTCCTCGCCAAAGTTCTTGGACAGCTGGCGGGCGATTTCCTCGGTGAAATAGCTGCGGTCGGGCAGGCTTTCGCGGTAGCTGGGGAAATCGCCGCTCAGCACCGTCTTCAGCGGCAGGTCGCGTTCGGTGTCATAGGTGGCCTTGTCGATATAGCCGTTCTGCCACATCTCGCGCAGCACGTAGTTGCGGCGGTTGACGGCGCGATCATAGTCCTTGACCGGATGCAGGCCCTTGCCGGGGCTTTTCGGCAGCGCCGCCAGATAGGCGGCCTCGCCGGGCGACAACTGGTCCAGCGTCTTGTTGAAATAGACCTGCGCCGCCGCCGCGACGCCAAAGCTGCGCTGGCCGAGGTCGATCTGGTTGAGGTAGAGTTCCAGGATCCGGTCCTTGGACAGCACATCCTCGAGCCGGGTGGCCAGGATGATCTCCTTGATCTTGCGCTCGATCCCCTTGGTGCCCTGCCGGGTGCCGTCCAGGAGCATGATCTTCATCACCTGCTGGGTGATGGTAGAGGCGCCGCGCACATCCTCGCCCCGCGATTTCACCGCGTCGATGAAGGCCGAGACCATGCCGCGGGCGTCATAGCCCGAATGGGTATAGAAGTTCTTGTCCTCGGCCGAGATGAAGGCCTGCTTGACCAGATCGGGGATGTCTTCGGCCGGCACGAACAGGCGCCGCTCGCCCTCTTTCACGAATTCGTCCAGGATCCGGCCCTCGCCGGTATAGATGCGGCTGATCGTGGCGGGGGCGTATTGCTTCAGCACCTCGTGGCTGGGCAGGTCGCGCGAATACATCCAGAAGATCGCGCCAATGGTCAGGGCGCCGAAAAAGGCACCCAGCGTAACCGCGGTAAAGATGGACCCGAAGAACGAGCCGATGAATCGAACCACGCGCACCCCCTGGTTTCGCGCTTCCTCTACATGAGACGCCGCCTGTCGTCAAAACCCTGGGCGGCGTCCGGCTTGCAACCGCCTAGTTGTCCCTGACCGCGCGCAGGGCCGCATCCTCCCCGGCCCAGTGGCCCAGACCGGCCACCAGCGCCGCCGCCATCTGCGCCCGCCAGTCGGGATCGGTCAGCCGCTTTAGGTCGCGCGACGACGACAGGAAGCCCACTTCCAGCAGCACCGACGGAATGTCGGGCGATTTCAGCACCGAGAACCCCGCTTGCTGATGCGGGTGGCGGTGCATCCGCAGCTTGGCCGCCTTGATCGCGTCCTGCAAGGCCTGCGCCAGCCGGTCGGTGCGCGGCTGGGTTTCGGCGCGGGCCATGTCCATCAGGACGGTCACCACCAGTTCATCCTGCCCGCTGAGGTCCAGCCCGGCCAGCAGATCGTCGCGGTCGTGCCGCTCGGCCGCGGGCCCGGCGGCCTCGTCCGTCGCTTCGTCGGCCAGTGTAGATCGTGGCCCCCTGCGCCTCGCCCTCGGCCAGCGCATCGGCGTGCAGCGACAGGAACAGCGTCGCCCCGGCGGCCCGCGCGATGGAAATCCGCGTCTCCAGCGGCAATGAATACATCGTCATCCCGCGTCAGCACCAATTGAGAAGCGGCCATCCCGCAGAAGCGCCTCTTTCAACTCGCGCGTAAAGGTCAGCATCAGCGCGGCTTTCGGTCTGGCCGTCGCGTTCGGCGCCGGGGTCGATGCCGCCAGCGGTCTGGTCCAGCACCACCACCACCTGACTGGCGCCCTGCGCCGGCGGCGGCGGCAGGTCTGCAGGCGCCGGCATGGCCCAGTCGGCCGGTTCCGCCGGGCGGCGGCGGCGGCAAAATCCTCGGTGGTCGCGGGAGACAGCGCCAGCGGATGGTCGCGCCCTGCGCGCCGTCTGCATCTCGGACAGGGTGACCAGATAGGGGCGTCCAGTTCCAGCACCAGCCGCGACCAGCCCGGCCGGAACATTCCGGCCCGGCAGGTCCAGCAGTTGCGGCGCGGCGCGTGCCACCCGGTCGAGGCCGGCCCAATCCACCTCGGCAATGTCCAGCACCAGCGCGTGCGGGCCGTCCAGCACCCGCACCCGCCAGGGCACCGGCTGGCTGATTACCAGGTCGACCGCGATATCGGGCCCTCTGCCACGATCCGGCTGGCCCTGCATCCAGCCGCGCCAGCGCCGACAGATCCTGCGCCAGCACGGCAGACAGGCCGCCAGCCGCCAGCCCTGTCATCGCGCCAAGAACCGCCCGTCCTGAAACGCCAGCATCGCCCCGCCCATCGCCTTTTTCCCTGGACTATTCGGCCTGAGGCCGGAAAGTCCATTCACCTTGCCGCCATGAGGGCGGAGAGCCGCCGCAAGCCCTCGCGGCGATACCTTCGGCAGGCGCGGGCATAGGAAACCGCAGGGTCTGCCGCCCGCGCCGGGGGTCAAAGTCGATGCCGGGCGTCACTGCCACGCCGGCCTTCGTCCAGGATCTCGCCGGCAAGGGCCGCTGTCCCCTGGTCAGGTCGCTGACATCGGCATAGATGTAGAAGGCGCCATCCGGCGGCGCGATCCGGGTGAACCCGGCCCGAGGCAGACCCTCGAGCATCAGGCGGCGGTTTCGGCATACAGACCGCCCGGTTTCGCCTCGAGCTCAGCCGTGCAGTCCAGCGGCCAGTGCGGCGATCTGGCCGGCATGCGGGCGGCAGATGAACATGTTCTGCGCCAGCCGCGTTCGACCCGCCGCACCTGATCTTTCGGCACCGTTCTCATCCAGCCGGACTCGCCAGCCGGTCATGCTGAAATACTGCTGGAGAAACTGTTGATGACCCAGGCCTTCTGGCTGATCTCCAGCGCCGAAACCGCGCGGTCGCCATAATGCAGCCCGTGGATCTGTCCGAGATGAAGGCCAGCCGCCCCGCGCCTCGGCCCAGTGGATCAGCCGCGCCAGCGCGCCCTGCGACAGCATGGTGCCGGTCGGATCCCGGGGCTGGGCGACGATCAGCCCCTGCACATCCAGGTCGCCCAGATCCCGGCTCCGGGCTGCAACCGTCACCGGGCCGGCACGCCGACCGGATGCAACGACAGCGCCCGCAGGATCTGGCGGTAGCTGGGATACCCCGGCTCCCCCAGCGCCACAACACGGTCCGCCGGCCTCGAACAGCGCGGTAAAGGCCAGGAGGAACGCCCCGGACGAGCCTGTGGTCACGATGACCCGCGCGGGCCCGATCGACGCCATACCAGCGCCGGTAGAGGGCCGCGATGCCTGCCCGCAACTCGGGCAACCCAGCGCGACGGTATAGCCCAAGGGCGCATCCAGCGCCTGCCGCACTGCCGCCAGCGCGCCCGCGGGCGCCGGCGTGCCGCTGGCCCACCTCCATGTGGATGATCCGCCGGCCGGCCGTTCCCGCGGCGCGGGCGCGTTCCATCACATCCATCACAACGAAGGGATCGACATCGCCCCTGCGTGATCCCTCGACTTGCACTTCTGTCACTGCCCGCCCCTTGCTGTTTGTGCCGAAGACCGCCTCACCGGGGCAACAGGTCAGAACCCGCGCGAAGTCTCATGCGTCTTGCCGTCACCCTCGTTGCCGCCTCTCCGCCACCACCACTGCCGGGCCCGGCGAGACGACCGACGCAGAGCGCACCGCCTTTCGCGCCGAGGTGAAGGCCTATCTGCTGGATGAACCCCGAAGTCATCGTCGAGGCGATGACCGAGCTGCAATCGCGCGAGGATGAGGCCGCCTACCAGCGCGATATCGACATGCCCGCTGCCAATGTGCCGATGTGATCTACAACAGCGCCTCCGACTGGGTAGGCGGCAATGCCGAAGGCGACATCACCGTGGTCGAGTTCATGGACTACCGCTGCGGCTATTGCCGCAAGGCCTATCAGGAAGTCGAAGAACTGGTGAAAACCGACGGCAACATCCGCTTTGTGCTGAAGGAATTCCCGATCCTGGGCGAACAGTCGATGCTGTCGTCGCAATTCGCCATCGCGGTCAAGCTGCTTTACGGCGAGGACGCCTACAAGTCGGCGCACGACGCGCTGATCTCTGCTGTGGGGCGACGCGACCGACGAAACGCTGCCGGCTGGCGCAGAACTGGGCTACATGACCCGGCCGCCGTGGCCGAAAAAGATGAAGGCGGACGAGGCAGGATGGCGATCATCACCGCCAACCACGAACTGGCGACGACGATGGAAATCAACGGCACGCCGACCTTGTCATCGACCAGACCATGGTGCGCGGCTATGTGCCGCTGGACGGAATGCGCCGATCGTCCGGAAAATAGTCAGGGACTCGCCCTCTCGCCAGTTGGCTGGATTTGACCGCTGACAAGGCGCAAGGCCACAGGAATAGTGGGCCTATTTCATGCCTTGCAACGCAGGCAGGGATCAAATCCGGCCTTCCGGGCGTGAGAAATCGGGCGCTCACCGGCCTGCGCCCCTTGCCCGGGGATCTGCCCGCGCTGCGGGTCGCAACCCGTTGATCATCCCGATTTTTCCACGCTGGCGGGGAATAGGAATGGGTCTCGACCCTAAGACGCGACGGGCCGGGCAAGGGGCCAAATTCCTTTGAAGGAATTTGCAAACTCTTCAGCTTGGCCCCTATTCCGCCACCTGCCGCGCCCGCCCCGATCTGCTTTGACCCGGTCTGCCCGGCCTCGATTTGCGCGCCCTGGCCTCTGACCAGTTGCACGATATGTTCGATCATGCTCGTTGGTCTGGGTATGATCCTGCCGGCCGGCCAGATAGACCATGCCTTGCCGGCTCCTGCCGCCGGTAAAGCCGATATCGGTCATCAGCGCCTCGCCCGGGCCGTTCCACCACGCAGCCGATGATCGACAGGCTCATCGGGGTCTTGATATGTTCCAGCCGCTTTTCCAGCGCCTCGACCGTGCGGATCACGTCGAACCCCTGCCGGGCGCAACTGGGGCAAGAGATGATCTGCACCCCTTCGCGTGCGCAGGCCCAGCGATTTCAGGATCTCGAACCCGACCTTGACCTCTTCGACCGGGTCGGCGCTGAGCGACACCCGGATGGTGTCGCCGATGCCGAACCATAACAGCGACCCCAGCCCGATCGCCGATTTCACCGTGCCGGCCATCAGCCCGCCAGCTTCGGTGATGCCCAGATGGATCGGCGCATCGGTGGCGGCCGCCAGTTGATAGGCCGCCGCCGCCAGAAACACGTCACTGGCCTTCACCGAGATCTTGAATTCGTGAAAGTCATTGTTCTGCAACAGCTTGATGTGATCGAGGCCAGATTCCACCATCGCATCCGGGCAGGGCTCGCCGTACAGCCCAGCAGGTGCCGCCTGCTGGACTCTGCGTTCACCTCGATGCGGATGGAACAGCCGGTCAGCGCGCCGCCTTGACCACTTCTGCGCACCCGCGCCGCAGTCGCCGATGTTGCCGGGTTGATCCGTGCAGGCGCCGCGCCTGCCTCGGCCGCCCTGATGGCGCGCTTGTAGTGGAAATGGATGTCGGCCACGATCGAACCGGGCTTTCGCGGCAGATTTCACGCAGGCCCGCGTCGCGGCCTGGGTCGGGGGTCGACACGGGCGCACGATGTCGGCGCCGACCTCGGCGGCGCGGATCACCTGATCCAGCGTCGCCCGAACATCGGAACTGTCGGTATTGGTCATGGTCTGCACCGAGATCGGTGCATCGCCGCCCACCGGCACGGGGCCGACCATGATCCGGCGGCTCTTGCGCCGGTCGATATTGCGCCAGGGGCGTGATCGGATTATGTGGGTCATCTTGCGTCTCGCGTTGGGCGGAACCATAGAAAGAACCCCGCCGGGCGGCAACCACCCGCGGGGAACCCGGTTCTCAACTCAGCGTCATTCCCGCGGCGCGGCGGGCGGCACCACCGAAGAGGCATCCGCCGTCATCACCCTGGCCAGATCGTCATCGGCGGTCAGGTCGGCCTGGGCGAATTTCTCGGTCAGCGCATCGGGCGCCAATGCGATATCCTTGACCACGTTGGCGCCGGGCGCCGCCGGGCCGTAGCTGACGCCATTGACCAGGAAATAGACCGAGCCGGGACCAGCCGGAAAAGTGGAACACCGCCGCCTCTTCGAGTTGCGGCACCGCGTAGCGTTCGCCCGCATCCAGGATCTTTTCGAACAGCACGGTGCCATCGGCGGAATTGACCCGCACCCAGGACGGCCGCACCGCCAGAACCTCGACCCCCGGTCGGGCATCGGCCAGGACCTGAACGGTTTCGCCAGCCGCCACGTCGGCATCCGCGACCACGCCGGGCTGGTCCGCCGCATCCTCGGTCACGTGGCGCTGGATCGCGGCGATCGGGCCGTCGCGCGGCACCAGCACGGGAATGTCCAGCGCTCTTGCCGATAGAGACGGTCCATCAGGTCCGGCGCCGCCGTTCCCTCGGCCCCCGCGGTATCGCCCGCCTCGGCCGCCACCACCGGCGCCGGCGCAACCCCGGCCCCTTCCAGCGGATCGATTTGCGCCACGACGACCGGCGCCTCATCCACCGGGGCCAGTTGCACCCGCTGCACCTCGCGCAGGACCGACCAGCCGCCATAACCGATGGCCCTGATCAGCGCGATCAGATCACAACCGACCCCACCGCGCCCGGCCTGATCCGGCTGAACAGGCTTTCGCCACGCGGCACGAAGGTGGTTCGTGGATTGGCCAGCGGATCGGAAACCCGCCCGGACCCGCGCCTGCGCCAGACACGCTGCGGCGCGGCCGAGGCCGACATGCCATGCGCGACGGTGAAATTGGCTTCCTTGCAGAACCGGGCAAAAGGCCCAGTCCGGCTCCATCCCCAGGTAGCGGGCATAGGACCGCACATAGCCGGCGACGAAACTGGCGACCTGAAGGCCGAGACATCGGCATCTTTCGATGGCGGCGATATAGGTGGCCTTGATCTTGAGTTCCTGCTGCACGTCGAGCAGCGACTTGCCCAGCGTGGCCCGTTCGCCGCGCATGACATCACCCAGGCGAAGTTCGAAATCGTCAAAGCCCTTCGGCTTCTCCTCTTCCGATGCCTGAGGTTTGGACCTCCAGCCGATCATCCGTGACCTGTCCCCTTGGTCGCCTGCTGATTATATCCCCGAGTCGCTTCCCGACGACTCACGAGGCTTGGTATTGCGGCAACGCTAGCACAGGGCAAGGGCCTTTGCACATGCGAGATACCCGTCTAGGCAGAAACCTCGGCACGATTCAGCGCACAATGCCGCCACAACCCGTCCATCGCCTTTACCAGGGCGTCGATCTCCTTGGGATCATGCACCGGGCTGGGGGTAAAGCGCAGCCGTTCCGTCCCGCGCGGGACGGTGGGGAAATTGATCGGCTGCACATAGATGCCGAACTGTTCCAGCAACATGTCGCTCAGCATCTTGCAATGGATGGGGTCGCCGACATGCACCGGCACAATATGCGACCCTTCGTCGATGATCGGCAGGCCCAGGCCGCGCAGGCGCATCTTCAGGATGCGGGCGTTGGTCTGCTGGCTGTCGCGCAGCTTCTGGCCCTCGGCCGTCTTCAGGAAGGCCACCGAAGCGGCCGCGCCGGCGGCGACCGCGGGGGGCAAGGACGTGGTGAAGATGAAGCCCGGCGCGTAGCTGCGCACCGCGTCCACCATCTTTGCAGATGCAGCAATATAGCCGCCAAAGACGCCATAGGCCTTGGCCAGGGTCGCGTTGATGATGTCGATGCGATGCATCTGGCCATCGCGCTCGGCCACCCCTGCCCCACGCGGGCCATACATGCCCACGGCATGGACCTCGTCGATATAGGTCAGCGCGCCGAATTCCTCGGCCAGGTCGCAGATTTCCCTGATCGGGCCAAAGTCGCCGTCCATCGAATAGATCGATTCGAATGCGATCAGTTTTGGCGCCTCGGGCGCGTCCGCGGCCAGCAACTCGCGCAGATGGGCCACGTCGTTGTGGCGGAAGATCCGCTTTTCGCCACCGCCCCGCCGCACGCCCTCGATCATCGAGGCGTGGTTCAGCGCGTCGGAATAGATGATCAGGCCCGGAAAGATGGTGCGCAGGGTCGAGAGCGTCGCGTCATTGGCGATATAGGCGCTGGTAAAGACCAGGGCGGCCTGCTTGTGGTGCAGGTCGGCCAGCTCGGCCTCGAGCCGCTTGTGATAGACAGTGGTGCCGCTGATGTTGCGGGTGCCGCCCGATCCGGCGCCGGTCGCCTCCAGCGCCTCGTGCATCGCGCCCAGCACCACAGGATGCTGGCCCATGCCCAGATAATCGTTGCCGCACCACACGGTGATCGGCTTTTCGCTGCCATCGGGCCGGGTCCAGACCGCGTGCGGGAACTGGCCCTTGCGGCGCTCGATGTCGATGAAGGTGCGGTAACGCCCTTCGTCGTGCAGCCGGTTCAGCGCGCGGTCAAGGGCAGCATCGAAATCCATGGGTCGCATCCTTCCGTCGTGATTGCGGGGGTCTTAACCCGCCCGCGATCCGTGGTCCTTGATTTCGCTCAAGCGCGGTGCGGCTGGCAATCGGGCGAATTGTCGCTCCCCGGAGTCACCTTTGCGCCGTCACCTTTGAAGTCACCTTGCACCCGGCTCTGGCAGACCGCACCAGCCCGCCCCACCAGTCTACTTCGCTTCCACTTCCAGCACCACAACGCAGGGCGTCTTCGACTTGGCCACCGCCGCGCAATCGGTGATCGCCGCGGCGCTTGCCGCCTCGGGCGTGTCGAATTCGGCCAGCGCCACGGCCGAGGCCACCGGCTTGCCGCCGCGGATGAACCCTTCGTCGGGGTTCACCGCCATCGCCGCGAACCCCTTCTTGGCGCCGATGAACAGCGCCTGCGCCTCCTTGTTGGACAGCACCACCCGCAACGTCGCCAGTTCCTCGGCGGTCAGGAACGGATGCAGGTGCAACACCGCCTTGGTGTCGCCGATCGTGCCGGTCTCGACCGCCACCTCCTGGGCCAGCGCAGCCCCAGCCCATCCCGCCATCACCAGTCCCAGAACCGCAACCCGCATGCCAGCCTCCGTCGTCCACGGCATTCCCCGCCGACCTCTAGCAAACCCTGCCCGATCTGGACAGTCCCCCGCCGCCTGCTAACCTGCCCGCGACATAACAAATCGGAGAGCGCGATGTCCCCCGCCCCCAATCTTGACGCCACGCTGGCGCGCATCGACGAAACCCTGCCCCAGGCGCTGGAGCGGTTGATGGCGCTCTTGCGCATCCCGTCGATCTCGACCGACCCAGCCTACAAGCCCGACTGCGCCCGCGCCGCCGACTGGCTGGTGCAGGACCTGACCGACTTGGGGTTTCAGGCGCGTGCCGCCGCAACGCCGGGCCATCCGATGGTCGTGGCCCACAGCCCCCGCGCCGGTGACGGCCGCCGCATCCTGTTCTACGGCCATTATGACGTGCAGCCGGTCGATCCGCTGGAGCTGTGGCACCGCGACCCCTTTGACCCCGTGATCGAGGATGGCCCGAAGGGAAAGCTGATCCGGGCACGCGGCGCCAGCGACGACAAGGGCCAGCTGATGACCTTCATCGAGGCCTGCCGCGCCTGGAAACACATCCACGGCAGCCTGCCGCCCAACCTGACGATCTTTCTGGAGGGCGAAGAGGAATCCGGCTCGCCCTCGCTGGTGCCGTTCCTGCAGGCCAACCGGCAGGAACTGGGCTGCGACCTGGCGCTGATCTGCGACACCGGCCTGTTCGAAAGCGCGGTGCCGGCGATCACCACCATGCTGCGCGGGCTGGCCAAGGCGGAATTCACCCTGCACGCCGCCAGCCGCGACCTGCATTCGGGCATGTATGGCGGGCTGGCGCAAAACCCGCTGCACCTGATGTCGAACCTGCTGTCGCGCCTGCATGACGACCGCGGGCGGGTGCAGGTGCCGGGCTTTTACGATGACGTGGCCGAACTGCCCGACGCCCTGCGCAGCCAGTGGCAGAACCTGGCCTTCGACCACGCCCGCTATCTGGGCGATGTCGGCCTGTCGGTGCCCTCGGGCGAACAGGACCGCACGCCGCTGGAAATGATCTGGTCGCGCCCGACGGCCGAGGTGAACGGCATGTGGGGCGGCTATACCGGTGCCGGGTTCAAGACCGTCCTGCCGGCCGAGGCCCATGCCAAGGTCAGCTTCCGGCTGGTCTCGAACCAGGATCCGGTCAAGATCCTTACCGCCTTCCGCGCCTGGGCCGAGGCGCAGCTTCCCGCCGATTGCCGCATCGAATGGCATGACGAGATCGAAGGCGCGCCGGCCTCTGTCATGGCGATCGCCGACCCCGCCTTCGAGGCCGCCCGCGGCGCCCTGACCGAGGAATGGCAGCGCCCGCCGCCTTTGTCGGCTGGCGGCGGCTCGATCCCGGTGGCGGGTTATTTCAAGACCGAACTGGGGATGGATTCCATGCTGATCGGGTTTGGCCGCGACGACGACCAGATCCACTCTCCGAATGAGAAATACGACATGGAGAGCTTTCACAAGGGCATACGCAGCTGGGCCCGCATCCTGGCCCGCCTGGCATGACCCTGACGATACGCGACGCGGAACCCGGCGACCGCGATGCCTTCCTGCGCCTCTGGCAAGGGTTCTGCGACGGCTATGGCATCACGCTGGGCAAAGAGATCACCGCCTTTACCTGGGCGCGCCTGATGGACCCCGCCAGCCCGCTGACCGCGCGGCTGGCGGTCAGCGCCGACGGCCCCTGCGGTTTTGCCATTCACCAGCATCACCCCTCGACCTGGGTGCTGGGCGACGACGGCTATCTCGAGGATCTCTATGTCGCCCCCGAAGCCCGCGGCCAGGGCGCGGGTGCGGCGCTGATCGAGGATCTGATCGCCATTGCCCGGGCGCGGGGCTGGCAACGGCTGTACTGGCTGACCGAGATCGACAATGCCACCGCCCGCCGCCTCTATGACCGCTATTGCGCCAATGACGGCCATATCCGCTATCGGATGCGGCTCTAGGGTCAGGACCCATTCCTGTTCCCCGCCAGTTGGCCGGATTTGACCGCTGACAAGGCGCAAGGCCACAGGAATAGTGGGCCTATTTCAAGGCCTTGCAACGCAGTCAGGGGTCAAATCCGGCCAACCCTCCGGGCGTGGAGAAATCGGGCGCTCACCGGCCTGCGCCCCTTGCCCGGGGGACCCGCCCCGCGCTGCGGGTCGCAACCCGCTGATCATCCCGATTTTTCCACGATGGCGGGGGAACAGGAATGGGTCCTGACCCTAGCGGCGGCTAGCCGGCCTGCCCCTTCAACGCCAGCCGCACCAGTTTCGCCAAGAGCAGCAGCCAGGGTGCGGCGTGCAGGCAGAGGTCCAGGATATCCAGCGGCCGGACCAGCGTGCCCGCCACCAGCATCTTCAGCTTTTCCCAGATATGCGGCTCGGGGACAAAGGGCGCCAGGCCCAGCGTCAACGCGGCCGCGATCAGGATCGGCAAGGGGATCTGGTCGAGAAAGGCCATGGGCGATCGGCTCCGGTTGTTTCCGGCATCATATTCCGCAACGGGAATATATTCCAGCCCCGGCAGCGCCCTGCCCCACCTGCGCGCAGCCTGCACCCGCCGCACAGGCCAAACGGCACCGCGACCACGGGCCATAACCTTGCAGACATTGGAAAAGTGGCGCGGTGGACGGGGCTCGAACCCGCGACCCCCGGCGTGACAGGCCGGTACTCTAACCGACTGAGCTACCACCGCGCATGGGCGACCGGGACAGGGGCAAGATGATGGCGCGGTGGACGGGGCTCGAACCCGCGACCCCCGGCGTGACAGGCCGGTACTCTAACCAACTGAGCTACCACCGCGCATCGTCTTGCGTCCGGTCCCCCGGACGTGGAGCGCGTGATAGACAAGGCCCGCGCCGCCGTCAATGGCCCGCCGCCGGAAATTTCATCCCGGCAACAGATTCAATTGCCTGCCCCTTGCCCCACCGCATCGGAACCCCGCTCAATGGTCTGGCGCGGGGATGAATTCGCCGTCGTCACCCGGTGGCAGGCTGAACCTGCCGTGTTGCCAGTCGCCGGCCCGCCAGGCCTCTTTCGCGGCCTCGATCCGGTCCTTTGACGAGGCGACAAAGTTCCACCAGATAAAGCGCGGCCCCCCCATCGTGGCGCCGCCCAGCACCATCAGCCGCGCACCCCGGTCACCGGCCCGGACCGAGACCCGGTCGCCGGGGCGGAACACCAGCATACGCCCGGCCTCATGTTCGTCGGCGCCGCTCAGGACCGAGCCTTCCAGCACATAGACGCCGCGATCCTCATGGTCGTCCGGCAGCGGCAGCGCCGCGCCGGGGGCCAGCACGGCATCGGCATAGAACACCTCGGACGGCATCTCCAGCGGCACCGACTCGCCCCAGGCGCGGCCCAGGATCAGCCGCAGCTGCTTGCCCTCGCCCTCCAGTTCGGGCAGGCGGTCGCGGCCGATATGGGTAAAGCCGGCGGCATCCTCCTCGCGGCCTTCGGGCAGGGCCAGCCAGGTTTGCAGGCCGAACATCGACAGCGGCGCCTTGCGCGCCTCGCCATCGGTGCGTTCGGAATGGGTGATGCCCCGCCCCGCCATCATCCAGTTCACCGCGCCCGGCTCGATCCACTGGTCGGTGCCCAGGCTGTCGCGGTGGTGCAACCGCCCCTTCAGCAGATAGGTAACGGTGCCAAGGCCGATATGCGGATGCGGCCGCACGTCGATCCCCTGCCCGGTCAGGAATTCCGCCGGGCCCATCTGGTCAAAGAAGATGAAGGGGCCGACCATCTGCCGCCTGGCCGAGGGCAGCGCCCGGCGCACTTCGAAACCGCCCAGGTCGCGGGCGCGGGGAACGATCACGGTCTCGATCGCATCGATCTGGTCGCCGATCGGGATCGAGGGGTCGAGGATGGGATTCCAGCTCATGTCGGGCCTCCTTTTCCCCAAGGTAGGGCAAGGGCAACGACTTTGCACCCGCCAAGCCCCGCGCGGGGCCTGTGCGGCGGCGAACAGGTCTGGCGTCCTTTTGGGCAAAGGGGGCGCGGAAGGTGGTGGGCGGTGAGGGACTCGAACCCCCGACATCTTCGGTGTAAACGAAGCGCTCTACCAACTGAGCTAACCGCCCGCGCCCTGCGGTGTAGCCGCCCCGCTCGCGGGACGCAAGCACCGCCCGCAACGCAAAAGCGCCCCGCGATGGGGGCGCCTTAAGCGGAAACAAAGCCGCGTCGTTAGAACATCCTGTCTTGCGGCGGCGGGCGGGTGTCGGTTTACCCCTTCGGCCCCTCCAACCGCCCGGCAACACAATGCCAACATCGCATCATTGTGTTGCCCGACAAAGCCTTGGCGGCGTTTTCCGATACAGGAACGGCAGGCCCTGCGACCCGCCGCTCTGGGCAAATTCCGAGTCTGGCAGGCCTAGAAACTCTGGTTGAAGCCCAGACGGACAGTCACGAAATCGTTCTTCGTCACGTACCGGGTCGCCTCGACTCGCGTCTCGCCCAGATCCACGTAAAGAATCTCTGCCTTGATCGACGACCGCCCCGAGATTGCCTTCTCAAGGCCGAAACCCGCGGTCCAACCCGTTTCGGTCTTGTCACTATGTGTAAAGACGCCGACGGCCGCTCCGGTCGTGTCGCCGGTATTGATCCGAGCCACGGCGAAACCGCCCGTCGCATATAACAGCATGGTATCACGGGCCATGCCCACCCGGCCGCGAAGGGTGCCGAGGGCCTCGATGCTGTTGTGGCACCCGTCGATGCCCGGCGAACAGTACCATCCCGGGATATCGCTATTGGTGCCCTTGATTCCGGCCAGGGCCAGATCCCCCTCGACGCCATACACCAGGTTTCCGCTCTGGACGTTATAGCCCAGCGTCACCCCGCCAAGGAAACCGTCCAGGCGGTGCGCCGGCTCATCGTCGAGAACCATCGAACTGAAGTCCGCCTGCTTGTATTGCCCGTCCCCGTATCCAAGGTGAACGCCGGCATAGGGGCCGGTCCAGCCATGCGAAGAGGGCGAAGCTATGCCAGCTTCGGCCCCGACGGGCGAGAGGTCGCCGGCCATCGCCGGTGCGGTCGTGAGGGAGAGTGCCGAGAGCGCGCAAAGGGTGAGCTTTTTCAATCTGTGTGTCCGTCAAGTTGTTCCATTCATCATTTGTTAACTTTTGGCGAAATTACGGAATATAGAGAAAAAAATGCGCCCGGCGTTTTCGATGCGGATCGTCCGAAATGCCACAGTCCCTGCCCGGAATGCCACGCGGCCGGCCGGTTTCGAGGCTTTGCGGCCCGGCCGCTGGTGGCCATGTTGGGTCATTCGTTGTGCGCAAGCGGGCGGGGATCCGCGCTAAGCTGGCCCCGTTGCAGGCTCAATGGGCTGGACCACATTGCACAAATGCAAATGGCCGCAACCCCATGTCGCGGCCATTCCACAGGACTAATGGTGGGCGATAACGGATTTGAACCGCTGACATCTTCGATGTGAACGAAGCGCTCTACCGCTGAGCTAATCGCCCGAAACTGTTCGGTGCCGGGCTTTTAGCTATCAACCTCGTCCTCTGCAAGAGGCTCTTTTGCCTCTTTCGGCTTGTGAGGCCCGCGACGCACCTTCAGCGTCATGTGGGCGGCGCCGTCCTTTTCCTGGCTGCGGGCCACCCGCGTCTTGCCCAGGCCCGGCAGGTTCATGTCCTCGCCGCGGGCCAGGGCCTCGCCCAGCACGGCCAGCGTGGCCTCGACCACGTCCTTGACCTGCTTGCGGTTTCCGCCCTGGCGTTCGGCCACCCGCGCCACCAGATCGCGAATCTTCAGCGTCGGCGCCTTGGTGCCGGCGGTCGCATCGGCAGCCTGTTCCGCCTCGGGCGCCCCCTCGGTCACGGCCTGGGCAGGTTTCGGCGCCGCGGCCTTGCGGGCAGTGCTGGTCGTTTTTGCCATCGTGGCTTCTTCCTTGTGATGCCAGAGAGTTGCTGGACCTGGCGGCAGATTAGCCACGGATTTGCAACGATGCCACAGGATTCCGCCCGATCGGTTCCACGCCGTCGCTGGCCCGACAACGCCGCTTGACGGAATGCTGCGGCAGGATCAAGTTTCCGTTACTTAAAACCAACATCTTTATTACGGAGAATCCCGATGACCTCCCCGCGCAAAGCCGCGATCTGTGTTGCCATTGCCCTCAGTCTTTCCGCCCCGGCCCCTGCCTTTGCTGGCGGATTGGCCGAACCCCTGATGGAACCCGAGGTGATCGAACAGAACACCAGTTCCTCGGCCGGGGGCATTATCGTGCCCCTGTTGTTGCTTTTGATCATCGCCGCCATGGCCTCGGGCGGCGGCGGTGGCACGCCGATCACCGGCACCTGAACCAGGGCTGAAACCAGCGAAAAGGGCGCCCCTCGGGGCGCCCTCAGTCTTTCACGCGGCCAGTTCCGCCCGGATCAATGCGCGATCTGGCTTGGCGCCTCGCTGCCGGCGCGACGGGCGGCGGCGGCGGCTTCCTCGGCCGCCTCGTCCCATTCCACCGGCTCGGGCTGACGGATCAGCGCCTGGGCCAGCACTTCGCGCACATGCGTCACCGGGATGATCTTCAACCCCTGCTTCACATTGTCGGGAATCTCGGCCAGGTCCTTCTCGTTCTCTTCGGGAATGAACACCGTCTTGATCCCGCCGCGCAGCGCCGCCAGCAGCTTTTCCTTCAACCCGCCGATCGCCATGGCATTGCCCCGCAGGGAAACCTCGCCGGTCATGGCGATGTCCTTGCGCACCGGAATGCCGGTCAGCACCGAGACGATCGCCGTGACCATCGCCAGGCCGGCCGAAGGCCCGTCCTTGGGCGTCGCCCCGTCGGGAACGTGAACGTGGATGTCCATCGTCTCGAACTTGGGCGGCTTCACCCCCAGTTGCGGGCTGACCGAACGGACATAGCTGGCCGCGGCGTCGATCGATTCCTTCATCACCTCGCCCAGCTTGCCGGTGGTCTTCATCCGGCCCTTGCCCGGCAGCTTCAGCGCCTCGATCTGCAACAGGTCGCCCCCGACCGAGGTCCAGGCCAGGCCCGTCACCACCCCGACCTGATCCTCCTTCTCGGCCAGGCCATAGCGGTGGCGCTGCACGCCCAGGTATTCCTCGGCCTTCTTCGGGTCGATCTCGACCGCCTTGGCCGTCTTCTTCAGGATCTCGGTCACCGCCTTGCGCGCCAGCTTGGCGATCTCGCGCTCCAGGTTCCGCACCCCCGCCTCGCGGGTGTAATAGCGGATGACATGGGTCAGCGCCTCGTCCGAGACCTTGAACTCGCCCTTCTTCAGGCCGTTCGCCTCGATCTGCTTGGGCAACAGGTGCTGCTTGGCGATCTCGCGCTTTTCGTCCTCGGTGTAGCCGGCCAGAGGGATGATCTCCATCCGGTCCATCAGAGGGCCCGGCATGTTGTAGGAATTCGCCGTGGTGATGAACATCACGTTCGACAGGTCGTATTCCACCTCCAGGTAGTGGTCGATGAAGGTGTTGTTCTGTTCGGGGTCCAGCACCTCCAGCAGCGCGGAGGCCGGGTCGCCGCGGAAATCCTGGCCCATCTTGTCGATTTCATCCAGCAGGATCAGCGGGTTGGTGGTCTTTGCCTTTTTCAGCGACTGGATGATCTTGCCGGGCATCGAGCCGATATAGGTCCGCCGGTGGCCGCGGATTTCCGATTCGTCGCGCACCCCGCCCAGCGAGATGCGGATGAATTCGCGCCCCGTGGCCTTGGCCACCGACCGCCCCAGCGAGGTCTTGCCGACGCCAGGCGGGCCGACGAGGCACAGGATCGGCCCCTTCAGCTTGGCCGAACGCGCCTGCACCGCCAGGTATTCGACGATGCGTTCCTTGACCTTTTCCAGGCCAAAGTGATCGGCATCCAGCACCTTCTGCGCCGCCGCCAGGTCCTTCTTGACCCGCGACTTCACGCCCCAGGGCACGCCCAGCAGCCAGTCGAGGTAGTTGCGCACCACCGTCGCCTCGGCCGACATCGGGCTCATCGACTTCAGCTTCTTCAGCTCGGCCTCGGCCTTTTCGCGCGCCTCCTTGGAAAGCTGGGTCTTCTTGATGCGCTCTTCCAGCTCGGTCAGCTCGTTCTGGCCGTCCTCGCCGTCGCCCAGCTCCTTCTGAATGGCCTTCATCTGCTCATTCAGATAATATTCGCGCTGGGTCTTCTCCATCTGCGTCTTGACGCGGCTCTTGATCTTCTTCTCGACCTGCAGCACCGACAATTCGCCCTGCATCTGGCCGTAGACCTTTTCCAGCCGCTCGGCCACGGTCAGCGTTTCCAAGAGGTCCTGCTTCTGCGCCACGTCGACGCCCAGATGGCCGGCGACCAGATCGGCCAGCCGCGCCGGCTCGCGCGTTTCCGAGACCGAGGCCATGGCCTCTTCGGGGATGTTCTTCTTGACCTTGGCGTAGCGTTCGAATTCCTCGCCCACGGCGCGCACCAGCGCCTCGGCTGCGGCCACATCGCCCATCTGTTCCTCAAGCCGCTCGGCGCGGGCCTCGAAAAACGCGGGATTGTCCAGGAATTCGGTGATCTTCACGCGCGCCTTGCCCTCGACCAGCACCTTGACGGTGCCGTCGGGCAGTTTCAGCAGCTGCAACACATTCGCCAGAACGCCGGTGCGATAGATGCCATCGGTCGACGGGTCGTCGACGGTGGGATCGACCTGGCTGGAGAGCAGGATCTGCTTGTCGTCCTGCATCACCTCTTCCAGCGCCCGCACCGATTTCTCGCGCCCGACGAACAGCGGCACGATCATGTGCGGAAACACCACGATGTCGCGCAGCGGCAGCACCGGGTAGCTGGGGTAAAGCGGTTCGCTCATTCGTCCATCCTTGGCTTGCGGCAGATACGGCAAGGGTCCCGACCATCGGCAACCCGGCCCTCTCCGCTTCGGATCCGTTAACCTGTGGTCCCCGAGGGTGAGATTCAAGGTTCGGCACAGGACCTGCAATCTGAACTCGTGCGCCGCGGGCCGCAAGACCGGAAAGCCGCAATTTGGAGTGATCTGCGGCAGCCACCGGCAACATTCGCTGCGGCGCCAGCAATGACACCTTTTGTCAACGACTCTGCCGCAATTCTTCCCCAGTTGCCGGTCACCCTTGCCCGGCACCCGCTAGCCCCGTCACGAAAGGACATCGCGTGCCCGCCTGCCCCGCCCGCATTGGTCCGATCCGGTCCGGCGCCCTCCGTTCCACCCTGGCCCGCCTTGCCACGGCGCTTTGCGCCCAGCAGCGCCGCGCCCTGCGGGTGGCAGCCCTGGCCTTTGCCGCGGGCGTGCTGCTCTACCTGCGGCATCCGGGCCATGTCGGCGCCCTGCCGGTGCCGCTATACACCGGGCTGCTCTATGCCGGGCTGATCACCCCGGCGGCGGTGCTGACGGCGCTGTTCCTGCCGGCGCTGACCGCGCTTTCCGATGCGGTGCAACTGTCGCGGCTGGCCTTTGCCTCTGCGGTGGCGGCCTTTCCCGGCCTGCTGCGCCCTTGGCCGACCAGCCCATGGTCAGCGCCACCCTGGTCATCCGGGCGGCAGCGCCCTTGTCGCGCTCGGCCGCTATCGCGCGACGCATCTCTGGCGCGCTCGCCCCGTGCCGGTTGCCCTGCCCCTTCTGGCAGGCCGCCCGCGCAAGGCAGGATAACCCACCCTCGACAGCCGGTCCCGCCTGCCGCAGCATCCGCCCGTCTCCAGCCAGGATCAGGTCACCAGATGCCCCTTTCGCTTGCCAAGGCTCTTGCCGCCGGTCTGGCCTTCGCGGCCCTTGCCTCGCCCGTCGCAGGCCAGGGCCGCATGGACCATCTCGCGCAACTGTTCGGCGCCCTGCCGGGGCAGGTGTTTCAGCCGGCCCTGACCACTGATGCCCGCGGCTACAGTGTCAGCTTTGCCGACCCCGCTACGGCGTCCGTGGCCCTGCCCGATCCGACCGCTGACGACTGGCCCTGGCCCCGGCTGGTGCTGTCCTCTCCCTATGGTTATGCCGCCGGGGCCGACTGGCTGCCCCGGCTGGGCTATGCCCGCGCCGACCTGCTGGCCCTGGCCACCGCCGATGCCGGCGACCGGTCCATCGCGCTGCATCTGCTGGCGACGGACAAGACCGCCGCGATTGGCCCGGCCCTTCTGGCCAGCGGCTATGCCGCCGCCCCCGAGGGTTACTGGACCCGCGGCGCCGACGATTCCATCTCGCTGGCCGCGCGCGACCCGCAAGACCCGTTCGGCCGCGGCATCGGCAAGGCCTCGCGCATCGCGGTGGCGGGCGATCTGGTGCTGCAATCCTCCGGAACCGACACGCTGCTGCGGATGCGGGCCGGCACGGATACCGGACACCCCTATCTGGCCGCGCTGCTGGCGGCGATGGATACTGCTGCCCCCGCCGATCTGGCGGTGCTGAACGCCATGACCCTGCCCGACGCCCGGCTGCTGTCGGCCGGCCCGGCCGCCCGGCCGGTGCCCTGGCGCCTGGGCGTGCTGGCCGATCTGGCGGCGGGGGACCGCACCGCCACCGTCCTTGCGCTGGCCTTCGACAGCCGGGGCGCCGCCGATCAGGCCGCGCTGTGGCTGGCCGATGGCTGGGCGACCACGCCGCAGGCCGATGCGCTGGGCGCGCTGCTGACCGGGGCAGACCCCACCGCGGCGCCGACCCTGCGCACCGCATTCGCGCAGGAACCGCAGGTCGCCGTCACCGGCGCGGCGCCCGCCATCCTGACCCTGGTGCTGACCGGCACGGCGGATGAGGACGGGCGCAATGCCGAATACCGCGCGCTGACCGGGCTGATGATGACGGCGCGGCTGTCGCTTTTCGGCACCGCGCCCTGAGTGTCGCCGCGCCTCCCCGCCCAGCCCCCGCGACCCGCGCCCCCGCCCTACAGGGCCGCGATGTCGCCCTCGGCCCGCCTTGCATGGAACTCGGCCACATGCGCCTCCAGCCGGCCGGCGGCGATGGCGTCGCGCAGCCCCTGCATCAATTGCTGATAGTAATGCAGGTTGTGCCAGGTCAGCAGCATCGAGGCGATGATCTCTCCGGCCCGGAACACATGGTGCAGGTAGGCGCGCGAATAGCTGCGGCAGGCCGGGCAGCCGCAATCCTCGTCCAGCGGGCGCGGGTCGTCCTGGTGGCGGGCGTTCTTGATGTTCACCTGCCCGCGCGGCGTCCAGGCTTGCCCGGTGCGCCCCGAGCGCGAGGGCAGGACGCAATCCATCATGTCCACCCCGCGCTGCACCGCGCCCACGATATCGTCGGGCTTGCCCACCCCCATCAGATAGCGCGGGCGATCCTCGGGCAGGAAGCCGGGCGCGTGGTCCAGCACCGAGAACATCGCCTCCTGCCCCTCGCCCACCGCCAGCCCGCCGATGGCATAGCCGTCAAAGCCGATCGCCGTCAGCGCCTCGGCGCTTTCCTGGCGCAGCTCGCGGTTGACGCCGCCCTGCATGATGCCGAACAGCGCATGGCCCGGCCGGTCGCCAAAGGCATCGCGCGACCGTTGCGCCCACCGCATCGACAGCCGCATGGATTTCGCCACCACCTCGTCGGTCGCCGGCAATGCCGGGCATTCGTCGAAACACATCACGATGTCAGACCCCAGCAGCCGCTGGATCTCCATCGAGGTTTCCGGCGACAGCATGTGTTTCGACCCGTCGACATGGCTGCGAAAGGTCACGCCCTCTTCGGTCAGCTTGCGCAGGTCGGAAAGGCTCATCACCTGAAAGCCGCCGGAATCGGTCAGGATCGGCCGGTCCCAGTTCATGAACCGGTGCAGCCCGCCCAGCCGCGCCACCCGTTCGGCGCCGGGGCGCAGCATCAGGTGATAGGTATTGCCCAAGAGGATGTCGGCCCCCGTCGCCGCGACGCTTTCGGGCAGCATCGCCTTGACGGTGCCGGCGGTGCCCACCGGCATGAAGGCCGGCGTGCGGATCTGGCCGCGCGGCGTGTCGATCACCCCCGTCCGTGCCCGCCCGTCGCGGGCCTTTACCGTAAAGCCGAAGCCCTGCGCCATGGTCCATCCCCGTTCATCCAGCACCACCCCCCGGCGCGGCCGCGTGGCGCGGGCCGGCCTGCCCTGGGCGGCAAAGCGCCCTTCCTTGCGCGAAAACGCATCATTTGCCAAGGCCCGTCATCCGCCACAACGCCAGCGCGAACTTTGCGCTTGACGTTTCGCCGCAGATGCCGCAGCAGAGTGAATGAACATTCATTCTTCGAACGGACCATGAACGACATCCAGCCCATCACCGCCCCCGCGCTGCCCGACCGGGGCGCAGAAATCCTGGGGCTCATCCGCATCGCCTTTGCCGAAAAGGGCTTTGACGGCGCCTCGATGCAGGATCTGGCCCGCGCGGCCGGGATGAGCGTGGGCAATTTCTACCGTTATTTCCCGTCCAAGGACGCCATCGTAGAGGCCATGGTCGGTTATGACATGGCCCAGATGGAGGCCGACTTTGCCGCGATCAACACCTCGCCCGATCCCCTGGCCGCGATCCGCGCCAAGATCGCCGAGCGGATCGGCGGCGCCTGCCACGGCGAGGGCCCGCTCTGGGCAGAGATCACCGCCGCCGCGCACCGCAAGCCGGAAATCGCCCGGATCTGCTGCGCGATGGAGGATATGGTGGCCAACAACCTCCTGTCGGTGCTGGCACGGGTAACGGACCTGCCCGCCGACACCGCCCGCGCCCGCTTTGCCGCCCAGGCGCAGTTCGTCGTCCTTCTGGTCAAGGCTGCAGCCATGCGCAACGGCAACCGGGTCGACCCGGCGCTGAACGCGCTGGTGCTGGCCTGCGTCGAAACCACGCTTTCCGATATTCTTACCTCCGCAAGAGACTGATCCATGAGCCCTGTTTCCATAACCTCCCTGCTTTTGCCGATCGCCCTTGCGCTGACACCGGCGGCCCCCGGGCCGGCGCTGGCCCAGACCGCCGCCGCCGAGGCCGCGACCGAACCGGCGCCCGCCGTGGCCGAAACCCTGCCGGCGATCTCGATCACCATGGCCGAGCCGCGCAAGATGACCGACCGCGTCATCGCCTCGGGGCTGATCGGCCCGATCGAAGAGGTGATGGTGCAACCGCTGATCGAGGGCCAGCCGATCGAGTCGCTGCTGGCCGATGTCGGCGACCGGGTCCAGGAAGGCCAGGTGCTGGCCACCCTGTCCAAGACCACGCTGGAATTGCAGCGCGCCCAGGCCACGGCCTCGCTGGCCTCGTCCCGCGCAACCATCGCCCAGGCCGAGGCGCAACTGGTCGAGGCCGAGTCGTCGGCCGCCGAGGCCGGCCGCGTGGCCGAACGCACCGCCAAGCTGCGCGAACAGGGTTCGGCCAGCCAGGCCGCCGCCGATACCGCCAATGCCAACGCCGTGTCCGCCACGGCCCGCGTGACCGTCGCCCGCCAGACGCTCGAGGCGGCGCGGGCGCAACTGGCGCTGTCCGAGGCGCAGCTGGCCAATGTCGAACTGCAACTGACCCGGACCGAGGTCAAGGCGCCGGTCTCGGGCGTGATCACCGCGCGAAACGCCGCGCTGGGCGCGATCGCCACCGCCGCCACCGCCGCCATGTTCGTGATGGAAAAGGACGGCGCGCTGGAACTGCGGGCCGACATCGCCGAATCCGACCTGCTGCGGCTTGGCGCGGGCCAGACCGCCCGGCTGACCGCCGTGGGCCTCTCCGAGACCATCTCGGGCACGATCCGGCTGATCGAGCCCGCCATCGACGTGGTCACCCGGCTGGGCCGCGCCAGGATCGAGGTGGCCGACCCCGCCGGCCTGCGCGCCGGCATGTTCGTCGAGGCCGAGATCCTGGTGGCCGAACGCGAAACGCTGGCGGTGCCGGTCACCGCGGTCGGCTCGGACAACGGCGACACCACCGTGATGCGGGTCAGGGATGGCGTGGTGGAACGGGTGGTGGTCACCACCGGCATCCGCGACGCCGGCTATATCGAGGTCCTCAGCGGCCTTGCCCGGGGCGACCAGATCGTGGCCAAGGCCGCGTCCTTCGTGCGCGACGGCGACCGGATCAACCCGGTGCCGCTGGCGGCGACGAACTGAGAGGCACGCGATGAACTTTTCCGCCTGGGCCATCCGGAACCCGATCGCGCCGCTTCTGGCGTTCTTCATGCTGCTGGTCCTGGGCTGGCAGTCGTTCAACACCCTGCCGATCACCCGTTTCCCCAATATCGACTTTCCGCTGGTCGCGGTGTCGGTCACCCAGTCCGGCGCCGCACCGGCCGAACTGGAAACCCAGGTGACCAAGGAAATCGAGGATGCCGTTTCCGGCATCACCGGGGTCAAGAACATCATCTCCACGGTCAATGACGGCATCTCCACCACCGCGGTGGAATTCCGCTTGGAGGTGACGACCGACAAGGCCGTGCAAGAGGTCAAGGACGCCATCGACCGGGTGCGCGGCGACCTGCCCGCCGATGTCGACACCCCCATCGTCACCCGCATCGACGTCGAGGGCCAGGCGATCATGACCTTTGCTGTCAAATCGCCCGGCATGACCTTCGAGGAACTGTCCTGGTTCGTCGACGACAGGGTGAAACGCGCCCTGCAGGGCCGCTCGGGCATCGGCAAGGTCGAACGCTACGGCGGCGCCGACCGCGAGATCCAGATCCTGCTCGACCCGGTCAAGCTGGGCAGCTACGGCATCACCGCCCAGGCGGTTTCCGGGCAACTCAGCGCCACCAACGTCAACCTCGGCTCCGGCCGGTCGGAACTGGGCGCGGGCGAACAGGCGATCCGCACCCTGGGCGACGCCGCCACCGTGGGCAAGCTGGCCGCCACCACCATCGCGCTGCCCTCGGGCCGCTTCGTCAAGCTGTCCGACCTGGGCCAGATCGTCGACAGCTACGAGGAACTGCGCAGCTTCTCGCGGCTGAACGGCGACCAGGTCGTGACCTTCGCGGTGTTCCGCGCCAAGGGCGCATCCGAGGTGACGGTGGCCGAAATGGTCAACCAGACCATCGCAGACCTGTCGGCGCAGAACCCCGAGGTCAGCTTCTCTCTGGTCGACGAGACGGTGTTCTACACCTACGGCAACTACGAATCCGCCCTGCATACCCTGCTGGAAGGCGCCATCCTGGCGGTTCTGGTGGTGCTGGCCTTCCTGCGCAACTGGCGCGCGACGCTGATCGCCGCGGTGGCCCTGCCGCTCTCGGCCATTCCCACCTTCTGGCTGATGGAGATGCTGGGCTTCTCGCTGAACCTGGTCAGCTTCCTGGCGCTGACACTGGCGACCGGCATCCTGGTCGACGATGCCATCGTGGAAATCGAGAACATCGCCCGGCACATCCGCATGGGCAAGACCCCCTATCGCGCCGCCATCGAGGCCGCCGACGAAATCGGCCTGGCCGTGATCGCCACCACCGCCACCATCATCGCCGTCTTCGTTCCGGTCAGCTTCATGCCCGGCATCCCCGGCCAGTATTTCCGGCAATTCGGCATGACGGTCGCCATCGCGGTGCTGTTCTCGCTGCTGGTAGCGCGGCTGATCACGCCGATGATGGCCGCCTATCTGATGCGGGCCAAGGATGCCGGCGACGAACATGGCCACAAGGACGGCCTGTTCATGCGCGGCTATCTGGCCGTGGTGCGCGGCACCGCCGGCAAAAGGCTCAGCTGGCCGAACCCCTTGCGCCTGGTGCGGATGAACCGGCTGGTGCCGCGCTGGCAGGCGCTGCGCCTGATCTGGACCTGGCCGGGCAAGCTGCCCTTTGCGCCCCTGCGGCTGCTGGCCTGGGTGGTCAACATCCCCGTCGCGCTGGCGGGGCTGGTGCTGGCGCTGGCCTGCCGCATCCTGCGGGCGCCGACGCATTTCATCAATTCCTACTACATCACGCTCCTGGGCGCGCTGGTGGTGGTGTTCTTCTCGGTTCAGGCCATGTTGCAGGTGCCCGGCGCCTTCATGCCGCCCGAGGATGTCAGCCGGGTCTCGATCTCGGTCGAACTGCCGCCCGGCTCGACGCTGGAACAGACCGACCGCACCACGCAGGACATGGTCGCCCGGATCCGCGACATCGACGGGATCGAGAACATCTTCGTCCTCGGCGGCTCCTCGCCCACCGGCGATCTGGATATCCGCCGCGCCGCGATCACCGTGACGCTGGTGAAGCTGGATCACAACCTGCTGCTGAAACTGTCCGAGGTCGGCCGCAAGATCCCGCTCTTGGGCCAGCTGGTGCCCGCGGTGGAAAACCACGGCCGCACCGTATCGCAGGAACAGATCGAGGCGGAAATCTTCCGCCGCATCGCCGACGTGCCGGACGTGCGCGCCTTCAAGCTGAACGACCGGGGCGAACGCGACATTTCCTATTCGATCCTGGCCGGGACCGAGCAGGATCTGAACGACGCGGTAAAGGCGCTGGAAGAGGCGCTGCGCGGCGATCCGCTCTTGGCCAACGTCGCCTCAGAAGGCGCGCTGCCCCGCCCGGAAATCCAGATCACCCCCCGCGCGGACGAAGCGGCGCGCTTGGGCATCACCACCGCGGCCATCGCTTCGGTGGTCCGGGTGGCGACGATCGGCGATGTCGACGCGGCCCTGGCCAAACTGTCGATCGACAACCGGCTGGTGCCGGTCCGCGTCCGGCTGGACGACGCCTCGCGCGAGGATCTGACCCGGATCGCCAGCCTCAAGATCACCACCGCCGCCGGCACGCAGGTGCCGCTGTCGGCCGTGGCCGAGATCAAGCTGGCCGAAGGGCCGTCGACGGTGAAACGCCTGAACAAGGAACGCCGCGCCACCATCGGCGCCAACCTGCCCGTCGGCGTGGCCCTGGGCGAGGCTTCGGCCCGGTTCCAGGAAATCGCCGATGCCACGCCGCTGCCGGCCACGGCGCGGATTCAGGAATCCGGCGATGCCGAGATCCAGGCCGAACTCTTCGCCTCTTTCGGCAATGCCATGCTGATGGGGCTGATGCTGATGCTGACGGTGCTGATCCTGCTGTTCGGATCGGCCATCCAGCCCTTTACCATCCTGTTCTCGCTGCCCCTGGCCATCGGCGGCGTGGCGGCGGCGCTCTTGCTGACCGGGGCCTCGCTGTCGATGCCGGTGCTGATCGGCCTTCTGATGCTGATGGGCATCGTGTCCAAGAACGCCATCCTGCTGATCGACTTTGCCATCGAGATGCGCCGCCGCGGCTTTGGCCGCATCCAGGCGGTGATCGAGGCCGGGCACAAGCGCGCCCAGCCGGTGGTGATGACCTCGATCGCCATGTCGGCGGGCATGTTCCCCTCGGCCCTGGGCGTGGGCGAAGGCGGCGCCTTCCGCGCCCCCATGGCCACCGCCGTGATCGGCGGCATCATCGTTTCAACCGCGCTGTCGCTGGTGGTGGTGCCGTCCTTCTACCTGATCATGGATGACCTGTCGCGCGGACTGGCCCGCCTGTTCAGCCGGCTGGTCGGCAGCAAGGAGGCCGAACCCGACGAACCCTTGCCGCATGTCCGGGCCGAACGCATCGCGCAAGAGGCCGAACGCACTGCCCGGCTGGGTGCCCGCGTCGCGGCGCTGGAGGAAACCCGGGCAGAGGGCCCCGGCAACCGGCTGCACGTCGCCGAATAGGCCCGGCCCGCCGCCGGGTCACTCCGGCGGCAGCTGCGCCAGTTCGTCCAATAGCGCGATCAGCCGCGCCACCCTGTCGGGGCCGAATTCCGCGTCGATCCGGTCATAGGCCGCCCGCGCATGCGGGGTGACGGCCTCGATCAGCGCCCGTCCCCGCTCGGTGATCGACAACAGCGCCCGCCGCCCGTCGCCGGCGTCGCGCGCCCGCGCGATCAGCCCCCGCTCGGTCAGGCTGCGCAGCATCCGCGTCAGCGACGGCGCCAGGATATTCGCCTGCGCCGCCAGCGCGCTGGCATCCAGGCTGTCGTGTTCGGCCAGCACCCGGATCACCCGCCATTGCTGTTCGTTGATGCCATGCGCATCCAAAAGCGGGCGAAACCGCGCCATCACCGCCTCACGCGCGCGCAACAGCGCCATGGGCAGCGCGGTCTGGGTGGATCTGGGGCCGGAATTCGTCATCCCCAAAGGCAAGCACGGACGCGGGGAAAGGGCAAGTCACCGGTTGACCACGCGCCCCGCTCCGGCCTTGATGCGGCAAACCGCAGGAGAGTGGCCATGCCGCATCTGACCGTCGAATATTCCGCCAATCTGGACGCCACCGGCGACCTGCCGGGCCTCTGCCGCGCCCTACGCGACGCGCTGCTGGAAACCGGGCTCTATGAAATCGGCGCGATCCGGGTCCGGGCCATCCCCTGCCCGCATTACGCGGTGGCCGATCTCTTGCCGCAAAACGCCTTTGCCGCCCTGCTGCTGCGCATCGGCGCCGGCCGTAGCCCCGCCGACAAGACCCGCACCGGCCAGGCGCTGATGGCCGTCGCCTCGCGCCACTTTGCCACGGCCCTCGCCGCGCCGCATTTCGCCCTGTCGCTGGACATCGTCGAAAACGATCCTGCCCTGTCGTGGAAGACCAACAGCCTGCACCCCCGGCTGCGCGCCGGGGGATAGTGCGCCGCGGCCTAACCCGCCGGCCCGAACAGCGCGCCCAGGTCGACCGTGTGATCCACCCCCAGCCGCGACCGGTGGCGGGCCAGGAAATCCTGGGCCGAGTCGCGGCCGGCCTGATGCAGCCGGCGGATCAGGTTGCCCGAGGGTTGCAGCTTGGAACTGGCCGACAACTCGTTCATCAGCCCGTCGTCGGCGATCATGTGAACCCGCACGTCCTTCATCTGGCCGCGCTGCACCCGGCCCTCCTGGATCAGCCGCTTGACAAAGGCGATGGCACGCAGCTCCGACATCAGCGAGGCGTTGAAGCTGATCTCGTTTACCCGGTTCTGGATTTCCAGCGGCGTGTGCGGAATGGCCGACCGCTGCAGCGGGTTGACCTGGACGATGATTATATCATCGGGCAACTCGGGCTGATACAGCGGCCAGAGCGAGGGGTTGCCGGTGAACCCGCCGTCCCAATAGGCCTCGCCGTCGATCTCGACCGCCTGGAACACCGTGGGAATGCAGGCCGAGGCCAGGATGGCCTGTGGCGTGATCCGGTCGCCGGAAAACACATGCACCTTGCCGGTGCGGACATTGGTGGCACCGATGAACAGCGCCGGTTCGGCCCGGGCGCAGACCTGGTCGAACTCCAGCCCGGAAATAACTGGCAACAAGGGGTTTTCCGTTACGGCGCCGGGGCTGTAGGGGCTGTAGAACTGCGCCGCCAGACCCGCCGGGCTGACCGGCAGGAACTGTTCGGCCATCTCCTGCCAGAACCGCAGCGCCGGCAGCAGCGGCTGCATCCAGGCATGGCCGCGAAAGTCGCCGATATCGGCCACCTCCTCCCACAGGGCGCGCATCCGCTTGCGCGCGGCCTCGCGCCCGCCGGCCACCAGCCCCGCCTTCAGCGCCGCCGCGTTCAGCGCCCCGGCCGAGGTGCCGGAAACCGCGGCGATCTCGATGCCGTCGTCTTCTAGCAGCCGGTCCAGCACCCCCCAGCTATAGGCGCCATGCGCGCCACCGCCCTGCAAGGCCAGGCTGACGCGGATCCGGGCCGGCCCGCTCACAGGCCCGTTCACAGGCCCACTCACAAGGCCGTCCAGCCGCCGTCGACGCTGATGGTGGTGCCGGTGACCTGATCGGCAAAGCCGCTGCACAGCCAGACCACAGTGCCGCCGATCTGTTCGGTGGTGGCGAACTGCCGGCTGGGCTGGCGCTCCAGCATGACCTCGCGGATCACGGTTTCGCGATCCATGTTGTGAACCTTCATCTGGTCGGGGATCTGCGCCTCGACCAGCGGCGTCAGCACATAGCCGGGGCAGATCGCGTTGCAGGTGATGCCCTGGCCGGCGGTTTCCAGGCCCACGGTCTTGGTCAGGCCGACGATGCCATGCTTGGCCGCGACATAGGCCGACTTGAACGGGCTGGCGGTCAGCCCATGCGCCGAGGCGATGTTGACCACCCGGCCCCAGCCGGCCTTGCGCATTCCGGGCAGGGCGGCGGCCGTGGTGTGAAAGGCAGAGCTGAGGTTGATCGCGATGATGGCGTTCCACTTCTCGACAGGGAAATCCTCGACCGGGGCGACGAACTGGATACCGGCATTGTTCACCAGGATATCGCAGGCCCCGGCCTTCTCGACCAGGGCGCGGCAGTCCTCGCCCTTGGACATGTCGGCCTGGATGTAGCGCGCCTCTACCCCGAACTCCTGGCCGATTCCCTTTGCCAGCGCGTGATCCTCGTCCCGATTCGTAAAGCTGTTGATCACCACGTTCGCGCCGGCGCGGGCCAGCTCGCGCGCCGCCCCCAGCCCGATCCCCGAATTCGATCCGGTAACGATTGCCGTCTTGCCTTTCAGGTCCATGCCGACCTCCTCATGCTGCATTTGCAGCAAAGACTAACGCCCAAGGCTGCAAAGGGAAGGCCGCATTTCAGCCGCGTGCCGGGAATGTGAGCCGCGGCGACGCCCCGGCACCGGGCATAAAAAAACGCCGGCGCAAGGCCGGCGTTAAGTCGTTGAGGCAGGTTTCATACAGGCAAGAAACCTATCGAGCAGTGGGATCCTTATAATCCCCTCTCCGCCGATGGCCAAGCTAAAAGTTTGAAAAGGCAGAGGGTCGCGCATAGGCTGCGGACAAAGCCAATGCCCACGGGGGACCGTTTCCGAAATGCTTCTGATGACCCGCGACCGCCTGCGCCCGCTCGTCCTTGCCGCCCTGGTGATTCTGGGTGGCGCCGCGGCACAGGCCGAACCGCGCCATGGCATAGCTATGTATGGCGACCCGGCCCTCCCCCCGGATTTTGTGTCCCTGCCGCAGGCAAACCCCGACGCGCCCAAGGGCGGGCGCCTGGTGCTGAGCGTCAGCGGCAGCTACGACAGCCTCAACCCCTTCATCACCGCCGGCACCCCGGCCGAGGGCATTTCCGCCCTGACCTTCGAGACGCTGATGGCCCGCAGCTATGACGAGCCCTTCACCCTCTACGGCCTCCTGGCCGAATCGGTCGAGACCGACGATTCGCGGACATACGTGGAATTTACCCTGCGTGAAGAGGCGCGGTTTTCCGACGGCACCCCGGTCACGGTCGAGGATGTGCTGTGGTCGTTCGAGACCCTGGGCACCATCGGCAACCCGCGTTATCAGGGCGCCTGGAAAAAGATCGCCTCGGCCGAAGCGACCGGCCCGCGCAAGGTGCGGTTCACCCTGAACACCGAAGACCGCGAACTGCCGCTGATCCTGGGCCTGCGGCCGATCCTGAAAAAGGCCGATTTCGACGGCCGCGATTTCACCCAGACCTCGTTGCAGCCCTTGACCGGCTCGGGCCCCTATGTCGTCGACAAGGTCGATCCGGGCGTGTCGATCACCTATCGCCGCAACCCCGACTACTGGGGCAAGGATCTGGCGGTGAACCGCGGCCAGTGGAATTTCGACGCGATCCGCTATGAATATTTCGCCAACCCCATCGCCATCTTCGAGGCGGTAAAGTCCGGCACCATCACCGCCTACCGCGAGGACAACCTGGCGAAATGGGCCAGCCGCTACGATTTCCCCGCCATCGCCTCGGGCGACATGGTCAGGCTCGAGGTGCCGCATGACCGGCCCTCGGGGATGATCGGCTTCGTGATGAACACCCGCCGCCCGATCTTTGCCGACTGGCGCGTGCGCGAGGCGATGATCCAGGCCTTCAACTACCGGTTCATCAACGCCACCCTCACCGGCGGGGCGGCGCCGCGCATCACCTCGTATTTCTCGAACAGCGGCTTTTCGATGACGCCGGGCCAGCCGCCCGCAGCACCGGTGGCCGCGCTGTTGCAGCCCTTCGCCGCCGACCTGCCGCCCGGCACGCTGGACGGCTATGCCCTGCCCGAACAGGACGGGTCCGAGATCAACCGCGCCGGGCTGCGCGCCGCCAACAAGCTTTTGGAAGAGGCCGGCTGGACGGTCGACGATGCCGGCGCCCTGCGCAACGCCGCGGGCGAGCAGATGGCCTTCGAGATCCTCCTGACCGTCGGCCAGGACGAGGCGGCGGCCATCGCCAACATCTATGTCGAGGCGCTGAAATCGCTGGGCATAGATGCCCGCGTCACCATGCTGGACGGGGCGCAGATCAAGGTGCGCACCGACAGTTTCGACTTTGACATGACCTATGTCATCCGCACCCTGTCGCTCGCGCCGGGCAACGAACAGTCGCTCTACTGGGGGTCGGCCGCGGCCGCCACGCCGGGGTCGCGCAACTGGATGGGGGCGGATACGCCGGCCATCGACGCGATGATCGCCGCCATGCTGTCGTCGCGCGACAAGGACAGCTTTGCCACCGCGGTGCAGGCGCTGGACCAGGTCCTGACCGCCGGGCGCTATGTGGTGCCGTTCTGGTATGCCGACCGCAACCTGATCGTGCATCGCAAGGAGTTGAAACACCCCGATTACGTCCAGCTTTACGGCGACTGGGGAAATTCCTATCTTCCGGCAACCTGGTGGTATGAAGAATAATCAGGACGGGCAGGCAAGACGATGAAACAGATGATCTATCTCGGCGTGCTTCTGGCTGCGCTTGCGGGTTGCAACACGGTCGCCGGCGTGGGCGAGGATGTCTCGGGCGGCGCCCGCACGGTGCAGGGCTGGTTCAACTAGCCCCGCCGCGCAATCAGACCGGGCACCCTCAGACCAGCGAGGTCACCCACAGCACCGTCGCATCCTCCTGCGACAGGCTGACCACGTTGTGCCCCATCGAGGCGTCGTAATAGGCGCTGTCGCCGCGGCGCAGGTCGACGGGTTCGTAGAATTCGGTATAAAGCCGCACGATCCCGGTCAGGACATAGAGGAATTCCTCGCCGTCGTGGCGCACCCAGCCGCCGAATTCCGCCAGGTCGCGGGCGCGGATCACCGCGCGATAGGGCAGCATCTGCTTTTTCTTCAGGCTGCCGGCCAGCAGTTCATGTTCATAGGTGGCGGTGACGCTGGCCTGCCCCTCGCCCAGCCGGGTCGTGGTCAGCCGGCCATTGATCTGCGCCCGCGACGGCGGGGTGAACAGCTGCGGCACGGAAATCGCCAGCCCTTCGGCCAGCTTCTTCAGCGCCTCGTAGGTGGGCGACATCTGCCCGTTCTCGATCTTGGACAGCGTCGAGCGTGCCAGCCCCGCCTTGACCGCCGCCTGTTCCAGCGTCCAGCCGCGCGACTTGCGCAGCTCGCGCACCCGTTCGCCCAGGTTCAGCGGCTCGACATGCGCCTCGCCGCCCTCTTCTCGGGCGATGCGGATCAGGGTCTTGGGGTCTGGCTGCGTCATGCCTTTGCCCTAACGCGCCGCGCGTCACCTTGCAACCGCGCCGCGCCGCGCCTATGCCGGTGCCATGCCTGATCACCCCGCCTTCAACCTTGCAGCCCATGTGCTGGCCCGTGGCCAGGACAACCCGGAAAAGATCGCGCTGGCCGTTCTCAGCCTGACCGGCGCCGAAAGGTGGAGCTATGGGCGGCTGATCGCGGCGGTCCGGGGCTGTGGCCGCTGGCTGCTCGACCGGGCAGAGCCGGGCGACCGGGTGCTGATCCGGCTGGGCAACACGCCGGCCTATCCGGTGCTGTATCTGGGGGCGATTGCCGCGGGGCTGGTGCCGGTGGCGACCTCGCCGCTGCTGACCGCGCCCGAAATCGCCAAAATGGCGGCGCTGGTCGGGGCCAAGCTGGTGGTGGCCGATCCCGATATCGCGGTTCCGGACGGTCCCGTATGCCAGGCCGACCTGCCCGCGTGGGAGGCTGCGGCCCCCTGCGACTGGCACCTGGGCGACGCCGGGCGCGAAGGCTATGTCGTCTTCACCTCCGGCACCTCGGGCACGCCGCTTGCGGTGCGCCATGCCCATCGCGCCATCCTTGGCCGTGCGATGATGCACCGCGGCTGGGAGGGGCTGACGGCGCAGGACCGGCTGTTGCACGCCGGCGCCTTCAACTGGACCTATACGATGGGAACCGGCCTGCTGGATCCCTGGACCCTGGGGGCAACGGCGCTGATCCTGGGCCCCAGGGCCACGCCCGAACAGCTGCCCTTGCTGATGAAGCGGCATGACGCCACCATCCTTGCGGCCGCGCCCACGCATTTCCGCAGGCTTTTGCGCGGCGACCTGCCGCCGCTGCCGCGGTTGCGCCATGCCCTCTCGGCGGGCGAGGCGCTGCCGCCCGCCCTGCGCGCCGAATGGCAGGCCCGCACCGGCACCGACATTCACGAAGCCCTCGGCATGTCCGAGATTTCCACCTTCATCTCGGGCAGCCCCGACCGGCCCGCACCGCCCGGCGCCTCCGGCTTTCCCCAGCCCGGCCGCCGCATCGCCGTGCTTGACCCCGAAGGCCGCCCCCTGCCGCCGGGCGAAATCGGCGCGCTGGCGGTCTCGACCGCCGATCCCGGCCTGATGCTGGGCTATCAGGGCCACCCGGCCCCCGCAGGGCGACTGGTTCGTGACCGGCGACATGGTGCATCAGGGCTGGGACGGCGCCATTCACTACCAGGGCCGCAACGACGAGATGATGAACCCCGGCGGCATCCGCGTCTCGCCGCGCGAGGTGGAAACCGCGCTGGCCGGCCTGCCCGGCGTCACCGATCTGGCGGTGGCCGAGATCGCCGCCGCCGACGGCGCCCGCTTCATCGCCTGCTTTTATGCAGGGGTGGCTGTGCCTGAAAGCACGGCCTTTGCCTTTGCGGCCGACCGCCTGGCCCGCTACAAGCAACCACGCGCCTTTGTGCATCTGACCGCCCTGCCCCGTGGCCCCACCGGCAAGGTCAACCGCCGCGCGCTTGTCGCCCTTTATCCGAAAGGCCCCGCCTGATGCCTGCTCCTGTCCGGCTGGACATCTTTTCCGATCCGGTCTGCCCCTGGTGCAATGTCGGCAAGTCCAACCTTGACCGCGCGCTCGAGGCCAATCCCGACCACCCCTTCATCGTCGCCTGGCATCCGTTCCAGCTGAACCCCGACATGCCCCCCGAAGGTGTCGCCAAACGCGCCTACCTCGAGGAGAAATTCGGCGGCCCGGCCAAGGTCGACGCCATCCACGACCGCCTGCGCGAGGTGGCGCGCGCCGCCGGTCTGCCCTTGAACCCCGACGTGCCGCAACGCATGCCCAACACGCTGAACGCGCATCGCCTGATCCACTGGGCCGGGATCGAGGGGCGGCAGACGCCGGTGGTCTCGGCGCTCTTCCGCGCCTATTGGGTCGAAGGCCGCGACATCGGCAACATCGGCGTTTTGGCCGACATCGCCGCCGGCTGCGGCATGGACCGCGCCGCCACCCTGCGTCTGCTGCACAGCGATGCCGATGCCGCCGACATCCTCGCCCGCGACGAGGACGCCCGCAAGAAAGGCGTCAACGCCGTGCCCACCTTCCTGATCGCGCAGCATTACGTCGTCTCCGGCGCGCAACCGCCCGAACTCTGGGGCCGCGTGATCGACGAGATAGCCGGGGCCGAAACGAAATGAACCAAAGCCAGCGTCTGAGCCAGGGCGAATTCATCGCCCTTACCGCCATGCTTTTCGCCACCATCGCGCTGTCGATCGACGCGATGCTGCCCGCCCTGCCCGAGATCGCGCACAGCCTGTCGCCCGATGCGCCGAACCGGGCGCAACTGGTGATCACCTCCTTCGTCTTCGGCATGGGGCTGGGCACGCTGGTCGCCGGGCCGCTCTCCGACACCTTCGGACGCAAGCCGGTGATCCTGGCGGGCTCGGCGCTCTACTGCGTTGCCGCGGTGGCCTGCTGGGCCGCGCCCTCGCTGGAACTGCTGCTGGCCGCCCGCGTGCTGCAGGGCATCGGCGCCGCCGGGCCGCGCACCGTGTCCATCGCCATCGTCCGCGACCTCTACAAGGGGCGCGAGATGGCGCGGATCATGTCCTTTGCGATGATGATCTTTACCATCGTGCCGGCCATGGCGCCACTGATGGGACAGGCGGTGATCTCGGTCGCGGCCTGGCAGACCATCTTTCTGGTCTACGTGGTCTTTGCCGTCGTCTCGATGCTGTGGCTGGCCCTGCGCCAGCCCGAGACCCTGCCGCAACAGCGCAGCCTGGCGCTGGGGCCGCTCTGGGCGGCGACGCGGCAGATCCTGTCGCAAAAGGTGGTGCTGGTCTCGATCGCGGTGCAGTCGCTGACGCTGGCGGCGCTGTTTGCCACCCTTTCCTCGATGCAGGGCATCTTTGAACAGCGCTTTGCCCGGGTCGACAGCTTTCCGATGTGGTTTGCCCTGATCGCGCTGGCCTCGGCCTCGGGCTCGATGCTGAACGCGCGGCTGGTGATGCGCCGCGGCATGCGCTGGGTGATCATCGCCACATACGCCGGCGTTTTGACCGTGACGCTGCTGCATCTGGCGCTGACGCTGACCGGCGCCCTGCCCGAGCCGCTGGCCTTTCCGGCGCATCTTTTGTGGTCGGTGGCGATCTTTGCAATGATGGGCCTGACCATGGGCAACCTGAACGCGCTGGCCATGGAACCCCTGGGCCATGTCGCCGGGCTGGCGGCTTCGGTGATCTCCTCGGCCGCGACGGTGGCCTCGGTGATCCTGGCGGTGCCGGTGGGTCAGGCCTTTGACGGCACGGCGGTGCCGCTGATGCTGGGTGCTGCGGTCTTCATCGGCGGGGCGCTGGCGCTGATGCGGCTCTTGCAGCATCCGCCTTCGGTGGCGTAGCCGCCCCCGCCTTCTCGCCCCCCGCCTTATCTCCCCTGGCCTTTTCGGCCAGGTCGCGGGCGATGGCAAAGGCGCCCTTGATCCGGTCGGCTTCCGATTTCATCTCGCCCTGCAACACGATCCTGGTGCCCTGCACCTTGGCCGCCGCGCCCTGCGCCTTGAGGAACTCGACCAGCCCGGCGGGATTGGCGAACTTGTCGTTGTGGAACTGCACCGTGGCGCCACGCGGCCCGGCGTCGATCCGGCTGATGCCGGCGCGCTTGCACATCGCCTTGATCCGCACGATCAGCATCAGCGTATTCACCTCTTTCGGGATCGCCCCGAAACGGTCGATCATCTCGGCGGCAAAGCCCTCCAGCTCGACCTTGGTCTGCAAGCCGGAAAGCCTGCGGTAGAGACCCAGGCGAATGTCCAGGTCGGGGATGTAATCCTCGGGGATCATCACCGGAACGCCCAGGTTCAACTGCGGGCTCCAATCATCGGAAATCGTTGACAAACCTTGCAGGTCGCCCGATTTGATCCGCGCAATCGTCTCTTCCAGCATCTGCTGGTACAGCTCGTAGCCGACTTCCCTGATATGGCCCGACTGTTCCTCGCCCAACAGGTTGCCGGCGCCGCGCAGGTCCAGGTCGTGGCTGGCCAGGTTGAAGCCCGCCCCCAGGCTGTCCAGGCTGGCCAGCAGTTTCAGCCGTTTGGACGCCTGCGGGGTCAGCGGCGTGCGCGGCTTGGTGGTCAGGTAGCAATAGGCCCGCGTCTTCGACCGGCCGACCCGCCCGCGGATCTGGTACAGCTGGCTCAGCCCGAACATGTCGGCGCGATGCACGATCATCGTGTTTGCGGTCGGAATATCCAGGCCGGATTCCACGATCGTCGTTGCCAGCAGCACGTCGAACTTGCCGTCGTAGAACTGGTTCATCCGGTCGTCCAGCTCTCCCGCCGCCAGTTGCCCATGGGCGATGACATAGCTGACCTCGGGGACGTGGGTCCGCAGGAATTCCTCGATCTCGGGCAGGTCGGAAATGCGCGGCACGACATAGAACGACTGCCCGCCGCGATAGCGTTCGCGCAACAGCGCCTCGCGCAGGGTGATGCCGTCGAATTCGCTGACATAGGTGCGGATCGCCAGCCGGTCGACGGGCGGCGTGGCAATAATCGAAAGATCCCGCACCCCTGTAAGCGAAAGTTGAAGTGTCCGCGGAATCGGCGTCGCCGTCAGGGTCAGCACATGAACCTCGGATCGCATCTCCTTCAGCCGTTCCTTGTGGCCGACGCCGAAATGCTGTTCCTCGTCGATGATCAGCAGCCCCAGCGACTTGAAGCTGACGCCCTTGGCCAGCAGTGCATGGGTGCCGACGACGATATCCACCGCGCCTTCGGCCATCTCGGCGCGGGTCCGGTTGGCATCACCCGCTGAAACAAAGCGCGACAAGGGCCTGATACGGATTGGAAATCCGCGAAACCGCTCGGCAAAGCTGCGGTAATGCTGCCGCGCCAAGAGCGTGGTCGGGCAGACCACCGCCACCTGCATCCCCGACAGCGCCGCGACAAAGGCCGCGCGCATCGCCACCTCGGTCTTGCCAAAGCCGACGTCGCCCACGATCAGCCGATCCATCGGGCTGCCCTTTTCCAGGTCGGCCACCACGTCGGCGATGGCGGCCAGCTGGTCGTCGGTCTCCTGCCAGGGGAAGCGGGCGGCAAAGGCCTCCCAGATCGAATGCGGCGCCTCCAGGATCGGCGCATGGCGCAGCGCGCGTTCGGCGGCGATGCGCATCAGCCGGTCGGCGATCTCCTTGATGCGTTCCTTCAGCCGCGCCTTCTTGGCCTGCCAGGCGCCGCCGCCCAGCCGGTCCAGCAGGCCTTCCTCATGGCCATACCGGCTGAGCAGCTCGATATTCTCGACCGGCAGGTACAGCTTGGCCGCATCGGCATATTCCAGCGCCACGCAGGCATGCGGCGCGCCCAGGGCGGTGATGGTTTCCAGCCCCAGGTAGCGGCCGACCCCATGTTCCACATGCACCACCAGATCGCCCGGCGACAGCGCGTCGACCTCGCGCAGGAAGTTCTCGGCCTTGCGCTTTCGGCGCGGCTTGCCCACCAGCCGGTCGCCCAGCACATCCTGTTCCGACACCACCGCCAGGCCCGGCGCGGCAAACCCCGCCTCCAGCGCCCAGACCACCAGGAACAGCCCGCCCTTGCCCGGCGGCAGGGCGCGCAGGTCGGCGATATCCTCGGTCGCCAGCCCCTGGTCGGTCAACAGCCCCTTCAGCCGCTCGCGCGCGCCTTCGGACCAGCTGGCGACGACGGCATGGCCATCTTCACGCAACACACGAAGATGTCCGGCCACCTCACCGAAAAGGCTTACATTCTCTTGCTGGCGCTCCGGCGCGAAATTCCGCCCGACCCGCCCGCCGGCATCCAGAACCCCCGGTCCGGGCGGCTGCGCCAATGGCGACAGCTGCACCAGCCGGTGCAAGGCCACCGCCGCCTCCCAGGCCGCATCGTCCAGATAAAGCGACCCCGGCGCCACCGGCTTGTAGACCGTGTCCATCCGCCCCTTGGCGCGCATCGCCTCGACCCGCGCATCATAGGCATCGTCGATCGCCTCCCACCGCGCCAGCCGCATCGGCGTGACCTGGTCATCCAGCATCACGCTGGCCTCGGGCAGGTAGTCGAACAGGGTCTCCAGCCGCTCGTGAAAGAACGGCAGCCAATGTTCCATCCCCTGGTGCTTGCGCCCGGCGCTGACCGCCTCATACAGCGGGTCGTCAGCCCCCGCCGCGCCAAACTCGATGCGGTAATTCTGCCGGAACCGGGTGATCCCGGCCTCGTCCAGCACCACCTCGGACACCGGCGCGAATTCCACCCGGCCCAGCTTTTCCACCGTCCGCTGCGTCGCTGCATCGAACCGCCGCGCCGAATCCAGCACGTCGCCAAAGAAATCCAGCCGCACCGGCCCGCCGGGTCCGGGCGGGTAGATGTCGACTATACCCCCCCGTATTGCGTAATCGCCCGGCTCGGCCACGGTCGAGGCGGGGGCAAATCCCATCCGCGTCAGAAAGGCGCGCAGCCGCGCCTCGTCGACCCGGTCGCCCACCACCGCCCGGAAAGACGAGGCCAGCACCACATCGCGCGCCGGTATCCGCTGCGACACCGCCCCCAGCGTCGACAGCACCACAAAGGGGCCCTTTATCCCCTCGGCCAGCGCGGCCAGCGTCGCCATCCGCCGGCTGCAGATCTCGGGGTTGGGCGAGACCCGGTCATAGGGCAGGCAATCCCAGGCCGGAAACTCCAGCACCGCGGTTTCCGGCGCCCAGACCGCCAGCGCCGCCCGCATCGCCTCGGCCCGCTTGTCGTCGCGCGCCACATGCAGGACCGGCCGGCCCTTTTCCAGCTCGCGCAGCAAGAGCCGCGCGTCATAGCCTTCGGGCGCGCCGCCCAATATGATGCGTTCGCCCGCCACCGGTCAGTTCAGGATCGAGATGTTCAGGTTCTGGTACATGCCGAACATCGAGGTCACGAAGATCGAGGCCATGCCGATGACCTGCACCAGCCGGCGGTGAATCATCAGCCGGCGATAAAGCGCCGGCCCCTGGTTCTCGCCCGCTTCGATCTTGACCGCGGTCGACAGCGACAGCCAGCCGACGATCACCATCGGCCCCAGCAGGAACAAGAGCGCCTGGGCGAATTCGATCCAGTAGACAAAGGCCAGCAACACCAGCGTCGACAGCAGGAACCCGGTCAGCGCGAAGATCGGCGCCGCGGCAGTGCGCGAGATGCCCAGGATGCGCCGGGTATTGATCGCCACCAGGTGTTCCACGTCCGCCTCGGCCTGGCCACCCTGCCGGCGGGCGCGCTGGATCACGTCAAAGGGCACGCCCAGCACCCAATGGCTGGTCGTCGACCACAAGACCGCCAGCGCGATCCAGTACCAGAGGTTCGAGAAGGATCGCATGTCGATCACTTCAAAGATGATCTGGTACCACTCCACGATCCGTTCCTTCCGGCCCTGCGGCCGTTCTGCTGCGTCCTCACGCCACTTGAGGCGCGGCTCTTTCCATGGCAGGCAGAGGCAAAAGCCGCAAGCCCCTTTGCCCGTGGCGGCAAGGCCAGCCCGAGAGAGTGTCCATGCGTCCCACCATCGCCCCCTATCCCGCCCAGCGGTTCCGCCGCCTGCGCCGCACGCCCGCCCTGCGGGCCCTGGCCCAGGAAACCACGCTGGGCTGCGGCGACCTGATCTGGCCGGTTTTCGTGCGCGACGGAACCGGGGTTCAGGAACCCATCGGCTCGATGCCGGGGGTGAACCGGCTCTCGGTCGACAACGTGGTGCGGGCGGCGGAAATGGCGGCGGGCCTCGGGATCCCGGCGATCTGCCTCTTTCCCTATACCGATCCGGCGCTGAAGACCGAAGCCTGCGAAGAGGCCTGGAACCCCGAAAACCTCGCCAACCGGGCGATCCGCGCGATCAAGGCGGCGGTGCCGGAAATCGCGGTGATGACCGACGTGGCGCTGGACCCCTACAATGCCAATGGCCATGACGGGCTGGTGCGCGACGGGGTGATCCTGAACGACGAGACGATCGAGGCGCTGGCGCGGATGGCGCTGGTCCAGGCCGAGGCGGGGGCCGATATCCTGGGCCCGTCGGACATGATGGACGGGCGGATCGGCGCGATGCGCGCCGCACTCGAGGCGGCGGGCCACAAGGACGTGGCGATCATGTCCTACGCGGCCAAATACGCCTCTGCCTTCTACGGCCCGTTCCGCGATGCGGTGGGGGCCTCGGGCGCGCTGAAGGGCGACAAGAAGACCTATCAGATGAACCCCGCCAACAGCGACGAGGCGCTGCGGCTGATCGAGCGCGACCTGAGCGAGGGCGCCGACATGGTGATGGTCAAGCCGGGGATGCCCTATCTGGATATCTGCCGCCGGGCCAAGGATGCCTTTGGCGCGCCGACCTACGCCTATCAGGTCTCGGGCGAATATTCGATGCTGCGGGGCGCGGCGCTGAACGGCTGGGTCGACGGCGACAGGGTGATGATGGAAAGCCTGATGGCGTTCAAGCGGGCGGGCTGCGACGGCATCCTGACCTATTTCGCGCCCGAGGCGGCGCGGCTGATGCGGGCGGGCGGCTGATCTCGGCAATTCCGCGCCGCAGCCGGCCGCAAAGGGTGACAGCGCCGGCAAAAGGCGCTAGGGTTTGCGGGAACCGGGGCGACAGACCCCGACATGAGGCATGAAAGGGCGGTGAGATGATCACTTCGATTTCCCGGCGGTCGGTGTTGATGGGCCTGGGCGCGACCACGGCGCTGGCGGCTTGCGGCAATGGGGTCGGCGGCAATGGCGCGGCGCAGATCGATGCGCGGGTGGACGCGACGCAGGACTATCTGTTCGGCCGCTATCCCGGCACGCGGGATCTGGCGTCGCGGGCGGCGGGGGTTCTCTACATGCCGCTGATCACCGAGGCGGGGCTGATCTATGGCGGGTCCTACGGGCGGGGCGCGCTGCGGATCCAGGGCGCGACGGTGGATTACTATTCGGCGGCCAAGGCCAGTTTCGGGCTGCAGATCGGGGCGCAGCAATATGCCCATGCCCTGTTCTTCATGACCCAGCCGGCGCTGGAGGATTTCCGGCGGTCCAAGGGCTGGGCGGCGGCGGCGGACCTGCGCTATGCCACCCCGGAGGAAGGCGCCACCATTGGCAAGGCCACCACGGAAATCGACCCGGTCATCGCGCTGGTCTTTGGCCAGCAGGGGCTGATCGCGGGGGCCTCGCTGGCCGGGGTGAAGTATACCCGGATCATCCCCTGAGCGCAGGCGTCCCACGCCGGGACGCCCCGCGGACGCAATGGATTCAAGGACTTGACCAGGTCAATTTAACCTTTCGTCAACCTTTGCCCGAAAGGTCGAGGGCCAGGAGAAGGTCCTCGTCCTCGACCACGCCGCTGTTGCGAAAGCCGTGGCGTTCGTAGAACCCGAGGTTGCCGTGCGGCGCGGGATTGACGCCCGTGACCAGATGCCCGGCCCCCCAGCCGCGCGCGGTGGCGATGGCATGGCCAAGCGCCTGCGCCCCGTAGCCGCGCCCCTGACTTTCGGCCGCGATCATCAGCCGCCAGAGATAGGCGGCGCCGGGGTGCAGGTGCGGGCCGTGCAGGGCCACGCCGGACGGATCGACCATCGCCATCAGGCCCACGGGCGTGTCACCGTGCCAGAGGCCCCAGACCGCGGCGCCCGGTTCATAGGGCGCCTCGGCAAAGGTTTTCATGTTCGGCGCCACCAGATCGCGCTGGTCGTCGCGGACCGAGAGGTTGATCAGCGGCCAGAGCGTCGCCCGCGTGACCGGACGCGCGGCAAAGGTCATTTGAGCCGGCGGATCAGGCTGGAGGTGTCGTTGCGACCGCCGCCCATCAGCTGCACATCCTTGTAGAACTGGTCGATCAGGGCGGTCACCGGCAGGCGGGCGCCGATCTCGTCGGCGGTGGCAAGGCAGATGCCCAGATCCTTGCGCATCCAGTCGACCGCGAAGCCGAAATCGAATTCGTCGCGCAGCATGGTCTTGTGCCGGTTCTGCATCTGCCACGAGCCGGCGGCGCCCTGCGAAATGACCTCGACCACCTTTTCGCCGTCGAGCCCGGCCTTCTGGCCGAAGGCCAGCGCCTCGGACAGGCCCTGCATCAGGCCGGCGATGCAGATCTGGTTCACCATCTTGGCCAATTGGCCGGCGCCGTTCTCGCCCAGACGGCGGCAGACGCGGGCATAGGCGGCCATCACCGGCTCTGCCGCGGCATAATCGGCCTCGGAGCCGCCGCACATGATGGACAGCACACCATTCTCGGCCCCCGCCTGCCCGCCCGACACCGGCGCGTCGACATAGCCCAGGCCCCGGTCGCGGGCGGCCTGGGCCAGTTCGCGGGTGACGCTGGCCGACACGGTGGTGTGGTCGACGAAGATCGCGCCGGGGTCCATGCCGGCAAAGGCGCCATCGGGGCCGGTGCAGACCTGGCGCAGGTCATCGTCATTGCCGACGCAGGCCAGCACGAATTCGGCGCCGAAGGCGGCTTCGCGCGCCGAAGCGGCGCGGCTGCCGGCGTGGCGGGCGGTCCAGGCCTCGGCCTTGGCGGGGCTGCGGTTCCAGACCGTCACCTGATGCCCCTTGGCCGCCAGATGGCCCGCCATCGGAAAACCCATGACCCCCAAGCCCAGAAATGCCAGTTTCGCCATGGTGATCACCCTTCCGATTGCCCTGTTCCGATGGATCGACTAGGAACCCATCGCGGCGCCATCGTCAAGGACGGCCCTGCCCCGCCCACCGATCCGCCCCACCGATCCGCCCACCCGTCCCTGCGCCCCGATCCGCCCGCCCGACCGAAAAGCCAGATCCGAAAGACCTGCCCATGTTCACCTTGTTCCGCTGGCTGTTGCGCGCCGTGACCGGGCTGATCGTCCTGACGCTGGTGGTGGGGACGGTTCTTTACTGGTTCCTGTCGCGGTCGCTGATCGACTATTCCGAGAATTTCACCCTGCGCGGCATTTCCGGCCCGGTCGAGATCGTGCGCAACAACGATTCCGTGCCGCATATCTTTGGCCAGAACGACAGGGATGTGTATTACGCTCTGGGGTTCGTGCATGCGCAGGACCGGCTGTGGCAGATGACGATGCTGCGGCGCACGGCGCAGGGCCGGCTGTCAGAGCTGTTCGGCGCAAGGACGCTGCCGGTGGACGAATTGCTGCGGCGGCTGGACCTCTATGGTCTGGCGCTGGACTCGGTCAAGGCGCAAGACCCCGAGACGCTGGCCGCGCTGGAGGCCTATTCGGCCGGGGTGAATGCCTGGATCGAGGAGATCAACGCAGGCGCACGCGGCCGGGGCGCGCCCGAGTTCTGGCTGTTTTCCACCGAGATTTCGGCCTGGGCGCCGGCGGATTCCATCGCCATCCTGAAGCTGATGGCGCTGCAACTGACCGACCAGGCCAGCGCCGAGGTGCTGCGGGCGCGGCTGTCGCTGGTGCTGCCGGCCGAGCGGCTGGCCGATATCCTGCCCGATGTGCCGGGCAAGGGCGTGGCGGCGCTGCCGGATTATGCGGCGCTGGTGCCGGGGGTGACGCCGGGGGTAACGCTGGGGGCGCCGGTGCGCACGGCGGCGCTGCCGCTGTCGCCGGTGATGCCCCTGGGGATGGCGGGGGCGTCGAATGCCTGGGCGGCCGAGGCGCGGCGCTCGGCGGCGGGCGGAGTGCTTTTGGCCAACGATCCGCATCTGGGGTTCACCGCGCCGTCGATCTGGTATCTGGCGCGGTTGCAGCTTTCCTCGGGCGGGGTGATCGGCGGCACGATACCGGGGGTGCCGGTGGTGCTGATCGGGCGGTCGGACCGGCTGGGCTGGGGGCTGACCACGGCCTATGTCGACGATCAGGACGTGGTGATCGAGAAGCTGAACCCCGACAACCCGCTGGAATATGCCCGGCCCGACGGGTCCTGGGCGCGGTTCGACAGCCGCCAGACCATCGTGACGGTCAAGGATGCCGATCCGGTGACGCTGACGCTGCGCTGGTCGGAACATGGGCCGGTGCTGCCGGGCACGGCCTTTGACCTGGGCGCGGTCACGCCGGCGGGCCATGTCGCGGCGCTGAGCTGGACGGCGCTTTCGGGGGCGGATACCTCGGTCTCGGCCGGGATGCGGCTGATGCGGGCGCAGAGCGTGGCCGAGGCGATCGAGGCGGGGCGGCTGCATGTGGCGCCGGCGCAGAACCTGATGCTGGCGGGGCCGGACGGGATTGCGATGCAGGTGATCGGCGCGGTGCCGGTGCGCGATGCGGCGCATCCGAGCCGGGGGCGGATGCCCAGCCCGGGCTGGAGCCCGGAGGTGGGGTTCAAGGGCGTCTACGACTATGCCGAGAACCCGCGGTTCATGAACCCCTCGTCGGGGATCCTGGGCAATACCAACAACAAGACGGTGGACCGGCCGTTCCCGCAGCACCTGAGCTATGTCTGGGGCGACACGCAGCGGATCAAGCGGTGGCTGACGCTGATGCAGACGCGGAAGGTGCATACGCGGGAAAGTTTCATCGAGGCGCAGCTGGACACGGTGGACCCGACCTCGCGCGATCTCTTGCCGCTCTTGGGGGCGGATCTGTGGTATACCGGCGATCCGGCGGCGGATGGCACGCCGGAACGGCTGCGGCAGCGGGCGCTGATCCTCTTGGCGGAATGGAACGGCGAGATGTACGAGCATCTGCCCGAGCCCCTGATCGCCGAGGCCTGGATCCGGGCGGTGATGCAGCGGCTGATCCAGGACGAGCTGGGGCCGATGGCGGATCTGTTCACCCATCCCGACCCGGTGTTCATCGAGCGGGTGTTCCGCAATACCGGCGGCGCGGGAGTGTGGTGCGACGTGATCCAGTCGGCGGCGGTCGAGACCTGCACCGACATCGCGCGGCAGGCGCTGGACGAGGCGCTGCTGCGGCTGACCGAGCAATACGGGCCGAACCTGGAAAGCTGGCGCTGGGGCGATGCGCATCAGGCGACGCATGACCACCCGGTGCTGGGCGAGGTGCCGTTCCTGAAGTGGTTCGTCAACATCCGCCAGTCGACCTCGGGCGGGGATGACACGTTGCAGCGCGGCCGGACCGCGGGGAAAGGCCCGAACCCGTTCCTGAACGTGCATGGCGCGGGCTATCGCGGGGTCTATGATTTCGCCGATCCCGACAGTTCGGTGTTCATCTCGGCCACCGGGCAGAGCGGGCATTTCCTGAGCCGGCATTACGACGACCTGGGAGAGCTGTGGCGGCGCGGGGAATATATTCCGATGTCGCTGGACCCCGATCTGGCCCGCGCCGCGGCGGTGGGGGTGATGGTGCTGACCCCGACCGAATGAGGCGGGACGGCCGCAAGGGCTGGACCCGTTCCCATTCCCCCCGCAGCGCGAAAAATACGGGTGATCAACGGGTTGCGGCCAGAAGCGCGGGGAGGCGCCCGATTTCTGCACGCCCGGAGGGTTGGCCCGTCTGCCCCCGGCCTGCGTTGCAAACGCTTGAAACAGGCCCGCCGGTCCTGCGGCCTTGCGCCTTGTCCGCGGTCAGGTCCGGCCAATTGGCGGGGGAACAGGAATGGGTTCAGGCCCCAAGCCCGCCCCCGACACCATTTTGTTACAACATTCTGTTTCCGAACGCGCGATTGCCGGAAGGCGGGAACCCGACGAAAATGTGGCTGGTTTGGGGCGAGTTGTTTTTATTCAGGAGATTCTGACGATGAGCGGTTCATCGACGGAGACATTGAAGGAATTCTACTGCATCGAGGACGGGCTGACCTTTACCGTCCGGGTCTATCAACTGCCGGACGGCAGCTTTGAGGCCAAGATCACCGTGTTCGAAGGCTCGGCCGATTTCAACGCGGTCTATTTCGGCGATGGCGTGGACGACGGCTCCTCGACCAATCTGAACGGCAACCTGAACATGAGCGGCGCAGGCTCGGTCGACCATGACGGCAATGCCGTCGACTGGGACAACGCCACCGTCCTGTCCAAGCCCGGCCTGGGGCCGAGCGGCGAGGACAAGCCCACCTATCTGTCTACCGGCAGATCCTACACCTTTGCGCTGGATATCGACTCGCTGGACGAAATTCAGGATATCGGCGTGCGCGCCACCTCGACCAGCACGCCGGAAGGGTCGATCAAATGCGTGCTGGACCCGATCGAGGAGGACCACGACGCGGCCTCGGCCGATGAGGCGGAAATCCTGGCCGATGGCGATGACGGTGAGGACAGCGACGACAGCGACGACAGCGACGGCGATACCGCGCGCACGGCCGAGCCGGCAGCGGAGGAGGCGGCCCAGGATGTGCCGCTGGAGGATCTGTCCGACGCGGAATATTACGAACTGCTGGCGTCGTCGGCGGGAACGGTCGATGAGGATGCGCCCGCCGACGATCAGGACATGCCGGAAGAGGATCTGGCGGTGTTCTGAGTGGTGTTCCGGGCCGATTTCCGGCCCCCGGCAGGGCGACGGTTACAGCGCCTGAAACTGCGCCTCTTGCCGGGCGGTCCAGCGGAGTTGCATCTTCCAGCCGGATTTCAGCGCGCGTTCGGACAGCACCACGTTATGATCGTGCAGCCAGGCGCGGCGCCGGCCCTCGGTGAATGGCAGGGTCAGGGTGGTGTCGTGGCGATCCTCTTGCACCAGGTCCGAGATGCGCGACAAGAGCGCGGGAATGCCCTCGCCGGTCAGGGCCGAGACCGGCAACACGCCGGCGCGGCCCTGCGCCTGGGTCAAGAGCGCCCCGCGCGCGGCGGCGTCGACCAGGTCGAGCTTGTTCCAGACCTCGACCTGCGGGGTTGCGGCATTGACGCCCAGCGAGGTCAGGATGTCGGCCACGTCGGCGGCCTGTTCGGCGGTCTCGGGGTGGCTGATGTCACGCACATGCAGGATGAGGTCGGCGGACAGCACCTCTTCGAGCGTGGCGCGGAAAGCGGCGACCAGTTGCGTCGGCAGGTCGGAGATGAAGCCCACGGTGTCGGACAGGATGATCTTTTGCCCCGAAGGCAGGGTCAGGCCGCGCATGGTGGGGTCGAGCGTGGCAAACAGCATGTCCTTGGCCAGAACCTCGGCGCCGGTGATGCGGTTGAACAGGGTCGACTTGCCGGCGTTGGTATAGCCCACCAGCGCGACGATCGGGAACGGCACCTTGGCGCGGGCGGCGCGGTGCAGTTCGCGGGTGCGCACCACGGTATCGAGCTGGCGTTTCAGCCGGATCACCTGATCGTCGATGGCGCGGCGGTCGGCCTCGATCTGGGTCTCGCCGGGGCCGCCGACAAAGCCGAAGCCGCCGCGCTGGCGTTCGAGGTGGGTCCAGGCGCGGACCAGGCGCGAGCGCTGATAGCTGAGGGCGGCCAGTTCGACCTGCAGCACGCCTTCGCGGGTGCGGGCGCGGTCGGCAAAGATTTCGAGGATCAGGCTGGTGCGGTCGAGCAGCTTGACCCCCCATTCCTTTTCCAGGTTGCGCTGCTGGACCGGGCTTACCGGCCCGTCGACCAGCACCAGTTCGATCTCGTCGGCCTTGATGCGGGATTTCAGCTCCTCGACCTTGCCCGAGCCGAACAGCATGCCGGGATGCACGCGCGGCAGGCGGACCACTTCGGCCCAGAGGATGTCGAGGCCGGGCAAGGCGGCGGCCAGGCTGACGGCCTCGGCCAGGCCATGTTCGGGCAGGCGGCGGGTCTGGCGGGCGCGGGTGTCGGGATGCAGGACGATGGCGCGGGTGGGCAGCGCCTCGGTCACATGGCCAGTCATTGGGCCAGTCAATGGGCCAGTCGCCTGGCCAGGGGATGCAACGTCCCGGCCCGCCGGATTGGCCCCGGCGGGGGTGGGCAGGTCGTCATCGCTGTCGGATGCGCCGGTCAGTCTTCACCTTCGTAGAGGTTGATGGGCGCGCCGGGCATGATGGTCGAGATCGCATGCTTGTAGACAAGCTGCGACTGGCCATCGCGGCGCAGAAGCACGCAGAAATTGTCGAACCAGGTGATCACGCCCTGCAGTTTCACGCCGTTGATCAGGAAGATCGTCACCGGAACCTTGGACTTGCGGACGTGGTTCAGAAAAGCGTCCTGCAGGTTTTGCTTGTCGCCAGCCATTGTTGTTTTGCCTTGCGTTACGGCCCGCGTTCGATCGCGGATCCTGTGATATGTAGTCGCGTCAGATCAATCACCGTCCGGCCCCGTATGGAACGGGGTGTCCTGGCGAGTATGGTATGGCTGGGGCCGAGATTCCAGACCCAAAAACAGGCCGTTACCGCCACGCGGGGGCAATCGCATACGACGAATGTAGAAATAGCGACATTGCTGCAACGCCCCGGAATGGTGCGGGGGGCGGCGGGTGGCGGGTGATTCTGCCCTAGCGGCGCCAGCCGTCGGGTGAAAGGAGCGCGATCAGCGCCAGGGTTTCCAGCCGGCCGACGATCATCGCCGCGCCCAGGATCACCTTTACCAGGGCCGGCAGCCCGGCATAGGAGATCGGCTCGGCCAGGGCGACGTTGGCCAGGGGGCCGGTGGTGGTCAGCGCCGCGATGCCCAGGACCAGCGCGTTCTGGAATGGCTGGCCGGCCATGGACAGCACCAGGATGACGACGCCGATCGACATGGCAAAGAGCATGAAGAAGATCCAGGCCATATAGGCGCCGACCCGGCGCAGGCGGCGGGCCTCGGCGCCCTTGCCACCGATGGAACTGGGGTGGACGATCCGCTCCAGCTCTCGCTCGCCGTGGCGGAAGAGGGCGTAGACCCGCAGCAGCTTGACCCCGCCCGCCGTGGTGGCGACGCCGCCGCCCATGATGGCCAGACCCAGCAGCATCATGCCCGGCGCCTCGAAGCCCGACCAGATCCGGGCCTGGCCCCAGAAGATGCTTTCATAGCCGGTGGTGGTCAGGAACGAGGCGGCGGTGAACATCGCGCCCCAGATGGTGCCGGCCGCACCCGACAGCGCGTCGATGCCGTCGATCGACAGGTTGAAGAGCCAGTGGCGCAGGAACAGCACCGCCGGCAACAGGACCATGAGCAGGAGCGCGGTGCGGAACTCGGGGTCGCGGCGCAGCGGAACCGACCGGTCGGCCAGCCCGGTGAAGGGCCAGGCGCGGCGGGTGACGGCAAAGACCAGGAAGACCATGATCAGGATTTCGCCGGTGGCGCCCGAGACGGTATCGGCCAGCCCCTTGCCCGCCGATATGCCAGAGGTGGACAGCGTGCCCATCGCATGGCTGAGCGCCATCAGGCCGCTTTCGCCGGCGATCAAGAGGCCGACCCAAAGGACCAGCGTCAGCCCGGCGTAGACCGGAAAGATCGTCATCGCATAGCGCGCCAGGCGCTGCGACGGTTCGGCGATGCGGGTGATCTGGGTGGCGCCGGTGGCCCCCCGCCCCGGCACGCGGCCCGAGATGACCTCGGCCCCGCCCAGGTTCAGCGGCGCCAGCACGGCATAGGCGGCCAAGAGGATGAAGAAGCCGCCAAACCAGCCGCCTAGCGCCCGCCACAGATGCACCGAGGGCGGCAGGCGCGCGGGGTCATAGGCGGTGGCGCCGGTGGTGGTGAAGGACGACAGCATCTCGAACCAGGCGTTGACCGGGCTGGTGTCGGGCACGGCCTGGATGAAGGGCAAGGCCATGGCGCAGGGCAGCACGAGATAGGCGGCGGCCAGCGTGGCCAGATGGCTGCGCGCGGCATTGCGCGGCACCCAGGTCACCGTGGCCAGCCCCAGCATGAAGGCCAGGATCAGCAGCACCGCGCCGGAATAGAAGAAGGCCCGCGCCGTGGGCAGGTCGCGCAGCACCAGGGCATGGGCCGCCGGCAGCCAGCACATCACCGCCGTTGCCCCGAGCAGGACCACGATCAGCGGCAGTTGGGCCAGCCTGGCCAGCATCTCAGCGCATCCGCATCTAGAAGAAGTCGATCGAGACCTGCAACAGGCGCTCGACCTCCGGCACGTCCTTGGTCATGGCGAACATCGCCACCACGTCGCCCGCCTCGATCCGCAGATCGCCCGTCGGCTTCAGCACCTTGTCGCCCTTCATCACCGCGCCGACCAGCACGCCTTCGGGAAACTCGATGTCGCGCACCAGGCGCCCCGACATCGGCGAGGTCGACATCACCTGCGCCTCGATCAGTTCGGCCTCGGCATCGCCCACGGAATAGACGCCGCGCACCCGGCCGTGGCGGATGTGGCGCAGGATCGAGGACACGGTGGTGGCGCGCGGGTTGATGTAGGCGTCGATGTCGAGCGGCGCCATCAGCGGCGCCAGGGTGGGGTCGTTGACCAGCGCGATCGACAGCCGGCAGCCGGCCTGCTTGGCGCGGACGGCGGCCAGAAGGTTGGTCTTGTCGTCGTCGGTGACGGCCAGGACGGCGTCGGCGCGGTCGACCGATGCCTCCATCAGGAGATCCATGTCGAGACCGTCGCCGAAAAGCACGATGGTGCGCTCCAGCCCGTCGGCGGCGCGTTCGGCGGTGCTGCGGCTTTTCTCGATGATCTTGGCGCGGGTACGCTCGGTCCGGGTTTCCAGCGCGCGGGCGACCCCCAGGCCGACATTGCCGCCGCCGATGATGACGATGCGTTCCTGCTTCTGGTTCTTCTTGCCGAAGATTTCCAGGCAGCGGTTCACGTCCTCGGTATTGGTGAAGACATAGATCTGGTCGTCGGGCAGCAACTGGTCGGCCGGATCGGGGGCGAAAAGCCGGCCGTCGCGGCGGACGCCGACGACGATGGCGCGCAGGGTGGGGAAAAGTTCGTTCAGCTGGCGCAGGGGCGTGTTGAGGACCGGGCAATCCTCGTCCAGCTGGATCCCCAGAAGCTGGGCGCGGCCGCCCATGAACATCTCGGTGTCGAAGGTCGCGGGCGCGGCCAGCCGTTGCAGCGCCGCCTCGGCCACCTCGCGTTCGGGGCTGATGATGACGTCGATGGCCAGCCGGTCCAGGTTGTAGACATCGGAATAGGCGGTATCGAGGTATTCCTGCGCCCGGATGCGGGCGATCTTGCGGGTGACGTTGAAGGCGGCCTGGGCGATCTGGCAGCAGACCATGTTGACTTCGTCGGAATGGGTGGCGGCGATGATCATGTCGGCATCGCGGGCGCCGGCGCGTTCCAGCACGTCGGGGTGGCTGGCAAAGCCGACGACGCCCTGCACGTCCAGCGTTTCGGTGGCGCGACGCACCAGGTCGGCGTTGACGTCGACCACGGTGACATCGTTCTTTTCGCCCGACAGGTGCCGGGCGATCTGCCAACCCACCTGCCCCGCGCCGCAGATGATGACCTTCATGCGCTACTCCCTTGCGACCGGACCTGAAAGGACCGGCCCATTACGACCGGGGGGCCCGATGCTGCCTGTTTCGCACTTGCGGCGCCGGGGGTCAATTCGTGGTGGAACGGGAGGAGATCAGGCCTCTTCCTCCTCATCCTCGAAATGGGCGCCGCGGGCGCCGTTCTTGGCGCCGGTGACGACGCCCAGCGATTTCAGCTTGCGGTGCAGGGCGCTGCGTTCCATGCCGACGAAATTGGCGGTGCGGCTGATGTTGCCGCCAAAGCGGTTGATCTGGGTCAGCAGGTATTCGCGTTCGAACAGCTCGCGCGCCTCGCGCAGGGGCAGCGTGGCCACGGCGCCGCCCAGCATCATCGCATCGCCGCCGCCCTGCCCGGCCGGTTCCATCCCCGGCAGTTCGCGCGCCTCGATGGCGCCGCCGCCGTCGCCCAGGATCAGCACCCGCTCGATGATGTTGCGCAACTGGCGGATGTTGCCGGGCCAGGGCATGGTCTGCAGCATCGCCTCGGCCTCTTGCGTCAGGGTCCGGGCGGGCAGGCCTTGGGTGCGGTGGAACCAGTCGACGAAATAGCGGGTCAGTTCGGGGATGTCCTCGCGCCGTTCGGACAGGGCGGCACGGTGATCGGCACCACGTTCAGCCGGTCGTAGTCCCTGGCGGTAGCGGCCGGCGCGGATTTCGCCGGCAGGTCGCGGGTGGTCGAGGAGATCACCCGCAGGTCGACGCGCACCTGTCGGCGCCGCCGACGCGGGTGAACTGCTGTTCGGTCAGGACGCGCAGGATTTTCGACTGCGCCCAGCGGCATGTCGCCCACCTCGTCGAAATAGACCACGCCGCCATGGGCCTGTTCCAGGAGGCCCGGTTCCACCCCGCGTTCGGCGGTTTCGCGGCCGAACAGCACCTCTTCCATCCGGTCGGGTTCCATCGTCGCGGAGGAAACCGAGACAAAGGGCGCGCCGGCGCGGTTGGAATTGACGTGGATGAAGCGCGCGGCCAGTTCCTTGCCGGTGCCGGGCAGGCCGGTCAGCATGACGCGGCCGTTCGACTTGGTCACCTTTTCCAGTTGCGATTTCAATGCCTTGAAGGCCGTACTTGACCCGATCATATCGCTGGTGGTCACGTCCTTGCGGCGCAGTTCCTGGTTCGCGGCGCAGGCGGCTGGTTTCATCGCCCGGCTGACCACCACCATCAGCTGGTCGATGTTGAAGGGCTTTTCGATGAAGTCATAGGCGCCCTGCTTGATGGCGGCGACGGCGATCTCGATGTTGCCATGGCCCGAGATGATGATGATCGGGATGTCGGGGTTGTCGCGCTTGACGGTTTTCAGGATGTCGATCCCGTCCATCCGGCTGTCCTGAGCCAGATGTCCAGGATCATCAGCGCCGGCGGATCGGCGTTGATCTCGGCCATGCAATCGTCGGAATTTCCTGCCAGACGAACGGGATAGCCCTCGTCCTTCAGAATATCGCCGATCAGTTCGCGGATGTCCTTTTCATCGTCGACAATCAGAATGCTCATGCTCAGCCCCTTGCCCGCCCGTGGGCGCGCCCATGTTTCGCCCCATCCGCCGCCGGGCCAGCCGCGGAAGGCGGATCTCGGCCATGGCGCCGGCATGGGCGTTGCCTGCAAAGACGGGGGCATCCAGCAAGGCCAGGCTGCCCCCGTGTTCCTCGATGATCTTCTTGACGATGGGCAGGCCCAGGCCGGTGCCCTTTTCGCGGGTGGTCACATAGGGTTCGAACAGCCGCGTCCGGTCGGGCGGCAGGCCGATGCCATTATCCATGATGCGGATCTGCGCATCGCCGTCGATTGCCTGCATCTCGACGCGGATTTCCGGCACCAGCCCGGCGGGCGCGCCTTTTTCCTGAAGTGATTCAATGGCCTCTCCGGCGTTCTTTATCAGGTTGGTCAGCGCTTGGCTGATCATGCCGGCGTCAAGGTCAAGCACCACCGGCCCCTCGGGGATCTGGACGGCAAAGCGCACGCCGGGCTGGCCGCTTTCCTGCAGGGTGACGGCATCGCGCAGGATCTGCACCAGGTCGGTTTCCTTGCGGTCGGGTTCCGGCATCCGGGCGAATTTGGAGAATTCGTCGACGATGCGGCGCAAATCGTTGGTCTGGCGCACGATCACGTCGGTCAGTTGCTCCAGCTCTGTCTCGTCGGCGACCTGGGCGCGGAACTTGCGCTTGATGCGTTCGGCCGAAAGCGCGATCGGCGTCAGCGGGTTCTTGATCTCATGCGCGATGCGGCGGGCCACGTCGCCCCAGGCCGCCATCCGCTGGGCGCTGACCAGATCGGTCACGTCGTCAAAGGCCACCACATAGCCTTCGAGCCGGGCGGAATCGTTGCGGCGCACCGACATGCGCACAAGCAGGCTTTCCAGCTTGCCGCGGCGGGTCAGGCGGATTTCTTCCTGCACCACGTTGTCGCCCTCTTCGCGCAGGCGATCGAAAAGCGCGGCGAATTCCGGCACCGCCTGGGCCAGCGCCACGTCATGCTGGCCATCGGGGATGTCCAGCAGGCGCTCGGCGGCGCGGTTGACAAAGTCGATCCGCCCGCCGGCATCCAGCCCCATCACCCCGGCGGTGACATTGGACAGCACGGAATCGAACAGGCGGCGGCGGCGTTCGGTCTGGCGGTGGCTGTCCATCAGCGCCTCGCGCTGGCCTTTCAGCTGGCGGGTCATCTGGTTGAACAGCCGGCCCAGCATGGCGATTTCGTCGTCGCCCTCTTCTTCGGGCACATGCACGTCGAGATCGCCGCCCCCCACCATCTGCGCCGCACCCGCCAGCCGGCCCACCGGGCGGGCCAGCCGTTCGGCGAACCACAGGCCCAGCCAGACCGCGGCCAGGATCAGGATGATGGCGAATCCCAGGTAGATCAGGCCGAAGTTCAAGAGCAGCCGGCCGCGTTCGCTTTCCAGTTGGTTGTAAAGCTGCACGGTTTCGGGTTTCGTCCAGAGCGACAGGATCTGGCCGTCGACATCGCGGCTGACATGAGATAGCGGTCGGGAAAGGCGTCGAGATGCACCAGCGCGCGGAATTCGTTGTCTTCCCAGTCCTGGATCAGCAGCGGCCCCTCTTCGCGGGCGCGGCGCAGGTCTTCGTCGGTCACGGGTTCAAAGCCGAAGAGATAGGAGCGGTCGCCCCGCGTTTTCAAGGCGCCGGTGCCGTCGATCAGATAGGCTCTTCAGGCCGCGCTGGATCTGGTCCTGGCCCTGGCTGAGCAGCGGGCGCAGCTGGTCGTCGCGCAGAAAGAAGGTCTGCTGCTTGGCAAGGTTCAGATAGGCGGCCAACGCGGTCGCGTCCTGGGTCAGGTCGGCGCGCTGTTCGCCCTCATAGGCCTGGGCGGCGGCGAGCGACGAGCCGACGACCGAGCGGACGCGGTCGGAGAACCAGCCCTCGAGGCCGAGGTTGACCGAGAGGACGGCGAAGACGGCGACCAGCACCGTGGGCACCAGCGCCATGCCGGCGAAGACCCCGGTCAGCCGCAGGTGTAGCCGCGAGCCGGCGCTGCGGCTGCGGCGGTCGGCGATCATCCGCGCCACCCGCGACAGCACCAGCGCGGCCACCACTCAGCACATAGACCAGATCGGTCAGCAGGATCAGCCGCAGGCCGGGCGAGCGGGCGCCCTGGTTCAAGGGCCCCAGCGCCAGGAAGGTGGCCACCACCAGCACCGGCCCCAGAACACCAGGCCAAGCGTCATCGCCGTCTGGATCCGCCGCTGGCGGCGCAGACGCGACAGGCGGACCCAAAGATCCCGGCGCATTGTGCGATCGAGGCTGCTCATATCCCCGCAACATCTGGTGGCGCATCCGGGGTGAAGCCCCGGTGACACGCTTGATGTTGCGGTTTTACATCAGTTTGCGGCGGCGTGTCACGCGGATATCGAGATCGGTGATCTTCTTGCGCAGGGTATTGCGGTTGATCCCCAGCAGATCGGCGCATTTCGCCTGATTTCCGGCCGTTGCGTCCAGCGCGATCTCGATCAGCGGCAGTTCGACCTCTTTCAGGATGCGCTGATAGACGCCGGCGGGCGGCAATTGTCCGCCGTGCAGGTCGAAGTAGCGCCGCAGGTGGCGGGCGACGCTGGCCGAGAGCTTCTCGTTCTCGCCCGCGCCCTTCAGCGGTTCGCTGACCGGCTGGTTGCCCAGGATCTGCTCGATCTCGGACCTGGCGATCTCGGCCTCGGGCGAGGTGACCAGCAGGCGGCGGATGGTGTTTTCCAGCTGGCGCACGTTGCCGGGCCAGGGATAGGCGCGGACCAGGTCGCGCGCCTCGGGCGACAGGCGGCGGGTGGTGCCCAGATCGCGTTCGCCGCGGGTCAGGAAATGTTCGGCCAGAAGCGGGATGTCGTCGACCCGTTCGCGCAGCGCCGGCACATGCAGGTTGACGCCGCCCAGCCGGTAGAACAGGTCCTGCCGGAAGGCGCCGGCCTCCATCCGGGCGGCGAGGTCGACCTGGCTGGTGGCCATGATTCGCGGCGCGTTGTCGCCCAGCATGTCCAGCATCCGCACCGCGCGGGCCTGGGTGTCTTCGTCGTAGTCGGCCACCTCGTCGAACACGATCGAGCCGCCGCGGGCGCGGTTGATCAGCGAGGCCGGGCCGTCGATGCCGGCCAGGTCGGCGGCCTGGGCCACCACGAAGGGCATGGAGCGGCGGTCCGAGAAATCATGGATCGCGCGGGCGATCAGGCTCTTGCCGGTGCCGCTCTCGCCCGAGATCAGCACGGAAAGATCGGTGTTCATCACCCGCGCGACCAGCCGGTAGAGCGCCTGCATCGCCGGGGTGCGCCCGACCAGAGGCAGGTCGTCGCCCACCTCGCGCGCGGGTGCTGCGGGTTTCGGGCGCGGCGCTTCTGTTCCAGCGCGCGGGCCGACCGTTTCATCAGGTCGGCAGGTCGAAGGGTTTTGGCAGTAGTCGAAGGCCTCGGCCTCGGCGGCCGGATCGCGGTCATGATGGTGTTCTGGGCGGAAATCACGATCACCGGCAGGCCGGGGCGCATCTTGCCGATGCGGGGCAGCGCGTCGAGGCCGTTGCCGTCGGGCATGATCACGTCGGAGATGACCAGATCGCCCTTGCCCTCTTCGACCCAGCGCATCAGCGTCATCAGGCTGGAGGTGGCATGCACCTTGCAGCCGGCGCGGGTCAGCGCCTGGGTCAGAACGGTGCGGATGGTGCGGTCGTCATCGGCGACAAGAACGGTTCCGTCCATGGGTCAGAGGTCCTTCCGTTGGTCCTTGGGGGCCATGGGCAGCGACAGGCGAAAGACGGTGCGTCCGGGCACCGAATCCACGCTGATCCAGCCGTCATGGTCAGAAATGATCTTGGAGACCAGGGCGAGGCCCAGGCCGGTGCCGTTCTCGCGGCCGGAAACGAAGGGTTCAAAGATCTCGGCGGCGATTTCCGGCGGGATGCCGGGGCCGTCGTCGATGATCTCGACGTTCAGCGGCAGGGCGGCGGGCGGGCCGTCCTTGCGCCGCACCCGCAGCGACAGGTCGTAGAACGTGCGCAGGCGTATGGTGCCGCCCTGCGGCCCGGCGGCCTCGGAGGCGTTCTTGATCAGGTTGAGGAAGATCTGCATCAGCTGATCGGGATCGGCCCAGGTCGGCGGCAGCGAGGGGTCGTAATCTTCAAGGATGGTCATCCGGGCGCCAAAGCCGACCAGCGCCGACTTGCGGGCACGGTCGAGCGCGTCATGGATGTTCACCGCGCGGCGGTCCGGCGGGCGCAGGTTGCCGAATTGCTCGACCTGTTCCAGCAGCTTGACGATGCGCCGGGTCTCTTCAACGATCAGGTCGGTCAGCTCCTGGTCCTCGGGCGTCAGGCTCATGGACAAGAGTTGCGCCGCCCCGGCGATGCCGGCCAGCGGGTTCTTGATTTCATGCGCCAGCATCTCGGCCATGCCGATGGCCGATTTCGCCGCCGATTTCACCCCCAGGCTGCGGCCCAGCCGGTCGGCGATCTCGCGCGGGGAGAGGATCAAGAGGATGATGCCGGGGTTGTCGTGCATCGGCGCGACATGGATGTTGCATTGCACCGGCGGCCGGTCGCCGCTGGTGACATAGACATCGTTGATGTTCAGCGCCGACTGGTTGGCACGGGCGCGGGCCAGCGCCTCTTCCATCGGCGCGTCGATCGACAGCCGGTCAAAGGCGGGCTGGCCGGTCAGGCTGCGGGCCGAAGCGTTGAGAAAGGTTTCCGCCGCCGGGTTGGCCTCGCGGATCAGGCCGGTTTCGTCGATCAGCAGCGAGGGCAAGGGCAGCGAGGCCCAGATCACGCCGGGCACCGGATAGGGCGGGCGATAGGCGCTCATGCCGCGGCCTCCATCTCCTGGAAGGCGGCGAGGATCAGGCGGATCACCTCGTCAGGGTCGGTCGAGGTCAGGATCGCCTCGCGCGCCTGCGGCAGGCCGGCCTCTTCCAGATACCAGCCCAGGTGCTTGCGCGCGCAGCGCAGGCCCAGGTCGCGGCCGTAGAAGGACAGCATCTCCTGGTAATGCGCCACGATCATCGCGGCCAGGTCCATACCCTGGGGTATGGCGGGCGCGGGCGTGCCGTGCAGCGCATGGGCGATCTCGGCCAGCCGCCAGGGCGCGCCCTGGGTGCCGCGGCCCACCATCACCCCATCCGCCCCCGAATGGTCCAGCGCCGCGCGGGCCGCCCCCGGATCGGTGATGTCGCCATTGGCGATGACGGGGATCGACACCGCCTCTTTTACGGCGCGGATGGCGCGCCAGTCGGCGTGCCCCTTGTAGAACTGGCAACGGGTGCGGCCGTGGATCACCACCATGCGCACGCCCGCCGCTTCGGCGCGGCGGGCCAGCGCGGGGGCGTTGTGTTCGGCATCGTCCCAGCCCAGCCGGGTCTTCAGCGTCACCGGCACGCCGACGGCGGCCACCACCGCCTCGATCAGCTGCAAGGCCAGGTCGAGATCGCGCAGGAGCGCCGAGCCGCAAAGGCCGGTGGTCACCCGTTTCGACGGGCAGCCCATGTTGATGTCGATGACGCGGGCGCCCTGCCCTTCGCACCATTTCGCGGCCTCGGCCATCAGCGCCGGTTCGCGCCCGGCCAGCTGCACCGAGGTCGCCACCTGGTCAAAGCCCAGCTCGGCCCGGGCCCGCGCCTCGGGGCGGGCGCGCAGCACCTCGTCGCTGGCCACCATCTCGCTGACCACGAGGCCGGCGCCGAACCGCCCCACCAGCCGGCGGAACGGCAGGTCGGTGATTCCCGCCAGCGGCGCCAGCAGAACGGGGGGATCGACGGTGACGGGGCCAATGGTCAGGGGCAATTGCCTTTTCCTTGTGCGGCTGGTTTACGGGTTATCGGCTGGCCGGGCGCTGTGTAACGCGCGGATGGCGGGGCGACGGCCGATAATGACTGAAAAACGTGCGATGCACAAATTTTAGGCATTGATGCCGAAATTCGCGCCAGATTGTCAGCCGCGCCGGGGTATCCTAGGAAGGGCCCGACAGGAGCAAGCATGACCACAGCCGCCATCATCGTCGCCGCGGGCCGCGGCAGCCGCGCCGGGGGCGAGATCCCCAAGCAATGGCAGGACCTGGCCGGGCGCCGCGTGCTGGAGCATACGCTGGCGGCCTTTGCCGGCATGCCGGTGGTGCTGGTGATCCACCCCGACGACCGCGGGCGGGCCGAGGGGCTGGCGGGCGTGCGGCTGGTGACGGGGGGCGCGACCCGGGCCGAAAGCGTGCGAAACGCGCTGGAGGCGCTGGCGGGGTCCAGTGTGCGCCGGGTGCTGATCCATGACGCGGCGCGGCCCCTGGTGTCGCAGGCGGTGATTGGCCGGGTCCTGGCCGCGCTGGAGCGCAGCGCAGCGGCCGCACCGGCGCTGGCGGTGACCGATGCGCTGTGGCGCGGCGCCGGTGGCGTGGTGACGGGCACCGAGGACCGCGCCGGCCTTTACCGGGCGCAGACGCCGCAGGGGTTTCACTACGATGCCATCCTGGCGGCGCACCGGGCCCATGCGGGCGACGCGCTGGACGATGTTCAGGTGGCGCGGGCGGCGGGGCTTGACGTTGCCATCGTCGAGGGCGACGAGGACAATCTGAAACTGACCTTTCCCGGCGATTTCCACCGGGCAGAGGCGATCCTGAGGGCACGCGACTTGGATATCAGGCTGGGCAACGGCTATGACGTACATGCCTTTCGTGAAGGCGACCATGTCTGGCTGTGTGGCGTAAAGGTGCCGCATTCCAAGGGGTTGGAGGGACATTCTGACGCGGATGTCGGCATGCACGCCCTGACGGACGCGATCTATGGCGCGCTGGCGGCCGGCGACATCGGCCGGCATTTCCCGCCCAGCGACCCGCAATGGAAGGGCACGGCCAGCCATATCTTTCTGGCCCATGCGGCGGCGCTGGCGGCGGAACGCGGCTACCGGCTGTCGAACTGCGATGTGACGCTGGTCTGCGAGCGCCCGAAGATCGGCCCGCATGCCATTGAAATGGCGCATGTTCTGGCCGGCATCATCGGCTGCGACGCGGATCGGGTCAGCGTCAAGGCCACCACGTCGGAACGGCTGGGCTTCACCGGCCGGGAAGAGGGGATCGCGGCCATCGCCACCGCGACGCTGGTGAAGGCATGAGCCGGCTGGTCGCCACCTTCTTCTACGTCGGGCTGTTGCGGCCCGCCCCGGGCACCTGGGCCTCGGCGGTGGCCATCGTGCTGGGGCTGGCGATCGACCGCGCCCTTGGCTTTCCGGCGCTGGTGATGGCGACGGTGGCGGCGGCGGGCTGGGGGTTCTGGGCCTGCGAGATGGAGCTGCGCGACCGGCCCGGCGCCGACCCGTCCGAGGTGGTGATCGACGAGATCGCGGGCCAGTGGCTGACGCTGTTGTTTCCGGCGGCGGCCTTCTGGCAGCGCGGGCTGGAGGATTGGGCCATCGCCGCCTATCCCGGCTGGATCGGCGCCTTCCTGTTCTTCCGGCTGTTCGACATCTGGAAGCCGGGGCCGGTGGGCCGGGCCGACCGGCGCGGCGATCCGGCGGGCGTGATGCTTGACGACCTGTGGGCGGGGCTGTTTGCTGGCCTGGCGGTGATGGTTGCGGCCGGCATCGCGCATGGGGTGATCCTGCGTTAGGGGTGGACATGGCGGCGGTGACGGCAGCAGAGGTTCTGGCGCGGGCGCGCTATTGGGGGCTGCACCTGACCACGGCGGAAAGCTGCACCGGCGGCATGGTGGCGGCGGCGCTGACCGATGTGGCCGGCGCCTCGGACGTGTTCGACTGCGGTTTCATCACCTATTCCAACGATGCCAAGGTGCGGATGCTGGCGGTGCGCCCCGAGACGCTGGCCGCCCATGGCGCGGTGTCGGAACCCGTCGCGCGCGAGATGGCCGAAGGGGCGCTGGCGGCGTCGGGCGCGGGGCTGGCGGTGGCGGTCACAGGCATTGCCGGGCCGGGCGGCAGCGAATTCAAGCCTGAGGGCCGGGTGTGCTTTGCCGTGGCCGGGACGGGCCGGCCGACGCGGGCCGAAACGGTGGAGTTTGGCGCGCTGGGCCGGCTGCGTGTGCGCAAGGCGGCCTGCGCACACGCCTTGGCCTTGCTGGCCGGCGCGATGGAATGATCCAGGGTCTGGACCCTAGCGATACTGGTCGAAGAAGCGCAGGATTTCGGTATTCGCGTCGATCTCGCGGGTCTTGCCGGTGGACTGGCGCGGGTTGCGGGCGCCGGGCCAGTGATGCACCCCGCCCAGGACCGCGATCAGGCGCAGCCGCACCTGGCCACCGGATTGCCAGTCGGTGATCTCGACCGAGGTTCCGTCATTGCGCCGGTCGATATGGCGCGTGGTCTGCGCCAGGGGGCCGGGATGCGCGCGAAGAAACGCCTGTATCACGCTGTCGACGCTGGCAAATTTCGTCCGGGTCCGGCTGCTTTCGCCCCGGCCGCCGTCATAGGGCACAGAGGTGTCGGCGGTGCCGTGGATGACCAGGAGCGGCAGGGCGGCGGTGACGCGGGTGCGGGCGGTGTCCATGGTGCCGGCCACGCCCGCCACGGCGCGGAGGGCCCCGGCGTTGCGGGCGGCGAAGGTCTCGGCCATCATCGAGCCGTTGGAGAGGCCGGTCAGGAACACGCGCCGCGGGTCAAGGCCGAAGCGGGCGGTGGCATCGGCGATGACGGCGCGCAGGAAATCCTGGTCGTCCACCCCGGCGCGGGCGGCGTGGCCACAGCAATAGCCGGCGTTCCAGGTCAGCAGCCGGTCCTTGCCGCGGCGCGAGCTGCCGGCGGGAAAGACCACCGCATAGCCCCGCGCCGTGGCCGCGCCGGCAAAGCCGGAGGACGAGGCGAATTGCGCCGGATCGCCGCCGCCGCCATGCAGGGCCAGGATCAGCGGCGCGCCGTCCGGATTTGCCGGCAGGTCGATCAGGTAAAAGCGGTCACCCAGCCGCAGTTCCCGCAACTGCGCCTCGGCCGGCAGCGCCAGCAGGCAGATCAGCGCGGCAAGGCGCAGGAGAAGGGTTGAAAATGGCATGGGTCCGGTCCCTGTTGTCTGGTTTTTCTGCCAAACGTCGCGGGCCGGGGTTTCCGTCGCGTCAGGGTGCGGTCTTTTCCGTGCCAGGGCGCGGGCCGGGGCCGTAAAGCTGTGCCGCGCGGGTTTCAAAGGCGCGGACGACGCGCTGCATCGCCTCGTTGAACACCAGGCCGATGATGCCTTGCAGGATGGCGTTGCGGAATTCGAAGTCGACGAAGAAATCCACCTCGCAGCCGGGATCGGCATCGCGGAAGGTCCAGGTGGATTTCATGTATTTGAACGGGCCGTCGAGATATTCGGTCAGGATCCGGCCCTGTTCGGGCAAGAGCGTCACCCGGCTGCCGAAGCGTTCGCGGAAGACCTTGAACGAGATCACCAGGTCCGCCTCCATCACCTCGCCGCCGTCGATGGGCCGGCGCGAGCGGATGCGGGCGGCGGAATTCCACGGCAGGAATTCGGGATAGCGCGCCACGTCCGCCACCAGGTCATACATCTGCCGGGCGGAATAGGGCATGCGGCGGGTTTCGTGATGGGTGGGCATCGGGCCTGTGCTTTGCGGCTTTTCCCTGATGTCGCCCAGCGGGCGGGCGATTTCAAGGGTTGGCGGGGGCAAGACCCTCTCGAAATCCGGGGCGAATGCGGCTAGCAAGGGGCGTCACAACACCGAGACCGCCATGCCCGACCGCCCCTATGTGATCGACCAGATGATCAGCGCCAAGGCCATCGCCGCGCGCGTCGAGGCGCTGGCGCGCGAGATCACCGCGCATTATCGCGGCACCGACAAGCTGGTGGTGGTGGGGCTGCTGCGCGGCTCATTCGTCTTCATCGCCGATCTGGTGCGCGAGATCGATCTGCCGGTCGAGGTCGATTTCCTGGAAGCGTCGAGCTATGGCGATTCCATGCATTCCTCGCGCGAGGTGCGGATCCTCAAGGACCTGCGGGGCGAGATCGCCGGCCGCGACGTGCTGGTGGTGGAGGATATCGTCGATACCGGCTTTACCCTGCATCACGTCAAGCAGCTTCTGCTGGCGCGCGAACCCCGGCGGCTGGAGATCTGCGCGCTCTTGGACAAGCCGTCGCGGCGCGAGGTGGACATCCGCGCCACCTGGACCGGGTTCGAGATTCCCGATGAATTCGTGGTGGGATACGGGATCGACTTTGCGCAGCGCAACCGCAACCTGCCGTTCATCGGCAAGGTGCGGTTCACCGGCGAGGGCGCATGAACTGGACCCGCTGGCTGATCCGGTCGAAACGCTGGGCGGCGCATCCGCCGCCGATGCGGAAGGTGCTGTTCTATGGCGCGGTGGTGCTGGCCTGTCTGGTCATCGCGGGGGTCGAGTTCCTGTTCGGATGGCCCGACTGGCTGGTGGTCAATTCTTTGCGCAAGCTGCCCTGAGCGCCTGACACTCCGGCCAAGCTGGGCTAGTCTGCCGCACAATCTGGACGGGAGACACCGATGCGCATACTTCGCAACTTGCTGATTCTGGGCCTTGTCGCGGCCGGTGGCCTGTATTGGTGGACCCTGCCCGACCCGATGTCGGACAGCGACCTGGCCGGGTTGCAGGGCGATGCGGCGCGCGGCGAGCGGGTGTTCTGGGCCACAGGATGCGCGTCGTGCCACATGGCGCCGGGGGCAAAGGGAGAGGCGCAGCTGGTGCTGTCGGGGGGGCAGAAATTCGCCTCGCCCTTTGGCAGTTTCCTGGCGCCGAACATCAGCCAGGATGCGACGGCGGGCATCGGCGGCTGGACGCTGACCGACCTGGCCAATGCGCTGACGCGCGGGGTGTCGAAGTCGGGCGAGCATCTCTACCCTGCCCTGCCCTATGCCTCTTATGCCAAGCTGCAACTGGCGGATGTGGCCGATCTATATGCCTACATGCAGACGCTGCCGGCGGACCCGACGCCCAGCCAGCCGCATGAATTGTCGTTTCCCTTCAACATCCGCGCCAGCCTGGGCGGCTGGAAGCTGTTGTTCCTGACCAGCGACTGGGCGCTGCCCGGCAACCTGACCCCGACCGAGGACCGCGGCCGCTATATCGTCGAGGCGATGGCGCATTGCGGCGAATGCCACACGCCGCGCAATGCGCTGGGCGGCATGGACCGGGCGCAATGGCTGGCCGGGGCGGCGGATCCGTCGGACCCGACGGGCAAGGCCCGCATCCCCAACATCACGCCGGGCAAGCTGACTGTCCGGGAGTTCGGAGATCGCCTATTACCTGACGACGGGATTCACCCGAGTTCGACGGCAGTCAGCGGCCACATGGCGCATGTGGTGGAAAATGTTCGGCAAGCTGCCCGAAGACGATGCCAAGGCGGTGGCGGCCTATCTGAAGCGGGTGGCGGCGGTGCCGTGATCGGGCCGCCCGCCGGGGGCCGGAGGCCGGCCCGCCGTGGCCAGGTCAGCCGCGGCAGAGTTTTACCAGACGGGCCGCGCGCAGCCCCGCGACATCGTCGCCGCCGTGATAGCTGGACCGGGTCAGCGGCGTGGCCGAGACCATCAGGAACCCCTTGCCGAAGGCGGCCTTTTCATAGGCCTTGAATTCCTCGGGCGTCACAAAGCGGTCGACCCGGTGGTGTTTCGGCGTCGGTTGCAGATACTGGCCGATGGTCAGGAAATCGACATCCGCCGCGCGCATGTCATCCATCACCTGCCCAACGGCCTGCCGGTCCTCGCCCAGGCCGACCATGATGCCGGACTTGGTGAACATCGCCGGGTCCAGTTCCTTGACCCTCTGCAGCAGGCGCAGCGAGTGGAAATAGCGCGCGCCGGGCCGCACCTCGGGGTAGAGGCCGGGGACGGTTTCCAGGTTGTGGTTCAGCACGTCCGGCCGCGCCGCGACGACGGTTTCCAGGGCACCTGCGGCCGATTTCAGGAAATCGGGGATCAGCACCTCGATCGTGGTCTGCGGGCTGCGGTGGCGGATGGCGCGGATGGTCTGGGCGAAATGTTCCGCCCCGCCATCGTCCAGGTCGTCGCGGTCGACCGATGTGACGACGACATGGTTCAGGCCCAGTTCGCTGACCGCATGGGCCACGCGCCCCGGCTCGAACGTGTCGAGCGCCTGCGGGCGGCCGGTCGCCACGTTGCAGAAGGTGCAGCCGCGGGTGCAGATCTCGCCCATGATCATCATGGTGGCGTGGCCCGCGCTCCAGCATTCGCCGACATTGGGGCAGCCGGCCTCTTCGCAGACGGTGACCAGCTTTTTTTCCTTCAGGATGTCGCGGGTCTGCTTGTAGCCCTCGGAGGTGGGGGCGCGGACGCGGATCCAGTCGGGTTTCTTCGGCTGCGCCTGATCGGGGCGGTGGGCTTTCTCGGGGTGGCGTTCGCCAGGCAGCTTGAGGTCGCGCATGGGCATCTTTCCGCGATTTTCCCCCTCACAGCGAAGGGCTGCTGCCGACATAAGCCGATAGAGGCCGAGTGGCAACGCCCCGCCGCCATGCGGGCGGACCCGTGGGCGCGACATGCCACGCCAAAGGGCCGGCGAAAACCGACTGCGAGGGAAACATGTCAAAGAAATTCATGGCAGAACTGCTGGGCACATTCATTCTGGTCTTTTTCGGCTGCGGGGCGGCGGTGATCGCCGGCGCCGATGGCACCACCGGCATCGGGCTGACCGGGATCTCGCTGGCCTTTGGCCTGACCATCGTCGCGGCGGCCTATGGATTCGGCGCGATTTCCGGCGCGCACCTGAACCCGGCGGTCAGCGCGGGCTTTCTGGCGACGGGGCGGATGACCGGCGGCGATTTCGTCAGCTATGTCATCGCCCAGGTCGCCGGCGCCATCCTGGCGGCGCTGGTCCTTTATCTGATCGCCTCGGGCCAGCCGGATTACGCGCTGGCGACGCATGGCCTGGGCGCCAACGGCTATGGGCCGGACTATCTGGGCGGATACAACCTGACCGCGGCCCTGCTGTTCGAGGTGGTTGCGACCTTTGTCTTTGTCTCGGTCATCCTGGGGGCCACCCACGCCAGCGCGCCCAAGGGCTTTGCCGGGCTGGCCATCGGCCTGACGCTGACGATGATCCACCTGGTCGGCATCAAGATCACCGGCACCTCGGTGAACCCCGCCCGGTCGATCGGGCCGGCGCTGTTCGTCGGCGGCGACGCGCTGAAGCATCTGTGGGTGTTCATCGCCGCCCCCCTGGCCGGCGGAATCCTGGCCGGGATGGCCCACAAGGCAGGTTTCACGCGCGCCGACTGAGCAGCAGCGCGCGACCCTGGGGAAGGGGAAGCCCCGGGCAGCGGGGGGTGCGACTTCGCGCCCCCCGCTTGCGTTTTCAGCCGATCAGCGGGCCCGAACGGCCATAGAGGTCGTCGTAATGCCGGCGCAACCGCATCAGCGCGATGCGCAAGACGATCTTGCCCGAGCGCGCCGCCCAGCCCATGCGGCGTTCGGCCGCCTCGATCCCTTCGAGAAAACAGCAGACCCGCAGGGCGACCTCGCGAGGCCGGGGCCAAGGTCGCGCAGCGCCGCGCCGACCCGCGCCCGCGCCCGGCCCGGCCCCTCGCCGGCGCCGCCCTCGGGCGGAAGGATCCGCGGTCGCCGCCGGTCAGGAATTTCTCCCAGTTCTGGGCCACGCGCGGCCCCATCTGCGCCAGTTCGAAATCCTCGCGCAGGCGTTCGGCGGCCTCGACCAGGGCTGCGTCGAGGAACGGCTTGCCGTCCTTGTCGCGCCGGCGGCCCAGCACGGCGACCGGGCTTTCGGCGATGTTGTAGCGCATCCGGCGCGGGCCATCGTCGTCCATCACCGCGCGCGTGCCCCAGAGGCGGTGCTGCCCGGCAAAGGGGCCGGCGGCCTCGGCCATCCCCTCGCCGCCCGCCATCGCCTCTTGCCGGCGGCGGTCGTCCTCGTCGATCATGCGTTTCAGCGCGGCGCGGCCGGCGGCGGAAATCTCGTAGGTCGAGACCCGGCCGCTCTTGCGGCACTGGATCCAGTCTTTCAGCGTGAAGGCCTGGGCCATGACGCGGTCCATCACCCCGGTGCGGGCGCTGCGGCCATCGGGGAATTCGCGCATCACCACCGCCTTTTCCATGTCGGCGGCGATGGCCAGCACGGCGCCCGGCTCGACCAGGCGGCGCAGGATGCGCCGGCCTTCGCGCAAGAGGGATGTTTCGTCGGTGATCTGGGGAACGGCGCGGATCGGGGCGGTCATTCTGTCATTATCCTTTCGGTCGGGGATTTGCATCGGCGCCGCGCCACGGCTGAGGCAACTGAGCGCCTCGTCCATCAGGGGGTCGTCGCGGCGCAGTTCAAAGCGGCGGACCTGGCGCATGACGGTCGAGGCGTTCAGCCCCGTCCTGCGCGCAAGCGCCCGGAACGAAACCCTGTCCTCGGTATGGCTGAGATACAATCTCACGCGGTCGGAAGCCAATCTGGCAGGCAGAGATGTGCGGGTGATGTCAAGCCGGGCATCCTGTTTCTGGCGGTCTTGATCTGGTTGGCTTCCGTCCGGATTTGGACAAATGCAACCTATGGACGATATGGTTACCTGATCGTTAATTCGCGGCGCAAAACCTATAATTGTAATCGATTCTTAAACAATTCAGTAACGAACGCGCGCTGCATCGGAACCGGACGCAACGCGGGGTTGTGTCAGGGCAGACTGCCGGGACCAAGAATGGAGGCTGCCAATGTCCGATTTTCGCAAGATCCTGTCCGAGATGCGCCGACCCTCGATCCTGATGCGGGCCGCGCGCCTGGGCCTGGCCGATTATCAGCGCGGGCGCTGGCTGAAACGGCTGGCGCCGGGGGAAAGCTCGCCCGAACGGACGATTCCGCGGCTCTTGTCGGTCGAGGAACGGCTGGAGGAAACCCGGCTGGCCGGGGATGCCGGCTATTCCATCGCCCAGCATATCGAGGTGCTGATCGCCCTTCTGGCCGAGGCCAGCCTGCTGCGGCGCCAGTCGCGGGCCTGAGTGCGCGCATGAAAAGGCCCGCGGTCTGGGTGAACCGCGGGCCCCCGATTGTTTCCCGGTCAGAAACCGGTCGCTGCCGGGATCAGATGAAGGCGTCGGGCATCGAGGCCTTCTTGCGGGCGACGTAATCTTCCAGTTCCTCGCGCTTGCCCTCGTCCAGCGCCGGGGCCTGGTAATCGCCCAGCAGTTTCCGGACCCTTTCGCCGGCCAGGGTCTGGGTGTCGCGCGCGCCTTCCTCGTCCCAGGTCTCGAAGGGCTTGTAGTCCAGCAGGTCCGACCGCCAGAACGCGCTCTTGAAATTGTCCTGGGTGTGCTGGCAGCCCAGGTAATGGCCCCCCGGACCGACCTCGCGGATCGCGCCCATGCCCTGGGCGTTGTCATCCATCGAGATGCCGCGCGCCAGGTGATGCAGCGTGCCCAGCTGGTCGGCATCCATGACGAATTTCTCGTAGGACGACACCAGCCCGCCTTCCAGCCAGCCGCAGGCATGCAGCATGAAGTTCACCCCGGCCAGAAGCGCCATGTTCAGGCTGTTCGAGGTCTCGTAGGCCGCCTGCGCATCGGGCAGCTTGGAGCCGCAGAACGACCCGCCCGAGCGATAGGGCAGGCCCAACCGCCGCGCCAGCTGCCCCGCGCCATAGGTGATGTGGGCGGCTTCGGGCGTGCCAAAGGTGGGCGCGCCCGAGTTCATATCGATCGAGGTCACGAAGGCGCCAAAGATCACCGGCGCACCGGCGCGCACCAGCTGCGAATAGGCCACACCGGCCAGAACCTCGGCCAGAACCTGCGTCAGCGTGCCGGCCACCGTCACCGGGGCCATGGCGCCGCCGACGATGAAGGGGCTGATGATCGCGGCCTGGTTGGCGCGGGCATAGACCTCCAGCGCGCCCATCATGATGCTGTCAAAGGTCAGCGGGCTGTTGATGTTGATCAGGCTGGTCATCACCGTGTTCCGGTCGACGAAATCCGACCCGAACAGGATCTTCGACATCTCGACCGAATCCTCGGCCCGGACCGGTTCTGTCACCGACCCCATGTAGGGCTTGTCCGACAGGGTCATATGGGCCAGCAGCATGTCGAGGTGCCGCTTGTTCACCGGCACGTCGGTCGGTTCGCAGACCGTGCCGCCGGAATGGTGCAGCCACTTGGACATGTAGCCCAGCTTCACGAAGTTGCGGAAATCCTCGATCGTGGCATAGCGGCGGCCGCCTTCGGCATCGCGCACGAAGGGCGGGCCGTAGACCGGCGCCAGCACCAGGTTGCGCCCGCCGATATCGACGTTGCGGGCGGGGTTGCGGGCATATTGGGTAAAGCTGCCAGGCGCGGTGGCGCACAGCTTGCGCGCCAGCCCGCGGGGAATGCGCACCCGCTCGCCCCGGACATCGGCGCCGGCGGATTTCCACAGCGCCAGCGCGGCGGGGTTCTCGACGAAATTGACGCCGATCTCCTCCAGCACCGTCTCGGCGTTGTATTCGATGATCTCCAGCGCCTCGTCGTTCAGGATCTCGAAGTTCGGAATGTTGCGCTGGATGAACTTCGCGGTCTCGAAGCTGACCGCCGTGCGCTCGGCGCGCCGCGCCCCGCCACCACCGCCCCGTGCCCTGCGCCCTGCGCCTGCAACCGCGTCATCGTTCATCTTCGCCTCCGGTGCGTCAATCGATGCGTCCTTATGCCGCCAAACCGCCAGACCCCGTCCCCCGATTGCGTCACCTGCCCGCCAAAAGCGACACCGGGCCACCGCCGCCCCTACCCCCGCAGCTTCATCTTGGTGCAAATACTCCACGGGGGTCCGGGGGTGTGCAACCCCCGGGTGCCCGCCCCCTTGCCATTCCCCCTCGGCAGGGCGTAATCGGGCACATGACCCAGCATGACCGCCTTCTCATCATCGACTTCGGCTCGCAGGTGACCCAGCTCATCGCGCGGCGCCTGCGCGAACTGAACGTCTATTGCGAGATCCACCCCTACAACCGCGTGGACGACGCCTTCCTGCAGGCCTTCGCGCCCAGGGCCGTGATCTTTTCCGGCGGCCCGGCCTCGGTCTACTGGGACGACGCGCCGATGCCGCCCAAGGGGGTCTTCGAGCTGGGCGTGCCGATCCTGGGCATCTGCTATGGCCAGCAGGTGATGATGCATTGCCTGGGCGGCCATGTCGAAGGCGGCCATGGCACCGCCGAATTCGGCCGCGCCCGGGTGACGCCCACGGACGAGACCATCCCGCTCCTGGCGGGATGGTTCGAGGACGGCCCCGAGCAGGTCTGGATGAGCCACGGCGACCATGTCAGCCGGATCGCGCCGGGCTTTCAGGTCTATGGCACCTCGCCCAATGCGCCCTTCGCCATCACCGGCGACCCGGCGCGCCGCTTCTTTGCGGTGCAGTTCCACCCCGAGGTGCATCACACCCCGAACGGCGCGCGGCTCTATGAAAACTTTGTCCGCCTCGCCGGGTTCAAGGGCGACTGGACCATGGGCGCCTACCGCGAGGAGATGATCGCCAGGATCCGCGCCCAGGTCGGCGACCGCAAGGTGATCTGCGCGCTCTCGGGCGGGGTCGATTCCTCGGTCACCGGCATCCTCTTGCACGAGGCGATAGGCGACCAGCTGACCTGCGTCTTCGTCGACCATGGCCTGTTGCGCCTGGGCGAGGCCGAGCAGGTGACGCGGATGTTCCGCGAGAACTACAATCTGAACCTGATCCACGCCGATGAATCCGAGCTGTTCCTGGGCGCGCTTGAAGGCGTCTCGGACCCCGAGACCAAGCGCAAGACCATCGGCCGGCTGTTCATCGAGGTGTTCCAGAAATACGCCAACCGGATCGAGGGGGCGGAATTCCTGGCGCAGGGCACGCTTTACCCCGACGTGATCGAATCGGTCAGCTTTTCGGGCGGCCCCTCGGTGACGATCAAGAGCCACCACAATGTCGGCGGCCTGCCGGAAAAGATGGGGCTGAAGCTGGTCGAACCCTTGCGCGAACTCTTCAAGGACGAGGTCCGCGCCTTGGGCCGCGAACTGGGCCTGCCCGACAGTTTCATCGGCCGCCACCCCTTTCCCGGCCCCGGCCTGGCCATCCGCTGCCCCGGAGAGATCACGCGGGACAAGCTGGATATCCTGCGCCGCGCCGATGCGGTCTATATCGACCAGATCCGCAAGCACGGGCTTTATGACGAGATCTGGCAGGCCTTTGCCGCCATCCTGCCGATGCGCACCGTGGGCGTCATGGGCGACGGGCGTACCTATGATTACGCGCTGGGCGCTGCGGGCCGTCACCTCGGTCGACGGGATGACGGCGGATTACTACCCGTTCACCCATGATTTCCTGGGCGAGACGGCGACGCGCATCATCAACGAGGTCAAGGGCATCAACCGGGTGTTCTACGACTGCACCTCGAAACCGCCGGGGACGATCGAGCTGGAATGATTACTGTCACCGGAAGCCTGACCTGCGCCAATACGGTCGAGGCCGATCTGGTCCGGCAATACCTGCCCGACCATATCCGGCTGAGCCGCGAGGAACCCGGCTGCCTGTCGTTCAACGTGCTGCCGACCGACAATCCGCTGGTCTGGCGGCTGGACGAGAGCTTTGCCGACCGCGCCGCGTTCGAGGCGCATCAGGCCCGCACCCGCGGCAGCGCCTGGTACAAGGCCACCGCGCATCTGAAGCGCGATTTCCGCATCTCGGGCAGCTGAGCGGGCGGGCGGCGACGCACCCCCGCCCACATCGGCCCCCGCCGGGGGTCAGAAGCTGCCGTGGCGGGCGATGTCGGCCAGTTTCAGCCGGTCGCTGGGCGTCTCGCGCGGGCGCAGGGTTTCGGGCAGGGTCTCGGCCGGCCCCTGATGGCCGATGGCGACCACGGCGTGCAGCTTGTGGTCGGCGGGCAGGCCCACCGCGCGGGCCAGGTCGGCGGGCACGAAGCCGCCCATCGCATGCGCGACCAGCCCGCTGTGCAGCGCCTGCATCGCCAGCCCCATCCAGGCGGCGCCGGCATCGAATTCGGCCCATTGGTTCGGCTTTTCGATCCCGTCCGACCCCGTCACCGTGCCTTTCGACGCCACCACGATCAGCGCGCCGGCCTTGTCGGCCCAGGTCTGGTTGAAGGCCACCAGCGCCGAGGCGATCGCGTCAAAGGCCGGCTCGCCGCGCAGCGCCCAGACAAAGCGCCAGGGCTGGTTGTTCGAGGCCGACGGCGCCCAACGCGCGGCTTCCAGCAGCACCTGCACCTCTGCGGCGGTGACCGGCGTTCCGGCAAAGGCGCGCGGCGACCAGCGGGCGGGGAAATGCGGCGCAACCGGATGGTCGGGGCGGCGGGTGGGCGGAACGGCAAGGACATGGGGGCGCACCTTTGATTCAGTCCCGATTGACCCAGGCCGCCGGCCCGTCGCAGGCAAGCCATTCCAGACCGCAGCCGGCGCAAGCCCTCTGTTCAGGGATGCACAGATCCGGTGGCAGGCGCTGCGCATTGGCGGGATGGACAAAGCCGGCAAGCGGCGTCACAGATCGGCGCATGACAGTGCCGACCGCCCTGCCCGCCCACCGCCCGCTGACCGCCGCCCTGTGGATGACCGGCTCGATCGCGGCCTTTACCGCCATGGCGGTCGCGGCACGGGCGGTAAAGGCGCGGCACGACACCTTTGAAATCCTGACCTACCGTTCACTGATCGGCGTGGTGCTGGTGCTGGCGCTGGCCATTTCGCTGAGCCGGCTGCGGCGGATCACCGCGCGGCGGCTGCCCAGCCACCTGTTGCGCAACGCCGTGCATTTCACCGGCCAGGCGCTGTGGTTCTTTGCGGTGACGCGGATTCCGCTGGCGCAGGTCTTTGCGCTGGAATTCACCGCGCCGCTCTGGGTGATCCTGCTGGCGCCGCTGCTTTTGGCCGAGCGGCAGACTGGCATGCGCCTGATCGCTGCCGCCATCGGCTTTGGCGGCATCCTCCTGGTGGCGCAGCCGGATTTCTCGGACACCGATCCGGGCCTCTTGGCCGCCGCCTCCTGCGCGATCTTTTTCGCGCTGTCGATGATGCTGACCAAGCGGCTGACCCGCAACGAGGATATCCTGGCGATCCTGTTCTGGATGTGCGCCACGCAGTTCGTATTCGGGCTGGTGCTGGCCACCTGGGACGGGCATTTCACCCTGCCCGACGCCGCCACCCTGCCCTGGCTGGCGCTGATCGGCGCGGCGGGGCTGACGGCGCATCTGTGCCTGACGCGCGCCCTGTCGCTGGCCCCGGCCTCTTTCGTCGGCCCGATCGATTTCGCCCGCCTGCCGGTCATCGCGCTGATCGGCGCGGTGTTCTATGACGAGCCGCTGACCTGGGCGCTGGCCGGGGGGGCCGGGCTGATCCTGGCGGCAAACCTGATCTCGATCCGGTCGGAGACCCGTGCGCGGCGGACACAGACGCAGGGTCACGAAATCGTGACGCGGCGTCATTGATTGACCGGTTTTTTCGTGGCTTCTAGCCTGATCGCAGGGGAACTCCTGTTCAGGGATGAGGATAATGAAACGTATTCTGATAACGAGTGTCGCAGTCAGCGCACTTGGGGGAATGGCGCAGGCGGGGGGGATCGACCGGTCAGGCCAGGGCATCGGCATCCTGTTCGAGCCGGGACGCTATGCCGAGCTGTCTTTCGGCCATGTCAGCCCGAAGATCGACGGCACCGACGCGGCGGGCCAGCCGACCGGCAGCGTGGTGAACAGCTATTCGCAGATCGCCTTTGGCTACAAATACGACATCAACAGCCGGCTGTCCTTTGCGCTGATCGTCGACCAGCCCTTTGGCGCCGACGTGTTCTATCCGGTGATTGCATCGGCGCCGTTCCCGGATGTGCTGGACGGAACGAAGGCAAAGGCCGACGCCGTCGCCGTTTCCGGCATCCTGCGCTACAAGCTGGACAACGGCTTCTCGGTCCATGGCGGCCTGCGGGCGCAGAAGGCCGAAGGCGAGATCACCCTGAGCGGCGCGGCCTACAGCACCCTGTCTGGCTATAACGTCAAGCTGGCCAGCGACATCGCCCCCGGCTATCTGGTGGGCATTGCCTATGAAAAGCCGGAAATCGCGCTGCGGGTGGCGCTGACCTACAATTCCGCGATCACCCACAAGTTCGACACCACGCAGAGCGCGCCATTTCCCTCGGGCACGATCACCGAGGTCGAGCTGCCGCAATCGGTGAACCTCGACTTTCAGTCGGGCGTGGCCAAGGACACGCTGGTGTTCGGCCAGATCCGCTGGGTCGACTGGTCGGCCTTCCTGATCGACCCGGTCGGCTTTCCCGGCAATGGCCTGGTGGAACTGGAAGACACCACCACCTATACGCTGGGCGTCGGCCGGCGGTTCAGCGAGAAATGGGCGGGCTCGATCTCGTTCACCTATGAGGGCGGCGGGTCGGACGACCTGGTGTCGCCGCTGGCGCCGACGAACGGCCGGCGCGGCGTGACCATCGGCGCGGCCTATACCGAAGGAAACATGAAGGTTTCCATGGGCCTGAACTATACCAAGGTCGGCGATGCCCGCCCCGAGACCGGCACCCCCGACGTGGCCCGCGCCAGCATGACCGACAATGACCTGATCGGCCTGGGCATCAAGGTCGGCTGGACCTTCTGACCCGGCGCCGCCCCCTGCATCCGGCCCCCCGCCCCTTTCGGGCGGGGCCACCAGGGGACCCTGTATTTCCTTTGCCATTGCCCGCCCGGCGGGGCGGCGTTAACAACGGCCCGGCAAGCAGGAAAGCCAGGCCATGATCTACCGGACCGCCCAGGACTATCGCAACGCCAGCCACAAGCGGGTGCTGCTGTTCGGCATGTCGGGCCTGGGCAAGACCTACCTGGCCTCGATGCTGCGCGATGCGTCGCGCGACCAGGGCGGCGGCTGGTTCCATTACTCGGTCGATTACCGCATCGGCACGCATTACATGGGCGAATACATCGCCGACATGTTCAAGCGCGAGGCGATGAAACAGCCGCTGTTGCGCGAGTTGCTGTTGACGGATTCGGTCTACATCGCCTCGAACATCACGTTTTCGAACCTGGCGCCGCTGTCGACCTATCTGGGCAAGCCGGGCGACGCGGCGCGCGGCGGCCTGCCGATGGCCGAATATGTCAAGCGCCAGGGCCAGCACCGCGAGGCCGAGATCGCAGCGACGCTGGAGACGGCGCGGTTCATCCACCGGGCCGAGGATATCTATGGCTACCGCGATTTCGTCTGCGACACCTCTGGTTCTATCTGCGAGGTGGTCGAGGCCGAAAACCCCGACGACCCGGTGATGCGGCAACTGGCCGATACGCTGCTCTTGGTCTGGATCAAGGGATCGGACGCGCATCGTGAAGAGCTGATCCGCCGGTTCGACCGGGCGCCCAAGCCGATGTATTACCAGCCCGATTTCCTGGCCCGGCTCTGGGCCGAGTTCACCGCCGGGAAAGACCCCGAGACGGTCGACCCCGACGCCTTCCTGCGCTTTGGCTATGCCCGGCTGCTGGAACACCGCAAGCCGCGCTGAGGCGATGGCGCGCTGGGGCGTCACCGTCACCGCCGAAGAGGTGGCGCAGGTCAGGACCCCGGCCGATTTCGACGCGGTGATCGGCCGGGCCATCGACCGTCGCGGAACCGAGGATTGACCAGTACAGGCCCCACCCCCAAGTCACGATTTGCCAAGGACACCCAGCATCATGCCGATCACCCTGCCCGAAACCCTACCCGCCTTTGACGTGCTGCGGTCAGAGGGCGTCATGGTGATGTCGCCCGACCGCGCCGCGCATCAGGACATCCGCCCGCTGCGGATAGGGCTCTTGAACCTGATGCCCAAGAAGATCCAGACCGAGAACCAGTTCGCCCGGCTGATCGGCGCCACGCCGTTGCAGATCGACCTGCAACTGATCCGCATGACCGAACACCAGACCCGGCAACACCGCCGCCGAACACATGGAAACCTTTTACCGCCCCTTTGCCGAGGTGAAGGACAGCGGGGAAAAGTTCGACGGGCTGATCATCACCGGCGCCGATCGAGCATCTGCCCTTCGACGAGGTGACCTATTGGGACGAGCTGTGCCAGGTGATGGACTGGACGCAGACTCATGTGCAGTCCACCTTTGGCGTCTGCTGGGGCGGCATGGCGATGATCAACCATTTCCACGGCGTGCGCAAACACGCGCTGGACCACAAGGCCTTTGGCTGTTTCCGCCACCGGAACATGGCGCCGACCTCGCCCTATCTGCGCGGATTCTCGGATGATTTCGTGATCCCGGTGTCGCGCTGGACCGAAATGCGCCAGCCCGAGATCGACGCGGCGCCCGGCCTGCGCACCCTTCTGGGCAGCGACGAGGTCGGCCCCTGCCTGGTCGAGGACCCGGGCCACCGCGCGCTCTACATCTTCAACCATTTCGAATATGACAGCGAGACGCTGAAGCAGGAATACGACCGCGACATCGCCAATGGCACGCCGATCAACGTGCCGCTGAACTACTATCCCGACGACGATCCCGCACGCCCGCCGCTGAACCGCTGGCGCAGCCATGCCCATCTGCTTTACGGCAACTGGATCAACGAGATCTACCAGTCGACGCCCTACGACATCCAGCAGATCGGCCGCTAGCGCCCGATTGCGGCGACGCCTGCCGCGCGCCATACTGGCCCCGACAAACGGAGACCGACATGACCCTGCCATTCGACGGCGCGATCAGGCGCTATTTCCGCGAAGGCGCCCCGAAAGAGGTGCGCAAGGCCATCGAGAAGGCCGGCAAGGACGACATCCTGACCCCGTCCTATCCCTACCGCGAAGAGATGAAGGGCAAGGATTACGACGCCGCGATGGAGCGGTTGCAGGTCGAGCTGGTCAAGATGCAATCCGGCGTCAAGGCGGGCGGCAAGCGGCTGGTGGTGATCTTCGAGGGGCGCGACGCCGCCGGCAAGGGCGGCACCATCAAGGCCCTGACCGAGAACCTGAACCCCCGTGTCGCCACCGTCGTCGCGCTGTCGAAACCCTCGGACCGCGAGGCCGCGCAATGGTATTTCCAGCGCTATGTCGACTGGCTGCCCGCCCGCGGCGAGATCGCGCTGTTTGACCGCAGCTGGTACAACCGGGCGATGATCGAACATGTCTTCGGCTTCTGCACCCCCGAGGAACGCGCCAAGTTCTTTCGGCAACTGCCTGAATTCGAAGACATGATCGTGGACGAGGGCATCCTCTTCGTGAAGATCTGGCTTGAGGTCGGGCGCGCCGCCCAGCTCAAGCGGTTTCTCGACCGCGAAGGCGATCCGCTGAAGCAATGGAAGCTGTCGCCGATCGACATCGACGGCCTGCCGAAATGGGATGACTATTCCCAGGCCATCGACGAGACGATGCAGAAATCGGATTTCCGGCAGGCGCCCTGGACGGTGATCCTGTCGGACGACAAGAAACGCGCCCGCATCGCCGCCATCCAGTCGATCCTGCGCGCCGTCGATTACCCCGGCCGCGACCTGGGCGTGATCGGCGCGCCGGATGCGACTATCTGCGGCGGCCCGGACCTGCGGCCAAGGGACTGACCTTGAAACGCGGCTATCACCACGGCAACCTGCGTCAGGCGCTGGTCGAGGCGGCCTTGACGCTGATCGCGGAAAAGGGGCCGCAGGGCTTTACCCTGTCCGAGGCGGCCAAGGCGGCCGATGTCACCCCCGCCGCGGTCTATCGCCATTTCGCCGGCCGCGACGATCTGTTGGCCGAGGTGGCGCGGCAAGGGTTCGACATCTTTGCCGCGCTGATGGAATACGCCTGGAACGATGGCCAGCCCAGCCCGCTGGCGGCCTTCGAGGCCACGGGCCGCGCCTATCTGGCCTTTGCCCGCAAATATCCCGGCCATTACCAGGCGATGTTCGAAAGCGGCCTGCAACCGGCCAATCACCCCGACCTGGCCCAGGTGGCGCTGAAGGCGCGCGCCACCACCGAACGCGCGGCCGAAGCCATCATCGCCGGCCTCGCCCCCGCGCGGCGCCCACCGGCCTCTATGGTCTCGGCCCATGTCCGCGCGCTGTCGCACGGGGTGGTGGAACTCTACATGCGCGGCAACGGCGGCGGCTCTCCCTACCCGCCCGAAGACCTGCTCGAGGCCGCGACCGGCATCTACCTGCGCGGCCTGGCCTGCTGCCGCCCGACCGCTAGGCCGCGCCCCTTCATTCATCTGTCCGAAAATATCCCGGGGAGTTTGAGGGGCAGCGCCCCTCATCTGCCCAGGGCCAGCCCAGGCGCGCCAGGGCCGGCCCAGGCTCAGCGGAACAGCACCAGCGCCTCCGGGCTCCAGGCCACCTCGACGCCGGTTCCCACCTCCAGCACCGGCCGGCCCGGCACATTGCGCATCGACAGCCGCACCTCGACATCGGTTCCGCCCAGGTAGACGTCGTAATAGGTCATGTCGCCGAAATAGATCACCTCATCGATCACGCCGTCGACCTTCCGCTCGCTGGTGGTCTGGCCGGGATAGAGCAACGTCAGCGTCTCGGGCCGCAGCCCGATCACCGGGTCCTCGCCGCGCGCCGGCGGTGCCTGGGTTTCGTCCAGCGTCACATGGCCCAGGCCCTTGGCCTCGACCTCGATCCTGCCGCCCGCCTCGGACTGGATCCGAGCCGGCACGAAATTCATCGTGCCGATGAAATCGGCCACCTTCTTGGAATTCGGGCGGCGATACAGCGTTTCGGGATCGGCCAGCTGGGCAATCTCGCCCTCGAACATCACCGCGATCCGGTCCGACATCACCAGCGCCTCTTCCTGGTCATGCGTCACCAGGATGAAGGTGATGCCGACCTGCCGTTGCAGCTTGATCAGCTCGACCTGCATATGCTCGCGCATCTTCTTGTCCAGCGCGCTCAGCGGCTCGTCCAGGAGCAGCACCTTCGGCTTGAGGATCAGCGCCCGCGCCAGCGCCACCCGCTGCCGCTGCCCGCCCGAGAGCGCATGCGCCGCCCGGGCGCCATAGCCCTTGAGGCCGACCATTTCCAGCGCCTCCTCGACGGCCTTGGCCTTTTCCGCCCGGGACCGCGGATCCTTGCGCAGGCCAAAGCCGACATTCTCGGCCACCGACATATGCGGAAAGATCGCATAGCTCTGGAACACCATGTTGGTCGGGCGCACGTTGGCGGCGACCCCGGCCATGTTGCGGCCGTCGATCAGCACCGCGCCGGAAGAGATGTCCTCGAACCCGGCGATGGTGCGCAGAAGCGTGGTCTTGCCGCAGCCCGAGGGCCCCAGGAGCGAAAAGAACTCACCGGCGCGAATGGTGCCGTTGATCCCGCGCAGGGCATGGTAGTCGCCATAATACTTATGGACGTCCTTGAATTCGATCATCGTGGGGTTTTCAGACGTCACAGGAAGCCTCCGGTATCCTTGCCACCCGCCTTGGCGATGCCCCGGCGGCGGAAATATTCGGCGATGGTCAGAAGTAGGATCGAGAACAGCACCAGAAGCGTCCCCAGGGCCAGCATCGCCGGCACCTTGGCCGGAAAGCGGAACTGGCCGAAGATATAGACCGACAACACCGGCTTGCCCGAGCCAAGGAAGTTGGCCACCACGAATTCGTCGATCGAGATGGTAAAGGTGATCAGGAAGCTGGCCAGGATGCCGGGCATCACCAGCGGCAGCACGATCAGCCGGAAGGTCGACCAATGGGTTTCGCCCAGGTCCAGCGCCGCCTCTTCCAGCGACTTGTCCAGCGACTGGAAGGCGGATGTCAGGATCGCCACCGCAAAGGGCATGCAGAGCAGCACATGGCCCAGGATGATGGTCAGCACTGACAGCGGTACCGACAGCGACAGCAGCACCACCAGAAGCGCCATGGCCACGATCATGTCGGGCAGCACCATCGGCAGCATGATCAGCCCCATGATCCCCGCCTTGGCCGGAAAGCGGTTGCGCACCGAGGCCCGCGCCGCGAACAGGCCCAGCACGGTGGACAGGGTCGCGGTCGAGAGCGCGATGATCAGGCTGCGCCCCAAGGCCTCGCGCAGGTTCTGGTCGGCCCACATCTCGGCAAACCACTGGGTGGTGAAACCCGTCAGCGGGAACGATACCACCTTGCTGTCGTTGAAGGCGAACATCGGCAGGATGATGATCGGCCCGTACAGGAAGATCAGGTAAAGGATCGCATAGGCGCGCAGCCCCATCCCCTGTTTCATTTCTTGCCTCCGATGAAGCGGCGGTTCCACAGGACGAAGGCGATCGACACCAGTGCCACGATGGTCATGGCCGTCACCGCGATGGCGGACCCCATGGCCTGGTCGCGTTTCTTCAGCATCTCGATCTCGATCATGTTGGCGATCATCGGCACCTTGCCGCCGCCGATCAGTTCCGGCGTCACATAGTCGCCCACCGTCGGGATGAAGACGATCAGCACCGCCGCGATCACGCCCGGCATCGACAGCGGCAGCGTCACGCGCAGGAAGGTGGACCAGCGGCTTTCGCCCAGGTCCTGCCCGGCCTCGAGCAGGGCGCGGTCCACCTTTTCCAGGCTGACAAAGATCGGCAGCACCGCAAAGGGCGCATAGGCATGGGCCAGCGTGATGATGATCGAGGCCACGCCGTTGGACAGGATGTTCAAGGGTTCGGACGTGATGCCCAGGCCGACCAGCGTGCTGTCGACGATGCCGTTATAGCCCAGGATGGTCCGCCACAGGCTGACGCGGATGATATAGCTGGTCCAGAACGGGATGGTGATCAGAAAGAGCCACAGGCTCTTGCGGTCGGGGCGGACGTGGAAAGAAACGAAATAGGCGATCGGATAGGCCAGGATCACCGTTGCCGCCGTCACCAGAAGCGACACCCATAGCGACCGCAGCATGATCGCCTGATAGACCTTGCCGGTCCAGACCTGCCAGTAGTTCTGCCCGGTCACCGGCAGCGACACCTCGCCATTTCCGCCGGTCAGCACCGAATAGATGATCACCGTCGCCAGCGGCGCCGCCAAAAGCAGCACCGCATAAAGCGCCGGCGGCGCGATCAGCATCAAGCCGGTCTTCGCCTCGCTTCTGGATTGCGCCATCTTGCCCCCCGTGCATGCGCGCCGTCGCCGGTGGTCCGGCGTTGTCTTGTTATTTGATCAAATTCTGCAACGGGATTCGCTGCAATTCAAGTGTCGAATTTTCCGGCGCCGCGGTCCAATGCAAAAAGGCGGCACGGGGCCGCCTTTGTCCATCGCCAGGATCTGCGTCGCCGCAATGGGTTAGCCGGCGATCCGCTCGATGGCGATTGCCCGTTTTTTCAGCTCGTCATAAAGCGTCGGCAGGATGCGGTGGGCGCCGACGGCCACCCGCAGCGCGTCGGAAATCCGCGCCTCGGAGGCCTCTACCCCCGCGACACGCCAGATCATCCGGCGGGCCACACCATCGTCATAGACAATCTCGGTCATGCCGGCGCGCTTGCGCCAGCCCAGAAAATCGGCGCCCCCATGCGGGGCGTGAAAGGTGGATTGGTGTCCCATTTCGGGGTCTCTTTTTTGACTGCTGCCTTGCCGCGAAACATGCGTCCTGCCGGGGGCTTGCGTCAATCTCGGCCTGCTGCACATCCTTGTGAATGTCCGCGGGGATGAATCCTTTCTGCCACAAGGCCGCCACTTTGGGACCGCGCCGCCATGGGTTCGCCCAAAGCCCGACACAATCGCGCCACAATTGACCCCGCGGGGCCGGGCGCAAGCCACGCCCCGGCCCGGGCCGCCGCCAGAATCACACCGCCAGATCGGACGGCGGATGGCGCAACAGATGGGCCAGCTTTTGCAGGGCGGCGTCGAATTCGGCCTCGGTCAGGTTGCCGGCCACGGCGATGCGGATCGCGTTCGGCGCCCGCCCGCCGATCAGCGCATATTCGTCGGCGGCCCGCACCGCCACGCCCCGCGCCTCGGCCGCGCGGGTAAAGGCGGTCGCGCGCCAGCCCAGCGGCAGGTTCAGCCAGACCAGCGGCACCCCCGGCTGCCAGCGCAGGTCAAAGGCGCCCAGCCGGTTGACCATGGTCTGCAACCGGTCGGCAAAGACCTGTTGCACCCGCTCGCGCACCGCCGCCGCCTGCCCCGAGGCAAAGATGCGATGGCACATCTCGGCCACCGGACGCGACAGCGCATAGAACGAATGCTGGGCAATCAGCCGCCCGGCCTCGCCCATGCCCACCGGGCAGATGACATAGCCAAAGCGCAGCGCCGCCGACACCGATTTCGACAGGCTGCCCAGATGCCAGACCCGTTCCGGCGCCAGCGCGCGCAGGGCCGGCAGGCTGCTTTCGGCCACCGAATAGCAGTCGTCCTCGATCACCTGCAGGTCGAACCGCCGCGCGATCTCGGCGATCTTCATCCGCCGTTCCAGCGACATCCGCCCCGTGGTGGGGTTCTGCGCCTCGGTCGTCAGGCACAGCACCTGGGCGCCGTTGCGGCGACAGGCGGCCTCCAGCGCCTCGGGCACGATGCCCTGGCCGTCGATCTCGACCGCCAGCACATCGGCACGCTTGGCCCGCGCGGCATAGCGAAAGCCCGGATAGGCCAGTTCCTCGATCAGCACCAGCGGCCGGTCGCCGCGCAGGCAGCAATCCAGGATCAGCCCGATGGCATTCTGCCCGCCATTGGCCAGCATGACCTCGTCGGCGCCAAAGGGGCCCAGGATGCGGTCGCCGACCCAGGTCACGATCTGGTCGCGCAGGGCCGCCTCGCCGCGCTGGGTGGTATAGTCCAGCCAGCTGCCCGGCGTCAGGTCCTGGGCCATTTCGGTCAGGGCGGTGCGAAACATCTCGGTCTGGCCGACCTCGGGCACCTGCGGCGGCCTCAGGTCTACAATGTCACCCTGCCCGCCCAGCCTTTCGTGGTACAATGGCTGCGTCGGCCCCAGGCGCGGCGATTGTGCCGCTACAAAGGTGCCCCGCCCCACCGTCGCGGCCAAAAGCCCCTCTTGCGTCGCCAGCTGATAGGCCCGCGCCACGGTGCCCGGCGTCAGATGCAACCGCCAGGCCAGATCGCGCACGGTTGGCAACTTCGAGCCCGCAGGCAAGGTGCCCGCCCGGATCGCCGTGCGCAGCGCCCGCGACAGGCCCAGATACTTCGGGCCGGGAAATTGACTCAGGTCAGGCTGCCAACTTGTATCTGTCACAATGTATCTCTGGCGACTCATTTCAGGCTGTGCCTAGATTGTGCGTAGCAGATCCACCGCATTGTATCAACACAAAGGAGGGGCAGATGCCCCGCAGCACCGCCGAAACCCTGATCCTTCCGCCGCTGGCCAGCCTGCCGCCGCTGTCGCGCCTGATGGTGGCCGCGGCCCTGACCCTGGCCCGCTGGGACGATCGCCGCCGCAGCCGCCGCGCGCTGGTCCGGCTGGAACCGCGGTTGCTGCGCGACATCGGGCTGAGCGAGACCGCCGCCACCCGGGAATGCGACAAGCCCTTCTGGCGCGATTGACCGCGCCACCCCGCAACTCTTGCTCCCCTGAGCAACTCGGGCCGGGAAACCGGCCCTTTTCTTTTGCCCCCCCGCTTTGCGCCCGCGCGCGCGCCCCCCCATGCCTGCCGCGACAAAGCAAAAGGCCCGCCAGGACGGCGGGCCTTTCGAAACAGCGGGAACCGAAGATCAGCGCTTGGCTTATTAGTATTTCTGTAAGCTATTGTATTTGTTCTACTCTATTCAGCCCGCTACGCTATGTACAACCTTTGTGCATCCAACATCTGCAAAACTAGACTGTTTTTAAAGTTAGCTGCTGCTAGCTGAAACGCGCATTTCTCCTACGTCAGCCAAACTATCCCAAGTTCACCCGTTCGCCCGTGCCATAGCCATTGCAATTGAACCGCGCCGGGTTTGCCGGAGGCTGATTTTGGTTAGTTACGCGGCCATGGGTTCAGTTTCCAGAGCTGTGTAGAAGTTGGCCTCTGCTTCTGCTGGCGGGATGTTCCCGATGGGCTCGAGAAGACGACGGTTGTTGAACCAGTCCACCCATTCGAGCGTCGCGTATTCAACGGCTTCCAAGCTGCGCCATGGGCCACGGCGGTGAATGACCTCAGCCTTGAACAGGCCATTGATCGTCTCGGCCAAGGCGTTGTCGTAACTGTCGCCGACGCTGCCCACCGAGGGTTCTATACCGGCTTCCGCCAAGCTCTCAGTGTAGCGAATAGACAGATATTGCGAGCCCCTGTCGCTGTGGTGAACCAGCCCCATACCCTTTCCGGGGCGACGATCATGCACCGCCTGTTCCAGGGCATCGAGAACGAACCCCGCATGAGCCGAACCGCTGACGCGCCAGCCAACGATCTTGCGAGCATAGGCATCGATGACAAAGGCGACATAGACGAACCCCTTCCAGGTGGCGACATAGGTGAAATCCGACACCCACAGCATGTTCGGGGCCGGAACGCGGAACTGGCGGTTCACCTTGTCCAGCGGACAGGGGCTTTCTTGTCGGGATCGTCGTCCTGTGTGGCTTGCCCCGGATAATGCCTTGAATACCCATGCTCTTCATCAGCCGTGCCACCGTGCATCGCGCGACATCGAAGCCCTCCCGGCCAAGCTGTCGCCAGACCTTCCGGACACCATAGACCCGCCAGTTCTCTTCGAACACGCGAAGGATCTCGGGGCGCAGCGCTTCGTCCTGACGTGCCCGATCCGACAGCCGAGACGGATCGGCCCGCTTCGCAAGGTGATCATAATAGGTGGACGGGGCGATCGGCAGCACGTCGCAGATCGGCTCGACCCCGTGCGCATCCCGGTGCGCGTCGATGAAAGCCACCATCACTTCGACCGGCGGTCGAACTCCGCCATCGCAAAATACGCTGACGCCTTGCGAAGGATCTCGTTCGCTGGCGCAGCTCGCGGTTCTCGCGTTCCAGCGCCTTCATCTTCTCGGCCATCTCGCTGGAGACGCCAGGACGCTTGCCGCTATCAACCTCCGCCTTCTTGACCCAATCGTTCAAGGTCTGCGGCGCACAGCCGATCTTCGCTGAAATCGACATGACAGCCTGCCACCGAGATCCATGCTGACCCTCATTGTCCAGAACCAACCGTACCGCGCGGTCACGCACTTCCGGAGAAAACTTGTTCGTTGTCTTGCTCATGATGCTCCACCTTACTCAGGAGTTGGAGCCTCCGGCAAACCCGGCGCGGTTCATATCGCTACTCGATCAACACCCGCAGTGCTGAGTACGAGCGCTACTTCTCGCAGAAAGTACCAAATCACAAGCATACATGCCGAAATTCCACCCGCATAAACGGCAATATCAGTTTCACGTGCGAAGAAGCTAAATGCTGCAAACACAAGCCCTGCAAAGCCCAAGTTGCGCCACCATGTACGCTTGTTCCCACCTATACGCACCGAGCTAATGTTCCGTACAGGGTACTGAGCCCCATCTGCTGTAATCAGCATCGCACTGTTCACTACAACACCGCCTTCGTTGAAGTACTCTTTCGCCATAATCATCCTCTCGTTGGCACCTTCTACAGCAGCTAAACTTAGCTGCACATTGTTCGTCAAGCAGCGCTGCCTTCACCAGCCTTGCAGCTAAGTAGGCTCTCACCACCACAAAACGTGTGCAAGAAATGTAATTTCGCAGCGTGTTTCTGTCTAGCGCAAGCTATGGTGTGCAACTTTTGTACGCTGCACACAAAAGAAAAAGCGCAGTAAAAACTGCGCTTTTCCAAGTACTTACAGAAATTAAGTGAAGCTTCCAGCTTAGCGCTTCGAGAACTGGAACGACCGGCGGGCCTTCGGCTTGCCGTATTTCTTGCGTTCCACCACGCGGCTGTCGCGGGTCAGGAAGCCGGCGGCCTTCAGCGCGCCACGCAGCGAGGGTTCGTAGAGTTGCAGCGCCTTCGAGATGCCGTGCTTGACCGCACCGGCCTGGCCCGACAGGCCGCCACCGGCCACGGTCGCATAGACGTCGAACTGGCCTTCGACATTGGCGACGGTGAAGGGCTGCTTCAGGATCATCTGCAGCACGGGACGGGCGAAATAGACCGCCAGTTCCTTGCCGTTGACCACGACCTTGCCCGAACCGGGCTTGACCCAGACGCGGGCGACCGCATCCTTGCGCTTGCCGGTGGCATAGGCCCGGCCCAGCTTGTCGCGCACCGGGGCGCGGGGGGCGGCTTCGGCGGCCGGCGCGGCAGTGCCCACGGCGGCCTTCAGATCGTCAAGAGACTTGATATCGGACATGGCTTACGCGCTCCGGGTGTTCTTCGGGTTCAGGACCTTGACGTCCAGAACGGTCGGCTGCTGGGCTTCATGCGGATGCTCGGCCCCGGCATAGACGCGCAGGTTGGTCATCTGCTGGCGGCCCAGGCGGTTGCGGGTGATCATCCGCTCGACGGCCTTGACCACCACGCGCTCGGGGTGGGCGCCTTCCAGGATCTGGCGCGCGGTCCGGCCCTTGATGCCGCCGGGGTGGTTGGTGTGCCAGTAGTACACCTTGTCGTCGCGCTTCTTGCCGGTCATCTGCACCTTGTCGGCGTTGATGACGATGACATTGTCACCCATGTCCATGTGGGGGTGAAGGTCGGCTTGTTCTTGCCGCGCAGGATATTGGCGACGATCGTGGCAAGGCGGCCCAGAACGACGCCCTCGGCGTCGATCAGGATCCACTTCTTCTCGATGTCCGCCGGAGTAGCGGTAAAGGTTTTCATCGTGGTTCCCAGCGAAGAGGGGCATCGCGCCCCGGAATCTCGGATGCGGGCTTATCGCCGAACCAACAGCCCGGGTCAAGGGCCACCCGCAACAATTAACGCAGCCATTTCAATATCTTGCAAAAGCGGTATCAAAATACCCCAAACCATTTCATCTTGGCCGAAATACTCTCAGGGGGTTTGGGGGCAGAATGCCCCCATTCCTCCGCCACCGGCCCAAAGCCCCACAAAAAGGCTTGCGGCGTCAGCCGCGCAATATCGTCACCGCAGCTTCGGCGGCCGGTCCGCATCCATGCCGGGCGCCGCCGGACCGGCCGGCGAGGCCACCGCGACCTCGGGCAGGTCGAAGCGCAACCCCACCCGTTCCATTGCCGCCCGCGCCGGATCGGCCTCGCGCAGGAAACCCACATCCAGCTCTCCCGCCTCGATGCCGGAAAACACCAGCGCCTCGCGCACCGCCCCGGCCAGGGCCGGCGCCGCCCCCTCGGCCGCGTCGACAAAGGCCAGGAGATGCCCGCGGCGCCCGTCGCTATAGACCACGCCCGCCAGCACCGCCGCCCGCGCCAGCCCGCCGGCCTTTGCCAGCTTGGCATCCAGCCCCGCCACCAGGGCCTCGGGCACCGCGGGGGCGGTGAATTCCCTTGGCGCCGCCTCGGTTTCCTCCGGCCCGCCCTCCAGCGCCTCGGCCAGCCAGTCCATCGCCTCGGCCGGCAGCAGCATTTCCGAAGGCGCGACGCCCAGGTTCACCCCCAGCCCGATCCCCTGCCCCCGCATCAGCCCGGCGATCACCCGTCCCGGCAGCGCCGCATAGGGCGCGATGCCGCCGGCGAAATCGGCCAGCCGCTCCTCGCGGTCGAACACCAGGACCACCTTGCCCATCTCCAACTCGAACACCCTGGGGTCCAGCACCTCGCCCTCGGCCTCACGCGCCAGCAGCAGGAACAGCTCGCCATCCGCCAGCCGCTCATAGAACCGCAGCCGCGCCGTCTCGTCCTCGGGGTTTGCCGAGACCGCGGCATGGGCCGCATCCAGCAGCGTGACCACCCGTGCCGTCTCTGTCGCCGTCATGGCCTCTCCATCACCTTGCGCACCCTGTCCCGCAAGACCGGCAGCAGCTCGGCCGCGAACCAGGGGTTCTTCCTCAGCCACCCCGTATTCCGCCAGGACGGATGCGGCAAGGGCAGAACCCCGGTCCGGTCCAGCCAGTCGCGCCAGCCCTGCACGGTGCGGGTGACATTGCGCTGCCCCGGTGCCAGCCGATCGCGGCGCCCCCGACCGCCAGCACCAGTTCCACCCGGTGCAGCGATTCCATCACCGGCCGGCGCCAGGTCGCGGCGCAGACCGGCGGCGGCGGCAGGTCGGCCCCCTGGCGTCATAGCCGGGGAAGCAGAAAGCCATCGGCACCACGGCAACCCGGTCGAGGTCGTAGAATTCCGCCGGGCTCAACCCCGTCCAGTCGCGCAGCCGGTCGCCCGAGGGGTCGGTAAAGGGGCGCCCGCTTTCATGCACCCGCGCGCCCGGCGCCTGCCCGCGATCAGAAGACGCGCGCCCGGCCGGAACCAGACCACGGGCCGCGGTTCATGCGCCGTGGCGGTCGCGGCAAAGCGGGGCGCGCAAATGCGGCATTGCGCGATCCGCTCTGCGGAAAACCGCGCCATATCCTGTGGATCGGCCATGTCGCCCCCTCTACCGCTTGCCGTCAGGTGGTGGTCGCGCTACCCATGGGACAAACCTGCCACAGGGTCCCGCCGACGTCCATGTATCGCATTTCCCCCTTTGTCCGTCACTTTGCCCTGGCGCTTCTGGGCGGGATCGCCGTGGCGACGCTCTGGGTGAACCTCTCGCCCGGCAGCTATTACGATTTCATCGAATGGCGGCTGGGCGACCTGCCCCTGCCCGGCTGGATGTGGCGCGTGCCGGTCAGCCTGACGCCGCTGATGGTGGTCACCGATATCCTGATGTCGCTGTTCTTCTTCTTCATCGGCAAGGAACTGTGGGAGGCGCTGATCCTGGAACGCGGCGCGCTGGCAGGCCAGCGGGCCTGGATGCCGCTGGGGCTGACGCTGGGCGGCATGGTCGGGGCCGTCGCGGTCTGGCTGATCCTCTTTGCGCTGATCGAGACGGCCGAGGAAGCCAGCTTTGGCCAGGGCTGGGCGGTCCCCTTGGGCACCGACGTGGTGCTGGCCTATCTGGTCGGGCGGCGGGTGTTCGGGCCGGGCCATGCCGCGCTGCACACGCTGTTGCTGCTGGCGATCGCCACCGACATCCTGGCGCTGCTGGTGCTGGGCCTGTCGAACCCCAACCTGTCGCTGCGGCTGTTCTGGCTGGCGCTGCCGCTGGCGGCCAGCCTGGGTGTCTGGCTGCTTTACGGCCGCCGCCCGCCCGCCGGTGCCACCGAAAGGCGGCGGCGCGCGGGCCTGCAACTCTGGCCCTATGCGCTGGCCGGCGGGCTGTCGTGGTTCGGTGTCGCGGCCTCTGGCCTGCCGGCGGCGCTGGGGCTGTTGCCGGTGATCCCGGCCATCGCGCATGCCGACCGCGCCTTTGGCCTTTTCGCCGAGGCCGAGGGGTTCCTGCATGACCCGCTGAACCGGCTGGCGCATCTCTTGATCCGCCCGGTGGCGGTGGTGCTGTTCCTGTTCGGGCTGATCCGTGGCGGGGTCGACCTGCAGGCGCTGGCCCCCACCACCTTCGTCACCCTGGGCAGCCTGTGGATCGGCCGGCCGCTGGGCATGCTGGGCGCGGCGATGCTGATGGCCACCGTCTTTGGCCTGCGCCTGCCGCCCGGCGTGTCCTTCCGCGACCTCATGCGCATCCTGCTGATCCTGGCCATGGGCTTTACCGTCCCGGCCATCGCCGTCGACGCCAGCCTGCCCGGCGGCGCCATGCAAGAGGCGGCGCGGATGGGGCTGGTTCTCAGCATGCTGGCCGGGCTGGCCGCCCTGGCGCTGGCGCGGCGCTGATCCCTGCCCGGCGGCCATTGTCGGACGCGGGGATACCGGACATAATGGCGCCGCAAAGGGGGGCTAGCTTCCCGGCCAGACCGGAACCGCACGTTAACGAAGTTTCGGCAGATTGGCGTCGGGGCCATGGCCCGCGCGTTGAGGCAAGGAAAGGTGCGCAAGTCAACTTGCGTCTGGGCGTTGATGATCGAGTTCGACAATGTCTCCAAATCCTTCTGGACCGGCGCTCAGCGCAAGGTGATCCTGAACCGCGCCTCGTTTCGCGTCGAGGTGGGCAGGTCGCTGGGCATCCTGGCCCCCAACGGCACCGGCAAGACCACCATCATCCAGATGATGGCCGGGCTGGAAAAACCCGATGAGGGCAGCATCCGCCGCACCTCTCGGGTGTCGTTTCCGCTGGGCTTCATGGGCGGCATCAACCCCAAGCAGTCGGCGCTGGAAAATTCGCGCTACGTGGCGCGGCTCTACGGTCTCGACCCCGACTATGTCGAAGGCTTCTGCCGCTGGCTCTGCGCCCTGGGCGATTATTTCACCATGCCGGTCGCCACCTATTCCTCGGGAATGCGGTCGCGCTTCACCTTCTCGTTGATGCTGGCGCTGGAATTCGACATCTATCTGATAGATGAAGGCATGCCCTCGACGTCGGATGTGGAATTCAACCGCAAGGCCGGTGGCATCCTGCGCGAAAGGCTGAAGAACGCGACGGTGGTCATCGTCTCGCACCAGGCCCAGACGCTGGAGAAATTCTGCCGCCAGGCCGCGGTTCTGCGTAACGGCCAACTGTACATGTTCGATTCACTCGAGGAAGCGAAGCGTCTCTATGACTACACCGCTTAAGGCCAGCCGGTTCAACATCCGCCGCCCCGAGGGGGCCGCCGCCCCGGTAACGGCGGTGCCGCCCCGCGCGCCCGTGCCGCCGGCGCAAGCGGCGGACATGCCCTTTGCCACCCATGACGACGGCTTTGGCGACATGGCCTTTCCCGGTTCCGCCCGCGCCGAGGCCGAGGCGATGCAACCCGTCCCTGCCGCCGCCGCCGCCCCTACCCCGGCCGAAGAGGCCGCGCTGGATGCGATCCGCAAGGAAGGGCTGACCGGCCGCCAGCTGCGTGTCGCCCGCCGCCTGGCCCAGCGGCACAACCTGCCCGCCACCTCGGATTACGATGCCGTCCGCCTGCTGCGCGCCGCCGGCGTCGACCCGTTCCAGCGGTCCTCCATGCTGGAACTGGTCGCGGCCGACCCCACCCAGCCCGCACCCGCAGCCGACCCCGCGGCCGAGCCCGCCGCCCCCACGGGCGCGCCCTGACGCCGCTGCCCGGCGACGGGTCCGGCTGCCGCAGACGGCCAAGCCGATCCAGCTGCCCTCGACCGAACAGCGGGCCGAGGTGAACCACGCCGCCGAAATCCTGAAGATGCAGCAGGACATCGCCCGGCGCCGCAAGAAGAAGCTGGCCCTGCTGGCGGCGCGGATGCTGGTCTTTGTCGGCCTGCCGACGCTGCTGGCGGCCTGGTATTTCACCATGGTGGCGACGCCCCTTTATGCCACCAAATCGGGAATTCCAGATCCAGCAGGCCGAACCGCCCGCCGCCGCCGGCATGGGCGGCCTGTTTTCGGGCACCGCGCTGGCCACCTCGCAGGATTCCATCGCCGTGCAGGGCTATCTGCAATCGCGCGAGGCGATGCAGCGGCTCGAGACCGATGTCGGGTTCCGCGAACAGTTCCAGGCCGAAACCGTCGACCCGATCCAGCGGCTGCCGGCCGATGCCTCGCTGGAAGAGGCCTACAAGCTCTACCAGAAACATGTGCTGATCTCTTACGACCCGACCGAGGGCATCGTGAAGATGGAGGTCATCGCCCCCGATCCGGCGATTTCGGCCGAATGGTCGCGCAAGCTGATCTCTTATGCCGAGGAACAGGTCGACCACCTGACCCAGCGCAAGCGCGACGACAGCATGAAGGGCGCGCTGGAAAGCTATCAGAACGCCGAACAGGAGCTGGTCGACGCGCAACGCCGGGTGATCGACCTGCAAGAGAATTTCAAGGTTCTCAGTTCCGAGGTCGAGGTCGGCCTTCTGACCACGCAGATCGGCGCGCTGGAAACCCAGTTGACCCAGGAACGCCTGTCGCTAGCGCAGATGGAGGCGAACACCTCGCCCAACCAGGCCCGGATGGAGCCGGTGAAACGCCGCATCGCCACGCTGGAAGAACAGATCGAGATCCTGCGCGCCAAGCTGACCGAGGGTCAGAACGGCGGCGAATCCCTGGCCCGCATCCAGGGTGAGCTGCTTCTGGCCCAGGCCGATGTCACCACCCGCCAGATGCTGCTGGGCCAGGCGCTGCAGGCGATGGAAAACTCGCGGATCGAGGCGAACCGCCAGGTGCGCTACCTGGTGCCCTCGGTCTCGCCGGTCCCCCCCGATGAGCCGACCTATCCGCGCGCCTTCGAGAATACGCTGGTCACGCTGTTGATCCTGCTGGGGATCTATCTGATGATCTCGATGACCGTCTCGATCCTGCGGGAACAGGTCTCGGCATAGGAACAGACGCATGAAAACCGTATCCATCGGCGGCCTGACCGCCGGCAACGACCTGCCCCTTCTGGTCATCGCCGGCCCCTGCCAGCTGGAAAGCCTGGACCACGCGCAGATGATCGCCGGCACCCTGGCCGAGGCCTGCACCGCCGCGGGCGCGCAGTTCGTCTTCAAGGCCAGCTACGACAAGGCCAACCGCACCTCGCTTTCGGGCAAGCGCGGCATGGGCATGGCGGCGGGGCTAAAGGTGTTGCAGGCGGTCAGGGCGATGGGAATGCCGGTGCTGACCGATTTCCACGAACCCGACCAGGCGGCCGAGGTCGCGGCGGTGGTCGACGTGCTGCAGATCCCGGCGCTGCTCTGCCGGCAGACCGACCTGTTGCTGGCCGCCGGCCGCACCGGGGCCGCCGTCAACGTCAAGAAGGGCCAGTTCCTCGACCCCTACGGCATGGCGAATGTCGCCGCCAAGATCGCCTCGACCGGGAACGAACGGATCCTCCTGACCGAGCGCGGCACCACGTTCGGCTACAACGGGCTGGTGGCCGACATGCGCAGCCTGCCGATCATGGCGCGCACCGGCTATCCGGTGGTGATGGACGCCACCCATGCCGTCGCCTTTCCCGGCGGCCTGGGCGACAGTTCCGGCGGCCAGCGCGAATTCGCCCCGGTGCTGGCGCGGGCGGCGGTGTCGCTGGGCATCGCCGGCGTCTTTCTCGAGACCCACCAGGACCCGGACCGCGCCCCTTCGGACGGGCCGAACATGATCCGGCTGGCCGAGATGCCGGCGCTGATCGACAGCCTGATGGCCTTTGACCGGCTGGCCAAGGCCGATCCGCTGCACGTCTAGCCCCCGCGCAACAGCGGCAGCAACAGCGCGAACAATTCCCCCTGCGAGCTTAGCCCGCAGCGGGCGTAAAGCTGGCGGCGAAATACCTTTACCGTCTGCGGGCTCAGCCCCAGCCGCAGCCCGATCGACGGCGTCGAATGGCCGCGCAGGATCAGCAGCGCCACCTCGGCCTGCCGCTTGGTGATCTCGACGCCCCGCCCCTTCAACGCGCCGATCAGGTCGCCCGCCACGTCGTCGGCCGGCCCCGGATCAGTCGACAGACCCGCCCAATGCGTCTCGGCCAGCGCGGCCACCACCGGCGCGATCCGCTGGCACTGCGCCAGTTCCGCGGCGGTAAAGGCCCGCCCCGAGGCCGCATCGCGCCCCAGGCACAGGTTCAGCGACAGGCCCGGCACCGGATAGGCGACAAAGGTGATTTCGTCGACCAGCGTGGTCTGCCGGTAATATTCCAGGAAATAGCGGCTGCGCTGAAACGCATCGGGCGCCACGTCGGTCAGCCGGTAGGCCCCGACCGGCACCCGGCTGAGGTGCAGGTCGTGGAACGGGTCCAGCAGATAGGCGCCCTGCAGATAGGTGCTGTCAAGCTGGCCAAACACCTGCGGCCGTTCGGTCTGTCGGAACAGCACCTGCGGCGGCCCGGCGTCACGATAGGCCAGCACGATCAGGTTGTCGGGCGCCACCAGCCGCTGGAACAGCGCCATCAGCGCGGATTCGAACCCCGGCTTGCCCAGCCGCCGGATCGCTTCGGCCAGTTGACCCTCGGCCTCGTTGGGCAGGCTGCGCATCATACCTCTCTGGGGGTATATACCACCCGGAACGCTTGCAATTAGCGTGTTACCATTGAATTGGGGGTATGCAAACCGCGATGACCGCTGCTGTCGAGATCATCAACACCGTCAAGCGCTATGGCACCGTCACCGCCTTGCACGGCGTCAGCCTGACCATCGCGGATAATGAGTTCTTTACCCTGCTCGGCCCCTCGGGCTGTGGCAAGACCACGCTCTTGCGGCTGATCGCCGGGTTCGAGGACGTGACCCAGGGCGAAATCCGGCTGTTCGGCGACAATATCGCCAGCCTTGAACCCAACCACCGGCCGGTGAACACCGTCTTTCAGCATTATGCCCTGTTCCCGCACATGACGGTGCTGGACAACGTGGCCTTCGGGCTGAAGATGAAGGGCGTCGACCTGGCCACCCGCCGGGCCCGCGCCGGCACCATGCTGGAAATGGTGCATCTCTCGGCCTTTGCCGACCGGATGCCGGGCCAGTTGTCGGGCGGCCAGCAGCAGCGCGTGGCGCTGGCCCGGGCGCTGGCGCTGGCGCCCGATCCCAAGGTGCTGTTGCTGGACGAACCGCTCAGCGCGCTGGACCTGAAGCTGCGGCAGGCGATGCGGGTCGAGCTGAAGCAGCTGCAGGAAGAAACCGGCATCACCTTCATCTTCGTCACCCATGACCAGGAAGAAGCCCTGACCATGTCCGACCGCATCGCCGTCATGTCCAACGGCCGGGTGCAGCAGATCGGCACCGCCCGCGACATCTATGAGGCGCCGGTGAACCGCTTTGTCGCCGATTTCATCGGTGAAACCAACCTGTTGGAGGTCGAAGTTGATGCGGTCGTGGACGGCATGGCCCAGGTCGTCCTGCCCGGCGGCCACCGGATCGCCTGCCCCTCGGCCTCCTCTGCGCCCGGCCGGCATCACCTGTCGATCCGCCCCGAGCGGGTCAGCCTGGCCCAGGACGCCGACCTGCGCGCCGTGGTCGAGCGCATCGTCTATCTGGGCACCGACCTGCAACTGGTGACCCGGCTGGACGGCGGCGTGCCCTTTACCCTGCGCCTGCAGAACGCCGCGCGCGTCCACCTGCCTGAACCCGGCGCCACCGTCGGCCTGCACCTGGAGGAAGGCGCCGCCCGCCTTCTGGCCGACTGATGGCCGGCCCCGCTGCCCCCACCGCCCAGGGCGAGGCGACATACGCCCGTATCGTCCGTCCGCTGTTGCTGCCCAGCTGGCTGGTGATCGGCATCCTGATGGTGCTGCCGGTCTGCCTGATGGCGGTCTATTCCTTCCTGACCAAGGAATTCCGCGGCGGGGTGATCTGGGATTTCACCCTGGCCGCCTATGACCAGTTCTTCGTCACCCGCGGCCTGTTCGGCGACGAACCCGCCCAGATCGAATGGACCTATATCCTGATCTTCTGGCGCTCGATCTGGCAGGCGGCGGTGGCCACGGGCCTGTGCCTGCTGATCGGCTTTCCCACCGCCTGGTTCATCGCCACCCGCCCACAGGACACCCGTGGCATCTGGCTGTTCCTGATCACCATTCCCTATTGGGTCAACCTGCTGATCCGCACCGTCAGCCTGAAATTCCTTATCCGCGACACCGGCCCGCTGAACGAGGCGCTGATGGCCTTGGGCGTGATCGACGGCCCGCTGCCCTTGGTCAACACCAACCTCGCGGTGCAGCTGGGCCTGTTCTATTCCTACCTGCCCTTCATGGTGCTGCCGATCTATGCCGCGGTGGAACGTTACAACTTTGCCCTGTCCGAGGCGGCGGCCGACCTTTACGCCAGCCGCCTTGCCACCTTGCGCGAAATCGTGCTGCCGGTGGTGCGGCCCGGCCTGATCGCCGGCTGCATCCTGGTCTTCGTGCCCTCGCTCGGCGCCTTTCTCGCCCCCGACCTCCTGGGCGGGGCCAAGACCTTCATGATCGGCAGCCTGATCGACGAACAGTTCAAGGGCAGCCAGGGCAACTGGCCCTTTGGCGCCGCGGCCAGCATGATCCTGATGACGCTGGTGATGGCGGTGCTCATGGTCTACGCCCGTGCCCAGGCGAAAGGCGGTGCCAGATGAAGGGCGTGCGCCACTACCCCGGCTTTCTGGCCATGACCATCGCCCGCCTCTTGGTCCTTTACGCGCCGCTGGCGGTGGTGGCGGCCTACAGCTTCAACGGATCGGCCTCGATCACCCAATGGGGCGGCTGGTCGCTGCGCTGGTATGCCGAGGTCTTTACCGGCCCCGAGGCCGGCCGCTTCGGCCAGGCGGCGTGGAATTCGCTGACCATCGCGCTGATCGCCTCGACCATCGCCACCGCGATCGCCACCGCGGCCGCCCTGGCCATGGTGCGCGGCGGGCATTTCCGCGGCCGCCAGGCCAGTTTCGCCCTGATCAACCTGCCGCTGATGGTGCCGGAAATCGTCATCGCCGTCTCGACGCTGATCTTCTTTTCCACCATCGGCCTGACCACCGGCTACCTGACCATCCGTCTGGCCCACATCACCTTCTGCATCCCCTCTGCCTACCAGCCGCTGGCGGCCCGGCTGGAAGGGATCGAGGCCCATTACGAACAGGCCGCCCGCGACCTCTACGCCACCCGCGCCCAGGCCTTCCGGCTGATCCTGCTGCCGCTCCTGATGCCGGGCGTGGTCTCGGGCTGGCTTTTGGCCTTCATCATCAGCCTCGACGATTTCATCATCACCAACTTCGTCAAGGGCGCCGGGATGGAAACCCTGCCCACCGCCATCTTCGGATCGGTCAAACAGGGCATCAAGCCCAACATCATGGCGATTTCCACCCTGATGCTGCTGGTGTCCTTTGCCTTCGTCACCCTCAGTTACCTGATCAACCGCAAGGGCCGTCAGACGCCCTGACCCAGCCCGCCCAAACCCCGACCCAACCAGGAGACTTCGATGAGAAAGCTGCTTCTCGCCACCACGCTGCTCGCCTCGCCCGCCTTCGCCGAGGGCGAGCTGAAGATCTACAACTTCTTCGAATACATGCCGCAAGAGCTTCTCGACAAGTTCACCGCCGAGACCGGCATCGCGGTGACGATGGACACGTTCGATTCGAACGAGGCGATGCTGGCCGCGCTGAAGGCCGGCAAGATCGGCCAGTATGACGTGGCCGTGCCCGGCGACTACATGGTAAAGATCCTGGGCACCGAGGGCCTGCTGGATACCTTCACCCCCGAGGAAATCCCGAACTTCGGCAACATCGCGCCGCAATGGCTCGACGTGCCCTTCGATCCGGGCCGCCACTCCTCGATCCCCTACCAGTGGGGCTCGACCGGCTTTTCGGTCAACCGCGATGTCTTTGCCGGCCCGATCGACTCGCTTTCCATCATCTTCGACCCGCCGGAAGAGCTGAAGGGCAAGATCAACGTCCTCGACAGCCAGGGCGAGGTTCTGGCCCTCGGCTCGCTCTACCTCGGCATCCCGCAATGCTCGACCGACCGTGACCAGCTCAAGGCGCTGAACGACATGCTGCTGACCGCCAAGGCCAGCTGGGCCTCGTTCGGCTCCGACACCGCCAAGGATGTGCTGGTCTCGGGCGACGCCGCGGCCGGGATGATCTACAACGGCTTCTCCTCCAAGGCCCGCGCCGAGGGCGCCAATGTCGAATATGCCTTCCCGAAGGAAGGCTATGTCCTGTGGATGGACAACATGGTGCTGCTGAAGGACGCGCCCAACCGCGATGCCGCGCTGAAATTCATGAACTTCCTGCTCGATCCGGAAAACGCCGCCACCCTGACCAACTATGCCGCCTATACCTCGGGCGTCACCGGCGTCGAACCCTTCCTGGCCGACGAGATCAAGAACAGCCCGGAAAACAACCCGCCGGCCGAGCAGAAGGGCTACTTCATCGAAGCCTGCGACGAGGACGCCCAGAAACTCTACGACGCGATCTGGACCAACCTCAAGAAATGACCGCAGCGGGGCCGCACCACCGCGGCCCCCTTCATCTTGGCAGAAATACTCCGGGGGGACCGGGGGGCTGGCCCCCCGGCTGGGACGCATGAAACTCGCACTCTGGCAGGGCACCTCGCCCGCCGCCGATCTGGACCTGGCATTGGCCCAGGCCGAATCCGCGCTTGCCGCCGCTGCCGCGCTGCGGGCCGATGCGCTGGTGCTGCCTGAACTCTGGCTGCCCGGCTACAACCAGCCCGACATGGCCAGACTTGGCCTGGCGCGCGACAGCGCCCCCCTCCGCCGCCTTGCCCAGGCCGCCCAGGCCGCGCGCTGCGCCCTGGTGCTGGGCTATGCCGAACAGGACGGCGACCGGCTCTACAATGCCGCCATCTGCCTTGGCCCCGACGGTGAACCGCTGGCCCATTACCGCAAGATCCAGCTCTACGGCCCCAGGGAAAAGGCGCTGTTTCTCCCCGGCGACGCCTATGCCACCTTCCCGCTGGCCGGCCAGACCGCCGCGCTGCTGATCTGCTACGACGTGGAATTCGCCCCCCACGTCAAGGCCCTGGCCGACATGGGCGTGACGGCGATCCTGGCCCCCACCGCCAACATGGCGCCCTTTACCCATGTCATCCACCGCACCGTTCCGGCCATGGCGGCCAACCACGGCCTGACGATCGTCTACGCTAATTACTGCGGGGCCGAAGGCGACCTGACCTATGTCGGCGGCAGCCTGGTCGCCGGCCCGCATGGCGAGGTGCTGGCCCAGGCCGGCGACGCCCCTGCGCTCCTGGTGGCCGAGGTGCCGCCGCGCGATCCGGCCCGCCTCTCCACCCAATCCGCCGACCTGAGGGGGATCGCATGACCCGCCTGCCCGCGCATGACATCCTGTTCACGCCGATGCAGATCGGCCCCAAGACGGCAAAGAACCGCTTCTACCAGGTGCCGCACTGCAACGGCGGCGGCTACCGCGATCCTTCCGCCGTGGTCGAGATGCGCCGCACCAAGGCCGAGGGCGGCTGGGGCGTGATCTTCACCGAACAGACCGAGATTCACCCGACCTCGGAAATCACCCCCTTCATCGAACAGCACCTCTGGGACGACCGCGACATCCCGGCGCTGGCCCGCATGGCGGATGCGATGACAAGCCACGGCGCGCTGGCCGGCATCCAGCTGGCCTATTCCGGCATCAACGGCCCCAACCTCTACTCGCGCGAGGTGCCGCTGGCCGTCAGCGGCGGGCCGATCCTGACCTTCACCTCCGATCCCGTGCAGGCCCGCACCATGGACCGGCAGGATATCCGCGACCTGCGCCGCTGGTTCCGCAACGCCTTTCGCCGCAGCCAGCAGGCCGGCTTCGACCTGGTCTGCCTTTACGGCGCCCATGGCTTCGGCATCCTGCAACATTTCCTGTCCCGCGCCACCAACCACCGCAGCGACGAATACGGCGGCAGCCTTGAAAACCGCGCGAGGTTCCTGCGCGAAGTCGTTGAAGACGCAAGAGAAGTCACCAAGGGCGAAATCGCCGTCTCCCTGCGCATGTCGCTGCATGAGGCCGGACCTTTCGGCTTTTCCAACGCCGAGTTGCGCGACTTCATCCAGATGCACGGCGAGTTGCCCGACATCTGGGATCTGGCCCAGGGCACCTGGGAGGCCTGCTCCGGCACCTCGCGGTTCAAGCCCGAAGGCGCGCAAGAGGATCTGGTCCGCGGCATCAGGGATCTGACCCCGAAACCCGTGGTCGGCGTCGGCCGCTTCACCAGCCCCGATGCCATGGTGCGCCAGATCCGCTCCGGTATCCTGGATTTCATCGGCGCCGCCCGCCCCTCGATCGCCGACCCCTTCCTGCCAGCCAAGGTGCAGGAGGGCCGCTACGAAGACATCCGCGAATGCATCGGCTGCAACATCTGCGTCTCGGGCGACATGACCGGCGCCATCAGCCGCTGCACCCAGAACACCGCCTTCATGGAGGAATGGCGCAAGGGCTGGCACCCTGACCGGGCGCGGGCCAAGGGCGCATCGGACAGCGTGCTGGTCGTCGGCGCCGGCCCCACCGGGCTCGAGGCCGCGCTGCAGGCCGCCCGCCGCGGCTACAGGGTCACGCTGGCCGAGGCGACGACCACGCTGGGCGGCCGCGTGGCCAGGGAACGCGCGCTTCCCGGCCTTTCCGCCTGGGGCCGGGTGGCCGATTACCGCACCGGCCAGATGGCCGTCATGCCGAATGTCGAGATCTACCGCGACAGCCGCCTTGTGCCCGACGATCTCCTTGCCATGGGGGCCGACCACATCGCCATCGCCACCGGTGCCGTCTGGCGCCGCGATGCGGTGGCGCGGCTGCACCTGCACCCGATCCCCACCGATGCGGCGATGCCGATCTATACGCCTGATGACCTGATGGCGGGCCATACGCCTCAGAATGTTCGCGTAACCCTTTATGATGACGACCATTTCTACATGGGCTCGGTTCTGGCCGAACTGCTGGTCGCCCAGGGCTGCAAGGTCGATTTCGTCACCCCCGCCGTCAAGGTCGCGGAATGGACCGACAATACCCTGGAACAGGCCACCATCATGCGCCGCCTCCTCGAGATCGGGGTCGAGGTGCATCTGTCCAAGGCACCCGAGGCCATCGGTGCCACCGAGGTGACGCTGGGCTGCACCTGGACCGGGCGGCAATCCACGCTGCCGGCCGAGGCCGTGGTTCTGGTCACCAGCCGCACGCCGAACGATGGCCTTTTCCACGCCGCCCGCGCGCTGGACTGGCAGGGCGCCGGCATCCGCAGCCTGCAACTGATCGGCGACGCCGCCGCACCGGGGCCGATCGCCTGGGCAACCTATGCCGGCCGCGCCTGGGCCGAGGGCCTGGACGCGCCCGAGACCGGCGATGCCCTGCCGTTCCGGCGCGAGATTGCCGACCTGCTGCCAGAGGACAGAATAACACCGTAAAACAATATCTTACTGGCGTTTCCTGCAGTAAAGCTCCAACCGGTGATGCTCGATCTCATAGCCCATTTCGGCGGCGATCTGGCGTTGCAGCTCTTCGATCTTCTCGGACCGGAACTCGATGATCCGGCCGCTGTCGAGATCGACGATATGATCGTGATGATCGGGGTCCGCCACCTCGAACCGGGCGCCGCCGTTTTCGAAACTGTTGCGATGGATCACGCCCTCGCGCTCCAGCACCGCCAGGGTGCGGTAGACCGTGGCCAGCGACACCGTCTCGTCGATGCCGCGCGCCCGCCGGTGCAATTCGGCCGCGTCGGGGTGGTCGGCCGCCGCCGCCAGCACCTGCAACAGCACCTCGCGTTGCCGCGTCACCCGCACGCCGCCATCGCGCAGCGCCTGCACCATCCGTTTCGTGACCTTCCCGCTCATGCCGCCCAGCCTAGCAGAGCCTTTCGCATCTGCAACCCGCCAGTTGCGAATCCGCCGCTATTGATGCCGCAGCGCCTCGATCGGGTCCAGCCGCGCCGCGCGCCGGGCGGGAAAATAGCCAAAGACCACGCCGACCACGGCGGAAAAGCCGAAGGCCAGCGCCACGATCAGCGGATCGGGCGCGAAGGGTATCGCCATGAAGCCGCTGGCCACCCAGGCCATGCCCAGCCCGGCCACGATCCCCAGGGCACCCCCCAGGGCCGACAGCACCACCGCCTCGACCAGGAACTGCAACAGCACCTGCCCGGCACTGGCCCCCACCGCCAGCCGGATGCCGATCTCGCGCGTGCGTTCTGTCACCGAAACCAGCATGATATTCATGATGCCGATGCCGCCGACCAGCAGGCTGACCGCCGCGACCGAAGACAACAGCCCCGACAGAACCGAGTTGACCGAATTCAGCATCGTGGCCACCTCCTTCATGTCGGTGACAGAAAAATCGTCGTCCTTGTCTATGGTTATGCGGCGACGTTCACGCATCAGCACCTCGATTGCCGCCACGCCATCGGCCACGGCGACACCAGAGGCCAGCGCAATCTGCATGCTGTTCACGTCCTGGTCCCCGGCCAGCCGCCGCTGGACCAGCCGGATCGGCATCACCACCAGGTCATCCTGGTCCTGCCCAAAGCTGGCCGCCCCCTTCGGCGCCAGAACGCCGATCACCTCGCAGGCGATCGACTTGATCCGCACCGTCTGGCCCACCGGATCCTCGCCGCCGAACAGCGCCCGCCGCACCGTCTGGCCCAGGATGCAGACCGCCAGCCCGGCGCGATCCTCGCCCTGGTTGAAGTTGCGGCCAAGCGCGATGGTCCAGTTCGACACCTCGACCCAGGCGGCATTGGTGCCGGTGATCTGGGTCTGGGCATTGGCATTGCCGGCGATCACCGTCTGCGACGAGGTCGCCACCGGCGCCACCAGCCCCACCTCGGGCAACAGCGCCACCGCCTCGGTATCGCGCAGGCTGAAGGGCCGCCCGCCCCGCGATCCGGGGCCAAAGCCGCGCCGCCCCGGCCGCAGCACCACCACGTCGGACCCCAGGCTCTCGACGCTGGCCGAAACCTGCGCCGACGAACCCTGCCCCACCGTCACCATGGCAATCACCGAGGCCACGCCGATCACCACGCCCAAGACGGTCAGGAACGACCGCAGCTTGTTGCGGATGATCGAGCGCGTGGCCAGGCGGAACGCCTCCCAGATCATGCCGCCTGCCCTTCGGCCGGGGTGTCGCTGGTGATCTTGCCATCGGTGAACACGATCAGGCGGCGGGCATAGGCGGCGATGTCGGCCTCATGCGTGACCATGACGATGGTGATGCCCTCGTCGCGGTTAAGTCCCTGCAACAGTTGCATGATTTCATGGCTGCGGTGGCTGTCCAGGTTGCCGGTCGGCTCATCCGCCAGGATCACCATCGGGTCGCCGGCCAGGGCGCGGGCGATGGCGACGCGCTGCTGCTGGCCACCCGACAGTTGCGACGGGTCGTGCCGCTCGCGCCCCTCCAGGCCGACCTTGGCCAGCGCCGCGCGGGCGCGGGCGTCCCGCTCCTGCGCGGCCAGGCCCTTGTAGATCAGCGGCAGTTCGACATTCTCCTGCGCCGAGGTGCGGGCCAGGAGGTTGAAGCCCTGAAAGACAAAGCCCAGGTAATGCCGCCGCAGCAGGGCCAGCGCGTCGGGCGAGAGATGTTCGACCGGGGTGCCGTCAAACAGATATTGCCCCCGGCTTGGCCGGTCGAGACAGCCGATGATGTTCATCGCCGTGGACTTGCCCGACCCCGACGGCCCCATGATGGCGACGAATTCGCCGCGGTCGATCTTCAGGTCCACCCCGTCCAGCGCCCGTACCTCGGCCTCGCCGGTGCCATAGTGGCGGCTGACGGCGCGGAATTCGATCAGCGGCGCCATGTCAGTTGCTTGCCCGCTGGTCGGTGATGACCGCGTCGCCCTCCTGCAGGTCCTCCGAGGTCACCGCCATCATCCGCCCGTCCGACGCGCCCGGCGTGACCGAAACCTTGACCGGCTGCCCGGCGCGCAGCACCCAGAGCGAGGATCCGTCGACCTTCTGGCGCTGGCCAGAGGACCGCGCCGGCATGATGAGGCCGATCAGCCCGCTGCCGGACCGGTCATCGCTGGCGGTCACCGGCGGGGCATAGCGCAGCGCCGCCATCGGCACCAGCAGCACGTCGGGCTGCGACGAGACGATGATGGTGGCGGTCGCGGTCATGCCGGGGCGCAACAGGCGTTTGTCATTCTCGACGGTCAGCACCGCCTTGTAGGTGACGACGCCCTCGGTTTCCTCGGGCGCATAGCGCAGCTGGGTGATGCGGGCCGGGAAATCCTGGCCCGGATAGGCGTCGACGGTAAAGCCGGCCTCGTTGCCCACGGCGACGCGGCCGATGTCGGCCTCGTCGATGTCGACCTGCAGCTCCATCCGGCCCAGGTCCTCGGCCAGGGTGAAAAGGATCGGCGCGTTCAGCGTGGCGGCGACGATCTGGCCCTTTTCCGCCGCCCGGTCCAGCACGATGCCGGTGATCGGGCTGCGGATCTCGGCCTTGGCAAGGTCGGTGCGGGCCTCTTCGAGGCTGGCCTCGGCCAGTTTGAAATCGGCGCGGGCGATGTCGAGCGCGGCCATCGCGCGGTCATGGGCGGCCTTGGCGGCGATGACGGTGGTGCGGGTCGCCAGCCCGCGCTTGTCGAGTTCCTGGGTGGAGGTCCAGGTCTCGCCGGTTTCCGATGCGGTGGCCTCGGCCTGCAGGATGCGGGCCTCGGCCGCGGTCAGCTGGGCTTCGGCGGTGGTGACCCGGGCGCGCAGGTTGGTGTCGTCGAGACGGGCGAGGACCTGGCCCTCGGTCACCTCGTCGTTGAAATCGACCTCGACCGCGGCGAGGGTGCCGGAGAGTTCCGAGGAGAGGTCGACGCGGGTGGTGGGCTGGACGGTGCCGGTGGCGGTGACGGTCACGGTCAGATCGCCGCGGGCGACCGGGGTGGTGTCATAGCGGATCGTGGTGGCAGGGCTACGGGCGGCGTAGGCCCAGGCGGCGAGGCCCAGGGCGGCGGCGAGAAGGAGGAGCCAGAGCCAGCCGCGGCGGCGGGGCTTGATCCGGGCGAGCTGGTCGAGATCGGGGCGGGCGGCGGGCAAGGGGCAATCCTGAGGCGGCTTTGGACTGATACGGACGGGGCCGGGGTTTCCGTCGCGGCCCGGACCGGGGGGCGGCGGAGGGGGCCGGCGCGACTATAGGGGCCTTGCGGGGTTTGGGAAGACACGGAATGGCGAGGCCGCGGGCGTCCCACGGAGGGACGCCTACGGACGCAAAGGATTCCCAATGGGTTGGCCTTTGGGATTTAAGGGATTCTTTACCTTTGGGGTGGGGGGTGGGCAAACCTGGGCCGGGGGTTTCACACCCCCGGACCCCCGTGGGATATTTTTCGACAGATGAAACTGGAATTTGGATTCACTGGGTATCGCGCTGATCTTCGCAGGTCGGAAGCGGCGACGGGTCCGGCGTTCCGTTCGGATAGCGCCAATCCTGGATGGCCTGCCGCAATGCAATCACGCTGTGGAGCAGTTGGTTGCCAGCCCGTATTGCGTCTTCAACCTGTTGCCGCGTCACTGCCTGCTTGATCTCGAAAAGCTCACGATCACGCCCCTGCCCGCGCGCAAAGTAATGCGCCGCGCCCAATGTGCCCTTGCCAGGGTCGTCCAGGAAAAAGGCACCATGCGCCGCAAGATTTCTGGTCTCGAGGCCGCGCTCGACCTCATCGGCCACCTCCTGGATGCGATCGGCAAGCCATGCGGGGCAGCTTGCTGCGCTGCCCCGGAACCGCCGCAAGAGTTCCGCAGTCCGCAGTTTGATGTTCACGTAGCCGCGATAGTCTACGGGGGAGTGTGGATCGATACCTTCGGCGAGCATCGTTGTTTGCCAGACAGCAAGCTCTGTATGGGCGGCCGTCTGCATGTATGTTCCCAGATCCAGCAGACGGCCGCCCATACAGAGCTTGCTGTCTGGGCGGCCGTCTGCATGTATGTTCCCAGATCCAGCAGGAATTGCTGTGGCAACATGCCTTCCACGATGGTTCTCATTGAGCGCCCCCTGTGTGGAAATGGAAAACGGCGGGCACATGGCCCGCCGTTCCGGTCTTGCCGGCCGGTCCGAAGATCAGCTGCAGCCCGTGGTGCCGCCGCAGGTGTTGCACTTGAGGCAGGTGCCGTTGCGGACCAGCGTGTAGTTGCCGCATTCGCCGCAAGGATCGCCGGTGTAGCCCTGCATCTTGGCCTTGGTGCGGGCGGCGTCGGTGCCGGTGGCGGCGCCGAGCGCGAAGCCGGAGGTGGATTCGGCCAGGCCGGTGGCGCGGGCCTCGGGCACCAGCATGTTCAGCGTGGCGACCGGGTCGGTGCCGGTGGCAAAGGCCGTGGCCCCCGCCCCGCCCTGCAGCACCACCAGTTCCTGCGGCAGGCGCTTGCGCAGGTAGCCGGTGGAGGAGATCTGCTTCAGCACCTCGAGCCCGCGCGAGGCGGCGGCGTCGGTCACCTCGGAGATGTTGCGCTTGCCTTCCTCGTCGCCGCGGCCGAGATCGTCGAAGCTGGCGCCTTTCGGGGCGACATGGGCCAGATCGGTGCGGTCGAGGTAGGAAATCGCCAGTTCGCGGAAGATGTAGTCAAGGATCGAAGTGGCGTTCTTGACCGAGTCGTTGCCCTGCACCATGCCCGCCGGCTCAAAGCGGGTGAAGGTGAAAGCCTCGACGAATTCTTCCAGCGGCACGCCGTATTGCAGGCCGACCGAGACGGCGATGGCGAAGTTGTTCATCATCGCCCGGAAGCCCGCGCCTTCCTTGTGCATGTCGATGAAGATCTCGCCCAGCGAGCCGTCCTGGTATTCGCCGGTGCGCAGATAGACCTTGTGGCCGCCGACGATGGCCTTTTGCGTATAGCCCTTGCGCCGTTCCGGCAGCTTTTCGCGGTTCGAGCGGACGATTTCCTTGACGATCACCTTCTCGACGATCTTTTCGGCGATGACGGCGGCCTTTTCCTGCGCCGAGCCGGTGGCCAGGATCTCTTCGGCCTCTTCGTCATCCTCGATCAGCGCCGAAGCCAGCGGCTGCGACAGTTTCGAGCCGTCGCGGTAGAGCGCATTGGCCTTGATGCCCAGCGAATGGCTGAGTTCATAGGCCGCCAGGGTTTCGGCGATCGAGGCCGAGTTCGGCATGTTGATGGTTTTCGAGATCGCGCCCGAGATGAAGGACTGGGCGGCGGCCATCATGTAGATGTGGCTGTCGACCGAGAGATACCGCTTGCCCTTCTTGCCGCAGGCATTGGCGCAGTCGAAGACGGGCAGGTGTTCGTCCTTGAGGAAGGGCGCGCCCTCGAGCGTCATGGTGCCGCAGACATGGCCATTGGCGGCGTCGATCTGCGCGCGGGTAAAGCCGAGGTGGCGCAAGAGGTCGAAGGTGGGATCGGCCAGTTTCTCGGCCGGGATCCTTGCGGGTGCCCTTGCAGAAATCCTCGCCCAGGGTCCACTGGTTGAAGACGAAGCGGATGTCGAAGGCGGTCGGCAGCGCTGCCTCGACCTTCTCGATCTCGCGCGGGCCGAAGCCGTGGCCGATCAGCGCGGTGTGGTTGATCGAGGGCGCCTGGGCCAGCGAGCCGTGGCCGACGGCATAGGCGACCATCTCGGCGATCTGGTGGCCGGGGTAGCCCAGCTTTTCCAGCGCGGCCGGGACCGACTGGTTGATGATCTTGAAATAGCCGCCGCCGGCCAGTTTCTTGAACTTGACCAGGGCGAAGTCGGGCTCGATCCCGGTGGTGTCGCAGTCCATCACCAGGCCGATGGTGCCGGTGGGGGCGATTACGGTGGTCTGGGCGTTGCGGAAGCCGTGTTCCTCGCCCAGGGCCAGCGCCTCGTCCCAGGCGGATTTCGCAAGGGTGACAAGGGTCTGGTCGGGGCAGTTCGCGTGGTCCAGCGCCACCGGGTTGACGTTGACGCCCAGGTAGCCGCCGGTCTTGCCATGGGCGGCGGTGCGATGGTTGCGGATGACGCGCAGCATATGCTCGCGGTTGCGGGCATAGCCGGAGAAGGCGCCCAGCTCGCGCGCCATTTCGGCCGAGGTGGCATAGGCGACGCCGGTCATCAGCGCGGTCAGCGCGCCGCAGAGGGCACGGCCCTGGGCCGAGTCGTAGCCCAGGCCCATGTTCATCAAAAGGCCGCCGATATTGGCGTAGCCCAGGCCCAGGGTGCGGAAGTCATAGGAAAGCTGGGCGATTTCGCGGGACGGGAACTGCGCCATCATCACCGAGATTTCCAGCGTGATGGTCCAGAGCCGCGAGGCGTGGATATAGGCGGCGGCGTCGAAGGCGCCTTCGCTATGGAAGGTGAGCAGGTTCATCGAGGCCAGGTTGCAGGCCGTGTCGTCGAGGAACATGTATTCCGAGCAGGGGTTCGAGCCGCGGATCGGGCCGTCTTCGGGGCAGGTATGCCAGGCGTTGACGGTGTCGTGGAACTGGATGCCGGGGTCGGCGCAGGCCCAGGCGGCATGGCCGATCTGGTCCCAGAGGTCGCGGGCCGAGACGGTTTTCGCCACCTTGCCGTCGGTGCGGCGGATCAGCTCCCACGGCAGGTCTTCGCGGACGGCGCGCAGGAAGGCGTCGGTGACGCGGACCGAGTTGTTGGAGTTCTGGCCCGAGACGGTGATGTAGGCCTCAGAGTCCCAGTCGGTGTCATAGGTGGGGAATTCGATCGAGGTGAAGCCCTGGGCTGCGTATTGCAGCACGCGGTTGGTGTAGGTGTCAGGGATCATCGCCTTTTTCGCGGCGCGGATCGCGGATTTCAGCGCGGGGTTCTTGCCCGGGTCGACGCTGTCCTCGCTGCTGCCGTCCCATTGGCGGATGGCGGCGAAGATGTCGTTCAGGCGCGCCTCGTGCATCTTGGAGCCGGCGACCAGGCTGGCGACCTTCTGTTCCTCGATGACCTTCCAGTTGATGAAGGATTCGATGTCGGGGTGGTCCATGTCGGCGATGACCATCTTGGCCGCGCGGCGCGTGGTGCCGCCCGACTTGATCGCGCCGGCCGCGCGGTCGCCGATCTTGAGGAAACCCATCAGGCCCGAGGACTTGCCGCCGCCCGAGAGTTTCTCGCCCTCGCCGCGCAAGCTGGAGAAGTTGGTGCCGGTGCCCGAGCCGTATTTGAACAGCCGCGCCTCGCGCACCCAGAGATCCATGATGCCGCCATCGCCGACCAGGTCATCCTTGACCGACTGGATGAAGCAGGCGTGGGGCTGGGGATGTTCGTAGGCCGAGGCCGACTTGGTCAGGGTGCCGGTCTTGTGGTCGACGTAGAAGTGGCCCTGCGACGGGCCGTCGATGCCATAGGCCCAGTGCAGGCCGGTGTTGAACCATTGCGGGCTGTTCGGCGCGGCCATCTGGCGGGCCAGCATGAAGCGCATCTCGTCGAAATAGGCGCGGGCGTCGGTCTCGGTCGAGAAATAGCCGCCCTTCCAGCCCCAGTAGGTCCAGGCGCCGGCAAGCCGGTCGAACACCTGCTTGGACGAGGTTTCGCCGGCATAGCGCCCTTCGGCGGGCAGTTTCGCCAGCGCGTCCTCGTCGGGGACCGAGCGCCAGAGGAATTCCGGCACGCCCTTTTCACGTACCTTGCGCAGGACGGCGGGGACACCGGCCTTGCGGAAGTACTTCTGCGCCAGAACGTCCGAGGCGACCTGACTCCAGCCTTCGGGAACCTCGACCGCCTCGTTGCGGAACACGACCTTGCCATCGGGATTGCGGATTTCCGACGTGGTGACGGAAAAATCCATCGCTCCATAGGCGCCGGTCGCTTCGCTGGTGAACTTGCGCTCGATCTTCATCTGCCCCTTGGTCCTTTGTGTTCAGCGGCCGCCGTTCGGCATGCCCGTTTGCCCCGTTGCGCGCGGTCTGGTTCGTGCAGGACGCAAAGACCCGCGCCCGGCCCGCCCGTGGCGAACTGGGGGACCGGCGCCCTGTTCGGGGCTGCCCATCTTGAGGATCACTGCTCTGCCTGTCGGATACTACATCTAGTGGTCATCCGAACCGCTTCGTCAAATTGTCGTAAACGGCAGGCAGGTTCAAATGGTTTTTTTGCCTTTGTCGACGATTTTTCGGCTTGACGGGATCAGCGCCCGATCACGGCCCCGTGTAGGGATTTTCCCCCGGTCGCCCCCGGCTTGTGGGGAAGGCTGTGGACAACAGGTGAAGCAGTTTCTGAACTGTGCCGGTTTTGCGTGGCAAAGGGCAGGTTTGGGGCGGCAGGCTGAGAGATCGCTTCACCCCGGCGCGAAGCGGGGATGAAAGTCGACATGCGAAATCAACCGATTCTCAACGCTGTTGCGCGACTGCCGCACGATTGATCAGAACGATGCCCAGGGCCACCAGCGCCGCCGGCCCGAGAATCGCCGGCGACAGACTTTCGCCCAGGAAGACGGCGCCCATCAGGATGGCGAAGACCGGCGACAGGAAGGAAAAGGCCGCCACGGTCGAGGCGGGATAGACCGACATCAGCCAGAGCCAGGCGATGAAGCCGCCGGCCACCACCACTGTGGATTGGAAGATCAGGCCTACCATATGTAGGGGTTGCAATTCGCGGACCAGCGGGCCGAACAGCGGCGAGACCGCCAGCAGGATCGGCGCCGAGACCAGCACCATCCAGAAGAGTTGCAGTTCCGGCCCCTGGGCGCGCATCGCCGGGCGGCGGGCGACATAGGCGGTGGCGGCCCAGCCGATGCCGGCCCCCAGCGCGCAGAGATCGCCCGCCAGACTGCCCTGCCCCGCCCCGGCCCCGCCGGCCGCGCCGAGGATGGCCCAGGCCGTGCCGGCAAAGGCGATGGCCAGCCCCACCGCCTTGCGCGGGGTGATGCGTTCGCCCAGGCCGAAATGCGCCATCAGCGCGAACCAGACCGGCATGGAATACATCAGGATCGAGGCGCGGCCGACGGTGGTCAGGTCGAGCGCGAGGAAAAGCAGCAGGAATTCGGCGGCGAAGAAGGCGCCGATCATCAGGCCCGCCGCCCGCGCCGATGGGTCGAGCCGCACCGGCCGGCCGCGCCAGCGCAGCAAGGCCCAGACGAAGATCACGGCCAGCGCCGAGCGCAGGCCGGCGAAGAACACCGGTTGCAGGCCCTTGTTCACGAAGGCGACGATGATCTGGTTGAAGGCTAGCAGCATCTGCACGGCCAGGAGCGAGGCCAGCCCGGCGCCGTCGAGCCGGTCCTTGCGGGGGGAAGCGGTGCCGGACATCGGGGGCCTTTCGCCGAAACGGGCTGTCGTCGGGGGTTTTGCATTGACCGCGCGGCAAGCACAAGCAAGGCTTGGCCCCTGCGCGCCGTCTGGGGCGCGTGTCGGGGCGGGAGATGCGTGATGAGTCTGGGCAAGACCTTGTTGAAGGTGGCGATCGGCGTGGTGATCGCCAAGGGGGTGTCGACCCTGGCCAAGGGGGGCAGCGCCACGGCGGCGCCGCGGAGCGCGCCGCAGGGCAACACCCAGCCGGGGCGCGGCACGCGGATCGAGACCGGGCGCGACGCGCGGCTGCCGGGCGGGCTGGAAAACGTGATGGGCGACATCCTGGGCAACCGCGGCCGGACCTCGGGCGCGTCGCGGTCGCAGGGCGGCGACATGCTGGACGAGCTGACGCGGCAAAAGCGGTCGGCCCCGCGCAAGTCGGCGCCGACGACGGGGATGGACGGCCTGTTGAAGGAGCTGACCGGTGGCGGTGGCGGGCGGCGGCGGTCTGGGCGACCTGCTGGGCTCGGTCCTGGGGGGCGCGGCGGCGCGACCCGGCGGGCTGAAGGTCGAGGAAGAGGACGAGATTTCCGCGGCCCTGATGCTGCGGGCGGTGATCCAGGCGGTGAAATGCGATGGCGAACTGGATCCCGCCGAGAAGGACAGGCTGGTGCAGGCGATGGGCGATGCCAGCGCCGCCGAGGTCAAGGCGGTGAATGCCGAACTGGCGCGGCCGGTGGATGTGGCGGGGCTGGCGCGGATGGTTCCGGCCGGGCTGGAGCCGCAGGTCTACCTGGCCTCGCTGTCGGCCATAGACCTGGATGCCCAGGCCGAGGCGCAGTACCTGCATGCGCTGGCGCAGGCGCTGGAATTGCAGCCGCATGAGGTGAACGCGCTGCACGACCGGCTGGGCGCGCCGCATATCTACCGCTGAGGTTTAACCTGCCGGGCGGCTGGTGTAGGAGGGTCGGGATTTTTCCCCGGAGAGCCTGCCCATGACCGCGCCTACCCCCAGGCGGCCACCGCCGCCGACCCTGCGGCCGAGAATTCGCGGGCGGCCGGGCTGATGATCGGCTCGATGGCGTTCTTTGCCGTCGAGGACCTGTTCCTGAAATCGGTGGCCGAGGTGATGCCGCCGGGCCAGGTGCTGGCGATGACCGGCGCGGTGGGGGCGCTGGTGTTCTGGGCGCTGGCGGCGCGGCGGGGCGAGGCGGTGCTGGATCGCCGGGCGCTGCGGGGCGTGCCGCTTCTGCGCAGCCTGTCGGAGGCCGGGGCGGCGATGCTTTATATCGTGGCGCTGGCGCTGGCGCCGCTGTCGATGACGGCGGCCTTGTTGCAGGCCTCTCCGCTGGTGGTGGTGGCGGGGGCGGCGCTGGTCCTGCGCGAGCGGGTGGGCTGGCGGCGCTGGACCTCTATCCTGACGGGGTTCATCGGCGTGCTGGTGATCCTGTCGCCCTGGGATGCGGAATTCGACCCGGTTGGGCTGTTGACGGTGGCCTGCGTGCTGGTGCTGGCGGCGCGCGACCTGTCGACACGGGTGATGCCGCGCGACATCGGCACCTTCCCGGTCTCGGCCTGGGCCTATGCCGGGCTGGTGCCGGCAGGGGTCCTGCTGATGGCGGTGATGGGACAGGCGCCGGTCTGGCCCACGGCGCTGCAATAGCGGCCTGGCGGGGGCGCTGGTCTCGGGGCTGTTCGGCTATTACGCGGTGGTGGCGGCGATGCGGCTGGGCGAGGTGTCGGTGGTGGCGCCGTTCCGCTATGCCCGGCTGGTGTTCTCGGTCATGCTGGCGATGATCTTCCTGGGCGAGCGGCCCGGTCTGTCGACCTGGATCGGCGCCGGGATCGTGGTGGCCTCGGGGCTCTATGCGCTGGCCCGGGAACGGGCCCGCAAACGCGCACTTTCCCTCTCGTCCGAAGGCGGCTAAACGGGCAGGCGAGAGCATTCCATCTGCCGCGTAGGGGGACCCCCATGAGCACGATCATCGACATTCACGCCCGCGAGATTCTGGACAGCCGGGGCAACCCCACCGTCGAGGTGGACGTGGTGCTGGAAAGCGGCGCCATGGGCCGGGCCGCCGTGCCCTCGGGGGCGTCCACCGGCGCGCATGAGGCGGTGGAACGCCGTGACGGCGACAAGTCGCGCTACATGGGCAAGGGCGTCCTGGAGGCGGTGGCCGCGGTGAATGGCGAGCTGGCCGAGGAACTGGTGGGGTTCGACGCCACCGAGCAGGTCGGCATCGACCGCACCATGATCGAGATGGACGGCACGCCGAACAAAGGCCGGCTGGGCGCCAATGCGATCCTGGGCGTGTCGCTGGCGGTGGCCAAGGCTGCAGCGGAATATTCCAGTCAGCCGCTTTACCGCTATGTCGGCGGCACCTCGGCCCGGGTGCTGCCGGTGCCGATGATGAATATCATCAATGGCGGCGCGCATGCCGACAACCCGATCGACATCCAGGAATTCATGATCATGCCGGTCGGCGCCCAGGACATCCGCGAGGCGGTGCGGATGGGGTCTGAGGTGTTTCACACGCTGAAGAAGGAATTGTCGGCGGCGGGCCTGTCGACCGGGATCGGTGACGAGGGCGGCTTTGCCCCCAACCTGAAATCGGCCCGTGCGGCGCTGGATTTCATCCTGAAGGCGATCGAGAAGGCGGGCTATGCGCCGGGCGAGGATATCTGCCTGGCGCTGGATTGCGCGGCGACGGAATACTTCAAGGACGGCATGTATGTCATGGCGGGGGAAAGGAAAAACCTGACGCCGAAGCAGAATGTGGACTTTCTGGCGAAGCTGGCCGCCGACTATCCGATCATCTCGATCGAGGATGGCTGTTCGGAAGACGACTGGGACGGCTGGAAGATGCTGACCGACAAGCTGGGCGGCAAAATCCAGTTGGTGGGCGACGATCTTTTCGTGACCAACCCGCGCCGTCTGGCCGAGGGGATCAAGCGCGGCACGGCGAATTCGATGCTGGTCAAGGTGAACCAGATCGGCACGCTGACCGAGACGCTGCAGGCCGTCGATATGGCGCATCGGGCGGGCTATACCAACGTCATGTCGCACCGGTCGGGCGAGACCGAGGATGCGACGATCGCCGACCTGGCGGTGGCCACCAACTGCGGACAGATCAAGACCGGCTCGCTGGCGCGGTCTGACCGGCTGGCCAAGTATAACCAGCTGATCCGGATCGAGGAAATGCTGGGCGAGACGGCGGAATTCGCCGGGCGCTCGATCCTGAAGGGCTGAGGCGGGTTGCGGCGGGCGGAGCCGGGGGCCAGCCCGCTCGCCAGCGGTCTTGAACCGATGGCGACTCGCTGGCTCGCCCCCGGAGTATTTCGGCCAAGATGAAGGGCGGGGGTTTGCCCCTGGTTTTTGGTGTGGTGCGCTGGGGCTAGAGGCCGAAGCGGGACGGGCGGAAGGGCGCCAGAAGCGGGCTTTCGGGCCCGCCGTGGATTTCCTGCGCCAGAAGTGTGCCCACCAGTGGCGCCAGCGTGGCGCCGGAATGCATCACCGCGATCCAGAGGCCGTCGAGCCGGGTCGGGCCGGCCACCGGCAGGCCGTCGCCCGGCACCGGGCGCTGCGCCATCCTATGGCTGCCGAACTGGATGTCGGCCGTGGGAAACAGGTCGCGCAGCCGGGTCAGGGTGGCGCTGACCAGCGCCGGAAAGGAGCCGCCCAGCGTTTCGGCCGCGTCCGACTGGTGGCTGGGCGAGGCCGGCGCCAGCAGGCGGCCCTGCCCGTCCTGCCGCACCTCTTGCCCCGGGGTGGCGAGGATCAGCGGGCAGAGCGGCGGCAGGGGCGCGGTGGCGACGATCATGCCGGGGCGTTTTAGCATCGGCAGGTCCAGGCCGAGGGGCGCCAGCAGGGCCGGTGTGCCGGTGCCGGTGGCCAGCACCACGCGGTCGGCGGCGATCTCGCCTTCGGCTGTCCGCACGCCGGTCACCCTGCCCTGCGTCGTGACCAGCGCCATGGCCGTGCCGTGGGCCAGCGTCGCGCCCGAGGCCGCGATCAGCGCGCGGGCAAGGTCGGCGGGGTCGGCCACGCCCTCTTCGGGGAAGAACAGCGCGGTATCGGGCACGGGGCCAAGCGCGGGCAGCATCGCGGTGACGCCGGCGCGCGACAGCGGTTCCACCGCATAGCCCAGCTCGCGCAGGGTGCGGGCTGTATCGTCCTGGGCCGGCCCGGTCTCTTCGTACCACAGGCAGCCGGGCCAGCGCGTTGGCAGACCGGGCAGGCGTTCGGCCAGGTGGCGATGCGCCCGCATGGCGGCAAAGCGCAGGGTGAAATGCTCGGGCGTCAGGTAGAACGAGGCATTGAGCCAGCCGAAGGACGAGGCCGAGGCCAGGCCGCCGGCCGGATCGGTGCTTAGAATCGTCACCCGGTCGCCGCGTTCGGCGCATTCGGCGCATTCCAGGGCGATCGAGGCGCCGGCGATACCGGCACCGATGACAAGCGTATGGACCATACGGCAGAGGCTGGCATGCCGCCGGCGGGCTGGCAAGGGGGCGGCTGGGTGCGGTCTTCGGCCTTTCCCCGCGGTGGCAGGCTTGCTAGGTCGGGGCATGCTGATCCTGCTGAACAAACCCTATGACGTATTGTGCCAGTTCACCGATGGCGAGGGCCGGCGGACGCTGGCCGATCTGGTGCCGGCAAAGGGGGTCTATCCGGCCGGGCGGCTGGACCGGGATTCCGAGGGGCTGGTGGTGCTGACCGATGACGGGCGGTTGCAGGCGCGAATCGCGGACCCGCGGCACAAGCTGGAAAAGGTCTATCTGGCGCAGGTCGAGGGCGAGATTGGCGCGCCCGCGCTGGAGGCGTTACGCAAGGGCGTGATGCTGAAGGATGGGATGACGCTGCCCGTCCGCGCCCGAAAGGTGGATACGCCCGACTGGCTCTGGCCGCGCGAACCGCCGATCCGGGTGCGCAAGACGGTGCCGGATGGCTGGGTGGAACTGGTGCTGCGCGAGGGGCGCAACAGGCAGGTGCGGCGGATGTGCGCGGCGGTGGGGTTGCCCTGCCTGCGGCTGGTCCGCTGGCGGGTCGGGCAATGGAGTCTGGACGGCCTGGCCCCCGGCGACTGGCGCGAGGAGCCGCCGCCCCTGCCCCCAATGCCCGGCCCGCGCCGGGGCTGAGCCGAAAGCGGCGCGGTCCGGGCGGCCTGGCGCACGTATGGACCCTGCGGCCGTATGGACCATACGCCGGTATGGAGAATACGCCCGTATGGCGGATACGGTTGCACGGCAGCGCGATACGGGCGGGTGGTCTGACACGGGTTGCCTGATACGGGTGGTCTGATACGGGCGGCCTGATGCGGGTGGGTGGCGAAACCTGGGGGATGAAGGAGACGGGAGAGCCATGGGTGATCTGGGCGATGAGGGCGATCCGGGGAATAGCGGCGGCCCGGAGGACGAAGGCCGTCAGGGGGATGAGGGCCTTCAGGTGGATGAGGGCGGTCTGGGGGATGCCTGTGACCCGCGGGACGACGGCGGTCTAGAGGATGCGTGTGTTCCGGGGGACGAGAGCGATCTAGGGGACGCGTGCAATCCGGGGGACGAAGCCGGGCGGATCGTTGCGCGGCTGGGGCTGCGGCCGCATCCGGAGGGCGGGTGGTACCGTGAGACCTGGCGGGGACCGGAGATCGCGGGGCGGGCTTCGGGCACGGCGATCCTGTTTCTGCTGAAAGCCGGCGAACGCAGTCACTGGCACCGGGTGGATGCCGACGAGATCTGGCTTTGGCATGCGGGGGCGCCGCTGGTGCTGAGGATGGGGGAGCGGCAGGCGCAGGCAGTCAGGTTGGGGCCGGATGTTCTGATGGGCGAAACGCCGCAGGCTGTGGTGCCTTCGGGCTGGTGGCAGGCGGCGGGGTCGACCGGGGCCTGGACGTTGGTCAGTTGCACGGTGTCGCCGGGGTTTCGCTTTGACGGGTTCGAGCTGGCGCCGGAGGGCTGGGATCTGCCGGTGGGCGACGGGGCTAGAGACGGTTTGGACGAATAGGCCCGGTGCGGGGTTGGGATCTGCTGATGAGCGGCAGGGCTGAGGTCAGGCTGGGGCCGGATGTGCTGGCGGGAGAGGCGCCGCAGGCTGTGGTGCCCTCGGGCTGGTGGCAGGCGGCGGTGTCGACCGGGGCCTGGACGTTGGTCAGTTGCACGGTGTCGCCGGGGTTTCGCTTTGACGGGTTCGAGCTGGCGCCGGAGGGCTGGGATCTGCCGGTGGGCGACGGGGCTAGAGACGGTTTGGACGAATAGGCCCGGTGCGGGGTTGGGATCTGCTGATGAGCGGCAGGGCTGAGGTCAGGCTGGGGCCGGATGTGCTGGCGGGAGAGGCGCCGCAGGCTGTGGTGCCCTCGGGCTGGTGGCAGGCGGCGGTGTCGACCGGGGCCTGGACGCTGATCAGTTGCACGGTGTCGCCGGGGTTTCGCTTTGACGGCTTCGAACTGGCGCCGGAGGGCTGGGATATGCCGGCGGGCGACGGGATCGGGGACGGTTGGGCGGATAGGCCCGGCGCGGGGCTCGGACTTGCCGGCGGGCGCAGGCGGTCAGGCTGGGGTCGGATGTGCTGACGGGGGAGACGCCTCAGGCTGTGGTGCCCTGTGGCTGGTGGCAGGCGGCGGTGTCGACCGGGGCATGGACCTTGGTCAGTTGCACGGTGTCGCCGGGGTTTCGGTTCGAAGGGTTCGAACTGGCGCCGGTGGGCTGGGATTTGCCGGAGGGCGACGGGGCTGGGGACGGTTTGGACGGATAGGCCCGGCGCTGGGTTGGCCGGGTGGAGTGATTGGGGCGGGGTGATTGGGGCGGCCCCTGCCCCGCCATGACGGGGCGCGGCGCGTCGGGGCGGGAAAGCAGCGGCAGGGATGTGTGATTTGAGGTTTGACAACCGCCGTCGCGGCGCGTTTTCTGGATCTGGCGCGGACCGCGGCGCGGATCCTGGCCCCTTGGCGGCACCCCTGCGCCGGCTTAGCAGGCGGGGCACTGGTGCGGGGCGCGGGCCGTTTGGCCGGATTGAACTGGAGACCGAATTTCCATGGCTGAAGGCGATGCGACGGATGCTGTCGTGCTGGTCCGGCTGAACGCGCGGTTGCAGCCGTTGAACCGGGGCGAGTTGTTCGAGGACCCGCTGGACGAGGCGCTGCAGCGCGCCGGGCTTGGCTCTGTCTCGGGGGGCGGTTCGCTGACCGAGCCCAGGGGCGGGATCGTGCATTGCGAGTTGGAGATCGACCTGAAGGCGCCGGATGAGGCGGTGTTGCAGCGGCTGGTCGGCGCGCTGGAGTCGCTGGGGGCGCCGAAGGGATCTGTGCTGATCGACGAGGATGGCGAGCGCGAGATCGCCCTTGGCCAGACCGAAGGCCTGGCGCTGGTGCTGAACGGCGCGGACCTGCCGGCCGAGGTCTATGCCGGGAACGATGTCAACGCGCTGATCGCGGCGCTGGAGGCGGCCCTGGGCAACAGCCTGCGCTATATGGATTATTGGGAGGGGCCGGCCGAGACCAGCCTGTATTTCTACGGCGACAGTTTCGCCGCGATGCAGGCGGCCATCGCCCCGGTCTGCGCGCAATCGGCCCTGTGCGGGCTGAGCCGGATCGAGCAGATCGCCTGAGGGCGCGGGCCGAAAGGCGCGGGCCGAAAGGCGCGGCTGGGGGCGCGGATTGTTACCGGCACAACTTGGCCGTGGCGGCGGGCCGGGAACGGCGCTATGCCGCTGGCATGACAGGAAAGACCGAAAACACCGACAGCCTGTCGGGCTTTTTCTACGCGCTTGCGGCCTATCTGCTCTGGGGCTTTCTGCCGCTTTACATGAAGGCGCTGGCGCATGTGCCGCCGGTCGAGGTGATCGCGCATCGGGTGATCTGGTCGGTGCCGGTGGCGCTGGCGGTGTTGATCTGGCTGGGCCGGACGGGCGATCTGCGCGCGGCGCTGGGCAATCCGCGGATGCTGGCGATGGGGCTGGTGACGGCGGCGCTGATCTCGGTGAACTGGGGGATCTATGTCTGGGCCATCGGATCGGGGCATGCGCTGGATGCGGCGCTGGGCTATTACATCAACCCGCTGTTTTCCATTCTCCTGGGCGCGGTCCTGCTGAAAGAGCGGCTGCGCGGCATCCAGTGGCTGGCCATCGCCTCGGCGGCGGTGGCGGTGGCGATCCTGACCTGGGAGGTGGGGCAACTGCCGGTGGTGGCGCTGGGGCTGATGCTGACCTGGGGGTTCTATGCCTATTTCAAGCGGCGGCTGCCGATCGGGCCGAACCAGGGCTTTACGCTGGAGGTGCTGATCCTCTTGCCCTTTGCGCTGGCCTGGGCGGGGTGGCTGGCCTGGCGGGGCGAGACGCATTTCATGCAGGGCGTGCCGGGGGACACCTGGCTGCTGTTGGGCTGCGGCGTCGTGACGGCGGTGCCGCTGATGATCTATGCCAACGGGGCCAAGCGGCTGCGGCTGTCGACCATCGCCATCATGCAATACATCGCACCGACGATGATCTTTCTGACCGCCGTCTTCCTGTTCGACGAACCGTTCAGCCGGGTCAAGCTGGTGGCATTCGGCTTTATCTGGGCGGCGCTGGTGATCTATTCCTGGTCGATCCTGCAGCGGCGGGGCTGAGCGGTCAGGGCCGGCTGATCTGGCCGCCGCCGACCGCCGCCGGAACCCCGGTGGTGCCGGGGCAAGAGGTTGGCAGGCCGCGCATCACCCGGACGGCGAGGAAGGCAAAGGCCTGGGCTTCCAGCATGTCGCCGTTCAGGCCCGCCGCCTCGACCGGCTCGACCGGGCAGGCGAACTTGCGGCGCAGGTGGCGCATCAGCGTGGCGTTGTGGCGCCCGCCGCCGGTGACCAGAAGGCGCGAGACCGGCGCCGGGAAATGCTCGGCCCCGCGGGCGACGGCCGAGGCGGCGGCGGCGGTCAGCGTGGCCAGCGCATTCGGGGTGGAGAGGCGTTTCACGGCATCCTGCAGCGCGGCGAAATCGTTGCGGTCCAGCGACTTGGGCGGGATGCGGTGAAAGAAGGCATGGGCGAGGAAGGCCTCGACCACCTCTTTCCTGACCCGGCCCGCCGCCGCCAGCCTGCCGCCATCGTCCTGGTCGCGGCCAAGGCGGGCGCGCGTCAGGTCGTTGATCGGCGCATTGGCCGGGCCGGTGTCGAAGGCCAGGAGCGCGCCGGGCACCTCGGGGCCGGGCTGGGACGGGTCGACCCAGGTCAGGTTGCCGACCCCGCCCAGGTTCAGGAAGGCGATGGGGCTGGTGGCGCCGATCCGGCGGGCCAAGGCAAAGTGGTAGAACGGCGCCAGCGGCGCGCCCTGCCCGCCCAGGGTCACATCGGCGGTGCGGAAATCCCAGACCACCGGCAGCGACAGGACACCGGCCAGGAGATCGCCGTTGCCGGCCTGATGCGTGCCGCGCCCGCGCGGGTCATGCGCCAGGGTCTGACCGTGAAAGCCCGCCACCTCGGCGCCGGAAAAGCGCGACATGATCTCGGCATGGGCATCCTCGACCACCCGCGCCGCCTCGGCCACGCCGGGATCGTTGGGCCAGCGGCCAAGCGCGCGGCGCAGCACCTCTTGTTCGGCCGGGGTATAGGGGCGATAGGCATGCGGGCCGAAATCCAGCACCCGGTGGCCATCGGTCAGCACCATGGCGGCGTCGACCCCGTCGAGCGAGGTGCCAGACATCGTGCCCAGTGCCCAGACCGGCCGCTGATCCGCCGTTTTCGCCATCTTCCCCTTGGCCCCCTGCCCCGCTATACCGCTGCCACCTTAAAGCACGGGGCAACCATGACCTACCATCCGAAATCTGACTTCATGCGCGTGATGCTGGAGCGCGGCTTTGTCGCCGACTGCACCGATTACCAGGCGCTGGACGAGGCCTTCGTGAAGGGTGTGGTGCCGGGGTATATCGGGTTCGACGCCACGGCGAAATCGCTGCATGTCGGCAGCCTGATCCAGATCATGATGCTGCGCTGGCTGCAGGCCTGCGGCGGCAAGCCCATCGTGCTGATGGGCGGCGGCACCACCAAGATCGGCGATCCGTCGTTCCGGGCCGAGGAACGGCCGCTGCTGACCAATGCGCAGATCGACGACAACATCGCCGGGATCAAGCGGGCGTTTTCGCCCTATGTGCGGTTCGGCGACGGGCCGAATGACGCGGTGATGGTGAACAACGCCGAATGGCTGGACAGCCTGAACTACATCGGTTTCCTGCGCGACATCGGCCGGCATTTCAGCGTCAACCGGATGCTGTCGTTCGAGAGCGTGAAATCCCGGCTGGACCGCGAGCAGTCGCTGTCGTTCCTGGAATTCAACTACATGATCCTGCAGGCCTATGACTTTCTGGAACTGCACCGCCGTTACGGCTGTCTGTTGCAGATGGGCGGCAGCGACCAGTGGGGCAACATCGTCAACGGCGTCGACCTGACGCGGCGGGTGATCGGGGCCGAGGCCGAGGCCGAGGGCGGCGAGGTCTTTGGCCTGACCTCGCCCCTGCTGACCACGTCGGACGGCAAGAAGATGGGCAAGAGCCAGTCGGGCGCGGTCTGGCTGAACGGCGACATGTTCTCGGCCTATGAGTTCTGGCAGTTCTGGCGCAACACCACCGATGCCGACGTGGGGCGGTTCCTGAAGCTCTATACCGAATTGCCGGTGGCGGAATGCGAGCGCCTGGGCGCGCTGGAAGGCGCCGAGATCAACGGGGCCAAGGTGGTGCTGGCCAATGCGGTCACCACGCTGTTGCACGGGGCCGAGGCGGCGGCGGCGGCCGAGGCGACGGCGCGCGAGGTGTTCGAGAAGGGCGGCATCGGCGAGGACCTGCCCACCGTGCGGCTGGCGCCGGAAGAGCTGGCCGAGGGCGTGGGCATCGTGCAGCTCTTGGTCCGGGCGGGGCTGGCCGGATCGGGCAAGGATGCCAAGCGGCTGATCCAGGAAGGCGGCGCGCGGCTGAACGACGAGCTGGTGACGGATGCGGGGCTGCGGCTGGGGGCCAGCGAATTGCTGGAGCCGGTGAAGCTGACCGCCGGAAAGAAGCGCCACGCGCTGGTGGTGCTGGACTGAGCGGCTCCTCCTTCGCCTTCGGCGGGTCGTCGCGGTGACCGGACGAGAAGCCGAAGGCGAACGAGGAGGTCCTCCGCTCAGGGTTGGACCGTGACCTTGGCCATCACGTCGGGGTGGCCGGCGGCTCTCCCTTGGCGATCTGGTCGACCACCTCCATGCCCTGCACCACATGCCCGACCACGGTATACTGGCCGTCCAGGAAGGTGCCGGGCGCGAACATGATGAAGAACTGGCTGTTGGCGCTGTCGGGGTCGTTGGTGCGGGCCATGCCGACGATGCCGCGCTGGAACGAGACATTCGAGAATTCCGCCGGGATGTTGGGCATGTCGCTGTCGCCCATGCCGGCCATCGACAGATCGCCGCCTGCCTTGCCATAGCGCACGTCGCCAGTCTGGGCCATGAAGCCGTCGATCACGCGGTGGAACACCACGTTGTCATAGGCCCCCGCCTCGGCCAGCGCGGCGATCTGGGCCACGTGCTTCGGCGCGTATTCGGGCAGGAGGTCGATGACCACGGTGCCCTGGGCCTGGCCCTCGACCTGGATCACCAGGTTCGGGCCGGGGCCATCGGGTTCACCCTCGGCCAGCGCGGGGCTGGCCAGAAGGAAGGCGGCGACGACGAGCTTATTGAACATCGGCGGCCACCCGGACGGTGATCATGCGGTCGGGCGACGCCGGCGGCTCGCCCCGGGTGATCTTGTCGACATGGGCCATGCCCGAGATCACCTGGCCATAGACGGTATACTGGCCGTTCAGGAAGGTGTTGTCGTTGAAATTGATGAAGAACTGGCTGTTGGCCGAGTTCGGGTTCTGGCTGCGGGCGGCGCCCAGGCTGCCGCGGGCATGCGGGATCTTGGAGAATTCGGCCGGCAGGTCGGGATATTGCGAACCGCCCGTGCCGGCGCGGCGCGGGTTGTAGCTGGGGCTGTCCATGTTGGCGTTCTCGACATCGCCGGTCTGGGCCATGAAGCCGTCGATCACCCGGTGAAAGGCGACGCCGTCATAGGCCTTGTCGCGGGCAAGCTGTTTCATCCGCTCGACATGTTTCGGCGCTACGTCAGGCAGAAGCTGGATCACCACTTCGCCGTCCTTCAGCGTCATGATGATGGTGTTTTCGGGATCCTTGATCTCGGCCATGGGGCGTTCCTTTGCGTTTCAGGTCGGCGCGGAAGGTAGCGGCGTGAGGTCGCAAGGGGAAGGGCAAATGGGCGTGATCGGTTGACGGCGGGGCCGCTTGTCGGTCAGACAGTTGCCGATGACGAAAAAGGGAAGGTGGACGATGGGCTGGAAAACGCTGGACGATATCGCTTTGGCCGGAAAGACCGTGCTGACCCGCGTGGATATCAACGTGCCGATGGAAGGCGGACGGGTGAGCGACACCACGCGGATCGACAAGATCGCGCCCACGGTCGAGGATATCATCGCCCGTGGCGGCAAGCCGGTGTTGCTGGCGCATTTCGACCGGCCCAAGGGCAAGGTGGTGCCGGAGATGAGCCTGCGCCATGTGGTGGCGGCGGTGGAGGCCAGCCTGGGCCGCAAGGTGGTGTTCGGCGAGGATTGCGTTGGCGCGCCGGCCGAGACGGCGATCGCGGCGGCCGGGCCGGGCGATGTGGTCTTGCTGGAGAACACCCGGTTCCACCCCGGCGAGGAGAAGAACGACACCGATCTGGCGCGGCAGATGGCGGCGCTGGGCGATGTCTTTGTGAATGACGCCTTTTCGGCGGCGCATCGGGCGCATGCCTCGACCGAGGGGCTGGCGCGGCTGTTGCCCAAGGCCGCCGGCCGGCTGATGGAGGCCGAGCTGCGCGCGCTGGAGGCGGCGCTGGGCACGCCGGCGCGGCCGGTGATCGCGGTGGTGGGTGGCGCCAAGGTCTCGACCAAGCTGGAGCTCTTGGGCAACCTGGTCGGCAAGGTCGACCACCTGGCCATCGGCGGCGGCATGGCCAATACCTTCCTGGTCGCCCAGGGCATCGAGGTGGGCAAGAGCCTGGCCGAGCGCGACATGGCCGGCACCGCCCGCGAGATCCTGGAAAAGGCGCGCGCCGCCGGCTGCGAGATCCACCTGCCGGTCGACGTGGCGGTGGCGCGCGAGTTCAAGGCGGGCGCTGCCAGCGAGATCGTGGTGGCCAGCGCCTGCCCCGCCGATGCGATGATCCTGGATGCCGGCCCCGAGACCGTGGGGCGGCTGAAGGCGGTGATGGGCCAATGCGCCACGCTGATCTGGAACGGCCCGCTGGGGGCGTTCGAGATACCGCCGTTCGACGCGGCGACCAATGCGGCGGCGGCCGAGGCGGCGCGGCTGACGGCGGCGGGGCGGCTGATTTCGGTTGCCGGTGGCGGCGATACGGTCGCGGCGCTGAACGGCGCCGGCGCGGCGGCGGATTTCACCTTTATTTCCACGGCGGGGGGTGCTTTCCTCGAATGGATGGAAGGCAAGGAATTGCCGGGTGTGGCGGCGCTGATGGGCTGAGCGGGCGGAACGCCCCCGCCCCCCGCGCGGACAGGAGTGTGCATGGGCTGGGCCCTGATCACGGGGGCGTCGGACGGTCTGGGGCGCGAATTCGCCCGGCTGGCGGCCGAGGACGGGCTGGACCTGATCCTGACGGCGCGCCGGCAGGACCGGCTGGAGGCGCTGGCGGCGGATCTGCGGGCGGCGCATGGCGTGGCGGTCGAGGTGATCGCCGCCGACCTGTCGCGCGAGGCCGAGGCCGAACGGCTGTGGCGGGCGGCCAGCGCCGGGCGCGAGATCCGGGTGCTGGTCAACAACGCAGGCCTGGGCGCCGTGGGCAGCTTTGCCCGGCGCGAGGACTGGGCGCGGGAATACCAGAGCGTGATGGTCAACGTGCTGTCGGCCACGGTCCTGCTGAAAGAGGCGGTGACGGCCATGGCCGGGGGCACTGGCGGGCGGGTGCTGAACGTGGCCTCGGTCGCGGCCTATATGCCGGGGCCGGGCATGGCGGTCTATCATGCCACCAAGGCCTATCTGCTGAGCCTGTCGGAGGCGGTCGGGCATGAGTTGCGCGGCATGGGGGTGACGGTGACGGCGCTCTGCCCCGGCGTGACGCGGACCGGCTTCTTTGCGGCGGCGGGGGCGCAGGGCGCGACGCGGATGCAGGCCCTGACCGTCGCCACGGCCGAGACCGTGGCGATCAAGGGCTGGGCCGCGATGAAGGAGGGCCGCCGGGTGGCGGTGCCGGGGATCGAGAACAAGGCCTATGCCCTGCTGGCGCCGATCGCGCCCCGGGCGCTGGTGCTGCGGGTTGCCGCGTTTTTTCTGCGGCGGCGTTAGCGTAAGCGGCATTGCGGGAACCGGCCTTCGCCGCTATGCGAAGGGCAATTCACCATTTTCAGGGAGGGTGCCATGACCAAGGCCCAGATGACCAAGCAGATTGCCGGCGGCAAGGGCTTTATCGCCGCGCTGGACCAGTCGGGGGGGTCTACGCCCAAGGCGCTGAAGCAATATGGCGTGCCCGAAAGCGCCTGGTCGGACGAGACCGGCATGTTCGACCTGATCCATGCGATGCAGGCGCGGATCATCAAGTCGCCCGCCTTTACCGGCGACAAGGTGGTGGGCGCGATCCTGTTCGAACAGACCATGGACCGCACGATCGACGGCATCCCGACGGCGACCTACCTGTGGGAGAACCGCCATGTGGTGCCGTTCCTGAAGATCGACAAGGGGCTGGAGGCCGAGGCCGATGGCTGCCAGCTGATGAAGCCGATGCCGGGGCTGGATGCGCTGCTGGCGCGGGCGGTCAAGGCCGGGATCTTTGGCACCAAGGAACGCTCGGTCATCTCGGCGGCGAATGCGGCGGGCATCCAGGCGGTGGTCGACCAGCAATTCGCCGTGGGCGCGCAGGTGATCGCGCAGGGGCTGATGCCGATCCTGGAACCCGAGGTGACGATTTCCATCGCCGACAAGGCCGAGGCCGAGGCGCTGTTGCTCAAGGCGCTGCTGGCGGGGCTGGACAAGCTGCCGGCGGGCCAGCAGGTGATGCTGAAACTGTCGCTGCCGACGGTGGACAATCTTTATGCGCCGCTGGTCGACCATCCGAAGGTGCTGAAGGTGGTCGCACTGTCGGGCGGGCATTCGCGCGAGGCGGCCAATGCCATCCTGGCGCGCAACCGGGGCATCATCGCCAGCTTCAGCCGCGCGCTGAGCGAGGGGCTGAGCGCCGGGCAGTCGGATGCCGAGTTCGACGCCATGCTGCAAGGCGCGGTGGACAGCATTCACGCCGCATCGGTTGCAGGCTGAACACAGTCGGCGCGCAACTTGGCGCCTGTCGGGGAATTCCTGCGCTGCGGGGATTCCCTTTGTTTTTCCGCTGTGTCATCCTGCCGCAATGCCCCCGGCAAAGAGGGGCGCGGCAAGAACGATCGGGGCAATCGGGCATGACCCACGCAGCGGCACGGCAGAACCTTGGCGGATTGATCTATTTCGCCCTGGCCTTTGCATTGGGCGCCTATTTCACCTTTGCCGCCGTGCAGGGCGATTACGGCGTGTTCCGCCGGGTCGAGATTTCGGCCGAGGCCGAGGCGCTGCGGGCCGAGCGCGACCGGCTGAAGGCCGAGCTTGCCACGGTGCAGAACCTGACGCACCGCCTGTCGGACGAATTCCTGGACATGGATCTTCTGGACCAGCAGGCGCGCGAGGTGCTGGGCTACATGCGCGCCGACGAGATCACCATCCGCTAGCGCCCTGCCGGCTAAAGCTCTGCCGCACGGCGCAAGCCCATGCCGACGAACAAGAGGATCATGGTAATGGCGAAGCTGGCGGCCAGGATCAGATAGCTGAGCCGGGTGAAGAACCCGACCTGGCCGAAGTGGTGCGGGATCCGGTTGATTGGCAGGCCGTGCGGCTTGACCAGCGCGGTCAGCGCGAAAGCGCCGGCAACGATCGGCAGCAGGATCAGGAAATAGCGGTCCATCCAGTCGGGCACCCGCACCATGCCGAAGTTGAAGGACAGGGCAGGTCCGGGCAGCGCCGCCAGAAGGACGGCAAGCATGGCGGTATGAAGGCGGGCCATCGGGTGACTCCTGTATATCGGCTTTTGCATCCTTCTGCGAAAATGCGACCGCAATTGGGTGGAATCGGACTGTTATCAGGGCGAGGCATTGGCCTTCGCTGGCTGCATGCCCCCGTGCGCCAGATGCAAGGCTGGGCGCAACCTTTGCTTTGACTCAACAAACACCGATGTTGTATGAATGGTTTAACGTTGAACTATTCCGCTCGGGGAGGAGAGACCCATGGCCAGGAAGCCGGAGGCGAAACCCAACGTCTCGAAAGACGAATTGCTGCAATATTACCGCGAGATGCTGCTGATCCGGCGGTTCGAGGAAAAGGCCGGCCAGCTGTATGGCATGGGCCTGATCGGCGGGTTCTGCCACCTGTATATCGGCCAGGAAGCCGTGGTCGTGGGCCTGGAGGCCGCGGCCAAGGACGGCGACAAGCGGCTGACCAGCTATCGCGACCACGGCCACATGCTGGCCTGCGGCATGGACCCCAGGGGGGTGATGGCGGAACTGACCGGGCGCATCGGCGGCTATTCCAAGGGCAAGGGCGGCTCGATGCACATGTTCTCGAAAGAGAAACATTTCTATGGCGGCCACGGGATTGTCGGCGCGCAGGTGCCGCTGGGCGCCGGCCTGGCCTTTGCCGACCGCTACAAGGGCAACGACAACGTGACCTTTACCTATTTCGGCGACGGCGCGGCGAACCAGGGCCAGGTCTACGAGACCTACAACATGGCCGAGCTGTGGGACCTGCCGGTGATCTTTGTCATCGAGAACAACCAGTATGCGATGGGCACCAGCGTGAAACGCTCGACCAAGTCGACGACGCTGTTCGGGCGCGGCCTGGCCTATGGCATTCCGGGCGAACAGGTCGACGGCATGGATGTGCTGGCGGTCAAGGCGGCGGGCGAGAAGGCGGTGGCGCACTGCCGCGCCGGCAAGGGCCCCTATATCCTGGAAATGATGACCTATCGCTATCGCGGCCATTCGATGTCGGACCCGGCGAAATACCGCACCCGCGAGGAGGTCGAGAAGATCAAGTCCGAGAAGGATTGCATCGAACAGGTGCGCGACCTGCTGGTGCAGGGCGGCCATGCCTCGGATGAGGACCTGAAGGCGATCGACAAGGAGATCAAGGCGCTGGTGAACGAGGCGGCCGAGTTCTCGAAGGAAAGCCCCGAGCCGGACCTGTCCGAGCTGTGGACCGACATTTACGCCTGAGGGAGGAGAGACCAATGGCAACGCAAGTATTGATGCCCGCGCTGTCTCCGACCATGGAGGAAGGCACGCTGGCGAAATGGCTGGTCAAGGAAGGTGACGCGGTCAAGTCGGGCCAGATCATCGCCGAGATCGAGACCGACAAGGCGACGATGGAATTCGAGGCGGTGGACGAAGGCACCGTCGGCCGGATCCTGGTGGCCGAGGGCACCGCGGGGGTCAAGGTGAACACCCCCATCGCGGTGCTGGTGGAAGAGGGTGAAAGCGTGTCCGATGCCGCGGTGGCCGCGCCGGCCGCGCCTGCCCCGGTTGCCGCGCAGCCGGCGGAGGTGGCGGCAGCGCCTGCCGCTGCGGCCCCCGCCCGGTCGAGGCCGCGTCCGGCTGGCCGCACAGCGACCTGCCCGAGGGTGTTCCGACCAGGACCATGACGGTACGCGAGGCGCTGCGCGAGGCGATGGCCGAGGAAATGCGCGCCGATCCGAACGTGTTCCTGATGGGCGAGGAAGTCGGCGAGTATCAGGGCGCCTACAAGATCAGCCAGGGCCTTCTGGACGAATTCGGCGCCAAGCGGGTGGTCGACACGCCGATCACCGAACACGGCTTTGCCGGCATCGCGGTGGGCGCAAGCTGGGGCGGGCTGCGGCCGATCGTCGAATTCATGACGTTCAACTTTGCCATGCAGGCGATCGACCACCTGATCAACTCGGCCGCCAAGACGCTGTACATGTCGGGCGGCCAGATGGGCAGCCCGATGGTGTTCCGCGGCCCGAACGGTGCGGCGGCGCGGGTCGGCGCCCAGCACAGCCAGGACTATGCCGCCTGGTATGCCGCCATTCCGGGGCTGAAGGTCTGCATGCCCTATACGGCGGCGGATGCGAAGGGCCTGCTGAAATCGGCGATCCGCGATCCGAACCCGGTGATCTTCCTGGAAAACGAGATCCTTTACGGACGCTCTTTCGAGGTGCCGGCAGAGGGCGATTTCACCGTGCCTTTCGGCAAGGCCTCGATCCTGCGGGCGGGGACGGATGTGACCATCGTCTCGTTCGGGATCGGGCTGAGCTATGCCTTGCAGGCGGCCGAGGACCTGGCCAAGGACGGGATCAGCGCCGAGGTGATCAACCTGCGCACCCTGCGGCCGATCGACTATGACACGGTGATCGCCAGCGTGCAGAAGACCAACCGCTGCGTCACGGTCGAGGAAGGGTTCCCGGTCGGCTCGATCGGCAACCATATCGCCGCGGTGGTGATGCAGCGCGCGTTCGATTACCTCGACGCGCCGGTGTTGAACTGCACGGGCAAGGATGTGCCGATGCCCTATGCGGCGAACCTGGAAAAGCTGGCCCTGACGACGACCGCCGAGGTTGTCGCGGCCGTCAAATCCGTCTGCTATCGGTGAGGTGAGGCCATGGCTACGCAAATTCTGATGCCGGCACTGTCCCCGACCATGGAGGAAGGGACGCTGGCCAAATGGCTGGTGAAGGAAGGCGATGCGGTGAAATCCGGCATGGTGATCGCCGAGATCGAGACCGACAAGGCGACGATGGAGTTCGAGGCCGTCGACGAAGGCGTGATGGGCAGGATCCTGGTCGCCGAGGGCACCGGCGGGGTGAAGGTGAACACGCCGATTGCGGTTCTGGTGGAGGAGGGAGAGGCTGTGCCCTCCTCGTCCGACTTCGTCGGCTCGTCGGGGGCGGCGAAGAGCGTCGCGAAGCAGAGCGATGAGCCTGCGGTGGCGGCTGCGCCGGTTCCGGCCGCGGCGCCGGTTACCGGCGGGGCGCGGGTCTTTGCCTCGCCCCTGGCGCGGCGGATCGCGCGGGAAAAGGGCCTGGACCTGGGTGCGATCAAGGGGTCCGGCCCGCATGGGCGGATCGTGCGGGCGGATGTCGAGGGGGCAAGGCCGGGCGCTGCGGCGGCCCCTGCCCCGGCAGCGGCGGCCCCTGCGGCCCCTGCGGCCAAGCCGGCGGCGGCGCCGGCCGGCATGTCGGCGGATGTGGTGATGAAGATCTACGCCGACCGCGCCTATACCGAAGTGCCGCTGGACGGCATGCGCCGCACCATCGCCGCGCGGCTGACCGAGGCCAAGCAGACCATCCCGCATTTCTACCTGCGCCGCGAGGTGCGGCTGGACGCGCTGATGGCGTTCCGCGCCCAGCTGAACAAGGGGCTGGAATCGCGGGGGGTGAAGCTGTCGGTCAACGACTTCATCATCAAGGCCTGTGCGCTGGCCCTGCAGGCGGTGCCGGATGCCAATGCCGTCTGGGCGGGCGACCGGATCCTGAAGCTGAAGCCCTCGGATGTGGCGGTGGCGGTCGCGGTCGAGGGCGGGCTGTTCACGCCGGTCTTGCGCGATGCCGATAGCAAGACGCTGAGCGCGCTGTCGGCCGAGATGAAGGACCTGGCCACCCGCGCCAAGACCAGGAAGCTGGCGCCGCACGAATATCAGGGCGGGTCCTTTGCGATCTCGAACCTGGGGATGATGGGGATCGAGAACTTCGATGCCGTGATCAACCCGCCGCATGGCGCCATCCTGGCCGTCGGTGCGGGCGTGAAGAAGCCCGTTGTCATGGCGGATGGTTCGGTCGGCGTGGCCACGGTGATGTCGATGACGCTGTCGGTGGATCACCGGGTGATCGACGGCGCGCTGGGGGCCGAGTTCCTGAAGGTGGTGGTCGAGAGCCTGGAGAATCCGATCTCGATGCTGGCCTGAGGGGCGGGGTTGGGGAAGGCGGGGGGCCAGCCCCCCGCTCGCCCGCGGTCTTGAACCGATGGCGACCCGCTGGCTCGCCCCCCGGAGTATTTCGGCCAAGATGAAGGGGGCGTCCCGCTCTCCTATCTCGCCTGCAGGTTTCCCAGCAGGCGCAGGCTGCGGCGCAGAATGGTAGCGGCGGTGCCGGCGACGATGATCCAGAGCGTCACCGTCAGGCACCAGGCCGGGGCGTAGGCGGCCGCGGCGATGCAGCCCAGCGTCAGCGCCGCCATGCGGTGGGGTTTTGCCATCGGGCCAGAGAAATCCGGCGCCAGCCCCTCGGCCCGGCCCAGTTCGCGGATATAGGCGGTGGCGATGGCCAGGGCCGCGGCGGCCAGGCCAAGCGCGGGGGAACCGGCGGCCAGCCCTGCGCCGGCCAGGAACAGCGCGTCGGCGGCGCGATCGGGCGCCTCGTTCCAGAACGGGCCGCTGGGCGAGGATTTGCCCCCCTCGATCGCCACCATGCCGTCAAGCAGATTGCACAGGAGCCGGAGCTGGATAGTGGCGGCAGCGGCGAGGAGGAGCAGCGTTTGTGCCGCGCCGGAGGTGGCCGTGGCGGCCCAGAAGGCGAGAAAGCCCAGGGCGGCAAGGCCCACGGAGGCGGCGGAGATCTGGTTGGGCGTGATGCGTCCGGCTGCAAGCCGCGAGGCCAGGGCACGGGCCCAGCGGCTGTCGCGCGACGCCAGCGGGCGGCGGGAGGGCGTGGTCATGTCACGGAATACCAGTAGCGGGTCAGGTGGAAGAAGATCGGGGCGGCGAAGATCACCGAATCCAGCCTGTCGATGAAGCCGCCATGGCCGGCGATGAGGTGGCCCCAGTCCTTTACCCCCTTGTCCCGCTTGATGGCCGACATGACCAGCCCGCCGAAAAAGCCCATCAGCGTGATGACCAGGCACATGGCGGCCGCCTGCGACAGGGAAAACGGCGTCATCCACCAGAGCGAGGCGCCGATCAGCGTGGCCGAGAGGATCCCGCCGACGAACCCTTCCCATGTCTTGGAGGGCGACAGGTTGGGGGCGATGCGATGGCGGCCGATCAGCTTGCCCCAGACATATTGCAGCACGTCGGACAGCTGGACCACGAAGATCAGCCAGGCGATCAGGAGGACGTTGCGGCCCTGGAAACCGGGGATGTCCAGCGACAGGAGGGCGGGCACATGGCTGATGCAATAGATGCAGATCATCAGCGCCCATTGGGTTTCGGCGATGCGCACCAGATAGTGCCGGGTGATGCCCTGCAGCGCCGAAACCACCGGCAACAGCAGGAAGGCATAGACCGGGATGAAGATCGCGTAGAACCCGTACCAGTCGATCCAGACCAGCCAGTATTGCAGCGGCAGGATCAGGAAGAAGCTGGCGGCCAGCGACCAGTGATCGGCGGCATGTTTGGCCGTCAGCGACAGGAATTCGCGCAGGGCGGCAAAGGACAGCAGCCCGAACAGCACCACCACCCCGGCCCGGCCGGCAATGAAGGCCAGTGCCAGCAGCGCCACCATGCCCCACCAGGCGGCAATGCGGGCGTTGAGATTCTCGATCACCGGGTTGGAGCCGTCGGGGGCGATGCGCAGCCGCAGCCCCTGGCCGATCAGCGTGGCGATGACGAGGACCGCCGCGACCCCGCCCAGGAGCCAGATCAGGTCGGGCGTGGTCATGGCTGCATCTCCGGCCCAGACAGCGCCAGCAGGCTGGCGGAGGCGCGGTCCAGAAAGGCGTCCTTGGTTTCGCCCGCATCGAGGTGCAGGGGGGCGCCGAAGGTAATGGTGCAGATCAGCGGAATGGGAATGACCTTGCCGCGCGGCATGACATGGTTGAGGTTGGAGATCCAGACGGGAACAAGATCGACCTGCGGCCGGGCGCGGGCAAGGTGATAAAGGCCTGACTTGAACGGCAGCAGCGGCACGTCGTCGGCATTGCGGCGGCCTTCGGGAAAGAGGATCAGCGAGGACCCTTCGTCCAGCGCCCCCGTCATCTGGGCGACCGGATCATCGTTGCGCTGTTCGGGGCGGCGGTCGATCAGGACGGCGTTGATCACATCGCGCCCGATGAACGCCCGCAGCGGCGAGGCCAGCCAGTAGTCCAGCGCGGCCACCGGGCGGGTGCGGTTACGCAAGGCCGCCGGCAAGACCGCCCAGATCAGGACGAAGTCGCCGTTCGAGGTGTGGTTGGCAAAATAGACGCGCTGGCGCGGCATCGGCTCGATCCCCTGCCAGAGCGCGCGCGGCGCGGTCAGGAACCGGGCAAAGAGGATGATCGCCTTGCCCGCGGCAATGGCCAGCGCAGAGCGGAATACAGCCTTCAATCCGCCCATGTCATTCGGTTTTGAGGATCTGGTCCATGGTCAGCGCCGGCTGCGCACAGCCGGCCTTGCCGACGACGCGCGCGGGAACGCCCGCGACGGTGGTGTTGCAGGGCACATCCTCCAGCACGACCGAGCCGGCCGCGATGCGAGAGCAATGGCCGACGCGGATGTTGCCCAGGACCTTGGCCCCTGCCCCGATCAGCACGCCATCCTCGATCTTGGGATGCCGGTCGCCGTCTTCCTTGCCGGTGCCACCCAGCGTCACGGAATGCAGCATCGAGACATTGTCCCCGACGACCGCGGTTTCACCGATGACGATGGACTGGGCATGATCGATCATGATGCCGCGACCGAGACGGGCCGCGGGGTGGATATCGACGCCGAAGGCCTCGCTGACGCGCATCTGCACGAAATAGGCCATGTCCCGCCGCCCCTTGCGCCACAGCCAGTGGCCGATGCGATAGGCCTGGACGGCCTGGTATCCCTTGAAGAACAGGATGGGCTGGATGAAACGGTGGCAGGCCGGGTCACGTTCGTAGACCGCCATCAGGTCGGCCCGCGCCGCGCCGCCGAGGTCAGGATCCTGCGAGAACGCCTCATCCGCGATTTCGCGCAGGATCTGCTCGCTCATCTCGCCCGAGGCCAGCTTCATCGAAAAGCGGTAGGCCAGCGCGCGTTCCAGCGAGGGATGATGCAGAAGCCCGGAATGGATGAGCGCGCCAAGCAGCGGCTCTTCGCGCACGGCATTCTCGGCCTCTTCGCAGACCCGGGTCCAGACCGGATCGACCGCTGTGACTTTGTGACGAAGATCTGGCATGGCGCGCGTCCTGTGATTTCCCCGAAGGGATGGCCCCCCGAAAAAGACGATGTCGTTCAGCGCGCAGTATGTTTCAAGATCTCTTCCGCGACAATCCGCAAAGCAGTGAGGAAATCCCGATGGTCGGCCAAAGCCAGGGGCGGCAGGTCTTCGCACATGATCCGCCCTGCCAGCGAACCGTCCCCCAGCCGTGGATGCGCCTGTCCGGTGGCGATGCGGTGAAGATGCGCGGCCAGCGTCTCGTCGAGGATGCGCCGGGCGGTCCGGCGCATGTGATGCCGCGGGCTGGCCGAGACCAGCCGCGCCAGCAGGATCAGATCGCCAGGCAGCGGCGGCGCCGGTTTCACGGCAGGACGGTGACCCGACGAAACGGGCCGGGACCGAACCGGACGGACAATTGCGCCACGGCCAGGTCAAAGCCGCCGCCCGTCCCGTCGGCGGCCTGCGCGGCGGCGGGATAGCTGAACGTCGGGGCGGTTTCCTGATATTCCGCAATGATCGCAGAGCCTTGCAGGACACGGACGACATAGGCCTCGGTGTCTTCGGCCAGGGGCACCTCGGTTTGCTGCCAGCTGTCGCCATCGACCCTGGTTCGGCGCATCCAGGTCAGCGAAACGTCGCTGCCCGCCTTGCCCGAGACACGCAGATGACAGACCGGATAGGGACGCAGGCCGATACCGTCGAAGGCCTCGACCCGCTCTACCACCGCAGGATCGTCATACCCCCGCGCCGACGCGCCGATCCGATAATGCCGCGCCAGCCCCCGTGCCGAGGCGGCAAGGTCCAGCTGCTGCACCGACCTGTCCAACAGCACGACGGAGCTGCCGGCGGGCCAGACCGGCGGTTGCACGCCGTCGGTGCCGGCCTGCCCCCGCAGGCGGTCTGACAGGTCCCAGGTGTCGGGTGCAACCAGTTCGGCCGCGGCGAACTGGATGACCTCCCAGGTGCCGGATGATCCGTCGCCGATGGCCAAGGCATTGGCGCCGTTCAGCACCGCCAGCCGGTCGGCCGCCGCCAGCGTTCCGCCCGTCATCCTGACCCGCAGGGGGGCGCCGCGGTCCCACAATCCGGGGCGCGCGGCCGAAAGCGGTGTTTCCGTTACGCCGATCAGCGATGGCGCCGCGATCAGCCGGTTCAGTTCAGACCCGGCCCCGTCGGTCGAGGACCAGACCGCTGCAGCCCCCGGCCAGGGTGAAGCGGTCGCCGCGACATGTGGCGCATGCGGCACCTCATCGCCCTTCAGCAGCGGCAGGTCGAGAAAGACCGGAAAGATGGGAACGGGCGGGGCGAAACTGCGCATGGAAAACAGTTCCTCGCCGATGTCCGCCGGCTGGTAGACATTGACCTCGACCCGTGTGGCGTCGACCAGCGCGGTGTCACCCTGCTCGATCCGGTCGACGCGCCACAGCGCCCCGTCGATACGCAAGGTGTCACCGGCGCCGATCCCCAGCCGCGATGGCGGAAGGGCAAAGCGGGCCGTGTCGCGCGCGATCCGCGCCTCGGCCAACCAGCGATAGGTCAGGCCGCGCGCCTCGGCTGCGGTCAGCGCCAGCGCCAGTTCAGACGCCGATACCGTCCGCAATTCCTCGTCGGGATAGCGCGCCTCGGCGGTACGGATCTCGAAATCGGTCTGAACGTCGACATAGCCCAGCCGGATGATGTCACCGGTTTCCGGTTCGGGCAGGCGCGTCTGGTCAAGATAGCCATCGGTATCCTGATCGACCGCCAGAAGTTGCGGATCAAGATCGTGATCCGCCCGACCGTCTCGCAGGGAGAAACGCAACTGCCCTTCCCTCTCGGCCGCGTCGGCGCCATAGCCCAGCATCAGCGGCTGCAAAGAGGCCCGGCCGGATTGCACCTGGTCTGCCGCATAGCCGCGAACCACGCCGTATAGCCCGCTCGTGTCGAGATGTTCCACGCCACTGCGGCGGCAGATCTCGCGCACAACGGCATCCAGCGGCTGACTGGTGGCCCGCCCGTTCAGCCAGTGGCCACGGGAATAGGCCCCGGCATCGCCCCAGACATCCAGACGCGCCGGGAACACCGGAAACGGCCGGGCGTCCCAGGCCCAGGCGTGCGCATGGTCCATGTCGACCATCGCCCCCTGGTAATGCGGCGAGACCGGGTTGTTGGCGGGCAGGCGCCAATAGGATCCAACGGCCCGCAGATACTGCATCTGGATCGTGTCGTCGCGGCGCCCGGTCGACGCCCGCGGCAACCCGGATTCCGATGACAGCGCATCCAGAAACCGGTTGGGCTGATTGGTCCCCTTGTCTATGGCCGCACAGCCATATTCGGTGAACCGGATCGGCTTTGACATCGGCACCCAGCCGGTCGGACCGGCGTCGCGCACCCCGGCAAACCGCTGGTGATGGGGGTTCGTCCACCAGCCACGCAGATCCTTGGTGCGGTAGACCCAGGGCTCGCCATAGGCGCCATCGCTGATCGGTTCGCGCCGTTGGTGGGCCTCGCCCTCGGGCGAGTCGTAGTACCAGTCGTAATCCTCGCCGCCGGCCACGTTGGCGCGCAGGTAGTCCAGGTTGTTGATACTGCCCCAGCCGGCGTCGGCATGGTCGTCGCCGTCGCGCCAGTCGGACAAGGGCATGTAATTGTCGATGCCGATGAAGTCGATATTGGCGTCGGCCCACAGCGGATCCAGCGGAAAATACAGGTTCCCATCGGCCTGGTAGCTGGAATATTCCGACCAGTCCGCAGCATAGCTGATCTTGCAGCCCGGCCCCAGGATGCCGCGCACATCGGCCGCCAGCGCGACAAGCGCCGCAACGGCGGGAAAACTGTCGCCCGCGCCGCGCACCCGTGTCAGGCCACGCATCTCCGAGCCGATGCAGAAGGCTTCGACCCCGCCCGCCAGGGCACAGAGATGGGCATAATGCAGGATGAACCGGCGATAGCCCCATTCCGCCGGGCCGGAATAGGCGACATGATCGGACCCCTGCGAGAAATCCGATGCCTCGGCCGATCCGAAGAACGCGGCGACCTCGGCCTCTGCCAGGGCATTCCGGTCAGGCGTTCCGGCAAGACCGGGGGCAAGCGAGGTGGTGATGCGCCCCCGCCAGGGCAGCGCCGGTTGCCCGGCCGTGCCACTCCAGGGGTCGGGCAGGCTGTTGCCGGCCAGTTGTTCCATCAGGACAAAGGGATAGAACATCACCTCGCGGTCCGCGGCATGGATCGCCTGGATGGCCTCGATCACCGATTGGTCGCAGGGCGTGCCGCCATAGATCGACCGCCCCTCGACCTGCGGCAGCACCCCGGCCTGGGACCTGGCGATGCCACCGGCCCGCCAGGGCATCCCGACTCCGTCGACCTGCACCTGTTCCACCTTGGGTTGCAGATCACAGGTGCCGCAGCGCAGATCGTCGCCAAACCAACTGACGATCAGCGAGACCGAACCGCAATCCGGCAGTTCCCCGGCCAGATGGTCCAGCGAGGTGGCAAAATCCGTGCGGCCCGACGCGGAATGCACATTGGCCGAAACGTTCCGCCCCAGGCCATGGTTGAAATGCACCGGGCTGGTCGCCAGCGCATATTCCCCCGTTCCGGGAATCATCGCCACACCGCGCACCACATCGGTCAGCGACGGTTCGGCGGCATCGGCATCGGGCTGTGCCGGGCGGACCACCTCAAGGAAAACTGCGGCACCCGATTGCCATAGGGGGTCAGGTCCAGGTCCTCGATCACCACATAGGCCAGGCCACGATAGGCCGGCGCCTTGCCCGCCCCTTCGACGGCCTCGATCCGCGGGTCGGGCAGCTGATCCTCGCTGCCCGCATAGACACGCAGGTTCAGGTCATCGGGCGAAATCTCGCTGCCATCGGCCCAGATCCGGCCGACCTTGAGGATCTCGCCCTCGCAAAGGCCGATCGCCAGGCTCAGCGAATAGCTGTACTGATTGACCCGCGGCTGCGGCGCGCCCTTGCCACCGCCGCTGCGGCTGACGTTCTCGCGGAATTCCGTCGCCCAGATTACCTGCCCGGCAATCCGCATGCGCCCCCAGACCTGGGCCACCGGCGCACCGTCCGAGGCGCTGATCAGCCGCAACCGGTCGATACGCCCGACCTCCACCGGGTCGGACCCGCCGCCCAGGATGCGCTGGTCGATGCTGCGTCCGATGGTGGCGCCGATGGCGCGGCCGATCACGGCGCCGGACAGTCCCAGCACCGCCCCGCCAAAACCGGATCCGATCGCCGCACCGGCAGCGGAAAGAAGCAAGGTGGCCATGATCAACAGGCTCCGTCAGGAAAGGAAAACCGCGCCGCGATCCGGCGGCGCCAGGGGGGGGTCAACGCGCTTTCGATGACCGCGTGACCGCTGTAGGCATGGATGAAGGCGGCACGGCCCCCACCGCCGACTGTATGCCCAGATGCTTGGCCACGCTGCCGGCCCGCATCCGGAACAGGATCACGTCGCCCGCGGCCTCGTGTACTTTGGGCTTTTCGCACAGCCACCGGCGCCCGGCGCGCAGCAGGGCCTCGTCCCGCGCCGGTTCTGACCAGTCGGCGGTATAGGCGGGCACCTGTTCCGGCTCTTCGCCGTAAAGCGCCCGCCACACCCCCCGCAACAACCCCAGGCAATCCGAACCCGCGCCCCTGCAACTGGCCTGATGCACATAGGGCGTGCCGATCCAGGCCCGCGCCTCGCGGATCGCGCGCTCTGCCGTGCCGCTCAACTCTCCGCTCCGACCGCCAGAGAACCGCCAGAACTGCCCTGTCCGGGCCGCGGATAGGCCGTCAGCCAGTCTTCACCCGGCATGTGCGGAAACCCGCGAAAGTTCAACAGGTTGCCGAAACGCTGGCGGCAGGTGTCCGCCCGCTTGTCACAGCCGGCCATGAACCGCACCAGATCGCCCGGCATCACATTTGCCCGCAGCCCCTGCCATAGCTCGATCCTCCGGCCCGCGCCGGCGATCCGGTCGGCTTTCACCAGACCCGACAGCCCCGCCCCCGCGCCGGTCAACACCTCGGCCCTGCCGAACTCGAACCAGCGGTCATCGAACCCGCCAAAGCTCTCGAACCGGAACAGGCTGCCATCGGCCTCCAGCACCTCGACGGCGCGTTCCGCGAAATAGCCGGGCTGGGTCAGGTCGAACCCGCACCGCCGGTCGCCCAGCACCGCCGAACAGCCCCGTGTGTAGGACAGGCCGACAGGCTGGTTCAGCGCCTCGGACAGGCCGCGCAATTCCGCCCGGAATTCCACGCCTTTCACGCCAACTTCGCCCAGCGTGCCGCGAAACTGCCGGAACCGCATCGCCGGATCCTGCCAGTTGACCAGCCAGAGCTGGACCTCGGCGCCATCATAGCGGCCGGCCTCCAGGTCCTCGGCAGTAATCGCATCGTCCGACAGGGCGCCGAACGCCTCGGAATTGTCGACTGCCAGGCCGATCCCCTGCTGCAACGCCCGCGCTGTCAGGCCAGCGCCCGCCCGGCAATTCACCCCCTCGATCTCCAGATCGCGGTCATGGTCGGTGAACCCCAGCACCACCCCGTCACGCCGCGCCACCGTCCAGGCCCGGCACAGCGTCGTCGTGCCGCTGGCCAGATGCTGTCTCAACGCATCGGAAATCATCCGCGAACCTCCACGATCGGCACCGTGGGCACGTCGCCGGCCTGGAAAGACGCGACCGAGGTCTGTATCCGGTCGGTGTCGAACCGCACCGGCACATCGAATTCATATCCCGCGGTGATCTCGGTTCCCAGCGCCGGGGCGACCGCAAAGCTCAGGATGCCGGTCGCCGGGTCGATACCGAACTCCAGTCCCTCGACCTTCGGATCCTGCGCCACGGCCACCACGACCGTACCCAGCACCGGTTTCGTGATCGGCCGGACATAGGTTTCCAGCCCCGAGCGATAGGTCTTCTGCAACTGGAATTCGGTCGTCGTGCCGTCACCGATGGCGATGATCTGGTCCAGCACCGCCGGCACCCGCGAGGCCGGACAGGACTTGTAGTCCGACCAGTCTTTCCAGCGGAAACCGTTCAGCTGCCCCTGCCGCGCCTCGAAAAGGCGATCAGCGCCTCGACGTCGTCCAGCGACCGCAGCCCGACCCCGGCATCATAACGCCGCCGGGAATGCGCCCAGGGCGTGTTGCGTTCCTCATGCCCGTTCTGCAACGTGACGATCTCGGTCCGCCGCTCTGGGCCGCCGACCGAGCCGAAACTCAGATTGGCCGGAAAGCGGATTTCGTGAAATGCCATGACCTGCCCTCACCTGTTGCGCTGGCCGCGGGCGGGGGCGCGACCGACCTGGGCGGCGATCTGGCTCTGGCTGCGCTGGAAACCCTGAACGTCGGGGGTGGCGACGTTCATCACCACGTTGACCGGGCGCCCGCCCCCGGCCGCCTGCACGCCCAGCCGGCCATCGGCGCCGCGTGTCAGCGGCATGATCGCCTCGGGCCCCGCCTCGCCCATCAGCCCGTGCCCGCCCCGCATCGGAAACATCGTGGGCGAGGCCACGATGCCCCCGGTCGCAAAGGGCATCACCTTGCCCTGCGAAAAGGCCCCCTTGCGCAAAGGGCATGAATGCCCCCATCACCCCGGCCAGCCCCTGGGCCAGGCGCCGCCAACCGCATTCGTCACCGGCTTCATTGCAACGTTATAGATCGTGTCGGCGATGGACTTGCCCACGCCTTTCAGCGCGTCCGACAGTTTCATCCCGTCGAACACCAGCCCGTCAAAGGCCCGCCGCAACCCGCCGCCTATACCGGACGACAGGCTGTTCACCTCGCGGCTGGTAAAGACGGCGCTTTCCCGCATCTTCGCCAGTTCGCCGTCAAAGGCCGCCACCATCGCGGCCGAGGCCCCCAGGCCCTGCTCCAGTGCCGTCAGCTGATCGGTCAGGTCCTCGACCTGTGCCATCGTCCGCTCCCTTCTGTTTGATGTCCGGAAAGGCGGCGGCCAGTTCGGCCAGCCGCGCCCGCGTCAGGGGCGGAGCCGCCTGCTCCGCCCCCAGCATCATCCGCAATTCCACCGGCGTCAGCCGCCAGAAGACCGCCGGCTCCAGACCCAGCCCGTGCAGGCCCGCCCGCATCAGGCCCGGCCAGTCGATCGCCGCCGTCACGCCTTGTCCGGCAGGGCAAAGGCGCGGGCCAGCAGCTCCGCCGCCGCCCGCGCCGCCTCGACCGGCCCCCCGCCGATTTCCACCGCCAGCAGGTCCGCCGCCGTGCCCTGCCAGCCGCCGCCCCGCAGCCCCGCGACAATCAGCGCCAGCACGTCGCGGCTGGAAAACCGGCCCGCCTCGAACCGCTCGACCATGTCGATCAGCGTGCCGGCCTGCAGTGCCGTCTCCAGTTCCGCCAGCGCGCCCAGCGTCAGCTTGGCCAGATGCGGCCGGCCATCCAGCACGATCGAGACCTCTCCCGCCCAGGGGTTCGCCATCACAGCGCCGTAAAGCCCAGCACCCCGGCCGAGGCCAGCGTGACCTCATAGGTCGCCTCGCCATTGTGGCTTCCGGCATAGTCCAGCGCCGAAATCTGGAACGGCCCCTCGACGGTGCCGAAATCGGGGATCACCACCTGGAACCGCGGGATCTCGCCGTCGAAAAAGATCTGCCGCGCCCGCTCGTCGGTATTGGCATCACGAAAGACGCCCGAGCCCGACAGGGTCGCCGACTTCACCCCTGCCCCCGCCAGCAGCTCACGCCAGCCGCCGGTCGATTCCAGGCTGGTCACGTCCACCGTCTCGGCGTTGAAGCTGATGCGCGTCGCGCGCAACCCCGCGATGGTCTCGAACTGACCGTCGCCGGTCTGGTCGATCTTGATCAAAAGGTCCTTGCCGGCCTGAACTGCCATGGCTCTTCTCCTGAAGTGGTTGGTTGTCGCCCGATCCGGGCGGTTACAGCTCGACCCGCGCCCGGAAGGTCAGGTCGATCCGGCGCACCTCGCCCTCGTCGATCCGCCGCGCGCTGGCGCGCTGGAACAGCAGGCTGACCAGCCTGCCCCGCGCCAGCACCAGCGCGGCCCCCGCCAGCGCGTCCGAGATATCGGCGGCGATGACCTTTGCGGCCAGGAACCCGGCGCCGTCGCTGATGACACTGACGGCCAGCAGGTGTTCGGCCCCCGCGCCCGACTTGTCAGATGCATCCCGCACCTCTTCCGGCCCGACCAGGACAAATGTCCCTGCCGGGCTGGGCGGCACCGCGTCATAGATCGCCACGCCCGCCAGCGCCGGCGCCGCGGACAATAGCTGATAGACTGCCGTCTGCAGGGCAGCCGCTGCGCCATAGCTCATTTCGGGGCCTCCTCGCGGCAGAAACAGCTCAGATAGCGGCCCGCCGGGTCCCGTTCGGTCACCGCCAGGATGGCAAAGATCCGGCTGCCTTCACGAAACCGCTGTTCGGGCCGGGGGCGCGCATCGGACCCCGGCGGGGCCGCCCGCACGGTGATCCGATAGGCAACCGAGGTCAGCGTCACCTCCTCGCCCGCCGGATCCCGCCCCGATCCTGGGACGATCTCGGCCCAGAGCGTGCCTTGCGAAACCCAGGTCGTGACATGGCCGCCCGCCCCGTCCGGTTGCCGCACCGCGGAGTCCAGCTCCAGCGCCCGGTTCAGATGCGGCGCCTTCATTTGCGGCCCCCGCCACCCAGGATCCGCACCTGGCGCCAGCGCTCGATCAGCGTGACCACGCCGAACGGCAGGCCAGGCCCCGAGGCGCCATCGTCATGGCGATGCTCGAAATATTCGGTGGCAAGCAACAGCACCGCCTGCTGCAGATCCGCCGGGACATCCGCCCAGTCCGGGCCGAACCCGGCGGTAAAGGCGATCTCCGACCGCCCGCCCGACGGCACCGGCGGCAGCACACCGCCCGTGGCCGTCAGCCGCGGCCGGTGCAGGTCGCTGACCAGCCGCCAGCCCGCCACCGGCAGGACCACCGCGCCGCCCGCCGCATCGACCAGCGTCACGCTGGCAATCGCGCTGACCGGCGCCAGCGGCAGGGCGATCTCGCCCGCGTCGTGCCAGTCCTCGACCGACCACAGGAACGGCCGCGCGATCAGCGCCTTGGCGATCCGCCCCTCGATCGCCGCCAGGGCCGCCCGCAAATACCCCTCCAGCAAGGCATCCTGCCCCGCCGGCAGCGCAAAGCCCGCGCCCAGCCGCAGGTGGTCCTTCAGCGCCTCGACCGGCAAAGCCGCCCCCGGCACCGCCGTCACTTCGGTCAACATCATCTCGTCTCTCCGATGCCGCATGTCAGGAATGGACGCGCGCCTCTCCCGCTCCGCTCGGTCGGATGGGGGAGCAGCTAGACGGAACGGAAGGTTCCGGCGCGCGCCCTGCCCCGGACCGCCGGCGGCGGCCCGGGATCGGGAAGGCCGCTTACGAAACGGCCACTTTCAGCAGCTTGATCGCGGCATAGTCGGTGACATCGCCGCCCACCCGCTTCGAGGCATAGAACAGCACATGCGGCTTGGCCGAGAACGGGTCGCGCAGGATCCGCAGGTCGGGGCGTTCGGCCACCGTATAGCCGGCGGCGAAATCGCCAAAGGCGACCGGATAGGCATCGGCGCCCACATCCGGCATGTCCTCGCAGATCAGCACCGGATAGCCCATCAGCCGCGCCGGCTCACCGGCCTGCAGGCTGTCGCCCCACATGAAGCGGCCATCGGCATCCTTCATCTTGCGCACGGCGCCGGCGGTCTTGCTGTTCATCACGAAGGTGCCGTTGGCGCGATACTCCGCCCCCAGCGCATAGACCAGGTTCACGATGCAGTCGCTGGCGTTGGCGGTGGCGAAATCCGCCGCCGCACCGGTCGGGATGTAGCCCAGCGACCCCCAGTCCCAGGCGGCGTTGTCGACCTTGGCCGGCGCCAGGATGCCGCGGGGCTTGTCGACCCCGTCGCCATTGATGAAGGCCGAGGCCTCGGCGCGCATGAACCGCGTGGCGATCTTGCCGGCCAGCCAGCCCTCGACGTCAAAGGCGCTGTCGTCCAGTAGGCGCTGGCTGGCCTTGGGCATCGCCGACAGCTCGTGCAGCTTGATCGAGATCCGCTCGATCGCGGGGGTCGCGGTCTCGGTCGTGGCCGTGGCTTCGGTCGCCCAACCCGAGCCGACTTCGCTGCGGTCGATCAGCACGTCAAAGGACACCGCGTCCACCTGCACCACATTGGCCGCCGACCGCAGCGACGAGGTCGCCACCAGCATCGAGCGGATCGCATCCGCCGTCTGCGGATCGACCAGATAGCCGCCATCCGCGGCCACGGCGGTCGACATCGCCTTGCCCTCCAGGCTCAGGCCGCGCAGGCCGTCGTCGTCGCCGGTGCGCAGATAGGCGTTGAACGCCTTCTGGTGCGGCGCCTCCATCTCGGCCTGGGTGGACAGCGCGGGACGCGCATAGGTCATGGTTTTCCGATCCAGCATGGTCAGTCGCTCTTCCTGATGTTGCAGCGCTTGTTTCACTTCACCCTGAAAGCCTTTGAACTCTTTCAGGAAACCCGTCATCGCGGATTTCACCTCCGCCACCGGCGACAGGGCCGGCGTCTGGGCCTGGGACAAACCTTCCCCGGCCCGAGCCTCTCTCTCGGTCATCGTCTCACCTCTCGATCAGCGAATGGCCCGGGCGCTATCCGCGCTCGGCCAGGCTCCGGCGCGCGTCCTCGAAGACGTGGGCCAGTTCGCGGAAGGCATCCGAAACCGCATCCGATTTCGCCGCCACCCGCGCCTCGGGAAGCATGGGAAAGGTCACCAGCGACACTTCCCACAGCTCCAGCTCCTGCAAGAGACGCCGCCCCTTGCCGTCGCGTTCCGCCTTGACGGTGCGATAGCCGATCGACAGCCCGTCGATCGCCCCCGCCGCCAACAGGGCCGCCGCCTCGCGCCCCTTCTCGACTTCGGTCAGGATGCGGCCCTTGACCCACAGGCCCTGGCCGTCCTCGCGCACCTCGTCCCAGATGCCGATGGGCTGGGCCGGATCGTGCTGCCACAGCATCTTGACCCGCCCGCCCCGCGCCGTCAGCCGCGCCAGCGAGGCGGCATAGGCGCCCCTGGCCACCACGTCGCCGCCCTGGTCCTTGATGCCGAACAGCGAGGCATAGCCCGCCACGATCCGCCCGTCCGTCACCGTCAACCCTGCATCCGGGCGGTGGAATTTCCGCTCCGGCGCGCCATTGCCCTGCATCATCGCCTCACCTCGTTGCCGCCTTGATCAGCGCCTCGGCCCCCTGCGCCAGCAGAAAGGCCGCGACCCCGTAAACCCCCAGCCACAGCCGCCGCTCCAGCCGCTCCAGCGCCGCGTCGATCTGGCCCAGCCGGTAATCCAGCGCCTGCCAGCGTTCCTCCATCACCCGCTCATGCGCCTCGATCCGGGCCTGGGCGGCGTCGAAACTGTCATAGAGGAACCGCGATCCACCGCCTTCCTTGCGCAGGGTCATTCCTCCTCCTGCAGCCGCGGCAGGCCCAAAAGGGCCCGCTTTTCGGCTATCGTCAGGAAATCGGCAGCCCCGACCCGCGTCCATTGCTGATCGCGCTCGACCGCCAGCGCGGCGATCTGGTCCAGGTCGGGCCGCAGCTCGACCGCCTCGCCGCCGAACTGGCCCAGCCAGTGCGACAGGCTTGCCAGCACCCGCTGCGCCAGCGGCAGCACCGTCAGCCGGTAAAAGGCGCGGTTGGCCTCCTGGTAATTCGCATAGGTCGCGTCGCCCGGAATGCCCATCAGCATCGGCGGCACGCCAAAGGCCACCGCGATTTCCCGCGCCGCCGACAGCTTGGTTTCGTGGAACTCCATGTCGCTGGGGCTGAACCCCATCGGCTTCCAGTCCAGGCCCCCCTCCAGCAGCATCGGCCGCCCGGCATTGCGCGCGCCCTGATGGTGGGTCTCGATCTCGCTCACCAGCCGGTCATACTGATCCGGCGACAGGTTCGACTGCCCGTCCGCGCCCTTGTAGACGATGGCGCCACTCGGCCGGGCCGCGTTGTCCAAGAGGGCCTTCGACCAGGACGAGGCACTGTTATGCACGTCGATCGCCACCGCCGCCGCCTGCAAGGGCGACAGCCCGTAATGGTCGTCGGTCGGGTGAAAGCTCTTGATATGGCAGATCGGGCTCTGCCCGCCGGACAGCGCAAAGCGGTGCGTCCGCCCGCCCACCGAATAATCATAGGCCACCGGCCACCCATCCGCCCCCGGCACCAGCGCCATCCGGTCCGAGCGCAGCACATGCAGCTCGGCCGGCAGGCCCTCGGCACCGGGGACGGCCTCGACATAGGCATTGCCGCTCAGCAGCAGGAACCCGTACAGCGCCTCCAGCAGTTCGGCCCGGCCCTGCCCGCCATTGGGCCGCGCCAGCAGCGCCAGCACCGGATGGGCATCATAGCGCCGGTCCTGGTCCTGGCAGATCACCGGCAGGGCGGCCGCGGCCTCGGCAATCAGCTTGACGGCGCGAAACCCGATCGGATTGCCCTGGAACCCGGTTTTCGCCAGGCTCACCGCGTCGCGCGGGCTCCAGGCCACCCGGCCCGAAGATCCCCAGGCCACCACCCGCCCGGTGGCGCTGGCCTTGGTCTCGACCGGGGCCGGGCTTGCGCCCCGCCCGGTGCGCTTCAGGAAATCGAACATCGTTGCCGCTCCTCTTTCGCATGGCCCAGGGCAAGGCCCGGCCGGCCCGGGGCCGAACCCCAGGGCAGTTTCCTGTCATCTTTTCCGTGGCTTACAGCGTCCGCAGCCCCGGCCGGCCCAGCTTGCCCGCCGGGTCCACCATCAGCTCGGTCAGCGCCCAGACCAGCGCATCCAGCCGGTCGGGAGATCCCTGCCCCTGCCAGCCGGTCCGCGCCATCATCAGCATTTGCGCCTCCAGCGCCTCCAGGCCGCGCAGATGGCCCACGCGCCCCTGTTCGTACAGCGCCGCGACCGGCTCGGCCCGCAGCATCTTGGACCGCGTGGCATGCACCGCGCGAAACGGCACCAGCGGATCGACCTGCCGGATCACCCCCTGCACCAGGTCGCCGCCCTGGTTCACCTCGGCCACCAGCCGCTCGGCGCCGAATTCCTCCATCGCCGCCAGCGCCGCCCGCGCCCAGCCGTCCGGCGTCGCCCCGCGAACCGAACGGTCGGCCAGGACGACCGCGCGCCAGTCGCCGGGCGCGCCGCGCAGATCGGCGCCGACCACCACGATGCCGCATTCGTCCGACACTTTCGACGCCGTCACCGGCGGGTCCACCGCCACCACCACCCGGCTGGGCGTCACCCCCGCCGCCGTTTGCGCACCGGCGATCATCGCCTGGGTCCACAGCGCGTCCGGCACGTCCTCGACGATCTCGCCCAGCAACTCCTGCCGCCCGGCCAGCGTGCCGCCGAACCGCCGCTCCACCTCGTCCAGGTAGGATTTGGCCAGATAGGCCCGGTTCGCCTCGGTCGGGGCGTGGGTGATCACCGTCGAGGGGTTCTGCAGGATCGCCTTCAGCACCGCCACGTTGCGCGGCGTCGTCGTCACCACCGCCTGCGGATTGCCCCCCAGCCGCAGCCCGAACTGCAGCTGGTCCCAGGTCTGCTGCGCCCTGGGCC
>JAWKWU010000005.1:0-280146 GCA_041397345.1 Paracoccaceae bacterium
GGCACGCAGGCCGCGGATGATGATGCTGGCCTCGACATCGCGGGCGCAGTCGATCAGCAGGTTCTCGAACGGATGCACCACGATCTCGCCGCCGGTGCGGGCGACGATGGCGGCGCATTCGGCCTGCACCATGGCCACCCGCTCTTCGAGGGTGAACAGCGGCCCCTTGTCGCGGTTGATCGCAACCCCGATCACCAGCCGGTCGACCAGCGCCATGGCGCGCTGGATGATGTCGACATGGCCCAGCGTGATCGGATCGAAGGTGCCAGGGTAAAGGCCGATCCGCATTGGCAGTCCTCCGTCGGGGTCCCCCTGCCCCGCGCACACGCAACAATATTGCGCGCCGCGTTGCAAGAGCGTTTTCGCCGCAGTGCGGAAATTACCGGCGGGCTCAGAAGCCCTTGATCATGCCTTCCAGCGCGTCCTTTTCGGCGTTCAGTTCCTCGAGTCGGGCCTTGACCACATCGCCGATCGAGATCAGCCCGACCATCTCGGCGCCGTCCAGCACCGGCATGTGGCGGAACCGGCCATCGGTCATCTTTTGCAGGACGGCATCGGTCTGGTCGCCGCGGGCGCAACCGATCAGCCGGGCGGTCATCACCTGGTCCACCCGGTCCGCCAGGCAGGTCGGCCCGCGCTTGCCCAGTTCGCGCACGATGTCGCGTTCCGACAGGATGCCGGCGGCGTGCTTGCCGTCGGTCGAGACGATGACGGCGCCGATCCTGCGCGACGACAGCAGGGCCGCGGCTTCGGACAGGCTGGCATCGGGCGCGATGGTGATCACGCCTTCGTCGGGCTTGGCTTTCAGGATCTGACTGACAAGCATCGGTTTTCTCCTCCGGTGGTTGTCCTTGGAAGCGTTGTCGCAGGGCCTGAGTCTGTCAAGTGGTTGCTTCAAGGCGGACAATCTCGGCCCGGATTTCCCGCACCAGCGCATCGGCAAAGCGGCTGAGCCGGGCGACGCGGGTATCTTCGGCGTGGCGGATCAGCCAGAAGGCGCGCGTCAGGCTGATGTGGTCGGTCAACACGCGGACCAGTTCCGGCGCCGAGGCCAGCGCGAAATCGTGGATCACCCCCAGGCCTGCGCCCTGGCGGACAAAGTTCAGCTGCACCGAGACCGAGTTCGAGGCAAAGGTCACCGGCGGGGCGCCGATCTCGGCCAGGTAGTCCAGTTCCTTGTCAAAGATCAGGTCGGGGATATAGCCGACAAAGCGGTGGTTCGGCAGGTCCTGCGGGCCGTGCAGCGGATGGGCGGCCAGATAGTCGCGGCTGGCGGCCAGGTGCAGGCGGTAATCGGCCACCTTCTGCACCGTCAGCCGCCCCGCCGCCGGGCGCGAGACGCCGATGGCCATGTCGGCCTCGCGTTTCGACAGGTTGAAGACGCGCGGCAGGGCGACGATCTGCACCTCGAGCCCCGGATTGGCGGCGCAGATGCGGGCGATGACCTGCGGCAACAGGTAATTCGCGCTGCCGTCGGGCGCCCCCAGCCGGATCTGCCCGGTCAGGCCACCGGGGCCGGAGAGACGCTCCATCGCCGCCAGGGCTGCCCCTTCGGCCCGTTCGGCATGCGGCACCAGCCGGGCACCGTCATCGGTCAGCGCATAGCCCTGCGGCGATTTCAGAACAGCCGGGCGCCGATCGCCTCTTCCAGCCGCTGATCCGGCGGCCAACAGTGGCCGGGTCGATCTTCAATTGCTGGCCGGCGCCCGACAGGCTTTCGCTGTGGGCCACGGCAAGAAAGATGCGCAGATCGTCCCAGTCCATCGCCTGTCCTTTGCAATCCTGCAAAACCCTTTGATCTATTGCCGCTTTGTCTGGCGTTTCCGCAAGTATAAAACCACGCCAGATAGTGTAGGAGGAAACCGATGCAAGAGATCGGCCACTGGATCAATGGCAAGCGCGTCGCCGGCACCTCGGGCCGGTTCGCCGATATCTACAACCCCGCCACCGGCGAAGTGCAGGCCCGCGTGGCACTGGCCAGCGCCGCCGAACTGGACCACGCCATCCAGGAGGCCGCAAAGGCCCAGGTGGCCTGGGCGGCGACCAACCCGCAGCGCCGCGCCCGCGTGATGATGGCCTTTGGCGCGCTGATCAACAAGAACATGGACAAGCTGGCCGAGCTGGTCAGCCGCGAACATGGCAAGACCCTGCCCGATGCGCGCGGCGACGTGCAGCGCGGGCTGGAGGTGGTCGAGGTCTGCATGGGCGCCCCGGCGATGCTGAAGGGCGAGATGATGGATCCGGCCGGCCCCGGCATCGACCTTTACGCCATGCGCCAGCCGCTGGGCGTGGTCGCGGGCATCACGCCCTTCAACTTTCCCGCGATGATCCCGCTGTGGAAGATGGCGCCAGCGCTGGCCAGCGGCAATGTGATGATCCTGAAACCCTCCGAGCGGGTGCCCTCGACCTCGCTGCTGCTGGCGGAACTGCTGCAGGAAGCCGGCTGCCGGATGGCGTGTTGCAGGTGGTGAACGGTGACAAGTCCGTGGTCGACGGCATCCTGGACCATGAGGTGATCCAGGGCGTCGGCTTTGTCGGCTCGACCCCGATCGCGCAGTATATCTATGGTCGCGCCGCGACGAACGGCAAGCGGGCGCAGTGCTTTGGCGGCGCCAAGAACCACATGATCATCATGCCCGACGCCGACCTGGACAAGGCGGCCGATGCGCTGATCGGCGCCGGCTATGGCGCGGCGGGCGAACGCTGCATGGCGATTTCCGTCGCGGTTCCGGTGGGCGAAAAGACCGCCGATGCGCTGATCGAACGGCTGGTTCCGCGGATCGAGAAACTGAAGGTCGGCCCCTATACCGCCGGCAACGATGTCGATTACGGCCCGGTGATCACCCAGGCCTCGAAGGACCGCATCCTGGGGCTGATCGGGTCCGGCGTGGAACAGGGCGCGAAGCTGGTGGTCGACGGCCGCGGCTTCAAGCTGCAGGGCTATGAGAACGGCTTTTTCGTCGGCCCGTCGCTGTTTGACCACGTCACCCCCGAGATGGAGATCTACAAGCAGGAGATCTTTGGCCCGGTGCTGAGCCAGGTGCGCGCCGGTTCCTACGAAGACGCGCTGAAGCTGGTGATGGACAACGAATACGGCAACGGCACCGCGATCTTTACCGCCGATGGCGACACCGCGCGCGATTTCGCCAGCCGGGTGAACGTGGGCATGGTGGGCATCAACTTCCCCATCCCGGTGCCGCTGTCCTACTTTTCCTTCGGCGGCTGGAAGCGGTCGGCCTTTGGCGACCTGAACCAGTATGGCCCCGATGCCTTCCGCTTCTACACCAAGACCAAGACGGTGACGGCGCGCTGGTTCAGCGGTATCAAGGAAGGTGCCAGCCTGAATTTCAAGGCTCTGGACTAAGCTTTACAGTCCCGGCATTCTGCGGGGCGCCCTTGTGACGGGGCGCCCCGTCGATTTGGGAGAACACGGTTCCATGCCAGTCAGCTTTCGTATCCTGCGTGATCGCGGCCTGGTCTATGTGCGGTATTGGGGGTTTGCCGGCGCCGAGGAAAGCAAGCGCGCCTTTGCGGCATACATGCAGCACCCCGATTGCCGGCCCGGACAGCGCCACCTGGTGGACATGTCCGATATCACCGAATCCGATATGGATTTCACCAACCTGATGGCATTGCAGGCGCTGAAGGCGGATCTGTTCGTCGGCCGGCCGGAACAGACGCTGCTGGTCTATCTGGCGCCGAACGAGGCGGCGCGGCGGATGGCCCGCACGGTGCTGCGGTCCTGGGAAAGTTTCGACCACGTCTCGGCCCGGGTGGCGGAAACCGAGGCGCAGGCGCTGGCGCTGCTGGGCGAACCGGAACGCCAGATCGCGGATCTTCTGGCCGATGCCGGTTGAGGCGGAACCGGCCGCCGCCGGCTGGGCCGGCGGGATGGACCTGTCCGACCGGGCACGTCGGGCGCTGGCGGCGCTGCCGCCGCGCGACCTGCCGCGCGGCGCGGTGCTGTTTCGCGCCGGCGATCTGGCGCAGGGGTTCGTCGTGGTGCTGTCGGGGCGGATCGAGGTGTTCCTGACCGGGCCGAGCGGGCGCGAGATCCTGCTCTATGCGGTCGAGCCGGGGCAAAGCTGCGTGCAGACCACGCTGGGCCTGATGGCCGGCGAAACCTACAGCGGCGAGGCGCATGTGGCCGAGGCGGCGCAGGTGGTGCTGATCCCGCGCGGGCTGTTTGCCGAACTGATGGATGACGAGGCCGGATTTCGCGGCTTTGTCCTGCGGGCCTTTGCGCAGCGCATGGCCGATGTGACGCGGCTCCTGGAACAGGTGGCCTTTGGCCGGGTCGAGGCACGGCTGGCCGCGACCCTGCTGGACCTGGCCGAGGGCGGCGCGGTGCTGGCGACGCAGGGCGAGCTGGCCGCCCGGATCGGATCGGCGCGCGAGGTGGTGTCGCGCCGGCTCGAGGCGTTTCACCGCCAGGGCTGGGTCGAGACCGACCGCGGCCAGGTCCGGCTGATCGACGTGGCGGCGCTGCGGCGGGCGGCGGCGGCGCCGCTGTAAAGGGGGCCTGGGTCTGTGACCAGGTCACAGACAGGCCGCCGGCATCGGGGCATCATGGCGCCAGAACCGGGGGAATCGCGCAAAGCTGCGCGCCCTGGCCCCATCAGGAAAGGACGCCTGTCATGTTCAAGAGCAATGTCGGTGGTATCGACAAGATCCTGCGGATCGTCATCGGAGTGGCCCTGCTGGTCTGGTTCTTTGTCGACCAGGGCCAGGGGTTCTGGCATTGGGCCAAGCTGATCGGCATCGTGCCGCTGCTGACCGGGGTGATGGGCACCTGCCCGCTTTATTCCATCCTCGGGCTGTCGACCTGCCCGATGAAAAAGGCCTGATCCCGCGCGGCGGCGGAAATTTCCGGGGGTCCGGGCCGATGCCCTGACAGGGACCGCCCGCGCTCAGACCGCGATGGCCAGCCGGCAGGGGTGAAAGTCCTCGACCTTCACCGCCTCGCCCTCGAAGGTGCAGAAACTGGCGGCGGGCACCTCGGTCCAGCCGCCTTCATCCGCCTCGAGCGGTTCGGACACCACCGCCATTCCGGCGCGGCTGTCCGACCAGCGGTAATAGAGGCTGGGCGCGGCATCGTCGGTGGCATAGCGCACGGCATAGAGCCGCCGCCCGTCCGACAGGGCCGCCGTCATCCGCAGGTGCGGCGCGGCCCCCTTCTGGCGGGCCAGCCGGATGAACCGGGCCGCCGCCCGTTCCAGCGCGCGGCGCGGATCCGGCTCCAGCCCCTCGGCGATGGCCACCAGGAACAGCGCCTCGCTGTCGGTGGCGCCCTTGCGCTGGGAATAGAGCCGGTCGGGGATCATCATGTCGGCATCGCGGCGAAACCCGTCATAGCCGCCGATCTGGCCGTTGTGCATGAAGCTCCAGACCCCATGCACGAAGGGGTGACAGTTGTTTCGGCTGGTCGCGGTGCCGGTCGAGGCGCGGACATGCGCCAGGAACAGGCCGGATTTCACCTGCGCGGTCAGGCTGCGCAGGTTCGGGTCGGACCAGGCCGGCATGATGTCGCGGAACAGCCCCGGCTCCGGCCGGTCGCCATACCAGGCCACGCCAAACCCGTCGGCATTGATCGCCGAATGGCATTGCGTGGCGCAATGGCTCTGGTGGATCAGGGAATGGCCCGGGCGGCTGATGATCTCTTCGAGAAAGATCGGAGCGCCGGTATAGGCGGCCCAGCGGCACATCAGCGGGGCCCCTTGTGTCTGCTCATGGTGTCACGCCTGTTCTTGTTTTTCGTGACATTACCACGTTTTGCGGCCCCCGCGCGGGGAAAATCGCGGCAAATCCTACGGATCCACCTCTTCCACCACCATCAGGTCGCGGACACTGGCGCCTTTGGCATGGGCCAGCGCCGCCTGGTAGGCCGGCGAGTGATAGCATTCCACCGCCTTTTCCAGCGACGGAAAGCGCGCCACCACGTTGCGGGCGCGATCGTTGCCCTCCAGTTGCACATAGCGGCCGCCGCGCGCCAGGAAGGTGCCGCCATGCGCCGCGATGGCGGGGCCGGCCTCGCGGGCATAGCGGCCATAGGCCTCGGCGTCGGTCACATGGACATGGGCGATCCAGAGTGCGGTGGGCATGTCAGGCTCCTATCGCTTGTTCGGCGGCGGCAATGGCGGCATCGGCCAGCGCGATGTCGGCGCCGCCGGCCTGGGCCATGTCGGGGCGGCCGCCGCCGCCCTTGCCGCCCATCGCCTCGGCCGCCGCCTTGACCAGCGTGACGGCCGACACCCGCGCGGTCAGGTCGGCGGTGACGCCGGCGGCAACCGCCGGCTTGGCGCCGGTGTCGGCGATCAGCAGCACCGCGCCCGAACCCAGCCGCGTCTTCATCTCGTCGATCAGGGCCGGCAGATCCTTGCCCGACACGCCCTGCATCACCTGGGCGATGAATTTCACCCCGTTGATTTCCCTGGCTTCCGGGCCGCCGGACTTGCCGCCCATCGCCAGTTCGCGCCGCAGGTTCGCCACCTCGGCCTGCAGCGCGCGGCGTTCCTCGGCCAGCGCGCGGACCCTGTCGCCCACCTCGGCCACCGGCGCCTTCAGCGCCAGCGCGATCTCGGACAGGCGCGCGTCCTGCGCCCGCAGATGGTCCAGCGCGGCCTGGCCGGTCAGCGCCTCGATCCGGCGCACCCCGGCGCTGGAGGCGCTGTCGCCCAAGACCACCATGGCGCCGATGTCGCCGGTGCGGCCGACATGGGTGCCGCCGCACAACTCCAGGCTGTAGGTGCGGCCGTCGGCGCCCTTGCCCGACCCGTCCAGCCAGCCCATCGAGACCACGCGCACCTCGTCGCCGTATTTCTCGCCGAACAGCGCCTGGGCGCCGATGGCGCGGGCGTCGTCGGGCGTCATGATCCGGGTCTCGACCGGGGCATTCTGCCGGATATAGCCGTTCACTTCGGCCTCGACCGCGCGCAACTCCGCCGGGCTCAGCGCCTGCGAATGCGAAAAGTCGAAACGCAGCCGGTCGGGCGCGTTGAGCGAGCCCTTTTGCGCCACATGATCGCCAAGCGCCAGCCGCAGCGCCTCGTGCAACAGGTGGGTCGCAGAGTGGTTGGCGCGGATCTGCGCCCGGCGCTGATGCGTCACCTCCAGCTTGGCGGGCTGGCCCTTGGCCACCTGGCCCTCGGTGACGCGGCCGATATGGATGAAGACGCCGGCAGCCTTGCGGGTGTCGTCGATCTCGATCAGGCCGGTGTCGGTGCGGATCAGGCCGGTATCGCCGACCTGGCCACCGGATTCGGCGTAGAACGGCGTCTGGTTGACCACGACCTGCACCGCCTCGCCGGTGCCGGCGCTGCAGATTTCGGCGCCGTCGCGGACCAGCGCCTGAACCACGCCCTCGGCGGTTTCGGTGTCATAGCCCAGGAATTCGGTGGTGCCGCCGGCCTCGGCCAGTTCGAACCAGATCCTGGCATCCATGGCCTCGCCCGAGCCGGCCCAGGCGGCGCGCGCCTTGGCCTTCTGCTCGGCCATGGCGGCGTCAAAGCCCTGAACGTCGACCGCCCGGCCCTTTTCGCGCAGCGCATCCTGCGTCAGGTCCAGCGGGAAACCATAGGTGTCATAGAGCTTGAAGGCCGCCTGCCCCGGCAGGTCGGCGCCCTCGGGCAGGTGCGACAACTCATCGTCCAGCAGCCGCAAGCCGCGGTCCAGCGTCTGCTTGAACCGGGTTTCTTCCAGCTTCAGCGTCTCTTCGATCAGCGGCTGGGCGCGGGTCAGTTCGGGATAGGCAGCCCCCATCTGCCGCACCAGCGCCGGCACCAGCCGGAACATCACCGGATCCTGCGCGCCCAGCATATGCGCATGGCGCATCGCCCGGCGCATGATGCGCCGCAGCACATAGCCGCGCCCCTCGTTCGAGGGCATCACCCCGTCGGCGATCAGGAAGCTGACCGACCGCAGGTGGTCGGCGATGACGCGGTGGCTGGTCTTGCCGGGGCCGTCGGGGTCCTGGCTGGTCGCGTGCGCGCTGGCCTCGATCAGGCTGCGCATCAGGTCGGTGTCATAATTGTCGTGCTTGCCCTGCAACAGCGCGCCGATCCGCTCCAGCCCCATGCCGGTGTCGATCGACTTGGCGTCGAGGTCGCGGCGCGAGCCGTCCTCGAACTGCTCGAACTGCATGAAGACGTTGTTCCAGATCTCGATATAGCGGTCGCCGTCTTCCTCGGCGCTGCCGGGCGGGCCGCCCCAGATATGCGGGCCGTGGTCATAGAAGATCTCGGTGCAGGGGCCGCAGGGGCCGGTCGGGCCCATCATCCAGAAGTTGTCGTTGGTCGGGATGCGGATGATCTTGTCGTCGGAAAAACCGGCGACCTTCTTCCAGATCTCGGCCGCCTCGTCGTCGGTGTGATAGACGGTGACCAGCAGGCGGTTCTTGTCCAGCCCGAAATCGCGGGTCAGCAATTCCCAGGCCAGCGGGATGGCGGTTTCCTTGAAATAGTCGCCGAACGAGAAATTCCCCAGCATTTCAAAGAAGGTATGGTGGCGCGCCGTATAGCCGACATTGTCCAGGTCGTTGTGCTTGCCGCCGGCGCGGACGCATTTCTGCGCCGTGGTGGCGCGGGTATAGTCGCGGCGCTCGGTGCCGGTGAACAGGTTCTTGAACTGCACCATGCCGGAATTGGCGAACATCAGCGTCGGGTCGTTGCGCGGCACCAGCGGGCTTGACTCCACCACGCGATGGCCGTTGCGCTGGAAGAAATCGAGGAAGGTCGAGCGGATGTCGTTCAGGGACGCCATGATCGGTGGGCCTTTCGGGGGGCGAGGTCTTGCGGGTCGTGGACCCGTTTAGCCGCGCTTCCGGCGGCTGTCCACAGGCCCTTCGCCTCTGCCCGGACTAAGCGGCATCGGTCAGGAAATAGCCAAGGCTGCGGCTGGGCCCCAGCGCGGGATGCGTGGGAATGACGTGGGCCAGCGCCGGAATGTCCCAGCTGTCGGCGATGCGATAGCCGGCGGCGGCGATCTCGGCCTCGAACCCGGCGCGGTTGCGCATCTGATAGGGCACCCAGGCCGGCCCGATCCGCTCCAGCGTGGTGACCGACGCGCCCTCGCGGGTGGCGACCTTGTTGAACAGCGCCATCGGCGGCCGGGCGGCCAGCCGGGCCAGCAAGCCGGCCAGCGGAACGTCGAGATACTGGAACAGCCCCGAGGCCAGCAGGATATCGGCATGCGGCGCCTGGCCGGCGTCGTCGTGAAAGCGGATCGCGGCCGGCAGGTGCCCCTGCGCCTGGCGCTCCCTTGCGGCCGCGACGATCGCCGGCAGGTCGACGACATGCCACTCGACCCCTGTCAGGTCGATGAGCCGGGAAAACCCGATGAACTTGGTGCCCATGTGGCCGCCGATGTCCAGGATGCGGCTGCCGGGCCGCAGGTGCCGTTGCAGCCAGAACAGCACCGGATAGTCGTGGTTCTGCACCTGGCACATGCGCTCAAAGCTGACCGGCGCCACATCGGCATTGTCATAGCCGCCGGGCCGCCCCTTGGGCACATGGCTCAGCGCGGTCTGATAGTCGGGCCAGGCCCCGACCATGCCGGGCGCGGCAGGGGTAAGGGCCCGCAGGCGAAACCACGCCGCCTGCAGCGGAAATCCGATCCCCTGCCGGAAAATCCGGCGGGCCTGCCTGACGCTGCTGCGCAAATCCATGTTTCAAATCCGGCCCTTTGCTGCAATGGCCGAGACTAGGCCGGCGCATGGCGCGCTGACAATGGTCTTTCCGGGGTCTTTCCGCGGCCTTTCCACAGGCTTTCCGCGCCGACAGGCCACCCTGCCCCTTTGGCATCGCGCGTGGCCTGCAAAGGCAGACGCCCGCGCCCCTGGGGGGGGAACGGGCGTCGCACATCGTGACAGCCGGGGGGCCTGCCGGGCGCTATTCGTCCAGCACGTCGTCGCTGGCGCCGCCTTCCATGTGAAAGTCCAGCCCGTTGGCGGCGCGGATATTGTCCTCGATCGCCATTGCCACGGCCGGATTGGCCTTGAGAAAGGCCTTGGCATTCTCGCGCCCCTGGCCGATGCGTTCGTCGCCATAGGAATACCAGGCGCCGGATTTCTCGACCACGCCGGCCTTGACGCCGATATCCACCAACTCGCCCGTCTTCGAGATGCCCTCGCCATACATGATGTCGAATTCCACCTGCTTGAACGGCGGCGCCACCTTGTTCTTGACCACCTTGACCCGCGTTGTGTTGCCCACCACCTCCTCGCGGTCCTTGATCGCACCGATGCGGCGGATGTCCAGGCGCACCGAGGCGTAGAATTTCAGCGCATTGCCGCCGGTGGTGGTTTCCGGGCTGCCGAACATCACGCCGATCTTCATGCGGATCTGGTTGATGAAGATCACCATGCAGTTGCTGCGCCCGATCGAGGCGGTCAGCTTGCGCATCGCCTGGCTCATCAGCCGGGCCTGGGCACCGACGGTGGCATCGCCCATGTCGCCTTCCAGTTCCGCCTTGGGCGTCAGGGCCGCGACCGAGTCGACGACGATCAGGCTGACCGCGCCCGAGCGCACCAGCGTATCGACGATCTCCAGCGCCTGTTCGCCGGTATCGGGCTGGCTGATCAGCAGTTCATCCAGATTGACGCCCAGCTTCTTGGCATATTGCGGGTCCAGCGCATGTTCGGCGTCGACAAAGGCGCAGACGCCACCCTTCTTCTGTTCCTCGGCCACCACATGCAGCGTCAGCGTGGTCTTGCCCGAGCTTTCGGGGCCGTAGATCTCGACGATCCGCCCCTTAGGCAACCCGCCGATCCCCAGCGCGATATCCAGCCCCAGCGATCCGGTCGAGGTCGCCTCGATGTCCATCGCCGGGCTGTCCGCGCCCAGCTTCATGATCGACCCCTTGCCGACTTGCCGCTCGATCTGCTGCAGCGCGCTTTCCAGTGCCTTCGCCTTGTCCATTTCCCGCTTTCCGCCCAACTCGACGATGCTTGCCACCGACATGTCCGATCCCCTTATTCCACAGCCGCGGTTCAGCGGCAATCTGCGCCAATGTTCGCCAAGTGTTCCCGTCCTTATGGGACCAAAAAGAGAACATATCAACCAATTTCTCCTAAAATCAGCTTTTGCGCGTTTTCCTTAAGAGATAGTTTACGCCCATGGTGAAAACCGCCGGAAAAGCGGCGGGACAAGGAAAAAGGGGCAGGAATGCTGGTATTCTGGGATGCGCGGCTGGCCTTTCTGGCCACGCCGAAAACCGGGTCGACGGCCATTGCCGCCGCGCTCGAATCGCTGGCGGCGGTTTCGGTCCAGCGGCCGCCGGTCCTGAAGCATACCACCGTGCATCGCTATCGCCGCTTTGTCGGCCCCTATCTCGAGGCCGCCTCCAAGGCCGACTGGACGCTGGTGGCGCTGATGCGAGAGCCGCGCGACTGGCTGTCGTCGTGGTATCGCTTTCGCCAGCGCGAGGAAACGCCGGCCGCGAAATCCACCCGCGGGATGAGTTTCGACGACTTCGTTCGCGCCTGGTGTTCCGACAGCCGCCCGGAATTCGCCGATGTCGGCAGCCAGGAACGGTTCCTGCGGCCGCGTCAGGGCCAGGGGGTGGACCGGCTGTTCCGCTATGAGGAAATCGACACCTTCGTGCATTTCCTCGAAGACCGGCTGGATTGCGAGATCATCCTGCCGCGGCTGAATGTCTCGCCCCCCGGCGAAACCGCGCTGACCCCGGCGACCGAGGGCCTGCTGCACGACTTTGCCGCCGCCGATTTCGCGCTGTACCAGACGCTGTCGCATCCCGAAGCGTAATCGCCGGCCCCTCTTGCGGCCGGGTCCGTCCGGCGGGCGTCCGTCCGGCCATCGCCCCGGCCGGGACCGCCGCCCGGGCGGTCAGTGCAATTGCCCCTGCACGGTCGTTGTCAGGTCGTTCAGGGTAAAGGGCTTGGGCAGGAAGACCGAGTTCGGAATCCGCGCCTGATCGGCCGAGAGGATGTCTTCGGCATAGCCCGAGACGAAGACCACCTTGACGTTGGGCCGGTGTTCCAGCGCCTGTTTCACCCAGGACGGGCCGTCCAGCCCCGGCATCACCACGTCGGTGACAAAGACATCGACCTCCAGCCCCGGATCCTCGAGCGTCTTCAGCGCCTCTTCGGCATTCTCGGCCTCCAGCACCGTATAGCCGCGCATCCGCAGCGCCCGGCTGGCAAAGGCCCGCACCGGCGCCTCGTCCTCGACCAGCAGCACCACGCCCTCGCCATTGCGCATCATCAGCTTTTTCTGCGCCTCCTCTGCGGGGGCGGGCGTCAGCTCGGCCTCGGTCTGTTCGTGGACCGGGAAATACAGCTCGAACACGGTGCCGCGGCCCGGTTCGCTGCTGACAAAGATATAGCCGCCGGATTGCTTGACGATGCCATAGACCGTCGACAGGCCCAGGCCCGTGCCCTCGCCCACCCGCTTGGTGGTGAAGAAGGGCTCGAAGATCTTTGGCAACTTGTCGGGCGCGATGCCGGTGCCGGTGTCGATGACGCGGATCACCGAATATTCCCCGGCCGGCACCGTCGCCTTGTCGCGGATGCAGGCCTCGTCCAGCGTCAGCGCCTCGGTCTCGATGCGGATGGCGCCGCCTTCGGGCATCGCGTCGCGGGCATTGACCACCAGGTTCATCAGCACCTGTTCCAGTTGCCGCTTGTCGGCGCGGATCGGCCCCAGAAGCGGATCATGCGCCAGCCGCAATGTCACCCGTTCCCCCACCAGGCGGTTCAGCAGATGGGTCAGGTCCGACAAAACCTCTTGCAGGTCCAGACGCGCCGGTTTCAGCGTCTGCTTGCGCGAGAAGGCCAGCAACTGGTTGACCAGGCCCGCGGCACGATTGGCGTTCTGGCGGATCTGTTCCAGGTCGGCATAATCGCCGTCATCGCGGTCGTGGTGCAGCAAAAGCAGGTCGCAATGGCCGGAAATCGCGGTCAGCAGGTTATTGAAATCATGGGCTATTCCGCCCGCCAACTGGCCGATGGCCTGCATCTTCTGGCTTTGGGTGAACTGCGCCTCCAGCTTTTTCAGCGCGGTCGCGTCCGACAGGACCGCCAAGGCGCCGCTGCGCCCATGCTCGACGATGCGGCGCAGTTGCACCTGAACAAAGCTCTCGTCGCTGGCCCGGCGCAGGCGCAGCACCTCCGACCCCGCCGGCAGGCGTTCGGTCACCACATCCGACAACCAGTCGGCCACCGGGCGCCCCAGATCCTCGAACAGGTCGTGGAACGACAGCCCCGTTACCGGCATGTCGCCCAAGAGGTCGCGCGCCGCCCGGTTCAGCGTGCGCAACGCGCCATCGGCGGTGAACTTCATCAAGGCCACCGGCACGTTCTCGAAATCGGCCGAGAGGCTGTCATCGTCGCTGCGCTCGGCGGCCGGCAGAAGAAAGATCTCGCGCCGGTCGCCCACGCCTTCCACTTCGGCCACGACGGCGCGGACCGGGCCGGTGGCGGCGGAAACCTGCACCTCCTCGCCGCTGGCGAACCTGGGTTGCAGGAAGATGCGGTCCAGCCGCTTTGGCCTTTCGCCCAAGAGGCGGCGCATCGCCTCGTTCGAGAACAGCACCACCCCGCCGCGATTGGCCACCACCATCGGCAGGCTCAGCGCCTCGGCCCCGCGGCCGGTGGGCGACCGGTCCTGGAATTCCTCGATCCGCCAGAGATAGCGGTCGGGGGCGACGCGATGCACGGCCAGCCGCAGATGGCCGCGGCGGGTCACCACATCCTCGCGCGCCGAGCCGGTGTTGGCGGCGCGCGACTGCAGGCGGAACAGCACCGCGGACGGCGAGGCGAATTGTTCGTGCAGCACACCCACCAGGGTTTCGGCCGCCTTGTCGCCAAAGCGCGCCATGGCCGAGGCATTGCGGAACTGGATCTGCCCCAGCTCATCGGTGGAAAAGCACGGCGCCGCATCCTCGCCCACCAGCGCCATGAGTTGCGCCGCCAGCCGGGTCTCGCGCCGGCGATCCAGATGCGCCAGCCCCCGCACCGCCAGCGCCAGCGTCACCAGCGCCAGCCCGACCAGCGCCAGCGTGATGCGGATGGGCGCAGCCTCGGCCAGCCAGGCCAGCGCCAGCGACACCGCCGCCGCCACAAGCACCCAGGCGATGCGCCCCGACAGGTCGCGGGACGCGGACATGACTGCCCTGAGTTCGGTTTCCGGTCGCAGCACCTGTTTCTCCGTCAAGGAATCGCAATCCGCCGGCCCATAGGACGTGCATTTCCTTAACCAGGACTTAACCCCGGAGCGAAAACAGCCGCAAGTTGTTCGCCAGATGTTCAGATCCGCTTAAGCAGAGCGACACCGAACCCGTCACCGCCCTGCAACGGCGTCAGCCGGCGGCTGTCCTCCAGGTGCCAGTCGGGGTGGCGGCTCAGGAAGGCGGCGACCTGATCCTCATTCTCGGCGCGCAGCATCGAACAGGTCGCATAGGCCAGCACGGCCCCCGGCGCAGCCAGTGCGGCGGCGCGGTCCAGGATGCGGGCCTGCACCGCGCAGAGATCGGCCAGCCGCTCGGCGGACAAGGCCCATTTGCCTTCGGGGTCGCGGCGCCAGCTGCCCGATCCGGAACAGGGAACGTCTGTCAGGATCACGTCATAAGGCGCTGTCTTTTCGGGATTATCCGCAATCGTCACCTTTGCGCCCGCCCGCGCAGCCCGCGCCGGCAGGTCGGCCATCCGCCGCGGATTTGCGTCATGGGCGTAAAGCCGCACCCGCGCGCGGGCGGCAAGGGCCAGCGTCTTGCCGCCGCCGCCGGCGCAGAGGTCAAGCACGCGCTGCCCGTCCCGCAGCGGCACCGCATCGGCCACCGCCTGCGAGGCGGCGTCCTGCAGCTCGACCCAGCCTTGGGCATAGGCGGATGAATTCTGGATTTTACGGGCGTTTTCCGTAACTTCCAGAGCGTTCTTCGACAAGGGATGCGGCCTTGCGCCGATGCCTTCGTCCGCCAGCGCCGCAAGCACCTGGGCAACGGTGCAGCGGGCGGCATTGACGCGCAGGAACACCGGCGCGCGCTGGCGCAGGGCCTGCATCACCGGCGCGAAATCCGTGCCCAGGGCGGCCTGCAACGCCGGGGCCAGCCAGTCGGGGCAATCCAGCGCCTCCAGCCCCTCGGGGCTGTGGCCGGGCGGGTCATCGGCCGGGGCCGGCCCATGCGCCGAGCCGTCGAACCACAGCGCCTGCAGCCCCGCGGCCCGCGCCGCGCCCAGAACCAGCCCGCGCCCGCCCGGACCGCCGCCCAGGGCCGCGAAAGACCGCCGGCAGCGCAGGCAATCATAGACGATGTCGCGCACCGCCGCGCGGTCGCCCGAGCCGGCATAGCGCGCACCCCGCCCCCACTGCGTCAGCACCTTTTCCGCCGCTTCGCCGGCCAGAACCCGGTCCAGCACGCCGATCGCCGCGGCGGCGCGGGCGGCGGGTGTCATCGCCGCCCCCCCACGGAACCGCCCGCCATCACATCACCCGGTAGTTCGGGCTTTCGCGGGTGATCTGCACGTCATGCACATGGCTTTCCTTCAGCCCGGCGCCGGTGATCTTGACGAAATTGCAGTTGCGGCGCATCTCGGCCACGGTGGCGCAGCCGGTATAGCCCATCGCCGCCCGCAGGCCGCCCACCATCTGGTGAATCACCGCCGCGGCCGAGCCCTTGTAGGGCACCTGCCCCTCGATCCCCTCGGGAACCAGCTTGTCGGAGGCCGCGTCCTTCTGGAAATAGCGGTCGGCCGAGCCGCGGGCCATCGCGCCCAAGGACCCCATGCCGCGATAGGCCTTGAAGCTGCGGCCCTGCCACAGGATCACCTCGCCGGGGCTTTCATCGGTGCCGGCGATGGCGCTGCCCACCATGGCGCAGCTTGCCCCCGCGGCGATGGCCTTGGCGAAATCGCCGGAATACTTGATGCCGCCATCGGCGATGACCGGGGTTTCGCCGGCCGCCCCCGCCGCATCCATGATCGCGGTCAGCTGCGGCACGCCGACGCCCGCCACGATCCGGGTGGTGCAGATCGAGCCCGGCCCGATCCCCACCTTGACCGCATCGGCACCGGCGCCGATCAGCGCCCGCGTCGCCTCGGCCGTCGCCACGTTGCCGGCCACCACCTGCACGGTGTTCGACAGCTTCTTGATCCGCTCGACCGCGCGGGCCACGCCTTCGGAATGGCCATGCGCGGTGTCGATCACCACCATGTCCACGCCCGCGTCGATCAGCGCCCGGCTGCGCTCGAACCCCGCATCGCCCACGGTCGAGGCGGCGGCAACGCGCAGCCGGCCCATCTCGTCCTTGCAGGCATGCGGGTTCAGCACCGCCTTTTCGGTATCCTTCAGCGTCAGAAGGCCCGTCAGCACGCCCTTGCCGTCGGTGACCAGCAGTTTCTCGATCCGCCGCGCCTTCATCAGGCTGATCGCCTGGTCGCGGTCGACCGGTTCCTTCAGCAGCGCCAAGTTGTCGGCCGTCATCATCACCGAGACCGGCGTGCGGTCGTCGCTGGCAAAGCGCATGTCGCGGTTGGTGACGATGCCGACGACGCGGCCCTGCCCGTCCACCACCGGAAAGCCGGTGACGTTGTAGCGTTCCATCAGCACCTTGGCATCGGCCAGGGTCTGGTCGGGGGTCAGGGTGATCGGCTTGTAGACCACGCCGGATCTCGAACCGCTTGACGCGCCGCACCTCGGTGGCCTGCGCCTCCAGATCCAGGTTGCGGTGGATCACCCCGATGCCGCCGGCCTGCGCCATGGCAATGGCCATGCGGCCCTCGGTCACCGTATCCATCGCGCTGGACAGAAGCGGGATGTTCATCCGGATCGAGCGGGTGACATGGGTCGAGGTGTCCGCATCGGACGGCAGCACCGAAGAGGCGGCCGGAACCAGCAGGACGTCATCGAAGGTCAGTGCCTCGCGAATCTCCATCGGGGTCTCCTTGGGGATGTTCGTTTGGCGGTTCCCCATTTCATGCGGGGCAGGAATTGGCAAGCGGGATTCCCGCATCTTGGGCTTGAAAGCCGGACAGCCCCATGCAGATTGTGCCCGCGTCAGCAGGAAAGGAACGGCGATGCGCGTGGCGATCGTGGAAAACACCCGGGTCACCCACCATGGCCAGGTCGGCGTGGCCCTGCACGAGGCGGCGGCGCGGATCGACCTGTGGAAGCCCTGGGCCGGCCAGCCCCTGCCCGCGCGCCCCGAGGCGGATGCGCTGGTGGTCTTTGGCGGCGAGCAATCGGCCCGCGATGACGGCACGCACCCCTATTTGCCGCATCTGGCGGATCTGATGGCCGAATATACCGCGCTGGACCGGCCGGTTCTGGGCATCTGCCTGGGCGCGCAGGTGCTGGCGCGGGCCTTCGGGGCCGACAACCTGCTGGGCGCCGCGCCGGAATTCGGCTGGTGCCAGGTGCGGCTGACCGACGAGGGCCGCGCCGATCCGCTGATGGGCCGGTTGCCAGAGGCCTTTCCGATCTACCAATGGCACAGCGACACCTTTACCCTGCCCGCCGGGGCCACCCGGCTGGCCGGTTCCGACCGGGCGGCGCAGCAGGCGTTTCGCATCGGCCGCGCCACCTATGGCACCCAGTTCCATTTCGAGGCCAGCCGCGCCGTGGTCGCAGACTGGGCGCGCGAATTCCCCCAGGTGATCGAAAAGGCCTCGCCCGGCTGGCTGTCGCGCCATGGCCAGGAGGCCAGCGCCGCCGGGCCGGCCGCCGATGCGCATGGGCTGCAACTCGCCCGCGCCTGGGTCGGGCTGATCTGACGCCTGCGCGGCGCCTAGCCGCACCAGCCGGCCCGCCGCTCGCCGTGGTAGGGGCGACCATGCCCCGCCGCCAGCATCAGCGCCGCCGCATCGCGCCCGTCCAGCCACAGCCGGATCAGCGCCCGGCCGTATTTGTCGCGCCCCGCGATCTCGATCCGCCGCTCGCCCGCCGCCTTGACCAGCGCGGCCAGATGGCGCCGCGCCGCCTCGGCCGCCCGGATCTCCTCGGGGCAGCGCCCCTTCAGTTCCGGCGTATCCAGCCCGATCAGCCGCGCCGTTCCCGTCGCGTCAGGGCAGATCATCTCGACCGTGTCGCCGTCATAGACATAGCCCGGGCCGCAGCCCGCCCCCGCCGGCGGCACCGGCGCCAGCCAGTCGGCCACCGCCACCAGCATCAAGAGCGTCAGCGCCACATAGGCCAGCAGGTTGGCATCCAGATCAGGCAGGCGTCCCCGCACCGCCGGCTACTGCACCTGCGGCGCTTCGGCGCGCTCGACCGTTTCGGCCTGGCCGATCCGCAGCGCCTCGTCGCGCAGGATGCGGCCGATCTGCGCCACATCCGCCTCGGAAAAGGTCAGCGGCAGCCGCATGTCGACCAGGCCCGCCAGGATCCGGTCGGTCGCCGGGCAGGACTGCGCCCCGGCATAGCGCCAATGCACATAGCGGCTGGTAAAGGCCACCGGATCGCCGGCGCCGAACCATTTCAGCTCGACCCCGCGCGCCACGCAGGCGGCCAGAAAGGCGGTGATCCGCAGCTCATCCCAGTCGGGCAGGCGGAACTGGAAACTGGAGCCGACATAGGCCTCTTCGTCGGCCCGCGCGATCAGCCGCAGCCCCGGAATGCCCGCCAGCCCCGCCTCCAGCCGCCGATACAGCGTGGCCCACCGCGCCCGGCGTTCCGGCAGCAGCGCCACCTGAGGCCGCAGCACCGCCGCGCGCAGGTTGTCCATCCGCCCCGAGACATTCGGCACCTCGAGCCGCAGCCCCTCGAACACCTCTGGCCCCGGCGCGGCCGGATGCGCGCCATAAAGCATGTAGGACCCCGACAGCAGCACCATCCGCGCCGCCAACTCGGCATCGTCGGTGATGATCAGCCCGCCCTCGCCGGAATTCATGTGCTTGTAGGTCTGCGTCGAATAGCAGGCCACCGCGCCATGCCGCCCCGAGGCGATCCCGCGCCATTCCGCCCCCATGGTATGGGCGCAATCCTCGATCACCCGCAGCCCCAGCCGCCCGCACAGCGCCATCAGCGCATCCATGTCGCAGACATGGCCGCGCATGTGGCTGAGCAGCAAGAGCCGCGCGCCGCTGGCCGCCGCCTGCCGCTCCAGGTCGGCCAGGTCGATCACCAGATCGGCGGTGATCTCGACAAAGACCGGGCGCCCGCCCGCCGCCGCGATCGCCCCCGGCACCGGCGCCAGGGTAAAGGCGTTGGTCAGCACCGGCTCACCCTGACGCAGCCCGCAGGCGCGCAAGGCGCAGCCCATCGCATAGCCGCCCGAGGCCACCGCCAGGCAATAGCGCGCCCCGGTAAAGGCCGCGAACTCGGCCTCCAGCGCCGCCGCCTCGGCCATCTCGCCCGGCACGGTGTTGTAGCGGTGCAGGCGGCCATGCCGCATCACCTCCAGCGCGGCGGTGATACCCGCCTCGGGGATCGGCTCCTGCTGGGTAAAGCTGCCGGTGAACCGCTCGGGGGCGCTGGTCCGGTCCATCAATGATCCTCGCGTCGGGTAAGGGCTGCAAACAGCACCAGGGTCAGGCCCAGACAGGCCGCGGCCACCCAGAAGGCGACCGAGGGCGATTGCCACGCGCGCCCCGGCGCCATGAAATGCTCGAAGATCAGGCCGAATGTCACCGTGCCGGCCAGCATCGCCAGGTTCATGATCGCCGACAGCCCGCCCTGCAATTCACCCTGCGCGTTCTCGGGCACCACCTTGGACATCATCGCCGTCAGCATCGGGTGGACGAACCCTTCCGGCCCATGCACCAGCATCAGCACGACCACCACCGCCAGCCCCGGCGCCACGCCATAGCCGGCCGCCGCGATGGTGGCGCAGGCCAGCCCGATCAGCGCGGTGCGATGCTCGCCGAACCGCTTGACAAAGGGGCCAGTCAGCCCGCCCTGGAACCCCGCCATCACCAGGCCGAACACCGCCAGCGTCAGCCCCACCATGCCCTCGGACCAGCCGAACCGCGCGATGCCCCAGAACGGCCAGATCGCCGGATAGACCGACGAGGAAAAGAAGAACATCGCCAGCACCAGGCACAGCGGCAACACGCCCGGATAGGTGCGGAACACCCGGAACGCGCCAAAGGGATTGGCCCGGCGCCAGTCGAACGGGCGCCGGCTGGCGGGCGGCAGGCTCTCGGGCAGGACGATCCAGCCATAGACGAAATTCGCCATCGAGATCGCCGCGGCGGCAAAGAACGGCACCCGCGGCCCGAATTCGCCCAGCATGCCCCCGATCGCCGGGCCGACGACAAAGCCCACGCCAAAGGCCGCCCCCATCAGGCCAAAGGCCCGCGCCCGGCCCTCGGGCGGGGTGACATCGGCGATGAAGGCATTGGCGATGATCCAGCTTGACCCGCAGATCCCCGCCAGCACCCGGCCGACGAAGAGCCAGAACAGTGTCGGCGCCAGGGCCGAGAACAGGAAATCCGCCCCCAGGCCAAAGATCGCCAGCAGCAACAGCGGCCGCCGGCCGAACCGGTCCGACAGGTTGCCCGCCATGGGCGAGAACAGGAACTGCGCCAGGCTGAAGGCCGCAAACATCAGCGCGCCGATAAAGGCCGCCCGGTCGATCCCGACGCCCCCCACCTCGCGGATCAGCGCCGGGGTGACCGGAATGATCAGGCCAAAGCCGATCATGTCCAGCAGCACGGTGACCAGCACAAAGGTCACCGCATGGCGCGAGGCGGGCAGCGGCGCCCCCGCGGGCGCGGGCGCCGGGCAAGTGGAATCCATTGTCGTCATGGCGCGGACCCTATGCCCGCGCCCTTGCCCTGTCAAACGCAGCCTTGGCCGGTGGCGTGCAGTCCATGACAGCCTTTGTCACTGGCCAGCCGCCCGGCATCTGCGGCACATTCCCCCCATGCCGACGGGCCGCCAGCGCCCGCCCCAGAAACCGCCAAAGAGGCCGGAGACGACATGAAATCGCTGATCCTCATTCCGCTGGCCCTGGCACTTGCGCTGGGCTTCGGCCTGCCGGTGAATACGCCGCAGCCCCAGGACACACCCACCCGCTCGGCCATGGCCGTGATACCCGCCCCCGACCGCGGCTGACCGCATCCGACCGGGCAAGATGGGGCAAGACGGGGCAAGATGGGGCAACCCGGACTTGACCTCCCCGCCCCCACCGCAGACCCTCGCTCCCGAACCACGCCCCCCGAACCACGACCCCCGAACCAAGACCCCAGATACCAGACCAAGGAAGACCCAGATGCGCCTGATCCCGCTTGCCGCCGCCGCCCTTGCCCTCAGCCTCTCCTTCGGCTCTGACGCCCGCGCGGATCTGGTGATCCAGGGGCGCGCCGCCCAGGCGCTGCAATGCTCGGCCATGCTGTTCATGGTCTCGGACGAGCTGTACCGCGCCGGCTACATCACCCGGAACGAACGCGACTGGGCGCAGGGCGCGGCGGTGCAGATGCTGGCCTATGTTCCCGGCACGCAGGACCAGAAGGTGCAGGCGATGAAGCAGCGCTTCGACAAGCTGATGCGCCGCACCACGATGTCCTCGCTGATGACGCAATACAACGACACCGCCAAATGGTGTCAGAAGAATTTCCTCTGACCCCATCCGCCATCCGGTCCGCCGGATCGGCCCGGGCCGGCGCCGCAGGTCCTGTTCTTCCCCTCACACGCCCTGCGCCGGTCCGGGCCGCCCTTTTTCGGGGCGGCCCTTCGGCCCTTGCCGCCGCGCGCTCAGCCCAGCAGGCGCGCCACCAGATCCGGCAGCGCGTCGAAATGGTCCAGCAGCGCCTCCGGCTGCAACCGTTCCACCCCCCGCCCCTCGGGGCCGAATGTCACCAGCGCCACCGGCACCCCCGCCGCCAGCCCGGTCTTGCGGTCGGTCTCGGTATCGCCCAAGAGCATCGAAGGGCCAGTGCCGCCCGCCCGCTCCACCGCCAGCCGATAGGGCGCGGGGTCGGGCTTGCGCACCGGCAGCGTGTCGGCCCCCACCAGCGCCCCGAACAGATCGCGCGCGCCCAGGTGCCGCATCAGCGTCTCGGCCAGCCCCTCGGGCTTGTTGGTGCAGATGGCGACGCGGGCGCCCCGCCGCCGCAGTTCCTCGACCGCCGCCAGCGCGCCGGGATATAGCCGCGTATGCACGCAGATCGCCGCGCCATAGGCCTCCAGCAGCGGCTTGTACCAGCGGTCCACCTCGGCCTCGTCCGTCCGGCCCAGCCGCGACAGGCCCAGCCGCAGCATCGCCCGCCCGCCGTGAAACGCCGTCAGCGCGTCGTCGCGCGTCAACAGATCGCCCTCGCCCATGGCGCGAAAACAGGCATTCGCCGCCGCCAGCAGGTCATCGGACGTATCGGCAAGCGTGCCGTCCAGATCAAAAACCACGCAACTGCCCGCCTGCAACATCCCGCAACCCTCCGTGAAACCGCGGCCCCTTGGCCTTCGCCTCAAGCCCGCGTAAAACGCCGGAAAAGGAAAAGAAAGGGGCAGAATGCGGGTCTCGTTGATCATCCTGGCCGCCGGCCAGGGCACGCGGATGAATTCCGACCTGCCCAAGGTGCTGCACAAGCTGGCCGCCGCGCCGCTTTTGCACCATGCCATGGCCGCCGGCCGCGCGCTGGAACCGGAACGCACCGTCGTTATCGTCGGCCATGGCGCCGACCAGGTCGGCAAGGCCGCACTGGCCTTTGACGACACCGCCCTGGTGGTGCAACAGGCCGAACAGCTGGGCACCGCCCATGCCGTCGCCCAGGCCGCGCCGCACCTGGCCGGGGCGGAGGGCGAGGCGATCGTGCTTTACGGCGACACCCCCTTCATCCGCGCCGAGACGCTGTCCCAGATGCTTGAGGCCCGCGCCCGCCATGCCGTGGTGGTGCTGGGCTTCCATGCCGCCGATCCCGGCCGCTACGGCCGGCTGCTGACGCAGGGCGACGACCTCTTGGCGATCCGCGAATGGAAAGACGCGACCGAGGCCGAGCGCGCCGTGACCCTGTGCAATTCCGGCGTGATCTGCGCCAGCGCCGCCACGCTTTTCGACCTGGTCGCCCGCGTCGGCAACCGGAACGCCGCCGGCGAATACTACCTCACCGACATCGTGGAGCTGGTCCGCGCCTCCGGCCAGACCGCCGGCGTCGTCATCTGCGACGAGGCCGAGACCCTGGGCGTGAACACCCGCGCCCAGCTGGCCGAGGCCGAGGCGCTGTTCCAGGCCCGCGCCCGCGCCGAGGCACTGGAGAACGGCGTCACCCTGACCGCGCCGGAAACCGTGTTCTTCGCGCTCGACACCTTCATCGGCCGCGACGCCATCATCGGCCCGAACGTCATCTTCGGCCCCGGCGTCACCATCGAATCCGGCGCCGAGATCAAGGGCTTCTGTCACCTTGAAGGCGCCCATGTCAGCCGCGGCGCCGATGTCGGCCCCTTTGCCCGCCTGCGCCCCGGCGCCGAACTGGCCGAACATGTCCACGTCGGCAACTTCGTGGAAATCAAGAACGCCATCCTGGACGAGGGCGTAAAGGTCGGCCACCTCAGCTATATCGGCGATGCCGACCTGGGCGAGCATACCAACATCGGCGCCGGCACCGTCACCTGCAACTATGACGGCGTGATGAAGCACCGCACCACCATCGGCAAGCGCGTCTTCATCGGCTCTGACACCATGCTGGTCGCGCCGGTCACGGTGGGCGACGATGCCATGACCGGCTCGGGCAGCGTCATCACCGAGGATGTCCCGGCCGAGGCCATGGCGCTGGGCCGCGCCCGGCAGGTGAACCGGCCCGGACTGGCCACCCGGCTGATCGACAGGCTAAGGGCCATAAAGGCCGCCAAGGCAAAGGGATAACCCATGTGCGGAATCGTCGGCGTTCTGGGCAATCACGAAGTTGCCCCCCTTCTGGTCGAGGCGCTGAAGCGGCTGGAATACCGCGGCTATGACAGCGCCGGCATCGCCACGGTGAACCGCGGCCGGCTGGACCGCCGCCGCGCCGTGGGCAAGCTGGTCAACCTCTCGGACCTTTTGGTGCATGAACCCCTGGCCGGAAAATCCGGCATCGGCCACACCCGCTGGGCCACCCATGGCGCCGCCACCGTGGCCAACGCCCACCCCCACCGCGCCGGCGGCGTCGCCGTGGTCCACAACGGCATCATCGAGAACTTCCGCGCCCTGCGCGAGGATCTGGCCGCCACCGGCTATGAACAGGAAAGCCAGACCGACACCGAAACCGTGGCCCTGCTGGTGCGCCGCGCCATCGACCACGGGCTTTCCCCGGTCGAGGCGGCGCGCGACACGCTCTCGCGGCTCGAAGGCGCCTTCGCGCTCTGCTTCCTGTTCGACGGCGAGGACGACCTGCTGATCGCCGCCCGCAAGGGCAGCCCGCTGGCCATCGGCCACGGCTCGGGCGAGATGTTCGTCGGCTCCGACGCCATCGCGCTGGCCCCGATGACCGACCGCATCACCTATCTCGAGGAAGGCGACTGGGCGGTGATCACCCGCAAGGGCGCCGAGATCTTCGACGCCGCCGGCCGCCGCGCCAACCGGGCCGAGACCCGCATCCAGGTCGACGCCACCCGGATCGAGAAGGCCGGCTACAAGCACTTCATGGCCAAGGAAATCGCCGAACAGCCGGTGGTCATCGCCGATGCGCTGAAACGCTATACCAGCGGCGGCGAGGCTGCCGCCCTGCAACTGCCCGAGACGCTGGATTTCACCACCACCGACCGGGTGACCCTCGTCGCCTGCGGCACCGCCTCCTACGCCTGCCATGTGGCGAAATACTGGTTCGAGCAGATCGCCGGCCTGCCCGCCGACATCGACATCGCCTCGGAATTCCGCTACCGCGACCCGGTGCTGTCGCCGGCCTCGATGGCCGTCTTCGTCAGCCAGTCGGGCGAAACCGCCGACACGCTGGCCGCGCTGCGCCACGTCCGCGACAGGGTCGCCCGCGTGGTGTCGGTGGTCAATGTGCCCACCTCCTCCATCGCCCGCGAATCCGACCTGGCCCTGCCGATCCTGGCCGGCGTCGAGGTCGGCGTCGCCTCGACCAAGGCCTTCACCTGCCAGTTGACCGTGTTGGCGCTGATGGCGCTCAAGGCGGCACAGGACCGCGGCCGGCTCGACCCCGCCGCCCTGGCCCAGCGGATCGAGGCGCTGCGCGCCCTGCCCGGCCTGATGAACGTGGCCCTTGGCCTGTCCGAGCCGATCTCGAAACTGTCCGAAGACCTGGGCCGGGCGCAGGACATCCTGTTCCTGGGCCGCGGCCCGATGTTCCCGCTGGCGCTGGAAGGCGCCCTGAAACTCAAGGAAATCAGCTATATCCACGCCGAAGGCTATGCCTCGGGCGAGCTGAAGCACGGCCCAATCGCCCTGATCGACGCCACCGTGCCGGTGATCGTGCTGGCGCCAAAGGACGGGCTCTTCGACAAGACCGTGTCGAACATGCAAGAGGTGATGGCCCGCCACGGCAAGGTGCTGCTGCTCTCTGACAAGGCGGGCGTGGCCGAGGCCGGCCAGGGCAGCTGGAAGACCCTGACCCTGCCCGCCGTCGACCCGCTCTGGGCGCCGATCCTCTATGCGGTTCCGGCGCAGCTCCTGGCCTATCACACCGCCATCGCCAAGGGCACCGATGTCGACCAGCCGCGCAACCTGGCCAAATCGGTCACGGTGGAATAGCGCCGCCCTTCCCCCGCAAGCGCCCAGACCCGGATACCGCCCGCCCGTGACCCCGCTCGATCAACTGCTGGCCCTGCAAGACCCCGGCAAGGCCGCCGGGATGGCCGCCTATCACAAGGCGCCGCGCCGCTATCTCGGCATCGCCGTGCCGGTGCTGACCGACCTCGCCGGCGAGTGGCGCGCCACCCGCAGCACGGATGAGCGCGTCGCCCTGGCCGACAGCCTGTGGCAGACCGACATCCACGAGGCGCGGATCGCCGCCGCCAAGCTCCTGACCCAGGCCCGGCTCCGCCCCGACGACGGCCCGGCCTGGGCGCTGATCGCTTCCTGGGTGCCGCAGTTCGACGGCTGGGCGCTGGCCGACCACGCCTGCGACGCCGGCAACCGCCGGCTGCTGGCCGACCCTTCCCGCATCGCCACGGTCGAGACCTGGACCCGCTCGGGCCATATGTGGAGCCGCCGCGCCGCCCTGGTCATCACCCTGCCCTGGGCGCGGATGAACAACCTCAAGCCCGCCGATCAGGCGATCCGCGCCCGCGTCCTCGACTGGGCCGCCGGATACCTCTGCGACCCCGACTGGTTCATCCACAAGGCCGTCGCCTGGTGGCTGCGCGACCTGTCGAAACACGATGCCACCCTGGTCCGCACCTTCCTAGACCAGCACGGCGCACGGATGAAACTCTTCGCCCGCAAGGAAGCGGCCAGATACCTCGCCCCAACCGCTCCCTGAGCCGAACCCCGCCATTTCATCTTGGCAAAAATACTCTCGGGGGAAGGGCGAATGCCTGCATTCGCCCGCGGGGGTGAAACCCCCGGCCCTCGCCGCCCCAGACAGGCGCCGACTCAGCCGCCCGAAATCGCCATCTCGGGCAATTCGGTCAGCCCGATCCCCAGCGCCTGATAGGCCGCCAGCGACATCAGCGCCGCCCCGGTTCCCGGCCGCAACTCCACCGCCAGCGTCTGGCCGCCCGGCGCCGTCACGCTGCCCTTGGTGACCGCCGTCACCAGCGAGGTCTGCACCCACAGCCCCGGATCGGCCGGCGATCCCAGCGCCACCACCTGCCGGCCCAGCACGCCCCCCGCCGCCGGCGCCGCCAGCGCCGCCTTCTTCTCGGCGTCCGAGGTCTGGTCCAGCGCAGCCACCGACTGCCCCGCCCCCATGCTCTCCAGCGAGGTGGTCTCGACCGGTGCGGCGAATTCCGTCGCCAGGCCGGGCTCGGCCGCGGGCGCGGTCGCAGCCGACCGGCCGTTCAGCATGGCACAGCCGGAAACCGACAGCGCCAGCATCGTTACAAGGACAGGACGGCAAACACGCATCATCATGCCCCCGACGATAGTCTGACGCCGCCGCCCCCGCAACTGCCGCTTTCGCGCTTGTGCAAGTCCCTGCCCGTGCCTACCTTCCTGACATGGCCCAGACGCTGACCCCAGATGCCCCGCTGATCGACCCCTTCGCCCGGGCCATCTCCTACCTGCGCGTCTCGGTGACCGACCGCTGCGATTTCCGCTGCACCTATTGCATGGCGGAACACATGAGCTTTCTGCCCAAGGCCGACCTCCTGACGCTCGAGGAACTTGACCGGCTCTGCACCGCCTTTGTCGGCATGGGCGTGGAAAAGCTGCGCATCACCGGCGGCGAGCCGCTGGTCCGCAAGGGCATCCTCACCTTTTTCGAGGCGATGTCGCGCCATCTCGCCTCGGGCGCGCTGCGCGAGCTTACGCTCACCACCAACGGCAGCCAGCTGACCCGCTTTGCCCAACCGCTGGCCGATCTGGGGTTAAACGCATCAATGTCTCGCTCGACACGCTGGACCCGGCAAAATTCGCCCGCATCACCCGCTGGGGCCGCCTGCCGCAGGTGCTTGACGGCATCAGTGCCGCCAAGGCCGCCGGCCTGCGGGTCAAGATCAATGCCGTAGCCCTGCAGGATTTCAACGAGGATGAACAATTCTCGCTGACCGACTGGTGCGCCCGCGAAGGCCACGACCTGACCTGGATCGAGGTCATGCCGATGGGCGACATCGAACCCGCCCGGCTGGAACAATACTGGTCGCTGAAAGACCTGCGCGCCCGCTATGCCGACCGCTTCACCCTGACCGATCTGGCCGAACGCACCGGCGGCCCCGCCCGCTATGTCCGCATCGAGGAAACCGGCCAGAAGATCGGCTTCATCACGCCGCTCACCCATAATTTCTGCGAAAGCTGCAATCGCGTGCGGCTGACCTGCACGGGCGAGCTTTACATGTGCCTCGGCCAGGAAGACATGGCCGACCTGCGCGCGCCCCTGCGCGCCAGCCCCGAGGATGCGGCGGTGAAACAGGCCATCCGCGCCGCCATCGCGCGCAAGCCAAAGGGCCACGACTTCGACTATTCCCGCCAGGCCATCCGCGGCCAGATGTCCCGCCACATGAGCCATACCGGCGGCTGACCCCGGCGCGGCTCCCGGCCCGGCGCTGGCCGCGCTCAGGCCGGTTCCCCGCCCAGCACCTCCCAGAAATCGGCCCGCAGGTTGTGATGCGGAAAGGCCTCGTCGGGCACCTCGACGCCCAGAAAGGCGCAAAGCGGCCCCCAGCCCTCGGCCACGTCGAACACCAGCAGCCGCTCGGCAGGCACCGCGGCCCGCACCTCCTCGGTGCGGCGGCGATAGGCGGCAAGCCCGGTCGACTTGTCGTCCAGCACGCCGCCAAAGGTGCTTTTCCCGGCCAGGTCGTTCCAGGCCGACAGGATGTCACGGATATGCGGCGGCAACGGCAGGTCGTGATAGCGCGCCATCAGCTTGCCGATGGTCTTGTCGAAACTGGCCCACCAGTTCTCGTCCGGGCGAACGGTATGCACCACCTTGGCCTGCGGAAAGGCCTCGGCCAGTTCGCGCCAGACATGCGCCCCCGGCCAGTCCACCTGCGACCGGTATCCCCGGAACACGTCGTCCCAGTCCACGCTTTCGCCCGCGGCCAGCCTTTGCCAGTGCTGCACCTGTTCCGGGTTCACGACGATTTCGTGCATGTGGTGACAGGGGCCGAACCCCAGCCGTTCCAGCGCGGCCTTCAGCGATTTCGTCCCCGTCCGGCCAAAGCCAGAGCCGATTACATCCAGTGCCATGCCAACCCCCTCCCCAAGGATGGGACCAGCCTGCGCCTCGTCGCGTCATCTGTCGACGGAATTCGTATGGCCGGGTCGGGCAGACAGGCTGGACAGGCAGGCGGACGGCCCGTCCGTGGCCCGGCCCCGGCCCCGGCCTCACTTCGTCAGGATCAGCTTGCCCGCACGGGTGATCCGCAGCGTATAGACCTGGCCATCCAGCACGATCCGCGCCACCGATCCGCCCTCGGTCAGGACCCGCGCCTCATGCACCGGCGTGGCATCCGCGCTCAGCCATGGCGTGACGAAAGGTTCCGCCCGCAGGTTCATTTCCCCACCTCCAGCCGGTCGAGGAATTCCTCCAGCCGCGCGCCGGGCAACAGCCCGGCACAGGCCCGCAGCAAAAGGTCGGTCAGGTCCTGCGGGTCCGCCCGCCGGCTGTGCAAAGCCCCGATCTGCCGGGTCCGAGTATGCAAGGTCATCGTGCGCTTCCTGAATGATGAAAGGACACCTTGCTGGGCCGGCGGCGTGGCTGGGTCTTCGCGGCAATTCCTGACTGAATTAATAATCTTTGTCAAGCACCCCGAAAACCCCCGCCCGCACTACCCTCCCCAGGTCCGTTCCAGCACCCGCAGCCAGTTGCCCATGGCCAGCTTCTCCACCAGCGCCTCGCCAAACCCATGCGCCCGGCAGGCCGCGATCAGCGCCGGCAGGCCGGCCACGTCGCCGATGCCCACGGGCACCGTCGCCCCGTCGAAATCGCTGCCAAAGCCGACATGATCCTCGCCCAGCCGGCCGATCAGGTGGTCGAGATGCCGCAGCACCGGCTCCCATCCCATCGCCGGGCTTTCCTTGCCGTCCGGCCGCAGGAACACGGTGGCAAAGTTCAGCCCCACCATGCCGCCGGTCTCGGCAATCGCATCCAGTTGCCAGTCGGTCAGGTTCCGGGTCGAGGCGCAGACCGCATGGGCATTGGAATGCGTCGCCACCAGCGGCGCATCGGACAACCGCATCACGTCGCGGAACCCCGCCGCGTTCATGTGGCTCAGGTCGATCATCACCCGCAGCGCATGGCATTCCCGCACCAGTGCCTCGCCCGCCGGCGTCAGGCCCTCGCCGGTCTCGGGATCGCCCGGAAAGCGGAACGGCACCCCGTGGCCAAAGATCGTCGGCCGGCTCCAGACCGGCCCCAGCGACCGCAACCCCGCCGCATGGAACAGGTGCAGCGCGTCCAGATCGGCGCCGATCGCCTCGGCCCCTTCCATGTGCAAGACCCCGGCCACCGCGCCGGCCGCCACCGCGCCGCGAATATCGGCCGCCGAGCGGCAGGCCCGGAAACCGCCGCCCGAGGCCCGCGCCATCCAGTGGAACAGCCCCGCCTGCGCCGCCGCCACCGGCATTGCCGCCTCCGCCCCGATCAGCTCGGGCAGCGCCAGGTCATAGGGCGGCGCGTTCATCGCCGACAGGTAATCCATCCCCGGCTCGGCGGGCGATGGCACATAGATCGCGAACAGCCCGCCGGCAAAGCCGCCCGCCCGCATCCGCGGCAGGTCCAGATGCCCCTTGCCCTCGCCGGTCAGAAAGATCTCGTCGCGCCGCCCGGGCGCCTGGTACAGCCGCAACAAGAGGTCGTTGTGGCCGTCAAAGACCGGGGTCAGCGGGGTGTTCATCTGCGGGCTCCTTCCGGGTTGCGGCGGCATCTCACCCGGCAGGGCGCGGAAAGGCAAGGGCAGCCGGGGCGGCGCGGGCCGTCAGACCCCCGGCCAGATCCCGATCACCGGCTCATGCAGGTGCCACAGCCCGGCCCAGAGCAGCAGCCACAGGGCCAGACGCGGCAGTGACGGGCCGCTCCGGGGCCGCCACCGCCCGGCAAACAGCGCCGCCAGCGGCCAGAGCGAGGTGCGCGCTGTCAGCCGGTCCCAGTCCGCCGCCGACATGCCGCGCCGCCGCCGACGCTCCACCATCGCCATGCCGGCCAGCGAAAACGCCAGCATCGGCGCGAACAGCAGCACATGCGCCAGATCGCCGTTCGGAAAGAGATGCACGCCGGACCACAGCGCCATCGCCCAGAGCAGCGGCTGCCGCGTCACCCCGGCAATGCCGGGATGGGCCGGGTCGAACCCCGAGGCCCGGCCCTCGAAGGCAAAGGGATTCGCCGCAAGGGTGCCAAAGACCGCCAGCGCCCCGGCGACCGGCATCACCAGGTTGACCGCCCAGCGATGCCAGGGCCGCTGGTCCCAGAGCGCGACGAAAGGCGCCCGCCCCGCCGCCAGGATCAGCCACCACAACAAGAGCAGCGACAGCGCCGAGAACAGCAGCAGATAGCCCCGCCGCCCCAGCGCGGCCTCGATCCCACCCTTGACCCCCAGCATCGCCGGCAGGCGGTGCGAGAGCAGGAACAGCGCCATCGCGGCGGCGAATTCGATCCAGTCGGTCATGGCAGAGCGATAGCGCGACGCGGCCTCCGGCACAACTGGCGGGCCCTTGTGTGGGGGGAACGGGGTCGTGAGGGGGCCAGCCCCTCGGGCGAATTCTTCGCCCTCACCCCCGGGATATTTGTCGACGGGAACGACCGGGGGCGGGGGGAGGGGGGGAGGCGGCGGTTCCCGAGGTGGAGAAATGGGGCGCTCACCGGCCAGCGCCCCCGCGTCCGGGGATCCGCGCGCGCGCGCCCCGCGCTGCGGGGCACAACCCTTTGAACATCCCGATTTTTCCGCGCCGGCGGGGGAACGGGAATGGGTCCAGGTCCTAGAAGTGGAAGGGGGCCACCTCGACCCGGCGCCCCAGCGTCATGGCATCGGCGACATGCACCATGGGGGCAAGGTCGACATCCGACCGGCCCGCGTCCACCAGCCGCGCCATCGCGGCGTAGAGCGCGGGGTATTCGCCCATGATGTCGGCCTCGCCCGCGACAGCGCGGCCATCGAGTTCCAGCACATTGCCGCCCATGCGCAGGGCCATGGCCCCGGTCTCGGTCTCGACCGCGATATCCCAGGTCTGCGGCCCCTCTTGCCGCCAGTCGAACCCCGCCGAGACGCCACCGGAAAACTGCAGTTCCGCGGCGATCGGGGTCTGGCGGTTGGCGGGAAATTCCAGCACGGCGCCGGTCAGGTGAACCGGTTCGGGCAGGATCTCGGTCAGGATCGACAGCGCGTTGATGCCCGGATCGAAGACGCCCATGCCGCCCGGCTCGAACACCCAGTCCTGGCCGGGATGCCATTTGCGCACATCCTCGCGCCAGTCGATCCGGGCCGAGGTCACTCGCCGCCCGGCGAGCCATTCCCTGGCCTGCGCCACCGCCCGCGCCATCCGGCTGTGCCAGGTGGCGTAAAGCGTCAGGCCGCGCGCCGTGGCCATCGCCTGCAAGGCATGCACCTCGGCCAGGGTGGCGCCGGGGGGCTTTTCCAGCATCAGGTGGCGGCCTGCGCGCAGCGCCGCCTCAGCCGCGGCAAAGCGCGGCACCGGCGGCAGGCAAAGCGAGACGACCTCAACCTCGGGATGGGCCGCCAGTGCCGCCTCCAGCGTGGTATGGGCGGGCACGCCCGGCACCGTGCCAGAGCGGCTGACCGTGCAGGCAAGGTGGAAATCGGGGCTGGAAGACAGCGCCGGAACATGCTGATCCAACGCGATTTTCCCGATGCCGACCAGGCAGACCGCGCGGCGCATCAGTGGCTTTCCCGTGCCACCGCATTGCCGCGGCAGCCGATCAGGAAATCCATGTCGGCGCCCTTGTCGGCGCCCTGCACATGGTCATGGTAGAGCCGGGCATAGCCCGAGGCCGGGGGCGCCACCGCCGGGGTCCAGGCCGCCAGCCGCGCGGCCAGTTCCGCCTCGGGGATATCCAGGTGCAGCCGCCGCCCGGCCACGTCCAGTTCGATGAAATCGCCCGTGCGCACCACCGCCAGGGGCCCGCCCCGCGCCGCCTCGGGCGAGGTGTGCAGCACCACCGTGCCATAGGCCGTGCCCGACATCCGCGCGTCCGAGATCCGCACCATGTCGGTGATCCCCTTGCGCAAGACCTTGGGCGGCAGGCCCATGTTGCCGACCTCGGCCATGCCGGGGTAGCCGCGCGGGCCGCAATTCTTCAGCACCATGACGCAAGTCTCGTCGATCTCCAGCGCCTCGTCCTCGATCCGCGCCTTGTAGTCGTCGATATCCTCGAACACCACCGCGCGGCCACGGTGCTGCATCAGATGCGGGCTGGCGGCCGATGGTTTCAGCACCGCCCCGTCCGGCGCCAGGTTGCCCTTCAGCACAACGATGCCGCCCGACTGGGTCAGCGCCTGCTCTGCCGGCAGAATCACATCCTCGTTGTGGTTGCGGACATCCTTGACCTCGTCCCAGATCGGCCCGCCCGAGACGGTCAGCGCCTCGCGGTTCAACAGGCCAGCCTCGCCCAGCCGCTTGATCACCACCGGCAGGCCACCGGCATAGAAGAATTCCTCCATCAGGTATTTGCCCGAAGGCATCAGGTTGACGATGGTCGGAATGTCGCGGCCCCACTGGTCCCAGTCCTCCAGGCTCAGCTCGATCCCCAGCCGCCCGGCGATGGCCAGAAGGTGGATCACCGCATTGGTCGACCCGCCGACCGCGGCATTGGTGCGCACCGCGTTCTGGAACGCCGCGCGGGTCAGGATGTCGCTGGGCTTCAGGTCGTCCTTGACCATCTGCACGATCCGCCGCCCGGTCAGATGCGCCATCACCCGGCGGCGGCTGTCGACGGCCGGAATCGCCGCATTGCCCGACAGCGTCATCCCCAGCGCCTCGACCATGCTGGCCATGGTGCTGGCCGTGCCCATGGTGTTGCACGACCCCGGGGAACGGCTCATCGAGGCTTCGGCCTCGACGAATTCCGCCTCCGTCATCTCGCCGGCCTTCACCGCCTCACTGAACTTCCACAGATGCGTGCCCGAGCCGACCCGCTCGCCCCGGTAATAGCCGTTCAGCATCGGCCCGCCGGACACCATGATGGTCGGCAGGTCGCAGCTTGCCGCCCCCATCAACAGGCTGGGCGTGGTCTTGTCGCAGCCGACCAGGCAGACCACGCCATCCATCTGCTGGCCGCGGATGGTTTCCTCGACCGCCATGGCGGCGAGGTTGCGAAACATCATCGCGGTGGGCCGGAACCCCGACTCGCTGACGGAAAACACCGGCACGATCACCGGCAACCCGCCGGCCTCATAGACCCCGTGCTTCACCCGTTCGGCCAGGTCGTTCAGATGCGCGTTGCAGGGGTTCAGCTCGGAAAACGTGTTCAGGATGCCGATCACCGGGCGGCCGTCGAACAGGTCGGCCGGCAGGCCCTGGTTCTTCATCCAGGACCGGTGGTAGATCGCATCCTTCGAGGTGCCCGCGAACCATTCCTGGCTGCGCAGTTTCCGGGGCCACTTGGCGGGCTTGAAGCTCATCTTGTCCTCACAGGGCTGTCACGGCGATCGCGCCTTGGTCCTTGGCGGCGAAATGCAGCGGGTTTCTCAGCGGCAGGCCAAAGGGCGCGGCCTCGATCTCGAACTGGTCGCCCTCTTGTGTCCGGATGCCATCGGCAAAGGACAGCGTGGCGGTGCCGAACATATGCACATGCAGATCGCCGGGGCTGCGGAACAGCGCATACTTGAAATGGTGATGCTCCAGGTTGGCATAGCTGTGCGACATGTTCGCCTCGCCCGACAGGAACGGCTTTTCCCAGATCACCGCGCCGTCGCGGCGGATCCGGCTCATCCCGCGCAGGTCGGCGGGCAGATCGCCGATCAGGATTTCCGGGCCGAAAGACGCCTCGCGCAGCTTGGAATGCGCCAGCCACAGGTAGTTCACCCGCTCCACCACATGGTCGCTGAATTCATTGGCCAGCGCCCAGCCGATGCGGAACGGCTGGCCGGTGGGCCCGATCAGATAGATCCCGGCCACTTCCGGTTCCTCGCCGCCATCCTCGGCAAAGCCCGGTGCGGTCAGCGGCTGGCCGGGGGCCACCGCCGTGGCGCCGTTGCCCTTGTAGAACCATTCCGGCTGCACGCCCACCGCACCCGGCGCGGGCCGCCCGTCCTCCAGCCCCATGCGGAACATCTTCATGCTGTCGGTCAGCACCTCTGCCCCCTCCAGCTTGGCCCCCTCCAGCTTGGCGTGCATCGCGTCGCGGGCGCTGGCGCTGCCCAGATGGGTCAGCCCGGTGCCGGTCAGATGCAGATGCGCCGGGTCGGGATGGGTAACGGGCAGCGTAACCCGGCCTTCCTCCAAGAGGCGCGGCAGGTCGACCGCCGCGCCAAAGCCATGCGCCGCGATCACCGCCGCCAGCCCCTGCCCGCGCTCGATCGCCTCCTGCGCCAGCGCATAGGTCGACGCAGCCCCGGACCACCGCCGCCTCGCTGCCCTCGCGCGCCACGACGGCCAGGCTGCCATCGGCCTGTATGATCTGCGATATCAGCATGTTGCGGCCCCTACTTGTTCTTGTTGTAGACATCGAAGATCACGGCCACCAGCAGAACCAGCCCCTTGATCATCTGTTGGTAATCGATGCCGATGCCCAGGATCGACATGCCCATGTTCATGATGCCCATGATCAGCGCGCCGACCACGACGCCGATGATCCGCCCCGATCCGCCGGTCATCGAGGCCCCGCCGATGAAGACGGCGGCGATGGCATCCAGCTCGAACCCGGTGCCGGCCTTGGGCGTGGCGCTGTTCAGCCGCGCGGTCACGATCATGCCCGCCAGGCTGGCCAGAACGCCCATGTTGACAAAGCACAGGAACACCAGCCGGTCGGTGCCGATCCCCGACAGTTTTGCCGCCTTCTCGTTGCCGCCCACCGCATAGATGCGCCGGCCGATCACCGTGTTCTCGGTGACAAAGGCATAAAAGATCGTCAGCAGCCCCAGCACCACCAGCACATTCGGCAATCCGCGGAACGAGGCCAGCTGATAGCCGACGAACCCGATCGCCGCCGCCACCACCAGATGCCGGCCCAGAAAGAACCCCATCGGTTCCGGCTCGATGCCGAACTCGGCATCCCGCGCCCGGGCGCGGAACCCCAGCCAGAACAGCGCGCCGATCGCCAGCACCACGATCATCAGGGTCAGGCCATGCGGCCGGCCGATCCCCGTCAGGTCGGGAATGAACCCCGAGGACAGCGACTGGAACGCCTTGGGAAAGGGGCCGATGTTCTGCCCGCCCAGCATCCACATCGTCGCACCGCGAAACACCATCATCCCGGCCAGCGTGACGATGAAGGACGGGATGCGCCAATAGGCCACCCAATAGCCCTGCACCGCCCCGATCACGCCGCCCACCACCAGCGTCAGCGGAATGACCATCCAGAACGGCAGCCCGACCTGCACCGTCAGCCAGGCCGATACCGCGCCGGTAAAGGCCGCGACCGAGCCCACCGACAGGTCGATATGCCCCGAGACGATGACCAACAGCATCCCCAGCGCCAGGATGATGATATGGCCGTTCTGCAGGAACAGGTTGTTGATGTTCAGGGGCTGCAGGAAATTCACCGGCTGCGGCTGCAGGGCCAGGATCACGGTAAAGAACACCACGATGGCCACCAGCGCCACCAGCATGCCGTTTTCCCGCAGGTGCCCGCCCAGATGCGCGCCGATGCCCCTGCCCGTCCCTTCGCCCGAACCGCTGCCCGAACCCCTGCCCGAAACCTTGGCCGAAACCTTGTTCTCCGCCATCACGCCGCCTCCCCCGCGGTCGTCCCGCCGCCCTTCAGGATCATGCCCATGATCCGTTCCTGTGTCGCCTCGGCGCGGGACAATTCGCCCACGATCCGGCCCTCGTTCATCACATAGATCCGGTCGCACATGCCCAGAAGCTCCGGCATCTCGGAACTGATCATCACCACGCCCCGCCCCTGCGCCGCCAGGTCGTTCATGATCTGGTAGATCTCGAACTTGGCGCCGACATCGATCCCCCGCGTCGGCTCATCCAGGATCAGCACCTGCGGATCGGTATAAAGCCACTTCGCCAGCACCACCTTCTGCTGGTTGCCGCCCGACAGGTTCATCACCTTCTGCTGCACCCCCGGCGTGCGGATCCCCAGCATCCGGCGATAGTCCTCGGCCACCCGCGTCTCGCGCCGCTTGTCCAGCACGCCGCGCCGCGACACGCCCGGCAAATTGGCCAGCGTGGTGTTCCTGGCGATCGGCTCCTCCAGGATCAGACCCAAGGCCTTGCGGTCCTCGGTGACATAGGACAGCCCCGCCGCCACCGCCCGCGTCACGGTCGAGACATCGACCGGCCGGCCGTTCATCCGCACCTGCCCGGAAATGTCGCGGCCATAGGAATGGCCGAACAGGCTCATCGCCAGTTCCGTCCGCCCGGTGCCCATCAGCCCGGCGATCCCGACGATCTCGCCCCTGCGCACCGCCAGCGACACGTCGGCAATCACCTTGCGGCCCTGCTGCTCGGGGTGCCAGACCGTCCAGCCCTCCACCTCCATCAGCACCTCGCCCACCTGCGGCACCCGCTCGGGGTAGCGATGCGCCATGTCGCGGCCCACCATGTCGCGGATGATCCGGTCCTCGGAAATCTCGCCGCGCTCTATGGTCGAGACCGTGGCCCCGTCGCGGATCACCGTGATCCGGTCGGCCACCCGCGAAATCTCGTTCAGCTTGTGGCTGATGATGATTTGCGTCACCCCCTGCGCCTTCAGCTCCAGCATCAGGTCCAACAGCTTCTGGCTGTCGTTCTCCTGCAAGGCCGCCGTCGGCTCGTCCAGGATCAGCAGCCGCACGTCCTTGGCCAGCGCCTTGGCGATCTCGATCAGCTGCTGCTTGCCCACCCCCAGCTTGCCCACCGGCGTCGAGGGCGCCTCCCGCAGCCCCACCTTGGCCAGCCAGCCCTCGGTCTTCTGGAACGCCGCCGGCCAGTTGATCACCCCGCCCGACGCCACCTCGTTGCCCAGGAACAGGTTCTCGGCAATCGACAACAGCGGCACCAGCGCCAGTTCCTGGTGAATGATGATGATACCCCGCGCCTCGCTGTCGCGGATGCCGCGCAGCGCCAGCACCTGGCCGTCATAGCGGATCTCGCCCTCATAGCTGCCATGCGGATAAACCCCCGACAGCACCTTCATCAGCGTCGACTTGCCCGCCCCGTTCTCGCCGCAGATCGCATGGATCTCGCCGGCCGCCACCGTCAGGTTGACATCGTCCAGCGCGCGAACCCCCGGAAAGGTCTTGGAAATGCCGCGCATCTCCAGCAACGCCGCTCCCGCTCCCGCCATCTCCCCTCCCGTCATGTCCCCTCCCCGGGCCATGCCTTCATCTTGGCACAAATACTCCGGGGGGTGCGGGGGGCTGGCCCCCGCGGCCGGGCAGGATCACCCCACCCGGCCCCCGGCAGGACCAGCCTATTTCAGCTGGTCGGCGGTGTAATAGCCGGATTCCACCAGCACCTTGTCGATATCGCCAACCCCCAGGGCCATCGGCTCCAGCAGATAGGACGGCACCACCTTCACCCCATTGTCATAGGTCGAGGTGTCGTTGATCTCGGGCTCGCCGCCCTGCAGGATCGCATCCACCATCTTCACCGTCACACCGGCCAGCGCGCGGGTGTCCTTGAAGACCGTGGAATACTGCTCGCCCGCCAGCATCGACTTGACGCTGGGCACCTCGGCGTCCTGGCCGGTCACGCAGGGCATCGCCAGATCGCCCGAGCCGTAGCCCACCCCTTGACCGAGGACAGGATGCCGATCGACAGCCCGTCATAGGGCGACAGCGCCCCCATCAGCACCTTGTCGCCGTAGTTGGCCGACAAGAGGTTGTCCATCCGCGCCTGCGCCACCGCGCCATCCCAGCGCAGCGTGCCGACCACGTCCATCCCCATCTGCCCCGAGGGCACCGCGACCTGGCCCGCGTCGATCATCGGCTGCAACACCGACATGGCGCCGTTGTAGAAGAAGAAGGCGTTGTTGTCGTCGGGGCTGCCGCCGAACAGCTCGACATTCCACGGCTTCGCATCGGGGAAACGCTCGCCCAGGCATTGCACCAGGCTCTCGGCCTGCAACACGCCGACCTTGAAGTTGTCGAAGGTGGCATAATAGTCCACCGCGCCCGAATCGCGGATCAGCCGGTCATAGGCGATGACCTTGATGCCGGCGGCCTGGGCGTTTTCCAGCGCATTCGACAGCGTGGTGCCGTCGATCGCCGCGATCACCAGGACGTTCACCCCTTTCGAGATCATGTTCTCGATCTGCGACAGCTGGTTGGGAATGTCATCCTCGGCATATTGCAGGTCGGTCGCATAGCCGGCCTCTTCGAACTGCTTGACCATCGACTCGCCGTCCGAGATCCAGCGCGACGAGGATTTGGTCGGCATGGCGATGCCCACGGTGCCCTTGTCCTGGGCCGCGGCGAATTGCGGTGCGGCGACCAGCGAAGCGGTGGCCAGCGCCAGAAGGGCGCGTTTCGTCAGTTTCATGGTGTTCCTCCCCATGGCCGCGTCGGCGGCTTGTCCTCCGGTCATCTCGGGGCACGGCCGGTCTCCCGCGCCGGCCCGAAGCCGTGCGGCAGGGATTGCAGAAAAACGTCATATCGGTCAAATCATGTTTATGCAGTCTTTCATACCGGAAATGATATGCCATTGCACCGCCCCGACCCGCTTCAGGCCCGCGGCCTGAAACTGTCGCACCTGCGCCTGATGGCGGCCTTGCTCGATACCGGCCAGATCGGCCAGGCGGCCGAGGCGCTGGGGATCACCCAGCCCGCCGCCTCGCGCCTCCTGGCCGAGGTCGAGCGGATCACCGGCCAGCCGGTCCACCGCCGCACCGGCCGCGGCATGGCGCTGACCGAGGTCGGCACCGCGCTGGCGCGCCGCGCCCAGCGGGTGCAACTGGAACTGCATGACGCCGCCCGCGACCTCTCCGAGATCGGCGCCGGCACTTCGGGCCATATCCGCATCGGTTCCGTCACCGGCCCCGCGCTCGACCTGGTGCTGCCGGCCCTGCGGGCGCTGCGCCTGACCCAGCCGCAGATCACCGCCGAGGTCATCGTCGCCACCTCCGACATCCTGACCGAACAGCTGCTGTCCGGCCGGCTCGACTTTGCCATCGCCCGCCGCCCCGCAGGCGAGGGCCGCAGCCGGATCGACGAGATCCGCCTTGCCCCCGAACCCGTCGCCCTGATCGCCCGCCGCAACCACCCGCTCGACCGAAAGGCCGCGCTGGGTCCGGCCGACCTCCTGGTGCATGACTGGGTGATGCCCGGCCGCGACTCGATCCTGACCCGGACGGTGATGGAACGCCTCGCCCGCCTCGGCCTGCCCGAGCCGCCGCAGCGCCTGTCCACCGCCTCCTTCCTGCTGACGCTGGCGCTGATCCGGCAGTCCAATGCCATCGCGCCCCTGGCCACCGCCGTGGTCGAGGCCTTCACCCGCGACGCCGACGCCCCCTACATCCGCCTGCCCATCGACCTCGGCATCGAGGTGGAACCCTTCGGCCTGCTCACCCGCAGCGGCACCGCGCTGCCCCCCGCCGCCCTGCGGCTGGCGCGGCTGATCCGCGACCAGTCCGGCTCTGGACCCTGACGCCGGCCTGTGATCATCTGCCGCCAAAGAAGACAGGACCAGACGTGACCGACCCCGACAGCCTCCTGACGCTCCCGCCCCCCGACCTCCCGGCCGAAACCCTGTCGCAACTGCTTTACCGGCACTGGGGCCTGACCGGCCCGCTGTCCCGGCTGACTTCGGAACGCGACCTGAACCACCGGGTCGACACGCAACAGGGCCGCTATGTCCTGCGCCTGACCAATCCGGCCGAACCCGAGGCGATGACCGAATTCCAGACCGCCGCGCATCTGCACGTCGCCGCCCGCGACCCCGGCCTGCCGGTGCAACGGCTGGTGCCGCTTGCCGATGGCCGGCCCCTGCTGGCGCTGCCCCAGGGAAGGCTGCGGCTTTTCACCTGGCTTGCCGGCCTGCCCCTGGCCCAGGCCCCGCGCAGCCCCGCCCAGACCCGCGCCCTGGGCCGCGGCCTGGCCCGGCTGACCGCCGCGCTGGCCGATTTCACCCACCCCGCCGCCGACCACCGCCTGCTCTGGGACATCCGCCAGCTGCCCGATCTGGCCGGCATGGCAGCCGGGATCGCCGACCCCGGCCTGCGCCAGGAAACCACCGCCTTCATCGCCGGCTACAGCGACACCATCGCCCCGCAGGTCAATGCCCTGCCGCGCCAGGTCGTCCACGCCGATTTCAACCCGCACAACCTGCTGGTCGACCCCGCCGCCCCCGAAACCCTGACCGGCATCCTCGACTTTGGCGACATGGTCCGCACCCCGCGGGTCTGCGACCTTGCCGTTGCCGCCTCCTACCACCTGGGCGGCGAGGCCCCGCTCGACCACCTGGCCGCCCTGATCGCCGGCTATGCCGAAACCCAGCCGCTGACCGGCCAGGAAACCGCGCTGCTCTACGACCTGATCCAGGCCCGGATGATCACCACCCTGACCATCAGCGCCTGGCGCGCCGCCCGCTACCCCGACAACGCCGCCTACATCCTGCGCAACGCCCCCGCCGCCCGCGCCGGGCTGGCCGCCTTCCGCGCCCTTGGCCGCGCCCCCGTCACCGCCACCATCGCCCGCGCCGCCGGGCAGGAGACCGCATGACCCAAGCATCCCCCCCCCGCGCCACCGGCACCATGGTCAACGCCTATACCCCCGGCGCCGGCCACCTCTCGCCCCGGGACGAGTCGCTGGCCCGCCGCCTGCGCCGAACTGCTCGGCCCGGCTTACCGGCTGTTCTACGAAACCCCGGTGCATCTGGTCCGCGGCCAGGGCGTCTGGCTCTATGACCCGCAGGGCCAGGCCTATCTCGACTGCTACAACAACGTCGCCTCGGTCGGGCATTGCCACCCCCGCGTGGTCGCCGCCATGGCCGATCAGGCCGCCCGCCTGGCCACCCATACCCGCTACCTGCACGACGGCGTCCTGGAACTGGCCGAGCGCCTGCTGGCCACCTTCCCCGCCGAGATCAGCCAGGTCATGTTCACCTGCACCGGCTCCGAGGCCAACGACCTGGCCTATCGCATCGCCCGCAGCGCCACCGGCGGCACCGGCGTGATCGTCACCGACAACGCCTATCACGGCGTCACCCTGGCGACGGCACAGATGTCCATGTCGATCGGCCCCGCCGTCGCCCCGGGCCCCGATGTCCTTGCCATCCCCGCGCCCACGCCCGCCAACTACCCCCAAGGCGTGGCCCAGGGCTTTGCATCGGCCATCACCGCCGCCTGCGCCCGGATGCGCGAACAGGGCATCCGCCCGGCGATGCTGATCCTCGACACCATCTTTTCGTCCGATGGCGTCTGGCCCGGCCCCGAAGGTTTCCTGCGCCAGGCCGCCGAAGCGATCCGCGCCGAGGGCGGGCTGTTCCTGGCCGACGAGGTGCAGCCGGGCTTTGGCCGCACCGGCAGCGCCATGTGGGGGTTCCAGCGTCACGGCGTGGTGCCCGACATGGTCTCGATGGGCAAGCCGATGGGCAATGGCTATCCGGTCGCCGGCCTGGCGCTGCGCCCCGAGGTCGTGGCCGAATTCGGCGCAAAGATGCGGTATTTCAACACTTTCGGCGGCAATGCCGTGGCCGCCGCCGTGGCGCTGGCGGTGCTGGACGTGATCCGCGACGAGGGCCTGATGCAGAATGCCGCCACCACCGGCGCGGCCTTCCACCAGGGCCTCGCGGCGCTGTCGCGCGACCATGAACCCTTGGGCGAGGTGCGCTCGGCCGGCCTCTTCCTTGGCGCCGACATCCTGCGCGACGGCGCGCCCTCGCCCGACCGCGCCGCGCGCCTGGTCAACCTCCTGCGCGAGGAAGACCGCATCCTGATCTCGGCCACCGGCGCGCAGGGCCATATCCTGAAACTGCGCCCGCCGCTGCCCTTCGGCCCCGACAACGCCGCCCAGGTGGTCGAGGCCATCGCCCGCCACCTGCCCCGGCTCTAGGGCCGGGCCTCCATCAGGCCCACCGGATGACGATTGCGGCGATGGCTGCGGCGACGGCGAAGTTGACGGCGGGCTTGGCGTAGCGGGTTGCGATGCGCCTCCGGTCCTACCATCGGCAGAAGGCGCGCTCGATCAGGTTCCTGTCGCGGCAGGCTTCGGCGTTGCAGGGTAGAGGCGCCTTGCGGGATCTGGTCGAGGGGATGACGGCCTCGGTTCTGGTCGCGGCAAGTCGGTCGCGCAGGCCGTTGGCATCATGGCCCTTGTCTGCCAGAAGGCGGGCGGGCGCCGGGCATTTGTCCCAAAGCGCCGGGGCCTCGGAGATGTCGGCGTGGTTTCCCGGCCAAGGGGTGCAGGCCGCCGCCCGCCCGCAACCCCCTGTCAGGGCATGGATTTTGGTGGTCGACCCGCCACGCGGGCGCCCGATGGCCTGAATTTGCGCCCGCCTTTTCCGCCGTGGGCAGCGCGGTGGGCGCGCAAGGCGGTTGCGTCGATGCTCGGCTCGTCCGGCAATTCCGCCTGCGCCGCAAGGGTGGCGAAGATGCGCCGCCAGAGACCGCGATGGCTCCAGCGGTTGAACCGGTTGACGTTCGTCGTCAAAGGGCCGCAGCCGGCCGGGCAATCCTCCCAGCGGCAGCCGACCCGCAGCACATGGATGATACCGCCGATCAAACGGCGCTCACCCACCCGCCGCGCTCCCGGCTGGTTCCTGGGCAAGAGCGGCTTCATCGCAGCCCAAGCCCGGTCCGAAGGCCAAAATTCCACCGCCATCGCCCACCTCCCTGCCCGACAGGGGGTGATTCAGACATGCGACCGAAGATCAATAGATTGATCGGGTTTGACGCCCAGGACCGGGACCCATTCCTATCCCCCCGCCAGTCGCCCGGATCCGACCGCTGCCAAGGCGCAAATCCGCAGGAATAGCGGCGCCATTGCAAGGACTTGCACCGTGCCCACGAGGAAAATCCGTCAAACCCGATCGGGCGCGCGGAAATCTCGCCCTCACCGACCCGCACCCCTTACCCCGGTGACACCCCGCGCTGCGGGCCGCGAGCAGTTGAGCATCCTGATCTTGTCGCGCAGGCGGGCGAGTGCCCCTGCCCCTGCCCCTGCCCCTGCCCCTAACCCTGCCCCTGCCCCTAACCCTGACCCTGACCCTGACCCTGACCCTGACCCTGCCCCTGCCCCTGTCCCTGACCCTGACCCTGACCCTGACCCTGACCCTGACCCTGACCCTGACCCTGACCCTGACCCTGACCGGTCTCCCGCAACGCCAACCCTGACAAGGGCGCGGTCAGGGCCGGCAACGCCTGAACAACCGCCCCGCTCAGACCAGCCGCCTCCCTGGACAGGCCGTGACAACACGAGGCCAAATGCCGGGCCAAGCCCCACTCACGCAAAAGCCCGGGCAAACGCCCCGCCCTCGACCGGCACTTCAACAACGCCGCTGTCGCCACCCGTCCCCCGCCATCCGTCCCCGGCGCCACCCGCCCCCAGACGCACGACACCCCAGCCTTTCCCTTCCGAAAATATCCCCGCCGGAGGCATCTCCCGCAGGACAGCGCAGCCGGCCACCGGAAAGGCCCCGCCCCAGCAAACACCCGCCCGCCCCGCCGCGGCCAAATGCGCGACACCCCAGCCTTTCCCTTCCAGAAATATCCCCGCCGGAGGCATCGCCCGCAGGACAGCGCAGCCGGCCACCGGAAAGGCCCCGCCCCCAGCAAACACCCGCCCGCCCTGCTGCAGCCAAATGCGCGAGGCCCCAGATTTTCCCTTCCGAAAATATCCCCGCCGGAGGCATCTCCCGCAGGACAAGGGCGGCACGACAACCGGCAAGCCCCGCCCCCAAAGGTTAAGCAACCCTTAAAACCACTCACCTAACCCATTGGAATCCTTTGCGTGGGACAGCGTCCCACGCCGGGACGCTACCCCAGCGCGTAGCCCGCGCCCCGCACCGTCCGCAAGGGATCATCGCCGCCATGGGCCATCAGGCTTTTCCGCAGCCGCCCCACATGCACATCCACCGTCCGGGTATCGACATAGATATCCCGGCCCCAGACCCGGTCCAAAAGCTGCTCGCGGCTCCACACCCGCCCCGGCTTCTCGATGAAGGCGGTCAGCAGCCGGAACTCGGTCGGCCCCAGCTTCAGCACCTTGTCGGCGCGGTAGACCCGGTGGGTCTCGGGGTCCAGCCGGATATCGCCCCATTCTAGCACCACCCCGGCCGTGGAGGGCCGCACCCGCCGCAACTGGGCCCGCGCCCGCGCCATCAGTTCCAGCACCGAATAGGGCTTGATCACATAGTCGTCCGCCCCGGTCTCCAGCCCGCGGATCCGGTCCACCTCCTCGGCCCGCGCCGACAGCATGATGATCGGAATGCTGCGTGTCTCGGGCCGCATCTTCAGCCGCCGGCAGACCTCTATCCCCGACAGCCTGGGCATCATCCAGTCCAGGATGATGATGTCCGGCCCTTCCTCGTCGACCAGGAGCATCGCATCCTCGCCGTTGTCGGCGGCAACCACCCGGAACCCCTCGGCATCCAGGTTGTAGGCCAGCACCTCGCGCTGCGCCGGCTCGTCCTCGACCAGCAGCACCGTCGGCTGTTCATTCTGCGCCATCGTCTATTCCCGTCCTTCGCGCTGCATCGGCCCCGGCACCAGCGTCGGATCGGCCTTCGGCCGCTCGTCCCCCGGCATCTCGCCCGAGACCAGATAGATCACCTGCTCGGCGATCCCGGTGGCATGGTCGCCCACTCGTTCGATATTCTTGGCAATGAAATGCAGATGCATGCAGGCGGTGATGTTGCGCGGATCTTCCATCATGTAGGTCAGGAATTCCCGGAACAGCGCGTTATACAGCTGATCCACCTCGACATCGCGCTGCCGCACCTCCTCGGCGCGGGCCAGGTCGCGCGCCACATGGGCGTCCAGCGCATCCGACAGCATCGCCACCACCGCCTTGGCCATCCGCCGGATCGCCCCGCCCGAGGCCCCGATCGCCGGCATATGCAGCAACACCAGCGTCCGCTTGGCCAGGTTCTTGGCATAATCGCCCGACCGTTCCAGCGCCGCGGCGATCCGCATGATCGACAAGACCAGCCGCAGGTCGCGCGCCGCCGGCGCCTGCAGCGCCAGGATCATCGCGCATTCGGTCTGGATCGCCTCTTCCAGCGCGTCGATCGCCGCATCGCCGGCCCGCACCGCCTCGGCCTGGGCCTGGTCGCGCCGCTCCAGCGCCTCGGCCGCATCCAGGAGTGCGGCCTCCACCAGCCCGCCCAGCTTCATCAATTGCGCCAGCACGCCTTCCAGCGCCTGGTCGAATGTCACCCGGATATGTGCGTCCTGCATGTCACCGCCCTGCCGGTGCCGCCCCCGAATCCCCCTGCGGAATCCCTCTGGCGGCCCCCTCGTTCTGCATGGGCTATGCTACAGCGATGTAACCCCTGTATGACAGTTTCACGACAGGCCCGCCGCGCCGCGGACTACCCCCGCGCCAGCAGCGCTCGATCTCGGCCCGCGCCGGCATCGATGGCGCCGTGCCAGGCCGTGTCACCGATATCCCCGCCGTCGCGCAGCCAAAGCGCACCGCCGCGATCACGTCCTGCCCCTCGCTCAGCGCCACGGCAAAACCGCCGTTGAAGGCGTCGCCCGCCCCCGTGGTCTCGACCACCGGCCCGGCGGTGACCGCCGGCACATGCACCTGACGGTCGCGGTCACGATAAAGCGCGCCCTTCTCGCCCAGGGTCACGATCACCGCACCAACCCCGCGCGCCAAGAGCGCATCCGCCGCCCGGCCGGCGCTGGCGACATCGGTCACCGCGATGCCGCTCAGCGCCTCGGCCTCGGATTCGTTCGGCGTCACGAAATCGCACAGCGCCAGCATCTCGTCGGACAGCTCCGCCGCCGGCGCGGGGTTCAGGATCGTCGGCACCCCCGCTGCGCGCGCGATCTGCAAGCCGCGCAGCGCCGCCGGGATCGGCTGCTCCAACTGGGTGACGAAACAGGCGGCGCCCTCGATCAGGCCGGCCCGCGCCTCGACATCCGCCACCGAGATCCGCGCGGCCGCCCCCGGCGCCACGATGATCGCATTGTTGCCCGTCGCCGCCTCGAGAAAGATATAGGCCGCCCCGGTATAGCTCTCGGCATCCTCGGTGACCTGCGGATGCACGCCGGCCCGCGCCCAGGTCGCCCGCGCGATCTGGGCGAAATCGTCGCGCCCCAGCCGGGTGATGAAATGCACCGCGCCCCCCGCCATCGCCGCCGCGACTGACTGGTTCGAGCCCTTGCCCCCCGGCCCCAGCGCAAAGCTGTGGCCCAGGATGGTCTCGCCCATCTTCGGCTGGCGGTCGGCTCGATAGGCGGTATCGGCCACGAAAATTCCAAGAATGACGATAGGTTTCATGCCCTTGCGATCCCTTTCCCAGGCCCGGCCGCTCAGGCGTCGGGCGGTATCACGCCCTTGCGGAACATGAAACAGCCGTAGAACCGCCGCTCGCCGGTCTGCACCACCGCATAGGCCTGCCGCGCCATGTCGTAAAAGGCAAAACGCTCGATGGAAATCATCGGCCGGTGGCTGCCCTCGGCCCGGTCGATCTCGGCCTGCACCTCGGCCTGGACCGGCGGCACCTCGGCGGGGGCGCCCACCACCTCCATCCTCCCGGCGAAATCCGGCACGAAGGTATCCAGCGGCAGCACCGACAGGATGGCGTTCACCGCCTCGGCACCGCTCAGGTTCTCCATCCGCAACAGCCGCCCCGTCACCGTGGCCCGCGCCACCGAATCAGAGGGGAAATTGGTGTCTGCCACGATCAGCACATCGCCATGGCCCATCGCCCGCAGACAGGCCAGCACCTCGGCATTCAGCCGGTTGTCGATTCCCTTCAGCACGCCGCTTTCCCTTTCCCTTCGATAAATATCCCGCGGGGGTCCGGGGGCGCGAAGCCCCCGGCGCCGGCCCTAGAGCCTGACGCCCGAGCCCTTGTCGAACAGATGCACCTTGGCCGGATCGGGGGCCAGCGCCAGCCGGTCGCCGGGCCGAAAACTCACCCGGTCACGAAAGACGCCCACCACCTCGCGCCCCTCGGCCCGCAGGACGACATGGGTCTCCGACCCGGTCGGCTCGACCACCGCCACCGTGCCGGCCAGGCCCTCGGTGGCCGCCGCCAGATGCTCGGGCCGCACGCCATAGGTCACCTCGCGCCCCTCGGCCACCGCCATCCCGTCGGGCAGCGGCAGCCGCGCGCCCGCCACCTCGACCGCGCCGGACCGCACCACGCCGGGCAGCATGTTCATCGAGGGGCTGCCGATGAAGCCCGCGACAAAGGTGTTCGCCGGCCGGTCATACAATTCCAGCGGCGCACCGACCTGCTCGATCCGGCCGCCCTGCAACACCACGATGCGGTCGGCCATGGTCATGGCCTCGATCTGGTCGTGGGTGACATAGACGGTGGTGGTCTTCAGCCGCTGGTGCAACTCGCGGATCTCGGTGCGCATCTGCACCCGCAGCTTGGCGTCCAGGTTCGACAGGGGTTCGTCGAACAGGAACACCGCCGGGTCGCGCACGATGGCGCGGCCCATCGCCACCGCTGGCGCTGCCCGCCTGAGAGCGCGCGGGGATAGCGCGCGAGATAGGGTTGCAGGCCCAGGATCTCGGCCGCCCGCGCCACCCTTGCGTCGATCTCGGCCCGGTCCATGCCGCGCATCTTCAGCGCGAACCCCATGTTGGCGCCCACGGTCTTGTGCGGGTAAAGCGCGTAGTTCTGGAACACCATGGCGATGTCGCGTTCGCTGGGGGGCAGGTTGTTCACCCGCCGCTCGCCGATGCGGACATCGCCTTCGGTCACCTCTTCCAGCCCGGCGATCATCCGCAACAATGTCGATTTTCCGCAGCCGGACGGGCCGACCAGCACGACGAATTCGCCATCGGGAATGTCGAGGTCCAGCCCCTTGATCACCTGCAGCCCGCCATAGGACTTGCCCAGATTGCGGATCGTCACTTCGGCCATGGACCCCTCGCTCTCCCGTCGCGTCGCGCCAGACTAAGCCAAGGCGGAAGCGGCTGTCCATCGGCTGATCATACTAACATGTTAGAATCTTGACAGAGGCCGGCAAGGGCTGCGAAGGTTCGTGCAACGAGGGTGCTGCCCAGACTTGGGACCGGGGATGGGAGACCCCGGGGCCGCGGGCAAGGGTCGCCGGCTGCGCCAAGGGCCGCCGGCCGCGCGATGCTACATCACGGATGCAAAAGGCCAGGCCCCGCCGATGGGCACAAAGGCCACCAAAGGGAGGACTGAACGTGAAAGTCGATCTGTACGAATATGCCAGCCGGCTCAGCCGGCGCCGCTTTCTGAAGGGCGCCACGGCGCTGGGGGCGGCCGCGGCCGTGCCGGCCGGGCTTGCCCCGCGCATGGCCCGCGCCCAAGACGACCTGCGCGCCCAGATCCTGGCCATTCCCGGCGTCGGCGCCGGCAGCCCGACCGATGCCGACTGGCAGAAGGTGGGCGAGCTGTGCCTGGCCGCGACCAAGGAAAACGTCGCCGAGGGGGAATTCGCCGGGGTCGAACTGACCTTCATGGGGCTGAACAACCAGAACCTGCACAACCTGTTGTTCCGCGGCTTTCTGAAACCCTGGGAGACCTATACCGGCGCCAAGATCAACTGGATCGACCTGGCCCAGGCCGATTACAACGCCCGCCTGCAGCAATCCATCGCCACCGGCACCGTCGATTTCGACATCATCGAGATGGGCGCGCCCTTCGAGGGCGACACCGCCGGCCGCGGCCTTCTGGACGAGATGCCCGACTGGGTGAAGACCCAGATCGACGCCGAGGACCTGGTGGGCTATCTGCAGCCGCCGGTCGGCACCTGGGATGGCAAGACCTATCGCGTCACCATCGACGGCGACTGCCACACCTTCAGCTATCGCAAGGATTATTTCGGCGAGGGCGCCATCGGCGGGGCCGAAGTGCCGAAGACCTGGCAGCAGGTGAACGAGGTCACCAAGGCGCTGAAAGGCCAGACCGACCCGCTGACCGGCCTGCCGGCCTATGGCTATCTGGACCCGCTGAAGGGCTGGGGCGGCTTTGGCTTCTACTTTGTCGCCAACCGCGCCACCGCCTATGTGAAACACCCCGACAGCCGCGCCTGGCTGTTCGACCCCGAGACCATGAAGCCGCTGGTCAACAACGAGGGCTGGGTGCAGGCCTTCCAGGACGTGATGGACCTGATCGCCGCCGGCGTCTATCCGCCCGACCAGATCAACGCCGACCCCGGCACCACGGCGTTCTCGCAATTCCTGGCCGGCACCGGTTCGATGCTGATGTGGTGGGGCGATGTCGGTTCTTCGGCCCGCACCTCGGACACATCGGTGGTGGGCGACGTGGTCGGCTTTGGCATCAACCCCGGATCGGACCGCCGCTACAACTCGATCGCCGGGGCCTGGGAAGACACCGCCAACGAGGCGCCACTGATGTCCTATATCGGCTGGGGCGTCTATGTCACCAGCCGCGTCTCGGGCGACGAGAAAAAGCGCAAGGCGGCCTGGTCGGCGGCGGCGCATCTGGGCGGCAAGGACCTGTCCTTGTGGACCGCGGCCTATCCGTCGGGCTTCCAGCCCTATCGCAATTCCCACTTCCAGTATGACGAATGGGAAGCGGCGGGCTATGACCGGGCCTTCATCGAGGATTACCTGGGCTCGAACCTCGACAGCTACAACCACCCCAACGCCGCGATCGAGCCGCGCATCCCCGGCATCTTCCAGTATTACTCGGTGGCCGAGGACGAACTGGCCAAGGGCTTTGCCGGGCAATATGCCAGCGCCCAGGAAACCGCCGACGCCATCGCCGCCGCCTGGGAGAAGATCACCGACCAGATCGGCCGCGACAGCCAGATCGCGCTCTACAAGGCGTCGCTGGGCATGTGACCGGGCGTTGCGGCTGACCCGCAAGGTCGGCTGACTGAAAAGGGGCGCGCGCAGGCCATCGCGCGCGCCCGGCTATTCGAGGCAGAAAAAGGCAAGGCAGGACAAGACGTTGAGCGGTGAACACCTGCATGTCGTCAGCAATGACGCGATCTCGTCGGGGCGCAGGCTGATCGGCCGGACGCTGGTCTGGGGCTCGGCCGGGGTGCTGGCGGTGGTGGCGCTGATGCAGACCCTGCAGACCACGGGGCGCGGCGATTTTGGCTTTGGCAACTGGCGGCCCACGCTCTACGCCTATGTGTTCTGGGCCGCCTGTCTTTGCGTCGCGCAGGTGGTGATCCGGGGCGAACAGGGCAAGCGCACGCTGTTCGTGCTGCCCGCCGCGCTGTTCGTGATCTCGCTGACCGTGTTCCCGCTGCTGTTCGGCCTGGTGATCGCCTTTTCCGACTGGAACCTGTCCAGCCCGAACGGCCGCCAGTTCAACGGCATCGCCAACCTGCGCCAGATGTGGGGCGATCCGTTCTACTGGAACGCGCTGGAGAACATGGTCTGGTATGTGCTTGCGATCATTGTGGAATATGCCATCGCATTCGGGCTGGCGCTGATCCTGTCCGGCCAGATCCGGGCGCGCAAGTTCTTTCGCGTCGCCTTTCTCCTGCCCTTGATGCTGTCGCCGGTCGCCGTCAGCTGGATGATCGGCAAGTCGATGCTCGAGGCGCGGTTCGGCCCGGTCTCGCGGCTGGCCCGCGCCATCGGGATCGAGAACCCGTCGTTCTTCGAAACCGGCTGGATGGCCAAGACGACGATCATGGTGCTGGACGCCTGGACCTTTATCCCCTTCATGATGATAATGCTGCTGGCCGGGTTGCAGGCCATCCCCAAGGAATTGCAGGAGGCCAGCCGCGTCGACGGCGCCACGGGCTGGAAAGCTTCTGGAGGTGACCTTCCCGCTGATGCTGCCGGTCTCGATCACCGCGGTGCTGATCCGCATCATCTTCAAGCTGAAGCTGGCCGACATCGTGATCAACATCACCAGCGGCGGGCCGGGCGGGGCCACCGATACCGTGACCAGTTTCATCTTCCGCGAGTATCGGGAACGGTCCAACGTCGGCTACGGCACGATGCTGGCGATGTTCTATCTTGTCCTGATCGTGATCTTCATGACCGTGCTGATGAAGGTCTCGGCCCGCTACGCAAGGCCCCGCACATGAGCGCGCAGATCTTTCACGACAGCGAGGCCGACCGGGGCCATGGCGCGAAATGGTGGACCAGCCGCATCGCCATCTACGGGGCGCTGATCCTCTGGGCGCTGATCTGCCTGTTCCCGATCTACTGGACCATCACCACCAGCTTCAAGATGGCGCCGGACGTGATGAAGGGCAACATGGTGCCCTGGGTTGATTTCGTGCCCCGGTGGAAGGGCTGGGAATCCATCGGCCTGTCGCCCAACACCATCGGCCAGGAAAGCACGGTCCGGGCCGAATTCCTGAAACGCTTTGCCAATTCGGCGCTGATCTCGCTGGCGGCCTCGCTGATCGCGGTGGTGCTGGGGTCGCTGGCGGCCTATGGGCTCAGCCGGTTCAGCTATCGCTTCGGCTTCATGAAGAACGACGACATCTCGTTCTTCTTCCTCAGCCAGCTGATCCTGCCGCCGGTCGTCCTCGCCCTGCCCTTCCTGGTGCTGTACAAGGAACTGGCGCTGCTGGATACGCGGGTCGGGCTGATCCTCTTGTACACGCTGACGGTGCTGCCCATCGTGATCTGGATCATGAAGGACCAGTTCTCCACCATCCCGACCGAGCTGGAAGAGGCCGCCATGGTCGACGGCCTCGGCATCTGGGGCGCCTTCTTCACCATCATCCTGCCCATCGCCGCACCGGGCATGGTCGCGGCCTTCATCCTGTCGCTGGTGCTGACCTGGAACGAATATTTCTTCGCCGCGCTCCTGACCTCGACGCATGCCAATACCCTGCCGGTCATGGTGGCCAGCCAGACCGGCAGCCAGGGTATTTCCTGGTGGTCGATGGCCGCCCTGTCCTTTGCCGCGATCCTGCCGCTGATCGTGATCGGCGTGGCGCTGGAACGCTATATCATCAAGGGCATGGCGGCCGGCGCGGTGAAATGACGTAGGTGCTGGGCAGGCACGGCCCCCTGCCCTTACCCGCCCCCTGCCCTTTCCCTTCGACAAATATCCCGGGAGTCGCGGCACGCGACGGGGCAGCGCCCCCTGCGACGCCCCTCTTGCCTTGCCGCAAGTTCAGCCCCCACCGGCGCCCGGGCGGCGATCAGGCCCTCGGCCTTCAACTCGGCCCAGAGCGCCGGCGGTATCACCGCCCGCGCCGCGGCCAGGTTGCCGGCCATCTCGGCCGGGCCGGCGCCGCCGGGGATCACCGAGACCACCGCCGGATGGAACAGCGGAAACCGCAATGCCGCATCCAGCAGGCGAACGCCGTGGCGGGCGCAGACCTCTTGCAGGCGGCCGGCCTTGTGCAGCACCCAGTCCGGCGCCGGCCCGTAGTTCCACACCGCCCCCGGACGCGGCCCCGTCGCCAGGATCCCGGCATTGTAGGGGCCGCCGATCACCACCCCCACGCCGCGGGCGGCGGCGGCATCCATGAAGCCCAGGCTGTCTTGTTCCAGCAGGGTATAGCGCCCCGCCAGCAGGAAGATGTCGAAATCGCCCCGCTCCAACAGCCATTGCGCCGGCTCCCAGGCGTTGATCCCGGCGCCGAAGGCCCGGATCACGCCCTGGTCGCGCAGGGACAGCAAGGCCCGGTAGCCGCCCGCCATGAACTGGTCGAGCAGCGGTTGCAGCCGGTCCATGGTGCCGTGGTTGAACAGGTCGAGGTCATGGGCATAAAGGATGTCGATACGGTCCAGCCCCAGGCGTTCAAGGCTGAACTCCAGGCTGCGCAACACGCCATCATGGCTGAAATCATAGATCTCGTTGCGCGCCGGCACGTCGATCCATTTGTCGGGGCCGTCGCGCGTCTCGGGCGTGGCGACACGGAACAGCCGACCGACCTTGGTCGAGATCACGTATTCGTCGCGGGGCTTGCCGCGCAGGAAGGGGTTCAGCCGCGTCTCCGACAGGCCCAGCCCGTAGAGCGGCGCGGTGTCGTAATAACGGATCCCCCCCGACCAGGCCCCGTCCAGCACCGCGCGGGCATCGGCCTCGGTGACCGCGCGGAACAGGTTGCCGATCGGGGCCGCGCCGAACCCCAGTTCGGTAAAGGTCAGGCCGCCATTGCCCAGCCGGTCCCAATGTCTTTGCGCCTGCATGAAAACCTCGCCCCTGATGCTGACATGCTAGTATGACAGGCCTTCCCGGCCAATCCCTTATCCGTTAGCCTTTGCCGGCAAGGGAGGATGAAATGTCGCGATTCAGGGCCGTATTCGGGGCGGGCAAGCCCGTCATTGCCATGGTGCATCTGGGGGCATCGCCCGGCACGCCGCTTTATGATGCGGCCGGCGGGATCGAGGCGATCGTCGATGGCGCCGCCGCCGACCTGGCGGCACTGCAGGCCGCCGGGGTCGATGCGGTGATGTTCGGCAACGAAAACGACCGTCCCTATGAACTGCGGGTCGATACCGCCTCGACCGCGACCATGGCCCATGTGATCGGGCGCCTGCGCGACCGGATCACCGTGCCCTTTGGCGTCAACGTGCTGTGGGACCCGATGGCGACGATGGCGCTGGCGGCGGCGACGGGCGCGGCCTTCGTGCGCGAGATCTTTACCGGCACCTATGCCAGCGACATGGGGGTATGGGCGCCGGATGCCGGGGCGGCGCGGCGCTATCAGGCGCGGCTGGGCATTCCGGGGGTGGCGACGCTGTACAACGTGTCGGCCGAATTCGCCGGATCGCTGGACCCGCGGCCCCTGGCCGACCGGGCGCGATCGGCGGTGTTCTCGTCAGTGCCCGATGCGGTGCTGGTGTCGGGCGCGATCACCGGCGAGGCGGCCGAGATGCGCGACCTCGAGGCGGTAAAGGCGGTGTTGCCCGACACGCCGGTGCTGGCCAATACCGGGGTCAAGCACGCGACGGTGGCCGATGTGCTGCGGGTGGCGGATGGCTGCATCGTCGGTTCGGCACTGAAACGCGGCGGCGATACCTGGGCGGCGGTGGACGCCGACCGGGCAAAGGACTTCATGGACCGCGCGCGCGCGGCGCGGGGGGCGCGGTGAGGCGCGACCGAGAGCTGGGGCCAATTTTCTTTGAAGAAGATTGCAAATTCCTTCAAAGGAATTTGGCCCGTGGGAGGGGCAGATGATCCGCGACATCCTGACCGAGCTGATGCTGATCCCCGGCCTGGCCGGGCATGAGGGCCGGGTCGCGGCGGCGATTGCCGCGCATCTGGACCGGCTGGGCCTGCCCCATGTCTCGGACCGGCTGGGCAACCTGATCTGTTCGCTGCCGGGCGATCCCGCGTTGCCTTCGGTGATGGTCTTTACCCATATGGACCAGCTGGGTTTCGTCGTGCGCAAGGTCGAGGCCGACGGGCTGATCCGGCTGGAGCGGCTGGGCGGCGTGCCGGAGCGGGCGCTGGCGGCGCAGGCGGTGGTGATCTGCACCGCGCAGGGCGACCTGCCGGCGGTGATCGCCAACAAGTCGCATCACGCCACTGGGCCCGAGGAAAAATACCGCGTCGTGCCCTATGCCGAGCTTTACGTCGATGCCGGCTTTGCCAGCCGCGATCAGGCCCTGGCGGCCGGGGTGCAGGTCGGCGTGCCGGTGGTCTATGCGCCGCGGGTATTGCCCCTGGCGAACGGGCGCATCGCCGGCACTTCGGTGGACGACCGGGCGGGATGCGCGGCGCTGCTGGCGCTGGCAGCGGCGCGGCGGGGCAAGGCCGGGCCGACGCTGCATCTGGTCTGGTCGGTGCAGGAGGAATACAACCTGCGCGGCGTCTTGCCGGCCGCGACGCGGGTGGCGCCGGATATCGCGCTGCAGATCGACCTGCTCCTGGCCTGCGACACGCCCGACATGGCGGCGCGCGGCGAGGTGATGCTGGGCGGCGGGCCGGGGATCTCGCTCTATTCCTTCCACGGGCGGGGGACGCTGAACGGGGTCATTCCGCATCCGGCGCTGGTCGGGCTGGTCGAGGCGGCGGCGGCCGGCATTGGCCTGCCGTTGCAGCGCTCGGCCCATACCGGGGCCTTGACCGACCTGAGCTATATCCAGTTCATGGGCCCCGAGGGCGTCGCCTGCCTGGATGTGGGCTTTCCGATGCGCTATTCGCATTCGGCGCTGGAGGTGGTCGACCCCGAGGATCTTGCCGGGCTGGTGCGGCTCCTGGATGCGGCGCTGGACCGGATCGGGCCGGATCTGCGGCTGGAGCGCGCGCCATGAGTTTCACCCTGGGGCTGGATATCGGAACCTTTGAATCCAAGGGCGTTCTGGTGGATGCCGAGGGGCGGATCGTGGCCCAGGCCAAGCGGCCGCACCGCATGCTGGTGCCGCGGCCGGGCTGGGCGGAACACCGGGCCGAAGAGGACTGGTGGGGCGATTTCGTCCAGATCACCCGCGAGATCCTGGCCGGGTCGGGCATCGCCGCCGACCGGATCAAGGCCGTCGCGGCCAGCGCCATCGGCCCCTGCATGCTGCCGGTCGACGAGGACGGCGCGCCCCTGATGAACGGTGTCCTTTACGGCGTCGACACCCGGGCCTCGGCCCAGATCGCGGCGCTGAACGCAGAGATCGGGGAAGCGCGCATCCTGGCGACCTGCGGCAATGCGCTGACCTCGCAATCGGTGGGGCCAAAGATCCTGTGGCTGAAAGAGACCCACCCCGACCTGTTTGCCCGCACCGCCAGGGTGCTGACTTCGACCAGCTACATCACCTGGAAGCTGACCGGCACCTATGCCATCGATCATTACACGGCGGCGAATTTCAGCCCGCTTTACGATGTCGAGGCGCTGGACTGGACGGCGGACCTGGCCGATGTGCTGCCGCTGGACCGGCTGCCGGCGCTGATGTGGTCGACCGATGTCGCGGGCCACGTCACGGCGAAGGCGGCGGCCGAGACCGGGCTGGCCGAGGGAACGCCGGTCACCTGCGGCACCATAGACGCCGCCGCCGAGGCGGTTTCGGTGGGGGTGCAGGCCCCGGGCGAGATGATGATGATGTATGGCTCGACCATCTTCATCATCCAGGTGACCGACCGGCCGGTGCGCGACAGAAGGCTGTGGTATGCGCCCTGGCTGGTGCCGGGGCTGCATGCCTCGATGGCGGGGCTGTCGACCAGCGGCACGCTGACCCACTGGTTTCGGGACCAGTTGGCGCGGGATGCCGATTTCGCCGGGTTGGCGGCAGAGGCGGCGGCCAGCCCGAAGGGGGCGAAGGGTCTGATCTGCCTGCCCTATTTCTCGGGCGAGCGGACGCCGATCCACGACCCGATGGCCAAGGGCGCCTTTTTCGGGCTGGACCTGACCCACACGCGCGGCGACATGTTCCGCTCCGCGATCGAGGGCATTGCCGCCGGCACGGCGCATGTGATCGAGACCTATGCAGAGGCCGGGGCGGCGCCGCGGCAGGTGCTGGCGGTGGGCGGCGGCACGCAGAATGCGGTCTGGATGCAGGCGACCTCGGACATGGGCGGCATCACGCAGCTGGTGCGGGAAAAGACCGTGGGCGCCAGCTATGGCGATGCCTTTCTGGCCGCATTGGCGGTGGGCGCGGCCGGCCCCGACGAGATCCTGGCCTGGAACCCGGTCAGCCGCTCGGTCCGGCCCGAGAAGGTGGCGGCATATGACCGGCAGTATCCGCTGTGGAAGGCGCTTTACACCCGGACCCGCGACATCGCCCACGCGCTGGGAGAGGCGTGATGCGGTTCGAGGCGATGCGGCCGGGGCAGTTGCGCGACGCGATGGCGGCGGGCCGGCCCTTTGTGCTGCCGATCGGGGTGCTGGAATACCACGGAGCGCATCTGCCCAGCGGCGTCGATCTGCTGGCGGTGACGGGGGTGGTGGAACGGCTGGGGGATGAGGTAGTGGTGCTGCCGCCCTTTGCCTATGGCGCGGCCAGCCATGCGGTGGCGGGGCCGGAAGGCACCGGCACGCTGCATGTCGAGACCGGCGCGATCCTGCCCCTGGCCGAAGGGCTGTTCGCGGCGCTGCTGAAGGCCGGGATCCGCAACATCCATGGCGTGATCCACCACCAGACCGAGAATTTCGCGCAAGGCATGCCGACCGACCTGGCATTCCGGGTGGCCGCGCGCAACGCTATCTTTCGCCATCTGGAGGCGTAACGGGGGGCGGGCTGGTGGGGCCGGAACGAGATGCGCGACTATTACGCGCAACATGCCGCCGGGGAAGACCCGTTCAACTGGATCCGCATCCATCCGCTGTTCCCCAAGGGCGCGGATTTTCCCTTTGACCACGCCGGGGTGGGCGAGACCGCGCTGATGCTGGCGCTGGCGCCCGAAACGGTGGCGATGGACCGCGCGACCGAGGGCGGGCACTGGTTCACCGAGACCGCGCCGCAGGCCACGGCAGAGCTGGGCCAGCGGGGGGTGGCCATCGCGCTGGCGCATCTGCGGGCCTGCCTGGGGCTGGGGTGAGGTGGTTTTCGTGACCAAGCCGGCCCGGAGGTCCTGAAAGCCCCCGGCTGGTGTCAGCGATAGAGCGCGGCGCTGACGATGCGGCTGGTGGCGGCGGCATCCTGGGCGGCCTGGGCCTGGGCCAGGTCCGGATCCTTGGCCAGACCGGCCGCGATGGCGCGCAGCCGGTCGGTCAGGCGGATGTTTTCCTGCGCCTCGGCCACCGGGTTCAGGCCGGAGTGATCGGGGAAGGTGTCGAAATAGATCACGCCATCGTATTTCGCCCGCGCCAGTTCGACGAACAGTTCGACGGTCTGGACCGGGTGGACCGTGCCGGCCATCAGCCCGTCGTCGCGCTTGCCGTAGCCGTCGTTCAGATGCACGCCAAGGATGCGGCTGTGGCGGGCGGCCAGTTGCGCCGCCTGGGCCGGCATCTCGCCGGCATACAGCACATGGGCGAAATCCAGCGTCACGCCGGTGTTGCGCCGGTTCAGTTCCCTGAGCGCCAGCAGGGTCGCGCCCATGTCGGGCATCAGGGCAAAGGCGCGCGGCTCATTCGGTTTGTATTCAATGGAAATGTCGATGCCCGGATGATGGTCGGCAACTTCGGCCAGCCCTTGCAGGGTCAGGTCCCAGAGCCGGTCATAATCGACCTGGAAGGAATAATCGAACCCGTCCTGGCCCAGCCAGATGGTCATGATCTGGCCGCCCATCGCGGCAAGCGTGTCGATCCCCTGCCTGGTCTGGTCGATGGCCGCGCGGCGCACCCTGGGGTCGGGATGGGTGAAGGCGCCGAGCCGAAAGCCGGGATCGGTGTAATAGCGCATGGCAAGCCCGTTCAGCGCCATGCCGTGATCGGAGAGAAGCGCCTTCAGTTCGGCGGGCGTGTGGCGTTCGAAATGATCGGGAAAGTTCAGGTCGGCGGCGTTCAACCCGCCCACCTGTCCTGCGGCGCGGATCATCTCGGCGACGCTGTCGCCCTTTTGCTTGAAGGCGTTCAGGCGGGCGGCATAGCGGGGGCGATTGGGGATCATTTCTGCGGCTCGAACAGTTCGGGGCGGTCGCGTTCCAGGGGTTCCAGATGGCGGATCAGCTGGCCCAGATGCGCATGGGTGGCTGCGCGGGCGGCGGCGGGGTCGCGCGCCTCGAGGGCGGCGAGGATGGCGCGGTGTTCTTCCAGCGTCTGGGCGACGCGACCGGGCACCGGCAGGATCATCTGGCGGGCGCGGTTGACATGCAGCCAGGCGGTTTCGGCCACGGCGGCAAGTTTGCGGAACCCGGTGAAGGACAGGATCAGTTCGTGCATCGCGGCATCGGACTGGTAGAAACCCGGAATGTCGCCATCGGCCACCAGCGCGGCCTGCACCGTCAGGTTGCGGCGCAGGAGTTGCAGCTGGTCGTCGGTGATGGTGGCGGCGACCCGTTCGACGGCGTGCAGCTCTATCGCCTCGCGCAGGAAGGCGCCCTCGCGGATTTCCGACATCGAGAAGCGCGCGACGAATGTGCCGGCCTGGGGCACGACATCGACCAGCCCTTCGGTCGCCAGCCGGGCGACCGCGTCGGAGACCGGGCTGCGGCTGACGCCCAGGGCCTCGCAGATCTCGGGTTTGCGCAGGATCTCGCCGGGGCGGTAGGTGACCGACAGGATGGCCTGGCGCAGCGTCCTGTAGACGCGCTGGCCCAGCGATCCCGAGAAACGGTCGAGCGGCAACAGCCGCTGGGCCGCATTCGTCACTTGTGGCGGGGGCTCGGACGATTGTAACATGCTAACATGTTAGACTAGGGCGCGGCCCTGTCAAGAAAGTGGGGGATGGGATGGCCGAGGCGATCATCCGGTTGAACGGGTCCGACAATGTGGTGATCGCGCTGGCCGACCTGGCGGCGGGCGCGACGCCCGCGGGGCTGGGCGGGGCGCTGATACAGCCGGTGCCGCGCGGGCACAAGATCGCCGTGGCGCCGATAGCAAAGGGGGCGCAGGTGATCCGCTATGGCCAGATCATCGGCCAGGCCACCGAGGACATTCCGGCCTTTGCCCATGTCCACAGCCATAACCTGGGCATGGGGCCGCATTCGGACGATTACGCCATCGGCCGCGATTGCCGGCCGTTGCCCGCGCTGGAGCCGTTGAGTTTCCAGGGCTATCACCGGCCCGATGGCACGGTGGGCACGCGGAATTACCTGGGCATCCTGACATCGGTGAACTGCTCTGGCTCGGTCGCGCGGTTCATCGCCGAGGCGGCAGAGCGCGACCCGGTGCTGGCGGCGGCGGCGATCGACGGGGTGGTACCGATCGTGCATCAGACCGGCTGCGGCATGTCGGGCACCAACGAGGGCTATCAGACCCTGATGCGCACGCTGAAGGGCTATGCGCGCAACCCCAACTTTGGCGGCATCCTGCTGGTCGGCCTGGGCTGCGAGGTGATGCAGGTGCCGGATCTGGTGGGCCAGGGCCGGCTGCGGCCGGACGGCAACTTCCGCTACATGACCATTCAGGGCGAAGGCGGCACGCGGGCCACGATCGACCGGGCCTTGGCGGTGCTGCGCGAAATGGCAGAGGTGGCCGGACAGGCGGTGCGTGCCCCTGCCCCGGTGTCGAAACTGACCATCGGGCTGCAATGCGGCGGCTCGGACGGGTATTCGGGCATCACGGCCAACCCCGCGCTGGGCCATGCCTCGGATCTGCTGGTGCAGATGGGGGGCACCACGATCCTGTCGGAAACGCCCGAGATCTATGGCGCGGAACATCTGCTGACCCGCCGGGCCGTCAGCCCCGAAGTGGGCGAGCGGCTGATCGAGCGCATCCGCTGGTGGGAGGACTATACCGCCCGCAACGAAGGCGAGATGGACAACAACCCCAGCCCCGGCAACAAGCGCGGCGGGCTGACGACGATCCTGGAGAAATCGCTGGGCGCGGTGGCCAAGGGCGGCACGGCGCCGCTGGCCGGGGTCTACAAGTTCGCCGAACCGATCACCACGCCCGGTTTCACCTATATGGACAGCCCCGGCTATGACCCCTGCTCTGTCACCGGGCAGATCGCATCGGGGGCGACGCTGATCGTCTTTACCACCGGGCGCGGGTCGGTGTCGGGCTACAAGCCCAGCCCCTGCATCAAGCTGGCCACGAATTCCGAGATGTATGGCCGGATGAAAGAGGACATGGACATCAACTGCGGCGATATCCTGGACGGGGTGTCGATCGAGGCCAAGGGCCGGGAAATCCTGGAAAAGATCGTGGCCGTCGCCAGTGGCGAGCAGACGCTGTCGGAGCAGCTGGGCTTTGGCGGGGCAGAGTTCGTGCCCTGGCAGATCGGCGCGGTAATGTGACGGCGACGGCGCCCGGCGCGGCGGGGCGAACCGGCAAGGTTCTGCGACCCAGGCAGGTTTGCCCCGCGCCGGGCTGGACTTGTCCGGCCGGTTTGGCGCAAACTGCCGTAACGGCAAGTGGGGGCTTCGCCTGCCGTAAGACCAAACGCTTCTGCATCCGGCGAGACCTGCCATGAAACCGAGTTATGCCTGGCCCGATCCGGACCGCGATTATGCCAATGGCGCTTTCATTGCCGAGGCGGACAGCTATGCCCCGACCTGGGCGGCGGTGGCCCGCGCCTTTCGCGCCAATGCCGGGACACAGGCACGCCTGGACCTGCCCTATGGGCCGGGGCCGCAGAACCGATTCGACCTGTTCCTGCCCGCGCGCCCGCCTGCCGGGGTGATCGTCTTTGTCCATGGCGGCTACTGGATGGCCTTTGGCCGCGATTCGTGGTCGAATCTGGCGGCGGGTGCGCTGTCCTGGGGATGGGCGGTGGCGATGCCGTCCTACACGCTGGCGCCCGAGGCGCGGATTTCCCGGATGACGGCCGAGATCGCCGCGGCCTGCAAGGCGATTGCCACCGAGGTGCCGGGGCCGATGGTGGTGACGGGCCATTCCGCCGGCGGGCATCTGGCGGCACGGATGGGCTGTGCCGACATTGATGCCCCGGTGCGCCGCGTGGTGCCGATTTCGCCGCTGGCCGAGCTGGGGCCGCTGATGGCGACGAAGATGAATGACACGCTGCATCTGGATGCGGCGGAATGTGCCGTGGAAAGCCCGGCGCGGCTGGCATTGCGCCCCGGGGTGTCGGCGCATGTCTGGGTGGGCGGCAATGAGCGCCCGGCCTTTTTGTGGCAGGCGCGGGTCCTGGCCGAGGAATGGGGCTGCGGCTGGACGGTCGATGCCGACCGGCACCATTTCGACGTGATCGACAGCCTGGCCGACGCGCATTCGCCGTTGATCGAGACGCTGCTGAAGCCGTGATGCCGGCCGGTTCCGGTGACGGGGCGGCGGCCCGCTGCGGGGCCGCCTCCGGGTTCTTGCGGCCTCTCAGGCCTCCAGTTCCTCTTCGCGGCGGGCCTGGGCCTGGCGTGCCGCCTCGATCCGCGACAGGCGGCGGCGGTTGACCTCGTAGATCACCGCCAGAACCAGCGTGAAGCAGATCAGCAGGAAGGCCAGCGCGTTGATCGTGGGGGTGATCCCCGAGCGCACCTTGGAGAAGACATAGACGGTCAGCGTGTCGGCCCCGCCGCGCGTGAACTGCGTGACGTTGAAGTTCTCGATCGACTGGAAGAAGGCCACCGCCGCCCCGGCCCCAATGGCGGGGTAGAGATGCGGCAGCAGGATGCGGCGCATCACCTGGGCGTGGCTGGCACCAAGGTCGAGCGCGGCTTCTTCCAGACCTGCGTCAAAGCTCTGCAACCGGGCCAGCACCAGCAGCATCACCATGGCGGCGATGTAGCTGACCTGCCCCAGCACCGACAGGTGCAGGCCGGGGATGAAGGGCCAGGGCTTGCTTTCCGGGCCAAAGATGAAGCCGCCCATCTTGGTCCACATGATCATGGTGGAAATGCCGATGACCACGCCGGGGATCAGGATCGTCGAGATCATCATGCCGTAGAGGACGGTCCGCGTCCGGCCGGCGATCGAGTTGATCAGGATCGCGGCGGCGGTGCCGACGATGACCGCCAGCACCGCCACGGCCAGCGCCACCAGCAGCGTGTTGGCAAAGGCGTTCAACATGCGGTCGTCGTGCCAGAGGTCGACGAACCAGCGCCAGGTAAAGCCCTTCCAGGGCACGATCGAGGGCAGCTTGTTGTCGTTGAAGGCCGCCCCCGACATCACCACCAGCGGCACCAGCAGGTAGATGACAAAGGCGACCAGGTAGACATGGGCCAGGGTCTGTCTGAACTTGTGCATGGCCCGCCCCCTATTTCGCGATGTCCGACAGCTTCACCTTGAACAGCCACATCGCCATGGTGACGAAGATGGTGCACATGAAGAGAAGCAGGAAGGCATAGGCCGAGGCGGTGTTCCAGTCGAGCGCGTCCTTGAACCACTGGTCGATGGTCTGGGTGAACCATTGCGAGGTGGTCGAGCCCAGGATCGAGGGCACCAGCAGCGAGCCGGCCGACAGCATGAACACCATGACCGATCCCGATGCGACGCCGGGTTTCGAATGCGGCAGGACGATGCGCCAGTGGATCTTCCACCAGGGGGCGCCCAGATCCTCGGCCGCCTCGATCTGGTTGGTGTCGAGCGACTGGATGGCATTGTAGATCGGGAACAGCATGAACAGCACGTAGGTGTAGATCAGGCCGATCACCACGCCGGTATAGCCCATGTTGCCCCAGCGCACCGGCGCATCGATCAGGCCGATGGCCAGGAGCCCGGCGTTCAACGGCCCCTTGAAGGCGAGGATGATCCACCAGGCAAAGGCGCGCAGCACCTCGGAAACCCAGAGCGGGATGAACAGCATCAGCAAGAGCGTCGGCAGCGTCTTGGGATTGACGATCTTGGCCATGTAATAGGCCAGCGGATAGGCCAGGGCAAAGCAGATCGCCGTCACCACCACCGAGTACCAGATGGTCAGGGTGAAGGTGTAGACATGCACCGGCACGGTGAAGGAAATGCCCAGCAGGCTTTTTTCAACGCTGCCGTCAAAGACCTTGAGATAGTTGCCAAGGCCGTAGGTATCCCTGGGTCCGCCGATTTCGGCGACGGGCAGATAGGGGCGGAAGCTCTGCTCGAACAGGGTGATGTTCGGCACGATGACCAGCATCAGCAGCCAGAAGGCGACCAGAAGGCACATGATCAGGGTCAGGCCCGGTCCATAGCGGCGCAGCATGTCCTGCATGGGTCAGCCCCGCACGTTGGCGTCGGGCAGGAGCGAGGCCAGCCCGGCGGCAAACCCGGCGTGCATCGCAGCCCCGGTCGCCGGGACGGTGGCCGATCCGTCGTTGCGGATCTCGGCCACGATGGTCTTGCCCTTGGCGGTCTGGGCGTGGACCGAGATGAAGGCGCCCTCGAACGAAACCTCGGTCACGGTGACGGGGATCGAGTTCTGCGCGCCGGCAGTGCCCGACAGGATCGTGTGTTCGGGGCGCACGTAGAGCTTGACCGGCTTGCCCGCCGCCTCGGGGGCGAGGCGGGCGCGCAGGCTGCCCTCGGCGGTGTCAAAGGCCGCCATGCCGTCGGCGACGGCACCGGTGCTGCCCTCGAAGATGTTGTTTTCACCGACGAAAGAGGCGACGAAGCCGTTGACCGGGTTGTTGTAGATCTCACGCGGGTCGGCGATCTGCTGGATGCGGCCCTGGCTCATCACGCCGACGCGGTCGGACATGGCCAGCGCCTCGCCCTGGTCATGGGTGATGTAGATGAAGGTGACGCCGGTGCGTTTCTGGATGGCGCGCAATTCGGCGCGCATGTGCTGACGCAGCTTCAGGTCCAGCGCCGAAAGCGGTTCGTCCAGCAGCATGACGGCCGGTTCCACCGCCAGCGCGCGCGCGATGGCGACGCGCTGCTTCTGCCCCCCCGACAACTGGCTGACCATCTTGTCGGCGGCGCCGGGCAGGTCGACCAGCGCCAGCAGCTCTTCGGCGCGTCTGCGGCGGTTGGCCTTGTCGACGCCGCGCACCTCTAGCCCGAAGGAGATGTTTTCCCAGATCGGCATCAGCGGAAACAGCGCCAGGTTCTGGAAGATCAGCGCGGTGGGGCGCTGATTCGGCCTCTGGCCCTTCATGTCCTTGCCGCCGATCCGGATCACGCCCTGGGTGGGTTCGATGAACCCCGAGATCATGCGCAGGATGGTGGTCTTGCCACAGCCCGAGGGGCCAAGAAACGAGAAGAACTCGCCTGGCTGGATCGACACATTGGCGTGGTCGACAGCCCGAAAGGTGCCAAAATCGCAGCACACGTTGTCCAGATCAATTCCTGCGCTCATCGCGCCGTGTCCCCCTGAGATCAGTGTCGTTTTTATCGTTGCAGAAAGGCTAGCAGGCCGCGTGGCAGCCGCAAAGACTATCGCCAGTTTTCGGCTGGGCCTAAGACCAGACCGGAGGCGGATGCCGACCAAACAGGCACGCCGGACCCTTTTCGGGGCCCGGCGCAAATGTCATCTTGCCACGCCAGGCGGCGGCGCCGGTCAGGCGGCCTTGTACTTGTCGGCGTATTCGGTGCGCTTGGCGATGAATTCGGCGGTCTGTTCCGGCCACCACCACAGTTTCGCCAGCGCCTCGTCGTTGAAGGTGCCGTTGTAGTACTCGGCCACGGTCGGATCCAGGAATTCCGACGACCCCTTGCCGACCGGGTTGGCCGAGAAGGCGGTGGCCCAGAGCGCCGAGCCTTCGGGACCCGAGACCCATTTCACGAATTCATGGCCTGGTCGACGTTGACGGCGTTCTTCATCAGGACAAAGCCCTGGTGCCAGGCAATCGCGCCCTCGACCGGGGCGATATACTTGTAGCCGTCATTGCGCAGGTTGTAGCCGGTGGAATCCCAGCACAGGCCGATGGTGGCGCCATTGGCGGTAAAGCCGGCATTGGCCTCGTTCTCGCCCGACCACCACTGGACCACGTTGCCCTTGGCCTTGATGGCCTCGGCCAGCGCGATGTCCCACAGTTCGACCATGGCGCCCATGTCGGTGTAGCCGTCCATCCAGGGGCGCGGCAGCTTGCCGGTGGCATCCAGCCAGCGTCCCATCGCGGCCAGCGCCGAATGCGGGCGCAGCACGGCGGCGTTGTCGGGGCTGAACAGGTCGCCCAGCGAGACCGGGTCCGACAGCTTGGCGTCGGCCATGTTGGCCAGGACCGATTCGGTGCCCCAGACCGAGGGGACGTAGAACAGCTGGTCGCCCGCGCGCGAGCGTTCACCGGCCGAGCCATCGGCCAGGCCGGGCAGGTAGTTGTCGATCGCCAGCTTGGCGGGGTCGAAGGGGGCAAGGATGCCGTTCGAGTTCCAGCCGCCCCAGCGGTCGAGCGTCGGCTCGATCACGTCGATGCCGCCGGCTTCCAGCGCCACCTTGGCCTCGCCGAACATGGTGTCCTGGTCGGGCAGTTCCTTGAAGTTCACCTTGATGCCGGTGGCGGCCTCGAAGGCCGGGAACACCTTTTCGGTGAAAAGCGGATAGCCGGCCCAGCCGGTAAAGTTCACTTCGCCCGAAGAGGCCAGCGCCTTGGACGAGATGATGGCCGGTGCGGCCAGAAGGCCGGCGCCCGCGGCCGATGCCTTGAGGAAACGGCGGCGGTTGAGATGGAGTTTATCGGTCAATTTCATTCTCCCTGGTGAGCGGTCATTTCGTCGGCAAGGGTCCATCCCCTGCCCCGTCAGGTCTTGGTCCGGACCCGCCCCGTCTGCCGCCGGCGCGTAACGGCCGGATGGCAGAACGAGGCCGGCCCACGCCTGCGAGCGGCAGCTTACTCTGCCCCCCCGTGGGCCTGTCAATTCACCTTGCAGCGCCAGCGGGGGGCGCGGCGCAGGAATTCCGCGGCCGCCGCGACGGCGGGCCTCAAAAAGCGGCGATAAAACCCAAGTGAAAGAATCGGCTTTACTTTCCCGAGTGTTTTTGTCACCTGCTTTCAGGCCAAGCCGGACAAGAGCCGGGAAACCCGCAATCGCCCCGCCAGAGGACAAGACCGATGAAGATCCGCCCCATTCCACAGACCCTTGCCGCCGCCTGCCTGCTTGCCCTGCCCCAGCCCGCCCGGGCCGAGGTGGATGCCGCCGCGGTGGCAGGCACCTATGTCGATCTGGCGGCGGCCGGTTATGCCGACAGCCTGGCGACGGCGAAAGCGCTGCAAGAGGCTGTGGCAGCCCTGGTCGCCACGCCGTCGGATGAGACGCTGGTGGCGGCGCGGACGGCCTGGCTGGCGGCGCGGGTGCCCTATCAGCAGACCGAGGTGTTCCGCTTTGGCAATGCCATCGTTGACGACTGGGAAGGCAAGGTGAACGCCTGGCCGCTGGACGAGGGGCTGATCGATTATGTCGATCCCGGCCAGGGCCAGAACGAGGAGAACGAATATTCGACGCTGAACGTGATCGCCACGCCGACCTTTACCCTGTCGGGCCGCGAGATCGACGCGACCGAGATCACGCCCGAACTGATTTCGGGCACGCTGCAAGAGGCCGACGGGATCGAGGCCAATGTCGCCTCGGGCTATCATGCGATCGAATTCCTGCTCTGGGGGCAGGACCTGAACGGCACGGGCCCCGGCGCGGGCGCCCGGCCGTTCACGGATTTCCTGGCCGGGAACGGCTGCACCGGCGGCAATTGCGACCGGCGCGCCGCCTATCTGGTGGCGGCGACCGATCTGCTGGTGTCGGACCTGGACTACATGGCCACGGCCTGGGCCGAGGGCGGAGAGGGCCGCGCGGTGGTGCTGGCCGATCCGCAGGCCGGCATCCTGGCCATGCTGACCGGCATGGGCAGCCTGTCCTATGGCGAGCAGGCGGGCGAGCGGATGAAGCTGGGCCTGATGCTGAACGACCCCGAGGAAGAGCATGACTGCTTTTCGGACAACACCCACAACAGCCATTACTATGACGGGCTGGGGGTACGGAACGTCTATACCGGCAGCTATACCCGGGTGGATGGGTCGGTGGTGTCCGGCCCGTCGCTGTCCGACCTGGTGGCGGCCGCAGACCCGGCGGTGGACGCGCAACTGGGCGCCGAACTCGATGCCTCGGTCGCGGCGCTGGGGGCCATCGTCAAGGCGGCCGAAGGCGGCCTGGCCTATGACATGATGCTGGAGGCCGGAAACAAGGACGGCGAGGCGCTGATCATGGGCGCGGTCGATGCACTGGTGACGCAGACCAAGTCGATCGAGCGCGCGGTGGCGGTGCTGGGCCTGAGCAAGATCGATTTCGAGGGCTCTGACAGCCTGGACAACCCCACGGCGGTTTTCCAGTAGGCCCCCGGCGGTGGCCATCCCGTTCAACAATTCCCGTGTCCGGCGGCGCATCGCTGCCGGGCATTTTTTGCCCGAACCGCGGGGGGGCGGGCGCGGCGGCGCGTCGCGGGGCGCATTTTCCGATTGAATTACTCGGGATATACCGAATAACTCGGGCCAGCACAGGAGCCAGCCATGCGACACGCCCTGCTTATTGCCAGCCTTGCCGGCATGTCCGCCCCGACCCTGCCCGCCCATGCGCAGGATCTGGACGACCGACACCTTTCGGTTTTTCCACGCAGCGATGCCGAGACCGCGCGGATTGCCGCGGTGCTGGCGCCGGTGACGGATTTTTCAGCGCCGGAACCGTTCGAGGATCTGCCGGGCGGGGCCGCGACGGTGCGGGCGCGCGACAATGCCGATGCCTTCAGCCAGTTTTCCGCGAACATGCCGTTCGAAGGCGAGATGCGTTTCAAACTGGGCAATGCGCTGTTTCGCAAGACCTGGGTGGCGGCGCCGTCCTCGACCAAGGCCTCGGACGGGTTGGGACCGCTCTACAATGCGCGCGGCTGCCAGGATTGCCACCTCAAGGACGGGCGCGGCCATACGCCCGAAGGCGCTGATGACGGGCGGGTTTCGATGTTCCTGCGCCTGTCCGTGCCGGGCGGGCCGTCGCCCGAAGGGATCGCCGACTGGCTGGCGACCCGGCCCGACCCGATCTATGGCGGGCAATTGCAGGATCTGGCCGCACCGGGGCAAAACTCGGAAGGGCGAATGGATGCAAGTTATGAGGAAATCCCCGTAACCCTTTCGGATGGCACGGTTGTTTCGCTGCGCGCGCCGACCTATGCCTTTGCCGCGCCGGCCTGGGGAGACCCGTCGCCAGAGCTGATGATCAGCCCCAGGGTCGCGCCGCAGATGATTGGCCTGGGGCTGCTGGAAGCGATCCCTGCCGCCGACATCCTGGCGCTGGCCGATCCGGAGGATGCCGATGGCGACGGGATCTCTGGCCGGGCGCAGATCGTGCCCTCGGTCGAGTTCGGGGTGCCGATGCTGGGGCGGTTCGGACTGAAGGCCGGGGCGCCGACGGTAAAGGAACAGTCGGCCGGCGCCTTTTCCGGTGACATGGGCCTGTCGACCTGGCTGGACCCCGACCCCGCGGGCGATTGCACGGCCGCGCAGATCTCGTGCCGCGCGGCGCCGAACGGACAGGAGGCAGGCATCCGCGACGGGCTGGAGGTCGACAATGAAAGCCTGGATCTGGTGACGTTCTATGCGCGCAATCTGGGCGTGCCCGAACGTCGGCACCCCGACGACCCGCAGGTGCTGCGCGGCAAGGAGCTGTTCCATGCCGCCGGCTGCCAGTCCTGCCACCATGCGAAATTCGTCACCCACCGGCTGGACGGTCAGCCCGAGCAGAGCTTTCAGCTGATCTGGCCCTATACCGACCTTTTGTTGCACGACATGGGGCCGGGCCTGGCGGACGACCGGCCCGAAGGCCGTGCCACCGGCCGCGAATGGAAGACGCCGCCGCTCTGGGGCATCGGGTTGACCGCGCAGGTTTCGGGGCATACCGAGTTCCTGCACGATGGCCGCGCCCGGTCGCTGCTCGAGGCCATCCTGTGGCATGGCGGCGAGGCGGAAGCCGCCCGCGACTCCGTGATCGGCCTGCCACAAGACGACCGCCAGGCCCTGATCGCCTTTCTGGAAAGCCTGTAAGCATGAAACCTGCCCTTTCGCTGATTTGCCTTTCGCTGCTGGCCGGGCCGGCGCTGGCCGATTACCCCGAGACGCTGAGCGACCATATCCTGCCGGGGTACGCGGCCTTTGCCCAGGCCACCGCGGCGCTGGATCAGGCCGCCCAGGCCGACTGCGCGCCTGAGGCGCTGCGTCCCGCATGGAACGCGGCCTTTGACGCCTGGCTGGGCGTGGCGCATCTGCAGTTCGGCCCGGTCGAGGATCATGGCCACCGGCTGGCGATCGCCTTCTGGCCCGACCCCAAGGCGCTGGGCTGGAAACAGCAGAAGGCGCTCTTGACCGCCGATCCGGCAAAGCTGGAACCCGAGGCCTTTGCCGAACAATCGGTTGCCGCGCGCGGGCTGTTCGGGCTGGAGCGGCTGCTTTACCCCACCGAGGACCTGCCCGCCGACCCCTGCCCGCTGATCCGCGCGACGGCGCATGATCTGGCGACGATGGCCGCCGGGGTGAATGCGGCCTGGGTGGGCGGGTATGGCGACCTGCTGCTGACCGCCGGAGAGCCGGGCAACACCACCTATCTGTCGCGCCCCGAGGTGCGGCAGGCCCTGTTCACCCAATTGGCGGCCGGGCTGGAATTCCTGTCGGACAGCCGGCTGGGCCGCCCGCTGGGCCAGCCCGCGAAGCCCGCGCCCGAAAAGGCCGAGGCCCGCGCGTCGGGCCGGTCGCTGCGCAATGTGGTGCTGGCGCTGATGGCCATGCGGCAGATGGTGGAAACGCTGACGCCCGACGTGCCCCGGACGCTGGCGGCCTTTGACCACGCCATCGAGGTCGCGCAAGGCCTGGACGATCCGGTGTTCGCCGGCGTTACGGACCCGGCCCAGCGGTTGAAGGTGGAAATCCTGCAACAGGCGGTGCAAAGGCTGCGCGAGGTGGTGCTGGAAGAACTGGCGCCGGAACTGGACGTTGGCATCGGCTTCAACGCCGCGGACGGAGACTGAGATGGCAAGCCGCCGGGCGTTTCTGGCCGGGCTCCTGGCCGCCAGCCTGCCGCGCCCCAGCTGGGCCGACCTGGGCAACCCCGCCTTTCTGGCCGCCGGCAAGCGCGGGTCGGTCCATGAATTGCACGGGTTGTCGTCCAGCGGCGACAGCCTGTTCGCCCTGCCGCTGCCGGCGCGCGGCCATGCTGCCGCGGCCCATCCGCTGCGGGCCGAGGCCGTGGCCTTTGCCCGCCGCCCCGGTACATTCGCGCGGGTCGTCAACTGCCTGACCGGCACGCCCCTGGCCGAGCTGACCCCACCCGTGGGCCGCCAGTTCAACGGCCACGGCGCCTATTCCGCCGATGGCCAATGGCTGATGACATCCGAAGTCGTGGCCGAGGGGTCGGCTGGACGGATCGGCCTGTGGGATACCGCGCGTTATATCCGGGTTGGCGAATGGGACAGCGGCGGCATCGGGCCGCATGATATCAAGCTTTTGGCCGATGGCCGGATCGTGGTGGCCAATGGCGGCATCCAGACCGACCCGACCGACCGCAGCAAGCTGAACCTGGACAGGATGCAGCCGAACCTGGCCCTGCTGTCGCCCAACGGCGCCCTGCTGGACCGGGTGGAGATGCCCGCTGACCTGCGGCAGAATTCCATCCGGCACCTGGCGCTGACTGCCAGGGGCGTGGCCTTTGCCATGCAGTGGGAAGGCGACCCCGCCCTGCCCGTGCCGCAACTGGGCCTGTGGACCCCCGGCGAGGCGCCGGTCTTCTGCCCGCCGGACGATGCGGACAGCCTGGCGATGAAGGGCTATGCCGGCTCGATCGCCACTGGGGCCGGGCTGACCGCGCTGACCTCGGCCCCAGGGGGCGCGCTGATGCTGTTCGATGCGGCGGGGGCGCCCCTGGCGACGTTGCGCCGCGCCGATATTTCCGGCGTCGCCGCGGGCCCCGCCGGGCTGGTGGCCAGCGATGGTCAGGGCGGCCTGTGGTCGGTGGCGCCCGACGGGTTGCAGCTGCTGGCCCGGCATCCGGTTCTGTGGGACAATCATCTGGTTGCCCTGCCCCTCTGAGCCGAAAGCCCCGCATGTCGCGCATCTCTGCCCCCGAGCGGCTTGCCCGCGATCTGGACTGGAACCTGCTGCGGGTTTTCCTGGCACTGGCCGAGGCCGGCTCGGTGACCGCCGCGGCCGAACGATTGAGCCTGAAGCAGCCCTCGGTCTCGGCCGCGCTGAAACGGCTTGAGGCCCGGGTCGGAACCCGGTTGATCGACCGCGCCCGCGGCAGGTTTTCGCTGACCGCCGCCGGGGAACGGATGCTGGTCGAGGCCGAGGAGGTGCGCGCCGCGATCCTGCGGCTGGCGGACCGGATGGGCGAGGTCGAGGGTCAGGTGACCGGCACCGTCGCCATCGCGCTGGCCAGCCACGTGGTCAGCCCGCTGATCGACGCGGTACTGGCGCGGTTCTTTGTCGACCACCCCGGCGCCAGCCTGACGCTGGAGGTGATGGCCAGCCGCGATGCGCTGGCGATGCTGGCGGCGCGTCGGGCGAGCCTGGCGCTCTGCCTTGCGCCGACGGTTCCGGCCGGTCTGCGGGCACAGGTGGCCTATCGCGAGACCTTTGGCCTTTTCTGCGGCCGGCTGCACCCGTTCTTTGGCCGGAGCGACCTGACCGATGCCGATCTGGCAGGCCAGCCCGCCGTGTCCTTTCAGACCGACCGCGAGGGCGACGTGCTGGGCGCGGTGACGGCATTGCGCCGGCGGCTGGGTATCGGGGATCGCATCGTCGGCGCTTCGGCCCACCTCGAGGAAGTGCGGCGCATGATCGAACTGGGCTTGGGCATCGGCCCGCTGCCCTTGCATGTGGTGCGCGAGGATCTGGAGCGTGGCCGGCTGTGGCAGGTGCCGCCGCTGACCGACCTGCCGGTGGTCGAGGTGCATCTGGTCCATAATCCCGCGCTGCGGATGAACCCGGCCGAAGCGCAGCTGCTGGCCCGGCTGCAGGCGGCGCTGGCCGAGGTGCCACTGTCCGGGCGCAGCTATTGAGTCATAGATCGTGTGGATAAAATCCATTCCAATTATCTATTTGATCTATGCAACCGCCCGTCACACCCTGCCGCCATCCGCCGCAGGAGCCCGCGATGACCCAACGCCCCCAACATGCCACCATTTCGGCCACCAATGCGCTGCCCAAGGTGGTGCGCGCCAGTGGCAGTTACCTGTGGGACGCGACCGGCAAGCAATATATCGACGGGTCCAGCGGCCCGGCCGTCTATTGCCTGGGCCATGCCAATGCCGAGGTGAACCGCGCGATCACCGATCAGTTGCAGGCGATTGCCCATGGCTACCGCTACAATTTCACCACCGACGCGCTGGAGGAACTGACCGCGATCATCCGCGAACGGGCGGGCGGTAAGCTGACGGAAATGGTGTTCGTCACCGGCGGGTCGGAAGCGGTGGAAAGCTGCATGAAGATCGCGCTGCAGTATCAGACGGCGATCGGGCAGAAATCCCGCCGGCTGTTCATCAGCCGGGAACGGTCCTGGCACGGCAATACGCTGGGCGCGCTGGGTCTTTCCGGTTTTGCCGAAAGAACAGCAGCTTATGAGGGGGCCTTCATCCCCTCTGTCAAGATCCCGCCGGCGAACGCCTACCGCCCCGTTCCCGGTGCGACGGCCGAAAATGCCGGCCCTGCCGCCGCAGCCGCGCTGGAGGCGGCGATCCTGGCGGCCGGCCCCGAACGGGTCGCGGCCTTCGTCTTTGAACCGGTCGTCGGTGCGGCGGGCGGCTGCGTTCCCGCCCCGCCCGGCTATGCCCAGGCGGTGCGCGAGATCTGCACGCGCCACGGCGTCCTGATGATCGCCGACGAGGTGATGAGCGGAACGGGCCGCTGCGGCACCTGGCGCGCGCTGGAGCATGACGGGGTAGAGCCCGACATCATGGCAATCGCCAAGGGGCTTGCCGGCGGCTATCAACCGCTGGGCGCGGCCATCTGCAGCGACGCGGTCTGGCAGGCGATCCGGGCCAGGGACGGCGCCTTTGGCACCGGCCACACCTTCACGGGCCATACCGCCGCCTGCGCCGCCGGCGTGGCCGTGCAGAAGATCGTCGCCCGCGAGGGGCTCGTCGACCGGGTCGCCGCCAACGGCCCCCGGCTGAAGACCTGGCTGGCCGATGCCCTGTCGGGGGTAGAGGCGATCGGCGACATTCGCGGCCGCGGCCATTTCATCGCGCTGGAACTGGTGGCCAACAGGGACAGCAAGGCCCCCTTTGACAGGGAGTTGAAACTTTACATGAAGATCCGCGCGCAAGCCATGGAAAACGGTTTGATATGTTATCCTGTTGGTGGGAATGTCGATGGCTATTCCGGCGATATCGTCATCTTCGCGCCGCCCTACAACTGCACCGACGACGAACTGACCGAGATCGTCGACAAGGGCGCGCGTTCGGTCCGGCAGGTGTTGCAGGCGGAGGGGCTGGCCTGATGTCCAAGATCATCATTTCCTGCGCGATTACCGGGTCGATCCACACGCCCTCGATGTCACCGCATCTGCCGGTGACGGCCGACCAGATCGCCACCCAGGCCATAGACGCGGCCCGCGCCGGCGCAACGGTGCTGCATCTGCACGCGCGCGACCCGGCGAATGGCCGCCCCTCGGCCGATCCGGCGCATTGGATGGCCTTTCTGCCCCGGATCAAGGCGGGCTGCGATGCCATCGTCAACATGACCACCGGCGGCAGCGCGATCATGACGCTGGACCAGCGGCTGGCGGCCCCGATCGCGGCCGAGCCGGAGCTGTGCAGCTTGAACATGGGCAGCATGAACTTTGCCCTCTATCCCATGCTGGGCAAACGGAAAGACTGGCTGCACGATTGGGAAGAACCCTTCCTGCGCAACACCGATGACCTGGTGTTCAAGAACACCCCCCGCGACATCGAGGCCGTGCTGACCCGCATGGGCGAAGAGCGTGGCGCGCGGTTCGAATTCGAGTGCTATGATGTCAGTCACCTCTACATGCTGAAGCATTTCCGCGACCGCGGCCTGATCCGCGCGCCGATCTTCGTGCAGTTCGTCATGGGTGTCCTGGGGGGCATCGCCGCCGAGCCCGAGCATCTGATGCACCTGAAGACCACCGCCGACCGGCTGTTCGGCGCGGATTATCTGTTCTCGGTTCTGGCCGCCGGACGCCAGCAGATGGCCCTGGCCAGCATGGCGGCCGGCATGGGCGGGCATGTGCGGGTGGGGCTGGAGGACAACCTCTATATCTCTCGCGGCCGGCTGGCGGTCTCGAATGCCGAGCAGGTCGAGAAGATCCGCCGCATCGTCGAGGAACTGGGCCGCAGCGTCGCCACGCCGGACGAGGCGCGCGAGATGCTGGGCACCAAGGGCGCCGACGCGGTGGCCTTCTGATGGTGCGGCTGATCGACACCCCGTCGCCCGAGCAGGTCGCGATGGCGCTGCGGGCGCTGGCACGGGACATGGGCGACCCCTACCGGATGGAGGATGACCTGCTGGCCCGCAGCCTGGGGTCTTGTGCAAGGGCGGTGCTGGCCGAAGCGGCCGGGCAGACGGTGGGCGTGGCGCTGTTTTCGCCCTTTGTCTCGACGACGCGCGGACGGATCGGCGCCTTTGTCACCGACCTCTGGGTAGACGGCAGCCAGCGGGGCGGTGGGCTGGGCCGGGCCTTGCTGGCGCGGGTGCGAGACCTGGTGGCGGCGGACTGGGGCGGCTCTTTCCTGCGGCTGAACCACTATGCCGACAATTCCGGCGCGGCGGCATTCTATGCCCGGCTGGGCTTTCACGGCAAACCCGACGAAATCTGGCTGACGCTGGAAGGCAGGGAGCTGGCAGCACTATGAAGGCTTTTCTGGACACGCGGCAGGCGGTGCATGACCCGCGGCACTTCATGGCCAATGGCGCGATCCTGCCCAACCCCGAGGTACCGGCCCGGATCGAGGTGCTGCGCGCCGGCGCCATCGCGGCGGGGTGCAGCCTTGCCACCCCCGACGACCATGGCCTGGGCCCGATCGCCGCGCTGCACAGCGCCGAATACCTGACCTTCCTGCGCACGGCCCATGCAAGGTGGAGCCGGATCGAAGGCGCCTCGCCAGAGGTGATCCGAACATCCATCCCGCAAGCCGGACAGACAGCTATCCGAAATCGGTGCTGGGACAGGCCGGGTTCCATCAGGCCGACACCTCTTGCCCGATCTCGTCCGGCACCTGGGAGGCCGCCTACTGGTCGGCGCAGACCGCGCTTTCCGCCGCCGGCGCGGTCGCCGGTGGTGCCGGGGCCGCCTATGCGCTGTGCCGGCCGCCGGGCCACCATGCCTTTGCCGACCTGGCCGGCGGGTTCTGCTTTCTGAACAACGCCGGCATCGCCGCCGAGGCCCTGCGGGCGCGAGGCCTGCGCCCGGCGATCCTGGATATAGATGTGCATCACGGCAACGGGACCCAGGGCATCTTTTACGCCCGTGCCGATGTGCTGACCGTGTCGATCCATGCCGACCCGATCCGCTTCTATCCGTTCTACTGGGGGCATGCGCATGAGCGCGGGGCCGGTGCCGGGCTGGGATGCAACCTGAACCTGCCGCTGCCGCGTGGCACGGGCGATGCGGAATACCTGGCAACGCTGGCGACCGCGCTGCAGGCCATAGCCAGTTTCGGCGCCGACGTGATCGTGGTGGCGCTGGGGCTGGACGCGCATGAGAACGACCCGTTCCAGGGGTTGCGGATCACCACCCCCGGTTTTGCCAGAATAGCCGAGGCCATCGCCGGCACCGACCTGCCCCTGCTGATCGTGCAGGAAGGCGGCTACATGTCCGACGACCTGGGCCCCAACCTTACGGCCTTTCTTTCCCCGCTTGTCTGAGGTCTTTCATGTCCGACCTGCAAGGTTTCTTTGTCGCCGCCCCGCATGACACCGGCGATGCGGTTTCGGGCCATTACTTTGAAATGGCCAGCGACGACCCGGCCCGGCCGCAGGTCTGGGGCTACACCGACCGGCTGTCCTATCGCCCCGGCCAGACGCTTTGCCTGCATGCGATCTCTGGCGCCGACCGTATCGCCCTGCGGATCGAGCGGGACGGGATCGTGCCGCGGACGGTGCTGGAAACCACGCTGCCAGGCGGGTTTGCAGGGACGCCCGCCGATTGTTCGGTCAGGGGCTGCGGCTGGCCAGAGCGGTTGGCGCTGCAATTGCCGGACGACTGGGAAAGCGGGGTTTATCGCCTGACGCTGTCGGTTCCGGGTCATTCCAGCCAGCACATGTTCGTGCTGCGCGCCGCCCGCCCCCGTGCCCGCATCGCCATGGTCCTGGCGACGGGAACCTGGTGCGCCTATAACGACTGGGGCGGGTCGAACCATTACCAGGGGCTGACCGGTCCCCTGGGCCGGACCTTTGCCGCCGAGGTTTCGCTGCATCGCCCCTGGGCGCGGGGGTTTGTCGAATGGCCGGCAGACGCGCCGCGCATTCCGCATGCGACGCCGCCCAACCGCCCGCCGGCCTATCCGCACATGGCCTATGCCCGCGCGCATGGCATCTCGAAGAAATACGCCTCGTCCGGCTGGGCGGCCTTTGAGCGCCCCTTTGCGCTGTGGTGCGAGGCGCAAGGCATCGCGCTGGACTATCTGACCCAGCACGATCTCCATTCCGATCCGCGGGCGCTGGACGGGTATGACCGCGTGCTGATCGCCGGGCATGACGAATACTGGACCTGGGAGATGGGCGATGCGATCGAGGCCTGGGTCGATGCCGGTGGGCGGCTGTGCCGCTTTGCCGGCAATTTCTACTGGCAGACGCGCCTTTCGGCCGACCTGGCGACGCAGACCTGCTACAAGACCCGCGCCGGGGCCGAAGATCCGGTGGCCGACCGCAGCCGGATGACCGACCATTGGGACCACCGCGACATCCGCCGCCCGGCCACGCTGACCATGGGGCTGACCGGGTCGGCCGGGGTCTATGCCGGGTGGAGCCGCTGTGCCGCCCACGGCGCCGGCGGCTTTACACTCTATCGCCCCGGCCATTGGGCGCTGCGCGGCACGGGGCTGGGTTATGGCGATGTGCTGGGCCGCGCCTCGCGCATCTTTGCCTATGAGGTGGATGGGATCGACTATACCATGCGCCACGGCCTGCCCTTTGCCGCGCCCGAGGCGGCCCTGGCCGGCGGGTTGACGATCATCGGGCTTGCCCCGGCCACGACGCTGGCCCATGCCGAGCGCGACGAGGACCGCGATGCCTTTATCGGGTCGGAGGATGCCGAGGAACTGGCGATGTCTCTGTTCGGCCGCGTCGACGAGGAAACGCTGGCCCGCGTGACCCATGGCAATGGCGCGATGGTCGAATATCGTCGCGGCAAGGGCGCGGTGTTCAACGCGGGGTCCTGCGAATGGGTGGCCGGGCTGATCGCCGGCGATGCGGCAGTCGAGCAGGTCACGCGCAACGTGCTGACGGGCGACTGGGGGGACAACGGGGGTGGGGCCGGCAAGGCCACCACCCTCTGAGCCGGGCGGTATCAGGCCGCCGGCATCCGCGCTTCGGCCATGCCGGCATACCAGCTGGATCCGAAGGGAATGGCGTTGTCGTCGAAATTATAGGCCGGATGGTGAACCATCGCCGTGTCGCCGTTGCCCAGGAAGATATAGGCGCCGGGGCGTTCGTTCAGCATGTAGCTGAAATCCTCGGCCCCCATCAGAGGCGCGGTATTGGTATCGACCTGGCCGGAAATGCCGCGGGCGACATCGGCGGCGTAACCGGTGTTTTCCTCGGCATTGACGGTGACCGGATAGCCGCGGTGGTAATGCAACTCGGCCCTGGCCCCCAGCGCCTTTGCGGTGCCCTCGACGATCTCGCCGATGCGGGCCTGGACCTGATCCTGCACCTTTGCGTCCATGGTGCGGACCGTGCCCTTCATCGTCACCACCTGGGGAATGACGTTATGCGCCGGGCTGTCGGTCTGCACCACGCAGACCGAGACGACGACCTGCTTCAGCGGGTCGACATTGCGGCTGGCGATGGTTTGCAGCGCCACGACGATATGGGCCGCAACGACCGTGGTATCGATGCAGTCATGCGGCTTGGCAGCGTGGCCGCCCTTGCCGGTGACGACGATCTCGAACTGGTCGGCGGCGGCCATCATCGCGCCGGGCCGGATCGCAAAGGTGCCCACCGGGATGCCGGGCATGTTGTGCATGCCGTAGACCTCGTCGATGGCCCAGCGGCTCATCAACCCGTCTTCGACCATCTTCAGCCCGCCACCGCCGCCTTCTTCCGCCGGCTGGAAGATGCAGACCACGGTGCCGTCGAAATTGCGGGTCTCGGCCAGGTATTTTGCCGCCCCCAGCAGCATGGCGGTATGGCCGTCATGGCCACAGGCATGCATCTTGCCTGGGGTTTTCGAGGCATAGGGCAACCCGGTCTGTTCCTTGATCGGCAGGGCGTCCATGTCGGCGCGCAGGCCGATCACCCGGCCCTTTGTATCGGTCCGTCCCCGGATCACGGCGACGACGCCGGTCTGGCCGATGCCTTCCACCACCTCGTCGCATCCGAATTCGCGGCACAGTTCGGCCACGCGGGCGGCGGTGCGGTGGACCTCGAACAACAGTTCGGGGTTTTCGTGGAAATCACGGCGCCAGGCGGTGATTTCGGGCAGCAGTTCGGCAAAGCGGTTCTTGGGCGGCATCGGGATTCTCCTTTGCCGCCAGCCTGAGCCTTTGGCGGCGGAACGGCAAGGGGGCCGGCGCCGATGGATCAGAGCGAGGGCCCCGGCGCGATCTTGCTGCCATCGCTGAACCGCGACAGGCGGAAGCGGTGAAGGTCATGGCCCACCTGCCCGCCCGCCACCAGATCGGCCACCACCCGGCCCATGCCCGGACCGATGCCAAAGCCATGACCGCTCATCCCGGTGGCGATGGTCAGGCCGGGGATCGGCGCATGGTCCACCACCGGCACCACGTCGGGCATGGTATCGATCATGCCCGCCCAGGCATTGCGCAGGTGTGGCCTTCCCAGCCCCGGAAACGCGGCGGCAAAGGCATCTTGCACGCGGGCCAGCGTCTTCATGTTCGGCGCGGGGTTCAGGATGCGCTGGCGTTCGAACGGCGACACGGCATCCGCCTCCCAGCGGCGCGGCGTCGACCAAGCGTCGGGAAACCCTTTTGGCGCCGCGGCCCGAAAGCGGGTCGACCGGAAATCGGCCTTCAGCACCGGCAGGTATTTGAAGAACGAGGCAAAGGCATTCGGCCCGATGAAGAAATCATGCGCCCCGCCGCCCGGTGCGATCGTATAGCCACCGTCGGCCCGACGCCGAAAGGCAAAGGCATCGTCGGCGGCATTGCCGGGGAATATCTCGGGCATGGGTTCGGTGGCGCCCACCGAGGCCAGGACGGCAAGCTGCGGGATCCTTACCCCATGCCGACCCAGAAACAGCCGCGACCAGGCGCCGGCGGCGACCACGACGTGATCGCAGGCGATGCGCCCTGCCTCGGTCACCACCCCGGCCACCTTGCCCGCCGCCAGATCCAGCGCCCGGACGGCGCAGGCCTCGCGGATCTGCACGCCCTGATCCTCGGCCGCCGCGGCCAGCATCGGGACCGCGACCCAGGGTTCGGCCCGCGCATCCGATGCGGTCCAGAGCCCGCCTTTCCACGGGGCCGCCGCGCCGGGAAGCATGGCCGCCGTCTCATCGGCGGTCAGCAGGCGGGTGTCCAGTTGATGAGCCCGCGAATGCTCGGTCCAGGCCTCGAAATTGGCGATCTCCTTTTCGGTGCGCGCAAGATACATCACGCCGCATTGGCGAAAGCCAAGCGCCTCGCCCATCTGCGCGGAGAGCGATTTCCAGATCGACAGGCTTTCGATCATGATCGGCAGTTCGCCGGGGTCGCGGCCCTGCTGGCGCACCCAGCCCCAGTTGCGGCTGCTCTGCTCGCCGGCGATGCGGCCCTTTTCGGCCAGGAACACCGACAGGCCCTTGCGGCGCAGGAACCAGGCGGTCATCAGCCCGATGACGCCGCCGCCGATCACCACCACGTCGACGCGGGGCGGCAGCGGCGCGGCAAAGCGGACGGGGCTGCCATCGTGAATGGGAAAGGTCATTTCAGCAGATCCAGCAAACGGTCCATGAAGGCCATGCCGGCCTGGAATTCCGAAACTTCGAGATATTCGTCAGGCTGGTGCGCCTGGGCAATGTCGCCCGGCCCGCAGACCACGGCAGAATAGCCTGCCTCCTGGAACTGACCGGCCTCGGTGCCGTAGGAAACGACGCCTGCGCCGTTGTCGCAGGTCAGGGCGCGGGCCAATGCCTCGGCTTCGCCGCCCGGTTCGGGCACCAGCGCCGGCACGCCGAAGAACCGGGTCAGATGCACCCCCGCCTCGGGGCGGCGGGATTTCAGGGCCGCATCCAGACGGGCGGCCTCTGCCTCGAATACCAAGGCGTGGTCCTCGACCGATTCGTCGGCCACCACGCGCATCTCGACTGCAAAGCGGCAATCGGCGGCGGTGATGTTATGGGCGGTGCCGCCCTCGATCATGCCGACATGCAGGGTGGTAAAGGGCGGCCGGAACATGCCGGCGATGGCGGTGGGCGGGCGCGCCTGCATCCCGGCATTGCGGTCGTTCAGCCACTGGATCAGGCGGGCGCCTTCCATGATGGCGCTGACGCCCTCGGGCAACAGCGAGGAATGCACCTCGAATCCCTTCACATGCACATGAAAACCGGTCCCGCCCTTGTGGCCGGTGATGATCTTCATCCGGCTGGGTTCGCCGATCAGCGCGGCCGACCCCTTGGGCACCACCTGTTGCATGGTTTCGATCATCGGCGGCGCGCCAGTGCAGCCGATCTCTTCGTCATAGCTGAGCGCCAGTTGCAGGGGCCGCGACACGCCACGCCGCTGCGCCTCGACCACCGCCCAGGCGGCCAGCGCCACATAGCCCTTCATGTCGCAGGTGCCGCGCCCGTAAAGCCGCCCGTCGCGTTCGGTCACGGTCCAGGGATCCGAGGTCCAGTCCTGCCCGTCGACCGGGACGACATCGGAATGCCCCGACAATACCACCGCGCCTTCGATCCAGGGGCCGGCATGGGCGATCAGCGCGGCCTTCTGCCGATCCTCGTTCCAGTGGCGAAAGCATTTCACCCCGTGGCCCGCAAGATAGCCTTCCAGCCAGTCGATCAGCGCCAGGTTCGATCCGCGGCTGACGGTGGGAAAGGCAACCAGCCGGTCCAGAAGCTGGCGCGGGGTCAAAGTCTCCATTGTGGGGGGCGTCCTTGCGTTCAAATCCGGGCGCCAGCCTGTGCCGAGGCCCCGGAGGTGTCAATATCCGGCAATGTGACGCGACGTTCCGGCAGCTTGCCGAAGCGCAGGTCTGGAAACCGACACGACAAACGGGATTGATACACCACCGAAAATCGGGAACAGTTGCGCCAAGGTGAAGGGCCCAGCCGGGCACCGAATCCAAAAAACAAAGAAAAACAAGAAGAAACGACCTGGGGAGTTCTTTCATGCCCGACGGGGCTGCGCCCGTCCTGGATGTCCAGGGCCTGAAAACCGTTTTCCGCACCCGTGCGGGAGAGATCCATGCCGTGAACGACGTCAGTTTTTCGCTGATGCCTGGCGAGTTGCTGGGCGTCGTCGGGGAAAGCGGATCGGGCAAGTCGGTCACGATGATGTCGCTGCTGGGCCTGCTGCCTTCTCCGCCCGCGCAGGTGCGGGGGGGCGAGGTGCGGCTGAACGGCAAGGATATCCTGCATCTGAAACCCGATGCGCTGCGCAGGATTCGCGGCGCCAAGGTCGGGTTCGTGTTCCAGGACCCGATGACCAGCCTGAACCCGGTCTTTACCGTCGGCATGCAGATCATGGAGCCCTTGAAGAAACACATGGGCCTGGGCAAGCAGGCGGCCGAGAACCGCGCGGTCGAGTTGCTGGAACTGGTGGGCATTCCCGACGCGCGCAACCGGCTTTACAATTTTCCGCACCAGTTTTCCGGGGGCATGCGGCAGCGGGTGATGATCGCCATCGCGCTGGCCTGCGACCCAGACGTTCTGATTGCGGATGAACCGACCACGGCCCTGGACGTGACCATCCAGGCGCAGATCCTGGAACTGGTAAAGGACCTGCGGCAAAAGCTGGGCATGGCGATCATCTGGATCACCCACGACCTGGGCGTGATCGCCGGCATCGCCGACCGGGTTATGGTGATGTATGGCGGGCAGGTGGCCGAACAGGCGCCGGTAAAGGAGTTGTTCGCAAATCCGCAGCACCCCTATACCCGTGCGCTGTTGCAGACGATCCCGAAGATCCATGGCGAGCGGGAAGCGCGGCTGAAGGTGATCGAGGGGCAGCCGCCGATCCTGATGGCGCATCCCACGGCCTGCCCGTTCCGTGCCCGCTGCGAATACCGCCATGACGCCTGCGACCGGGAAAACCCGGCCCGCCGGGCGGTGGACGGCCAGCCGGTCGGGCGCGGTCATGATGTCGCCTGCCACTGGCAGGCCCCGGCCCGCCAAGCACGGGAGCTGGCCAATGCGTGATACGCAGGCGATGCCCCTGGTTCAGGTCAAGGACCTGAAAATGTATTTCCCGATCCACACCGGGATCCTGCGCCGGCACACTGGCGACGTGAAGGCGGTGGACGGCGTGTCGTTCCAGATCATGCCGGGCGAGACGCTGGGCCTTGTCGGGGAATCCGGCTGTGGCAAGTCGACCGTGGGCCGCGCCGTGCTGCGGCTTTATGAACCCACCGCCGGGCAGGTGGTGATCGACGGCGAGGACGTGGCGGCACTGCGCCCCGAGGCCCTGCGCCGCAAGCGCCCGTCGATGCAGATGGTGTTCCAGGACCCGCAGGCCAGCCTGAACCCCAGGATGACCCTGGCGCGGATCATCGGCGAGCCGCTGGACGAACACACCGACTGGACCCGCGAGAAAAAGACCGAGCGCATCTTTGAACTGATGGACCAGGTCGGGCTGAACCGCCGGTTTGCCAATCGCTATCCGCATGAATTCTCGGGCGGGCAGCGCCAGCGCATCGGCATTGCCCGTGCGCTTGCGCTGAACCCGCGTTTCATCGTCTGCGACGAGCCGATCGCGGCCCTGGACGTGTCAATCCAGGCCCAGGTGGTGAACCTGCTGGAAGACCTGCAGGACAAGCTGGGCCTGACCTATCTCTTCATCAGCCATGACCTGTCGATGGTGCGCCACCTGGCCGACCGGGTGGCGGTGATGTACCTGGGCCGGATCGCGGAACTGTCGCCTTCGTCCGATCTCTACGCCCGCCCGCTGCATCCCTATGCCGAGGCGCTGCTGTCGGCGGTCAACGAGCCCGACCCCGAAATCGCCGCGCGGCGCAACCGGATCATCCTGAAGGGCGACGTGCCCTCGCCCGCCAATCCGCCCAAGGGCTGCAACTTCTGCACCCGTTGCCCCAAGGTCATGGACATCTGCCGGACAGTGAAGCCTGATCTGGCCGAGGTGGAGCCGGGCCGTTACGTCGCCTGCCACCTTTACGGAATAACGTCTGCCGCCGGGGCAACCGGCGCATCCGAGGCATCTGAGCGCAACCAACAAGGAGTGTCGCAATGAAACTGAGAACCGCCCTTCTGGGCGCAGTAGCCCTGGCCGGAATGGCCTCGGGCGCCAATGCCGAGCGTGGCACCGACGGGCATGTCAATGTGCTTTACTGGCAGGCGCCGTCGATCCTGAACCCCTACCTGTCTTCGGGCACCAAGGATGTCGAAGCCGCCTCGCTGGTGCTTGAGGGCCTGGCCGGCTTTGACGAGAAGGGCGAGGTCTTTGCCCGCCTGGCCGTCGACGTGCCGACCGTCGCCAATGGCGGCATCACCGAGGACCTGACCCAGATCACCTGGAAGCTGAAACCGGGTCTGGTGTGGTCGGACGGCTCGCCCGTGACCTCGGCCGATGCCAAGTTCACCTGGGAATATTGCACGCACCCCGAGGGGGGCTGCGCCCAGGCCGCGCGCTACGAAGGCATCACCGCCATCGAGACGCCGGATGCCGAAACCATCGTGGTGAAATTCTCGGCCCCGAAGCCGAACCCCTATCAGGCCTTTGTCGGCGGCACCTCGCCGATCCTGCAGGCGGCGCAATTCGCCAACTGCCTGGGGGCGGCGGCTTCGTCCTGCAACGAGCAGAACTTCAAGCCGATCGGCACCGGCCCCTTCGTGGTCAAGGATTTCAAGGTCAATGACGTGGTGGAACTGGAAGCCAACGCGAACTATCGCGATGCCGCCAAGCCCGCCTTCGCCACCATGACCGTCAAGGGCGGCGGCGACGCCGTGGCCGCGGCCCGCGCCGTGATGGAAACGGGCGAGTTCGACTATGCCTGGAACACCCAGATCAACCCCGAAATGCAGGCGCAGATGATCGCGGCCGGCAAGGGCGTCCTGCTGAACGGCTTTGGCACCCTGGTTGAGCGGGTCGAGATGAACATGACCGACCCCGATCCGGCCCTGCCGGAAGGCGAACGGTCGACGACCAAGCATCCCCACCCGATCCTGTCGGACATCAACGTGCGCAAGGCGCTGTCGATGGCGATCGACCGTCAGACCCTGGTCGACATCGGCTATGGCTCGGCCGGCCGCGCGACCTGCAACCTGGTCCCGGCGCCCGAAATGTTCGCCAGCGACAATACCGGCTGCCTGACCCAGGACATCGAAGGCGCCAAGGCGCTGCTGGAATCCTCGGGCTGGGTCGACGGCAATGGCGACGGCATCCGCGAAAAGGATGGCAAGCCGCTGAAGATCGTCTACCAGACCTCGACCAACCCGGTCCGTCAGGACTTCCAGGCCGTGATCAAGAGCTGGTGGAACGAGATCGGCGTGGACGTCGAGCTGAAGAACATCGATGCATCGGTCTTCTTCGGCGGTGACGCGGGCTCGCCCGACACCTTCCAGAAGTTCTATGCCGACGTGGAAATGTACGCCAACAACTTCGACGGCACCGACCCGGAACCCTATCTGGGCCAGTACCTCTGCAACAAGATCCCCGGCCCGGAAAACCAGTGGCAGGGCGAGAACATCAACCGCTTCTGCGACCCGGCCTATGACACGCTCTGGGCCGAACTGTCCAAGACCTCGGAAATGGGCAAGCGCGCCGAGATCGCCAAGCAGCTGAACGACATGCTGACGAAAGACAGCTTCACCGTGGTGTCGCTGGTCGACCGCGGCCGTCTGTCGGCGGCGTCGAACACGCTGGGCGGCGTGGTTCTGAACACCTGGGACACCGAACTGTGGAATGCCCAGGACTGGACCCGGCTGAAGTAAACCGGACCACGGGGGCGCGCGGGATCTTCCGCGCGCCCTGCCCCACACCCTTTCCGACAGACTCCTGACCCAAGGCGCCCCCACATGCTGAACTATGTGTTGCGACGGCTGCTCATCGCAATTCCGACGCTTTTGCTCATCAGTCTGGTGATCTTTCTGCTGGTCGACCTGGCGCCCGGTTCGCCGGCATCCGAAATTCCGCTGACCGTGCCGCCAGAGGTGCGCGCCAAGATCATGGAATCGCTGGGCGTGAACGAACCGGTGCATGTCCGCTACTTCCTGTGGATGAAGCAATTCTTCTGGACCGAACCGCTGTACGGTATCGACGCGATGTTCGGCACCGACTTTGCGCAGGGCGCGCCGCGGCTGATCTCGTATTCCTCGCGGGTGCCGGTGTTCCAGTACGTGGGCGAGCGTTTGCCGCAGACCCTGACCGTGATCGGCACCGCCTATGTGCTGGCGGTGCTGATCGCGCTGCCGATCGGCATCTATTCGGCATACCGGCAATACAGCTGGTTCGACCAGATCGGCACCTTCGTCGCCATGATCGGATTTTCGGTGCCGACCTTCTTTACCGGCCTGTTGCTGATCATCCTGTTCACGGTGAACCTGCACTGGTTCCCCTCGATCTACAACACATCGCTGCAGGTCACCGACTGGGCCAGCTTCAAGGCGCAGGTGCATCAGATGGTGCTGCCCGTGATCGTGCTGGCGCTGTTCAATGCCGCCGAAATCAGCCGCTATACCAGGTCGTCGATGCTGGAAAACCTGGCGCAGGATTACGTCCGCACCGCCCGCGCCAAGGGCATGGGCGAAGGCACCGTGGTGCTGAAACATGTGCTGCGCAATTCGCTGATCCCGGTGGTCACGGTGATCGCGCTGGGTATCCCCACCGTTTTCGGCGGCGCGATCATCACCGAGCAGGTGTTCAAGATCAACGGCATCGGGGCGGCGCTGATCGGGGCGATCCATGTCAATGACCTGCCTGTGGTGCAGACCATCGCCTTTCTGACCGCCATCCTGATCGTGTTGTTCAACCTGGTGGCCGATGTTCTCTATGGCCTGCTGGACCCGAGGATCCGCTATGACTGATACCACCGCCACCGAAGGCGTCATCGAGGCGCCGCGCAGCCAGTGGCGCGACATCTGGGACCAGTTCCGCACCCACAAGGGGGCGATGCTCGGGCTGATCGTGCTGCTGTCGCTGATCGTCTTCGTGCTGGTCGGGCCGCTCCTGTGGCGGGCAGAGCCGATCCTGGTCGACCCGGACGCCGCCAAGATGATCCTCAGCCGCAACAAGCCGCCAACCTGGGCGCATCCGCTGGGGACTGACCAGGTGGGGCTGGACATCCTGGCGCGGATGATGCTGGGCGGCAAGGTCAGCCTGGCGGTCGGGCTGGTCGCCATGCTGGTGGCGGTGTTCCTGGGCACCTTCGTCGGCGTGCTGGCCGGCTATTTCCGTTGGCTGGACGGACCCTTGATGCGTTTGACCGACATGTTCCTGTCGCTGCCGCTGCTGCCGCTCTTGCTGGTCATCACCTTTCTCTACGGCCCCTGGATCAAGGGCATCCTGGGCGTCATCATGGGCAGTTTCGTGCTGATCGTCGTCGGCATTGGCCTGACCAGCTGGATGCATGTGGCCCGTATCGTCCGCGGCCAGGTGCTGGCGCTGAAGGAACGGGAATTCGTGCTGGCGGCGCGGTCGATCGGAACGCCGGCGCGACGGATCATCATCCGGCACATCCTGCCCAACGTGCTGTCGCCGGTCATGGTGGCCGCGACCCTGGGCATCGCCAATGCCATCATCACGGAATCGGTGCTGTCGTTCCTGGGACAGGGCTTTCCGTCGGACTTTCCGACCTGGGGCTCGATGCTGAACAAGGCCAAGGACAACCTGACCTATCCGATGCAGATGGTCTGGCCCGGGGTGGCGATTTCGCTGACCGTGCTGTCGGTGAACTATATCGGTGACGGCCTGCGCGACGCGCTGGACCCGCGGATCCGCGGGCGCTGAGCCGGTGGCGCCCCTGCCCCGGTGGTGTCCCTGTCAGTGCATCGACTTGCGGATACGGCGCACCATCAACCAGACCGCCCCGACCACGGGCAAGACCAGGGCTGCTGTCAGCGTATCCTTTGACCATCCCAATTGTTTGGCCAGCGGATAGGCGAGATAGCCGGCAAGGCTGACCGCATAGTAGCTGATCGCCACCACGGACAGGCCCTCGACCGTGTGTTGCAGGCGCAGGGCCAGGTCGGCGCGGCGGTCCATGCTTTCCAGCAGCCGCTGGTTCTGGGCAGAACGTTCCACATCCACCCGCGTCCGCAACAGTTCGGCCGCGCGCTCGGCGCGGTCCGACATCTCCTTCAGCCGTTTCTCGGCCGATTTCACCGTGCGCATGGCCGGATCGTAGCGGCGCATCATGAACTCGGCAAAGGTCTGGCGCCCCTCGATCCGGTCCTCGCGCAGAACCTGGATGCGCTGGTTCAGGATTGCCTCATAGGCCGCTGTGGCGCCAAAGCGGAACGAGAACTGCACCGCCAGCCCCTCCAGCTCGGCCGAAATGCCCAGAAGGTCGTGCAGCACCGCCTCGGACGGGCGGGCCTCGCCCTCCAGTCCGGCGACCAGTGCCGCCATCTTCGGATCCAGCGCGTTCAGCCGTGCGGTCAGCTGGCGCGACCGCATCAGCCCCAGCATGGACATGGCGCGATAGGTTTCGATCTCGCAGATGCGCTGCACGATGCGGCCCACCCGCCGCGCCGTGGTGCCGGGCCGCACGAACACCGCAAAGCGCATGTGCCCGGCCGGGTCGATGCGGAAATCGCCCGCCACGATGGCGGCGCCGTCGACCACCCGGCTCAGCACCATACTTTCCGGCACGAACCAGTCCTCGCACTCCGCAAGGATGCGGCCGAAATCCCCCGGCATCGGCAGAACGCGGATCAGCACAGAGGTCAGCCGCTTGCCCGGCGCGGCCTCGATCCAGGCGGTCGGAAAGACTTCGGCCTCGGCCGGTTCAAAGGGGCGCGGCGACAGGCCCGGCGTGAAGGCGGAATAGGTGACGAACTCGGTATGGGATTCCCACTTCAGTTCGGCCCGGCCGATGGCGCCGGAATAATGCGTCGCTTCGGGTTGGGGATGGGCCGCACCATGCCGGTCGATCAGCGCCAGAAGATGCGCCTTGTCGCGGGCGCGATCGCGGTTGGCGGCGTCGACCGGTTCCTTGAAGGCCACGAAAACCGCGGTCGAGGGCACGTCAAGCGAGGGGAAAGGCCGGGCGTGAAGCTCGTTCACCGTGGCATAGCGCAGGGGATGGTCATCGGCAGGCATCGCGGTATTCCAGGCAGGTTTCCCGTCGATTAGGGCGGCTGCGTGCAGCGGGGCCAGCAATTTTGCGGGAATACCAGGGTATGCCGTGGCTCTGTTGCCGAAATCGCTCAGGCCCGCGGGGTCAGCGCCTCAGGATCAGGCAGAGGCCGCAAAGGGCAAGCGCCGCGCCGGCACCAAAGGCCGCAGCCGCCCCGCCCCAGAGCCACAGCGCCCCGGCCCCGGCATTGCCTGTCAGCAGCGCCAGCCCCGTGACCAGGTTGAACAGGCCAAAGGCGGTGGCGCGCATGTCCTCGGGCGCATGGCGGGCGACCTCGGCCGACAGCGTGCCCTGGGTCAGCCCCATGTGCAGCCCCCAGAGCGCGATGCCCAGGGCAACGGCAACAGGCCCCTGCCCCAGCGCCAGGATCAGATCGGCCAGCACCAGCATGCCAAAGCCGGCCAGCATCAGCCCCCGCCGGCCGATGCGGTCCGACAGGATACCCGCGGGCCAGGCCGAGGCGGCATAGACGATGTTGAACAGGATCAGCACCAGGGGTGCCCAGGTGATCGACAGCCCCAGGTCGCTGGCGCGCAGGATCAAAAACGCCTCGGAGACCCGCGCCAGCGTCAGCACGGCGCCGGCGGTCACCGTGGCCCAGAAGGCCGGACCCATCGCCCGCAGGGCGGCGCGGGTCAGTCGGGGCGGCTGTTTCGGCGGGGCGCGGCGGGCAGGTTCCTGCACCCCCAGCGCCAGAACCGCCACCGCCGCCATCGCAGGCACCACCGCCAGCACGAAGACCATGCGCGGCGTGCCCCCCAGCGCCATGACCGCCAGCGCCAGCGCCGGCCCAAGGATCGCGCCCAGCGTATCCATGCTTTGCCGCAGCCCAAAGGCGGCACCGCGCTGCCCGTCAGGCACGATATCGGCCAATAGCGCATCGCGCGGCGCGCCGCGGATGCCCTTGCCGATCCGGTCGATCAGCCGCGCCGCCAGCACCAGCCCCGGCCCGACCGCCAGCGCGAACAGCGGCTTGGTCAACCCGCCCAGACCATAGCCCAACAGCACCAGCGGCTTGCGCCTCCCGCTGCGATCCGATCGCAGGCCCGAGACCAGCTTGGTGATCTGGGCGGTTGCCTCTCCCAGCCCCTCGATCAGCCCGAGCATCAGCGCCGATGCCCCCAGCGTGCCGATCAGATAAAGCGGCAGGATGGCGTGGACCGCTTCGGAAGACATGTCCATGCACAGGCTGACCAGCCCCAAAGCCACCACGCCACGCGGCAATGCCATGTTCCGCCCCCCTGGAATGGGCAGGGCGCCCGGAGGCGCCCTTGTTTTACTCGATCTTCGTCTTCACTCGATCATCGGCAGGAGCGCGTCGATACCTTGGCGTCGCCGTAGAACATCCGGGTGTTTTCCTTGTAGAACAGCGGGTTCTCGATGCCCGAATACCCGGTGCCCTGACCGCGTTTCGACACGAAGACCTGCTTGGCCTTCCAGCATTCCAGCACCGGCATGCCGGCGATGGGGCTGTTAGGTCTTCCTGCGCCGCCGGGTTCACGATGTCGTTCGAGCCGATGACGATGGCAACGTCGGTCTCGGGGAAGTCTTCGTTGATCTCGTCCATCTCCAGAACGATGTCACAGGGCACCTTCGCCTCGGCCAAGAGCACGTTCATGTGGCCGGGCAGACGGCCCGCAACCGGATGGATGGCAAAGCGCACTTCCTTGCCCTTGGCGCGCAGCTTGCGGGTCAGTTCGCTGACCGACTGCTGGGCCTGCGCCACCGCCATGCCATAGCCCGGAATGATGATGATGCTGTCGGCATCGTTCAGTGCCGCCGCCACGCCGTCGGCGTCGATTGCAATCTGCTCGCCCGTCACCTCCATGGCCGGGCCGGTGGTGCCGCCAAAACCGCCCAGGATCACGCTGATGAACGACCGGTTCATCGCCTTGCACATGATGTAGGACAGGATCGCACCCGAGGAACCCACCAGCGCGCCCACCACGATCAGGAGGTCATTCGACAGCGAAAAGCCGATCGCCGCCGCCGCCCAGCCGGAATAGCTGTTCAGCATAGACACCACCACCGGCATGTCGGCGCCACCAATGCCCATGATCAGGTGATAGCCGATGAAGAAGGCCAGCGCCGTCATCACCAGCAACGCCAACACCGATGCGGTCTGGACATAGACCACCAGCAGGATCAGCGACCCCAGCGCCGCGCCTGCATTCAGCATATGCCCGCCCGGCAGCTTGCGCGCCTTGCCGTCGACCTTGCCGGCCAGCTTGCCATAGGCAATGACCGAGCCGGTAAAGGTGACCGCACCGATGAAGACACCCAGAAACACCTCGATCCGCAGGATGGTCAGTTCCACCGGCGACTTGTGCGCCAGAAGGGCCGCAAACCCGGTCAGGGTGTGACGCGCGGTTTCGTCCATGCCGGCCACCGTCGCGGCTTCGATATGGGCGTTGTAGCCGATGAACACCGCCGCAAGACCGACCAGGCTATGCATGGCGGCAACCAGCTGCGGCATCTCGGTCATCTGCACCCGCTGGGCAACCACCCAGCCGATGGCGCCGCCAATGGCAACCATCACCAGCGAGACATACCAGTTGCCCGCACCGGGGCCGTAGAGCGTGGCCAGAACCGCCAGCGCCATGCCGGTGATGCCATACCAGACCGCGCGCTTGGCGCTTTCCTGGCCCGACAGGCCGCCCAGCGACTGGATGAAGAGAACTGCCGCGACGACATAGGCGGCCGTGGTAAACCCGTATTCCATTCTTCCCGCCCCTTACGACTTCTGGAACATGGCCAGCATGCGCCGGGTGACCATGAAGCCGCCAAAGATGTTGATCCCCGCCATCAGCACCGAAAGCGCGCCAAGGATGATGACCAGGATATTGCCCGAGCCGATCTGCAACAGCGCGCCCAGGATAATGATCGAGGAAATCGCGTTGGTCACCGCCATCAGGGGCGTGTGCAGGCTGTGGCTGACGTTCCAGATCACCTGCACGCCGACATAGACCGCCAGCACGAAGACGATGAAATGCGCCATGAAGCTGGCCGGCGCGTATAGGCCCGCCAGCAGCAGCAAACCGCCGCCGATCGCCAAGAGCCCCACCTGGTTGCGCGTCTGCGCCTTGAAGGCGGCCAGTTCCTGCGCGCGCTTTTCCTCGACCGTCAGCTCGACCGCCTAGGGCTTTGGCTTGGCCGCGGCGAGTGCCTGAACCATGGGCGGCGGTGGCGGCCAGGTGACATCCCCGCCATGCGCCACCGTGGCGCCGCGGATCACGTCATCGCCCATGTTGTGGTCGATCACGCCATCCTTCTTCGGCGTCAGGTCGGTCAGCATGTGGCGGATGTTGTTGGAATAAAGCGTGCTGGCCTGCGTGGCCATCCGGCTGGGAAAGTCGGTATAGCCGACGATCGTCACGCCGTTGTCGGTGACGATCTTCTGGTCCGGCACGGTCAGGTCGCAGTTGCCGCCGCGCTCGGCGGCCAGATCGACGATGACGCTGCCGCGCTTCATCATCTGCACCATGTCCTCGGTCCACAGCTTGGGCGCGGGACGGCCGGGGATCAGCGCGGTGGTGATGACGATATCCACCTCGGGCGCCAGTTCGCGGAATTTCTTCAGCTGCGCCTCGCGGAATTCGGGGGAAGATGGCGCCGCATAGCCGCCCGTCGCCGCGCCGTCGGTCTGAGCCTCGGAAAAATCGAGATAGACGAACTCGGCCCCCATCGATTCGATCTGCTCGGCCACTTCGGGCCGCACATCGAAGGCCAGCGTGATCGCGCCCAGGCTGGTCGAGGTGCCGATCGCCGCAAGACCCGCGACCCCCGCGCCGACCACCAGCACCTTCGCCGGCGGCACCTTGCCCGCCGCCGTCACCTGCCCGGTGAAAAAGCGGCCAAAGTTGTTGCCGGCCTCGATCACCGCGCGATAGCCGGCGATATTGGCCATAGACGACAGCGCGTCCATCTTCTGCGCACGGCTGATGCGGGGCACCATGTCCATGGCGACCACGGTCGCGCCCTTTTCGGCCACCAGCTTCAGTAGCGCCTCGTTCTGCGACGGCCAGAAAAAGGAAATCAGCGTCTGGCCCTGCCGCAGCGCCTTGGCCTCTTTCTCCTCGGGGCCCCGCACCTTGACCAGCACATCGGCGGCCTTGACCACAGCGGCGGCGGTCTTCAGCACCTCGACGCCCGCGGCCTCATAGGCCTTGTCGGTAAATCCCGCGCGGTCCCCCGCACCAGACTGGATGCAGCACTCATGCCCCAGTTTCTGCAACTGCAATGCCGAGTCGGGCGTCATCGCCACCCGGTTCTCGCCCTCGAATATCTCAGCCAAGGCTCCGATCTTCACCGGTCATTCCCCCTCTTGCGGCGTTTTTCGCACCTGTTCCGTCGCCCCTGTATCATCGCGCAACAATATTTCAACAACCGATTGCCGACCTGCGGCATCTCAGCCCGCCTCTTTCCCGGGCCGCCGGCCAAACCAGCGCGCCGTCCGCGCCGCCCACAGCCCGTATTCCGCCCCGAACGCTTCCAGCAGGCGCTGTTCCTCGCCGTCGATGAACCGCCACCGCAGGATCCAGCCGAACACCCCCAGCATCGGCAGCGCCCAGACCAGCTTGAACCACAGCATCGCCCCTGCCAGCACCAGCACGTCGCCCAGATAGATCGGATTGCGGCTCCATTCGAACACGCCTGTCGTCACCAGAGCCGTGGGCTGCCGTCGCGGAATAAAGGTCGTGCGCGCGGCGCGCATCTCCAGCACCGCCGCCAGCATCAGCCCCAGCCCGGTCAGCGCCGCCACCGCCCCCAGCACCTGCCCCGTCGCGCCCAGTATCGGCCAGGGCATCACCAGCGACAGCACCCAGACCAGCCCCACCGCCGCCGCCGTCCAGACCGGCGGCCAGTCAAGCGCCCGCAGCGCCTGGGTCAGCGAAGTTTCGGTCATCCGGGCCCATCCCTCGTCCTGTGCTTTCGTTTTCCCGTGACGGGCCGGCAAGGGCAAGGCCCAACCGCCCGAAGTCCGACGAAATGTTCACCTGCGGGGTGTCCGAGAAATTTTAAACTTGAAATTTTTGCCGAAAACCTGTTGCCTGAGCCCGCGCGAAAGCGTCTGATGCAGCCAGGGGAGAGGCAGGATGACCACGGATTTCACGGCCACCAGGGCGATGTTCGACCTGCCCGACGGGGTGATCTATCTGGACGGCAATTCGCTGGGCCCCTTGCCGCGGGCCGTGTCCGCACGGGTGGCGCAGACGGTGACGGCGGAATGGGGCCAGATGCTGATCCGCGGTTGGAACACCGCCGGCTGGATGGAGGCGCCCGCGCGCGTCGGGGACCGGATTGGCCGGCTGATCGGCGCCGAACCCGGCGCGGTGGTGATGGGCGACACGCTGTCGATCAAGGTCTATCAGGCGCTGGCCTCTGCGCTGGAAATGAACCCGGACCGTCGCGTGATCCTGTCGGACAGCGGCAACTTTCCCTCGGATCTCTACATGGCCGAGGGGCTGTGCCGCACCCTGGGCAACGGCTACCGGCTGAAAGTCGTGGCCCCCGAGGACGTGACGGCGGCAATCGACGACAGCGTGGCCGTGACCATGCTGACCGAGGTCGACTACCGCACCGGCCGGCGGCACGACATGGCCGCCCTGACCACGCTGGCCCAATCCAGGGGCGCGCTGACCGTCTGGGATCTGGCCCATTCCGCCGGCGCCTTCCCGGTGCATCTTGCCGCCTGCAATGCCGATTTCGCCGTGGGGTGCAGCTACAAATACCTGAACTCCGGCCCGGGCGGCCCGGCCTTCATCTATGTCGCCCCCCGCCACCAAGAGGTTGCGCGACCCGCCCTTTCCGGCTGGCTCGGCCACGAAGCCCCCTTCGCCTTCGATCTCGATTACCGCCCCGGACGCGGTGTGGAACGGATGCGCGTCGGCACCCCGCCGATCCTGCAGCTTGCGGCCCTGGAGGCGGCGTTGCAGGTCTGGGACCATGTCGACCTGAACGACCTGCGCGCCCAGAGCCTGGCCCTGCAAGACCGCCTTATCGCCGCGGTCGAGGCCGCGTGCCCCGACCTGACCCTTGCCACCCCGCGCGACCATGCCCTGCGGGGCAGCCAGGTGTCGTTCCGCCACCCCGAAGGCTATGCCATCATGCAGGCGCTGATTTCCGAGGGCGTCATCGGCGATTTCCGGGCCCCCGACATCCTGCGCTTTGGCCTGACACCGCTTTACATCGGCGCCGATGATGTCGACCGCGCGGCCGGCATCCTGGCCCGGATCATGGCCAGCCGCAGCTGGGACCAGCCGCAGTTCAAGGCCCGTGCGAGGGTGACGTGATCCGCGTCCGCCCCTACCTGTCGCAAGACCGCGTGGCCTGCTTCCACGTCTTCCGCCGGGCCGTCCACGAAGGTGCCGCCGGCAAATACGATCAGGATCTGCGCGACGCCTGGGCGCCGAACGCGGCACCTGACCTGACCCGCCCGGACAAGCTGCTGGATCAGGCCGCCTGGGTCAGCGAAGAGGATGATCGCCTCACCGGGTTCATGTCGCTGATGCCCGATGGCCATCTGGACATGGCCTTCGTCCTGCCCGAGGTCATGGGCCGGGGCCATGCCGCCGCGCTCTACGACGCCTTGCTGACCCACGCGCGGGCGCAGCACCTGCCGCGACTGACGGTCCATGCCAGCCACTATTCCCGCAGCTTCCTGTCGCGCCGCGGCTGGCAGGTGCAACGGGTCGAACCGTTGCAGATGCCGAACGGCGCCGCCTATGACCGCTGTCACATGGCGCTGGACCTGACCGAAAGCCCCCGGCCATGACCGCCCGTCTGGCCTTGCCCCCGCTGTGCCGGCCGGCCGCCTGGGTGGCGCTGTGGCGGCGAATCGGCAATCTCTCGGTCCTGAACAGGAGGGCCGCTCTTTTCGCCTGAACCCATGGATTTCACAGGAGAAAAGAACATGACCAACCAGACCGAACCCACCCGCCCCGATCCGGCAAGCGACGGCGCCCAGATGTCCTTTGACGGGCGCATGTCCTATGGCGACTATCTTGCCATCGACCAGATCCTGACCGCGCAGCATCCGCTCAGCGACGCGCATGACGAGATGCTGTTCATCATCCAGCACCAGACCAGCGAACTCTGGATGCGGCTTGCCCTGCATGAACTCGACGCCGCGCGCCGGATGGTTGCCGCCGACCGCGCGCGCGAGGCGTTCAAGATGCTGTCGCGCATCGCCCGCATCTTCGAGCAGCTGAACAACGCCTGGGACGTGCTGCGGACCATGACGCCGTCGGACTACACGACCTTCCGCGAAACCCTGGGCCAGTCTTCGGGCTTTCAGTCCTGGCAATACCGGCTGATCGAATATGCCGTCGGCAACCGCAATCCGGCGATGCTCAAGCCCCATGCCCATCGCCCCGACCTGATCGCCCGGCTCGAGGCCGAACTCGCCCGCCCCAGTCTCTATGACGAGGCGCTGCGCCTGCTGGCACGCCTGGGGTTTGCCGTGCCGGACCGCGTCCTGACCCGCGACCTGCGAGAGCCCTGGACCTTTGACCCAGAGGTGCAAGAGGTCTGGGCCAGTGTATACCGCGATCCGACCGCCCATTGGGAAGCCTACGAACTGGCCGAAAAGCTGGTGGATTTCGAGGATTACTTCCGTCGCTGGCGCTTCAACCATGTCACGACCGTCGAACGGGTCATTGGCTTCAAGCGTGGAACCGGCGGCACATCGGGCATCGCCTATCTCAAGCGCATGCTGGACGTGCAGCTGTTCCCCGAACTCTGGTCGCTGCGCACCGCGCTCTGACCACCTGCCCGGCCGGATCCGGCACCCGTGCCACCCTGTCGGGCATGGGTTTTCACGAATACGTCATCGGGCGGCGACGGCATGCCGCCGCCCCCTGTGGCGGTTTGACGCCTTTCCCGGCCTCCGCTAGTGTCGCCGAGAGAGAATCCGGGGGCATTGTTCCTGGAACGGAAACATATGAGTTGCGCATGTCCCTTTTCGGCACCAATCCCCTTTCTCGTACCACCCGACTTGGATCGTCGGCCCTGGCACTCGCGGCCGCGGCGCTGCTGCTGACGGCCTGCGTCGACCCGATGACCGGACAGCCGCTGCCGCAGGCGGGCGCGACCGCCGGCCCGCCGCTGCCCAAGCCCGAGGACAACGTCTATCAGGCCCGTTCGGACGGCCAATACACCGTGCCCGAACTGCCGGTCGACCAGATCCCCGAGGCCTATCGCCGCCAGCTGGTCGAATATCCCACCGATCAGGCCCCCGGCACCATCATCATCGACCCGTCGCGGCGGCTGCTTTACTATGTCACCGGCAAGAACCGGGCGCTGCGCTATGGCATTGCCGTGGGCGCCGAGGGCTTTGGCTGGTCCGGTGAGGCGCTTGTCGCCAACAAGAAGACCTGGCCGACCTGGACCCCGCCGAAAGAGATGATCGAGCGCAAGCCCGCGCTGGCGAAATGGGAAAAAGGCCAGCCCGGCGGCCCGACCAACCCGCTGGGCGCCCGCGCCATCTATCTGACCTCGGGCGGTGTCGACTATGGCTATCGCATCCATGGCACGCCGGACTGGAAATCCATCGGCCGCAATGCCTCGTCCGGTTGCTTCCGCATGATCAACCAGGACGTGATGGACCTGTTCGAGCGGGTGCAGGGCGGCGAAAAGGTGATCGTGCTGACCTCCAAGGGCGAGATGCCCAAGGGTCTGTCGATCCCGAAACCGCCGGCGCCGAAGAAGGCCGCCGCCGCCGCACCGAAGCCGGCAGTAGCCGCCCCCGTGGCGGCGCCGCCGCTGGTGGTGTTGCCGCCGCCGTCGATCGCCACCGGTGGCGCCCCGACGCCTGTCGCCGCGCCGGCCATGGCCGCGCCCGCCGTCGTCGAACCCGCCCCGGCCGTCACCCCGGAACCCGCAGCGCCCGCGCCGGCCTGCCCCGTGCCATTGGTCGACGGCGCCTGCCCGCAGGGCTGAGTCCCGTCGCCAAATGAAAAAGGGCCGCCCGGAACCCCCGGTCGGCCCATTGTCTTTTCCCGGTCGGGCGCCTATTCGGCAGCCAGACGCTTGCGCTGCCCCGCCACCCAGTCGACGCAGGCCCGGCCAAAGGCCTCGAACAACGGGCGCGACACCGGGTCCTGCCCTGCGCGCCATTCCGGATGCCACTGCACCGACAGGGTAAATCCCGGCGCATCCTTGATATAGATCGCCTCGGGCGTGCCGTCGGGCGCGCGACCGTCGATCACGACCCGCGCCCCGGCCCTGTCGATACCCTGGCCGTGCAGCGTGTTGGTCATCACCTCATCGGCCCCCAGCAGCCGGGCGAACACCCCGCCCGGCGTCAGCTTGACGCTGTGACGCAGGGCGAAGGCCTCTTCCAATGTGCCTTCGGGCGGCATCCGGTGGTTCATCCGCCCCGGCAGGTCGCGGATCTCGGGATGCAGCGAACCGCCCATCGCGACATTCACCTCCTGAAAGCCGCGGCAGATGCCCAGGAAGGGTTGTCCCCGGTCGACACAGGCCCGGACCAGCGGCAAGACCACCGCATCGCGGCACCGGTCGAAAGCGCCATGGGCGGGGGTCTCGGCCTCGCCATATTCGCTGGGGTGAACGTTGGGCCGCCCGCCGGTCAGCAGGAACCCGTCGCACAGCTCCAGCAATTCCTCGACCGATACCAGTCGCGGATCGGAGGGTATGATCAGCGGCAGGCATCTGGCCACATCGGCCACCGCCTCGGAATTCATCTGCCCCACCGCATGCACGCGGTAGCGGTCATTCAGGTCGTGGCTGTTGCCGATGATGCCCACGACGGGGCGACGCGAAGTCAGGCAGGACATCTCTTCCATCCGGAATGGGGGCCGGTTCGGGGATTGATCCCACCCACCATAGCCCCGCTTTGCGCCGCAGAGAAGGCATGAGTCCCGCACATTCCGCCTTCGTTTCCGCACCAAGCCCGTTTTTTGGACGCTGTCACAGCATCTTGCGCCCCCTTCGCCGGTAAATTCCGCGCCGCCCATGCAGAAAACTCCGCCACCGCGCCGGTGGCGTCGCAATCAGGCGGGTCCGCCCGGCCGCCCCCCCGTAAGGTCGCGGCATGACAACCCTCGCCACGGCCGTCGCCCCCGCCCCCAGCCCGCTGCGCGGCATCGCCCTGATGCTGGCCGCCATGGCGGTTCTGCCCTGCATCGACGTCCTGGCCAAATTCCTGGGCGAACAGGGGATGCCGATCCTGATCATCGTCTGGGCCCGGTCGGTCTTTGGCGCGCTGCTGGCCCTGCCTGTCGCGCTGCACTCCGAAGGGATCGCCGTGCTGCGCCCCAGGCGCCCGCTGGTGCATCTGTTCCGCGCCGCGCTGCTGTTTTCCGCCACCTGGTTCTTCTTTGTCTCGCTGACCTACCTGCCCATCGCCGATGCACTGGCCATCTTCTTCGTCAACCCGCTGGCGGTCACCGTCCTGTCGGCCATTGCCCTGCGCGAAAAGGTCGGCCCCCGCCGCTGGGCGGCCGTGGCCGTGGGCTTCGTCGGGACGCTGATCATCATCCGGCCGGGGCGGCAAGAGATCAATCCCGGCACGTTCTTTGCCCTGGCCGCCGGGGTTGCACTGGGGTCGTTCTTTGTCACCACCCGCGCCCTGGCCGGCAGCGCCAAGGCATCGGTGCTGACCTTGCACACGACCGGGATCGGCGCCCTGTTGATGACCGCGCTGATGCCGCTGGTCTGGGTCGCGCCCACCCCGCAACAATGGCTGATGCTGGCCGGTATCGGCGTCATCGCCACCTTCGGCCACTTCCTGATCACCCTGGCCTACGAAGGGGCCGAGGCATCCCTGCTGGCGCCCCTGGCCTTTACCGAGATCATCATGGCGACGATCCTTGGCTGGTATTTCTTCGGTGACCTGCCCGATGGCTGGACCGTCGCCGGCGTGGCCATCCTGATCGGATCGGCGATCTACATCTCGCTGCGCGAGCGTCAGATCGAACTGCGCCGCCGCTCAGACGCCCGCACCTGAGGCGACAACGGCAGCGGCCGCTTCGACCGCGCCGGGACCGTGCGGGATATCCAGCGCCACAAGGCCCGCCTGCATCACCGCCAGCGCGCCCAGCGTCATATGGGCGTTCACATGGCCCATATGCGCCACCCGCAGATAGCCGTGATAGGCCGGCTCTTGCGGCAGCGCCATGCCCAGCCCGATGCCCAGCGTCACCCCTGCCTTGTCCTGGCACCATTGCCGCAGCCGCGTCATGCGGCGCCCCGAACCTTGCCGCGGTGACCGACCTGCCCCGCCATTGCGGCTGCGCCGTTCATGCCGATCTCGGGGTTGCCCGCGCTCCAGGCGTCAAAGGCCGTCCAGACCGCCTGGGCCAGCACCTCGTGCCGCTTCCAGACGGCCGCCATCCCCTCTTCATGCACCAGCATCGTCAACGCCTCGCGCAGACCATAAAGATGCGCGGTCGGCGCGGTGCCGTCCCACAGCTGCCAGAATTCTTCGGGCTCCGCCCGCGGCCCCCAGCGCCAATAGGGCGTGGACAGGTCGGTCGCGCCGCACCGCAGCCGCGCCGCCTCGGAAAACCAGACAAAGGCCATGCCCGGCGGCGTCATCAACCCCTTCTGGCTGGCCGCCACGGTGACATCCACGCCCCATTCGTCCATCCGGTAGGTGTCGCACCCCATCGAGGCGATGCAATCCACCGCGAACAACGCCCCGTGCCCCGCCGCGTCGATCGCCGCCCGCAGGCCCGGAATATCGTTGCGGATGGTCGAGGCGGTGTCGACATGCGTCGTCAGCACCGCCTTGATCCGCCCATCGGTGTCGGCGCGCAACGCAGCCTCGACCCGGCCGGGATCGGCGGGGGATTGCTTGCCGAAATCCAGCAGCTCGACCTCGATCCCCATCTGCCTGGCATGGTTCGCCCAGCTGTGTCCAAAGGCCCCGCAGGCCAGCACCAGCGCCTTGTCGCCCCGGTTGAACATGTTGGCATTGGCCGCCTCCCAGGCGGCATGGCCATTGCCGATATAGGCCGCAATATGCCCCGTGGTTCCGGCCACCGCCCGCAGGTCGGGCCAGAGGCTGTCGACCAGGTCCAGCAGGTCGCCCTCATAGATGTTCGGGCTGCCCCGGTGCATGGCCCGCTGCACCCGGTCGGGTATGACCGACGGGCCGGGGATGGCAAGATAGGGCTGACCGTTCGCAAGCGTCATCGGATACCTCCGGCAATACCGGGCCATGGCTAGCCCCCTGCCACCGGCCCGTCAACGCCCGCACTTGTGCCCGACACAAACCGCGCCGGCTTGAGCCGGCCGGCCCGATCCGCTACACCCGGCCCGACCCAACCGGAACCCGCACTTGGCCCAGCCCCCCGCCCCGCCGACCCGCGTCTTTGCCCGCTACTGGCGGCAATTCCTGCGTCACCGCGCCGGCATCCTGGTTCTGGCCATTGCCGTCTCGGTGGTCGAGGGCGGCACGCTGGGCGCCCTGTCCTGGTTGCTGGAACCGCTGTTCGACCAGGTCTTCGCCTCGAAATCCATGGCTGCGCTGGCCTGGGTGGGCGGCGGCATCCTGGCGCTGTTCGCCCTGCGGGCCGCCACCTCGCTGATCGGGCGGGCGCTGATCGCCCGACTGAACCAGCGCACCGCCGCCGACATGCAATCGGCACTGCTGAGGCATCTGCTCATCCTGGACGGCGGCTTCTTTCAGGCCAATCCACCCGGCACCCTGATCGACCGGGTTCAGACCGACACCATCGCCGCGCAGGGTGGCGTGCAACTGGTCATCGCCGGTTTTGCCCGGGATCTGGTCTCGCTGGTCGGCCTGTTCGTCGTTGCCCTGAGCATCGACGCCACCTGGACCGCCGCCGCCCTGATCGGCGCGCCCCTGCTGTTGCTGCCCGCCCTGGGCCTGCAACGCTATATCCGCCGCAAGACGCTGCAGATGCGCGTCCAGTCCGGCTTGCGCGCCACCCGGCTGGACGAAATCTTCCACGGCATCGCCCAGGTCAAGCTGAACCGGATGGAGGCCTATCAGGCCGGCCGCTTCGACACTATCGTCGACCGCATCGTTCGCGCCGAGGTGAAATCCGCCACCGGCCGCGCCGCCATGCCGGCGCTGGTCGATCTGGTCACTGGTATCGGCTTTTTCGCCGTCCTGATGCTGGGCGGGCGCGAGGTGGTCGAAGGCGACCGCACCACCGGCGAGTTCATGTCGTTCTTTACCGCCATGGCGCTGACCTTCCAGCCCATCCGCCGGCTGTCGGACCTTGCCGGCCAGTGGCAGATTGCCCGCGCCTCGCTGGAACGGCTCTATGCGCTGTTCGACACCGTGCCGGCGATGGCCCGCCCCGCCACCAGCCTGGCCCAGCCCCGGCAGACCCCGCCCGCGATCACCTTTGACGGGGTGCATTTCGGCTATGCCGATGCACCGGTCCTGAATGGCCTGTCATTCACCGCCGCTCCGGGTCAGGTCACGGCGCTGGTCGGCGCCTCGGGCGCGGGCAAATCGACCGTGTTCCACCTTCTGACCGGTCTGGCAGACCCCCAGCAGGGCCGGATCGAGATCGGCGGCGCCGAGGTGCGGCAGCTTTGCCTGGCCGACCAGCGCCGGCTCTTCGCCGCTGTCACCCAGGAAGCCGCGCTGTTCGACGAAACCCTGCGGGAAAACCTGATCCTTGGCCGCACGGGCATAACCGACGACCGGCTGCTGCAGGCCCTGGACGAAGCCAGCGTCAGCGAATTCCTCGCCCGCCTTCCGGCCGGACTGGACACACCGGCCGGTCCCCGCGGCTCGGCGCTCTCGGGCGGGCAACGCCAGCGCATCGCCATTGCCCGCGCGCTCCTGGCCGAAGCACCGGTGCTGTTGCTGGACGAAGCGACCAGCGCGCTGGATGCCGCCTCGGAAACCGCCGTCACCGCGGCGCTTGCCCGCGCCCGGCAGGGGCGGACCACGCTGGTCATCGCCCACAGGCTGGCCACGGTGCGCGATGCCGACAGGATCGTGGTTCTGGACCAGGGCCGCGTTGCCGAAGAGGGAACCCACGACGAGTTGCTGGCCCGCGGTGGACTTTACGCCCGGCTTCATGCGCTGCAATTCCGCGACTGACGGTTCCCCCCGGGCCCGACCCGGCCTATATCTGCCGCGAAAGGAGACCATGATGCCCCACAGCTTCGCGGCCGAGGCCGATCCGGGCCGCGCCATCTGGCAATTGACCGGCAAGGATGTCGCGCCCTTCCTGCAAGGGCTGGTCAGCAACGACGTCCTGCCCCTGTCGCGCGGCCACGGCATCGTCTGGGCGGCACTCCTGACGCCCCAGGGCAAATACCTGGCCGATTTCTTCGTGGTCCGCCGCGCCGGTGACGAAGCCTGGCTGATCGACCTGCCCGAGGCGCTGGCCGCCGCCACCATGCGCCGCCTGACGATGTATCGCCTGCGCGCCGACGTGCAGATGGCCCCGACCGGCCTGCATGCCCTGCGCGGCCGTGGCGCGCCACCACCGGGCGCCCTGCCCGACCCTCGCCATCCCGATCTGGGATGGCGGCTCTACGGCGACATCGCCGGCACGGCGCCGACAACCGACTGGGCGGCGCTGCGTGTCGCGCTGATGATCCCGGCCTACCCCGAGGACCTGGTTCCCGACGACAGCTACATTCTGGAAATGGGTTTCGAGCGGCTGCACGGCGTCGATTTCCGCAAGGGCTGCTACGTCGGTCAGGAAGTCACCGCGCGGATGAAGCACAAGACTGACCTGCGCAAGGGTCTGGTCCGGTTGCGGTTGCACGGCCCGGCCAATCCCGGCATGCCGATCACCCTGCAAGACGGGCGCGAGGCCGGTCGGCTGGGCACCATCGCCGGCGATCTGGCGCTGGCGCATCTGCGCTACGACCGGCTTTCCGCGCCGCTTTTTGCCGGCGACGCGGCGCTTTCGCCCGATGCATCGCTTTGACCCGGCGTCAAGTGGCAAAAACTTGCCAAAAGGTTGAAGAAATTCGCAACCAACCCATATCTGGAGTAAGTTAGCGGCAACGGCACGCAAGATGTCGTCAGTCCCGGGCAAACCCATGCGCTGACAGCATGCCAGTCATTCCAAAGACGAATGGCCGAATCGTGACCAAATCGTTACAAGCGCAGGGCGCGCAGGAAAAGACAAGTCCAAGGAAACAGGCGATGCTCGACACCATCGACAGCACGGCATTCAACTTCGAACAAGGTCAGCGGGCCCGCAAGCTTTTTGCGGCCGTGGTTCTGGCGGCCTTGGACGATGCGATCGCCGATGACAAGAAATACGGCAACGGCCCCGATCAGATCGCCCGCTGGGCGCGGTCGCGCGACGGCCGTGAAGTGCTGTCCTGCGCCGGCATCGACCCGAACGAGCGGGTGGTCAAGGGCCTGATGGAATTCGTGTCGAAAGGCATCCGCACTTCGGTCGCGCTCAGCCGCGAAGAATCCGAGCGCCGCCACGCGCTCGAGGCCGATCAGGCCGAAGCCGCCTGATCCCGATCGCCCCGAAAGGTGGGGGCAAGACGCAAGGCGCACCAGCGGGTGCGCCTTTTGTTTTGCCAAAGGCTAGCAATCCAGACGCCGGCACCTGCCCCACAGGGCAGCGCCCGGACGCAGGTCACGGGCCGCCGCCTTTGCCACAGCAGCACCCTTCAGGCAGAAATCACGGGGATCATTCGAATTCGCGGGCCGTCAGGGCGCGGTTGATCTCGACCCGCACCAGCTTGCGGACGTTGCGGGTGATCCGCTCGCCCAGAGTCCCGGCCAATTCCTCGCGGATGATGTCGCGGACGATGTCGCGCAGAAGTTCCTCGTCAATCGCGCCCGCGTCTTCGTCGAACAGCCCCTTCGGCTCGGTCGGGTTCGCGCCGTCCTCTGCACTGGCGCCCGCCGCGGCAGCCAGCGGTTCGGCCTGGGGCTCCGCCTCGGCCTCCGCCTGCGCACCGGCCAGCGTTGCATGAACGTCAGCCTCGGCCCGGTCGGCCCATGCCCGCGCCAGCGGATCATCCATCGCGCTGTTCGCCGCCTGTTCCGGCGCGGCCCCGTCCAGGCCGCCACGCGGATGGGTGACAAAGGCGGGCGGCGCCATGTCGACCCAGTCGGTTTCCTCCTGCGCCCAATCCATTCCGGGCACGTCCTGTGCCGTCCAGTGGCCATGCACCTCGCGCAGCGGCGGGCGATCATGTCCTCGGTCAGGGCCGGCTCGGCCTCGGTCTCCGGCCTCGGTCGCGCCGGGGGCGGACCAAAGCAATTCCGCGTCGTCGCCCGCACCGCTGATCACCTCGGCCAAGGGCGCAGGCGCCTCGGGCCGGTCGAACAGCGCCTGCAGCCCGGCATCACCCGGTTCCAGGTCTATATCGTCATAAACCTCTTCGTCCGGGCGCACGCCGCTGGCGAGGACTGCCGCCACTTCGGATGCAGGGCCATGGGTATCGACCGGATCGGCCTCCAACGGCGCCTGGTTCGGCGCCACATCGGGAACGATCCGCAAGGCCGGGGTCAACAGCAGCGCCCCGGCATCTGCCTGCGGCCCGGCGCCCCCCGCCTCAGCCTGCGGCTGCGGCATCCCGGTTGCCAGCGGACGCAGCGCCGGGCGCAGATCCTCGGACACCAGCCGGCGGATAGAAGACAAGACGTCCTCAATCTCATGAGAGCTCAGGGGTTCCGACATCTGGGTTTGCCTGCTGGACGTGTCACTGTTTTGCCCTCCACCTTATCCGGATCGGACGGGCGTGACAAGAAATTGGCGCAACAGCTGTTAATGACAGATTAATTTCCAGCGGCGGCGACAGCGATTTCCCGCCACCGCCCGCTGGACATGCCCGTTCAGTTGGCGATCTTTTCCAGAATGCGGTCCAGTTTCTTGCCCTGGCTCGACGTCGCCGGCGCCGATTTCACCGCGTTGTAATAGGCCTCGGGTCATAGGTCGGGATCCCCAGGTTCAGGTGATCCACCGTCAAGAGCCCCATCGAGGCCAGCACCTGATAGACCGCCAGGTAACGCCCCGCCCCGGCCTCCAGCCGGGCGGCACGGGCATCCAGCAGTTCCTGCTCGGCGTTCAGCACGTCAAGAGTGGTGCGCGCGCCCAGCGTCGCCTCTTCGCGCACGCCGTCAAAGGCGGTCTGCGCGGCGCGGATCTGGCGATCGGAGGCTTCGATCGAGGCCGCATAGACCCCAGGCTGGCCCAGGCATTGCCGACGTTCTGCAGCACGCCAACCGTGGTCTGGCCCAGTGCTGCCCGGGCCTGGTCCTGCCCGGCCAGCGATTTGCGATAAAGCGCCGACAATTGCCCGCCGGCATAGATCGTCTGGTTCATGTTCAGACCCAGGGTCTGGGTCATGTCGCCGGAATCGCGAAAGCTGATCGAGGCGCCCAGACCGATGGTCGGCTTCATCGCCGCATCCGCCAGCTTGACCCGGTTTTCCGCCACGGTCACCAGTTCCTGGGCCTGACGGATCAGCGGATGGCTCTTGCGTGCCACCGCCTGCGCCTCTTCCAGCGACTTGCCGATCTTGGGCGACTTCGGCAGGCGGGCCAGCTTGCCGGGGTAATGCCCCACCGCCGCCTTGTAGCTTTCACGCGCCACCAAAAGGTCGCCCTCGGCCGCAGCCAGCGCCGAACGCGATGCCGCCAGGCGCGCCTCGGCAATCGACACATCGGTGCGCGTCACTTCGCCCACGTCGAACCGGTCCTGCGCCGCGCGCAGTTCCTGCGTGATCAGCCGCACGTTCGACTGACGCAGATAGACGATCTCTTGCGCCAACTGCACCTGGACATAGGCCGACACCGCGGCCAGCAGCACCTGTTGTTCCACATTGATCAGCGCCTGACGGGTGGCCAGGACACTGCCCTTGGCAATCTCGATCCCCAGATCGCGGCGACCGAAATCATAGAGCAGGTAATCCGCCGACAGCGTCAGCGAGGCGTTGGTGGTCTCGACCAGTTGCTCTCCGGTACCGGTCGGGTCCGACCAGTTGCGGGTCAGCCCGGTCTGGATGGTATAGGAAATCACCGGCATCAGGGCCGATACCGCGACTGCCACATCTTCGTCAGCGGCGCGCAGAACCGCCTGGTTCTGGTCCAGCAGGTGGGAATTCTTGTAGGCCGAGATCAACGCATCGGCCAGGGTTTCGGCCCCTGCCTGCGCCGCCGTCAGTGCCAGGCCCGCCGCCACCGTCACCGTCCGAAGCCAATTGCGCATTCCGAAACCTTCCTGTTCTCGCCCCCACCGCCAAGGTGGGGCCATGCCTTGCCTTGTCGTGCCTAAAGCACGAATTCCTTCACCCGGCCAAAGCCCGCCAGCATCGGGGCCGTCGCATTGAACGCGAACCGCCAGTCGATCCGGCCGTCCCGCTTGATACCGATCTTCACCATTCCCAGCGCGCCGTCCATGAAAACCGCGCCGATGCGCCCGCCTTCCTTCAGCTGCGCCGCCAAGGCCTCGGGCAGAGACTCGATGCCGCCCTCGACCGTCATCACATCATAGGGGCCATGCTTGGCCGCGCCCTGCGACAGCGGCCCGGTCACCACCACCGCGTTGTCCACGCCCGCGTCCGACAGCACCTTCTGCGCCTCGCCCGCCAGGGTCTCATCCTCTTCGACGGCCACCACCGTCTCGGCCAGCCGCGCGATCACCGCCGCCGAACAGCCAGCCCGCAGCCCAGATCCAGAACCATCTCGCCGGGCTGGATATCCAGCGCGTCCAGCATCTTGGCCAGGGTGCGCGGTTCCAGCATCACCCGCCCGGGCGCGATTTCCAGATTCGTGCCGACATAGGCCGCCTGCTCCATGCCGCGCGGCACGAATATCTCGCGCGGAACAGACAACATGGCGTCGATGATGGGAAACTTGGTCACATCCGAAGGGCGGACCTGGGTATCCACCATCATCATGCGCCGGTCCGCAAACTCTGTCATTCTGAACCTTCCGGTTTAGATCTTGTCCTTCAATGACTAATCACATCCCTGCCGACAGGCAACGGGGGCACATAGGGACTTTGTGCCGCAATTGCGATGAACATGCCAGCGCAACCTTTCCCGCGAAGTGCAAGGACTGTCAGGGTGTTGCAGTCGGATCGGCCAGCCGGCGCAGCGAAGGCGCAATCACCGCCAGCGCGGCACGGGCGGCCCCGCTGTCATCAAAGGTGCAGAGCCGGCCCAGCGACACCCCGGCGGGGCCCCAGATCGCCGCTCCACTCCACCGGGTTCAGGAACCAGGCCGCGCCCCCGTCGCCCGATACATCCTCGAAAAACACCATCGTGACCGGCTTTTCCGCCGTGGGACTATTGGCCAGCGCCGGGTCGATGCGCGGCTGGTCGGCGGCCCATCCCCTGGGCAGGTCAAAGCCGATCTGCATCGCCTGGTCGGCAAAGGTGCAAACCGGCTGGTCGGGGCAGGCAAAGGCGGCGGCGGCAGCGGCGGTTCGATCGACGGCAAAGCTCTCGCCCGCCACCGAGACCAGGACCTGCGTGTTCAAAAAGGCATCGGCCGCCAGACCGGAAATCTGCCATTGCCCCGGTTCCAGCGCCACCACCCAGGCGCCGGAAACCGGCGGATCGGCAAACACCGGCGTCACTTCGGCCGCCGCATCCGGAATGTCGATCGGCAGCGCTTCCCAGGCCACCGGCACATCGGCCAGCTCGGCGGGCGGGGTGATCGTCACCTCCACCGGCTGGGCATAGACCAGACCGGTGCCGGCCACCGCCGCCATCCCCCCCACCATCACCGCCGTCAGCACTGACAATCGCCGCATCCGTTCCTCCCGGCCCCTCAGGCCGACGGCTCGGCGCCGCGGCGCCCGCCGGCCCATTGCATCGCCCGCTCGCCCAGCTTGCGGAACTTGTCCGAGCCCTTTTGCAGCCGCGCCTCCCATTCCGGGTTCGGCACCTCGCCCTCGATCTCCTTGAAATAGACCTGCAACAGGCAGGCCAGGGCAAAGGGCTCGATCACCGCCGCCTTCACCGCCCAGGCAAAGATCACCGCAAAGACAAAGGCGCCGGCCGACCAGTTGCCCGGCATCAGCCAGACCACCAGCGCGCCGGGCGCCAGCATCACCAGAAAGATCACAAAGGCCAGCACCCAGGCGATCAGCGTCAGCCAGGCGGCGTTCACCAGCATCGGCCGGGCGTTCTGGGCATATAGCACCAGCGCCTCTTGCGCCGATTTCCAGGGGTTGGTCGAACGGGTGCGGATGGCGTGGGCCAGGATCACCTCGTCCACCAGACCCACCGCCAGCCGCAGATAGGCCCGCACCACCCCCATGATCCGGTCCAGCCCCGGAATGGGGATGATCGACAGGATACCCTCGATCAGCCCGGTCACCGCGCGCACCACGCCCTTGATCAGCAGGTCCAGCGCGAACAGGGCATTGGCCTGGCCAAAGCGTTCGGTAACGATTTGCCGCGCATGGGCGATCTGGCCCTGCCCGCCCGGAATCTCGTTGCCGTCCAAAAGTTCGACCATGACCGCGATATGACCGGCCTTGACCATGTAGAGAATATAATCCCGCAGGAAGAACAGCACCCCCGCGGTCAGGCCGAACCCGCCAAAGGCCCCCCAGGCGGTGGAACTGGCCTGAAAATCATCATCGCCGAACATGCCGACGCCATACCCGATTCCGGCGCCAGTGCCGGTCACCAGGACAAACGCCGCCGAGATGCCGAAATAGACCACCACCCGGAACACCACGAAAGGCGCTGTCCTGACCATCAGGCCGATCGCCTTGCCGATGCTGAAATCCCACATGTCAAAACCTGTTTCTTGCTGCAACAACAGGCCCAAGCCTGCCCCGAGAGCGGCCGCTTGGCAAGATCGACGGTCAGCGCGGCGCCGATGAACCGAAAATCTGCGCCCCGTGCTGTTGCAGGTAGATCCGCAGCCAGGCCGTGTAATCCTGCGGCCGGCGCGACAGGTCGGCGTCCAGGTCCTCCAGCCGCATCCAGCGCAGGTCGGCCACCTCGGCCGGATCGGGGTGCGGCGCCAGATCCCCGGGCGCCTCGGCGCGGAACAGGTCGACCAGCTCATGCTCGACCATGCCGCCACCCACCTCGGCGCGGTATTCCAGTTGGCCTGCCGGGTGCAGGTCCAGCCCCGTCACCCCCAGTTCCTGCCGCATCCGCCGGTGCGCGCAGTCCAGCGGCGCCTCGTCCCAATGCGGGTGGGTGCAGCAGCTATTGGCCCAGAGCAGCGCCGAATGGTATTTTCCGGCCGCCCGCCGTTGCAGCAAGAGCGCGTCGCCCCGCATCAGAAAGACCGACACCGCCTTGTGCCGCAGCCCCTGCAGATGCGCCTGCAGCTTGTCGACCGGCTGCAACTTGCCCCCAACCCAGGCGGGAATAAGGTCTGGCTGGATGTCCGGGGTCATGGTCTGGCAAGGGCTCCGCTTTGTCCGCCCCCGATACAGGGGCGGCGGTCCTGCCTGCAACCCCGCATCGCTTCGGTCAACGGCGCGTCGTTCGCCATGCGGCAGGCTGGGCCATTCGTATGCCCGCCCGTGCAAATGCGCCCGCGCAACTTGCCCCGCGTCCCGGCATACCGGTCCGGCGCAGGCCACCCGCCGGCGCGTTGACCTGACGGCACCGCCCCGCCGCACGGCCGATGCCTCCGGCGGGGATATTTATCGAAGGGAAAGCCGGGGCGGCGCGCGCCTATCCGGCGGCCAGAAGGCCATCGCCCGGGTTGTCCAGGTCCATCGGGGGCGCAAATCCTGCGAGCGGGTCGATCGCGGCGGGCGGCGCCACACCGGCCAGGCCCGGATCCGGGACGGCGGGTGTTCGGGCCGCGGCCGGCCCTTCCCCCGGCCTTTCGTCTGCCTGCTGGTCCGCCAATCGCAGGGCGCGCATGCCCTTTTGCTGGCCCAGCCGCGACCTGGCCAGGGGGCGGCCATCGATGCCTTCCAGCTGGACGCGGTCCAGCGCCGCATTGGGCAGCGGCAGGATCTGGCCGGATTGCAGCGCCATGACCTGCCCCAGCGGCAGCACCAGCCGGGCCAGAACGGCGTCCAGCGTGCAATCGGCGGCCATCACCGCCTCGCCCAACGCAGTCGAGAACACCGGCACGGCCGCTGCCCGCTCTGACGTGCCGGGTTTTGGCACCGGGCGCCGGCCCCGCCCCTCGGCCGGCAGTGCCAGCAGCAACTCGCCCGTCCGCGCGCCCGCGGCCATCGTCAACCGCGTCGCCAGCACACGATAGGGCTGATCCTCCAGCAAGAGGCCCAGCGGCCGCGGATCCTCGAGGAACGAGGCGTAGCGAAAGCCGCCGGCCCATTCCAGATCCGCCTCTTCCGCCAGGCAATGGTCCAGTTCGTCCAGGGCGCGGTCGATCACGCCGGCAACCATGGCGGCATCGGTGCGCGTGGGGCGGCGCGGCAGCGGCGCGGTGGCGGAAACCCGGCCCGTGGTCTGCATCTCGATCAGCGCGCCCATCAGGTCGGGCGACATGACCAGCAGCCCCAGGCCGGCCTGCGGCCCGTCCAGCAGCGCCAGCAACGCCCGGTCGGGCGGCAGTTCCAGCAATTCGGCCAGGCTGCGGCGATGCAGGGTCATCGCGGCCACCTCGACCAGAAGGCCGGTGGCATCCCGTGCCGCGCGGGCAAAGGCCAGCCGCCAGCCCTGGTCTGCGCCAGGCCCGCCTTCGCCCCCTGCGGCGGCCGCGCGGGCCACCTTGCGCCGGATGATGTCGTTCATGCGCCACCTGATCGCGGGATGGCCGCCCGCCCTTGGTCCTGTCGGGGCAACCCTGGCCGCCACCCTAGCCGGAACGTCCTTGCCAAAGGGTTAACCCGGCCCCGGCCCTAACCCGCCCTCGTCTCGAGCCGCAGTGGCAGCGTCACCCGGAAGGCGGCGCCCCCCTGCCCCGGCAGGTAGGCGATGGTGCCGCCCAGGTTCACCACGATCTCGCGGCAGATCGCCAGGCCAAGACCGGCGCCCTTGGCCCGTGATTCATTCGGCAACCGGGCGAATTTCTCGAAGATCATCGCCTGGGCGTCCTTGGGAATGCCCTTGCCGTTGTCGGCCACGTCGATGATGATCCGCCCGCCCTTGTTGCGGACCGAGATGCGGATCTCGGGCCGGGCGGCATCGCAATATTTCCGCGCATTCGAGACAAGGTTGATGAAGACCTGGGTCAACCGGTCGGCATCGGTGCGGATGAACAGGTTTTCGGCCGCCAGGTCGCGGTGAAAGGTAAAGTTGCGCTCGGGCTTGACCTGTTCGGCCGCCTGGATCGCGCGGTCGATCATCTCGCGCACATTGGCCAGCGACAGTGACAGGTTGACCTTGCCGTTCTCCAGCACGCTCAGATCCAGCAGATCGTCCAGCAGGCGGGTCAGCCGGATCGCCTCGTCATGGATGATGCGGCCGTTGCGCGCCACCATTTCGGGCGGCAGATCGCCCTCGGTCAGGATCTCGGAAAAGGCCCGGATCGAGGTCATCGGCGTGCGCAGCTCATGGCTGATCTGGCTGAGGAAGGCATCCTTCTGCACCGATAGCTGGGTCAGTTTCTCATTGGCCTCGCGCAGCGCGCCGGCAGTGCGCGTCAGCTGTTCGCGCTGCGCCTCGAGCTGGGCGGAATATTCCAGCATCTGCGCGCTTTCCGAGGCCACGGCCATCAGGTCCTCGACCGAAACCGCCGCACGCCCGACCAGCTGGCTGATCATGGCATGCGCCGTCGCCGCCCCGACCGAACCGGACAGCCGCTGCTCGAGGTCCGACAGGAATTCCGGCGTGGGATCGGGCAGCAGAGTATCGGACTTGCCCTGCGCCCGCGCGGCGGTCTCGAACAGCGATTGCGCCGCGTCGTCGCCCAGGATGCGCTGCGCCATCACCAAAAGCTGCTCGGGCTCGGCCTGCCCGTGGCTCCACCGGCGCGGTCCGCCGGCCTGATCGTCAAACACATTGACGAAAGCCGCGCCCTGCAACCGCTCGACCGGGCCGGGAAAGGTCAGGACAGAAAGCGTGAAGAAGGCGGTGCCGTTCAGCATCAGCGACCAGAACAGCGCATGGGTCAGCGGGTCCATCGCCTCGACCCGAACAGCGCCTGCGGACGCAGCCAGCCCAGGCCCAGCGGCCCCTCGGCCAGGAGCCGCGCCGACAGCACCGCATCCGGCCCGAAAGACGGCAGGAAAAGCGCATAGGCCCAGACCAGGAACCCCACCACCAGCCCCACCGCCGCGCCGATCCGCGTGGCGCCGCGCCAGAAGATGCCGCCGATCATCGCCGGCAGGAACTGGGCCACCCCGACAAAGGAAATCAGCCCGATCGCCGCCAGCGCCTCTGACCCGCCCGAGAAATGATAATAGCCGTAGCCCATCGCCAGCACCGCGCCGATGCTGGCCCGCCGCGCGTTCAGCACCACGCCGCGCAGGTCGGCCGACATCGCCGCCGCCGGGCGCAACTGCAACCAGGCCGGAACCACGATATGGTTCGACACCATGGTGGCCAGGGCGATCGCCTCGACGATCACCATCGAGGTGGCGCTGGAAAACCCGCCCAGAAAGGCCAGCATCGCCAGCCCGCCCCGCCCCTCGGACAAAGGCAGCGTCAGCACGAACATGTCGGGGTTCGCCCCCGCCGGCAGCTGTTCCAGCCCGATCACCGCAATCGGCACGATGAACAGGCTCATCAGCATCATATAGGCCGGAAAGGCCCAGCTGGCGCGCGCCAGATGGCCTTCGTCGGCGTTCTCGACCACCATCACCTGGAACATCCGCGGCAGGCAGATCACCGCCGCCCCCGACAGGAACAACAGGCCGGTCCAGCGGCCCGGCCGCATCTCCCACCCCGCGATCCGCGAGGCGTCGATCCGCTCCAGGATCCCCGTGACGCCTCCAGCCAGCCCCCAGACCACAAAGATTCCCACCGCCAAGAGCGCGATCAGCTTGACCACCGCCTCGACCGCGATGGCGGTGACGACGCCATGATGCTGTTCCTTGGCGTCCAGGTTGCGGGTGCCGAACAGGATGGTGAACAGCGCCAGCCCACCGGCAACCCAGATCGCGGTCTGTTCGGCGTCAGGCAAGGTGAAGCCATCGGTCGACGAACTGGCAAAGACGCCAAAGGACAGCACCACCGATTGCAATTGCAGCGCGATATAGGGCGTGGCCGCGATCACCGCCATCACCGTGACGATGACACCCAGCAGGTTCGACTTGCCGAATCGGCTGCTGATCAGGTCTGCAATCGAGGTGACGCGATGTTGCCGCCCGATCCGCACCAGCTTGCGCAGCACCCACCACCAGCCGATGAAAACCAGCGTCGGGCCGAAATAGATCGTCAGGAACTCCAGCCCGGACCGTGCCGCATAGCCGACCGCGCCGTAGAACGTCCAGGCGGTGCAATAGATCGACAGGCTCAGCGTATAGACGGCCGGGCTGCGCAGCCAGCCCAGCTTGCCCAGCCGCGCGCGGCGTTCCACCAGGAACGCCACCGAGAACAGGAAGATCACATAGGCCAGGCAGGACAGGACCAGCACGTTGAACGGCAAGGGCTCAGTCCTCCTCGTCGTCGGGGGCGCTCTCGCCCGCCGACAGGCCCGGCGCAAAGGCCGCGGCCACCAGCACCAGCCCGCACCAGACCAGGAAGAAGTAGATCACATCGCCCGAAGTCACCCGCAGGGCCTGGCCCGGCGGCGACCACAACTCTGGCAGGATCAGCAGAAAGGCGGCAAAGACCGGCAACAGCCGCGCCGCATCGCGCAGGCGGCGGCGGCGATAGGGGCTGGGGGCCAGGAACATCGGCCGCTTGGGGCGCTTCATGATCCGCGCGTCCCGGCGGCGTCGGCCATCGCCCGGACCTCGGCCAGGATCTCGGCATTCGAGAACGGCTTGGCCATGAAACGGTCGGCCCCGGCGCGTTCCGCCGCCTCGCGGTCGCGCGGCTGGCCACGCGCGGTCAGCATCAGCACCGGCAGATGCGCCGTCCGCGCCTCGGCCCGCATCATCGCCAGGATCTCCAGCCCCGAGGCCCCCGGCAACATATGGTCCAGGATCACCAGGTCCGGCATCAGCTCGGCCGCGCAATGCGCCGCCCGGCCACCTTCGGCCAGATGCGTCACCTGCCAGCCATCGCGCCCCAGGATGAAGCGGATCGCCTCGGCGATGTTCTCTTCGTCTTCGATGAGAAGCACATGCTTGCCCATTTCGGACGGCCCCTCCTCCGACGCCATTGCCCGATCGCCGGGGATGAACCGGCGACAGGGCCAGTATCACGCGATATTCGGCGACTTGTCAAAAGTCGTGACAAATCTGGGGTCAGACACCTTCGCGCGTGATCGAGGGTTCGCGCCGGGCGGCACAGTCCAGCCTCGGGCAGATCCGGCAGGACGAGCCAAGGCCCAGCGTATCGGGCATGCGCGGCCCGCTGTCGGGCAGGATCAGCATCGCCGCCTCGCGCAGTTCCGGGCCGGAAAAGCCCTGGGGCAACCGGATCTGGCAGAAGGCCAGCGCCAGGAACCGGGCGCCGGACGGGCCGGCGGTTTCCACCCGCGCCCGCACCGGCACCATCGGCCGGGCCAGCGCGGCATAGAGCGGCCACAGCGGGCAGGCCGCACCGAAACGCGGCAGCGGAAAGCCCGGCGCCGGCTTGCGAAAGGTCAGCGTGCCCGAGCCGTCGCAGGCCACGAACCCCGCCTCGGCCCCCGGCAGCAGTGCGGCGCGGCGCATCACCGTGATCACGTCGCTGTCAAAGGCCGCCGCGATGCGGGCCGGGTCGGGGTCATCCCCAGCCCAGGCCTCGGCAAAGCGGTCCAGCGGCAGGGCGCGCACATCCGCCGCGGCCCGCGCCACATGCGCCCGCGCCAGTTCCCGCGCGGCCGAAGAGGCCAGCCCCGCCACCGCCGCCAGCACCGTCGCACTGTCGCCACGCTCCAGCGGCTCCAGATGCCAGCCCTCGGCCCGCAGCCAGTCTTCCACCTCTTCCAGCGGCGCGGCGATGCCCTGTTCGCGCGCGGTCTCGGACCCGTCCAGAAACGCCACCAGCGCCTCGGCCCCGCTGGCCAGCCTTTCGCTGTCGCGGTGCAGGTTGCGATGGAACCGCCCCCGCAACCCCGGCTCCAGGTCGGATGTTTCCGCCAGGATCTGCGCCGTCGCCCGGACCGAGGTCAGCGCCGACAGCAATTCGTGCAGCGCCGCCGACAGGTGCGGGTCATGCGTCATCCGGTCGTTCAGCGCCTCGACCGCGCGTTCCAGCCCGCCGGCCCGCGCCTGCAAGGCCGCCGTCAGCGCCGCCCAGCCCGGAAACCGCCCGGCGAATTCCTCCAGCCGGTCCAGTTCGGCCCGCGCCGCCGGCCAGCCCGCCGCCGCCGCCCGCAGGTCCTCGGCCAGGTCCGACCCCGCGCCACCCGCCAGCCCCTGCACATCCACGCCCAGCGCCGCCGCCAGCCGCTCCAGGATATCCGGCGTGACCTTGCGCCGGTTATGCTCGATCAGGTTCAGATAGGACGCGGAAATCCCGGCATCCGCGGCGACCTGCCCCTGCTTCAGCCCCAGGACCAGCCGCCTTTCGCGCAATCGCGTTCCTGCCAGCGCCGTGGTCGGCATCTTCCCCTCCGGTCCTTGTAAATTCCTCGCAAATTTACCCGAATTTTACAAGTGGCCGGCGCGGTCGCCAGCACAAGGGATCACTCCGGCAAGGTAAAGCGGTGGCGATAGGCCGTAATCGCCCGCATCCCGCAGGCCTCTGCCGCCACGCGCAGATACTCGGCCTCGACCACGCCCGGCGCGCCACTGTCGCGCGCCAGACCGGCCCGCCCCTTGCCCAACGCGCCAATCGCCCGGCCGCGCCAAAAGTCGATCTGTTCGTCCAGATGCCGTTCCAGCCCGGCATTGGCATGTCCACCCGTGATCTCGCCGATCCGTTCCGCCACCGCCAGGCAATAGGCGGCCTCGGCGGCGCGGTCAGGCATGCCGAACAGATAGCCCGGTGGCGGCGGCTCCTGGGTCCAGACCTGCCAGACCAGCGCCGCCAACCCCAGCCCCGTCAATACCCACCCCAGGATCCGCACCCCGCCCCCTGCGCTGCCCGCTGCCATGTCGCGGCCATCACACCAGCAAAGGGTAAATAAATTGCGGCCACGGGTCGCCCCGCAGCCGCATCGGTCACTCGGGCCGGCTTACTGGGCCAGCGCCTTGTCGGTGATCGCGTGGGTCCAGGCCATGCCCTCGGGCGCCTTGGTGATCGCCGGGTTCTCGGGCGACACCGCCGCCAGCAGCGAGGCAACCTGGCGTCATAGTCGGCCGGGTCCAGCGCGCCATTGCCGCCCGCGGTCAGCTTGGCGACCTCGGACATCATGTATTTCTGGTGGTCCAGCGTCTGCGCCCCCGATTCATCGTTGTCGACAACGATCTGGGCCGCCTCGTCGGGGTTCGCCTCGGCATATTTCCAGCCCTTCATCGAGGCGCGGACGAATTTCACCATCGTCTCTTCGAAGGCCGGGTCGGCCAGCCGCTCTTCCATCACGTAAAGCCCGTCTTCCAGCACGGTCACGCCCTCGTCCCGATAGCTGAAGGTCACGAGCTCCTCGGGCGTGATCCCGGCGTCCAGAACCTGGCCATATTCGTTGTAGGTCATGACCGAGATGCAGGCCGCCTGCTTCTGCAACAGGGCGTCGACGTTGAAGGCCTGCTTCAGCACCGTCACGCCGCCTTCCGCCCCATCCGTGGCCAGGCCCAGCTTGGCCATCCAGGCGTAGAACGGATATTCGTTGCCATAGAACCAGACGCCCAGCGTCTTGCCGGGGAAATCGGAGGTGCCGGCCACGCCCATGTCCTTGCGGCAGGTGAATTCCAGGCCGCCGTTCTTGAACGGCTGGGCGATGTTGACCAGCGGCACGCCGCGTTCGCGGGCGGCCAGCGCGGCAGGCATCCAGGTGGTGATCACGTCGGCCTGACCGGCGCCGATCACCTGTTCCGGCGCGATGTCGGGGCCGCCGGGCTTGATGGTGACGTTCAGCCCTTCCTCGTCATAGAACCCCTTGTCCTTGGCGACGTAATAGCCGGCGAACTGCGCCTGCGTCACCCATTTCAGCTGCAGCGTCACGTCCTCGGCGCTGGCCGATCCGGCCATCAGGGCAAGCAGGCTGGCGGTCAATAGCTTCTTCATCTTCGGTCCTCCGTGTTGCGGTCCGGGCTTTTCCTGCCCGGATCCGGGTTTCAGTTCCGTTGCGAGGGGTGCCAGAAGGTCACCGCCTTTTCGATCAGCGCGATCAGGCCATAAAGCACCGAACCCGACAGCGCCGCCACCGCGATTTCGGCCCAGACCAGTTCCAGGTTCAACACCCCGGCCGCGGTCGAGATCCGAAAGCCCATGCCATGATCCGGACTGCCGAAATATTCGGCGACGATCGCCCCGATCAGCGCCAGCGAGGCGCCGATCTTCAGCCCGTTGAAGACAAAGGGCATCGCCGCCGGCAGCCGCAGCTTGGCCAGCGTCTGCCAGTAGCCCGCGCCCCAGGTGGCCATCAGGTCGCGCTGCATCCGGTCGCTGGCGGCAAGGCCCGCGACCACGTTCACCAGCATCGGAAAGAACACCATGGCCACCACCACGGCGGCCTTCGATTCCCAGCCGAAGCCGAACCACATCACCAGGATCGGCGCCAGGCCGACGATGGGCAGGGCAGCGACGAAATTGCCGATGGGCAGAAGGCCGCGCTGCAGGAACGGCACCCTGTCGGTCACGACCGCGGTGGCAAAGGCCGCCGCCGACCCGATCAGGAACCCGGTCAGCGCGCCCTTCACCACCGTCTGGACGAAATCCACCCACAGCGTCGCGCCGCTGTCCAGGATCTTGCCCCAGATCGCCGAGGGCGCCGGCAGGATCACCGGCGACACCGCCAGCCCGCGCACAATGCCTTCCCACAGCACCAGCAGCGTCACGCCGAACAGCACCGGCACGAAGGTCCGGCCCAGGCGTCCGCGCCCCGCCGGCCCGGCCGCCACCGCCACGTTGACCGCCCAGGCCACCAGCCAGAAGGCAATCGCCAGCCCCAGGATCGCCCCGCCGCTCATGCCCGTGCCCCCATCCGCCGGCTGGCCAGCCGCTCGACCCAGCCGACGACCAGGATCAGCCCGCCGGCCAGGATCGCGCTGGCAAACAGCGCCGCCCAGGTGATCAGCGGCTCGCCATACTGGCTGCCGATCAGCATCCGCGCGCCCAGGCCTTCCACCGCGCCGGTGGGCAATTCGCCGACGATGGTGCCGACCAGCGCCGCCGCCACCGCCACTTTCAGCGAGGCAAAGAAATAGGGCATCGACGCCGGCAGCCGCAGCTTGACAAAGGCCTGCCCCTCGGTCGCGCCATAGGTCTTCAACAGGTCCAGCTGCATCTGGTCGGGCGACCGCAACCCCTTGACCATGCTGACAAGCACCGGGAAATACGACAGGTAAGAGGCGATGATCGCCTTTGGCACCTCGCGCCCGTCGATCCCCAGCTTGTTCGACACCGCCAGGATCATCGGCGCGATGGCCACGATCGGAATGGTCTGGCTGATGATCGCCCAAGGCATCAGGCTCAGGTCCATCACCCGGAACCGCACGATGGCCATCGCCATGCCCACACCCAGCACGATGCCCAGGCCAAAGCCCGCCATCGTGCCGCGAAAGGTGATGAACCCGTGATAGACCAGGCTGCGTTTCGACGTCACCGCCTGCGCCGTCAGCCCTTCCCACAGCTTGGCCGCCACCTGATGCGGCGGCGGCAGCAAGGGCCGGTCCTGCGCCATGGTCTGCGCGATCACCTCGGCCCAGCTGATCTCCTGCCCGCTGCGCTGCGCCTGGTCAAAGGCCCAGGCCGAATTCATCCAGACCGAGGCGGCGTACCACAACACCACGATGCCGCAGAGGACGGCCAGGACGGGCAATGCTCGGCTCATTCCGGTTTCTTCCTGAATTCCTTGCCGCGGTTCAGGCCCCATTCGTTGACCCGGTGATGGTTGCGCCGCAGCCAGACCCCGTCAGCCCAGAGCGCCAGCGCCGTCACCGCCAGAAAGACCAACGGCAGCGCCGGCCGCAACGCGCTTTCGCCCGCCATCCCCAGCCGGGCATGAAAGGCCAGGAAGATCACCGCCAGCAGCACGACCAGCACCGCGCCCCGGATGCGCCGCGCCTTGCCCAGCCAGACCGGCAGATCGCTCATGCGCCCCTCCTCCGCCTTGCCTCAGTCATCCTGATGCCCCGCCCTCAGCCCCTCGCGCACGCGATGGGCGATCTCGATGAATTCGCGGCTGTCGCGGATGTCCAGCGGCCGCTCGCGCGGCAACGGGCTGTCGATCACATCGGTGATCCGGCCCGGACGCGGGCTCATCACCACGATCCTGGTCGACAGATAGACCGCCTCGGGTATCGAATGGGTGACAAAGCCGATGGTCTTGCCGGTCCGCGCCCAGAGCTTCAGCACTTCCTCGTTCAGCCGGTCGCGCACGATTTCATCCAGCGCGCCGAAGGGTTCGTCCATCAACAGGATATCGGCATCAAAGGCCAGCGCGCGGGCAATGCTGGCGCGCTGCTGCATCCCCCCCGACAACTGCCAGGGAAATTTCTTGCCGAACCCGGCCAGCTCGACCAGCTCCAGCACCTGTTCGACCCGCCGCGCCTGTTCATCCTTGGGAAATCCCATGATCTCCAGCGGCAAACGGATATTTCCGGCAATCGTCCGCCAGGGATACAGCCCCGCCGCCTGGAACACATAGCCATAGGCCCGCTTGCGCCGCGCCTCGTCGGCACTCATGCCGTTCACCCTCAGGCTGCCGCCGGTCGGATGTTCCAGCGCCGCGATGCAGCGCAGAAAGGTGGTCTTGCCACAGCCGCTCGGCCCGATAAAGCTGACGAACTCCCCCTTGCCGACCGACAGGTTCACATCCTTCAGCGCCTGCACCGGCCCGTCCGCCGTCTGGAACACCAGGTCCAGGTTCGTGGCCTCGATCACCGGCTGTCCGTGGCTCATCGTGTCCTTCACGCTTCGGTCCCTTCCTGTCCTGCGCCCGCCGGCTCGGCCCAGATATCCATCGCCCCGCGAAAGCTGACATGGGCCAGCCCGGCCGAGATCGCCGCAGCCGCCACCCCCCACAGGATCATCATCACCGCAAACCGCCCGTCCGCCTGCGGCCGGCTCCAGAACCACATCGGCGCCAGCGACAACAGCAGCGCCAGCCCGGCCGAGACGGCAACCGCCGCCCGCAGCACGCCCATGCGCCGCCGCAACCGCCAGACCAGCAGGTTCCAGACCAGCATCAGCGGCAACCACAGGACCGCCGCGGCCACGGCCGCCATCACCGCCAGTAGCGACGACAGCGCAAAGGCCTGCGACAGCCGCCCCGGCCCGCCCAGCACGGCCAGCCCCAGCCCCAGCAGGGCACCCGATGCCATCATCGCCGCGATGCCCATCGGCACCACGCGCCAGTAAATCGGTTCACGCTGGGCGCGGGCCACCTATACCCCCGTCGCCGGAATGCCCGACCGGGCCACCGGGCGCGGCGCGGTCAGGTCTTTCCACTGGCTCAGTGCCCGGTTCACCGCCGGCCGCGCCTCACGCGCGACGAAACGCCCGTGGCCTTCCTGGGTCTGCACCTTGCCGTCATTCACCGCCACCATGCCGCGGGTCAGGGTGAACCGGGGCAGGCCCTTCACCTTCTGGCCCTCGAACACGTTGTAATCAATGGCGGATTGCTGGCTGCCCGCGGTGATGGTCTTTTCCATCTCGGGATCCCAGACCACCAGATCGGCGTCCGCCCCCACCAGCACCGCGCCCTTCTTCGGATAGCAGTTCAGGATCTTGGCGATATTGGTGCTGGTCACGGCCACGAATTCGTTCGGCGTCAGCCGCCCCGAGCCCACGCCATGCGTCCACAACATCGGCATCCGGTCTTCCAGCCCCCCGGTGCCGTTCGGGATCTTCGAGAAATCGCCGACGCCGAACCGCTTCTGTTCGGTGGTAAAGGCGCAATGGTCGGTGGCCACCACCGACAGGCTGCCGGCCTGCAACCCGGCCCAGAGGCTGTCCTGATGCTTCTTCGCCCGGAACGGCGGGCTCATCACCCGGCGGGCGGCATGGTCCCAGTCGGGGTGGAAATATTCGCTTTCGTCCAGCGTCAGGTGCTGGATCAGCGGCTCGCCCCAGACCCGCTTGCCCTGCTGCCGCGCCCGGCGGATCGCCTCATGGCTTTCCTCGCAGGACGTATGCACCACGTAAAGCGGCACCCCCGCCATGTCGGCGATCATGATGGCGCGGTTGGTGGCCTCGCCCTCGACCTGCGGCGGGCGCGAATAGGCATGCGCTTCCGGCCCCGAATTCCCCGCCGCCAGCAGCTGCGCGGTCAGTTCCGCCACCACGTCGCCATTCTCGGCATGAACCATCGCCAGCCCGCCCAGATCGCCCACCCGGCGGAACGACTGATACATCTCGTCGTCGTTCACCATCAGCGCGCCCTTGTAGGCCATGAAGTGCTTGAAGCTGGTCATGCCCGCCTTGACGCTGACCGCCATGTCCTCCCAGACCTTCTCGCCCCACCAGGTGATGGCCATGTGATAGCTGTAGTCGCAATTCGCCCGGCCCGACTTGTTGTGCCACATCTGGGCGGCATCCATCAGCCCCTGCCCCTGCCCCGGCAGCACGAAATCCACCACCATCGTGGTGCCCCCCGCCAGCGCCGCCCGCGTGCCGCTCTCGAAATCGTCGGTCGAATAGGTGCCCATGAAGGGCATCTCCAGATGCGTATGCGGATCGATCCCGCCGGGCATCACATAGCAGCCGGTCGCATCCAGTTCCGTGCCACCCTTGAGCCCCTGCCCGATCTCGGTGATCACCCCGCCCTCGACCCTGACATCGGCCGTATAGCTCAGGTCCGCCGTAACAACCGTTCCGCCCTTGATTACCGTCGAAGCCATCTGCGCCTCCAGCCCTTCATCTTGGTCCAAATACTCCGGGGTCCGGGGCAGCGCCCCGGGGCCTGCCTCAGGCGACCACCTCCGCCGCCTCAAGCACGGCATGCAGCAACACATCCGTCCCCGCCGCCGCCCATTCGGGTGAAATCTCCTCCGCCTCGTTGTGGCTCAGCCCGTCCACGCAGGGGCACATCACCATCACCGTCGGCGCGACGCGGTTGATCCAGCAGGCGTCGTGGCCGGCGCCGCTGACGATATCCATATGGGAATATCCCAGCTTTTCAGCCGATTGCCGGACGATCTTCACCAGATCCGGATCAAAGGTCACCGGGTCGAAATGGCCCACGTCCTCGATCTCGCACCCCAGGCCCAGCTCCTTCGCCACCGCCTGCGCCGCCCGCATCACCTCGGCCTTCATCGCATCCAGCTTGCCCTGCTCGGGGCTGCGGATATCCACCGTGAACACGCATTTCCCCGGAATCACGTTCCGGCTGTTGGGATAGACGTTGCATTGCCCCACCGCCCCCACGGCATTCGGCTGGTGGCTCATGGCGATCTGGTGGACGCGCTCGGTGATCCGCGCCATGCCGAGGCCCGCATTCACCCGCATGTGCATCGGCGTCGACCCGGTATGCGCGTCCTTGCCCGTCAGCGTGATCTGCAACCACCACAGCCCCTGGCCATGCGTCACCACGCCGATGTCGCGGCCCTCGGCTTCCAGGATCGGCCCCTGCTCGATGTGCAGCTCGAACATCGCATGCATCTTGCGGGCGCCCACCACCTCGTCCCCGACCCAGCCGATGCGCTTCAGCTCGTCGCCAAAGGCCTTTCCCTCGGCATCGACCCGCGCATAGGCATAGTCCTGCGTGTGCATGCCGGCAAAGACCCCGCTCGCCAGCATGGCCGGCGCATAGCGCGTGCCCTCTTCATTGGTCCAGTTGGTCACGACGATCGGATGCCTTGTCCGCACCCCCATGTCGTTCATCGTCCGCACCACCTCCAGCGCGCCCAGCACGCCCAGCACACCGTCATACTTGCCGCCCGTCGGCTGGGTATCCAGATGCGATCCCATATAGACCGGCAGCGCATCCGGATCGGCGCCTTCGCGGGTGGCGAACATGTTGCCCATGGTATCCACGCCCATCGTCAGGCCCGCCGCCTCGCACCAGCGCCTGAACAGGTGGCGGCCCTCGCCATCGGCATCGGTCAGCGTCTGGCGGTTGTTGCCCCCCGCCACGCCGGGGCCGATCTTCGCCATCTCCATCAGGCTGTCCCACAGCCGTTCAGAGTTGATCCGCAGATTTTCACCCGGTGCCGACATGGTCCTTCTCCCTGGACGTATCCTTGCGCGCCCGGGCCTCTGACGTGCCCCTTGCCGCGACTCATTTCCTGACCGTATGGTCAAGTCATACGCGACCACAACCTGACCATCCGGTCAACGAAAATCCCGAAGGATCCGATGGAAGGTTCCGCCCAAGTTTCGCGCATCTCCAGGGCACGCCGCACGGATATCCGGCGCGAGAACGAACGGCTGATCCTGAAGGCCGCCGAAAAGGTCTTTGCCGAGGCGGGGTTCGGCGGCGCCACCATGCAGCTGATCGCTGACATGGCCGGCCTGCCCAAGGCCAACCTGCATTACTATTTCGCCACCAAGGAAGACCTCTACCGCCGCGTCGTGCAGGATATCTTCCAGATCTGGCTGCATGCGGCCGACTGCTTCGACAATGCCCCCGATCCTGCGACCGGCATCGCCAGCTATATCGCCGCCAAGATGCGGATCTCGCGCGATCATCCCTTCGGCTCCAAGGTCTGGGCCTCCGAGGTGATGCACGGCGCGCCGGTGATCCAGGATTACCTGGAAACCACCCTGCGCGCCTGGACCGAGGGCCGCGTCGCCGCCATCCAGCGCTGGATCGACGAGGGGCTGATGCAGCCGATCGACCCGCGCCACCTGCTCTACATGCTCTGGGCCACCACCCAGCATTACGCCGATTTCGGCCATCAGATCGAAACGCTGAACGGCGGCCGCCCGCTCAGCGACCGCCAGTGGAAGGCCGCCACCCAAAGCGTGACCGACATCATCCTGCGCGGCATCGGCGCCAGCCGCGGCCCCGCCGCCCCCGCGCCCCGAAAGGACCAGTCCCCATGACCGCACCCGACAGCGCCGCCCTGATCGAAGAGGCCCGCCAGCTGGTCTTTCCCCGCTTTACCGAGGAAACCGCCCTGGCCCTGGGCGAAACCCTGCTGCGCATCGCCCGGGACGAGGCGCTGCCGGTGGTGATCGACATCCGCTCCCCGGCGCGCTGCTATTTCCACGCCGCCCTGCCCGGCTCGGCGCCGCTCAACGACCTCTGGGCCCGGCGCAAATCGGAAACCGCGCTGATCTTTCACGAAGCCTCGCTGCTGGTCGGCACCCGCAACCGCGAAAAGGGCGAAAGCCTGGCCAAGCACGGGCTGGACAGCGCCCGCTATGCCGATCACGGCGGCGCGGTGCCCATCGCAGTCGCCGGCGTGGGCGTAGTCGCGGTGGTCACCGTATCGGGCCTGCCGCAGCTCGAGGATCACCGCCTTGCCGTCCGCGGCCTGCAATCGGTGCTGGCTGCGGGATGATCCTGCCGGCCCGCCGGCGGGTTTTGCCCGGCAAGGTCTTGATCGCGCGGCTGAAAGGGAACAGGATACCCCTCCATCTTTCGAGGACCGCATGACCGCCACACCCCGCAGCCGCATTCAAACCCGGAACCGCGAGGTTATCCTGGATGCCGCGCTCGAGGTGTTTTCCGCCCATGGCTTCCGCGGCGCGACGCTGGACCAGATCGCCGAGGTCGCGGGCCTGTCCAAACCCAACCTGCTCTATTACTTCCCCTCGAAAGAGGCGATCCACCGCAGCCTCCTGACCACGCTCCTTGACACCTGGCTGGATCCCTTGCGGACGATGGATGCCGATGGCGACCCGGTGGCCGAGATCCTGGCCTATGTGCAGCGCAAGTTGCTGATGTCCCGCGATTTTCCCCGCGAAAGCCGGCTGTTCGCGGGCGAGATCATCCAGGGCGCGCCACGGCTGGCCGAGGTGATCGAGGGCGAATTGCGGCCGCTGGTGGCCGAAAAGGCCCAGGTGCTGCGCCGCTGGATGGACGAGGGGCGGATCGCCCGGCTGGACCCGGTTCACCTGATCTTCTCGATCTGGTCGCTGACCCAGCACTACGCCGATTTCGACGCCCAGGTGCGGCTGGTTCTGGGCCCCGGCCACGACCCCTATGCCGAGGCGGGCGGGTTCTTGGACACGCTGTTCCGGCGCCTGCTAACACCCTGATATCCTGAACGATTTGAATCAAATGCCACGGGCTTTCCTGCGGAAATCCCGCGCCGGATCGGCTATGCTGCGGGTTGTGGGGGCACGTAGACTGGAGTGACGGACATGGGACCTGTCTCATCCGTTGGGCCGTCGGTGCAGACGTTGGGAACATCGCCGCAGCCTTCGGCCGGCACTAACTCGGGCGGCTCTGCCGCCGTCAATGGGGCCCGCGCGGAACGCGCGGCGGCACCCTTGCGGGCGGATTCGGTTGCGCCCGCCAAGGGCGCGGCACGAGACGAGTCCGCGGGTCGCCGCGTTCTGGCCGAGGCGTCCAGCTTTGCGGTCGAATCCGCCAAGGCGAGGGCCGCGGCGGCCCAGCGGGCCTATCTGATGGCCTCGCTGGTCGCCGGGCTGAATCCGCTGAGCGATCCGGTGCCGTGAGGCACCGCGTCCCGGCATGGGACGCAATGGACATCGCATGAAATCAATGGGTTGGGAAGTTCGATTTAACCAACCCTTAACCTTTGGCCACCACAGCACCGGCCATCGCGCCGCTTGCGCCGAGCGAGGAGCTTTGCCTTTCGCGCCCCGGAACGGGCCTTGGGTCTGGCCCCGATCGCACGCTCCATCGCCACGATGCACCAGGGTGCCGAGGGCGGTGGGAATGACGGCATGGGTGCAGCAGTTGGGCAAGCCGCACGCCCGAAGTGCCGGGGATGGACCTGTCACAGAAACGCCGCACGCGAGACAGATCCGGGCGGAGGGAATGGCGGCGCGGGCGCGGTGGTTGGCCAATGCGCATGCCCGTTGGGCTGTGGCTGGAACCGGAGAAGAATTACCGCGCGCGGGACAGATCGGGGCGGTCGGGACGGCAGCGCGGATGCGGCTGCTGGCAGCGCCTCAAGGCGTCAGAGGATCAGAGACGAGCCTGTTAGAGACGCGAGTCGTGTGGGGCGATCTGAGGCGGCGGCCATGGCGGCGCGGGATTGTCTGACGGCCGCGCCTCACGGCGCTTGGGATGCGGGTGTATCCGCAAGAGAAACGAGGCGGGAGGGCCTGAGCCTGGGCGGCCGGGCATGGCGGGTCGGGTGCGGCGGCGGCACGACCCATGGTCACCGGGTTGGGGAAGAGACCGTCAGAAGGCCGGGCCGGACGGGCCTGGCCGCAGACGGTGGAGAAGGCGCGCGGATGCGGAAGATGGCCAAGGCCCGTGGTCGCAGGGTTGGGAATGGCACCGCTGGAAAGCCGGGCCGGCAATGGCGGACACAGGCTACGGGATTGGCTGGTGGCCACGCGCGCCACGGATCCGCGGCCTTCATGCCCGGCACCGACTGTCCCGCAGCGGACACGCCCCGCGCGGCGCCGATGCCTGCGGCGCCACGTCCTCTTTCGCCTGGCAGATGCGGAGGGGCGGCAGGCCGAAGCGGCAGAGGTGCAAGCGCCATCCCATCGGCGTCTTTCCCATCGATATCGTCGAGGGACAGACCGCGGAGGGAAAGCCCGGCATGGTCACAGGCTCCGGGCCATCAGGTTCGCTGTCGCCCGACCCGTTGCCAGAGTTGACAGAAGAAACAGCCGGGGAGTTCCCGCAGCACAGGCGGACGGTCGCGCCTTGCCGGGTCCACCCCACCCTGACCGAAACGGCACGGCTGGCCGCCCTGGGGTGAGCCGATCCGGGGGGCCGGGCCAGGCTGACCAATCCGGGATCGGCCGGACAGGAAGTGCCGGGCAAGAGGGGCACGACCAGACTGACCCTGGCGGAACACACCGGCGGGGCGTGGGCTGCCGCGCATTGGCCTTGGCCCCCTCCGGCCGTCGGGGTGGGGGGGGGGGCGACGGTCGGAGGGGGCCTTTGCGCGGGTGTCGTTGCGAGGCACCGGCCCGACCGGCAGAGGGCGGTGCGGGCCTGCGCCTTCGGGCAGGCCCCGGCCGCGCGCTATTCGGCGGCGGTGGCGGCCGAGGGGTTGTTGGGATGCGTGGTCCAGTTGGCATAACCGCCAACCTTGCGACCGGTGCGCGGGTCCAGCGCGCCCCTGGCCATCGGCACCATGGTGATGCAATCCTCGACCGGGCAGACGTTGACGCAGAGGTTGCAGGCGACGCATTCCTCGTCCTTGACGGTGAAGGTGCGGCCCGGCGCCATGGCGATGGCCTGGTGGCTGGTATCCTCGCAGGCGGCATAGCAGCGGCCGCACTTGATGCAGAGGTCCTGGTCGATCTGCGCCTTGGTGACGTAGTTCAGGTTCAGATACTGCCAGTCGGTGACATTCGGGGTGGCCCGACCGATCAGGTCGCCCAGCGTCATGCCCTTGTCGTCGAGATATTGCGACAGGCCGAGATCATTTCCTGCACGACCTTGAAGCCATAGGTCATCGCGGCGGTGCAGACCTGCAGGTTGCCGGCACCAAGGGCAAGGAATTCGGCCGCGTCGCGCCAGGTGGTGATGCCGCCGATGCCGGAAATCGGCAGGCCACGGGTGTCGGCGGACCGGGCGATCTCGGCCACCATGTTCATGGCGATGGGCTTCACCGCCGGGCCGCAATAGCCGCCATGCGTGCCCTTGCCGTCGATCATCGGCTCGGGTGCAAAGCTGTCGAGGTTGACGCCGGTGATCGAGTTGATGGTGTTGATCAGCGAAACGGCATCGGCGCCACCGGACTTGGCCGCGCCGGCCGGGGCCAGGATGTTGGTGATGTTGGGCGTCAGCTTGACGATGCAGGGCATGCGGCTGTGCTTTTTCACCCAGCGGGTCACCATCTCGATATATTCCGGCACCTGGCCCACGGCCGAGCCCATGCCGCGTTCGGCCATGCCATGCGGGCAGCCGAAGTTCAGTTCCACGCCGTCGGCCTCGGTATCCTCGATCCGGTGCAGGATGTCCTTCCACGAATCCTCGTCGCAGGGCACCATCAGGCTGATCACCAGGGCACGGTCGCGCCACTTGCGCTTGACCTCCTTGATTTCCTGAAGGTTCACCTCGAGCGGGCGGTCGGTGATCAGTTCGATGTTGTTCAGGCCCAGCAGGCGGCGGTCGGCGCCCCAGATCGCGCCGTAGCGCGGGCCCGAGACGTTGACGACCGGCGGGCCTTCGGCGCCCAGCGTCTTCCACACCACGCCGCCCCAGCCCGCCTCATAGGCGCGCTCGACGTTGTATTTCTTGTCGGTCGGCGGGGCCGAGGCCAGCCAGAACGGGTTCGGGGACTTGATGCCGATGAAGCTGGAGGAAAGGTCAGCCATGACGGGCCTCCTTGGGACGGGGGATGAAGGGGCGGGGGATGACGGGAAGGGGATGGCCGGGGGCGGCGGCGGTCAGGTGAACAGCGACCAGAGCCAGCCCAGGATGTCGCCGCCGAATTCGCCGGCCTTGGGGATCAGGAAGGCCCGTGCGGCACAGCCCAGCACGTTCCAGAAGGCAAAGCGGGCGGCGGTCATGCCGGTCATGCCGGCCAGAAGGAACACCACCGGGCGCAGGAAGGTCATGAAATGGCCGATCAGCACGGTCGCCGGGCCGTATTTCACAAAGGCCTCGCGCGCCCGGGCCACCATGTCGGGATGGTCGCTCAGGGGCCGCATCGCCAGCACCGCGCCGCCGTAGCGCCGCCCCAGCCAATAGCTGATGAAAGAGCCGATCATCGCCCCGATGGTCGCCCCGACCCAGAGCGGGAACAGCGCGATATTGTCGGATGCGGCCAAGGCCCCCACCGCCACCATGATCGCGGTCGAGGGAATCAGGATCGACAGGAAGGCCGTGGTCTCGGCCGCGGCAAAGACGACCATGATCAAGGGCAGCCAGGCCTGGTGCCGCTCGATCCAGCCGATGAAGGTCTGCGCGATGGCGTCCATGCCCCTGCCCTTTCGGCGCCCGTGATGGCGCGCCGCAAGGCCGGGGGCAAGGGGAAAGCGTGGCCATCACGCGCCCGACAGGTGAGCGTGGATCGCCTCGGCGGCGTCGCGGCCCTCGGCCACGGCGGTCACGGTCAGGTCCTCGCCGCCCGTGGCGCAGTCGCCGCCGGCCCAGACACCGGCCGGGGTCTGGGCGATCTTGCCGCCCGAGAGCGTCAGCCCCTCGGGCGCGTCCGACAGGGTCTGGCCGATGGCCTTGAACACCTGGTCGGCCCGCAGCGTGAAGGTCTCGTCCAGGGTTTCCAGCCCCTTGGCCCCGTCTCGGGTATAGGCGAATTCCACCGCCTCGGCCCGGTCGCCGCCGATCACCCGGCGGGGTGCCGCATTGTGCAGGATGCGCACGCCGGCCTGCACCGCGTGGTCCTGTTCGTCGCCCGAGGCCGACATCCGGTCCTGGCCGCGCCGGTAGACGATGGTGACGTTTTCGGCGCCCAGCAGTTTCGACTGCACCGCCGCGTCGACGGCCGTCATGCCGCCGCCGATCACCACCACGTCGCGGCCCACCGGCAACTGGCCCAGATCGGGGGCCTGGCGCAGTTCGGCGATGAAATCCACCGCGTTGCGCACGCCGGCGCTGTCCTCGCCCTGGGTCCGCAGCGCGTTCACCCCCTGCAGGCCCAGCCCCAGGAAGACCGCGTCGAAATCGGCGCGCAGCTGGTCAAGCGTGATGTCGCGGCCCAGTTCCACCCCGGTCTGCAAGGTGATGCCGCCGATCCGCATCAGCCAGTCGACCTCGCGCGCCGCGAAACCGCCGGTCGCCTTGTAGCTGGCGATGCCGTATTCATTCAGCCCCCCGGCCTTGGGGCGGCGGTCGTAGAGGGTAACGTCATGGCCGTGCATGGCCAGCCGGTGGGCGCAGGCCAGACCCGCCGGCCCGGCGCCCACCACTGCCACCCGCTTGCCGGAGGAGGAGGCCCGGCGGAACGGGTGCAACCCCTTTTCCATCGCCACATCGGTGGCAAAGCGTTGCAGGCGGCCGATCTCGACCGGCTTGCCCTCGGCGGTCTCGCGCACGCAGACCTCTTCGCACAGGGTCTCGGTCGGGCAGACGCGGGCGCAGATGCCGCCCAGGATGTTCTGGCCCCAGATCGTGGCCGCCGCCGCCTCGGGCGTGCCGGTGGCGATCTGGCGGATGAACAGGGGAATGTCGATCGAGGTCGGACAGGCCGTCATGCAGGGCGCGTCATGGCAGAAATAGCAGCGGTCCGCCGCCACCCGCGCCTCGTGCGGATCCAGCGCCGGCGCATGGTCGGAGAAGTTGCGGGCCAGCGCATCGGGGGAAAGACGCCCCGGAACGATGCCGGGCGTCAGCGGGCTGTTCGTCATGGGCTTGCGCCTCCCTGGGCTTGCTCTTGCGGCTTGCTGATGGCGAATCGTCTCACAGGTCCGAAATTTTATCAAACGGTAAATTTTATCCCGGATCGAAAATTTCGGTTTCCGGCCTGCCGGCGATGGGAAAGGCCGCGGCGGCGATGGAAAAAGATGCAATGGATTGGGCGCTTTTCACCCCTCGCGCGCTGCCCTATAAGCAGACAGCCCCGCGAAAAGCGGCAGGACAGGCCCATAAGAGGACGGCATGAGCAAACATACCCCCGACGCGGACGTCGCCTTCATCTCGGCCCTGGCCGAGTTGCTGAACCGCAACGAGCTGACCGAGCTGTCGGTGAAGCGTGAATATGGCGAGGACGACAGCCTGGAAGTCCGCGTGGTCAAGCAGGCGACGGTGATCCATGCCGCCCCGGCTCCGGTGCATGCGGCAGCCCCCGTCGCGGTGGCCCACGCGCCCGCAGCCCCCGCCGCCCCGGCGGCCGTCGCGCATGAAGACCCCAGCCAGCATCCGGGGGCGGTGACCTCTCCCATGGTGGGGACCACCTATCTGGCGGCCGAACCCGGTGCCGCGCCCTTTGTCACGCTGGGCGCCACGGTGACCGAGGGCCAGACGGTGCTGATCATCGAGGCGATGAAGACGATGAACCACATCCCGGCACCGCGCGCGGGCACAGTCAAGCGCATCCTGGTCGAGGACGGCCAGCCGGTCGAATTCGGCGCGCCCCTGATGATCATCGAATAAGGGCGCGGGAATGTTCGAGAAAATCCTGATCGCCAACCGGGGGGAAATCGCGCTGCGGGTGATCCGCGCCGCCCGCGAGATGGGGATCAAGTCGGTCGCGGTGCATTCCACCGCCGATTCCGACGCGATGCATGTGCGGATGGCGGATGAATCGGTCTGCATCGGCCCGGCGCCGTCGTCGGACAGCTATCTGTCGAAGGCCGCGATCATCTCGGCCTGCGAGATCACCGGGGCGCAGGCGGTGCATCCGGGCTATGGCTTTCTGTCCGAGAACGCCGCCTTTGCCCAGGCGCTGGAAGATCACGGCATCACCTTTATCGGCCCCTCGGCGGAACATATCCGCATCATGGGCGACAAGATCACCGCCAAGGAAACCGCCAAGGCGCTGGGAATTCCGGTGGTGCCGGGGTCCGATGGCGGCGTGGCCGATGTCGAGGCGGCGATGAAGGTCGCGGCCGAGATCGGCTATCCGGTGATCATCAAGGCCACCGCCGGCGGCGGCGGGCGCGGCATGAAGGTGGCGAAATCGGCCGAAGAGCTGGAGATCGCCTTCCGCACCGCGCGGTCCGAGGCCAAGGCCGCCTTCGGCAACGACGAGGTCTATATCGAGAAATACCTGCAACGGCCGCGCCATATCGAGATCCAGGTCTTTGGCGACGGCAAGGGTCAGGCGGTGCATCTGGGCGAACGCGACTGTTCGCTGCAGCGCCGCCACCAGAAGGTGTTCGAAGAGGCGCCCGGCCCGGTGATCACCCCCGAGATGCGGGCGGAAATCGGCATGATCTGCGCCAATGCCGTGGCGAAGATCGCCTATATCGGCGCCGGCACGATCGAATTCCTCTATGAGGACGGCAAGTTCTATTTCATCGAGATGAACACCCGCCTGCAGGTCGAGCACCCGGTGACGGAATATGTCTACGGCGTCGATCTGGTGCGCGAACAGATCCGCGTGGCGGCGGGCCTGCCGATGAGCTTTGCCCAGGGCGATCTGGCCGTCCACGGCCACGCGATCGAGGTGCGGATCAACGCCGAGCGGTTGCCGAATTTCGCCCCCTGCCCCGGCAAGGTTACGCAGTATCATGCGCCGGGCGGTCTGGGCGTGCGGATGGATTCGGCGCTTTATGACGGCTATCGCATTCCGCCCTATTACGATTCGCTGATCGGCAAGCTGATCGTGCATGGCCGCGACCGGCCCGAGGCGCTGTCGCGGCTGTCGCGCGCCCTGGGCGAACTGATCGTGGACGGCGTCGACACTACGGTGCCGCTGTTCCGCGCCCTCCTCGACGATCCCGACATCCAGGCCGGGGATTATTCGATCCACTGGCTGGAAAAATGGCTGGCGCAGCACTTCGGCTGATGCCCCCGCGACGGAGGGTTCGGCGGCATGATCCGCCGGCCCCCTGCCGCCCCCCGGAAATGACATGCCCAGAACCCGCCGCGCGGCCCAGGCCATGACCGCGCCACTGCCCGCAGACCTGTTGCTGCGCGCCTATGCGATGGGGATATTCCCCATGGCCGAAAGCCGCGACGACATTCAGGTGCATTGGGTCGACCCGCAGTATCGCGGTATTTTCCCCTTGTCAGATTTCCACATTTCTCGGCGGTTTTCGCGGCAAGTTCGGCAGTGGAATTACACTATTCGAACAAATTCGGCCTTCGAGGCGGTTGTCGACGCCTGCGCCGCCCGCGAAGAGACCTGGATCAATCCCGACATCCGTCAGGCCTATCTGGCGCTGCACCGCCTGGGCCATGCCCACAGCCTGGAGGTCTGGCGCGAGGGCCGGCTGGCCGGCGGGGTCTATGGCGTGGTGCTGGGCGCCGCCTTCTTTGGCGAATCGATGTTCTCGGCCGAAAGCGGCGGGTCAAAGCTGGCGCTGGCCTGGCTGGTGCATCGGCTGCGCGCCGGCGGGTTCCGGCTGTTCGACACGCAGTTCCTGACCCCGCACCTGGCCAGTCTGGGCGCGGTCGAGATCACGCGCGCCGATTATCACCGGCGACTGGCCGAAGCCATCGCCCTGCCCGCCTCATTCGCGCCAAAGGACTATTCGCCCTCGCCCTGCGAGGTGGTGTCATCGGTCTCGGGCGGCGCGTAGCCCGGCACCACGCAATGCAGCACCCAGACGTCATAGCGCGGATGGTCCAGCGCCGACAGCGCCGGGCTGGAGGCCAGCATCCAGCCCGAGAACACCGGCTCGGCCCGGCTGGCATCCATCACGGTCAGATGGGCCTGCGCCTCGGACGCGGGGTTGTCGGCCGGATAGCGGCAGGCATCCAGCTGAATGGTCAGCCGCCCGTTCGAGGCCGACTGCCCGCGCGCCAGCGTCATGTCGCCGGTCTGGCCGGTCAACTTGTCCAGCCAGCGCAGCACGCCCGCCTCGGCATCGGCGAAATCCTCGGCCGCCGCCGGGGCCGCCAGCACCAGCGCCAACAGCAGGCCCAGGACCTTCATGGCGCGGCCGTCCCGGCATCCTCGGACTGGCCGCCGACGAATTTCATCAGCAACGACACCAGCGACACCGACCCTTGGGTATCCTCGATCTCGCCGCCCGGTTCCAGGTTCTCCAGCGCCCCGCCCGGAACGATCTCGACGAAATTGCCGCCCAGCAATCCTTCGGAAGAAATCAGGATGGCGCTATCCACCGGCAGCCGGATGTCGTCGCGCAGCTGGATCACCGCATCGGCATAAAAGGTCTCGGGGTTCAGCTTCAGCTCTGCGATTGTGCCGACCTTCAGGCCCGCCAGCCGCACGTCGGACCCGGCCGAAATCCCGTCGACCGCCCGGAAACTGGCCACCAGCGGATAGGTCGCCCCCTGACCGGCCATCAGCCCGGTGCCCTTGGCCGCGTAGACCGCAAACCCGCAGGCCAGCGCCAGGACGGCGGCGCCGGCGGCGATCTCTGCCCTGTTGCCGGCCATCACTCGGGCTGCCATGCCTCGTAATCCTGCCGCGGCGCCGGGGCGCTGCGACGGATCGAACCGGGCGGCGCATAGGCCAGCGTGCTGCCCGACAGGTTTTCGTGATGCGGCTTTTCCCAGGCCTTGTGGCTCAGCGGCGCCTTGGTCGGCGGCTGGTCCCAGGTGAAGTGCAGCCAGCCATGCCAATCGGGCGGCACCCGGCTGGCCTCCATCTCGCCCTTGTAGATCACCCAGCGGCGCTTGCCGTCGCGGGTCTGGTAATAGATGTTGCCCTGGTCGTCCTCACCCACCTTCACGCCACGCCGGGCGGTAAAGATCTGGGTGCCGATGGTCTGGCTGTTCCACCAGGTCAGCAGGCGCTTCAGGAAGTACATGGGCAAGCCTCCGTTCGTCTGGCAAAGCTATGGCCGATTGCGCGGCGAAGGTCCAGTGGTTGCCGCCCCCCGACAGACGGGTTCTTGCCGACCGCCCCGCCTTTCCCTTCGAAAAATATCCCCGCCGGAGGCCACCCGAGGCGGTTGGCGCGCAGCGCCAGAGCCGAGACGAAAGACCTGCGCCGCAGGCGCGCAATTTCCTTGCCGGCCTTAGCCGGGCATACGCGCGGTCACCTCGATCTCGATCCGGTGGCGCGGGTCGATCAGCCCGGCCTCGATCATCGTCGCCGCCGGCGGATGCGCGCCGAAGGTCGCCGCCAAGAGCGGCCAGCAGGGTTCGAAATCGGCGCGGTCGGGCAGGATGTAATGGACGCGCACCACGTCGGCAAAACTGGCGCCGGCGCGCTGCAGCGCCGCGCCGATGATCTGCAGCGCCAGCGCACATTGCTCGGTCACGCTGTCGGGGATGGTGCCGGTTGCATGGTCGGTGCCGGTGGTGCCCGAGACCAAAACCCATCCGTCCGCGACAACGGCGCGGGCATAGCCGATCTTCGGTTCCCAGGTCGATCCGGTTGAAAGGCGTTCGATCGTCAAGATTTCCTCCCAGAAAACAGGAACGCCGCCCCGGCAAGGGGCGGCGCTGCGGTCATTGCATCATCGGCGCGGACCCTCAGCCCGCCGCCGCCGGTTCCTTCTTCTTCGGCTCGGTATGCACCAAAAGCGGCTTGGCGCCCTTGTCCACCGATTCCTCGTTCACCACGACTTCCGAGACATCGCCCATGCCGGGCAGTTCGAACATCGTGTCGAGCAGGATGTCTTCCATGATCGAGCGCAGGCCCCGCGCGCCGGTCTTGCGCTTGATCGCCCGCTTGGCGATCGCCACCAGCGCATCGGGCGTGAAGGTCAGCTTCACATCCTCGATCTCGAACAGCCGTTGATACTGCTTGACCAGGGCATTCTTCGGCTCGGTCAGGATGGTGACCAGCGCCGCCTCGTCCAGATCTTCCAGCGTGGCCAGCACCGGCAGGCGGCCGACGAATTCCGGGATCAGGCCGAATTTCAGCAGGTCCTCAGGCTCCAGTTCGCGGAACAGCTCGCCCGCGCCGCGGGAATCGGGGTCCTTGACCTCGGCCTTGAAGCCGATGCCGCTGCCCTTGCCGCGCTGCGCGATGATCTTTTCCAGCCCGGCAAAGGCGCCGCCGCAGATGAACAGGATATTGGTGGTGTCCACCTGCAGGAATTCCTGCTGCGGATGCTTGCGCCCGCCCTGCGGCGGCACGGAGGCGACGGTGCCTTCCATGATCTTCAACAGCGCCTGCTGCACGCCCTCGCCCGACACGTCGCGGGTGATCGAGGGTTGTCCGACTTGCGGGTGATCTTGTCGACCTCGTCGATATAGACGATGCCGCGCTGTGCGCGTTCGACGTTGTATTCCGACGCCTGCAACAGTTTCAGGATGATGTTTTCCACATCCTCGCCCACGTAGCCGGCTTCGGTCAACGTGGTGGCATCGGCCATGGTGAAGGGCACGTCCAGGATGCGCGCCAGGGTCTGCGCCAAGAGCGTCTTGCCGGTGCCGGTCGGCCCGATCAGCAGGATGTTCGACTTGGCCAGCTCCACTTCCTGTTTCGAGGAATGGTTCAGCCGCTTGTAGTGGTTGTGGACGGCAACCGACAGCACGCGCTTGGCGTGGAACTGGCCGATCACGTAATCGTCCAGCACCTTGCAGATCTCGCGCGGGGTCGGCACGCCATCCGAGGATTTCAGCCCCGAGGTCTTGGTCTCCTCGCGGATGATGTCCATGCACAGCTCGACGCATTCGTCGCAGATGAACACGGTCGGGCCCGCGATCAGTTTCCTGACCTCATGCTGGCTCTTGCCGCAGAACGAGCAGTAGAGCGTGTTCTTGCTGTCACCGCCGGAGTTCGTCGCCATCCGTCACCCTTTGCCCTTGCACCCGACCGGGCGCCCTTGTGTCGAAGTCTCGGCCAAGCCCCCTGGCTCCACAATCCGAAAACGCCCCCCGGCCGGGGGGCGCAGCCGGGGCGCCAGGCTCACTTTGCCGTGTCGTCGGCCTTGCCGCGGTCGGCCAGGATCTCGTCGATCAGGCCCCAGGCCTTTGCATCCTCGGCCGACATGAAATTGTCGCGCTCCAGCGCCGCGACCACGTTTTCCATGCTCTGCCCGGTGTGCTTGACGTAGATCCCGTTCAGCCGGTCCTTCAGCTTTTGCGTCTCTTGCGCGTGGATCATGATGTCGGTCGCCTGGCCCTGATAGCCGCCCGAAGGCTGGTGGACCATGACACGGCTGTTGGGCAGGCTGAAGCGCATGCCCTTTTCGCCGGCGGTCAGCAGCAGGCTGCCCATCGAGGCCGCCTGCCCGATCACCAGGGTGGAAACCTTGGGCTTGATGTATTGCATGGTGTCATAGATCGACAGGCCGCTGGTCACCACGCCGCCGGGGCTGTTGATGTACATCGAGATTTCCTTGGACGGATTCTCCGCCTCAAGGAACAGCAGCTGGGCGCAGATCAGGCTGGACATGCCGTCATGCACCGGGCCGGCGAGGAAAATGATCCGCTCCTTCAAGAGGCGCGAAAAGATGTCATAGGCGCGCTCGCCCCGGCTGGTCTGTTCGACCACCATCGGGACAAGGGTATTCATGTAGGTATCGATCGGATCACGCATGTCGGGCCTGCCTCGTCTTTCGCGCTCAGGGTTATCGCCAGAGGGTTTCCAGAGTCTTAGTGGCGCGTGAGGGGGGCTGCAAGGGCAGGTCTTTCAATCTGCGCTCAGCCGCGGATGGTGCCGTCGCCGGTGACGAGGTACTTGAAGCTGCACAATTGCTCGGCCCCGACCGGCCCGCGGGCATGCAGCTTGCCGGTGGCGATGCCGATTTCGCCGCCCATGCCGAATTCGCCGCCATCGGCGAATTGCGTGCTGGCATTGCGCATCAGGATGGCGCTGTCCAGCCGTTCGAAGAATCGGGCGGCGGTGGCGTCGTTCTCGGTCAGGATCGCCTCGGTATGCTGGCTGCCATAGGTGCGGATATGGGCAATGGCCTCGTCCACGCCGTCAACCAGCCGGGCGGCGATGATCATGTCGAGGAACTCGCGGCCGAAATCGTCGGGCGCGGCCTTGACCGTGCCGGGCACCTTCAGCAACGCGCCCTCGGTGCGCACCTCGACGCCGGCTTTCAGCAGGTCCTCGATCAGCACGGCGCCGTGTTTGGTGTAGAACTGCCAGTCGATCAGCAGGCATTCCGCGGCGCCACAGATGCCGGTGCGCCGGGTCTTGGCGTTCAGCACCACCGCCCGCGCCTTTTCCAGGTCGGCGTCGCGGTCGGCGTAGACGTGGCAGATGCCCTCGAGATGGGCAAAGACCGGCACCCGCGCCTCGCGCTGCACCAGCCCGACCAGGCCCTTGCCGCCGCGCGGCACGATCACGTCGATATATTCGGTCGCCCGCAGCATGGCCGTCACCATCTCGCGGTCGCGGACGGGCACCAGCTGGATCGCGGCCTCTGGCAGGCCGGCGGCGCGCAGCCCCTCGACCATGCAATCGTGGATCACCTGCGAGGTCTCGAAACTCTCGCTGCCGCCCCGCAGGATCACGGCATTGCCGGCCTTGAGGCACAACGCGCCGGCGTCGGCGGTGACGTTAGGCCGGGATTCGTAGATCACGCCGATCACCCCCAGGGGCGTCGCCACGCGCTGGATATGCAGCCCCGAGGGTCGATCCCATTCCGCCAGCACCCGGCCCACCGGGTCGCGCGCCTCGGCCACCTGGCGCAGGCTGTCGACGATGCCAAGGATCCGCCCCTCATCCAGCCGCAGCCGGTCGATCATCGCCGGGGTCAGGCCCTTGGTCCCGGCCGCGTCGAGGTCAAGCACGTTGCCGTCGGAATCTCCTGCCGCCGGCGCCAGATCGCATCGGCGGCCGAGACCAACGCGGCCGCCTTGCGCTCGGACCCGGCGCAGGCCAGTTCCGCCCCGCTGCCCGCGCCTGGTGCCGATCTCGGCCATCAGATCGCCGAATTGCCCGTCCATCGCATTTCCCCTTCCGTCCGGGCCGCGGCATGTTCCGAAACGCCGCGCCGGAAATTTCAGGATCTCCGCGCCGGTTTCCAGCAAGAAACCGCCGCCTCAAGCCACCATGTCGTCCCGATGCACCAGCGCCGCCCGGCCTGATAGCCGGGATCGTCTCGATTTCGCCAGAGCGGTGCCCGGCGATCTGCTTTGCCTCGACGCTGGTATAGCGCACCAGCCCCTTGCCCAGAACCACGCCCTCGGGCGAGAGGATCGCCACCGGCTCGCCGCGGCCAAAGGTGCCGCTTACCCGCGTCACGCCGGCGGGCAGCAGGCTCTTGCCCGCCTTCAGCGCCTGCACCGCGCCTGCATCCAGCACCAGTTCGCCCCGCGGCTTCATCGCGTTGATCCAGCGTTTGCGGGCCAGGTGCGGGTCGGCCGCCGGCACGAACCAGGTGCGGTTCGCGCCCTCGGCCAGCGCCTTGAGCGGCCGCAGGGTCGAGCCTTCCATGATCGCCATGGCACAGCCCCCCGCCATCGCGGTCCGCCCCGCCAAGAGCTTGGTCTTCATCCCGCCCTTCGACAGGCCCGAGATGGCCTCGCCCGCCATCGCCTCGATCTCGGCGGTGATGGTCTCGACCACGTCAAAGCGCCGGGCGCCGGCGTCTTCCTTTGGATTGGCGGTGTAGAACCCGTCGACATCCGACAGCAGGATCAACTGATCCGCCCCCACCGTCACCGCGATCTGCGCCGCCAGCCGGTCGTTGTCGCCAAAGCGGATCTCGTCGGTGGCCACCGTGTCGTTCTCGTTCACGATCGGCACGACGCCCAGGCCCAGCAGGGTTTCCATCGTGGCGCGGCTGTTCAGATAGCGCCGGCGATCCTCGGTATCTTCCAGCGTCACCAGCACCTGCGCCGTGGTGATGCCATGCGGCGCCAGCACCTCCTCATAGGCGCGCGCCAACCGGATCTGCCCGACCGCGGCGGCGGCCTGGCTTTGCTCCAGCGTCAGCACGCCCTGCGGCAGGTCCAGCACCTTGCGCCCCAGCGCGATCGAGCCCGACGACACCAGGACCACGTCGGCCCCGCGGGTCTTGGCCTCGGCCACGTCCAGCGCCAGCGCGGACAGCCAGGCCTGTTTCAGCCCCTTCTGCCGGTCGACCAGCAGGGCCGAGCCGATCTTGATCACCAGCCGTTTCGCCGCCCGCACATCCGGCGCGGCGGCCTGGGTCAGGGTTGCCATGTGCCCCGCTCCTCTTGCGGTTCCCCGGCCTTGATGCAGGCATAGATCGCCCGCAGCACCTCGGGGATGCCCTTGCCCGAAACGCCCGAGATCACATGCACCGGCCCGCCGCTGGCCTTTTCCAGCGCGCGGCGGCGGTCGCTGATCTGGCGGGCATCCATCGCGTCGGTCTTGTTCAGCGCCACGATCCGCGGCTTGTCGCCCAGCACTTCGGAATATGCTTCAAGTTCGGTCACGATGGTCTTGAAATCCTTGGTGATTGTCGACGAAGTGCCATCCACCAGATGCAAGAGGACCTTGCAGCGTTCGACATGGGCCAGGAACTGCGTGCCCAGTCCGCGGCCTTCGCTGGCGCCTTCGATCAGGCCGGGAATATCGGCCATGACGAATTCATGCCCGTCGATCCCGACGACGCCAAGGTTCGGCACCAGCGTGGTAAAGGGATAGTCGGCGATCTTTGGCCGGGCATTCGACACCGCCGACAGGAAGGTGCTTTTGCCGGCGTTGGGCAGCCCGACCAGGCCTGCGTCCGCGATCAGCTTCAGCCGCAGCCAGATGGTGCGTTCCACCCCCTCCTGCCCCGGGTTGGCCCGCGCCGGCGCCCGGTTGGTGCTGGACTTGAACCGCAGGTTGCCCCAGCCGCCGTTGCCGCCCGTCGCCAGGCAGACCCGCTGACCCACCTCGGTCAGGTCGGCGACCACCGTTTCCTCGTCCTCATCCAGGATCTCGGTCCCCAGCGGCACCTTCAGCACGATATCCTCGCCCGAGCGGCCGGTCTTCTGGTTGCCCATGCCGGGCTGGCCCGACTTGGCAAAGAAATGCTGCTGGTAGCGGAAATCGATCAGCGTGTTCAGCCCTTCGACCGCCTCGGCCCAGACCGAGCCGCCATGGCCGCCATCGCCGCCGTCGGGGCCGCCGAATTCGATGAACTTCTCGCGCCGGAACGAGACGCAGCCGGCGCCGCCGCCGCCCGAGCGGATGTAGACTTTGGCAAGGTCGAGGAATTTCATCGCATCAGGCTTTCGAGAGGATGTGGCAGCGATACAGGAAGGGCGGGGCCGGCTCAAGCGGTGCGAAGGTCGTCCGCTGCAGGGGGCGGCGACGCGGCCTGCCAGTCGCGCAGGTCCAGCCGCTGCCACAGCAGCGCGCGCGGCTGGCCCAGGGCCTGGCAAAAGACCTCCTGCATCCCGGTGCTGCGAAAGCCCAAGCGGCGATGAACCGCCCGCGAGGCATGGTTGTCGCAATAGAACCCCGAGCGCAGCGGGCCGGCGGCCGGATCGTCGAAATGGCAGGCGATCACCGCGCGGGCCGCCTCGGCCGCATAGCCACGGCCCTGCCGCTCGGGCGCGATCCAGAACCCCAGGTCGGGGTCCAGGCTGATGCCGCCGGCATGGCCCTGGCCATCCTCGATCGCCCAGTGCCGGCCCGGCACGGCCAGCTGCAGATACCGGGCGAAATCGGCCGGGCCGTAGGGGTGCGGCACCACCGACAGCCAGCGGCTGACATGCAGCCGGCCCACGCCGGCGATGACGGCCTGGGCATCCTGTTCCGTGACCGGGCGCAGCCGCAGCCGCGCCGTCCGCAGGACCGCGCGACGACAGATGTCCATGGCGTCAGTCCAGCTTGCGGATATAGGTCCAGGTTGGCACCCGGGCATTGCGCGCCACCGAGAAGGCCTCGGCATCGCCGAGATACTGGAACCCCTGGTTGGTCAGCACCCTGGCCGAACCGGGGTTGTCCTGGAACACCTCGGCGAAATAGGTGCGGTCGTCCAGCGGGTTCGCCGCCATCAGCGCCCGCACCGCCTCAGACGCGATGCCGGTGTTCCAGAAGGCCGGCGCCACCCAATAGGCCACCTCGGACTGGCCGCCCTGCCCGGCCTTCACCTCCATCGGCTTCAGCGAGATCACGCCCAGCACCTCGGAGAGGCCGGTCAGCGACCCGTCCAGCACCCAGACCGACCCCGGCCGCTCATGCGTCATGGCGCGGTTCACATAGGCCTCGGCCGCGCCGGGCGGAAAGGGATGGGGAATGTTCTGCGTTGCCTCGGCCACCCGGCGGTCGCCGGCGTGATGGGCGATCAGCCCCGCATCCGACGCCCGCACGGGCCGCAGCACAAAGCGGCCGGCGGCAATCTGGCCCTCACTGGCCGTAATCATATCCAGGACCATGGCTTCCTCCTCTGAAGCGCATGTGGGGGCGCTGGCGCCCGATTACCATTCGCACATGGCGAAAATGAGAAAGGGGACCGGCGTTTTCGCCGATCCCCCCGATACATCCGAAATGTAAAGGTCCGGCTTACTCGGCTGCCTCCGCGACCGGGAGTACCGAAATGAAGGTGCGGCCCTTGAGGCCCTTCTTGAAGGTCACCTTGCCCTCGACAGTGGCGAAGATCGTGTGATCGGTGCCCATGCCGACGCCTTCACCGGGGAACCACTTGGTCCCGCGCTGGCGGCAGATGATGTTGCCGGGAATGGCCGACTGGCCGCCATAGAGCTTCACGCCCAGACGACGACCGGCGCTGTCGCGACCGTTGCGGGACGAACCGCCTGCCTTCTTGTGTGCCATTGCGTGTTACTCCTTCGCTTCGGCGGCCTTGCGGGCACGCTTCGGTTTTTCGGCAGCGGCCTCGGCGGGGGCAGCTTCGGCCTTTGCGGCCTTGGCCGGCTTGGCGCCGGGGGCTTCATGCGCAGCCAGACGGGCGGCGGCGGTGCCGGTGGCGGCCTTGACGCCCGATTTGTCGGCGCCCGACTCCAGCACTTCGGTGACGCGCAGCAGGGTCAGCTGCTGACGGTGGCCACGGGTGCGCTGCGACGAATGCTTCCGGCGGCGCTTGTGGTAGGAGATGGTCTTTTCGCCCTTGATCTGGTCGATGACCTCGGCCGTCACGGCCGCGCCCTTGACCAGCGGCGCACCGACGGTGGTGCCGACCACGAGGATTTCATTGAACTGGATCTTGTCGCCAGCAACGGCGTCCAGCTTTTCAACGCGCAGAACGTCACCCGCCTGCACCTTGTACTGCTTTCCGCCGGTCTTCAGGACCGCAAACATGGGTCTTTCCTTTTCTTGTCACCCGCGCCCTGTGGCCCCGTCGCCCGGTCATCCCGGTCTTTCGGCGTTCGTGGGGTTTCCCCCGCCTCGGACAGCGCGCCCCGGCAAGGGGCGATTGTCAAAACGAAACCTGCCCGGGATTCGCACCCCTGGCAGGATGTGCGCTTATGATCCGGCCGGGCCCCGGTGTCAAGCCGCAAGGGCGCAGGCCCCGCGCCCCCGGGGGTCAGATGTCGCGGCCCTGCATGACCAGCGCCGCCGCGCGCCCCAGCTGATAGGAAACGTGCTGGAACACCGCATCATAGCCGGCAAACAGGGCCGCGTTCAGCCGCTGTCCCTCGGGGCTTTCGGAATATTCCAGATAGGCCGCAAGATCGGCGTCCGACAGCGGCTGATAGGCCAGGACGAGATAGGGATAAAGCCAGTTCACCGTCTCGGTCCGGATGCTGTCCTCCTGCCCCCAGACCTCGGACATCAGGTCCTCGCGGGTCATGCCGGGGTTTTGCGCGCCGGATTCGTCCATACCGGTATAAAAGGCCAGGTTGGCCGACAGCGCGCCGGCCACGTTCATCTCGACCAGGTCGCCGGCGGCGATGAAATCGCGCAACACCCGAACCCGCGGGTCACGCTCGGATTGCAGCCGCTCGGCCTCGACCTGCGCCGCCTCTTCCACCGCCTCGTCCATCAGGGCGCGGCGGGCCTCGATCTCCAGCGCCACGATCTCTTGCCCGCGCGCCGTGCCAAAGAAGGCCTCGGCCGCCGCCAGCGCCGCCTCGTCGCCCGCAATCGCCTCGGCAAAGGCCCGGTCGAACATCTCCCGCAGCCGGGCGGAATCGTAGATCCCGGCGACAATGCCCTGCCAGCGCGCCCCGCCCTGCCCCGGAAACATCTGCGTTTCGATCGAGGCGCCGTATTCCATGCCCTCATCGACCGTCACCGCGATGACCTGATCCATCTTCAGCAGGTCCGACAGCGCCGCGATGCGCCCCGCCTCGGCCGCCTGCGGCTGGCTTTCCGCATGGGCCGGCGCCGCGACCGGCACCCCGGCCAAGGGCGCGACCAGCGCGGCAACCACGATCCAGGCACAGAAACGGCAGGCAAAACGCAGCATCATCGACCTTTCATTGGGCCGGCACAGTCCTGGCCCCCAGCGGCGCCCCGGTTCCCACCGGATACCCGCCGGGCACAAGGCTATGCGCTGCCTCGCCGATTGCCAAGAACCGCCGCGCCGCGCCTCTGGTCACGACTGCGGCAACGCCCTTCGCGGCCCCAGTTCACAGTCCGGAAAACTTCCCACCGAAAGGGGTTGCGCTTCCCGCGAGGCCCGGCTAAATCCCGCCCTCACATAGACGACCCCCAAAGCGCGGAGAGGTGCCGGAGTGGTCGATCAGGGCGGTCTCGAAAACCGTTGTGGGTTTGCGCCCACCGTGGGTTCAGATCCCACCCTCTCCGCCACTTGCCCCAGCGGAACCATTCTCCCGATCCGGCTGGCCGGATTTTTCCTGTTGTTTTCGAGGGTTATGCGGGAGGGGCTGAGCACCGCCGCTGCCGCCAGGTGGCCCGAAAGCGGTCTCTCAGGGCCAATATTCTCCGGACCTCATGACTGCCTGGATTGGTGAATAGCTTGTAACTATCCGAAATTTCGCGCTTTTCCCGACGCCCCACCTGAACACTTCGATGTCGGTGGCGTTCGTGAAAAGGAACCCGGATCGAACATTCAACAGGCGGACCATAGCCTTGCTGCGCTGGATCAATCAGCGGTAAGAGCCGGCGTCCTCACCTTCTCTTACTTGTGCTGAGTCCCGCCGCCTGATCCTCGACCAGGTCGCGGCGAAATCCGACGAGACCCGGACCTTCGGCCATGTCTCCATCCCGCTCGGCGGCCGGGACGAGCGCATCACCCGCCGCGATGCCGTGGCGAATGCGCTCCTGCACCGCTACAGCCCGACGCTGTTCCAGCTGGAGGACGCCGCCCGCCAGTATCGCGGCATGACCCTGCTGGAACTCGCCCGCGAAAGCCTCGGCAATGCCGGGGTAAACACGCGCGGCCTGTCGCGCGACGAGGTGGCGACGCGGGCGCTGCACTCGACCTCGGACTTCCCCGAGATCCTCTCGGCCGTCACCAACAAGACCCTGCGGCAGGCCTACGAGGCCTATCCCCGCACCTTCATGCTGTTCTGCCGCCAGGTGCTCGCCACCGACTTCAAGGCGATGCACCGGGTGCAGCTCGGCGAAGCCCGCAGTTGCTTGAAGTCGGCGAGAGCGGCGAGTTCAAGCGCGGCACGCTCGGCGAGAGCAAGGAGAGCTACAAGGTCAAGACCTATGGCCGGGTGGTCGCGATCACCCGTCAGACGCTGATCAACGACGATCTCGACGCCTTCACCCGCATCCCGGCGATGTACGGCAACTCCATCGCCCAGCTGGAATCGGACGTAGTCTGGGGGATCATCACCGCCAACCCGGCGATGGCCGACGGCAACGCGCTGTTCCACACCACGCACAAGAACCTTGCGGGCACCGGCGCGGCGCTCGATGTGAGCAGCGTCGGTGCGGCGCGCGCCGCGATGGCCAAGCAGACCGGCCTCGACAAGAAGACGGTGCTGAACGTCCGCCCCGCCTTCCTGATCGTGCCCGCCTCGCTGGAACTGAAGGCCGAGCAGCTGGTCGCGCAGAACCTCGTGCCCGCCGCGACGTCCAGCGTGGTGCCGCAGTCGATCCGCACGCTCGCGCCGATCAGCGAGCCCCGGCTCGACGCAGCCAGCGAGACCGCCTGGTATCTGGCCGCCAGCCCGAACCAGATCGACACCATCGAGTACGCCTATCTCGAGGGCCAGCAGGGCGCCTACATCGAGACCCGCAACGGCTTCGACGTCGACGGCGTCGAGATCAAGTGCCGCCTCGACTTCGGCGCCAAGGCCATCGACTGGCGCGGCCTCTACAAGAACCCGGGCGCGTAACCCGCACCCATCCTGAACCCTGACACACGGGCGGTCCAATCGGGCCGCCCTTCGTCTTTCCACAAGGATCCTCCCCATGAAAAACTTCGTCCAGCCCGGCAACACCATCACCCTGACCGCACCCTATGCCGTCGCCTCGGGCGATGGCCTGCTCGTCGGCTCCATCTTCGGCATCGCCGCCGGAGCGGCCGCCCTCGGCGATCCCATCGAGACCGCGCTCGTCGGCGTCTTCGACATCACCAAGGTCGGCTCCCAGGCCTGGACCGTCGGCGCCAAGGTCTATTGGGACGACACCAACAAGCGCACTACGACCGTCGCAACCGACAACACCCTGGTCGGCGTGGCCGTCGAGGCGGTGGCGAGCGGCGCGGGCGACACCATCGGCCGGGTGCGCCTGAACGCGGCGTTCTGATGAGCGCCTTCGCCGCCGCCGTGGGCGCGCTCTTTGCCGATCCGAACATCGGCCGGGACGCGGTCTACATCGCCGACGGCGGCGCGCCCGTGCTGGTGCGTGCCGTCGCCCGGCGCGCGGATGTCGTCTCCGACTTCGGCGATGCGCGGCTCTGGTCCGAAACCACCCGGATCGATCTGCGCCTGGCCGAGGTGGCGACCCCGCGCCCCGGCGACCGCATCGAGATCGACGGCGACGCCTACCTCATTCAGGGCGAGCCCGTCCGCGACCGCGAGCGGCTGGTCTGGACCGTTGATCTGAGGCCCGCGTGAAACTGAAGCTCGACATCGATCCCGACATCGTCGCGATGATGGCGGCGGAGGTGGCGGGCGGGGAGCGCGCCGTCACCGTCGCCATGCGCGAGGCCGGGGCCGGGCTGAAGATCGGCCTGGCGGTTGCAGATCACCGGCGCGGGACTCGGGCCCCGGCTGGCCAACTCGATCCGGAGCCAGAACTTCCCGAGATCGGGCGAGAGCCTGGACGCGGCAGCACTGGTCTGGTCCAAGGCCCCGGTCATCGTCGGCGCGCATGATACGGGGCCGCTGATCCGCTCGAAGAACGGGTTCTGGCTGGCGATCCCGCTGCCCGCGGCGGGCAAGTCCCTCCGCGGCGGCCGGATCACGCCCGGCGAATGGGAGCGGCGACGCGGGCTCCGCCTGCGCTTCGTCTATCGCCGCACTGGTCCGAGCCTGCTGGTGGCGGAGGGACGGCTGAACACGAAGGGCCAGGCCGTGGTGTCCCGCTCGAAGACCGGGCGCGGCAAGGTCACCGCGCCGATCTTCCTGCTGGTGCCGCAGGTCAAGTTGCCGAAGCGGCTGGACCTGGCGCGGGATGCTGACCGGGCATTGGACAGCATGCCGGGGCTGATCGTGGCGAACTGGGTGGAGGGGAAGCTGTAGGAAACTTCGACGAGCCGGTTCCTTGGCAGGTGCCTACATAGCGAGTTTCCGAAGCTTCTGTCTCAGCGACTGTGATGCGCGTTGTAGCCAGTCGACGCGATAACGGACTGGATCCTTCGGGTTCAGATCCTGCGGATACTTCAGGCCAAGATAGATGTCGACTTGGCTTCCGCTGGATCGTGAGGGATGCGCGAGTGCTCCGAGAAGTTGTTCCTCCTGAATGTGCCCCTGCGCGACGCACCATTGGAGCGCTTCAAGGGGCGTAGGCCCAAGCGCAAGGAAGAAGGCGTTGTGTGGCAAGGCTTGCAAGGATGGCAGGAAATCCCTTTGGAAACCGGCAGCGAAGGCCTCGGATCGCAGAACTTGGTCAAAGCTTCCAGCGAACATCTTCCCATTCCTGAACGCGGCATGCGGAATGACCGAGGTGGCATGGAGTTCATCGTACGAAGTTGACCACAGCTCACCCGCGTCTCGGATGCCCAGCAACTCGTTGATCTTCATTGCATTAAGCATCTTCACAAGGTTGGGGCGCATCGATTCATCCCCGAACGCCGCGAGGCTCTTCACTTGATACAGGATCTGGTCCTCGCTCATTCCTCTGGAGGAGAGCGCCTTCACTTCATCGTATGCGAGCGCCATCTGGTTTGGTCCCGGCGTAATGCCGACGATCACAATCCTGGCGCGCTCATTTACGTACTCGAATGGCATGTAGAAGACCGTATCTCGTCCTCTTTGATCCACCACGAGTGCCGGATCATTTGAAGCCGAAGCGCCTCGTGACTCAATTACGTGTCGATATTTCGGGTAAAGAACAGACTGCAATCTGGATCCTCCGCTGACGGTTAATGAAGTATCTGTAACCGAACGGCTTTCCAAGATGCCCACCTCTCGTGAAACCATCCTTGCCGCGCTGCAGGCGCGGCTTTCGGCGCTGCCTGAACCGCGCTCCGTGGCGAGGTGCTGCCCGAGCGCGTGCCGGCCGAGGGCCTGCTGATCCTGCGCGATGGCGAGCCGGGCGAGCCCGAAGTGACGCTGTCGCCGCTCGCCTACCACTATCAGCACCGCGCCGAGATCGAGGCAGTGGTGCAGGGCACCGATCGTGACGCGGCCTTCGACGCGCTGACCGGCAGCATCGGCGCAGCGCTTTCCGCCGACCGCACGCTGGGCGGGCTCTGCGACTGGGTCGAGGCGGAGGCGCCGCGCCCGGTCGATCTGCCGGTCGAGGGCGCGGCGAGCCTGAAGGCCGCCGTGATTCCGGTGGTGCTGCACTATTCCACCGCCGACCCGCTGACCTGACCCCGACAATCCGAGGAGAACACCATGGCACGAGCCCAGGGGGCGCGGGCGCTGATGGCGCTTGCGTTCGAGACGACCTATGGAACGCCGCCCGTGAGCGGCTTCACTCGCATGCCTTTTGCCAGTTCCTCGCTCGGTGCCGAGCAGCCGCTGCTGAACTCGGAGTTGCTCGGCTACGGCCGCGATCCGCTGGCGCCGATCAAGGACGCGGTGACGGCCGATGGAGATGTCGTCGTGCCGCTGGACGCAGAGGCCTTCGGCTTCTGGCTGAAGGCGGTCTTCGGGACGCCGACCACCACGGGCACCGGTCCTTGGACGCATGAGTTCCGGTCGGGTGCCTGGACGCTGCCGAGCCTATCCATCGAGACCGGCATGCCGGAGGTGCCGCGCTATGCTATGTACTCGGGCTGCGTGCTCGACCAGATCACCTGGCAGATGCAGCGCTCGGGATTGCTGACCGCGACGGCGCGGCTGGTGGCGCAAGGCGAGACGGTGGGCACGACCACCAGCGCCGGGATGAACCGCGCCGGGTTTGCCGGAGGCTCCAACTCCTGAGTAAGGTGGAGCATCATGAGCAAGACAACGAACAAGTTTTCTCCGGAAGTGCGTGAACGCGCGGTGCGGTTGGTCCTGGACAATGAGGGTCAGCATGGATCGCGGTGGCAGGCGGTCATGTCGATTTCGGCGAAGATCGGCTGTGCGCCGCAGACCTTGAACGATTGGGTCAAGAAGGCGGAGGTTGATAGCGGCAAGCGTCCGGGCGTCTCCAGCGAGATGGCCGAGAAGATGAAGGCGCTGGAACGCGAGAACCGCGAGCTGCGCCAGGCGAACGAGATCCTTCGCAAGGCGTCAGCGTATTTTGCGATGGCGGAGCTCGACCGCCGGTCGAAGTGATGGTGGGTTTCATCGACGCGCACCGGGATGCGCACGGGGTCGAGCCGATCTGCGACGTGCTGCCGATCGCCCCGTCCACCTATTATGATCACCTTGCGAAGCGGGCCGATCCGTCTCGGCTGTCGGATCGGGCACGTCAGGACGAAGCGCTGCGCCCCGAGATCCTTCGCGTGTTCGAAGAGAACTGGCGGGTCTATGGTGTCCGGAAGGTCTGGCGACAGCTTGGCCGGGAGGGCTTCGATGTCGCGCGATGCACGGTGGCACGGCTGATGAAGAGCATGGGTATTCAAGGCATTATCCGGGGCAAGCCACACAGGACGACGATCCCGGACAAGAAAGCCCCCTGTCCGCTGGACAAGGTGAACCGCCAGTTCCGCGTTCCGGCCCCGAACATGCTGTGGGTGTCGGATTTCACCTATGTCGCCACCTGGAAGGGGTTCGTCTATGTCGCCTTTGTCATCGATGCCTATGCTCGCAAGATCGTTGGCTGGCGCGTCAGCGGTTCGGCTCATGCGGGGTTCGTTCTCGATGCCCTGGAACAGGCGGTGCAGTGATCGTCGCCCCGGAAGGGTATGGGGCTGGTTCACCACAGCGACAGGGGCTCGCAATATCTGTCTATTCGCTACACTGAGAGCTTGGCGGAAGCCGGTATAGAACCCTCGGTGGGCAGCGTCGGCGACAGTTACGACAACGCCTTGGCCGAGACGATCAATGGCCTGTTCAAGGCTGAGGTCATTCACCGCCGTGGCCCATGGCGCAGCTTGGAAGCCGTTGAATACGCGACGCTCGAATGGGTGGACTGGTTCAACAACCGTCGTCTTCTCGAGCCCATCGGGAACATCCCGCCAGCAGAAGCAGAGGCCAACTTCTACACAGCTCTGGAAACTGAACCCATGGCCGCGTAACTAACCAAAATCAGCCTCCGGCAAACCCGGCGCGGTTCACTCTATGTCTCGGGCCAGCTTCTGACCGAGGATTACTACGTCGCCAACAAGCTGGCGAAAGGGTTCTGGGGCACCGCCAACATCGACACCAACTCGCGGCTCTGCATGGCCTCCTCTGTCGCCGCCCATCGCCGCGCCTTCGGCACCGACACCGTGCCCGGCCAATACGAGGACCTGGAACTTGCCGATCTCGTGGTGCTGGTCGGCTCGAACCTCGCCTGGTGCCACCCGGTCCTGTTTCAGCGCCTCTCCGCCGCCAGGGCCGCCCGCCCCGGAATGAAGGTCGTGGTGGTCGACCCCCGCCGCACCGCCACCTGCGAGATTGCCGACCTGCATCTGCCGATTGCGCCTGGCGGGGATGTCGCGCTCTTCAACGCGCTTCTGGCCCGGATCGAAGCGGGTGGCCACGCCGACCCCGGCTTTCTGACCCGCGTCAACGGGGCCGAGGCGGCCTTTGCCGCCGCCCGCGCGACGAACCCCGCCGGGACGGGCATCGCGCCCGCCGCGCTGGATCAATTCCTCCGCCTCTGGACCGGAACCGAAAAGGTCATCACCGTCTATTCCCAGGGGGTGAACCAGTCCGCCTTCGGCACCGACAAGGTCAATGCGATTGTGAACTGCCACCTTGCCACCGGCCGCATCGGCCGCCCCGGCATGGGGCCGTTCAGCGTCACCGGCCAGCCGAACGCCATGGGTGGGCGCGAGGTGGGGGGGCTGGCCAACATGCTTGCCTGCCATCTGGAAATCGAGAACGCCAGCCATCGCGCCGCCGTCCAGGGGTTCTGGCAATCGCCGGCCATCGCCGAGAGGCCCGGCCTCAAGGCCGTCGACATGTTCCGCGCCGTTGGCGATGGCCGGATAAAGGCAATCTGGATCATCCACACCAACCCCGTCGTCTCGATGCCCGAGGCCGACCGGGTCGCCGCGGCGCTGCGGTCCTGCCCCTTCGTCGTGGTGCAGGACGTCACCGCCGACACCGACACCGCGCGGCTGGCCCACGTCCTTCTGCCCGCGGCCGCCTGGGCCGAGAAATCCGGCACTGTCACCAACTCGGAACGCCGCATCAGCCGCCAGCGCGCCGTGTTGCCGCCCCCGGGACAGGCGCGCGCCGACTGGCGCATCCTGGCCGATGTCGCCGGGCGGATGGGCTGGCCCCAGGCCTTCGCCTGGCAAGGCGAGGCCGGGATCTTCGCCGAATACGCGGCGCTGAGCGGCCTGGCCGGGTCCCTGGGTTCGGACTTCGACATTTCCGGCCACGCCACCGCGACCGCAGCGGAATACGACGCCCTCGCGCCCTTCGTATGGCCGGCAAACCCGCGCAAGACCGGGGGCAGGTTCTTTGCCGACGGCCAGTTCCACACCCCGGATGGCAAGGCGCGGATGATCGCGACGCGACCCCCGGCCCCGGCCGACAGCGCCCTGCCCTATATTCTGAACACCGGCCGGATCCGCGACCAGTGGCACAGCATGACGCGAACCGGCAAAAGCCCCCGCCTGTCGGCCCACCTTGCCGAGCCGTTCCTGGAACTGCACCCTTCGGATGCCCTTGCGTTGGGCCTGGAAACCGCCGACCTCGCCGAGGTGACCAACCGGAACGGACGGGCCATCCTGCGGGTGCTGCTGACGGATCGCGTCGCGCCCGGCCATCCGTTCGCGCCGATCCACTGGACCGGCCAGACCGCCTCTTGCGGCCGGATCGACGCCCTGATCGCCGCCAACCCCGACCCGGTCTCGGGCCAGCCCGACAGCAAGGCAACCCGCGTGGCGATCGGCAAACTCGACGCGCGCTGGTTCGGTTTTGCGGTATCGACCCGGGATTTCCAGCCGCGCGGCACCTATTGGGCCAAGGCGCGGGCCAGGGGCGGATGGCGCTGCGAACTGGCCGGAACCGAAACCCCGACCGATTGGGAAACCTTTGCCCGCCGGACATTCGGCCTTGCGGATGCGACGGCGGTCTCGGTCCTGGATGAAACCCGCGGGCTGTTCCGCGTGGCCTTCCACCACGACAACCGGCTGATCGCGGCGATGTACATCTCCCGCCAACCGGTCGCGCTCTCGCGCGAGCTGATCACGACGCGGCTGGGAACAAGGGACGTGCAAGCCGTGCTGGCCGGGCGGGCCGGTGCGCAACAGGCCGATCCCGGCCCGGTCGTCTGCGTTTGCCTGAATGTAGGCCGCAACGCCATCGCCACCGCCATCGAAAGCGGCCAGGCCACGACCGTGGCCGCCTTGGGCGAAGTGCTGGGCGCCGGAACCTGCTGCGGATCGTGCAGGCCGGAACTGGCCGAACAGATCACGCGCCTGCAGCGCCGCGACGCCGCCGAGTGACCTGCCCAAGGCCGCGGGACGGCCCGCCCTGCACCCATGTCCCGGCTGGGGGGCCATCGCGCCTTCGCGCCACGACTAGTCCATCGCAGGGGCAGCGATTACCGCATCTGAACGATACCGCCGGGCCTGACGCGGTGCCAGGCTGAACCTGTCCGGACCCCTTGCACCCCCCGGAGATCAGGAGGACGCGATGCACCGCCAGATGACCATCCCCACCGAAAGCCTGTTCCCTGCCCGGCCCTGCCGCGGGATTGCCGCCCCGAAGGCCGGTGCCGCGGCGCTGCGGCTGTTGGCCATGCTGTGGAAGGGCGCCGAATGGCTGTGCCGCGGGCGCCGCTATGCGCCGGGCGAGCCCGATTTCATCGTCAAATAGCGCCGGGGCATGCCGGCGCTGTCACCCGCGCCCCGCCCGCGCGACCAAAGCCGCAGCCTGCGCGGCGCGTCAGGGCGCAAGGCCGGATCCGGCCAGCCCCCGCAACAGCGCCCCGCGATCTTCCTCGCGCTTCAACGGTTCCCTGCGCGCAAAGAACCCCGACCGGAACTGCGGCCGCAAGGACCGGACCCTGCCCGCATGACGCGCCGCCGGTTCCGGCCGGCCCCCCAGGGCCTCTGCCGCGGCCTGATAGGCCACGACCCAATAGGGCGTCGTCGCGGATCTGTCGAAGGCAGCCACCGCCCTGGCGTAATCCGCGTTCACGAAATGCGCCAGGCCTTCGGCATGCCACAGCCAGGCCGGCTCGAAATACGGGTCGAGTTGCCTTGCCCGTCCGGTCTGCGCCAGCGCCTCGTCGCCGCGCCCGGCATAGGCCAGGAACAGGGCCATCGCCCCCACCAGTTCGGCGTCATTCGGGCTCAGTTCCGCCATGCGGCGGTAATAGGCCTCTGCCAGGTCAAAGCGCCGGCTGAACAGATGCACAAAGCCGATGATGTATTGGCAGAACGGGTCACTGGCATCCAGCGACACCGCCAGCCGCGCCAGGTCAAGCGCGCGCTCGCGCAGGCTGTCGTCTTGCGAAAGCTGGCGGTCCCATTGCAGCAGCGTCGCATGGGCAAGCCAGGCCTGGGCGACCGCATAGCCGGGGTCCAGCCGGGTCGCGCGCTCGAACAGCGCGTGGCGCTGCATCTCGACAGACGGGTTGCCCAGTTCCAGCGACTTGGCCTTCAGGACGCATTGATAGGCATCCAGGCTTTCCGGTTGCCTGCGGGCGGCACGGATGGAAATGGCGGCCTCGGCCCGCCCGACCACCGTGGCCGCGACGCGCCCGACGATCTGCTCCTGCAGGGCAAAGAAATCCGCCGCCGTCGAAAGGAACCGTTCCGACCAGATCATCTGGCCGCTCTGCCGATCCTCAAGACTGAAAAGCAGCCGGATACTGCCCGCCATTTCCCGAACCGACCCGCCCAGGATATACTGGATCGCGGGCCGGCCAGCCTCGCGCTCATCGGCGCCGTCCTGCAGGAACCTTGCGGACGACTCGGCGCCAAGGGCGGAAATCCTGTTGAACCGGGTCAGTTCGGCGACGATGTCATCGGTCATGCCGCGCGCCAGCAGGACAGACGCCTCGCTTGCGCCGGCATCGGCCACCAGCCTGACCGCCAGCCAGACGGAACGCGACGCGGCCGTGGGGCCCGGATCACCGGCAGGCTCGGCCACCGGAACGCCGGGCCCACCGCCAGGGGCCGGGATCGCGCGGGCCAGGGCAACCTTGGACGTGACATCCAGCTTGCGATAGACGGTTCGCAGATGCGCCCGCACCGTGGCAGGGGCGATCTTCAGGTCGCGGGCAATCTCCTTGTAGCTCCGGCCATCGGCATAGGCCCGTGCAATGCCGTATTCCCGGTTACTGAGAGACCCGTCGTCACGATCAGCCATCGGACAGCCCATTCCTGCCCGTTCATCCTATCGGGCCGGCCGCTTTGCGTCACGAGTATTTGCCGGCAGGGAACCGCCCGTCATCCCAGACGGAACCAGCCTCCGCCGCCCCCAATAGCCGGCAACAGGCGGCAATCGCCCGCCTTTGCGGCCTATTCCCCCCGGAACGCCGGCGGGCGCTTTTCCAGAAAGGCCGCGACGCCCTCGTGGAAATCGGCTGTCGTGCCGCAGCGGCCCTGCAACCGCGCCTCCTGCGCCAGGGCGCCGGCCAGATCCAGGTCAAAGGATCCGCGCAACGCCTGTTTCAGGGCCTGATAGGCCACCGTCGGCCCATTGGCCAGATGCGCGGCGCGGGCGGCGGTGACGGCGGCGAATTCCGCCTCGGGCACCGCTTCCCAGATCATCCCCCAGTCGGCGGCCTGCCGCGCGCTGATCCGGTCGGCGAACAGCGCCGCACCCATGGCCCGCGCCAGCCCGATCTGGCGTGGCAGCCAGTGCGTGCCGCCGGCATCGGGGATCAGCCCGATCCGGGTAAAGGCCTGGATGAAACTGGCCGCCTCGCTGGCGATGACCACATCGCAGGCCAGCGCCAGATTGGCCCCCGCCCCCGCCGCAGCCCCGTTCACCGCCGCGATGGTCGGCACCGGGCTGTCGGTGATCAACCGCAACAGCGGCACGTATTCCTCGTTCAGGATGCGCTCGAAATCCAGCGCGCCCAGCGCCCGGGCATCCTGCAGGTCCTGACCTGAACAAAAGGCGCGCCCTGCCCCGGTCAGCACGATGCAGCGCGCCGCCGCCTGCGCCTGCCGCAGCGCCTCGGCCATCTCCAGCCGCATCTGGCGCGACAGGGCGTTCATCACCTCGGGCCGGTTCAGCGTGATCGTCGCGACACCGGCCTCAAGGCCATAACGGATGGTGGTCCAGGTCATCTGCGGCCTTTCCTCGTTGATCCGGCAAGGATTATCAGGCCGCCCGCCGCCGCCAAGCGAAACGCCACGTCAGTGCGGTTTTCCCCGCGCCCCGCTACCCCTTCAGGATCTCGTCCAGCCGCGCCTGTTCCTCGGCGGTCAGGGTCGCCGCCGCCGGTTCCCTGCGCTGCCGCATCGCCGTGACGGCAATCGCACCCCCCACCAGCAGCATCGCCGGCCCCGCCAGCCACAGGATCAGGTTCAGGCCGGTCTTCTCGGGGTTGAACAGGATGAACTCGCCATAGCGCGCCACCAGGAAATCCAGCACCTCCTGGTTGCTGTCACCCGCCACCAGCCGTTCGCGGATGATCAACCGCAGGTCGCGGCTGATCTGGGCGTTGCTGTCGTCGATGGTCTCGCCCTGGCAGACCGGGCAGCGCACCTCGCGGCTGATCGAGCGGGCCCGCGCCTCCAGCGCCGGGTCGTCCAGCATCTCGTCGGGCTGCACCGCCATCACCGGGCCGGCCAGCGCCAGCATCAGGACCAAGAGGCGCATCATTCGGCCGGCACTCCCTGCGGGGCGGCCTTGCGCGCGCCCGCGGCCACGCGATAGCGCCGGTCGCTCAGCGACAACAGCCCGCCCAGCGCCATCAGCATCGCGCCGCCCCAGATCCAGTCGGCAAAGGGTTTGACATAGCCGCGCACCGCCCAGCCACCTCCGGACTGCGCATCGCCGATCACCAGATAGAGGTCGCGGAACAGGCCCTGGTCCAGCGCGGCCTCGGTCGTCGGCATCGCCTGCACCGGATAGACCCGCTTTTCGGGGAACATCACCGCTACCGGCCGGCCATCCCGCGTCACGGCCATCTCGGCCACGGTCGCCATATAGTTCGGCCCCTGCTCTTCATGCACCGCGACCAGCGTCACCTCATAGGCGCCCAGCGCAAAGGTCTCGCCTTCCTTTGCCACGCGGATATCCTCGATCGCCCAGGCGTTCATCGCCGCCACGGCAAAGATCACCAGCCCCAGCCCGGAATGTGCCGCCGCCTTGCCCCAGTCGGCCCGCGGCAGCCGCATCAGCCGGCCCAGCCGGTTGCCCGACCGCCCCGACCGCGCCCCGGTGCGCGACCACAGGTCCCACAGCGCGCCCAGCACCACCCAGGCCCCCAGCGCCGCGCCCACCGGCCCCAGCGCCGAACGCCCGGTCTGCATCGCATAGGCCAGCCCGCCCAGCGCCAGCGCCAGCACCGCCACCGGCACCAGCCCGCGCAGCGCCCGGCCCAGATCGCCGCGTTTCCACGCCAGCATGGCCCCCGCCGGCAGGATCACCGCCAGAAGCACGAAGAACGGCGTGAAGGCCGCGTTGAAGAACGGCTCTCCCACCGAAACCGTGCGGCCCATGGTCATTTCCGCCACCAGCGGCCAGATCGTGCCGATGAACACGACCAGCGCCGCCACCGCCAGCAGGATGTTGTTGGCCACCAGCGCGCTTTCCCGGCTGACCATGCCGAACAGCCCCTTGGCCTCCATCGCGCCGGACCGCGCGGCGAACAGCATCAGCGCGCCCCCGGTAAAGAAGGCCAGGATGCCCAGGATGAAGATGCCCCGCTCGGGGTCGCTGGCAAAGGAATGCACCGAGGTGATGACCCCCGACCGCACGATGAAGGTGCCGATCAGGCTGAAGCCAAAGGCCATGATCGCCAGAAGGATGGTCCAGGCCTTCAGGCTTTCGCGCTTTTCCACCACGATGGCGGAATGCAACAGCGCCGCGGCCAAGAGCCAGGGCATGAAACTGGCGTTCTCCACCGGGTCCCAGAACCAGAACCCGCCCCAGCCCAGCTCGTAATAGGCCCACCACGACCCCAGCGCGATGCCGATGGTCAGGAAGATCCAGGCGGCCAGCGTCCAGGGCCGCACCCAGCGTGCCCAGGCGGCGTCGACCCGGCCCTCGATCAGGGCCGCGACCGCAAAGGAAAACGCCATGCTCAGGCCGACATAGCCCAGGTAGAGGAAGGGCGGGTGAAAGGCCAGGCCGGGGTCCTGCAACAGCGGGTTCAGGTCCTGCCCGTTCATCGGCGGCACTTCCATCCGCCAGAACGGGTTCGAGGTAAAGATCAGGAACGCCAGGAACGCCGCCCCGATCAGCCCCTGTACCGCAATCACCCGCGCCCGCAACTGCGCCGGCAGTCCGCTGCCGAACCAGGCCGCGCAGGCGCCGAACAGGGCCAGGATCAGCACCCAGAGCAGCAGGCTGCCCTCATGGTTGCCCCAGACGCCCGAGATCTTGTAAAGCATCGGCTTCAGCGTGTGCGAATTGTTGACCACCACCGCCAGCGAGAAATCCGACACCACAAAGGCCCAGGTCAGCGCCGCAAAGGACACCGCCACCAGCACGAACTGCGCCACCGCCGCCGCGGGCGCCAGCGCCATCAGCGCCGCGTCGCGCCGATGCGCGCCCCACATCGGCAGCGTGGATTGCACCACGGCCACCATCAGCGCCAGCACCAGCGCGTAATGCCCAATCTCCACGATCATGCGCGTCTCCCGTTTCGGCGCGCAGTCTAGGCGCATCCGCCCGGTGTTCCAATGGCCCATCGGCTCACTTCTGCGCGTCCGGCTGCGCCCATGCGCCGCAGATCCGGCCGGCACTGGCGTTCGGGCCCCGGCATGGGCTACCCTTGGCAAAAAGCGGAGTCCCCATGCCCAAGACCATCCTGATCGGCGCGCCGATCGACAGCGGACAGAAACGCCCCGGTTGCCTGATGGGCCCGGCGGCCTATCGCGTCGCCGGCCTTGCCCGCGAAATCTCGGCGCTCGGCCATGGCGTGCAGGACTGGGGCGACCTTGCCCTGCCCGAGTTGCGCCCGGCCACCTGCGCCAATCCGGCGGTGCATTCGCTGTCCGAAACCATCGGCTGGACCGAGATCCTGATGGACCGGGTCGACGATGGGCTGTCGCAGGGCGGCTTTCCCATCATCATGGGCGGCGACCATTCGCTGGCGCTCGGCTCGGTCGCCGGGGCCGCGGCCTATGCCCAGCGGCAGGGAAGGCCGCTGTTCCTGATCTGGCTTGACGCGCATTCCGACTTTCACACCCCGCTGACCACCACCTCGGGCAACCTGCACGGCACTCCCTGGCCTATATCGCCGGGCGCGAGGGGTTTGACGCCTTTCCGCCCTTCCCCGCCCCGGTGCCGGCCAGCCGCATCTGCATGTTCGGCATCCGCTCGGTCGATGCCGCCGAACACGCCGCCATGCTGGAATGCGACATCGCCATCAACGACATGCGGGTGATCGACGAACGCGGCATCGTCGCCCCCTTGCGCGAATTCCGGCCGCCTGCCGCCGCGAGGGTGGCATGCTGCATGTCTCGCTCGACGTCGATTTCCTCGACCCCGCCATCGCCCCCGCCGTCGGCACCACCGTCCCCGGCGGCACCACCTTCCGCGAGGCGCATCTGGTGATGGAGCTTCTGCACGAATCCGGCCTGGTCACCTCGCTGGACCTGGTGGAACTGAACCCCTTCCTCGACGACCGCGGCATGACCGCGCGGCTGATGGTCGACCTGGTCGGCAGCCTGATGGGCAAGAAGGTGTTCGACCGGCCGACGCGGGCGAAATAGCCAGGGCCTCAGGCCAGCCGCAGGTCGCAGGCAAAGGCAAGCCCCACCGCCTTCAGCGCCGCGTATTGCCGGGGTGTCAGCACGTAGTGCCGGGCGAACAGCCGGTCCAGCGCCGCCTGCGTCTTGCCCGCGGCCCGGCCGAACCGTTCCATCTGCCGGTCGCGCTTGCGCCCCATCTCCAGCGTATCGCGCGCCGCGATCCGGCGCTGCCACTTGGCCTGCCAGCGCGGCTGGCTGATCGCGTCGAAATGCGCCAGGAAACACCCGCCCGCACGATAATCGGCCAGCACCTCCGGCTCCTGCAGCACACCGTCGACATGGACGCTGTGGATGCCCACCTCCAGCCCCGGCACGCCGGCGCGCACGAACTGCTTGCCGATCGCATGGCCCAACAGACCGCGAATGAACAGCCCGCCATCCCCGGATAGATCAGCCGGGGCAGAACCTGGGCGGAAACCCGGCTCATCGGCACGCGGAAATGCCGCGCCGCCAGGTCGCGCCCGGTCGGCTCTCCGGCCAGATAGACCGCCTCGGCCGTTGCCAGCCGGATCGCCGGGCAGTCGGGCGACAAGGCGGCGGCACGGGCCGCCACCTGCGGCACGCCTACGGCGAATTCGTCGCAATCGGCAAACAGGATCCACTCCGCCCCGGCCCGCGCATAGGCGTCACGATAGACCGCCCGCTGCCGGTCCTCCACCCCGTCCGGCCGCGCCATGCCATGGGCCGCCCAGAAGGCCGCGTCGCAGGGCACCGGCCGCAGCCCCGCCATCGGCGCCAGATCCACCGCCTGCCCGTGGTCCAGATAGACCCGCACCTCGCGCGCGCCCTGCCGCAGGTGATGCGCCGCAAAGGCCGCGATCAGATGCGGCGGATCGTTGGACATGGCAACCACGTCAAAGACGAACATGCGCGCGACACCCGGCTGACCTGCCGCTTTGCCGCGGCCCGCCAAAAGTTACCGCGCCCGGCCCGATTTGCAAGCCGCCGGCACCCCGCCCGGCCCCACATCAGTTCAGCCGGAATTCCTGCACAACATTTCGCCACTCTGCCGGCCCGATAAGCCGCCGGTGACTGAATCGCACCGAATGCAGCGGGCCCTCGATATTCTCCTGCCAGAACTCGATGAACCGGAACAACTCGGGGTAATCCGGCGCCAGATCCAGGTGCTGCCAGACGAAGGTGTTGAGAACGCTGCGATAATCCGGCATCCGGTAATAGATCTCGGCCGTGGTCAGACCATAGCCCTGCAGCATCAGTTCGGTGTCGCTCTGCCTCATGGGAAAGTCTCCTTTGCGCCCCCTTGAGAAAAGCATGACACATGTGAAATCTTTCTCAACAATTTCAATCTGTTGTCAGTCTTTCCCGGTGGCTGCCAATCGCTGGGGCCACCCGGCATTGCGCCCCATGGGCGGTATGGTGTAACTTCGCGCCAACTAAATCTTGGGCCTATGGGGCCAGACAGGCAGACCGTGACCGACACACCGGAAGACACTGAAATCGCAGGCGAAAAGCCGGAACGCCCGGTGCCGCACGGCCCGCAGGTCGATATCACGCATGAAATGCGCACGGCCTATCTCGACTACGCGATGAGCGTGATCGTCTCCCGCGCCATTCCCGATCTGCGCGACGGGCTGAAACCGGTGCATCGGCGCATCCTCTTTGCCATGCACGAATCCGGCAACACCCATGACAAGCCCTATCGCAAGTCGGCCCGCCCGGTCGGCGACACCATGGGCAAATACCACCCCCACGGCGACAGCGCGATCTATGACGCGCTGGTGCGGATGGCGCAGCCCTTCTCGATGTCGCTGAAACTGCTCGACGGCCAGGGCAACTTCGGCTCGATGGATGGCGATGCCGCCGCCGCCATGCGCTATACCGAAGTGCGGATGGACAAGCCCGCCGCCTTCCTCCTGGCCGATATCGACAAGGACACCGTCGATTTCCAGGACAACTACGATGGCAAGGACCGCGAACCCACCGTCCTGCCCGCCCGCTTCCCGAACATGCTGGTCAACGGCGCCGGCGGCATCGCCGTCGGCATGGCCACCAACATCCCGCCCCACAACCTGGGCGAGGTGATCGACGGCACGCTGGCGATGATCGAAAACCCGGATATCTCCATGGAATCGCTCATGGAAATCATCCCGGCCCCCGATTTCCCCACCGGCGCCACCATTCTCGGCCGCTCGGGCGCCCGCAAGGCCTATCTCGAAGGCCGCGGCAGCGTGATCATCCGCGCGCGCACCCATGTCGAGGAAATCCGCAAGGACCGTTGGGCCATCGTGGTCGACGAGGTGCCCTATCAGGTCAACAAGGCCGCGATGATCGAAAAGATCGCCGAAATGGTCCGCGACAAGAAGATCGAGGGCATTTCCGGCGTCGCCGACGAATCCGACCGCATCGGCGTGCGCGTGGTGATCGAGCTGAAGCGCGACGCCACCCCCGACGTGGTGCTGAACCAGCTCTACCGCTTCACGCCGCTGCAAACCAGCTTCGGCTGCAACATGCTGGCCCTGAACGGCGGCCGGCCTGAAACGCTGACCCTGCGCGATTTCCTGGCCCATTTCATCACCTTCCGCGAAGAGGTCGTCGCCCGGCGCACCGCCTATGAACTGCGCAAGGCCCGCGAACGCAGCCATATCCTCTGCGGCCTGGCCGTGGCCGTGTCGAACGTGGACGAGGTGGTGCGCACCATCCGCTCCTCTGCCGATGCCGCCGAGGCGCGCGACCGCCTGATGACGCGCCGCTGGCCGGCCCAGGACATCGCCGACTACATCCGCCTGATCGACGATCCGACCCACACGATGAACGAGGACGGCACCTACAACCTCTCCGAGGCCCAGGCCCGCGCCATCCTCGACCTGCGCCTGCAACGCCTCACCCAACTGGGCGTCAAGGAAGTGACGGACGAGCTGGAAGAACTGGCCGCCCGGATCAAGGATTACCTCGACATCCTGTCGTCGCGCGACCGGATCATGGCCATCATCTCCGACGAGTTGCGCGAGGTCAAAGCCGCCTTTGCCGTCCCCCGCCGCACCGAGATCATCGACTGGTCCGGCGACATGGAGGACGAAGACCTGATCGAGCGCGAGGACATGGTCGTGACCATCACCTCGGGCGGCTACATCAAGCGCACGCCGCTGGCCGAATTCCGCGCCCAGAACCGCGGCGGCAAGGGTCTCGCCTCGATGCAGACCAAGGAAGACGACGTGGTGACGACCCTCTTCGTCGCCAACACCCACACCTGGCTTCTGTTCTTCACCACCGGCGGCATGGTCTACAAGATGAAGACCTGGCGCCTGCCGCTGGCCGGCCGCACCGCCAAGGGCAAGGCCATGGTCAACATCCTGCCGATCGAGACCGGCGTTTCCATCGCGGCCCTGATGCCGGTCGACGCGCCCGAGGATCAGTGGGAAAACCTGCAGATCGTCTTCGCCACCTCTGACGGCGACGTGCGGCAGAACGACCTGTCCGATTTCACCAACGTCATGCGCAACGGCAAGATCGCGATGAAACTGCCCGAGGGCGTTTCCCTCGTGAACGCCGCCATCGCCGACGAGAACGACGACATCATGCTGGTCACCAACCTGGGCCGCGCCATCCGCTTCTCGACCCAGGAAATCCGCGTCTTCAAGTCGCGCGGCTCGACCGGCGTCCGCGGCGTCCGCCTGGCCGAGGCCGACCATGTCGTGTCCATGTCGATCATCCGCCATTTCGAGGCCACGCCCGAGGAACGCGAAGCCTATCTGAAACAGCGCCGCCTGATGGCCGGCGTGACCGAGGATGAAACCGACGACGAAGAGGAAACCGTCGCCGCCGGCCAGCTTTCCCCGAACGCTATGCCCAGATGTCGGCGGCCGAGGACCTGATCCTGACCATCACCGCCGGCGGCTCGGGCAAGCTGTCGTCCAGCCACGACTACCCGGTGCGCGGCCGCGGCGGCATGGGCGTCAAGGCCATCTCCCCCGGCCCCCGCGGCGGCCGCATCGTCGCCTCCTTCCCGGTCGAGATCACCGACCAGATCATGCTGGCCACCTCCACCGGCCAGTCGATCCGCGTGCCGGTCGACCAGGTCAGCTTCCGCTCCCGCTCCGCCGGCGGCGTGCGCGTCTTCAACGTCGCCGCCGACGAAGACGTGGTCTCGGTCGCCCGCGTCGCCGAGCAAGGGGATGACGAGGCTTGATGCCCGCCTCGCCGCCCTTGCGGCGGCGGGCGAGACCCTCACCTACGGCGCCCTGGCGCGTGAACTCGGCCTGCGCATGGCCGACCTCACCGCCGCGCTCGAGGCCACGATGGAGGCCGACACCGCCGCCGGCGCCCCCCTGCGCGCGGCGCTTTGCGAGGCAAGGCTCACCCCCGGCCTGCCCGCCCCCGGCTTCTTCGCCAAGGCCGCGGCCCTGGGCCATGCCATCGGCGATCCCGCGGGTTTCGTGGCCGACCACCGGGCGCGGTTAAGCCGGGCGTAACCCTTTGCGGCCATCCTGCCGCCAAAGGAGCCCGCCGATGAACCTCTACCACTGCCTGATCGAACTGCGCCCCGAGGCCCGCGCCCTGGCCTTCGCGCAGGCCTGCGCGCACTGGATGGACCACCTTCAGGCCCAGGGCCTGATCACCGGCTGGCGCCTGATGCGCCGCAAGTTCGGCCTCGCCTCCGGCCCCCACACCGATTTCCTGCTGGAACTCGAAATCCCCGGCCTCGCCACGCTCGACGCCGCCTTCTCGACCCTCGCCCTGGCCGATGACGAAACCACCCGCCGCTACGACCAGATGCACGGCATGATCGCCCGCGCCGACATCGGCCTCTACCGCCCCTACCCCGATCCGACGCAACGCGAACGCATCGCGCTCCTCTGACCCCGCCGCTTCATCTTGGCCCAAATACTCCGGGGTGAATGGGCCGCAGGCCCAGAGGGGCAGCGCCCCCGCCACGCTTGCCACCCTTGCCGCGCTTGCCACCCTGCCCGGCGCCCGCTACATCGCGGCCATGGAAACGCTTCACATCATCGGCGGCGGCATGGCCGGGTCCGAGGCCGCCTGGCAGGCCGCCCGGCCGGCGTCCCCGTCGTCCTGCACGAGATGCGACCCCAGGTCGGCACCTTCGCCCATCGCACCGGCGACTTCGCCGAAATGGTCTGCTCCAACTCCTTCCGCTCCGATGACGACGAACGCAACGCCGTCGGCCTCTTGCATTGGGAAATGCGCGCCGCCCAGGGCCTGATCATGGAAATGGCGACGAAACACCGCCTTCCGGCCGGTGGCGCGCTCGCCGTCGACCGCGACCCCTTCGCCGCCGCCGTGACCGAACGCCTGAAGGCACACCCGCTGATTTCCACGTCTTTCTCAGAGGTTACGGAACTTCCCTCAACCGGCCATTGGATCGTCGCCACCGGCCCCCTGACCAGCAGCGCACTGGCCAACAGCATCCGCGCCGCCACCGGCGCCGACCAGCTCGCCTTCTTCGACGCCATCGCCCCGATCGTCTATGCCGAGACCGTCGACATGTCGGTGGCCTGGATGCAAAGCCGCTACGACAAGGGCGAAACGGTCGAGGAACAGACCGCCTACATGAACTGCCCGATGGACAAGCCGCAGTACGAGGCCTTCATCGACGCCCTGCTGGCCGCCGAAAAGACCACCTTCCATGAAGGCGAGACCGCCGGCTATTTCGACGGCTGCCTGCCGATCGAGGTCATGGCCGAACGCGGCCGCGAAACCCTGCGCTTCGGCCCGATGAAGCCGGTCGGCCTGACCAACCCCCACAACCCGGTGAAACCCTATGCCGTGGTGCAACTGCGCCGCGACAACAAGCTGGGCACGCTCTACAACATCGTCGGCTTCCAGACCAAGATGAAGTATGGCGCGCAAACCACTGTTCTTAAAATGATTCCTGGCCTGACGAACGCCAGCTTTGCCCGGCTGGGCGGCATCCACCGCAACACCTTCATCAATTCCCCCACGCTGCTCGACGACCAGATGCGCCTGCGCAGCCGGCCCAACATCCGCTTTGCCGGTCAGATCACCGGGGTCGAGGGCTATGTCGAATCCGCCGCCATGGGTCTTTTGGCGGGCCGTATGGCCGCAGCCGGGATCAAGGGCGAAACCCTGCCCCCGCCGCCGCCCGAAACCGCGATGGGCGCGCTGATCACCCATATCACCGGCGGGGCCGAGGCCAAGACCTTCCAGCCGATGAACGTGAATTTCGGCCTCTTTCCCCCGATTGACGCCCGCGGCGGCCGCAAGGGCCGGAAAGACCGCTACAAGGCCTATACCGACCGCGCCAAGCAGGCCTTTGCGGAATGGCTTTCGTAACCCGTTTCGCCCCCTCGCCCACCGGCCCGCTGCATCTGGGCCATGGCTATTCGGCGCTTCTCGCCCATGACATGGCCCGCGCCGCCGGTGGCCGGTTCCTGCTGCGGTTCGAGGACACCGACCTGGAACGCTGCCGGCCGAAATTCGAGACCTCGATCCAACAGGATCTGCGCTGGCTGGGCATCGAATGGGATGGCCCGATTCTGCGGCAATCGCCCAATATCGCCAGCTACAACCGGCGACTGGAACAGCTCGCCGGGCGCGGCCTGATCTATCCCTGCTCCTGCACCCGCTCGGACATCCGCGCCGCGCTGGCCGCCCCGCAGGAAGGCGTCAGCCATGCGGTCTATCCCGGCACCTGCCGTGGCCGCCCGATGTCCAGCCGCCTGCCCGGCGATGCCCTGCGGCTGGACCTTGCGGCCGCGCTGGCGCAACTGCCGGTGCAGGCGCTGTGCTTTGCCGAAACCGGCCCGGGCCATGCCGGCCGTCATTGCGTGGACCCCGAGGTGGCGCAGCGGACCATCGGCGACATCGTCCTCAGCCGCAAGGGCGAGGATATCGTGGCCTATTTCCTGGCTTCGGCCTTCGACGATGCCGACCAGGGCATCACCCATGTCATCCGGGGCGAGGACCTGCTGGACTTCGTGCCGATCCAGGTGATCCTGCAGCACCTCTTCGGCCTGCCGACGCCGGTCTACCACCACCACCGGCTGATCCGCGACGCGCAGGGCAAGCGCCTGGCCAAGCGGGACGATGCCCGCGCGCTGGCGAAATACCGGGCCGAGGGCGCGACGCCGCGGGATATCCGGCGGCTGGTCGGGCTCAGTCCATCGGCTGGCTGATCACCACTTCCTGCCCCTCGCGCAGCGCGGTGAAAAAGCACGAGCGGCGGTTGGTATGGCAGGCCGGCCCCTGCTGGTCGACCAGCGCCAGAAGGCAGTCGCGGTCGCAATCGAGGCGCAGCTCGACCAGCGCCTGATGATGCCCCGAGGTCTCGCCCTTGACCCAAAAGGCCGCCCGCGACCGGCTCCAGTAGGTGACCTTGCCGGTGGCCAGCGTCCGGGCCACCGCGGCGGCGTTCATCCAGGCCAGCATCAGCACCTCGCCGGTGGCGTGGTCCTGGGCGATGCAGGGGATCAGGCCGGCGTCATTGTACTTTAGGCTCGAAGGGTCGAAAGCCATGGCACTTCTCCTTGGCGGGGCGCGAGGGGGGGATTACATATGGGGCGACGGAGGGCAAGGCATGAGCGACGCGGATCTGGTAAAGCTGTATTCCGGGCGCATTCTGGCGCTGGCGGCGGATATTCCGCATCTGGGCCGGTTGCCTGCGCCGCAGGGATCGGCGCGGCGGCGGTCGCCGCTCTGCGGCTCGACTGTGACGGCGGATGTGGTGCTGCGCGGGGGCCGGGTGGCGGAATTCGCCCAGGACGTGAAGGCCTGCGCGCTGGGGCAGGCCTCGGCGGCGGTGCTGGGGGCGGTGGCCATCGGGCGGAGCCGGGCCGAACTGGAAACGGCGCGAGAGGCGCTGCGGGCGATGCTGAAGGAAGGCGGGCCGGTTCCGGCGCCGCCGTTCCAGGGCTATGAGGTGCTGCTGCCGGCCAGGGACTACAGGAACCGGCATGCCTCGATCCTCTTGGCGCTGGAGGCTTTGTGCGAGGCCTGCGAGATGGCGGAAAAGGCCGGGGCGGCCTGAGACCGGCAGGGGCGTCCCTGGGGTGTCCCACGTCGGGACGGGGCGCGGACGCAATGAATTCAAGGGGTTGACCTGCGCGAATTAACCCTTTGTTAACACTTGCGGACCGGCGGGGCCGCGCGGTCACCCGGTCGCGGCGCTAAAAAAAAACCGCCGCGCACCGGTGAGGTGGCGGCGGCAGTGGCGTGTCTGGGGCACCCTGGGGACAGGCATCGCCCTCGGGACAGGGGGATGCGGAAAAGGGCGCCTTGGGGAACAGACCGCAGGCAGAAAGGGTCAGGCCGCGCCCGGCAGGGTCAGGGCGGCAAAGAGCATCAGGAACAGCGCGGCCACGGCCAGGGCATCCTCGGCCAGCGAGGCGTCGCGGTGGGTCAGGCGTTTGATACGGGCGATCATGGCTGCTCTCCTGTTCCTTTGTTGCTGGATTGTTCTCATATCTGCGACGATGTGTAAAGAACTTTTTAAGAACATTTGAGAACAGGTTTGGAACATGTGAGTCGCCTGCGCCCTCGTCGATGGACTTCGTCCACTCCTCGGGTGGGGGAACAAGGTGTGAGTCGCGACGGTCCTCGCTGGTGGTCCTCGTCGATGGACTTCGTCCACTCCTCGGATGGGGATCAACATGAGGGTCGCGACGGTCCTCGTTGGTGGCCCTCGTCGATGGACTTCGTCCACTCCTCGGGAGACGTGGGACAAGCGTTGAGGCGTCAGCGGCCATTGTCGCCCCCCCCGACCGCCCGGGGCCAACTTCGAGGAGCGGACGAAGTCCGACGACGAGACCCCCTAGCCCACCGAAATCAGCCGGATCGCCCGGTCCTGGTCCAGAAGCCAGAGCAAGAGCCGCGCCGCCCGGCCCCGCGGCGAGACCAGCGTGGGATCGGCCGCCAAGAGTGCCCGCGCATCGCTTTGCGCCACCGCCATCAGCGCCGATTGCCGTTCCATGTCGGCGACGCGGAACCTGGGCAGGCCGGATTGCGCGGTGCCGATCAGGTCGCCCGCGCCGCGCATTTCCAGATCTTCCTCGGCGATGCGAAAGCCGTCCTCGGTATCGCGGATCGTGCGCAGGCGCCTCGCCGCCTTCGGTCAGCGGCGCCTGATACATCAGCAGGCAGGTCGATTCGGCCTCGCCCCGCCCGACCCGGCCGCGCAGCTGGTGCAATTGCGCCAGGCCGAAGATCTCGGCCCGTTCGATCACCATGATTGAGGCATTGGGCACGTTCACCCCGACCTCGATCACCGTCGTCGCCACCAGCACGGCGGTTTCGCCGGCGACAAAGCGCGCCATGGCGGCATCCTTTTCGGCCGGCGGCATCTGGCCATGCACCAGGCCGACGCGGCCCTCTCCCAGGGCGGCGCGCAGCGACTGGAACCGGTCGGTAGCGGAGGTGAGGTCCAGCACCTCGGAGTCCTCGACCAGCGGGCAGACCCAATAGGCCTGCCGCCCCTCGGCCACGGCGCGGCGCAGGTGGCCGATCACCTCGTCGATGCGGCTGGAGGGGATCAGCGCGGTCCGGATCGGCTTGCGCCCGGCGGGCTTTTCGTCCAGCACCGACACATCCATGTCGCCATAGCTGGCCAGCGCCAGGCTGCGCGGGATCGGCGTCGCCGTCATCACCAGCACGTCGGCGGCCTGCCCCTTGGCGCCCAGTTCCATCCGCTGCGCCACGCCGAAGCGGTGCTGTTCGTCGACGACCGCAAGGCGCAGGTCCTGAAATTCCACGTCCTTCTGGAAGACCGCGTGGGTGCCGACCAGATCTGGATGCGACCGGCGGCCAGGTCGGCCAGCTTGGCGGCGCGTTCGGCGCCCTTGTCGCGGCCGGTCAGCAGCGCCAGCCGCACGCCGGCGGCGGCGGCCAGCGGCTCCAGCCCCTCGTGGTGCTGGCGGGCCAGGATCTCGGTCGGGGCCATCATCACGCCCTGCCCGCCGGCCTCGACCGCGACCAGCAGCGCCAGGAAGGCCACCAGCGTCTTGCCGGCGCCGACATCGCCCTGCAACAGCCGGTTCATCCGCAGCGGCGCGGCCATGTCGGCGGCGATGTCGGCGATGGCGCGGGTCTGGGCGGCGGTGGGGGCATAGGGCAGGCTTTGCAGCACGCGGGCCTGCAACTGGCCGGTGGCCTGGCTGGAGATGCCCTTGCCCCGGCGCAGCGAGGCACGGGCCAGCGACAGCGTCATCTGATGGGCGAAAAACTCGTCATAGGCCAGCCGGGCGCGGGCCGGATGGGTGGCCACCAGCGCCGCGGCCTCTTGCGGGGCGTGGGCCTGGGCGACCGCCTCGCGCCAGTCGGGCCAGCCCTCGCGCGCCTTCAGCGCCGGGTCGATCCATTCCGGCAGGTCGGGCGCGCGGACCTGCGCCGCGTGGACGGCCTTTTGCAGCGCCTTCTGGGTCAGCCCGGCGGTCAGCGGGTAAACCGGTTCGTAGGCGGGCAGGTCGGTGGCCTCTTCGGGGCGCAGCACATGGTCGGGGTGGACCATCTGCGCCACGCCGTCAAAGGTCTCGACCTTGCCCGAGAGCAGGCGGCGCTGGCCGGTGGGCAAGAGTTTCTGCAGGTAGTCGCCCTTGGCGTGGAAATAGATCACCGCCCATTCCAGCCGGCTGTCGCGCACCAGGATGCGGGTCGGCCCGCCCTTGCGGCGCGGCGGGAAATGGGCGCCGACGGTGACCTCGACGGTGACGGTGCAGGGCAAGGGCGCGCCCTGCACGCTGTCGCGGCGGCGGCGGTCGGTGCCGGCATAGGGCAAGAGGTAGAGCAGGTCCTTGGGGCGGGCGACGCCCAGCTGTTCCAGCGCGCGGGCGGATTTGGGGCCGATGCCGTCGAGCGTTTCCAGCCCGGCGAACAGCGGGAACAGAAGTTCGGGCCGGCTCATGCGCCGATCAGCGCCAGCCAGGCGTCTTCGTCGATGACCTCGATGCCCAGCTTCGCCGCCTCTTTCGCCTTGGACCCGGCCCCGGGGCCGGCGATCAGCAGGTCGGTCCGGGCGCTGACCGAGCCGGCGACCTTGGCCCCCAGCGCCTCGGCCCTGGCCTTGGCCTCGGCGCGGGTCATCCGTTCCAGCGTGCCGGTGAAGACCAGCGTCTTGCCGGCCACGGGGCTGTCGGTGGCGGCGGCGGCGACCGGCTGGACGGTCAGCTGCTCCACCAGCGCGTCGATGGCCGCGCGTTCGGCGGGGTTGCGGAAGGCGTCGGCGAGCGAGGTGGCGAGCGTGTCGCCGACGCCGTCGATGGCCACGAGGTCGGCCCATTCCGGGCTGCCGGGGCTGGCATGGGTCAGCGCCTGTTCAAAGGCCGTCCAGCCGCCGTAATGGCGGGCCAAGAGGCCGGCGGCGGCCTCTCCGGCGTGGCGGATGCCAAGCGCAAAGATCAGCCGGTCGAGCGGGATCTGCCGTTTCGCCTCGATGGCGGCAAACAGCTTGCGGGTGGAAGTTTCGCCGAAACCGTCGCGGTTCTTCAGCTTTTTCAGCGGGTTCGCCGCATCCCTGTCCGCAAGGGTAAAGATGTCGGCCGGGGTTTTCACTGCCAGGTCGGGGTCGTTGAAGAACATCTCGACCTGCTTGGCCCCCAGCCCCTCGATGTCAAAGGCGCCGCGCGAGACGAAGTGTTTCAGCCGCTCGACCGCCTGCGCCGGGCAGATCAGGCCGCCGGTGCAGCGGCGCACGGCATCGCCCGGCTCGCGGTGGGCGGGGCTGCCGCAATCGGGGCAGGTTTGCGGAAAGACATAGGCCTGGGCCGTGGCCGGGCGGCGCGACAGGTCGACATCGGCGATCTTGGGGATCACGTCGCCGGCGCGGTAGACCTGCACCCAGTCGCCGATGCGGATATCCTTTCCCTCGCGGATCGCATTGCCGCGGGCGTCGCGGCCGGCGATGTAATCCTCGTTGTGCAGGGTGGCGTTGGACACGACCACGCCCCCCACCGTCACCGGCGCCAGCCGGGCGACGGGCGACAGCGCGCCGGTGCGGCCGACCTGGATGTCGATCGCCTCGAGCCGGGTCCAGGCCAGTTCGGCCGGAAACTTGTGCGCGATGGCCCAGCGGGGCGTCGATGAGCGAAAGCCCAGGCGCGCCTGCAGGCCCAGGTCGTCGACCTTGTAGACCACGCCGTCGATGTCATAGCCCAGGGTGGCGCGCTGCGCCTCGATGGCGCGATACTGCGCCAGCATCGCCTGCGGCCCGTCGCACGCCACGGTCAAGGGGTTGGTCTGGAACCCCAGGTCGCGCAGGCGCGCGATGGCGGCGGATTGGGTGGCGGCCAGCGGTTCGGAGAGCTGACCCCAGGAATAGGCAAAGAACCGCAGCGGCCGGGCGGCGGTGATCCGGGCGTCAAGCTGGCGCAACGAACCGGCGGCGGCGTTGCGCGGATTGGCAAAGGTCTTTTCGCCCCGTGCCACCTGCCGGTCGTTCAGCGCGGCGAAATCGGCGTGGCTCATGTAGACCTCGCCCCGCACCTCCAGCACGGCGGGGGCGCCGGCGACCCGGGCGGGAATATCGGCGATGGTCAGGGCGTTCTCGGTGACATTCTCGCCCACCTCGCCATCGCCGCGGGTGGCGGCCTGCACCAGCCGGCCATCTTCGTAACGCAAGGACAGCGACAGGCCGTCGATCTTTGGCTCGGCCGTATAGAGGAGCGCGCCGGAATGCCCCAGATACTTGCGCACCCGGTCATCGAAATCGGTCACGTCGCCATCGTCGAAGGCATTTTCGAGCGAGAGCATCCGGACGGCATGGGTGACCTTGCCGAATCCCTCGGCCACCGCGCCGCCGACCTTGTCCGAGGGGCTGTCGGCCCGTTTCAGCTCGGGAAAGGCGGCCTCGATCGCGGCGTTGCGGCGTTTCAGCGCATCATAGTCGGCGTCCGAAATCTCGGGCGCGTCCTGGGTGTGATAGGCGGTGTTGGCCGCGGCGATCCGGCGGGCCAGGTCGGCCAGTTCGGCCCGGGCCTGCGATCTGGTCAGGTGATCCACCGGCGTCTCGGCCATTCCGCATCCTCCGCTTCGGGGCCAGAGGTTAGGCGGGCGCCGGGGCAAGGTAAAGCCGGCTCAGGCGCGGGCGCGGGCGCTGCCTCCGACTCAGGCGCTGGCGGCCAGGCGGGGCGTGCCCTGTTCGTCGACCACCGGATCGCGCAGGACATAGCCCCTGCCCCAGACGGTCTCGATATAATTCGCGCCGCCCGTCGCCTCGGCCAGTTTCTTGCGCAGCTTGCAAATGAAGACGTCGATGATCTTCAATTCCGGCTCGTCCATTCCGCCGTAAAGATGATTCAAAAACATCTCTTTTGTCAGGGTGGTTCCCTTGCGCAGCGACAGCAATTCCAGCATCTGGTATTCCTTGCCGGTCAGATGCACCGCGCGCCCCTCCACCTCGACCGTCTTTGCGTCGAGGTTGACGTTCACCATGCCGGTGCGGATGACCGACTGGCTGTGGCCTTTCGAGCGGCGGATGATGGCGTGGATGCGGGCGACCAATTCTTCGCGGTGGAAGGGTTTGGTCATGTAATCATCTGCGCCGAAACCGAAACCTTTCAGTTTGCTTTCGGTATCGTCCGAACCCGAAAGGATCAGGATCGGCGTTTCCACCCGCGCGAGGCGGATCTGGCGCAGCACCTCATGCCCCGAGATGTCGGGCAGGTTGAGGTCGAGAAGGATCAGGTCGTAATCATACAATTTTGCCAGATCAATTCCGTCCTCGCCCATGTCGGTGCAATAAACGTTGAGATTTGCATGGGTCAGCATCAATTCGATGCTGCGCGAGGTGGTGGGATCGTCCTCAACAAGAAGAAGGCGCATCTGGTAAAAACTCCGCTCCGGCATTCGGGGTGACTGGGCAACTTCGTTAACGACATTGGCGGGCAATGGTTAATACGAGGTTACTAAGCCAGAGCGCGAGAAAAAAACAGCTTAAAGTTGTCTATATTTCTGAATGGCGGTGACTTTCAGCGCCTTGATTCCATGGGTTTCGACCGCCTTGCGCCAAAGCGCGAATTCCTCTTCGGAAAGCGCATAGCGTTCCAGCGCCTCGGACTGCGGAATCAGCCCGTAGAGGACGGCATTGACCACCACCGCCTTGCGGCTGGCGACCCAGCGGCGGGTATCGGGCGACGGCAGGTCCGCCCTGGTCAGAATCGTGCCGTCGGGCAGGTTGACCTGCCGCGGGCCATCCACACGCTTGAGATACATCGGCATGTTCCCCGAAATTGTCGATCGTGGCCGACAGATTGGACCAACAGGTTTAAGCAAAGCTGAAACCCGGCCGGCGCTGGGGGTTGAGAGTGCCGAGCATTTTCCTATATTGCCGGCGAACCCGCCCCGCCCCTGCCCCACCCCGCCCCTGCCCCACCCCTGTCAGATCGGACCCGCGCAGATGCCCCGCGACGTGACGCTGAATTCGCTTGGCTTGCCGAAGCCGCCCGCCGAGACGCGGGTGGTGGTGGCGATGTCGGGCGGCGTGGATTCCTCGGTGGTGGCGGCGCTGCTGAAGGACGAGGGCTATGACGTCGTCGGCGTGACGCTGCAATTGTACGACCATGGCGCGGCGCTGGCGAAGAAGGGGGCCTGCTGTGCGGGCCGCGATATCCATGACGCGCGGCGGGTGGCCGAGGCGATGGGATTTCCGCATTACGTGCTGGATTACGAGAATACCTTCCGCGAGGCGGTGATCGAGGAATTCGCCGATGCCTATCTGGCCGGCGCGACGCCGGTTCCCTGCATCCGCTGCAACGAGAGGGTGAAGTTCAAGGACCTGCTGGCGACGGCCCGCGATCTGGATGCCGATTGCATGGCCACCGGGCATTACATCCAGCGCAAGTTGGGCGCGGCGGGGCCGGAACTGCACATGGCGGCCGACCCGGCGCGGGACCAGAGCTATTTCCTGTTCTCGACCACGGCCGAACAGCTGGATTTCCTGCGGTTTCCGCTGGGGCATCTGGCGTCCAAGGCCGAGACGCGGGCGCTGGCGGCGCGCTATGGCCTGCCGGTGGCGGACAAGCCGGACAGCCAGGACATCTGTTTCGTGCCGAACGGCAATTATGCGGCGGTGATCGAGAAATTGCGGCCGGGGGCTGCGGATCCGGGCGAGATCGTCGACTTGGCGGGCCGGGTGCTGGGGACGCACCGGGGGGTGATCCACTACACCATCGGTCAACGCAAGGGCCTGGGGATCGGTGGCCTGGACGAACCGCTCTACGTGGTCCGGCTGGAGGCCGAGACGCGCCGCGTGGTGGTGGGGCCGAAAGAGGCGCTGTCGACGCGGGTGATCCCGGTGCGCGAGATCAACTGGCTGGGCGACGAGCCGTTCGACAGCCGGCCGGAATGGCGGCTGGAGGTGAAGGTGCGCTCGACCAGGGCGCCGCGCGAGGCGGTGATCCGGCCGCTCTCGGCCACCGAGGCGGAGGTGGAACTGATCGCGCCGGAGGACGGGGTGTCGGCCGGGCAGGCCTGCGTGTTCTACGCGCCCGAAGGCGGGCGGGTTTTCGGCGGCGGCTGGATCTGGCGCGGGCGCTGAGGGCGCTGGCTGGGTTGCGGCGGGCTGGGTTGGTGCGGCGGGCCGGGGGCCAGCCCCCGGACCCCGGAGTATTTTGGCCAAGATGAAGGCAGGTGGGCGGGTGTTCGGGGCTTGCCGGGTGTCCGGGGGCCTGACGGGCATCGGGGTCGGGCATCGGGCCTGGCTGGGGAACAGGGATTTCGGCCTTTGGGCCTTGGCAGATGGCGGGGGCTGGCGGGTTTTGGGGGCCTGTCGGTTGTCAGGGCCTGTCGGTTGTCAGGTTTTGCAGGACGGATCTTGCGGCGCGCAGGCCGGGGGCTTCGCCGCCGCGGCCGAGGCGCTGCAGGGTGGTGGCCATTGCGCTGGCCTGCGGGCCAGGGCCTTCGGCCAGGAGGCGGAGGAGCGCGGGGGCGATGGTTTCGGCGCGCGCCGCGGGGCCGATGAATTCGGGGATGCTGCGGGTTTCCGAGACCAGATTCACCAGCGTTACCGTGTCGATGCGCGCCAGGCGGCGCATCAGCCACAGGGTCAGCGGCGCCATGTCATAGGCGATGACCATCGGGCAGGACTGCGCCGCCAGTTCCAGGCTGACGGTGCCCGAGGCCGCAAGGGCGGCATCGGCGGCGGCAAAGGCGGCAGTGCGGGTGGCGAGATCGGGGGCGGGCAGGATCACCGGCTGGCCGGGCCAGTCGGCCGTGGCCTCTGCGACCAGGGGCGCGAGATGCTGTGGCGTGGGCAGCACCACGCGCAGGTCCGGCAGGCGGGTGGCGACCCGGGCCAGGGTGGCGCCGAATGGGGCGACCAGGCGGGCGACCTCGCCGCGGCGCGACCCCGGCAGGGCGGCGACGAGCGGGGCCTCGGCGGCAATGCCATGGGCGGCGCGGAAGGCCGCGGCCTGGGCCGGGGGGACGACGGGTTCGGCCGCGACCGGGTGGCCGACGAAATCGCAGGTCATGCCGGCGGCCTGCATGTAGGGCGGCTCAAAAGGCAGAAGGGCCAGGACGTGGTCGATGACGCGGGCCATCTTTTGCGCCCGGCCGGGGCGCCAGGCCCAGACCGAGGGGGCGACGTAGTGGATGGTTTTCAGCCGCGGCTGTGCCGCCTTGACCAGGGCCGCGACGCGCAGGCAGAAATCGGGGCTGTCGACGGTGATCAGCGCGGCGGGCTGGGCGGCAAGGGCGGCGGTCGCGGCCTCGCGGATGCGGCGTTTCAGGTGCAGGTATTTCGGCAGCACCTCGACCAGGCCCATGATCGAGAGTTCCTCCATCGGGAACAGGCTGGAGAGACCTTCGGCCTGCATGGCCGGGCCGCCGATGCCGGCAAAGGTGACGCCGGGGTGCAGCGTCCTGAGCCCTGCCATCAGTGCGGCACCCAGCCGGTCACCCGAGGGTTCGCCGGCGATCAGGAAGAAATGCAGCGGTGCGGTCATGGATTGGCGATCTCGACCACCGGGCCAAGGATGTTCGCGGCGGGGATGAAGCCCATGCCGAAGGCCGCCGGGTCGATACGGCTGTCATTGGCATTGTCGCGGTTGTCGCCAAGGACGAAGACGTGGTCTGGCGGCACGGTGAAGGGGCCGGCGGTGTCGGAGCGGCCCTGCGGGTCGATATCCAGCACCTGCCAGGCGGTGCCGTCCGGCAAGGTCTCGGTCAGGCGGGGGATCGGGCAGGTTTGGCCGTTGCCGATGCCGGGGGTGCCGCAGATCGGGCGGCTGCCGGTGGCGCCTTCGGCCTGCATGATCTGAAGGTAGGGGGCGGTGGGGGCCTGGGGCACGGGGGTGCCGTTCAGGACGATCTGGCCGGCCTGGAGTTCGACGCTGTCGCCGGGCAGGCCGATCAGCCGGAAGATCATGGTGGTATCGGGTCGCGCGGGATGGGTGAAGGCGATGATGCGGCCGCGGTCGACCGGCGCGCCGCGCTGCACGTAGAGGCAGGCATCGGGTTCGATCGCGGGTTTCATCGCGCCCGAGACGGCGACGAAGTGCTTCCACTGCCCGGTCAGGCATTTCAGGCAGAGGCAGGCGGCCTGGGCGGGCTGGGCCGTTTGGGCGAAAAGGAGGGCCAGCGCGAGGGCGGGAAGGATGGTTGGGGACTTCGTTCCTTCTCGCGGGGTGGGCGGGGGCTCGTCGGGAACTTCGTTCCTTCTCGCGGGGGTGGGGTTGCTCGTCGGGGGGGAGCAACTCTCCGAGGAGGAACGAAGTTCCCGACGAGGGGGCCCGGGAGGGGATCATCCGGCGCCGCCGCCGGCGCGGGACCACAGGAAAAGCCCGTGCCTTGCGGCGGTTTCCTGCATGGCGGGCAGGTCGAGGCAGATCACCCCGCCGGCGGCCCGAGGCGATGCCGCCGAGGCCGGCCCTTGCCGCGGCCTCTACCGTGGCGGGGCCCAGGCTGGGCAGGTCGATGCGGCGGTCCTGCAGGGGTTTCGGCGCCTTGTAGAGCAGGCCGCGGCCGGCCTGTGCCGGCGGCCGCAGGTCGTCGGGCAGGCCGGCCACTAGGGCCAGCATGGCATCGGTGCCGGCCAGCGTTTCGGCGGCGAGGCACAGGCCCTGCTGCACGACGCAGCCCTGGCCGACGTCGACACGGCCCAGGGCCTCGGCGATGGCGGCGGCGCGGGCGGCGTCCTTCTGGTCGCGCTCGGTCAGGGCGCCGGCCCAGAGGCCCTCGGCCGGGGTCAGCGCGGGGGCAAGCTCGGCGGCGCCGGCGATGCGGAAGCCTTCTTCCTCGAAGAGCGCGATGACCTCGCGCAGGGTGGCGTCGTCGCCCTGGGCCAGGGATTGCATCAGCCGGGGGACGATCTGCGCGGTGGCGGGATCGAACAGCGCCGGGTCGAGGCGGGGGCGGCGGACGGCGCCGGCGAAGGCGACGGTGGTCACGCCGGCCTGATGCAGCGCGGCGAAGAACGGGTAGAGCCGTTCGATGCGGAAGGTGAGGTCGGGGGTCAGGCCCTGGGGGGCGAAACCGTCGAGGGCGGCGACGAAGGGCGGTTCGGGCAGCGCCGCGGCCAGCGCGGCGGGAAGCGCGCCGGCGCCGGCGATGATCGCGGTGGTCATTTCGGGCCTTTCGGCGTCAGGAAGCTGCGGTCGCTGTCGGCCAGGATGAAATCGGCGATTTCGCGGACCAGCGCGCTGTCGCTGTCTTCGGTCAGGCGGCGGGCGCGGTCCTGGAAGGCGCCTTCGCCCTGGGCCAGGGTCTGGTAGGCGGCGCGCAGGGCGGTGATCTCGCCGCGCTCGACGCCGCGCCGCTTTAGCCCGACGAGGTTGAGGCCGTCCAGTTCGCCGCGCGGGGCCTGCACGAGGCCGTAGGGGATGACGTCGTTCGTCACCATGGTCACGGCGCCGATGATCGCGCCCTGCCCCACGCGCACCCATTGGTGGATGCCGGAGAGGCCGCCGACGATGACATCGTCGCCCAGTTGCACATGGCCTGCGATGGCGACGTTGTTGACCAGGATCACCCGGTTGCCGACCTGGGCATCGTGGCCGACATGGGCGCCGGTCATGATCAGGCAATCGTCGCCGACGCGGGTGATGCCGCCGCCGCCCTCGGTTCCGGTGTTGAGCGTGGCACCTTCGCGGATGCGGGTGCGGGCGCCGACCACCAGCCGGGTGCGTTCGCCGCGGAACTTGAGGTCCTGCGGCACCTCGCCGACACAGGCGAAGGGCCAGATGGTGCAATCGTCGCCGATCTCGGTCCAGCCGGTGACGACGGCATGCGACTTGACGGTGACGCGGGCGCCCAGCGTCACCTCGCCGCCGCTCACCGCGAAGGGGCCGACCATGCAATCGGCGCCGATCTGGGCGCCTTCCTCGATGACGGCCGAAGGGTGGATGACGGCGGTGCCGTGGACTTTCATGGCGTCAGGCTTTGGGCAGGTCGAACATGGCGGTAAACGTGGCCTCGCAGGCCACCTCCCTGTCAACCTTGGCATGGCCTTCGAATTTCCAGACCCGGCCGCCGCCGCGCAGCGCGCGGACATGCAGTTCCAGCACGTCGCCCGGCACCACCTTGCGGCGGAATTTCACCCCGTCGACGCCCATGAAGAACACCTTGGCGTTCTTGTCGACCAGGTCCATGGACAGGCCGACCAGCACGCCCGAGGTCTGGGCCATCGCCTCGATGATCATCACGCCGGGAAAGATCGGCATGCCGGGAAAGTGGCCGGTGAACTGCGGTTCGTTGAAGGTGATGCATTTGATGCCGACGCAGCTTTCGTTCACCACGATGTCGCGCACCTTGTCGATCAGCAGGAACGGATAGCGGTGGGGAATGATGCGCTGGATCAGGTCAAGATCGGCATTGGTCGGGGCGATGGGGGCGTCCACGGGCATGGGTCTCCTCAGGCGGGGCGAGGTCTTGGTGTTTCCCCCTGCTACCAACTTGGCCCTTGGGTGACAAGCATCAGGGCGGATTGGCGTCCGGGTATCAGGGGGCCGGGGTGTCGGGTGCGGGGGCGTCGGGCGCGGGGTCGGCCCCTTCCGGCGGCGCGGGGTCATCCTGCGGCGGCGGCAGGGCGGTGTCGACGCGGGCGATGGCGGATGAGGTGATGTCCAGCGCCGAGAGCGACATGATCACCGCGCTGTCGGACAGGATCGCCGCCGCGCCCGACTCTTCCAGCAACTGCGCCAGCACCGGCGTTGCCGCCTCGAAGAACCGCTGGCGGTCTTCTTCCAGCTGGCGGCCGATGGCGCGGGACTTGGCCTCCTGCGCGGTGCGGATCTCTTCCACCTTGCTGTCGAAGGCGCTGGCCAGCGGCGCGAATTCGGCCGCCGACAGGGTGGCGCGGCGGTCGGTCAGGTCGCGCTCTTCGTTTTCAAGTGCTGCGTCGATGCGGCGGTTTTCCTCGGTCAGGCGGCGGCCTTCTTCCTCGGCACGGGCCAGCGCGGCCTTGCCCCAGGCGCTTTCCCTGAACAGGCGGTCCTGATCCAGCGTCAGGACGGGGGGATGCGCGGTCACGGGCGGGCTTGCCGGCGCCTCGGGGGCGGCTGCCCTGCCCCGCCGGCAGGTCCTGCGCCGGCTGGTCCTGCGCCGGCGGATCCTGCGCGAGGGCCGGGCCGAAGGCCAGGCAAAGCCCGGCAAGACCGATCAGCAGGGCCGGCACCGGGCGCGGCATCGCGGCGGTCTCAGAACCGGGTCGAAACCGTAAGGTCGAAGCTCTGCTCCTTGTCATAGTCTTCCTTGACCACGGCCTTGGAGAAGTTGAACCGCAACGGCCCCAGCGGCGTTTCCCACAGGAGCGAGACGCCGACGGCGACGCGGGGATTGAAGCCGTCGTCCACCGTGTCGGTGTAGGTGTTGTCCAGCGACCAGACCGAGCCCACGTCCATGAAGGCGCCGCCGGTGATGCCGTATTCCTCGGGCAGGCCCAGCGGGAAGTCGGCCTCGAACCGGGCGGCGACAAAGGCGTTGCCGCCCAGGGCGTCGCCGTTGATGTCGTTGCCGTTGCGCGGACCGATGCCGTTGGGCTCGAAGCCGCGGATCTTGCCATTGCCGAAGAAGCGTTCGGTCGAGCGCGTCTCATAGCCGCCGAAGGACGACAGGTAGCCGCCCTCGAAGATGGCGCGGACGGTCACTTCCTCGTTGAAGACCTTGCGTTCGGCCACGGCAAGGGCGGTGGTCGAGATGTATTTGGTATCGCCGCCCAGGCCCGCGATGTCCTGGCCAAAGCGGAACAGGAAGCTGGAATTGGGGCTGAGGCCGGTGATGCGGTTGTCGAATTCGTAGCTGTAGCCGATGGCGCTGGTGATCAGCGCGCCCTGCGCCTCTTCGGCGTCGATGATCGAGGACCGGGGCACCACCGAGATGTCGGGGTCGTAGTCGTAGAGCTTGTCTTCCGAGATCCGGTAGCGCAGGCCCAGCCGCGACTGTTCGCCCACCGGGAAGCCGATGCCGAAGCCAAAGCCGATGTTGCGGGTCTTGTAGAGCGCGTTGTCGTTGTCGGAGGTCTTGTAGAACCCGTTGACGTTGAACGACAGGTCGCGGCCCAGGAGCGCCGGTTCGGTGAAGGAGAAGGACGAGTTCTGCGTGTCGGACGTATTGGCCAGGCTGACCGACAGCGCCTGCCCGCGGCCCAGGAAGTTCGATTCCGAGAACGAGACGTTGAAGCCGGTGCCGGAGGAGACCGAATAGCTGAGGCCGAAGTTCAGCGAGCCGGTGGGCTGTTCTTCCACGTCGACATTGACCACGACCTGATCGGGGCTGGAGCCCTGCTGGGCGTCGACCTTGGCATCGGCAAAGAAGCCCAGGGCGCGGATGCGTTCGGCCGACTGGCGGATCTCGCGCGGGTTGAAGGGGTCGCCTTCGACGGTGCGGAACTGGCGGCGCACCACCTGGTCAAGCGTGGTCGCGTTGCCCTCGATGTCGATGCGTTCGACAAAGACGCGCTGGCCCTTGACGATGGCGAATTCGATGTCGACGGCCTGGTTGCGGTCGTCGCGGGTGATGCGCGGGTCGATGCGGACGAAGTTCAGGCCCTTTTTCAGGGCCAGCGCCTCCATCCGGGCGATGGTGTTCTCGATCAGCGCGGGGTTGTAGGTCTGGCCGGTGCGCAGTTTCTTGATCGCGTCGAATTCGGCGGCGTCGATGCCCTCGACCTCGGAGACGGTGGTGGTGGTGCCGATGGTGTAGGGCAGGCCTTCACGCAGGGTGAAGGTGACGAAGCTGGCGTCGCGTTCGCGCGAGGTTTCGGCGCTGGCGTCGGTGACCTGGAAATCGATGTAGCCGCGCGAGCGGTAGAAGTCGGTCAGCACCTGCTTGTCGACCTCGAGCCGTTCGGCCACGAAGGTGTCGCGCTGGATCAGGGCGCGCAGGAAGCCGGCCTGCTTGGTCTGCAGCACCTGGCGCAGGCGGCGGTCCGAGAAGGCGCGGTTGCCGACGAAGGACAGGCGTTCGACCTCGACCACCTTGCCTTCGGTGACCTCGAACACCAGGTCGACCCGGTTGCCCGAGCGGCGGATCACCTTGGGGGTGACGGTGGCGGCCAGCCGGCCCTTGACGCGATAGACCTCGGCAATGGCGGCGGCGTCGGATTCGGCCAGCGAGGGCGAATAGACCTTGCGCGACTGCGACTGGATGATCGTCGCCAGCTCCTCGTCCTTGAGCGCGCGGTTGCCCTCGAAGTTGATGATGTTGACGAAGGGGTATTCGGTGACCTTGATCACCAAGGTCGAGCCCTGCGGCACCAGTTCGACCGTCTCGAACAGGCCCGAGCGGGACAGGCGCTGATAGGCGTCGTTCAGGCCGCCGGCGCTGATCTCCTGCCCGCGGGCGATTCCCGCGTAGGAGAGGATGGTGGCGTTGTCGACACGCTCGTTGCCCTCGATCCGGACCGAGGAAAAGGCAAAGACCTGGGCGGTGGCCGGGGTGAGGAACGGCGCCGAAGCGCCTGCGGCGCCAAGGAAAACGGCAGCGGCCAGCAGGCGGGCGCGGGCAGAACGGCGGGCGGGGCTGGCGGCGGGCCGGTTCCGGCTGCTGTTGGAAGTGTCACGCATCGCTAGGCCCCGCCGTTTTCGTCGTTCTGGACTGGTTAGCGGGAAAGCCGGGCCTTGTCAAAAGGCTGCGGTCACTGTGGATAAGTTTGCCAGATATGGTATTCCGGACGCATCACCCCTGCATCGCCAAAGGCGGCCGCGCCATGGGCGCGCACCCGGTCTGTGCGGTGCATGCGAATGCGGGCGCCGGGGCGCGCGGCCCTATTGGCCGACGATGGCGGTGCCGAGATAGGCGCCGGCCAGCAGGCCGACGATCACCGTGCCGACCGTGAACAGGCGGTCGAAGTTCAGGTTTACCAGCATGGTGAGGCCAGGAAAGGTTTTCTGAACGAGTTGCATGGCATCGGTCCTTGGTCGTGTGGTTCGGGGATAGCCCCCGAACATGGCAGGACTAAGGCAAATTATGGGCGGGACAGGATTGCGGGCGGATCGGTCAGACGCAGAAGAAATCCTGCACCAGCGCAAAGGCCATCAGCCCCAAAAGCAGCGTCAGCCCGACCGACATCATCCGGCCCAGCGCCGCCTCGGACGGCGGGCGGCCGGTCACCGCCTCATAGGCGTGAAAGACCAGGTGGCCACCGTCCAGCACCGGAATGGGAAAGAGGTTCAGCAGGCCGATCCCCAGCGACAGCACCGCCAGCATGGTGAAATAGGTTTCCGGCCCGGCGATGGCGGCATCGCCCATGGTCTCGGCCATGCCGACCACGCCCGACATGTTGCAAGTCGAGATGCGGCCGGCGATCATGTGGTAGAGGCCGGAAAAGGTGGTGGTGGTCATGCCCCACATCTGCGCGGCGGCGCCGGTCATGGTCTCGCCCAGGCCGGCCTTGCGGGTGGCGGGGTCGAAGACCAGGCCGGAGGTCAGGCCCATCAGCCACTTGGTCTCGAAGCCGCCATCCTGGGTCGGCAGGTCGCGCTGGCGCGGGGTCAGCGTCAGGTCAAAGGTCTGGCCGCCGCGCCAGATGGTCAGCGGCACCGGCTGCCCCCCGGAGTTGAACACCACGTCCTGAAGGTCGGCAAAGGTGACGAGGTCGCGGCCGCCGGCACGGGTGATCACGTCGCCCGCCTGCAGGCCGGCGTCGACCGCGGCCGATTTCACCGTGACCGACCCCACCAGCGCAGGCTGCGGATGCGGGCCGTCGAAGGTGATTTCCTGCCCGTCGCGCAGCACGGTCCAGGCGATCGAGGGCGTGCGCGGCAGGTTTTCCAGCACATCGCCGAACCCGTCGTAATCGGCGATCTCGGAGCCGTTCAGCGCGACGACGACATCGCCGGTCTGCACGGTTTCGCCCTGCCAGGGCGTCGGCGTCACCTTGCCCACGGTCGGCCGGCCATCGGCGATGCCGAAGATCAGCATCATCGCGGCCAGCACCAGGAAGGTCAGGATGAAATTGGCCACCGGGCCGGCGGCGACGGTGGCGGCACGCGCCCAGAGCGGCGCGCCGGCCATGGTGTGACGGCGTTCCTCGGCCGAAAGGCCGGGGGTGTCGGTGCTGCCGACCGATGCGGCATTGGCGTCGCCCAGGAATTTCACGTAGCCGCCAAAGGGAATGGCGGCGATCTGCCATCTGGTGCCGCGCCGGTCGGTGCGGCTGATCAGCGGCTTGCCGAAGCCGATGGAGAAGACCTCGGCATGGATGCCGGTCCAGCGGCCGACGATGTAATGGCCGTATTCATGGATGAAGACGATGATCGACAGGGCGATGACAAAGAAGAACACGGCCCAGACCGTGCCGCCCAGCGTCGCAAAAACCTCGGTCATGCCGTCTTCCTCATGCTCGCGGCGGTTTCGCCCGCCCTTGTTCTTGCCAGATGGTCCATCGCAAGCACATCCTCAAGGGTGGATGCGTCTTTTCCAAGGCCGTTCGCGGCCGAAAGCCGGTCGAGCGTGGTCTCGACCAGCGCCGACATGTCAAGAAAGCCGATCTGGCCGGCCAGGAACCGGTCCAGCGCCACCTCCTTGGCGGCGTTGAAGGCCGCGCCGGCGAGGCCGTGGATCGCCATCACCTCGCGGCAGAGGCGCAGCGCGGGGTAGCGGTCGAGATCGGGGGCGCGGAAGGTCAGCCGAGCCAGCCGGGCCAGGTCGAGCCGTTCCACCGGCAGCGGCGCGCGGTCGGGCCAGTTCAGCGCATATCCGATCGGGTGGCGCATGTCGGGGCTGCCCAGATGGGCCATGATGGCGCCATCGGCAAAGCCGACCATGGAATGGATGATGGATTCGGGGTGGATGATCACCTCGATCCGGTCGGGGTCGACGGCAAAGAATTCGCGGGTCTCGATGACCTCGAGCGCCTTGTTGAACATCGAGGCGGAATCGATGGTGATGCGCTGCCCCATGGCCCAGTTGGGATGGGCCAGCGCGTCGGCGACGCTGGCGCCGGCCAGTTTTTCCAGCGGCCAGTCGCGCAAGGCCCCGCCCGAGGCGGTCAGGATGATGCGGTCGACGGCGGCGGTGTCCTCTCCGCGCAGCGCCTGGAAGATGGCGGAATGTTCGCTGTCGACCGGCAGGATGCGGGCGCCATGGCGGGCGGCGGTGGCCATCAGGAGCGGCCCGGCGGTGACGAGCGATTCCTTGTTGGCCAGCGCCAGCGTGGTGCCGTGCGACAGGGCGCGCAGGCCGGGGACGAGGCCGGCGGCACCGACGATGGCCGACATCACCCAGTCGGCGGGGCGGTCGGCGGCCTCGGCGATGGCGGCGGCGCCGGCGGCGGTTTCGGTTCCGGTGCCGGCCAGCGCGGCACGCAGGTCGGCCAGGTCGGCGGGATCGGCGCAGACCGCCAGTTCGGCCCGCAACGCACGGGCCTGGGCGGCCAGCCGGGCGATGTTGCGGCCGCCGGTCAGGGCGATGGTGCGAAAGGCCGAGGGGCCGCCGGCGCGCTGGATCAGCTCGACGGTCTGTTCCCCCACCGATCCGGTGGCGCCAAAGATCGAGATGCGGCGCATCGCCTAGCCCCCGGCCAGGGGGAACAGCCCCAGCGCCGGCAAGAGGATCGCGGTCAGGATCGCGGCAAAGGCCAGGGCGTCGAAGCGGTCCATCAGCCCGCCATGGCCGAGGATCCGGGTTCGAGCTGTCCTTGATGCCGGCGCGGCGCTTGATCGCGCTTTCGGCGATGTCGCCCATCTGGCCGGCAAAGGCCACCAGCGGCGAGACCAGAGCAGCGCGGCGCTGCCCTGCCCCGCCAGGTGGAAGACGGCCCCGACCAGCATGGCCCCGACCCAGCCGGCTGCGGTGCCGGACCAGGTCTTCTTCGGGCTGACGCGCGGCCAGAATTTCGGCCCGCCAAGGATGCGGCCGGCGAAATAGCCCATGACATCCGAGACGATGACGACGGCAAGGAGCCAGAGGACCGGCACCAGCCCGGCGGATTGCCGCAGCGCCACCAGGGCCCAGCCGGTGGCCAGGATCACCAGGGCATAAAGCGCGAAGACCAGCGTATCGCGGCGGGGCGCCATGACCCCGATCAGCACGGGCAGCAAGAGGAGCGGCAGCACCCAGGGCTGCGGCACCCAGATGTTCAGCGCCAGCACGGCGGCCGCAAGTGCGCCGAGCAGGATCGAGGCGTCGTGCCCCTCGCCGCGGGTCATCCGCGCCAGTTCCCAGAACATCAGGCCGGTTGCAACGACGGCCAGCGCGGCAAGGGCCAGGCCGCCCTGCCAGATCGCCACCCCGCCGACCCCGACCATGACCAGGGCCGAGAGGATGCGCGGCGCAAGGTCGGACCAGCGTCCGGCGGCGGGTTGTGGATCACTCATGCCCTTACGCCCCCGAACCGGCGGTCGCGGTTGGAATAGCGCGCCAGGATGCTGCCCAGCTCGGCCGGAGAGAAGTCGGGCCAGAGCGTTTCGGTGAATTCGTATTCGGCATAGGCCGCCTGCCAGGGCAGGAAATTCGAGGTGCGGGTCTCGCCGCTGGTGCGGATCACCAGGTCGGGGTCAGGCAGGCCGCCGGTGTCGAGCCGGGCGGAAAAGGCCGCATCGGTCAGGTCGGCGGGGTCGAAACTGCCGGCGGCGGCCTCGCAGGCGACGCGGCGGGCGGCGCGCAGGATCTCGTCCCGGCCGCCGTAGTTGATGGCGACGGTCAGGTTCAGCCGCGACAGATGCGCGGTCTTGGCCTCGATCCCCGACATCAGCCGTTGCAGTTTCGGGTCGAGCCGCGAGCGGTCGCCGATGAAGCGCATGCGCACGCCCTCGGCCGCCAGCCTTTCGGCCTCGCGCTGGATGTAGCGGGCGAAGATCGCCATCAGGCCCAGCACTTCCTCGGTGCTGCGCTTCCAGTTCTCGGTCGAGAAGGCATAGAGCGTCAGCCATTCGATGCCTAGGTCGGGGGCGCAGCGGACGATTTCCTTGACCCGTTCGGCGCCCTTGCGGTGGCCGACCAGCCGCGGCCAGCCCTTTTGCGTGGCCCAGCGGCCGTTGCCATCCATGATGATGGCGACATGGGACGCCTGGACGGCGGCGCGGGCGGGGGCGGTCATGCCGGGGGCCCTGCCCTAGACCTGCATGATTTCGTGCTGCTTGCCTTCCAGCGTCTGGTCGACAAGCTTGATGTACTTGTCGGTCATGTCCTGCACTTCGGATTCCCAGAACTTGGCGTCGTCTTCCGACAGGCTGCCCGACTTGGCCTTCTTGATCTGGTCCATGCCGTCGCGGCGCAGGTTGCGGATGGCGACGCGGGCGTGTTCGGCATATTGGCCGGCGACCTTGGTCAGCTCGCGGCGGCGTTCCTCGTTCAGCTCGGGGATCGGCAGCATGATGATGGTGCCGTTGAGCTGCGGGTTGATGCCGAGGCCGGATTCGCGGATCGCCTTTTCCACCTTGCCGACCATGCCCTTGTCCCAGACGTTGATCGTCACCATGCGCGGTTCCGGCACGTTCACGGTGCCAAGCTGGTTGATCGGCGTCATCTGGCCATAGGCCTCGACATGGATCGGTTCCAGCATGGAGCCGGAGGCGCGGCCGGTGCGCAGGCTGGCGAATTCGGTGCGCAGGCTGGAAAGCGCGCCTTCCATGCGGCGGGTCAGGTCATCGGTGTCGAGTTCGAAATCGTCGGACATGGGTCTGTATTCCGTCTTTTGGTTGCCCCGATATAACGGCTGGTGACGGGCCTGTATAGTGATGGGCCTGTATAGGCGTGGGCGGGTCAGCCCCCGGCGGGATAGTGGCAAAGCGGCGGGCGGGCTATGCCCTTTTCGGTGCCGGTCATGCCAAGGCGCCAGCCGGCGGCCATGGCGATCAGGTCGTATTCGAACCAGAGCCAGGCATTGATTTCTGGCTGGGTGGCGGGGTCGGCGGCCGGATCGGCGCCCTGCACGGTCACCGCGAAATCCATCGCGCCCTGCGACCAGTCCTCTTCGCCGCAAAGGGTTTCGGCCCCCTTGAGGCGGATATAATCGCCGAAACCCTGCGCGATGAAGGCATGGCTGCGGCGGATGGCCTCGATATTGGGCACCTGCGCGCAATCGCCCGAGATCACCTGGAGCGAGACCGGGGTCTGCAACGGGCTGGGTTTGTAGAAGGCCAGGTCGCCCGCGACGAGCCCGGCACCAAGAAAGGCCATGTAGCTGTCGAAGCCCGCGCCCCGCGCGCCGCCCTTCATGCGGTCGAAGGCCTGGGTGGCATCTTGCAGGAAGCATCCTGGCTCGCCCTCGGCGGCAAAGGCGTCGATGGCGCTGGTGATCGCCCGGATTTCCGGGGAATTGACCGTGTAGGGGCTGGCGATGTCGGGCAGGCGGATGGTGCAGGTGGCGGCGTCCAGCAGCACATAGTCGCGCTGCTGGCTGGCGCGGCCATCGGCCAGCGTTTCGGCGATAAGGGCGTCGATAGCGGCGGCGTCGAAGCCCGCCGCAAGGGCCGCCGCCCGGCTTTCGGGGCCGATGGTGCAGCCCTGCCCGGCCAGGAAATCGACCAGCGGATCGGCGCAGGCCGGCGTGGCCGCCAGCGCCAGCAGGGCCGCGGCAAGTTTCATTCGCTGACCGTGGTGTAGGTGCCCTTGCCGGCGAGGATGCCGCGGAAGCCGCCGGGTTCGTCGAGCGAGAAGACGATGATCGGCAGGCGGTTGTCGCGGGCCAGCGCGATGGCGGTGGCATCCATCACGCCGAGGTGCCGCTCCAGCGTCTCGTCATAGGTGACGTGGTCATAACGCTTTGCATCGGGGTGTTTCTTGGGGTCCTTGTCGTAGACGCCGTCGACCTTGGTGCCCTTGAACACCGCCTCGCAGCCCATTTCGTTGGCGCGCAGGGTCGCGGCGGTATCGGTGGTGAAATAGGGGTTGCCGGTGCCGGCGGCGAAGATGCAGACCCGCTTCTTTTCCAGGTGGCGGACGGCACGGCGGCGGATGTAGGGTTCGCAGACCTGATCCATCGGGATGGCCGAGATCACCCGGGTGAAGACGCCGATCTGTTCCAGCGCCGATTGCATCGCCAGGGCGTTCATCACCGTGGCCAGCATGCCCATGTAATCGGCGGTGGTCCGTTCCATCCCCTGCGCCGAGCCGGCGAGCCCGCGGAAGATGTTGCCGCCGCCGATCACCATGCAGATTTCCACGCCGAGGTCGTGGACCGATTTCACCTCTTGGGCGATGCGCTGGACGGTGGGCGGGTTCAGGCCGAAGCCCTGGTCGCCCATCAGCGCCTCGCCCGAGATCTTCAGCATGACACGTTTGTATTTCACGCCATCGGCGGTGGCTGCGGACATCGGCTTTCCCCGTATTTCGCTGGTCTCTTGGATTGGGACGCAAAATGCGGGAAAACGGCGGCGGGTTCAACCGGTGAACCGCCGGCGGACGGGGGTTTCACACCCCCGCGGGCGAAGGCGGGCCTTCGCCTGCCCCCGTGGGATATTTGACGAAGGGAAAGTCCGGGTGCTGCAAGGAATTTCGCGCGAGGCGCCGGTGCTGATCGCCGGGCCGACGGCCAGCGGCAAGTCTGGGCTGGCGCTGGAACTGGCGGCGCGCGACGGGCGGGTGGTGGTGAATGCCGATGCCTTGCAGGTCTATGGCTGCTGGCGGGTGCTGACGGCGCGGCCATCGGTGGGGGATGAGGCGGTGGCGCCGCATGCCCTTTATGGCCATGTGGCGCGCGACGGGGCCTGGTCGGTCGGCCACTGGCTGCGGGCGGTGCGGGCGTTCCTGGACCGGCCGGTGGTGATCGTGGGCGGCACGGGGCTCTATTTCATGGCGCTGGTCGAGGGGCTGGCGGAGGTGCCGCCGGTGCCGGCCGGGGTGCGGGCCGAGGCCGACGCGCTGCGGCGCGGTGATTTTGCCGCGATGGTGGCCGGGCTGGACCCGGCGACGGCGGCGCGGATCGACCTGGCCAATCCGGCACGGGTGCAGCGGGCCTGGGAGGTCTTGCGTGCCACCGGGCGGGGGCTGGCCGACTGGCAGGCCGCGACGGGTGCGCCGGTGTTGCCGCTGGCGCGGGCGGAGGCGCTGGTGCTGCGGCCGGAGGTCGACTGGTTGAACCGGCGTATCGACCAGCGGTTCGGGCAGATGATGGCCGAGGGCGCGCTGGAGGAGGCGCGGGCCGAACTGCCGTATTGGGACCCGGCCCGACCCTCGGCCCGGGCGATCGGGGCGCCGGAACTGATCGCGCATCTGCGCGGCGAGATGTCACGGGAAGCGGCGGTCGCGGCGGCGCAACTGGCCAGCCGGCAATATGCCAAGCGGCAGCGGACCTGGTTTCGCAGCCGGATGCGGGCGGGCTGGCGCGAGATCGCCCTGCCCTGACGGCGGCTGCTGCTGCGGCGGCGGCGGGGGGCAGCGAAGATCCGCCGATCCACAGGGTTATGCACAGCTTTCCGCCCCCCCTGTGGACAAGTCTGGCGGATTGCCCAATTTTTGCTTTGGTCCTGTGATCAGGGGTGGCTAGGCTGAAACCGGCCCCGGCCCCTATCCCGGCCCCTGTTTTCGCAGAGATGGATTCCCGCAGAAGATGCAAGATCTTTCGACCGTTTCCGAATTGCGCCTGATGGCGATTCCCCGGCTTGCAGCCGCCGGGCGCTGGCGCGTCGAGGCGATGCGGTCGCTGAGCGAGCCGTGCTTTCTGTGGTTCACCAAGGGACAGGGCCGCATCACGCTGCAGGGCGTGACGCGGGGCTATACCGCGCATAATGCCGTCTTCATTCCGCCGGGGGTGATGCACGGGTTCGAGGCCGGGCCGCAGGTCTTTGGCACCGCGGTATTCTTTGGCCGCGGCTGCGACGTGACCCTGCCCAAGGTGCCGTTGCACCTGCGCATCCGCGAGGTGCATGCCCAGCAGGAGCTGAACGTGCTGCTGGACATGATCGGGCGCGAGATGGATAGCGACACGCCGGCGCATGACCGGGCGACGCGGCATTATCTGGGGCTCTTGGGGGTCTGGCTGGAACGGCAGGCCAAGAAGTCGGAAGCCGAGATGCCCAAGCCCGACGCGACCCGGCGGCTGGTGGCGCGGTATACCGCGCTTTTGGAGCGGGATTTCCGCAGCGGCATGGGGGTGGCGGATTTCGCCGCCGCGCTGGGCGTGACGCCGACCCATCTGACGCGCTGCTGCAATGCCGCCTGCGGCCGCCCCGCCAGCGCGCTGTTGCAGGACCGGCGCATCTTCGAGGCCCGCAAGCTGCTGGCGGAGACGCGGATTCCGGTGGGCCGGATCGCGTCGGAGTTGGGCTTCAACTCGGCCGCCTATTTCACCCGCGCCTTCCAGCACCTGACCGGACGTTCGCCCAGCGCCTTTCGCCGCGCGCCCTGAGGCGTGCGGATTGGGCCGCCGCGACGTTGGCGGCGTGTCGCAAACAGAACAGTCCGGCCCAAGAAATCCTGCATCCATGGCGAAGAATTTCCCGTTTCCTGCACGGGTTTGAACCGCTTTGGGTTGACCATGCGGTCAAAAACCGACAGGAAGGGGGCCTGCACCGAAAGGCATGTCGGTTTTGCCACACAAGGCGTCTGTCTCCGACATTGACGGCATGGCGGTTTCCATGCGCAAATGTCGTGAACGTGGGGATGCAGGACCGGCGCAGACCGGAGCCAGGCGCTGGCGCGCCCGGACTATTGCCTTTCTTCCCGCGTGCGGAATGGCGCGATGCCGACAACCGGACCACTGACAGGGAGACCGAGATAATGAAAGATTCCACCTTCATCCAGAGCCTGCACCCCGCGGCACGGATGTATGCCGCGGAAGTCCGCGCCGGCAGCCTGAGCCGCCGCGAGTTCCTGGCGCGCTCGACCGCGCTGGGCGTTTCCGCCGCGGCGGCCTACGGGCTGCTCGGCCTGGACGCGCCGGCGCTGGCCCAGGACACCCCGACCCCCGGCGGCACCCTGCGCATGGAAATGGAAACCAAGGGCCTGAAAGACCCGCGCACCGCCGACTGGAGCCAGATCGCCAACTTTACCCGCGGCTGGCTGGAATACATGGTCGAATACAACAACGACGGCTCGATCCGCGGCATGCTGCTGGAATCGTGGGAAGCCAACGAGGACGCCAGCGAATACACCCTGAAGGTGCGCGCGGGCGTGAAATGGAACAACGGCGACGATTTCACCGCCGATGACGTGGCCAACAACATCACCCGCTGGTGCGATGGCAATGTCGAGGGCAACTCGATGGCCGGCCGCATGGCGGCGCTGATGAATGCCGAGACCAAGACGGTTGCCGAAGGCGCGATCACCGTGGTCGACGCGACCACCGTCAAGCTGAAGCTGAACGCCCCGGACATCACCATCATCGCCGGCATGGCCGACTATCCGGCGGCGGTGGTGCATTCGTCCTATGACAATGGCGACCCCTCGACCAACCCGATCGGGACCGGCCCCTACCTGCCGGAAACCAACGAGGTCGGCGTCAAGCAGGTGCTGGCCAAGAACGCCGATCACGCCTGGTGGGGCACCGATGTCTATGGCGGCCCCTACCTGGACCGCATCGAATATATCGACCTGGGCACCGATCCGGCCGCTGCCGTGGCCGCTGCCGGTTCGGGCGAGATCGACGCCACCTACCAGTCGACCGGCGAGTTCATCGAAGTGCTGGACGGCCTGGGCTGGAGCAAGTCGGAAGCGGTGACCTCGGCCACGCTGGCGGTGCGCTTCAACCAGGACGCCGAGGATTACAAGGACCCCGCCGTTCGCAACGCGCTGATCAAGTGCGTCGACAACAAGGTGGTGCTGGAGCTGGGATATTCCAACCTGGGGACGCTGGCGGAAAACCACCATGTCTGCCTGATCCACCCGGAGTATTTCGCGCTGCCGCCGCTGGTCGCCGACCCGGCCGCCGGCAAGGCCGAGCTGGATGCCGCCGGCAAGGGCGACACCGAGTTCGAGCTGATCTCGATCGACGATGCCTGGCAGGCCGCCACCTGTGACGCCGTCGCCGCGCAGCTGCGCGATGCCGGTGTCAAGATCAAGCGGACGGTCATGCCCGGCTCGACCTTCTGGAACGACTGGACCAAGTATCCGTTCTCGGCCACCGAGTGGAACATGCGTCCCCTGGGTGTGCAGGTCCTGGCGCTGGCCTACCGGACCGGCGAGGCCTGGAACGAGACCGCCATGGCGAATGCCGAGTTCGACGAGTTGCTGGGCAAGGCCATGTCGGTTGCCGATGCGGCCGAACGGTCCAAGCTGATGGAGCGGGTCGAGCAGATCATGCAGGAACAGGGCGTGATGGTTCAGCCCTACTGGCGGTCGCTCTATCGCCACGTCGACCCCAAGGTGCATGGCGCCGACATGCACGCCACGTTCGAGCATCACCACTACAAGTGGTGGATCGCCGCCTGATCCGCAGACCGGACCAAGGGGGAGGGGCAACCGCCCCTCCCCTGCCCGTTTCGCCCCTCCGGCCCAGCCGGTCCTGCTGACCCCGTCGCCGCGCGCGCCCAGGGAAAGGACAAGTCATGCTTGCATTCATCCTCCGCCGTCTTGGGGTGATGATCCTGACGGCCATCGCGCTGACATTCATCGTCTTTTATCTGACCAACCTGCCGCCCAACCTGGAAAAGCTGGCGAAATCCGAAGGGTCGGTGCGGATGGCCGATGATGCGGTGGCCAGCTGGCTGGAGAACAACGGCTTTTCCGAGCCGGTGGTGTCGCGCTATGGCCAGTGGCTGGGCCTTCTGCCCGGCTGGACCCGCGAGGTCGACGGCGAGATCCGCGGCCGCTGCATCGGCAATGGCCTGACCGCCGAGACCGCGCCGCGGTTCTGCGGCATCCTGCAGGGCGAATGGGGCTGGTCGACCGTGTTCAAGAAGCCGGTGGCCGAGATCCTGGGCCGCAGCCTGGTGCATACCGGCTGGCTGATGCTCTGGGTGATGATCGTGATGGTGCCGGCCTCGCTCTTGCTGGGGGTGCTGGCGGGGATGCGCGAGGGCAGCCGCACCGACCGCGTGCTGTCGACCTTTGCCATCGCCACGACGGCGACGCCGGAATATGTCTCGGGCGTCATCTTCATCGCGCTTTTCGCCAGTGCCACCGCCGGCCTGTCGCCGATCCTGGCCAACTGGGGCCTGATCGAGGGCAAGACCCTGTTCCAGGGCACCGCCACCAGCGCCATGGACAACATCACCTTCTGGAATTTCGGCCTGCCGGTGATCACCATCGCGCTATACGGCATCGGCTATATCGCGCGGATGACGCGGGCCTCGATGACCGAGGTGATGACCCAGCAATATATCCGCACCGCCCGGCTGAAGGGGGTGCGGTTCCGCGACGTGGTGCTGAAACACGCGCTGAGAAACGCGCTGATCGCGCCCTTTACGGTGATCATGCTGCAGTTTCCCTGGCTCCTGAACGGCGTCGTCATCGTCGAGACCCTGTTCAACTACAAGGGCTTTGGCTGGACGCTGGTGCAGGCCGCCGGCAACAACGACATCAACATGCTTCTGGCCTGTTCGGTGGTGGCCGTTCTGGTCGTGCTGGTGACGCAGCTGATCTCGGACATCGGCTATGTGTTCCTGAACCCGCGCATCCGGCTGGCCTGAGGAGAGAACGATGGAAGACCTGACCTGGCTGTCGATCCTCGGCCGTGCATTCGCCCAGTTCTGGCCGGTCTGGCTGGCGCTGGTGGTGACCTTCGCGCTGTCGATCCGCTACAAGCGCCATCTTGGCCTTTACGGCAAGCTGATGGACAGCACGGTGGGCCTGTTCGGCCTGTGGATCGTGCTGTTCTGGGTGTTCACCGCCCTTTTCGCCGACCTGATCATCACCCATGACCCGCTGGCCCAGCTGTCGGGGCTGAAGAATGCCGCCCCCGGATCGCCGCTGACAAGCGGGGCCGACGATCTTTATCCCTATTACCTGTTCGGCGGCGACAGCCGGGCGCGCGACGTGTTCTCGCGCATGGTGATGGGGTCGCGGATGGTGCTGCAGATCGCGCCGGCGGCGACGATATTCGCCTTCATGGTGGGCATCACGCTGGGCCTGCCGGCCGGCTATTTCGGCGGCAAGCTGGACACGCTGCTCAGCTTTCTGGCCAACCTGGTGCTGGCCTTCCCGGTGATCCTGCTGTTCTACCTGCTGGTCACCCCCGAGATCGTGCAGACCGGCATCCCGATGTATTTCGCGGCCGTCCTGTTCGTGTTCCCGATCATCTTCTTCGTGGTGCTGTTCAACTCGCGCTTCCGCACCAATCCGCCACGGCGCAACCTGCTGGTGGCCATCACCCTGGCGCTGGGTCTCTGGGCCTATTCGGGGCTGGCCTTCAACATGGACCCGCTGAAATACCTCATCGGCAGCCCGGTCTTCTCGATGGACCCCAACCTGCTGAACGTCTTCGTCTCGGTGGTCTTCGTCAACTCGCCCGGCGTGTTCCGCATCGTCCGCGGCCTGGTGATGGACATCAAGGCGCGCGACTACGTGGCGGCGGGCCAGACCCGCGGCGAAAGCCCCTGGTACATCATGCTGTGGGAAATCCTGCCCAATGCGCGCGGGCCGCTGATCGTCGATTTCTGCCTGCGGATCGGCTATACCACCATCCTCCTCGGCACGCTGGGCTTCTTCGGCCTTGGCGTCAGCCCGGAATCCCCCGATTGGGGCTCGACCATCAACGACGGGCGCCGGCTGCTGTCGGTCTACCTGCACCCCGCCGTGGTCCCCGCCCTGGCCCTGATGAGCCTGGTTCTGGGCCTGAACCTGCTGGCCGACGGCCTGCGCGAAGAAAGCCTCAAGGACTGATGCCCGCGCGGCCCTTCATCTTGGACTGAAATACTCCGGGGGCCCGGGGGCTGGCCCCCGGTCTTCCGCCCGCCACGAGGAGACGACAATGGACAACTGGGACCCGTCGAAACCGATCCTGGAAATCGAGAACCTCTCGATCTCGTTCTTTACCCGCGCCCGCGAAATCCCGGCGGTGATGGACTTTTCCTGCACGGTGATGCCGGGCGAGGCGATGGGGCTGGTGGGCGAATCCGGCTGCGGCAAATCGACCGTGGCCTTGGGCGTGATGCGCGACCTGGGCAAGACCGGCCGCATCACCGGCGGCGCGATCCGCTTCAAGGGCCGCGACCTGACCACGATGAGCGAGGAAGAGCTGCGCCACCTGCGCGGATCGGAGATCGCCATGATCTACCAGGAGCCGATGGCCAGCCTGAACCCGGCGATGAAGATCGGCGCGCAACTGGCCGAAGTGCCGATGATCCACCAGGGCATGTCGAAACAGGACGCCTGGGCGCTGGCCCGGCAGATCGTCGCCGATGTGCGCCTGCCCGACCCCGACCGCATCATCAACGCCTATCCGCATCAGCTCTCGGGCGGCCAGCAGCAGCGCATCGTCATCGCCATGGCGCTGATGTCCAAGCCCGCGCTCCTGATCCTGGACGAACCGACCACGGCGCTGGATGTGACGGTCGAGGCGGGGATCGTCGACCTGGTCAAGGCATTGGGTGAAAAATACGGCACCTCGATGCTGTTCATCAGCCACAACCTCGGCCTGGTGCTGGACGTCTGCGACCGGCTTTGCGTGATGTATTCCGGCGAGGCGGTGGAAACCGGCAATGTCGAGCAGGTCTTCACCGAGATGCGCCACCCCTATACCCAGGCGCTGTTCCGCTCGATCCCGCTGCCCGGCGCCGACAAGAACGCCCGCCCGCTGATCTCGATCCGCGGCAACTTTCCCCTGCCGCACGAACGCCCGCCCGGTTGCAACTTTGGCCCGCGCTGCGATTATTTCGAGGCCGGCCGCTGCGACGCGCGCGATATCGCCATGGACCCGGTGCCCGGCGACCGCCACGCCAGCCGCTGCCTGAAATGGACGGAAATCGACTGGGAGGCCCCGCCCGCCGCCCGCGTCGCCAAGGAAAAGCTGCCGATGGGAGAGGTCGTCCTGAAGATGGAGGACCTGAAGAAATACTACTCGGTCTCGACCGGCGCCTTTGGCGGTGGCACCACCAAGGTGGTCAAGGCCAACGAGACCCTGTCCTTCGAGGCGCGCGAGGGCGAGACGCTTGCCATCGTCGGCGAATCCGGCTGCGGCAAGTCGACCTTTGCCAAGGTGCTGATGGGGCTGGAGACGGCGACCTCGGGGCATATCATGCTGTTCGACGAGAACGTGCAGTCGACCCCGATCGAAAAGCGCAACACCGACACCATCGCCCAGGTGCAGATGGTGTTCCAGAACCCGTTCGACACGCTGAACCCCTCGATGACCGTGGGGCGGCAGATCATCCGGGCGCTGGAGATCTTTGGCCAGGGCGACAGCGATGCCGACCGGCACAACCGGATGCTGGAGTTGCTGGACCTGGTCAAGCTGCCGCGCGCCTTTGCCGAACGGATGCCGCGGCAATTGTCGGGCGGGCAGAAGCAGCGCGTGGGCATCGCCCGCGCCTTTGCCGGCGGCGCCAAGGTGGTGGTGGCGGACGAGCCGGTTTCGGCCCTGGATGTCAGCGTGCAGGCGGCGGTGACCGACCTCTTGATGGATATCCAGCGCGAGAACCGCACCACGCTGCTGTTCATCAGCCACGACCTCAGCATCGTGCGCTATCTGAGCGACCGGGTGATGGTGATGTACCTGGGCCATGTGGTCGAGATGGGCACCACCGACCAGGTCTTTGCCCCGCCCTACCACCCCTATACCGAGGCGCTGCTGTCGGCCGTGCCGATCGCCGACCCGCATGTGGAACGCAAGCGCATCGTGCTGGAGGGCGAGATCCCCTCGGCGATGAACCCGCCGCCGGGCTGCCCGTTCCAGACCCGCTGCCGGTGGAAATCGCAGGTGCCGGGCGGTCTGTGCGATACCGAGATGCCGCCGGTGCAGAAGCTGGCCGACGGGCACCAGATCAAGTGCCACCTGTCGGCGGAGGTGCTGGCGACGATGGAGCCGGTGATCAAGGTCGCGGCCGAGTGATCTGGGCCGAGTGATCGGGGCCAAGTGATCGGGGCCTCGTCGTTCGACTGCGTCTCCTCCTCGGACGGCGCGCCGCGACGAGGAGACGAAGTCGAACGAGGAGCAGTGGCTCGGAGATCGGCCCGGGGCCGGGGTCAGCCCAGGATGGCCTTCACATAGCCCTTGGTTTCGGCATAGGGCGGCACGCCGCCGTGCTTTTCCACCGCGCCCGGCCCGGCGTTATAGGCGGCCAGCGCCAGTTTCCAGCTGCCGAACTTGTCATACATCATCCGCAGATAGCGGGCGCCGCCCTCGACGTTCTCATGCGGGTTGTTGATGTCGACGCCCAGCTTGCGCGCCGTTCCCGGCATCAGCTGCGCCAGCCCGGTCGCGCCCTTGTTCGACACCGCGCCGGGGTTCCAGCCGCTTTCCTGCTGGATCAGCCGCAGGAACAGGTCCTCGGGCACGCCATGCTTGCGCGCCGCGGCCTTGGCGACCTCGAGATACTTGCCCTTGTAGTTGCCCTTGTATTTCGGGACGCCTTCGGGCGATGCGGCGGCCAGCTTGCCCGACTTGTAGCCGGGCGTCAGCTTGACCGAGCCGGAATATTGCTTGGACAGCCGCCCGTCCAGCAGCGCGGTCTGGCCGGCGAAGATGGCGTTGCGGTTCTTCTTGCTGCCGGACAGGTTCAGCCCGTCGGCATCGGCCGGCAGGCCGAAACACAGGCCGGCGGCCAGCGCAAGGCACAGGTGGACAACAGGATGGCGCGTCATGAAAGGCGGTCGCCCCGGAATGTTCAACATTGAAGACCCGGCCCCGGCGGCAGACCGCGGCTGGATTGCCTGTACTATACGCAACATCCGCCGGTGTTCCAGTAGGGAATCGCAGCCCGCGGCCGCGGCCGGCCCGTCGTAGGCGGGCTGTTGCAATCGCGGGCGTGGTCGAAGCGCCCGCCCCCCCTGCCCCGCTCCCCTGCCCCGCCCGGTTGCGGAGGCCGGGGGGCCGGTGTAGAGCTTTCGTTAACCACAGCCGGGCAAGACTGCCCGCGACAGACCGGGAATCAGGGAGAGTGTGATGGCGGGTTCGGTGAACAAGGTGATCCTTATCGGCAACCTGGGCCGAGACCCCGAGGTGCGCAGTTTCCAGAACGGCGGCAAGGTGGTGAACCTGCGCATCGCCACCTCGGAAACCTGGCGCGACCGCAATACGGGCGAGCGCAAGGAACGCACCGAATGGCATTCGGTGGCGATCTTTTCCGAGCCGCTGGGCAAGATCGCCGAGCAGTATCTGCGCAAGGGCAGCACGGTCTATATCGAGGGCGCGCTGGAGACCCGCAAATGGCAGGACCAGTCCGGACAGGACCGCTATACCACTGAAATCGTGCTGCGGCCCTTCTCGGGCAACCTGACGCTGCTGGGCGGCCGGGGCGACGGCGGCGGTGGCGGCGGCGGGCAGGACGACCGCGGCGGCTATGACGATTACGGCAGCGGTTCGGGCGGCAGTTCGGGCGGCGGGCGCGGCGGTTCGGGTGGCGGCTATGGCGGCGGCTCGGGCGGTGGCGCCGGGGGCGGCGGCGGCCGGTCGGACATGGATGACGAGATTCCGTTCTGAGCCGGGCGCCGGCGGCCGGACCGGACGCGGCATCGGGGGCCTGACGGCCCCCGTTTTCGTTCCCCGGCCATGCCGCACGCCTGTTGCCTTCGGCTCTGGACCTTGGCGGGGACAATCCCTATATAATCGCTCAACAACCTGACCGAGCGGGACAAGCCAATGCAGGACCATGTCGAGGGCGCCCCCCTGATCGCCCCCTCCAGCACCGATCATCCGCTGTATGACAGCGTGGTTGAGGCCTGCCGCACGGTGTTCGACCCCGAGATTCCGGTCAACATCTATGACCTGGGCTTGGTCTATACGATCGAGATCAGCCCGGAGAATGCGGTGGATATCACCATGACGCTGACCGCGCCGGGCTGTCCGGTGGCCGGCGAGATGCCGGGCTGGGTGGCCGATGCGGTCGAACCCCTGGCGGGGGTAAAGCAGGTCGATGTCCACATGACCTTTGATCCGCCCTGGGGCATGGACATGATGTCCGACGAGGCGCGGCTGGAACTGGGCTTCATGTAGAGCCGGCCCGGCGGCGGCTGCGGCCAGGCCGCGCGCATGGCTTGAGAAAGCTTCATCCTGCGCTTATCTTTGCACCAGCCCCATCGGGCAAAGGAGACCCCGCGATGTTCGGCATCCCCGGCAAGGCCGCCGTTACCCTGACCCCCGCGGCCGCAAGGCAGATCGCCCGCCTGATGCTGCGCGATGGCCGTCAGGGCCTGCGGATCGGCGTCAAGAAGGGCGGCTGCGCGGGGATGGAATACACCATGGATTATGTCTCCGAGGTGAACCCGCTGGACGAGGTGGTGGAACAGGACGGCGCGCGGGTGATGATCGCGCCGATGGCGCAGATGTTCCTGATCGGCACCGAGATCGACTTTGAGACCAGCCTGCTGGAGCAGAAGTTCACCTTCCGCAACCCGAACGTGGCCGAGGCCTGCGGCTGCGGCGAATCGATCAAGTTCAAGGACAGCCCGGCCGCCTGAGTGGGCAAGGCCGGAGTTCCGAACGCCTGGACCGGTTCCGTTGAGGGCGCCGGTTCGTCCGGTCGCATTGCGTCGCGGCCTGTCCTGGCTTAGGCAGGCGATAAGGACAAATCGGGGGAGACGACGATGCGGAAACTGGCAGCCGGCAACTGGAAGATGAACGGCACCGCGGCCTCGCTGGCCGAGGTAAAGACGCTGCTGGCCGCGCACCCCGCCCCCGGATGCGAGATGCTGCTCTGCCCGCCGGCGACGCTGGTGGCGCAGATGGCCTGGAATGCCAAGGGGTCGGCGCTGGCGGTGGGCGGGCAGGATTGCCACGCCAGGGAATCGGGCGCCCATACCGGCGACATTTCGGCCGCGATGCTGAAGGATGCGGGGGCGAGCCATGTCATCCTGGGCCATTCCGAGCGCCGCGCCGATCATGGTGAAACCGACGCGCAGGTGGCGGCCAAGACGCAGGCGGCCTGGGCGGCCGGGCTGGTTGCGGTGATCTGCGTCGGCGAGACCGAGGCCGAGCGCGATGCGGGCGCCACGCTGGACGTGGTCGGCCGGCAACTGGCCGGCTCGATCCCCGAGGGGGCGGCGGCGGCGACGACGGTCGTGGCCTATGAGCCGGTCTGGGCGATCGGCACCGGCCGCACCCCGACCCTGGCCGAGATCGGCGAGGTGCATGGCCATATCCGCCAGACACTGACCGCGCGTTTTGGCGCCGAGGCGGCGGGGATGCGGCTCTTGTACGGTGGGTCGGTCAAGCCGTCGAACGCGGCCGAGATCTTTGCCGTCGCCGATGTCGACGGCGCGCTGGTCGGCGGCGCCAGCCTGAAGGCCGCCGATTTTGGCGCCATCGTCGCGGCGCTTTCGGCCTGAGGACGACATTTGCTGTCGCCACGGGGCCAGCCTGGCCCGGCGCAGAATGCGACAGAGGGTGCATGACACTCAGTTCCGCCCCCCTGCCGCTGCGCCCGGCGCCGTCCAGCCTGATGACCGCCAACCTGATCTGCATGGCCTCGATGCTGATCTGGGCGGCGGGCCTGCCGGCGGCGGACCTGCTGATTCCGCTGTTGCCGGGCGACCAGCTGGCGGCGCTGCGGATGCTGCTGGCGGCGGGCGCGCTGGTGCCGTTCTGGTTCCTGCGCGAGGGACTGGCGCCCTTGTTGCGGGTGAACTGGCTGAAGGGCATCGCCGTGGGCAGCCTGATCGGCATCGGTGCCTGGCTGTTGATCCTGGGGCAGGCCCGCGGCGGGGCGGTGACGGCGGCGGTGATTTCGTCAACCCTGCCGGTGGTGGGGATCGCGCTGGAGGTGATGCTGGACGGGCGCCGCCTGACGCTGGCGCTGGTTCTGGGCCTGTTGCTGTCGCTGGCCGGCGGGGTGATGGCGCTGGACCTGGGCGAAGGCGGCATGAGCCTGGGGCTGGGCGCGCTGTTGTGCCTGGGCTCGGTGGTGACTTTCGCGCTGGGCTCGCGGCTGACGGTGACGGCATTCCCGAACGTCAGCCCGCTGGGCCGGACGGCGGTGACGCTGACCGGGGCGGCGGTGGCGATGACGCTGGCGGCGGGAACGCAATGGGGCATGGGCGGGCCGGCGCCGCAGTTCCAGGCCTGGGGCTGGGCCGAGGTGATGGCGATCCTGCTGTTCAGCGTCGGTGCGCTGGGGGTCAGCCAGGTGATGTGGATCATGTCGGTGGAACGGCTGGGCATCGGCCTGTCGGCGCTGCACATCAATGCCGCGCCCTTCTACGTCATGCTGATCCTGTTCGCGCTGGGCCGGCCCTGGGACTGGGTCCAGGCGGCGGCGGCGGCGGTGGTGGCGGTGGGCGTGTTGATCGCGCAGGGCATCCTGCCCCTGCCCTTTGGGCCGCGGCGCGCGTGAAGACGCTGGCGCAATCGCCCACCGATCCGGCCTTTGTGCAGGATCCCTATCCGTTTTACGAACGCGCCCGGGCGGCAGGGCCGTTCTTTCACTGGCAGGACTATGGGCTGGCCTGCACCGGCAATTTCGCGGCAGTGAACGCGATCTTCCGCGACCGGCGCTTTGGCCGCGAGGCGCCGCCGGAATGCGCGCCGGAGATCCCGCCGCATCTGGCGCCGTTCTATGCGGTCGAGGCGCATTCGATGCTGGAGCTGGAGCCGCCGCGCCATACCCGCCTGCGCAGCCTGGTGCTGCGGGCCTTTACCTCACGCCGGATCGCCGGGCTGGCGCCCGAGATCGCCACGCTGTGCGATGCGCTGATCGACGGCTTTCCCGTGGGGGAGTTCGATCTGCTGCAAGGCTTTGCCCAGCCGCTGCCGGTGCGGATCATCGCGCGGCTTCTGGGGGTGCCCGAGGAGATGGCGCCGGAGTTGCTGGCCTGGTCGAACGCGATGGTGGGCATGTACATGGCCGGGCGCGACCGCGCGCGCGAGGACCGGGCCGTGGCGGCAACCGGGGCCTTTGTCGATTTCCTGCGCGGCTATGTCGAGACGCGCCGGGCGCGGCCGGCCGATGACCTGATCACCCATCTGATCGCCGCCGAACAGGATGGCGACCGGCTGAGCACCGACGAGCTGATCACCACCTGCATCCTGCTGTTGAATGCCGGGCACGAGGCGACGGTGCATACGATCGGCAACGGGGTGAAGGCGGTCTTGCAGCATGGCGCCCAGGGGGCCTTTTCGTCCGAAGGCTCTGAGGTCGCGGTGGAGGCCGCGGTGGAGGAGATATTGCGCCATGATCCGGCGCTGCACATGTTCACGCGCTGGGCCTATGAGGATGTCGAGGTGATGGGCCAGGGCTTTCGCCGTGGCGACCGGGTCGGGCTGCTGCTGGCGGCCGCCAACCGCGACCCCGGCCAGTGGGACGCGCCGGGGCGGTTCCTGCCGGCGCGGCCGGTGCGGCCGCTGGCGACATTCGGCGCGGGCCTGCATTTCTGCATCGGCGCGCCGCTGGCCCGGCTGGAATTGCAGATCGCCCTGCCCCGGCTGTTCCGGCGCTGCCCCGGCCTGCGGCTGGCCGAGCCGCCGGCCTATGCGGATGTCTATCATTTTCATGGCCTGAGCCGGCTGATGGTGGCGCGGTAGGGCCGCCGCCGGCCGGGGGGCCAGCCCCCCGGGGCGAAGCAGGCTTCGCCCTCCCCCCGGAGTATTTCGGCCAAGATGAAGGCTGGCGATTTCGTCCCGGCGGCCCTGTCAGAGCGGCAGGGTGGTGGTGGACTTGATCTCTTCCATGCTGAGAAGCGCCGTGACGTTGTAGATCCGCACTTCGGAGATCAGCGCCTGGTAGAAGGTGTCATAGGCGCGGGCGTTCCTGACCCGGACCTTGAGGATGTAGTCGATGTCGCCGGCCAGGCGGTGCGCCTCCATCACCTCGGGGCGTTCCTTCAATGCCTTGAGGAACTTGCGCTGCCAGACGGCCTCATGTTCCGAGGTGCGGATCAGGACGAAGAAGCAGGCCTCGAGCCCCAGCGCCTCGGGGTCGAGGATGGCGGTGGTGCGGGTGATCACCCCCTGGTCCTTCATCTTGCGGATGCGGTTCCAGACCGGGGTCTTGGACGAGCCGACCCGGCGGGCGATTTCGTCCAGCGACTGCTCGGCGTCCTTTTGCAGTTCGGACAGGATTTTCCGGTCCAGGTCGTCCAGCGCGGCGGTCATTCCTGAAATCCCCCTTATCCTGGAACCATGGTTCCGTCGGGCGGCAGTATCGGAACAAACATCCTTATCCGCAAGGGCATCTGGCGGAAAACCGGGAAAATGTCCTATATTCTGCGGGTGCATTCCACCCTGTCCGATGAAAGCCCGCGCCATGAGCCGCCGTTTCACCCCCAAGGTCGTCACCGCCAACCGCCTGCGCGAGGGCGACGTGGTCTATCTGACCGCCGACGACCGCTGGTCGCTGCATCACCATGAGGCCGAGCTGATCGAGGACGAGGCGCATGCGCAGTTGCGGCTGTTGCATGCGGCGGCGCAGAAGTTGGCGGTGGTCGGCCCCTATCTGGCCGATGCGCGCCCCGGCGCCCGCGGGCCCGAGCCGATCCATTTCCGCGAGGCGTTCCGCACCCGCGGCCCCTCGAACTATGCCCATGGCAAGCAGGCGGACCATTCCCATGTATGACTATAGCGACTTTGACGAAGCCTTTGTCCGTGCCCGCGTCGCCCAGTTCAGCGGCCAGGTGGAGCGGCGTCTGGACGGCAGCCTGACCGAGGACGAATTCCGCCCGCTGCGCCTGATGAACGGGCTGTATCTGCAGCTGCATGCCTACATGCTGCGGATCGCCATTCCCTATGGCACGATCAACCCGCGGCAGATGCGCCAGCTGGCCACGATCGCCGAGACCTGGGACAAGGGCTATGGCCATTTCACCACGCGGCAGAACATCCAGTTCAACTGGCCGAAGCTGCCGGATGTGCCGGCGATCCTGTCGGCGCTGGCCGATGTGGGGATGCATGCGATCCAGACCTCGGGCAATTGCGTGCGCAACGTGACGGCGGACCATTTCGCCGGCGCCGCGGCGGATGAGATCGAGGACCCGCGGCCCTATGCGGAATTGCTGCGGCAATGGTCGACCGACCACCCGGAGTTCCAGTTCCTGCCGCGCAAGTTCAAGATCGCCATCACCGGCAGCCCGAACGATCGGGCCGTCACCGGCGCCCATGACATCGGCCTGCGGATGACCCGCAATGCCGCCGGCGAGCCGGGCTTTACCGTGCTGGTGGGCGGTGGCCTCGGCCGCACGCCGATGGTGGCGATGGTGGTGCGGGAGTTCCTGCCGGTGGCCGACCTGCTGCCCTATGTCGAGGCGGTGCTGAGCGTCTACAACACGCTGGGCCGGCGCGACAACAAGTACAAGGCGCGGATCAAGATCACGCTGCACGAGACCGGCAAGGACGAGATCGCGCGGATGATCGAGGCGCGGTTCGCCGAGTTGCGGCCGCTGTTCGGCGGCGCCGACCAGCGCCTGCTGGCGGAAATCCGTCAGGCCTTTGCCGCCCCCGCCTTTCGTGAGGCGCCGGTCGAGGCATTCGACGCCTTCTACAAGGCCGACCCGGCATTCCGGTCCTGGGCCGATACCAACCTGTCGGCGCATCGCGCGCCGGGCTATGCCATTGCGACCATCAGCCTGAAGGCGCATGGCCAGACGCCGGGCGACGCCACGGCGGCGCAGATGCGGCTGATCGCCGATCTGGCCGAGCGTCATGGCCACGGCCAGATCCGCATCAGCCACGAACAGAACGTGATCCTGCCGCATGTCCACAAGTCAGACCTGCCGGCGGTGCATGCCGCGTTGGCGCAGGCCGGGCTGGCGACGGCCAATGTCGGGCTGGCATCGGACATCATCGCCTGCCCCGGCATGGATTATTGCGCGCTGGCCACGGCGCGGTCGATTCCGGTAGCGCAGGAAATTGCGCTGCGGTTGCGCGAGGTGGGGCTGGAAGAAGAGGTCGGCCCGCTGAAGATCAAGATTTCCGGCTGCATCAATGCCTGCGGGCATCACCATGTCGGGCATATCGGGATCCTGGGCCTGGACCGTGCGGGCGTGGAGAATTACCAGATCACGCTGGGCGGTGACGGCAGCGAGGATACGGTGATCGGCGACAAGACCGGGCCGGGCTTTGCCTATGACCAGGTGACGGGTGCCGTCGAGCGCATCCTGCGGGCCTATCTGGGGCTGCGGCTTTCGGCCGAGGAAACCTTCCTGGCCGCATTCAAGCGGGTGGGGATGGAGCCCTTCAAGGCCGCGCTTTATGGCGAGGCCGAGCGCGATGCCGCGTGACCTGCATCAGGGCCCGGTCGCCGAACGGGTCGCGGCGCTGAACGCGCGCTATCGCCACCACTCGGCGACAGCGGTGCTGGACCATGCGCTGCGCGATGTCGATCTGGGCCGGGTGGCGCTGGTGTCGTCGTTTGGCGCGGAATCGGTGGTGCTGTTGCATCTGGTCTCTGTCATCGCGCCCGAGACGCCGGTCTTGTTCATCGATACGCGGATGCTGTTTCAGGAAACGCTGGATTATCAGCGCCAGTTGGCCGAGAGCCTGCATCTGTGCGATGTGCGCACCATCCGGGCGGCGCAACCGCGGGTGGCCTTCGAGGACCCTGACAACACGCTGCACCAGTTCAACACCGATGCCTGCTGCGCGGTGCGCAAGGTGGAACCGCTGGAGCGCGCGCTGGCGGGGTTCGATGGCTGGATCACCGGGCGCAAGCGGTTTCAGAATGCCGATCGCGGCACGATCGACTTTTTCGAGAACGAGGGCGACTTCCGCATCAAGGTGAACCCGCTGGCGCATTGGGGCCGCGAGGATCTGGAAGAGTATATCGTGAACAACCGCCTGCCCCGGCATCCGCTGGTGGCGAAGGGCTATCCCTCGATCGGCTGCGCGCCCTGCACCAGCCCGGTGAAGCCGGGCGAGGACCCGCGCGCCGGGCGCTGGCGCGGGCAGCAGAAGACGGAATGCGGCATCCATTTCATCGATGGCAAGGCCACGCGGGTGCCGAAAAGCGACGCGGCCTAGGGCGCGGGCCGGTTCGGAAAGGAATGCGGGGTCCGGTCAGGGCGCCCGCCGGAAAGGAAGACGAGCGATGAGCGTGATTGTCACCGATGCGGGGTTCGCCCCCCGCCCCCCAGCGGGAAATCCGGGCCTTGGCGGACCTGGGCGCCGAGGATACCGCGGTGGACCTGGCGCAGACCGACGACCCGGCGGCGCTGGCAGGGCGGCTGGGGACGCTGGAGTTGATCCGTGTCGCCTTTCCCGCCTTTAGCGACGGGCGCGCCTTTACCGTCGCGCGGCGCCTGCGCATGCTGGGCTATACCGGCCAGCTTCTGGCGCTGGGGCCGGTGATCGCCGACCAGTATGCGATGATCCGCAGGGTGGGTTTTGACGGCGCCGAGATTCCCGACGAGATCGCAGCCCGGCAGCCGCAAGAGCAGTGGCAGGTCCGCGCCAACTGGGGCGCGCATGACTATCAGGCCCGTCTGCGCGCCTGAGGGCTGGACGGAACGCCTCCAGACTTGTATGTATGCAAATGAAATTTGGCCGCAGCTTTGCCGGGTTCCCCTGGGCGCGGCCTTTCGCTAGGAAGGGCCGATGGCCATGACGGAGCTTGCCCCGATGAACGCCCCCGAGACCGCGCGCCCTGCAAAGCCGCATCTGCCCGATGCGCAGGTGGTGACCCAGGTGACGCACTGGACCGACCGGCTGTTTTCGTTCCGGGTCAGCCGGCCGGCGTCCTTGCGCTTTCGCTCGGGCGAGTTCGTGATGATCGGGCTCCTGGACGACAAGGGCAAGCCGCTGTTGCGCGCCTATTCCATCGCCTCGCCGTCCTGGGACGAGGAGCTGGAGTTCTATTCGATCAAGGTGCCGGACGGGCCGCTGACCAGCCGGTTGCAGCATATCAAGGTGGGCGACGAGATCATCCTGCGCCCCAAGCCCGTCGGCACGCTGGTGGTGGACGCGCTGTTGCCGGGCAAGCACCTGTGGTTTCTGGCCACCGGCACGGGGATCGCGCCTTTCGCGTCGCTGATGCGCGACCCGGAGGTTTACGAGAAGTTCGAGCAGGTGATCATGATGCACACCTGCCGGACGGTGGCCGAGCTGGAATACGGCCGGCAACTGGTGGAGAACCTGAAGGACGATCCGCTGATCGGCGAGATGGTGGCGGGCAAGCTGGTCTATTACCCGACCTGCACCCGCGAAGAGTTTCACCACATGGGCCGGGTCACCGACAACCTGGCCTCGGGCAAGGTCTTTGCCGACCTGGGCCTGCCGAAGATGGACCCCGAGCATGACCGCGCCATGGTCTGCGGGTCGCTGGCGTTCAACGTCGACGTGAAGGCCATCCTGGAAGGCTTTGGCCTGCGCGAGGGCGCGAATTCCGACCCCAAGGAATTCGTGGTGGAAAAGGCTTTTGTCGGCGACGGCATCTGAGGCCGCTCTTCGCGGCCCTCGCCTGGCGGCTCGGTTGCTCATCGCCGGGCCGTGCGCTTGAAAATCCACGGGAAGTGGCGTATATTTGCGTCATATCCTGTGGGGTTCGGCCATGAACATCGCTGCCTTTACCGAGAAAAGCCTGTTCTCTCCGCGGCTTCTGGCCGAGGAGCTTTTGACCACGCAGGACGAGATCGCCCGCACCGCCGGGCTGGGGCGCGATGCGATTGCCCGCAAGGAGCGGCTGGCTTCGGCCAGGACGCAGACGCGGCTGCGCGAGATGATCGAGGTGGTGAACCGGCTGACGCCGCGCTTTGGCAGCGCCCTGGTGGCCTATGCCTGGTATCGCTCCGAGCCGCTGCCCGGGTTCGGGGGGCTGACGGCGGCCCGGCTGGTGCAGGATGGCCGGGCCGAGGCGGTCATGGATTACCTTGACGAAGTGGATGCGGGCGGCTTTGCCTGAGCCACGTTTCACCGGCACGCTGTACCGGGCGCTGAACCCGCGCTGGATGCGGGAGCCGCTGTCGGGCGAAGGCGCGCGGCGGCATGGCGGCAGGCTGAACGCCAAAGGGACGCCGGCACTATACACCGCGCTGACGCCAGAGGGGGCGATTGCCGAGGCCAATCAGGCCGGGCGGCCGTTCGAGCCGGTGACCCTGGTGGCCTATGAGGCCGATCTGGCGCCGGTGCTGGATGGCTGCGACCCGGCCCGGCTGGCGGCGGAGGGCATTGATCCGGCGGTGCTGGCGGCGGATGACTGGCGGCTGCGGATGTTGCAGGACGGCATCTCGGAAGGTCAACGGCTGGCGGCCCGGCTGATCGCGGCGGGATGGGCGGGGATGATCCTGCGGTCTTATGCCCGGGGGGTGAACCCTGGCGCGCGCAATCTGGTGCTGTGGCGTTGGCAGGGGCTGCGGGTCATCGACAACGAAGGCCGGCTGACCTGAAACGAAACGGGCCGCGGGGGATGCCCGCGGCCCGATGTCTTTGGCACAAGGAAACCGGCGATTACATGCCCAGCGCGGCCTTGACCTGGGCGACGGTGTCGGCCACCAGCGCCGGATTGGCCTTGGCGGCCTCGACAGCGGTCTTCAGCGCGGCCTTGGTGGTGTCGTCGAGCGACGAACCGTCGATCAGGGTGGTGATCGAATCGGCGTTGAAGTTCGCCGGGTCCAGCGCGGCGGCGGCGTCGGTCACCGCATCGGCAGCGGCGGCGGTTGCATCCGCGGCAGCGTCGGTGGCAGCGGCAGCGGCATCGCCGGCGGCGTCGGCGGCCTCGGTGGCGGTCTCGGTCGCGGCCTCGGTGGCGGCAGCGGCGGCATCGCCCGCGGCTTCGGTCGCGGTCGCGGCGGCGTCGGCAGCTTCGCCGGCGGCCTCGGTCGCGGCAGCAGCAGCGTCGCCCGCGGCTTCGGTAGCGGCTTCGGCAGCTTCGCCGGCGGCCTCAGTTGCGGCGGCGGCAGCGTCGCCCGCGGCTTCGGTGACCGCATCGGCGGCCTCGGTCGCGGCTTCTGCGGTGGCGGCAGCGGCGGCGGCGGCCTCTTCAGCGGCCTTGGTGGCGGCTGCGGCAGCTTCTTCCTCGGCCTTCTTGGCGGCGGCGGCGGCTTCGGCAGCGGCGGCTTCGGCGGCCATCTTGGCTTCCTGGGCCGGCTTGTAGCTGAACTGGTAGTAGCCGCCCGCAGCCAGCAGGACTACGACGGCACCGATGATAACGCTCTTGTTCATGACATTCTCCCATGACCGGACAGGAACCGGATGCAGGCGATATGGCACCACACGGCCTGAATGAAAAGGCCATCTGGCCCTGAAATCCGTGTCAGGCCGGCCTTCGGCGGATTTCCTGCGCCGGCGCGCGGCGCTTTGGCCCCGCGAATGCGCCCTTGTTTTTGCCGGTTGAACCGAAACCGGCCAGCGCGTAGATTGCGCCAGCTTTCCGCCAACAATACAAGGACGAACACCATAGCCCGCCGCCCCCACAATGCGCCGCCGCCGAACCGTGATTCCGGCCCGCGCATCAATGACCGTATCCGTGCCCCCGAAATCCGCCTGATCGGCGCCGACGGCGAGAATGTGGGCGTCGTGACGCCCGCCCGCGCCATGGCCATGGCCGAGGAAGCCGGGCTGGACCTGGTCGAGATTTCGCCCAATGCCGAACCGCCGGTCTGCAAGATCATGGACTTCGGCAAGTTCAAGTATGAACAGCAGAAGCGCGAGGCCGAGGCCCGCAAGAAGCAGAAGATCATCGAGATCAAGGAAATCAAGTTCCGTCCGGGAACCGATACCCATGACTACGATGTGAAGATGCGCTCTGTGCTGAAGTTCCTGGGCGAAGGCGACAAGGTCAAGGTCACCCTGCGGTTCCGCGGCCGGGAAATGGCGCACCAGGAGCTGGGGCTTGAGCTGCTGAACCGGGTCGCCGCCGACGTCGGCGAGGCCGGCAAGGTGGAATCGATGCCCAGGCTGGAAGGCCGGCAGATGGTGATGATGATCGGCCCGAGATAACGGGGCGAGATAACGGGGATTGCCGGTCAGCGCGTTCTGACGGTATTCTTTCGGTTCGCCGGTGAACCGTTGCGGGGGCCATCTGGCCCCCGTTTTGCTGCCCGCTAGTCGTGGTCGGCGCTGGCCTGGCGGGGGCGGCCACGGGCCGGGCTTTCCTTGAGCAGCCCGCCGGTCCCCATGGCGGCGATATCGGCCGGGGTGACGGGCACGCCGCAGATCAGCCGTTCCATCACCCAGTCGGCGCCGTTCAGCGCCGGGCTTTTCACGCAACCGGGCAGGCCGATCACCGGGGTTGCCCCGAGGTGACCAAGGAACAGCAGGTTTCCGGGGTCGACCGGCATGCCGAACCGTTCGACCGTGCCGCCAGCCAGACGCAGCGCCTGCGGCGCCACGTCCATCGGGTCGGAGGTGGCAGAAGCGGTCAGGATCAGGATCAGCTCTGCCCCGGCGGCCTGGCCGATCGCCTGGGCAAGCGCCGCCTCGTGATGCGCCACCGTGACCGGGGGCGCCAGCGTCACGCCCAGCGCCCGCAAGCGGTTGGCGATGCTGCGCTGTCCCTTGCCGGTATCGCTGCCGCCAACGGTGGTCTGGATCAGCACCGCCTGTTTCAATTGTGCCGGATGCAGCGCCATCGCCCCGCCGGCGGCGGCGCAGGCCCGGGCGACCGCCGACGCGGCAACCCCGTAGGAGATGATCTTGACCGTCGCCGCCATCTCGTCCTGCGCCAGCCTCTGCCAGGGCGCGACCGTGGCCAGCGTGATCATCGGGTCGACCGAGTTCAGATCCCGCACCCGGTTTTCCAGAACCTGCATCACCCCCGGCGCGGCGGCATGGATGTTCACCCGTCCGGTGCCGACCGGCCGCAGGGTCAACCCCAGCGCCAGCGGGTCGGGCACCAGCGCCCGGGCCACGGCCAGGGCAGCGGCGTCCTCATGCAGATCCTCGGGGGACAGCCGGGCGACGGTGACCTCGGCCAGGCCAGCGGCGGTGAGCCGGGCGATTTCTGCAGGGCCCAGCGTCACGCCCTTGCGCAGGCGGCCATCGGGCAGCGGCACCGAATGCGCCAGGATGGCCCCTGCCGCCAGGGTCAGCGGAACCGGACCGAAGTGCATCAGCCCTGCCTCAGTCGCTGGGTGACCTGCGCCAGGATCGACACGGCGATCTCGGCCGGGGTCTTGGCGCCGATATCCAAGCCGACAGGCGCATGGATGCGGGCGATCTCGGCTGGGGAAAAGCCATCGGCGGTCAGCCGTTCCACCCGCCGCGCATGGGTCTTTTTCGAGCCCAGGCAGCCCAGGTAGAAGCACCCCGAGCGCAGGGCGACGCGGATCGCCGGATCGTCCAGCTTTGGGTCGTGGGTCAGGGTAACGACGGCCGTCCGCGCATCCGGGGCCAGGGCGGTCAGCGCCTCGTCGGGCCAGTCGTCCAGAATGGTTTCGCCGGGGAACCGGTTTTCGGAGCCAAAGGCCCCGCGCGGGTCGATCAGGACAGGGTCATAGCCGGCCATCCGCGCCATCGGCATCAGTGGCTGGGCGATATGCACGGCGCCGACGACGACCATGCGCAGCGGCGGATTGTGGATGGCAAGGAAGCGGCCATCCTCTTCCATCCCCGAACGGTCGGAGCGAAAGCGCAGGTCGGCCGCCGCATCCTGCCCCGGCGCCAGCAGGCGGCGGGTCCAGCCTTCGGGCCGAACCTCGACCGCGAGCGGCTGGCGGCGGGCGCGGGCGGCCACGAGTTCGACCAGAAGATCGGGCGACAGCGCGGTTTCGCCCTGCCCCACCGGCTCCACCATGACGCGGATGGTGCCGCCGCAGGCCGCCCACCGCAAAGGCGGTGTCGTCGCTGACGCCAAAGGTCAGCAACCGGGGCTGTCCATCGGCCAGCGCCTCGAGCGCCTCGGTCACCACGGCGCCCTCGACGCAGCCCCCCGAGACCGACCCCATGATTTCGCCCGCGCCCGAGATCGCAAGCTGGCTGCCGGCCTGACGTGGGGCCGAGCCCCAGGTTTCGACCACGGTGGCCAGGGCGGCGCCGCGGCCGTCGCGGTGCCAGTCCAGCGCGATTTCCGGAATGCGGTCATGCGCGGCGTCGGACATCGGAAGTTCCTCCTCGGCGCGCGACGGGCGCCCTGCTGCGATCATGGCGCGCGGGCGCGGCATTCTCCAGTGGCAAAAGGTCGGACGTGCTGCCAACGAAAGAACCGGCAATGGAAAACCCCGCCTCGCGGCCGGGGCTGCGGGCGGGGCCTGGGCGTCCCCCGAGGGAGCAGGGATGTCGCCGTTGCAGGGGAGCCGAGGGAGGGTTCACGCCTGCCCGGCCCTTTTGCCAAGGCGGGGTTGCCCCCGCCTTGACGCAGATCAAGACGCCGATCAACCGGGGCGCGCGGCGATGCCCCGCCCCGATCAGCGCAATTCGGCGGTGCGCATCAGCGGGGTGATCAGGCGCACCACCACGCGGCGGTTGGCGCGTTCGTCGCCCAGGCTTTCGACCTTGAGTTCGGATTCGCCGTAGCCCTGCACGACCAGGTTCTCGGGCGGCACGTCGAAATATTCCGTCAGCGCCAGCGCCAGCGATTCCGCGCGGCGATCCGACAGCGCCAGGTTCGACGCGGCCGAGCCGACGGCGTCGGTATGGCCCTCGATCAGGAACACCTCATAGGGGTTCGCCGCCAGAAGCTGCTGGATCAGGCGGCCGATATCGGCCAGCTTGCGCGCCTCGGTCGCCTTGATCGCCGCCGAACCGGTGTCAAAGGTGATGCTGTCCACCTCGATCGTGGCGGAAAGTGCGCGCACCTCGCGGATCTCGCGGATCTGGCGCAGGCTGAACTTGCGGCCGATCTCGTCGGCCTCGATCGCGGCCAGTTGCGCCTTCAGCGCGGCATCGCTGTCCGAGGTCGAGATCGTCACCTTGCCGGGCTTTGGCCGGGGCAGTTCGGTGATGTCGATGCGCTGTTCGGGATAGAGATCGTCGATCAGCACGAATTCGTTGCCAAGGCTGTCATAGGTGGCGCGGCGCAGCACCCGTCCCGAGGCATCGCGGATCGTCACCACCTGGCTGCCGTCGCTGCGCACCACCACGGTGCGGGTGGAGCCGTCCTTGTAGGCCTCGGTCGTGGTGCGCACGCCGGGGCGGCGCAGGATGGCATCGTCGTCCTTGTAGACGACATAGCTGCCATCGGGGTTTTCAACCACGACGCGGTCACCGGTGTTGGAAACGACCTTCTTCTCGTCCTTCTTGCCTTCGTTGATCACCGCGCCGACCACCAGCGCGCCAAGGGCCAAGAGGCCGACCTTTTCCAGATCGGAAAGGCCGGATTTCTTGCCTTTCGAGACCTCGACCGGGGCGGCGGCGAATTCCTGGTCCGAGGCCCGGGTGTTTTCGGCCGAGATCACCTCTTCGGTCACGGCAACCGGTTCCTCGGCGGTGACGGTGGCGGTGCCTTCGGTCTCGGCCGCCGTTTCGGCGGCAGCGGCCGCGGCGGCGACGGGTGCAGGCGCGGCCTCTTCGACGGCCGCGGCCTCGGTGCCTTCGGCGGGTTCGGCCTGCATCTCTTCGGTCACGGTCGGGGTGGCCAGGATGGTGGCCAGGGAATCGGCCGCCTCGGCGCTGACTTCGGGCACGTCGACGGGTTCGACGGGTTCCACCGTTTCGGCCGTCTCGACCAGGGCGGGATCACCCTCGGACGTGGTCGTCGCCTCGGGGGCGGGTTCCCCTGCAACCTCGGGGGCGGGTTCGACCACCGCTTCCGGCGCGGGTTCGGCCGGCGCGGCTTCGGTGACTTCGGCGGCGGGGTCTTCGGCGGCGGCAGCTTCGGCAGCAGCGGCGGCTTCGGCGGCAGCCTGCGCATCGGCGGCAGCCTGTGCTGCGGCTTCGGCTTCGGCAGCGGCCTGCGCATCGGCGGCCGCCTGGGCCTCGGCGGCGGCCTGCGCTTCCGCTTCTGCCTTTGCGGCAGCGTCGGCCTCGGCCTGGGCCTCGGCAACAGCGGCGGCAGCGGCTTCGGCGGCCTCGGCGGCGGCCTGGGCGGCTTCGGCCTCGGCGGCAGCCTTGGCATCGGCTTCGGCCTGGGCCTGGGCTTCGGCGGCGGCGGCGGCATCCGCCTCGGCCTGAGCCTGGGCCTGGGCTTCGGCGGCAGCCGCAGCTTCGGCCTGGGCGGCCGCATCTGCCTCGGCCTGGGCCTCAGCCTGCGCTGCCGCCTCGGCGGCGGCGGCTTCGGCGGCGGCTTTTGCTTCGGCTTCGGCCTGGGCGGCAGCCTGGGCTTCGGCGGCGGCCTGAGCCTCGGCCTCGGCCTGGGCGGCGGCGGTAGCCGCAGCTTCGGCGGCCGCAGCGGCGGCGGCGGCATCCGCGTCGGTCAGCGCCTGGGTGATCGCTTCCAGATCGCAGGGCGCATCCGTCGTGGGCTCACACAGCACGGTCACGCCATCGGGCGCGAGAACGGTCCCCTCTGCGGTCAGCGTCTGGGCGCTGGCGGGAATGACGGGAAAGGTCGAGAGGGCCACGGACAGGGCGGTCGTGCAGGTCAGAAGCTTGCGCATTCCAGGTCCTTTGTCTGGGGCACGCGCGAGGGGTCGGGCGATTCCCGCCCCCCGCGGGCCGGTTTTCTTGGCATGACAGGTAGGCCGGGAAGGGCCGCTATGCGATATCAACGCATAAACCGGTGATGGGTTCCGCGAAAATCCGCCGTGGGATCAGGCGCCAAGCAGCGCCATCAGCCGCGCCTTCTCGCCGCCGTCGCCGGGGTTGCTGATCGCCTGTCCCAGCGCCTCGAGCGAGGCGATGGAATGACCGGCGCGGAAGCTGTCGACATGCGGCAGCATGGCGCGGATCCCCGCCGCCCTGGGGGCGAAGCCGGTCCAGCGCAGCAATGGATTCAGCCAGATCAGCCGGCGGCAAGAGAGATGCAGCCGCTCGATCTCTCGGGAAAGCTGGGCGGGATCATCGCGGTCGAGGCCGTCGGAAATCAGCAGAACAACAGCCCCCTGCCCCAGCACGCGGCGGCTCCAGTCGCGGTTGAAGGCATGCAGCGAGGCGCCGATGCGGGTGCCGCCGGACCAGTCCTGCGCCTGCGCGCCGGCGGCCTTCAGCGCGGCATCGACGTCGCGGGCCCGCAGGTGGCGGGTGATGTTGGTCAGCCGGGTGCCGAAGGTGAAGGCATGGACCCGCGCCCAGCCCTGCCCCTTGCGGTTGGCGACGGCGTGGACGAAATGCAGCACCATGCGGCTGTAATCGGCCATCGAACCGGAGATGTCGCACAAGACGATCAGGTTGGGCCAGCGGGGAAGCTGGGCCTTGCGAGCCAGGACGGCAATCTCGCCGCCGCGGCGCAGGCTGTCGCGCAGGGTGCGGCGCAGGTCTGTGTGCGCGCCAAGGGTGGCGGCGCGGGCGCGGCGGGTGACGAGCGGTTTCACCGGCAGGGACAACCGCGACAGCATCCGTTTCGCCTCGGCGATTTCCTCGGCCGACATCAGCTCGAAATCCAGCGTCTTCAGCCGTTCCTCGGCCGATGCGGTGGCGGTGGCGTCGATCTCGATTTCCTCGGCCGCTTCGGCCTGGTCCCGCGCGGGCGGCAACTGGCCGTCGAGCAGGGCCTGGGCGGCGCGGTTCTCGGCCGGGGCCGCCGGGCGGTCTTCTTGCACGCCGCGCACCTGCGGCAGCAGCAGGCCCATCATGTGTTCCATGTAGCTGGGGTCGCGCCAGAACAGGCGAAACACCTGGGCAAAGAGCATGCGTTCCTCGGGGCGGGAGACGAAGACGGCCTGCAGGGTGTGGTAGAAGTCTTCCTTGCGGTCGAACCCCGCCGCGGCGACGGCGCGGACGGCGTCCAGCGTGCGGCCGGGCCCGACGGGCAGGCCGGACTTGCGCAGCGCGCGGGCGAAATGCGCGATGTTGTCGGCCAGTTTGCCGTCGGCGGGCAGCGGAAGGTCGGAATAGCGGGCCATGCGCCTGGGATCAGCGCCGGGGGCTGTCTGCCCCCGGACCCCCGAGGATATTTGTCGAAGGGAAAGTCCGGGTCATGCGGGGGCCAGTTCGCGTCTGGCCTCGTCCAGGAGGCGTTTGGCTTCGGAGCCCTGGATCTTCTGGATATCGTCCTGGTATTTCAGGATGGCGCCCAGGGTGTCGGAGATGACCTCGGGCGAGAGCGCGATGACATCGAGGGCCAGCAGGCATTTCGCCCAGTCGATGGTTTCGGCGACGCCGGGTTTCTTGAACAGGTCTTCGCCGCGCAGGCGTTGGACGAAGGCGACGATCTCGCGCGAGAGTTGTTCCTGCGCCTCGGGCGCGCGGGATTTCAGGATGGCAAGCTCGCGGTCGAAGCGCGGGTAGTCGACCCAATGGTAGAGGCAGCGGCGTTTCAATGCGTCATGCACCTCGCGCGTGCGGTTCGAGGTCAGGATGACGATGGGCGGTTCGGGGGCGCGGATGGTGCCGAGTTCCGGAATGGTGACCTGGAAATCGGAGAGCGCCTCGAGCAGGAAGGCCTCGAAGGGTTCGTCGGTGCGGTCAAGTTCGTCGATCAGCAGCACGGGAGGGCCGCCGGACTGCGGGCGCATTGCTTCCAGCAGGGGGCGGGCGATCAGGTAGTCTTCGGTGAAAAGCTCTGCCTTGAGCAGCGCCCGGTCGGCGCCGCCGCCGGCCTCGGCGGTGCGGATGGCGATCATCTGGGCGGCGAAGTTCCATTCGGCGACCGCCGATGCCGCGTCGAGCCCTTCGTAGCATTGCAGGCGGATCAGCCGGCGCCCCAGCGCGGCGGCGAGGGTCTTGGCGATTTCGGTCTTGCCGGTGCCGGCTTCGCCCTCGAGAAAGAGCGGCCTGCCGAGTTTCAGCGACAGGAAGACCACCGTGGCCAGGGCGCGGCTGGACACATAGCCCTGGCTGGCCAGCAGGGTTTCGACCGCGTCGATGCTGTCGGGTGTTTTGCTCATCGGCATTCCTCTCCTGGCGGGATGCTGGTGCGGCGGCGGGCCATGGTCAAGGTGCGGTTGCGGAAATGCGACCAATGTCCTGTGTTTCGGCGGCAAGCCAGGCCCGGAACGAGGCCAGCGGCGCGCGTTCGGGGCGGTTGTCCGGCCAGGTCAGGTAATAGGCATGGGCCGCGACCGGCGGGCCGTAGGCCGGGCAGAGGCGGCCGGCGGCCAGATCCTCTTCGATCAGGAAGGTGGGCAGCAGGGCGACGCCAAGGCCATGCACGGCGGCCTGGGCCATGGTCGAGAACTGGTCGAAGAGCATCGCCGGCGGACGGTGCTGCGGCATGCCGTGATGCGCGAGCCAGCGCCCCCAGTCGCCACTGCGGCTGTCGAGTTGCATGAGCGGCAGGTCCAGGATCTGCGCCGCCGAGGAAAGCGGCCGGGCAAGCAACCTGGGAGAGGCGACAGCAAGGATCTCTTCGTCCATGAGTTTCAGATATGACACATCCGGCCAATCCTGCCGCCCGTAATGGATGGCCGCATCAAAGGCCGTTTCGGTGAAGACGAAGGGGCGCAGCCGGGTCGACAGGTTGATCGTCACCTCGGGGTGGGCGCGGGCAAAGCTGGCGAGGCGGGGGGCCAGCCAGCGCATGCCGAAGGCCGGCAGGATCGACAGGTTCAGCGTGCCGCCCTTTGGGTTTGCCCGCAGGGTCATCGAGGCCTCGGAAAGAATCTTCAGCGCCTTGCGCGCCTCGGCAACAAAATCCCTGGCGCCCGGCGTCAGGCCCAGCCGGTGGCCGTCACGATTGAACAGGGGCACGCCAAGCTGATCTTCAAGCACTTGAAGTTGTTTGGAAATCGCCCCCTGGGTCAAGGAGAGTTCCTGCGCGGCCGCAGTGGCGGTGCCCAGCCTGTCCAGCGCCTCAAGCGCGAGCAGGGATGACAGGGACGGCAGGTAGCGGCGCGGCAACATAATGAGTTTTCCTCATATATTCCTTACGCCGTTTGGATAGTGCTTTGGCCGGTTTCGTGCAAGGATGTCGGCGCATGAAATTGCCGCCACGAACGCAAAGGAATCTGCCGCCATGTCCGACAAGCCCAAGCTGAAGCCCAAGGATGCCCCCGACCTGGGGCGGTTCGACTGGGAGGACCCGTTCCGGCTGGCCGACCAGCTGACCGAGGACGAGCGGATGCTGAGCGAGGCCGCCCGCACATTCGCGCAGGAAAAGCTGCAGCCGCGCGTCATCGCGGCCTACCGCGAGGAAAAGACCGACCCCTCGATCTTTCGCGAGATGGGGGAGATGGGCCTGCTGGGCGTGACCGTGCCCGAGGAATACGGCGGGCTGGGCGCAAGCTATGTCGCCTATGGCCTGGTCGCCCGCGAAGTGGAGCGGGTGGACAGCGGATACCGCAGCATGATGAGCGTGCAATCCAGCCTGGTGATGTATCCGATCTATGCCTATGGCACGGAAGAGCAACGGAAAAAATACCTGCCCAAGCTGGCGTCGGGGGAATGGATCGGCTGTTTCGGCCTGACTGAGCCGGATGCAGGGTCGGACCCGGCAGGGATGAAGACGACGGCGAAGAAGACGGCGAACGGCTATGTGCTGAACGGCGCGAAGATGTGGATTTCCAATGCGCCCATCGCCGATGTCTTCGTGGTCTGGGCCAAGTCTGAGGCGCATGGCGGCAAGATCAAGGGTTTCGTGCTGGAGAAGGGCACGAAAGGTCTGTCGGCACCGAAGGTGGGGGGCAAGCTCTCTCTCCGCGCCTCGGTGACCGGCGAGATCGTGATGGACAATGTGGAAGTGGGCGAGGACGCCCTGCTGCCGCATGTCGAGGGGCTGAAGGGGCCGTTCGGCTGTCTGAACCGGGCGCGCTATGGCATTGCCTGGGGCGTGATGGGTGCGGCGGAGTTCTGCCTGCACGCGGCGCGGAGCTATGGACTGGACCGCAAGCAGTTCGGCAAGCCGATCGCGGGGACGCAGCTGTTCCAACTGAAACTGGCGAACATGCTGACCGAGACATCGCTGGGCCTGCAGGCCTGCCTGCGGGTGGGGCGGCTGATGGATGAGGCGAATGCCGCGCCAGAGATGATTTCGGTGATCAAGCGCAACAACTGTGGCAAGGCGCTGGATATTGCCCGCTGGGCGCGCGACATGCATGGCGGCAACGGCATCCAGGAAGATTTCCAGGTGATCCGCCACATGGTGAACCTGGAGACGGTGAACACCTATGAGGGCACGCATGACGTGCATGCGCTGATCCTGGGTCGGGCGATCACCGGGCTGCAGGCGTTCTTCTGAGGCAGAACTGCAGGGCGGGGTATTCCCCTGCCCTGCGGAATGCGGGACGGGGCGCGACCGGGCAAGATGCCCGGCTGCGCGCCCCGCGTCTTTCTGATCAATCCTCGGCCGCGTCGTCGTCGTCGCCATAACCCGGATCGCCGGGTTTCAGCGGGATCGGCGCCAGCGTCGGGTCGATGCCGTGGCTTTTCAGCAATTGGCCGAACAGGCTGCGGGGGCGCGGGATGCCGCCTTCGTGGCTGACGATCCGGCGGCGCATCCGGCGGCCGTAGAAGTGGATCGAGATGGTTTCGTCGGTGATCTTCTCGGAACTGTCCCAGCCGGGACGCAGGATCAGGCGCCGGTCCTTGAACGAGATCGGATAGAGCGCCACCACCGGCAGGGCATGCTTTGCCTCTCCGGTCTGGAGCAGGTAATGGGTGATGGCATGCGGCCCCCAGACGCCCCAGGGCTGATCGGCGGCATGGACGGGCGCGCCGGCCGCGGCCTTTTCCTGCAATTCGCGGGTGTAGTCGTCGCCATACCAGGTCGGGATGGTATATTCGTCCGAGGTATGTTCCAGCAGCAGGCGCAGCGTCTCGCTGTCTTTTGGCAGGCCCAGCACGCCGCCGTTGATGTGCTTTTTCGATTCCCAGCCGTAGAAATGGCCATTGGGCGTGGTGAAGGGGCGCACGCAATAGGCATCGGTGTCGGCCCAGATGGTGCGGTCGCATTTTGCCAGCAGGTGATAGCGAAACACATCCGAATGCAGCGCCGGCGAGCCGGTATTGGAATGGCGCAGATAGCCGGTCTGTTTCAGGATATCGTTGGCATCGGCCACCTCGACGCCCGGGGGGACGTTGGGCACGTTTTCGTAAGTGTAGAGTTTCACATGCTGGCCGGCATGGACGAAGGAGATCAGGCAAAGCTGTTCGAGAAAGCTGAGCGGGCCGCCGATCCAGAGGGCGGCAACCTGATATTCGGGGGTCATGGCACTTCCTGCCCGGCTGATTGTTACCTTACTGCTCGGGCACAACCTAGCGGCAGAAGCCCCGGGCGCGAAGGGGGGCGGCGACAGTTTGCCGAAAGCGAGTCGCCCGGGCAACAGTTGCCCAGTCCATGGATGCGCCATCGGGTGGCGGTATTGGGCAGGGCGCCGGCTTCGTGCTAGCACGGGGCCACGATGGGGGCGACGAAAGATCGTCATGATGTTGAGCAGTGATCATTGCGGCAATGTGCCGTCCTTTGAGACCGGGGTGGCGGGTTTGCCCCGGTTTCTGGACGGGTTGTTGTGCCACGACGGGCGGTTGCGGCTGTTCTTTGGCGGGGGCTGCGATCCGGCCAGCCTGCCCCGGACCGGCACCGAAGAGATCCGCGAGATTTCCGGCGGGCTGATGGTGGTGATGCCCGGCGCCCCGGCCGGGCCGTTCCGGCTGCCTCTGGCGGGGGGCGGCGCGCTGGTGGTGCCGGCAGAGGCGGCGGTGACGGCGGAATTTGCCGGGAAGAACGTGCTGCTGCTGATGCGGGTGTCCGAGACCGCAGCGCAGGTGGCCGAGACGGTTCTGTATCACGCGCGCCACCACGGGGCGGACGCGGTCCTGGTGGTGGACCGGGTGGCCGAGGCTGATTTCGCAGCCGGGTTGCAGGCCACGCTGGCGGCGCAGGTTCCCTGCCGGGTGGTGGCGCTGGCGCTGCCCTCGGGCCGGCCGGACCTGGGGCCGGAGTGGCACCCCTACCTGGCCCCGGATGCGCCCGGCAAGGACCGGATGGAGGTGCCGGCCGCCGACCCCTGGGCCGCGCCGCTGGACGAGGCCATCCTTTACGAGTGGATGAAATGGCGCCATCTCGCCGAGGCGCGGGCCGTGGTCAGCCTGGAGGCCTGCGATGCGCTGGCGCCCCGCGCAGCGGGCGCGGCAACGGCGTTCGATCTGGCGGCCGAACAGGGCGCCGTGCTGCTGGCCGGGCGGCGGATCTATCCCTGGCGGGTGCGGCCGGGCCGCGAGGCGACGCTGGGCGATCACATCTGCCGCCCCTTTGACGCGACGCGCGGCAGCGCCCGCTGGGCCTGCGCGCCGGCCGTACTGGGGCTGGAAAAGACCTGGCGGCAGGCAAGGATTTCCTATGCCAATCCGAAACTTGCACTGCCATTCTATCGTGCGATGGCACTGCGGGTCAAAGGCGACACCGCCTCGGCGCTGGCCCCCAAGACATCGCTGATCGAGGATGAGGCACTGCTGGAGATGGCGGGCCTGCTGGGGGTGCAACCGGTGCGTCCGCCGGCATCGAAGGCGAAGAAGGCGGCGGCACCCGCGCACAAGGCCGGGCGAACGGCGATCGTGACCACGATGAAGAACGAGGGCCCCTTCATCCTGGAATGGATCGCCTATCACCGGGCGATCGGGGTCGAGGATTTCCTGATCTACACCAACGACTGCACCGATGGCACCGACACGATGCTGCAGATGTTGCAGCGCAAGGGCCTGTGCCAGTGGCGGGAAAATCCGTTCCGCGAAACGGACCTGAAGCCGCAGCATGCCGCCTTGCAGGCCGCCGAAGCCGAGCCGGTCATGCAGGACTGCGCCTGGGGCATCTGCATGGATGTGGACGAGTTCATCGACATCAAGATCGGGGATGGCACGCTGGCCGCGCTATATGCGGCGATGGAGGGGGCGATGCCCGGCGCGAACATGATCGCGCTGACCTGGCGGCTGTTCGGCAACAGCGAAGTGCATGACTATGCGGATGATTTCCTGCTGCGGCAGTTCCCGCGCTGCGCCCCCGAGATCGTCCGCAAGCCGCATCAGGCCTGGGGCTTCAAGACGCTGTTTCGCAACATCGATATCTACAAGAAGCTGGGCGTGCATCGGCCAAAGGGGCTGAAACCCGACCTGTGGGATCAGGTCCGCTGGCTGAACGGATCGGGCAAACCGATGCCGAAGGAGATGTTCCGCAACGGCTGGCGGTCGACGCTGGAAACCTATGGCTATGATTGGGTGCAGTTGAACCATTACGCGGTGCGCAGCGCCGAGAGCTTTCTGGTCAAGCGCGACCGGGGCCGGGTAAACCATGTCGACCGCGACCAGGGGCTGAACTACTGGTTCCGGATGAACCACAACGTCGCCGAGGACCGCTCGATCCAGCGGATGATCCCGGCGCTGCAGGCCGAGTGGGACCGACTGATGGCCGACCCGGAAATTCGCGCCGCGCATGAGCATTCCGTGCGATGCCACCGGGATAAGATTGCCGAGTTGCGGGCGACCGAGAATTACGAGCGGTTCTATGGCGAGCTGACGGGCGCGCGGATGGAAAAGCTGTGCCGGATGCAGCAGCATTTTGGTTCGGCGGTGTTCAACGCCGGGCCATCGGTCATTCCGCCCGATCTGCATGAAGGGGAACATGCGCCGGATTTCTTCTTTACCGTCGAGTTCGAGGGCGAGGCGGAGCATTGAGCGACGGGCGGCACATGCCGGGGTCTGACGGGGCGGAAACGTCCGGCCGGTTCTGCGTATTGACCACGATGAAGAACGAAGGCGCCTTCCTGCTGGACTGGGTGGCGCATTACAAGGCCTTGGGGTTCGACGATCTGGTGATCTGCACGAACGATTGCAGCGACGGCACGGATGCGATGGTGGACCGGCTGGCGGCGATGGGCCTGGCGCGGCACCACCGGACGGTGAAGGCGGGCACCAGCATTCAGCGGGCGGCCTTTCGCCAGGCGCGCAAGCTGCCCGAAGTGACGGGCGCGGAATGGCTGTGGGTCTGCGATGCCGATGAATACCTGGTGGTGCATGTCGGCGACGGATCGGCCCGCGCGCTGGTCGCGGCCGGCTCGACCGGGGTCGAGGTGATCTCTGTTCCCTGGCGGGTGTTCGGATCGGGCGGGATCCTGCGCTACGACGACAGGCCGGTCGCCGAGCAGTTCGTCCTGGCCGAGCAAGCCGCCCGGCCGGGTCAGGGCAAGGCGGTGTTTGCCAAATCGCTGTCGCGGAATCCGGCGCGGCTGGGGCGGATCGGCGTCCACGCGCCATTGCCCCCCGCCGGCGCCCTGCCCTATCGTCGCGAAGGCCCCGGCGGGCAGGCGACACGCCCGGGCCAGCCGATGATGCTGCGCGCCCGCTATGACGTGGCACAGGTGAACCATTACGCCCTGCGATCGCGCGACTCGTTTCTGGTGAAACGCGAGCGCGGCCGGGTGAACCATGTCGGCGAGGACATGGGGGCCGCGTATTGGCGGCGCTTTGACCTGGCCGAGGTCGAGGATCGCGCGATCCAGCGCTATGCCGGGCCGGTCAGCGGGTGGCGCGCGCGGTTGCTGGCGGATGCAAGGCTGTCTGATCTGTGCCGCGCGGCGGTGGATTGGCATCGGGCACGTATCGTCAGCCTGCACGGTGATCCGGCGATGGCCGCGTTCTGTGCGGCACTGGAGGGGTGATGCGGTTCCTGGCGGTGATGACGGTAAAGAACGAAGCGGCGTTCCTGCTGGAATGGCTGGCGCATCACCGGGCCAGCGGCTTTACCGATTTCCTTGTGTTTTCCAATGATTGCAGCGATGGCACCGATCTGATGCTGGATCGGCTGGCGGCGATGGGCTGGCTGACCCATGTGCGCAACGACGGGCCGCATGACGTTGGCCCGCAATGGGCCGCGCTGAAGTCGGCGGACCGGCATCCCTTGGTTCAGGCGGCCGATTGGGTGCTGTTCCTGGACGTCGATGAATTCGTCAATATCCATGTCGGCGACCGCACCTTGCCGGCGCTGCTGGCGGCCGTGCCACAGGCGACGGCGATCCCGCTGACCTGGCGGATGTTCGGCAATGCCGGGGTGGTGGGGTTCGAGGATCGCCCGGTGACGGAACAGTTCACCCGTGCCGCGCCGGCTGTTCTGGCCTGGCCCTGGCGGGCGATGCTGTTCAAGACGCTGTTTCGCAACGACGGCAGCTACGGCAAGCTGGGCGTGCATCGGCCGCGCAGCCCCGACAAGGCGCGGATGGCGGGGCAGACCTGGGTCGACGGCTCCGGGCGGCTGTTGCCCGACAGCTATCACACCGGGCGGATCTTTTCCGACCTGGGATCCGACCATTACCGCCTGGTGCAACTGAACCATTACGCGCTGGGATCGATGGAGGGCTATCTGGTCAAGGCAGACCGGGGCCGGGCGAATCGCGATGCCTCGGTCGCGGACATGGGCTATTGGGTCGAGCGGAACTTCTGCGATGTCGAGGATCGCTGGTGCTGTCGCTGGACAGCCGCGCCCTGCGGGCGGAACTGCACAGCGACCCGGAGCTGAGCCGGCTGCATAGCGATGCGGTGGCGTGGCGGCGCGCCCGGTTCGGCCAGTTGATGACCGAAGAACACTGGCGCGCGCCCTGTTCGGGCGGCTGCTGATGTGCCCCTACCCGCGCGCTCAGCCCGGCAGAGGCGCGTCTGGTCTGGGCGCATGGTCAGGGGCAACAAGCCAAAGCATAGGAACCGGGCAACGGACTGTTGCCGTCCCGGCGCCCGCATTTGCACGCGACTCCGCTTGAAGCCCGGGGCCATCGGGGTGACAATGCGCCCCAAGTGCTGCAATTCCTCGGTTAGGGCGTTTAGTAATGATCGACCAGTTTCTCGATGCCGACCGGCCCCAGCGGATGGAGGGGGAATGGCTGTCGGCCATGGACCGTATCGCCGAGGACGACGGCTATCTGGAACCGCTGGGCCCCAGGCACTGGGCTTTCTTCGCAGAGGAAAAGCCGGTCCTGCTGGTCACTTTCGAACGGGCCGAGGCGATCTGCGCCCGTGAGGGCCAATTGCCGGCGGCCTATGGCCTGGCCAAGGCGCGCGGCTGGTCGCTGCTGACCATCATCGCCGAGGGCGAGACCTGGTGGCGGGATCGCGCGGTCTGGGGCTATTTCGACCGGCTGGTGGACGATGCCTTCTTTGAGGATTTCGACCAGGTGCTGTTCTATGGCGCAGGTGTCGCGGGCTATGCGGCCTGCGCCTATGCCGTGACCGCGCCGGGCGCCGGTGTGCTGGCCGTGGCCCCCCGTGCCACGCAAGACCCGGCCATGGCGGGCTGGGACCGCCGGCACATGGGCGCGCGACGACTGGATTTCACCTCGCGCTATGGCTATGCGCCCGACATGACCGATGGCGCGGCGCGCGTCTGGCTGGTGCATGATCCGGTCAACCCGATGGATGCAATGCACGCGGCGCTGTTTCGTGCCCCCTGGATCACCCACCTGCGCGCCCGCCGCACCGGCGAATTCACCGAGCGTGCGCTGGTGTCCACCCGCATCCTGGAGCGGGTGATCGACATGGCAATGGCGGGCACGCTGACTGAGGCCGGATTTGCCCGGGCCTGGCGCGCCAGGCGCAGCTACGGGTCCTACCTGAAAACCCTGCTGTCGCTGGCCGCCCAGAAGAAGCGCCCCGAGATGGAACGGCACATCTGCCGGTCGGTCACCCAGCGGATGAAGGCGCCGCGTTTCGCCCAGCGCCTGGCCGAACTGACGGCGGAATCCACCCCCGCCCGCTAGGGTCAGTTGGCGCCATAGGCCTCGACCATTTCGGTCAGTTGCCGGGTGCGGTCCTCGGTCAGGCGCGCCATGCAGCCATAGACCAGCAAGGGTTCGGCGCTGCCGCCGTGCATGGCATAGCCCTCGGCCTCGCATGCCTTGTCGCGGAAGATGATCCAGGCGCGTTGCGCCTCTTGCAGCGCGGCCCGTCCGCCGCGTTCGGCCTCGGGCAGGCCGGCGTCCCATTCCTTCAGCAACGCCACCGCCCGGCCATAGGCGGCATTCAGGGCGGCATCCTGCTGTTGCCAGTCCTGATAGGCACATTGGTTCAACTCGGCCTGCGCCATGGCATTGGCGCAGTCCACCTCCTGGGCCGCTGCGGGGCCGGCGACCAGGATCAGGCAAAGGGCGGCGGGGGTCAGTCGGCGGATCGGGCGCATCGGGTGGCTCCTTCGGTATCACCTGTCGGCAGGCCGGCGGTCGGCGCGGCGCGGGGTCTTGCAGGTCGCGCCGCGCAGTCGGGACGACGGCGGGAGTTTGGATCGGCATCCGGGGTCTTGTCTGTTTGTCTGTCGCCCGGGCCGATGCCTTTGCTATCGCAGAGAGGCTCTGGCCTAAAGGTCCGGATTGCGCTACCTGCGGGCCATGCAACAGATCACCCTGCGACGTCCCGACGATTGGCACCTGCATCTGCGCGACGGCGCGATGCTGAAAGGCATTCTGCCCGAAACCACGCGGCACTTTGCCCGCGCCATCATCATGCCGAACCTGGTGCCGCCGGTGGTGACCGGGGCCGAGGCGGCGGCCTATCGGGACCGTATCCTGGCCGCGCTGCCCGAGGGCGCCAGTTTCGAGCCGCTGATGACGCTGTATCTGACCGAAGGCACCGACCCGGCCGATGTGGCGGCGGCGGCGGCCTCTGGCCTGGTCAAGGCGGTCAAGCTGTATCCGGCGGGCGCCACCACAAATTCGCATTCCGGCGTGCGCGACCTGGATCGGGTGATGCCGGTGCTGGAGAAGATGGCCGAGATCGGCCTGCCGCTTTGCACCCATGGCGAGGTCACCACGGCAGAGGTCGACATCTTTGACCGCGAGGCGGTCTTCATCGACACCGTGCTTGATCCGCTGCGCCGCCGCCTGCCCGAACTGCGGGTGGTGATGGAACATATCACCACGGCCGAAGGCGCCGACTATGCCGCGGCCGGCGGGGCGACGCTGGCGGCGACGATCACCACCCATCACCTGATCATCAACCGCAACCATATCCTAGTTGGCGGCATCAAGCCGCATTACTATTGCCTGCCGGTCGCAAAGCGTGAAAGACACCGGCTGGCGCTGCGGGCGGCGGCCGTTTCGGGCAAGCCCTGCTATTTCCTCGGCACCGATTCCGCCCCGCATGTGGATGCGCTGAAGGAACATGCCTGCGGCTGCGCCGGCTGCTTTACCGCCACCAACACCATGGCGCTCTTGGCGCATGTCTTCGAGGAAGAGGGGGCGCTGGACCGGCTGGAAGGTTTTGCCTCGCTGCATGGTCCGGCCTTCTATCGCCTGCCCGCGAACGAAGCCCGCATGACGCTGGCCAGGCATGAGGCGGCGCAGGTCTTTCCGGCCAAGATCTACACCGAGGCCGGCCCCGTCACCGTCTTTGACCCCGGCTTTCCGGTGCATTGGCATGTCGAGGGCTGATTTCACCCTGGCCAGGACAGGTCCGGCGAGGCGCCCGGCATCGGCCGTGGATGCCTCCGGCGGGAGTATTTCTGCCAAGATGAAGCTGCACAGGAGTATCGCATGATCGCTGCCGCCTTTCCGCCGAAAGAAGAAATCGCCCGCCTGACCGCCCGCGCCTTTCTGGAAATCGGCGCCGTGCATTTCAACGCCCGGCAGCCTTTCACGCTGGCCTCTGGCCTGCCCAGCCCGACCTATATCGACTGCCGCAAGCTGATCAGCTACCCGCGCATCCGCAGCACGCTGATGGATTTCCTGGCCGTCACCGTACTGCGCGAGGCGGGGTTCGAGGCGTTCGACAACATCGCAGGTGGCGAGACGGCGGGCATCCCCTTTGCCGCGCTGGTGGCCGAACGGCTGGCCTTGCCGATGACCTATGTGCGCAAGAAGCCGAAAGGCTATGGTCGCAATGCCCGGATCGAGGGCGCGATGACCGAAGGGCAGCGGGTGCTGCTGGTCGAGGACCTGACCACCGACGGCGGTTCCAAGCTGTCGTTCGTTGATGCGATCCGCGAAACCGGCGCCAGCTGCGGCCATACCGCGGTAATCTTCTACTACGGCATCTTCCCCGAAACCGAAGCCCGGCTGGGTGAGCATGGCGTCAAGCTGATCCATCTTTGCACCTGGTGGGACATGCTGGCCGAGGCACGGGCGCAGGGCATCTTTGACGCCGAGACGCTGGCCGGGGTCGAGGCATTCCTGAAGGACCCGCGGGGCTGGCAGGCGGCGCACCGCAAGGATTGAGCGGAGAGTCGCCGCCGGCAGAGATTCCGGGGGGCGAAGCTGGGGGCGCTTTGTGCAAAACGCGCCGATTCCCGCCCGCCGGCTTGGTGTCTTGAATGTCTTGCACACCAAATCTTGTGGATGGGCCGCGCCTTTTCTGTGGCGGACTCGGTCGTGGCGGGTTACCCTCAGCCTTATCAACAGAGCTATCAGACTTGCCCCGACGGGGGCAAAGCGCGCATCAGACGCGCGACACAAAGGGGTGAGGCATGAGCGAGATTGCGACGTTGCGGCCAACGGTTCCGGCAGTGCCCGACGCCTCTGGCGCCGAGGCCCTGCCGCACAACATCGAGGCCGAACAGCAGTTGCTGGGCGCGATCCTGGTCAATAACGACATCTATGACCGCATCGCCCAACTGGTGAAGCCGGAACACTTCTTCGACCCGGTCCACCAGCGCATCTTCGAGATTGCCTCGGCCCGCATCCAGAAGAACGCCCTTGCCAGCCCGGTGACGCTGAAGGCGTTCATGGAGGACGATGCCGGCCTGAAGGAACTGGGCGGCCCGGCCTATCTGGTGCGGATGGCCGGTTCGGCGATCTCGGCCTTTGCGGCCCGCGACTATGCGCAGATGATCTATGATCTTGCCGTGCGGCGCGAACTGATCCAGCTCGGGCGCGACATTTCGGACCGCGCGGCCAAGGTGGATGTGGAATCAGAGCCGCGCGAACAGATCACCGAGGCGGAACAGCGGCTCTACAAGCTGGGTGAACAGGGCGTCGCAGAGCGTGGATTTCAAAGTTTTCTCAAGGCGGTAACGGACGCGGTCAATGTTGCCAATGCCGCCTATCAGCGTGGCGGCGGACTGGCGGGCATCTCGACCGGCCTGATTGACATGGACAAGAAGCTGGGCGGCCTGCACGAAAGCGACCTGATCATCCTTGCCGGGCGCCCGTCGATGGGCAAGACCTCGCTGGCGACCAACATCGCCTTCAACGTCGCCAAGGCCTTCCGGCGCGGGCGCAAGGCCGATGGCTCGGAAGGCGCGGTCGAGGGGGGCGTGGTCGGCTTCTTCAGCCTGGAGATGAGCGCCGAGCAACTGGCCGCGCGGGTGCTGTCCGAAGCATCGGAAGTGCCCAGCGAACAGATCCGCCGCGGCGACATGACCGAAGGCGAATTCCGCCGTTTCGTCGATGCCGCAAAGCAGCTTGAAACCTGTCCGCTCTATATCGACGACACCCCCGCCCTGCCGATTTCGCAGGTGGCGGCGCGGGCCAGGCGGCTGAAACGGACGCATGGCCTGGACGTGCTGATGATCGACTACCTGCAGCTTCTGAAAGGGTCGTCGAAGAATGGCGACAACCGCGTTCAGGAGGTCAGCGAGATCACCCAGGGACTGAAAGCGATTGCCAAGGAACTGAACATCCCGGTCATCGCGCTGAGCCAGCTCAGCCGGCAGGTGGAGAACCGCGAGGACAAGCGCCCGCAACTCAGCGACCTGCGCGAATCCGGCTCGATCGAACAGGACGCCGACGTGGTGATGTTCGTGTTCCGCGAGGAATATTACCGCGAACGCGAAAAGCCCGCCGACCATGAACTGGAGAAGATGGCGGCCTGGCAACAGATCATGGAACAGTGCCATGGCAAGGCCGAGGTCATCATCGGCAAACAGCGCCATGGGCCGATCGGCACCATCGAACTGTCGTTCGAGGGCCGTTTCACCCGCTTTGGCAACCTGGCCAGGGCCTGGCAGGGCGAAGGCGGGCCGGACGTCGGCTTCTGATTTGGCGACCGCTGCTGTCGGCTTTCACACACGGCACTTTGCCGGCCGTTCCTTCCGCGGCAGCGCCGCCGAGTGGCCCCTCGATGGGGCCCGAGGTGGCCCCCCTTTTCCCCGGCCGCGCCTTTCGCCATTCTGACCTGAAAACGGGAGGGTAGGATGGATCCGGGATTGCAGGACAGGGTGGTGGTGGTGACGGGCGGTGGGGCCGGCATTGGCGGAGCGATCTCGCGCATGCTGGCCGCCGAGGGTGCGGTGCCCGTCATATTTGCCCGCCGCGCGCCGGATGCTGCGTTCCTGGCGGAGCTGACCGCCAAAAGTCCGCGCGCCGGTTGGGTTCGTGCCGATCTGGCAAAGGACGACGATTGCCGCGCTGCGGTGGCGGAAACCCATGCCCGCTGGGGCAAGGTGCATGGATTGGTGAACAACGCCGGCGCCAACGACGGTATCGGTCTGGAGGCCGGGCCCGATGCGTTCCGCGCCTCGCTGCAGCAGAACCTGATGCATTATTATACCTTGGCCCATCTGTTGCAGGAGGATCTGAAGGCGATGCGGGGCGCCATCGTCAACATCAGTTCCAAGACGGCGCTGACCGGACAGGGGAGAACGTCGGCCTATGTCGCGGCAAAGGCGGCGCAACTGGGGCTGACGCGGAATGGGCGGCGGCGCTGGCGCCTCTTGGCGTGCGTGTGAACGCCATCCTGCCAGCAGAGGTCATGACGCCGATGTATCGCGCCTGGCTGGACAGTTTCTTCCGACCCGAGGCGCAGTTGGCGACGATCACCCGCGCATACCGCTGGGGCAGCGGATGACTACGGATGACGAAATCGCGGCCACGGCGGTCTTTCTCTTGTCCGGACAGGGCGGGGCATACCACCGGCCAATGGCTGTTCCCAGATGGCGGCTATGTCCATCTGGACCGGGCGCTGTAGGCCGCCGACGCGACCGTGACCTACGCCCGGCGGATCGGGTCGGCCAGCAGGCGCAGGCCGTTCAACACGACCAGCAGGGTGCCCCCTTCGTGCCCGATGACCGCCAGCGGCAACGGCAGGTCAAAGAACAGGCCGCCGCAGACCAGCACCACCATGGCGCCCAGCGAAAAGGCCAGGTTCTGCCGGATCACCCCCGCCGCGCGACGTGACAGCCGGTGCGCGGCGGCAAGACGGGTCAGGTCGTCGGCCATCAGGGCCACGTCAGCGGCCTGCAACGCCACCTCGCTGCCCGCGACGCCCATGGCCACCCCGACATCGGCCCGCGCAAGCGCCGCCGCGTCGTTGACACCATCGCCGACAAAGGCCACCTGCCCCAGCCCCGCCAGTTCAGCCACCAGCCGGACCTTGTCCTCGGGCAGCAGGCCGGCGGCAATGTCCTCGGGCACAAAGCCCAGGTCGCGGCCAATACGTTGGGCCACCTCGGCCCGGTCACCGGTCATCATCAGAACCCTGCGCGCGCCCTGGGCCTTCAGCGCCTCGACCCCGCGTCGGGCGGAATCGCGCGGGGCATCGGCCACCGTGGCCGCGCCCAGCACCCTGTCGCCGCGGCCCAGAAGAACCATGGTCTGGTCGCCCGCCTCCAGCGCCGCCAGACGCGGATCGATGTGCGCGCCCATCCGCGTCGCCATCCGTGCATTGCCGGCCCAGAGCGGGCCATCCGCATCGCGCCCCGTGATCCCTTCGGAAGGATGGGCCCGCATGTCGCGCACCGGCACCGGCTGCAGCCCGCGTTCTTCGGTTGCACGCCGGATGGCAGCGGCGATCGGATGTTCGGAATGCGCCTCGATCCCGCCCAGGAGGCGCAGGAATTCGTCTTCATCGCCATCCAGGGGCAGCAGGCCGGTCACTTCGGCCCGGCCGGTGGTCAGCGTGCCCGTCTTGTCAAAGGCGAATGCCCGCACCTCGGCCAGCTGTTCCAGCGCCGCGCCGCCCTTGAACAGGACCCCGCCCTTGCCGCCACCGATAGCGCCGAGAGAATCGCCGCCGGAACCGAGATCACCACGGCGCAGGGGCTGGCCGCGACCAGCAGGACCGCCGCGCGATAGAGCGCATCGGCGTTCGCCAGCCCCCAAAGCCGCATGGCCGCATAGGCCAGCACCGCGCCGGTCAGAACCGCGACGGTATAGCGCTGGCCGAACCAGTCCGAAACCGCTCGGACGGGGCCTTGGCCGCCTGTGCCTCTGTCACCAGCCGGATCATCCGCGCCACTGTGCTGTCGGCCAGTGCCCGCGTCACCTCGACCGTCAGGATGCCATCCAGGTTGACGCAGGCCTCATGCACCGGTTGGCCGGGTCCCTTGGCGTTGCGGCAGCGAACTGCCGGTGATGGTGGATCCGTCCAGCGCGCCCTCGCCCTCGACGATTGCGACTGTCGACCGGCACCCGCGCGCCGGGGCGCAGCACCAGCCGGTCGCCGGGCAACAGGCTGGCAACCGCCACTTCTTCCACGCCAGCGGCCGTAACCTTGAGGGCTGTCTCGGGGCGCAGTTGCATCAGCGCCTCGACCGCCCTGCGCGCCTTGCCCATGGCGCGGTGTTCCAGCGTACCGGACAGTGAAAACAGCGCCAGAAGCACCGCCCTCCATCGCCGAACCGACGGCGGCGGCGGCCAGCGCCGCGGTGACCATCAGCAGGTCTATGTCCAGCACATGGTCTTGCCAGAGCGATCGCACCGCCTCGATCAGCGGAGGGATGCCACCGGCCAGATAGGCCAGCGCCAGTGCCCCCAGACCACCTCGGCCGGCAGCGGTGCCAGAAAGGCGTCGACCAGTGCCACCGCCAGACCGACGATGGTCAAAGCCGTCAGCCAGAGCCCGGAATCACCCCCACCATGCGTGTGGCCTTCGTGGGTATGCCCCCTTCGGCATGGTTGTCATCCGGCCGGATGCGGTCAGGAACGCGATGATGTTCAGGGGGGGATTGGTCCTGTGCCATGCGCCGACTGTGGCGGGGATCGCAGGCGGGCACAAGCCATCGGCCCGCAACCCCGGTCTTCTTCCGGCACAGACGGGTTTGCCGCCTGCCGATTTCCCCCTTGACCAATGCCTGCCCGCAGCCGAAACAACCGCATGGCCACAGCGACCCTTACGATTGATCTTGATGCGATTGCCGCCAACTGGCGCGCCCTTGACCGGCTGTCGGGACAGGGGGTGCAGACCGGCGCGGTGGTGAAAGCCGATGCCTACGGGCTTGGCGCCGGCCGCGTGGCCCGGGCACTGGCCCAAGCCGGAGCCCGGCGCTTCTTTGTCGCCGCATCCGAAGAGGGTGCCGCCGTCCGCCAGGCGCTGGGGCCCGGACCCCAGATCAACGTCCTCTCGGGCCATATGGCCGGCGATACCGAGATGATCTCGGACCTTGACCTGACGCCGATGCTGAACAGCCTGGAACAGATCACCCGGCATCTCGAGGCGCTGCCCGGCCACCCGTTCGGTGTGCAGCTTGATACCGGCATGAACCGGCTGGGCGTCGAGATGCTGGAATGGCAGGCCGTGGCGCCGATCCTGCTCGAGGCGGGGCCGGTCATGCTGTTGAGCCACCTGGCCTGCGCGGATGAACCCGAACATCCGATGAACGCCCAACAGCTGGAGAATTTCCAGCGAAATGACCGACGGCACCGGCGTGCCGCGGTCGTTTGCAGCCACCGGCGGCATTCTGCTGGGGCCGAAATACCACTTTGACCTGACCCGCCCCGGCATCGGCCTTTATGGCGCTCGCCCGTTTGATCAGGCGCAGCGCGTGGTGACCCTGTCGCTTCCCGTGATCCAGACCCGCGAAGTCACCGAGGGCGAGACCGTGGGTTGTGCCTGCGGCTGGGAGGCCGAGGCCCCCGCCGTGATCGCCACCCTTCAGGCCGGCTATGCCGACGGATCGCTGCGCAGCCTGTCGAACAATGCCGTCCTGTGGGACCGCGATGTGCCCCGCTCCCTGGTCGGCCGGGTGTCGATGGACATGATCACCGCCGATGTCACCCATCTGACCGAAATGCCCAAGGTGCTGGACATCCTGGGCCCGCTGCAATCGATCGACGATCTGGCCGATGCGGCCGGCACCATCGGATACGAGATCCTGACCCAGCTGGGCGCGCGCTATCTGCGCCGCTATGTGGAACAGCGCGGATGACGGGTTTCCTGGCCGCTCTGGGCCGGCCCGTCCTGGCGGCGCTGGCATCAGTGGGGCGCGTGGCGCTGTACGCTTTCGCCGCGCTGGGGCATCTGTTGCGCCCGCCGTTCTACTGGCGCGAGTTCGGCGCGCAGGTGATGCAGATCGGCTGGTTTTCGCTGCCGGTCGTCGGCCTGACGGCCATCTTCACCGGCGGCGCGCTGGCGTTGCAGATCTATGCCGGCGGCAGCCGGTTCAATGCCGAGGCGGTGGTGCCGCAAATTGTGGCCATCGGCATGGCACGCGAACTGGGGCCGGTGCTGGGCGGGCTGATGGTGGCGGCCCGCGTGGCCAGTTCCATCGCGGCCGAAATCGGCACGATGAAGGTGACCGAGCAGATCGACGCGCTGGTAACCTTGTCCACCAACCCGATGAAATACTTGACGGTTCCGCGCCTTCTGGCCGCCACGCTGACCGTGCCGGTTCTGGTCGGTGTCGGCGATGCCATCGGCATCATGGGCGGCTGGCTGGTGGGCATCAGCCGGCTGGATTTCAACTCGGCCGCCTATCTGAAGAATACGGTCGATTTCCTGGAAGGTTGGGACATCGGCTCTGGCCTGGTGAAAGGCGCCGTCTTCGGGTTCATCGTCGCGCTGATGGGCTGCTATCATGGCATGAACAGCGCCCGTGGGGCGCAGGGCGTGGGCGCCGCGACCAAGGCCGCGGTGGTCTCGGCCTCGGTGCTGATTCTGGCGGCCAACTATCTGCTGACGGAGGTATTCTTCTCGGCATGATCCAGCTATCGGGTGTGCAGAAAAGCTTTGGCAGCAACCACGTCCTGCGCGGGGTCGACCTGGTGATCCCCAAGGGCGAAAGCATGGTGGTGATCGGCGGCTCGGGCACCGGCAAGTCGGTATTGCTGAAGTGCATCCTGGGGCTGGTGCGACATGATACCGGCACCATCACGCTGGACGGCCAGGACGTGACAAAGGCCGAGCGCGACCCGTTCCTGGCCCGCTTTGGCATGCTGTTTCAGGGCGGCGCGCTGTTCGACAGCCTGCGGGTATGGGAAAACGTGGCCTTCCGGCTGCTGCGCGGCGCGCTGAAGCGCCCCAAGGCCGAAGCGCGCGAGATCGCCATCGAAAAGCTGCGCCGTGTCGGCCTTGGCCCGCAGGTGGCAGATCTCTACCCCGCGGAACTGTCGGGCGGGATGCAAAAGCGCGTCGGCCTGGCCCGCGCCATCGCCGCCGAGCCCGAGATCATCTTTTTCGACGAGCCGACGACCGGGCTGGACCCGATCATGTCTGGCGTCATCAACGATCTGATCCGCGAGATCGTGGTCGAGATGGGGGCGACGGCAATGGCCATCACCCATGACATGTCCTCGGTCCGGGCCATCGCCGACCGGGTGGCAATGTTGCATGGCGGCAAGATCCGCTGGACTGGCCCCGTTTCGGAAATGGACGAAACGCCAGACCCTTACGTGCAACAATTCATCCATGGGCGCGCCGAAGGCCCGATCGAGTCGGTGCGCTGATGCAGCGCGATTTCCTGACGCTGCTGTTCATCCCCTCGCCGATCATGTTCTGGCTCTTGCTGACCTTGCCGATGACCATCACGCTTTCGGGCCTGACGGGCGCGGCCGAGGGTGAGACCGGAAACCGCCGCCTGTCGCTCTGGGCCGCGGCCATGGCGATCTGGCTGTTCCTGCCGCTGCAATTCGATGATCCGCAGATTGCGCAACTGTCGGGCATGGTCTCGATGTTGGGCTGGCTGGGACTGGTGGCCTATTGGGCGCGGCATGTCTGGGTGAACCGGCCCAGCCCGGTCTGGGCCCATGCGCTGGTGATCACCCATCTGATCGCGATCCTGGTGGCCTGCGTGGTCGCGCTGGTCCGGGCCTGGGCCAACAGCGCCTGACCGCACCCGCCGTACTTGACGGGCAAGGGGCACACTGGCACATGCGTTTCATGCGTTGGCTGAACCTTGCCCTGCTTGTCCTGTTTCCGGTGGCCTGGTTCGCCCCCCTGATGCGGGCCGCGCTGTTGCCGATCTTTGGCATGGATGAAATCAGCGTGGTGACTGGTCTGCAAAGCCTTTGGGCCAGCGACATTCCCCTGGCGTTGGCCGTCACCTTTCTTGCGATCTTCGCGCCCTATGCCAAGACCATCGGTCTGGCGCTGCTGCATTTCGACCTCCTTAGCCCCCGCACCCTGCCGGCCCTGCACATCCTGGGCAAGCTGGCCATGGCTGATGTCTTCCTGATCGCGCTCTATATCGTGATCGCCAAGGGGGCCGGCCACGTCACGGTCGAGGTGGACTGGGGTCTCTATCTCTTTACCGCCTGCATCCTGGCCTCGCTGCTTGTCGGCTGGAAAGCCGGACCGCAGGCCAAGGCTTGATGCCCCGCCGCCACGGGGCTAGGCATTGCCGATGAGCAAATCCGCCGCCTCTTATACTTGCACCGCCTGCGGTGCCGCACACCGCAAATGGTCGGGCAAATGCGATGCCTGCGGCGCCTGGAATTCCATCGCGGAAGAGGCGCCCCTGTCGACCGGCCCGAAATCTCTGGGCGCCAAGGGACGCGCCATCCCGCTGAGCGACCTTGCCACGGAAGAAGCGCCACCCCGCCGTGCCTCGTCGGGGATCGAGGAGTTGGACCGCGTGCTGGGCGGCGGCCTGGTTCCGGCCAGCGCGGTGCTGGTTGGCGGAGACCCTGGCATTGGCAAGTCGACCCTTTTGCTGCAGGCGACCGCAAGTTTTGCCCGCAAGGGACTGAAATGCATTTACATTTCAGGCGAGGAAGCCTCTGCCCAGGTGCGGATGCGTGCCCAGCGGCTGGGCCTTTCCGATGCCCCGGTATCGCTGGGTGCCGAAACCGGGCTGCGCGACATCCTGACAACGCTGGATGCAGAACGGCCCGACCTGGCCGTGATCGATCTGATCCAGACCTGATGGCTTGACACGTCGAGGCCGCGCCCGGATCGGTCAGCCAGGTCCGCGCCGCCGCGCATGAGTTGGTCACCTTCGCAAAGAAACGTGGTGTCGCGGTCATTCTGGTCGGCCATGTCACCAAGGAAGGCCAGATCGCCGGTCCGCGCGTCGTGGAACACATGGTCGACACGGTGTTGTACTTCGAAGGCGAGCGCGGCCACCAGTTCCGCATCCTGCGCGCGGTCAAGAACCGTTTTGGCCCGGCGGATGAGATCGGGGTTTTCGAGATGACCGGCAGCGGTCTGGCCGAGGTCACCAACCCTTCGGCGCTTTTCCTGTCCGCCCGCGACGCCTCTGCCCCTGGCAGCGCCGTCTTTGCCGGGATCGAGGGCACAAGGCCCGTCCTGACCGAGATCCAGGCCCTGGTCGCGCCTTCACCGCTGGGCACGCCCAGACGCACCGTCGTGGGCTGGATCTGGCCGTCTGTCGACCATCCTGGCCGTTCTGGAGGCCCGCGTGGGCATTCCTTTACTGGGCTGGACGTGTTCCTGGAACGTCGCGGGCGGATTGCGCGTCACCGAACCGGCGGCCGATCTGGCGGTCGCCGCGGCATTGTTGAGTGCGCGCGAGGATGTCGCCATTCCCCCCGACATGGTGTTTTTCGGGGAAATCTCGTTGTCGGGGGCAGCATTGCGCCCGGTCGGCCAGACCGGAAAACAGGTTGAAAGAGGCCGCGAAACTTGGTTTCACACAGGTCGACCGTGCCGGCCCGCTCCAAATCCACCGGGGATCAGGGGTTGACCTTGCGCGAAATGGCCGATCTTGCGGCCTTCACGGGTGAGATGTTCGGGGCCGCTAAGCGCGCGCCCCACACAGGAGACGACGATGGAGAATTTTACCGCGTGTTGATGGCGGCGCGGCGCTGGTCATCCTGCTTTCGGCAATCCTCGCCTATTCTCGCGGGCTGGTGCGCGAGCTGATGGCGATCGCCGGCTGGATCGGCGCGGCGGTGGTGGCCTTCATCTTCGCGCCCTCGGCCGCACCGATCGTCAAGGAACTGCCCATGGTGGGCGACTTCCTGTCCGATAGCTGTGAATTGTCGGTCATCGCCGGCTTTGCCGGCGTCTTTGCCATCGGGCTGATCCTGGCGGCGCTGTTCACGCCGCTGTTCGCCTCGGTCGTCCAGCGTTCGGCCCTGGGCGGTATAGACCAGGCGCTGGGTTTCCTCTTCGGCGTGCTGCGGGGGGTGCTGTTGATCGCGGTCGCCTTCATCGTCTACGACCGGGCCTTGTCGAACCAGTCCATCGCGATGATCGACGATTCCGCACCGCCAAGGTATTCGCCAATTTCCAGGCCTCGCTGGACCAGTCGATCCCCTCGGACGCGCCGGGCTGGATCGTGGCGCGCTACAACGACCTGACTACCGTCTGCACCCCTGAAGAGGCCCCTGCAACAGCAACGCCCTGAGGGGCGCCCGGCAGATCTTCAAACGGCCCGGACAGCAGGCATTGCCGTCCGGGCCGCTGTTTCCGGCCTCACGATCAGTTTTTGCCCGCCCCTTGTCACCGGGGCGTGACACTGCCGGGAAGAAGGACTATCTGACACCTCATCCCGCCCACCGGATCTGGAGGCCCTTGCTGTCCGCCACGCGCCCTTCCCTTGCCCATCCCTTCGATGACGACAAGCTGAAGGAGGAATGCGGTATTTACGGGCGTGATCGGCCTGTCTGATGCGGTAAACCGTCGCCCTTGGCCTGCATCACCGCGGCCAGGAAGCCGGCGGCATCGTCAGCTATGACCCGGTCGAGGGCTTCAACTCGGCCCGCCGTTTCCGGCTACGTCCGCGACAATCTCACCAAGGCCGACGTGATGTCGACCCTGCCCGGCCCCCCCCTCGCCATCGGCCATGTCCGCTATTCCACCGCCGGGTCCAAGGGCGCGACGGCCATCCGCGACGTCCAGCCTTTGGCGAGTTCGCCATCGGCGCTGCGCCATCGCCCACAACGGCAACCTGACCAATGCCACCCGCCTGCGCCGCGACCTGATCGAACGCGGCGCGATCTTTTCCCAGTCCTCGTCGGACAGCGAATGCATCATCCACCTGATGGCCCGTCGATGCAGAAGACCCAGGCCGAGCGGTTGAAGGATGCGTTGCGACTGGTCGAAGGCGCCTCTCGGTCATCGCCAAGGACCCGGACCAAGCTGATGGCGTCCGCGACGCGCTGGGGGTGCGCCCCTGGTGATGGGGCGGCTGGGCGAGGGCTGGGTCCTGGCCTCGGAAACCTGCGCACTGGATATCATCGGCGCGGAATTCGTCCGCGACGTCGAACCGGGCGAGATGGTGGTTATCGAGAACGGCCGCGTCGAGAAAGCACCCGCGCTCCCCTTCGCCCCGGCCAAGGCGCGCTCCTGCATCTTTTGAACAGGTCTATTTCTCGCGCCCCGACAGCATCATCGGCGGCCGTTCGGCTTATGAAACCCGCTGCCAGATCGGCGTGGAACTGGCCCGCGAAGCGCCGGTCGAGGCCGATTCAATCTGCCCGGTGCCTGACAGCGGCACTCCCCGCTGCCATCGGCTATGCGGCCGAAAGCGGCATTCCCTTTGGTCTCGGCATCACACGCAACCAATACATGGGCCGCACCTTCATCGAGCCGACCGAGCAGATCCGCAAAATGGGCGTGCGGTTGAAGCTGAACGTCAACCGCGCGCTGATCCGCGGCAAGCGGGTGATCCTGGTCGACGATCTGCTGTGCGCGGTACCACAAGCCGCAAGATCAAGGACATGATCTCGATGCCGGCGCGGCCGAGGTGCATTTCCGCATCGCCCTCGCCGCCCACCGCCTGGCCCTTGTTTCTACGGCGTCGACACGCCGGAACGCTCGAAACTCCTCGCCGCCACCATGACCGAAGACGAGATGCGCGACTGGATCGGAAGTCGACTCGCTGAAATTCGTCACGCTCGATGGTTTTTACCGTGCCGCCGGCGAAGCGCCGGCCGCGACCCCAAGGCCCCGCGTTTCTGCGACGCCTGCTTTTCGGGGGATTATCCGGTGGCGCCTTCGGACAAGCTTTCGATGAAGGCTTCAGATGAAGGCCGCGGAATAGCGGGTTGGCGGTCGCCTGGCTTCGCAGATGCCTTCTGCGTGTGGCGTGTCATCAGCGGAACGACCTGCAGCGCCTGGCCACGGCCTGTTACCGAAGAGGGCCACCCATTCTTCGCCGCCCGGATCGATGGTTTGTCCCGCCCGGGATCCGCTGACCATTTTCGCCCCCGGGGGCCACATGCCTCTCTTGGACTGATAGACCGGAGGCCGCCTTGTCCACCGATGTCGATTCCTACCTTGCTGCCCTGCCCCGCGATCAAAGAGAGGCCCTGACCGCGCTGCGGGCGCGGCTCAGGGCACTCCTGCCCGAACACATCGAATGTATCAGCTACGCCATGCCGGGATTTCGCCAGCCGGGCCCGATTGGGCGAATGGTGATCGGATATGCCGCCTTTGCCCGCCATCTGGGCCTTTACCCCCATTCCGGCGGCGTTATCCCGCAGATCGACTGCACTCCGTTCATGACCTCGAAATCCGGCCTCCTCTTCACCCCCGACCAGACCATTCCCGACAGCCTGCTTGAAACCATCATTCGCACCCGGCAAGCCGAGATCGCGGCAAAACGGCGCTGATCTCCCCCTTGCCCCTTCATCTTGGGTGAAATACTCCGCGGGGTAGACCATTGGTTTCGCCATTGGTTCAAGAGACCAATCGGCTGGGGGGGCGCGAAGCCCCCGGCGCGACCACAGGGACCAGGAACGACATGACCCGGAAAACCGCCTCCAAAGTGGCTCTTGTCACCGGCGCCTCGCGCGGTATCGGATCGGCCATTGCCGAGCAACTGGCCCTGCGGGGCTGGCAGGTGGTTGCCGTCGCGCGCACCGTCGGCGGGCTTGAGGACCTGGACGACCGGGTCAAGGCCGCGGGCCTTCCCGGCGCCGGCAACCTGACGCTTGCACCGATGGATGTCACCGACGAGGATGCCATGCGCCACCTCTGCCGCTCCATCCACGACCGTTGGGGGGGGCTGCAGCTCTGGCTTCACACCGCCATCCATGTCACCGCCCTGTCACCCAGCCCGTCGCTCGACATGAAGGATCTCGACAAGTCCATTGCCACCAATCTGCGGGCCGCGGCGTTCCTGGTCACCATGGTCGATCCGCTTCTGCGCGCCCATGAGGGCACGGCCGTCTTCCTGGACGATCCGGCCGCCGGGGACCGCTACTCCGCCGCCTACGGCATCACCAAGGCCGCCCAGATGCAGCTGGCCCGCAACTGGCAGGCCGAGACCGCGAACGTGGGTCCGCGCGTGCAGATCCTGACACCGCAACCCATGCCCACCGCCACCCGGGCGCGCCATTATCCAGGCGAAGACCGGGCCCCACTTGCCGATCCGCGCACCGAAGCTGTGCGGCTCATCGACCTGATCTGACCTTGTCGCCCCGGTCAAACTGCCTATCTTGGCCTCGAACAGGAGATCCAAGATGAAAGATACCGACTGGACCCCGCCCCGCGTCTGGACCTGGGAGCAGCCCTCGGGCGGCACATTCGCCTCGATCAACCGGCCTGTCGCCGGGCCGACGCATGACAAGGCCCTGCCCCGCGGCAAGCATGACCTGCAACTCTACTCTCTGGCCACCCCAAACGGGCAGAAGGTGACCATCCTTCTGGAAGAGCTGCTGGCGTTGGGCAAACCTGCCGACTACGACGCCTGGCTCATCGAGATTTCCAAGGGCGACCAGTTCGGGTCGGGGTTTGTCGAGGTCAATCCGAATTCCAAGATCCCGGCCCTGTTCGACCATGCCACCGGACAACGGGTCTTTGAAAGCGGCTCGATCCTGGTCTACCTGGCCGAAAAATTCGGCGCCTTCCTGCCTGCCTCTGGCGCCGGCAGGACCGAGACCTTCAACTGGCTGTTCTGGCAGATGGGGTCCGCGCCTTTCCTGGGCGGCGGCTTCGGGCATTTCTACAAATATGCGCCGTTCAAGCAGGAATATCCGATCAACCGCTTTGCCATGGAGGTAAAGCGCCAGCTCGACGTGCTGGACCGCCAGCTGGCGGGCAATCGATTCGTTGCTGGCGAGGATTATTCCATCGCCGACATGGCGATCTTCCCGTGGTACGGCGCCGTGGTCCGAAATGAGGCCTATGAGGCCGCCGAATTCCTGGACGCAGGGATCTACCGGAACATCATCCGCTGGGCCGACGAAATCGCCGCCCGCCCGGCAGTCATCCGCGGCCGCATGGTCAACCGCAGTTGGGGCGATGCGTCCGGCCAGGTGCCGGAGCGCCACTCCGAGCGCGATTTCGACGGCAAGGCCATCGGTTAGCACCACTTCGGCCGCCCGCTACCGGCGGGCGGCCTCACTCCAGGGCACTGGCGATCGCCGCCCAAAGCGCCTCGGCCGGCTCGATGCCGACCGACAGGCGAATGAACCCTTCTGGCACCGCATCCCCCCAACGCGCGCGCCGCTCGCCCGCTGTATGCGTGCCGCCAAAGCTGGTCGCCTGTTCGATCAGCGGGCAGCGCGACAGAAACGCCTCTGCCCCCCCCGCATCCGCCAGTTGAAAGCCGATCAAAAAGCCGCCATTGGCCATCTGTCCGCCGACGACAGCATGCGACGGATCCCCCGCCAGGCCCGGATAGCGCAGCCCCGATACCTTGGCATGCGCCGCCAGCCGTTCGGCTATCTGGGCGGCGCTGGCGCACATCCGCTCCAGCCGCAGTTCCAATGTCTCCAGACCGCGATGTACCAGGAAGGCCTCGAACGGCCCCGGTATCGCCCCGGCCATCCGCCTCCAGTCGCGCACCCGCGACATCAGGCCGGCATCGCGCCCCGCCACATGGCCGAACAGCACGTCGGAGTGCCCCGCCGGTGCCTTGGTATCGGCCGCCACCACCAGATCGGCGCCCAGATCCAGCGGGCGCTGCAAATAGGGCGTCATCGTGGTGTTGTCGGCAATCACCCGCGCACCTGCGGCACTGGCCCGCGCCGCGACGGCGGCAATATCAATGACGTCCAGACCCGGATTCGAGGGCGTTTCCAGATAGACCACCGCCGCACCGGTAAAATCCGCCACGGCATAGTCCTTGGTCGGCAGTTCCGCCACCTCGATGCCCAGCGGCTCCAGGAAACCCTCCGACAGGACCCGCGTCACGTAATAGCCGTCCGCCGGAATCACCAATCGGTCACCGGCCTTCAGCGTAGCGAACAATCCGGCTGCTATCGCCGCCATGCCGCTAGGAAAGGCCGCAACCTCTGCCTCTTCCAGGATGGCAAGCTGCGCCTCGACAGCATCCCAGGTGGGGTTGCCGTTGCGGCCATAGAACTGCCCGCCCGCCTGCACATGCGGCAGGTGAAAGGTGGCCGAGGCGGCAATCGGCGGCACGATCGGATCGCCCTGCGACAACCCGGGCTTGCGGTGATGCAAGAGCCCTGCCGCCCGCGCTTCGGTTTCCGAAATCATCGCCCTGTCCTCTGTCCTGCCATGCGTGAAGGCAACCTAGCTGCTTTCCGGGGCCTACTCCAGCCGGGCCGGAAAGCCGGGCGCGCGCAGGTCCGTGCCCAACAGGTCTTCCAGCAGCCTTGCGATCATCGGCGACTGCGCCGCGCCGCCATAGGCCGCCTTGGCCGCGACATAGGTCTGCTGGGTGATCGAGGCCAGGTCCAGCGGCACGCCGAACTCGCGCCCGAAATCCAGCGCGAACCCCAGATCCTTCAGCGCCAGATCCACCGAGAAGGCAATGTCATAACTGCCGTTCAGGATCAGCGCGCCTTCGGTCTCATGCACGAAAGAGGTGCCGGAGCTGGCCGCGATGGCATGCCAGGCCTGCCCCAGGTCCAGCCCGCCGCGCCTGGCCAGCATCAGCGCCTCGGCGCAGGCCTTGAGATGGATGAAGGCCAACATGTTGGTGATCACCTTGATCACCGAAGCGGCACCCAACGGGCCCATATGGAACACCCGGTCGCCCATGGCCTGCATGGCCGGGCGATGCAGTTCAACCAGATCGGCATCGCCCCCCGGCAGCATGGTGATCTTGCCCTGCGCCGCCAGATGCACGCCGCCGGTCACTGGCAGCTCCAGCATCCGCACGCCCTGCTCTGCCGCCACCGCCGCCAGCCGCAGCACATCGTCCCGGCCCAGGGTCGACATTTCGATCCAGCTTGCGCCCGGGCGCATCCGGGGCAGGATCGACCGCAACACCCGTTCGGACACGGCCGGAGAGGGCAGGCAGGTGATCACATGATCGACCCGCGCCGCTAGATCCTCGGCGGTCTCCGCCCAGTCGGCGCCGGCCTGCAACAGTGGCCGAGCCAGAGCGGGATTCAGGTCATGGACCGTCAGGGCAAACCCCGCACGCCGCAGGCAGCCGGCGCAATTCGCACCCAGGTTGCCAAGACCTATATAGCCGTAATGCATCTGCGCCCCTACCCATGCAAAGCAGGGGCCGACCAATCGCCCCCCGCGCCCGGATCACTGATATTTTTATAGTAATATCAATAACATGAGATACTCACTTGAAGTAAATATTGTAGCGGCCACGGATCACCCGGTCGATTTCGGGGTCGACCCGGCAGCCGGCCTTGGACAGGATCTCGTTCTTGCGCGCAATCGCGGTGTCGAGAAGCAGCGGCTTGCCAGCCTCGTTCCATTCCTTGGGCGACATGCGGTTCCCGATCTTGGGGTAGATGTATTCGGTCTGCATCAGCTTCAGCGTCTGTTCAGACCCCAGGTAATGCCCCGGCCCGCCCAGGCAGACGTCCTTCATCGCCTCGATACTGGTGGAATCCGGAGTCACGTCGATCCCGCGCACCAGTCGCATGGCCTGGCCCAGCAAGTCGTCGCCCAGGACCAGGCTTTCCATGCAGAAGCCGAGCAGGCTGGCGTGCATCCCGACCGCCTCATAACACATGTTCAGCCCAGCAAGCCCGGCCAGCGCGTTGGTGATGCCCTGCTCCCATCCGGCCTGCATGTCGGGCAGTTTCGAATCCGAAATGCCGCTGGCCGCCCCGCCCGGAAGGCCATAGAAGCGGTGCATCTGCGCACAACCTGCGGTAAGCAGCGCCTGCTCGGCCGATCCGCCCGACATCGCACCGGTGCGCAGGTCGGACACGAAGGGCCAGGTCCCAAAGATCGCCGGTGCCCCTTTGCGGATGGCGTTGACATAGACCACCCCCGCCAGGCATTCCGCAACCGCCTGCACGATGGTCAGCGCGATCGGCGCCGGCGCCGTGGCCCCCGCCTGACCGGCGGACAACAGCAGCATCGGCATGCCGCGCCGGATGCAATCCTCCATTGTGATGCAGGATTCCTCGGCGAATTTCATCGGCGGAACGACAAAGCAATTGGAATTGCTGACGAAAGGCCGCTCTCGCCATTTATCCTCGCCGCCGGCGACCAGATAGAGCATCTCGAAACACTCCGCGACATGGCTTGGGTCCGAGAAACTGGTGCCAACATGCTTTGTGGTCCCTGCCAGACAGCCATAAAGCGTGTTGAGATCCATTTCCTTGTTGTCGCTGACATCGCGACAGACCATCGTGCGCTGATAGAAATGAATGTTGTCGAGGTTGTCGACCAGACGCGCCGCGTCATAGAGGTCCTGCGCCGTGCTGTCGCGATAATCCAGCGTCACCGGATCGACGATATGCACCGCAGCTCCGGCCGTGCCATAATGCACATTCGTGCCCGAAAGATGCAGGTCATGCTTCGGATCACGGGCGCAAAGCGTGATGTCGCGCGCCGCGACCGCCAGCATGTCCTCGACCAACGCGCGAGGAAACCGCAAACGGCCGTCATCGCCCTGCACGGCCCCCGCAGCGGTCATGATCTCGACCCCGGATTTCGGCGCCTGAGACAGCCCGATCTGTTCCAGCGCGTCCAGCGCCGCCGCATGGATCTGCCCCACGCCCTCGTCGCTCAGGGGCCTGTACTGGCCTCCCGACATGCCCGGCCGAACCGGGCGCAGATCATCGGCCAGGGGGGCCGCCCGCTGCGCCACTCGTGCCTGCCGCCCGCCTGCCCGCCGCGCCCGTGCCGGTTCGCAAATCTCACCGATCTCGGTCATTTCCCATGCCCCTTCATCTTGGCTCAAATACTCCACGGGGGTCCGGGGGTGTGAAACCCCCGGCTCCGCGATCTCACCCAGCGCCTCGCTGCAGGAGCGCGTCGATTTCGTCGCCCGAGGCCGCATCCATGATCCCGGCAAAGGTTCCCTGCCCCAACATTCCCGCCACCGCATCGCGGATCGCGGCATGGGTCACCCGCGCGATCTGGCTGCCGGTGGAAATCCGCCGCACCCCCATCGCCGCCATCTCGGCCACCGTCAGCGCCTTCAGCGGCCCCGCTGCCAGCGCGTTGACCGGCTTGGTCACCACAGCCAGCACTGCCGCCAGTTCGGCTTTGCCCGGCGGCACCGGCAGATACAGCAAATCCGCCCCTGCGGCCTCAAAGGCCTGCAACCGCCGGATGCCCTCGGCCAGGTCGTATGCGCCGTTCATGACGCCGTCGGCGCGGGCACAGAAGACGAAGGGCCGGCCCAATGCACGGGCCGCAGCAGCCCCGGCGCGAACACGCTCGACCGCCAGATCCGGATCATAGGCCGGGTGCCCAGATACCATCCGCGTATCCTCGATCGAAACGCCGGACAGCCCCACCTCGGCCGACAGCCGCACCGTCTCGGCGACCGTGTCAGGGTCATCGCCAAAGCCGTTCTCGAAATCGCCCGACACCGGCAGCGGCGTCGCCGCGATCAGGTCGGCGGCATGGACCAGCGCCTCGTCGCGGCTGACGCCCCCCATATCGGGCCGGCCGAGCGTAAAGGCATGCGCAGCGGAAGATGTTGCCAGCGCCTGCGCGCCCAGCGCCGCCATCATGCGGGCAGAACCCCGGTCCCAGGGGTTCGGAATGACGAAACACCCTGCCTCATGCAGGTCGTGAAATGCTTGATGCCGTGCCGCCAGGGTCATGATCTGATCCGTTCGCCGTTGGGGTCATGCATCGGGATCAGGCTGGCAATCGCCTTGTGCCGCACCCCGGCCACTTCGATCTCATAGACCGAACCAAGAACTTCGGCCTCGCTTTCGCCGGCGCAGGGCACATAGCCCATGCCAACCGCCGAACCAAGGAAGTGGCCATAGTTGCCGCTGGTCACCGGCCCGACGATCCGCCCGTCCCGCACCAGCGCCTCATTGTGGATAAGAAGCGGTTCAGGGTCTTCCAGCCGGAACTGCACCAACCGCCGCGACAGCCCTTCGGCCTCTTTCCGCAATACCGCCTCGCGCCCGACAAAGGCCGGTTTCTTGCGTGAGACGGCAAAGCCAAGCCCCGCTTCCAGCACATGGTCCTCGTCGGTGATGTCATGGCCCCAGTGGCGATAGGCCTTCTCGATCCGGCAGGAATCCAGCGTATGCAGCCCGCAGAGCTTTATCTCCGGGGCCGCCTCCATCAGCGTCTCGAACACATGCGCGGTCTGATCGGCACTGACATAAAGCTCCCAGCCCAGTTCCCCGACATAGGTCACCCGGTGCGCACGGGCCAGCCCCATGCCGATCTCTATTTCACGTGCTTTTCCAAATGGATGCGCGGTATTTCAAAGTCGTCTGGCGACACTTTCGCCAGGACTTCGCGCGACTTCGGCCCCATCAGGCACAGCACGGACTCAGCTGCGGTCACATCGGTGACGATGGCGAAATCATCCCCGAGATGGGCGCGCATCCAGGCAAGGTTGCGCTGCAGGGTGGCGCCTGGAACCACCGCCAGATAGCTGGTCTCGGAAAGGCGGGTTACGGTAAGATCGGCCTCTATCCCACCGCGATCATTAAGAAACATCGTATAGACAATACGCCCGACAGCCACTTCCATCTGCGCCGAACAGATCCGGTTCAGAAAGGCCGTCGCGTCCCGCCCCTCAATACGGATCTTGCCGAACGAGGTCATGTCGAACAGGCCCACGCCATTGCGCACCGCCAGATGTTCGGCGCGCTGGTTGGCAAACCAGTTCTGCCGGCCCCAGGAATAGCGGTATTCCCGCTCCTGCCCCGGATTGGCAAACCAGTTGGCGCGCTCCCAGCCCGCCACTTCGCCAAAGACCGCGCCCCGTGCGGCAAGCTGATCGTGGATCGGCGACCGCCGCACCCCGCGCGCGGTTTCAACCTGACGATAGGGGAAATGGTCGGCGTAGAGCAGGCCCAGCGTCTCGGTCACTCGTTCCTTCAGGTAACGGCGATTGCGCTGGAACGGCTGGGCGCGGCGGATGTCGACCTCCCAGAGGTCAAACGGCGCCTCGCCCTCGGTGATCCAGTGCGCAAGCGCCATCCCCGCGCCCCCGGATGACACGATGCCGATCGAGTTGTAGCCGGCGGCGATCCAGTAGCCCTTCACCTCGGGCGCCTCGCCCAGGTAATACCGATCATCCGGGGTAAAGCTCTCCGGCCCGTTGAAGAACGTGTGGATACCCGCGGTCTCGAACAGCGGCATCCGGTTCGTCGCCATTTCCAGGATGGGCATGAAATGGTCCCAATCCTCGGGCAACGTGTCGAATTCGAAATCCGGACGAATCCCGGCCATGCCCCAGGGCTTGGCCTTGGGCTCAAAGGCGCCGAGCATCATCTTGCCGGCATCCTGTTTGTAGTACGCACATTCATCCGGCACCCGCAGAACGGGCAGGTTCAGGTCAATCCCGGCCACCGGCTCGGTGATCAGATAGAAATGTTCACAGGCATGCAGCGGCAGGGTCACCCCGTTCTGCGCGGCAAGATCACGGCCCCACATGCCGCCGCAATTGATGACCACGTCAGCGGCGATATGGCCCTGCTCGCCGGCGTAATCGTAGTCGACCCCGCTGACGCGGCCATCGCGGGTGGTGACGCGGGTCACGGTCGCACCCTCGACGATCCGGGCACCACGCTGCCGCGCCCCCTTGGCCAGCGCCATGGCGATATTCGCCGGGTCGCACTGGCCATCCAGCGGCAGCGCCACCGCGCCCACCACGCCGTCGATGTTCAGATGCGGGTATTTCGCCTTGGCCTCGGCGGGGGAAATCTCATGCACCTCGACATCGAAGATGCGCGCCACCGTGGCCTGCCGCAACAGTTCCTCATGCCGCTCTGCCGTCAGCGCGACCGAGATCGAGCCCACCTGCTTCATCCCCGTCGCCACCCCGGTCTCGGCTTCAAGCCCCCGGTAGAGATCGGCCGAATACTTCGCCAGCCGCGTCATGTTCGCGCTGCCCCGCAACTGGCCGATCAACCCCGCCGCATGCCAGGTGGTGCCGCAGGTCAGCTTGCGCCGCTCCAGCAGCACCACATCGGTCCAACCGGCCTTTGCCAGGTGATAGGCCACCGAACAGCCCGAGACCCCGCCTCCGATCACCACTGCCCGCGCTTTTGCCGGAATGCCGCCCATGACCTTGTCTTTCATCTGTCGAATAAATATCCCGGGGTCCGGGGCTGGCCCCGGTTCCCGCGCCCATCACGCGCGAATGCGCGCATTCGTTGTATCCCACAACGGTGCATCATCCTGCACCACCGCCGGATACAGCCGCCCGAAGATCTCCACCTCGACCGCAGTCCCCGGCACATTGACTTCGGCCTGCAGCATGCCCAGCCCGATGCAGGCACCGACACGATGCCCCCAATAGCCCGAGGTCAGTTCACCGGCGATCTTCCCCTCATGCCAGATCGTCGACATATAGGGGGGGTCCTGGGGGCCGGCTGCAATCTTCAGCGTGCAGAAGCGTTTGGCCACCCCGCGCTGCTTCTCGGCCAGCAGCGCCGCCTTGCCGCGGAAATCGGGTTTCGACCAGTCGACAAACCGCTCCAACCCACCCTGCAGCACGGTGTAATCCGTCGACAGTTCGCCCTTCCAGGCGCGATACCCTTTTTCCACCCGCAGGGAATTCAGCGCGAACATGCCAAAGGGTTTCAGCCCCAGCGGCGCGCCCGCCGCCATCACCGCATCCCAAACGGCTGGCGTGTCGGCAGTCCGCGAGTGGATTTCCCACCCAAGCTCCCCGGCAAAGGAAACCCGCATCAACATGACCTCGCACCCGGCGATCCTTGCCGTCTGGTGGGTCAGCCATCCCTTGGCCAGATCGGCATCCGTGACGGCAGCGAGCATCTCGCGTGAACGTGGGCCGGTCAGGATCTGCGTCGACCAGTCGGCCGTCTTGTCAACCAGCGACAGCCCCGGCGCCAGATGCCCCCGCAGCCAGTCGCCGTCATGCAGTTGCGCGGTCGCGGCCGTGATCAGCAAGAGATCGTCCTCGCCCAGCCGCGCCACCGACATTTCCGTGACGATCCGGCCCTTGTCATCGGCAAAATAGGCCAGACCCAGCCGCCCCACCGCAGGCACCTTGCCGGTGATCTGCGCGGACAACCAGCCCGCCGCCCCTGCCCCCGACAACCGGAACCGGCTGAACCCCGGCAGGTCCAGGATGCCCGCCGCGTCCCGAACCGCCTCGCATTCCGCCTTCACCGCCCCGAACCACGGGCCTTCCCGGTCCCAACTGCGCTGCGCGGCTTCCGAGGTGTCGTCGCCTTCGCGCGCATACCAAAGCGCCCGTTCCCAGCCATTGTAGGGCCCGAACTGCGCCCCCAGCGCCGCCACCCGGTCATGCACCGCCGACAGCTTCTTCATCCGCCCCTCGGGCCAGACGTGGTGCGGGAAATGGATGGCATATTCGTGACCGTAGACTTCCATCCCCTTCTTCACGCAGTAATCGGCGTCCTCGAACCCGGTAAAGCGACGCGGGTCGCAGGACCACATGTCCCATTCCGTCGCGCCCTCGGTCACCCATTCGGCCAGCACCTTGCCCGCCCCGCCCGCCTGGCAGATGCCAAAGGTAAAGACGCAGGCTTCGAATGCGTTCGGCACCCCCGGCATCGGGCCGATCAGCGGGTTGCCGTCCGGCGTATAGGGGATCGGGCCATTGATCACCTTGGACAGCCCGGCCTTTGCCAGCAATGGCACCCGCGCCATGGCATCGTTGATATGCCATTCCAGCCGCTCCAGATCGTCGGGGAACAGCTGGAAACTGAAGTCTTGCGGGAACGGGTCATCCGGCGTCACCCAATGGGCGCGGCAATTGCCTTCATAGGGGCCAAGGTTGAAACCGTTCTTTTCCTGCCGCAGGTAGTAGCTGCTGTCGACATCGCGCAGCAGCGGCAGCTTGTGGCCCACGTCTCTTGTCCAGGCTTCCAGTTCGGGCACGGTGTCGAACAGCATGTACTGATGGCTCATCACCATCATCGGCAGATCGCGGCCGAACATCCGGCCCACCTCGCGGGCATAATAGCCGGCGGCATTCACCACGATCTCCGCCCGCACCTCGCCCCTGGGCGTCGACAGCACCCATTCTCCATTCACCCGCTGCACACCGGTAACCGGGCAAAAACGTTCGATCCGCGCGCCCAGCTTGCGGGCCCCCGCCGCCAGCGCCTGCGTCAGCTGCGCCGGGTCAATGTCGCCGTCATAAGGGTCATAAAGCGCGCCGGTCAGGTCATGGGTTTCCAGAAAGGGATATTTCGAGCGGATCTCGTCGGGTGCCAGAACTTCCAGGTCCATGCCCTGATAGCGCCCCATGCCGACGACGCGCCGGAATTCCTGCATCCGCTCCTTCGTATGCCCCAGCCGGACCGAACCGGTGACATGATAGTTCATCGGATAGTCCACCGCGGCGCCCAGGCCGCGATACAACTCGGCCGAATAGCGCTGCATGTTCATGATCGACCAGCTGGAAGAAAACGTCGGTACGTTGCCCGCCGCGTGCCAGGTCGATCCGGCGGTCAGTTCGTTCTTTTCCAGAAGCAGGCAGTCCGTCCAGCCCGCGCGGGCCAGGTGATAAAGGGCCGAGACACCGACCGCCCCCCCGCCGATGATCACCACCCGCGCCGATGCGAACTCTGCCATGGCTACTCTCCCGCCCCGATTTCCTGCATCACTATCCGCCAGATCGCCTCCCACTTTCAATTCGGCCAGATCGCCGATATTGATCGAAAAGCCCGATCACGGCCTTCATCTTGGCCCAAGTACTCCGGGGTCCGGGGCAGCGCCCCGGAGGGCAGCCAGAGGCGGTACGACAGACATGCAGATCGAACTTCTCGACACCTTCCTCGACCTTGCCGAAACCCGCAGCTTTCACCGCAGCGCCGAACGGCTGGGCATCACCCAGTCAACGGTCTCTGCCCGGCTTGCCGCACTCGAACAGGCCACTGGCGCCAGGCTCTTCGACCGGTCGCGTGCCGGGACCGACCTGACCCCCGAAGGCAAGAGGTTCGAGCCGCATGCCCGGGCGCTGCGCCACGAATGGAACGAGGCGAAGCGGCGCATCCAGGTGCCGCCCGGCGCCGCGCATCTGGTGCGGCTGGGCATCCAGAACGACCTGGCGGCAGTCTATCTTGGCGATTGGGTGGCCGGGTTTCGCCGGGCTCTGCCCGACACCGCCTTCTATATCGAGCCGGATTATTCCAACCAGATGTGTGCCGACCTGCTGACCGGCATTCTGGATTTCGCGGTGATGTTCAGCCCCAAGCCGCACCCCGACCTGCATTTCGAAAGCCTGGGCGACGTTGCCTATCACATGCTGTCGGCGGTTCCCGCAACGCTGGCCGAAGTACGGCCGGACCAGTTCGTCTTTGCGCATTTCTCGCCGCTGTTCGAAGAAATGCACCGTCAACTGACACCGCAGCTGGCCGCCTCACCGGTGTCCGTCGGGCAGTCTGGCACGGTGGCGTCACTGCTGCGCGCCATGGGTGGCGCGGGATACGTGCTGGAAAAGACCGCCGAGCAGATGATGACGAACGAGGGCTTCCACCAGGTACCCGACGCGCCGGTGTTGCGCCAGCCGGTCTATGCGGCGCTGCATCTGCGCAACCGCACCGCCGCGCTGCACCGACGGCTGTCGCGCCTGGTGGCGCGGCAGCTGGGCGGGGCGCGGGGCAGTTGATCCCGCTGTCAGCCTAGCGCCAGATCGGGTTCGACCAGGCGCGCTTGCCGGCGGCGTCGATCACCGCGACCCGCATCCAGGGGCTGTCGTTCAGACGTGCCAGCGGCACTTCGGCCCGGGTCATCGACTGGCCATGCACCGCCTTGGCACCAGTGCCCGCGCCCATCACGACGGCCGAGACGACGGCCGAGCTTTCGATCACCACCCGATCCTGCTCAAAGCGGACCTCGCGCAGTTCCGGGCCTTGCGAGGAATAGTAATCACCACGTTTCAGCGCGGTCAGCAGCGCCTCTGGCGTGTTTTCCGTCGACTTGACCATCACCCAGCCGCCGAAATGATCGGGTTCGTAGAAATGCGCATCGTCGGTGGCAATCAGCCCCAGACGGCGCCCCTCGGTCAGCAACAGGTCGGCGATGGAAAAGCCGTCTGGCCGATCGCAGCCATTGGCGCAGCCATGGTTGTAGATCTCGACCGCATGGGCGGTCTCGATGCCACGGGCATCCTCCAGGGTCAGGCCCGACCATTGCGGATGGGCGATGGCGACAAATGCGCCTGCGGCCACGGCACGGGCCGCGATTGCGGCGCCCGATTCCATGCCTGGCCGGGCGTGGAAATCCGGAGAGTCGGGCGGCAGGAAGTCGGCCGGCAGGCCAACGGCAAGGATGTGCCACAACTCGCCGTTTGCCATGGCGCCGGAATGCAGTTCTGCCCCGAGGATGGTGGTGAATGCGTCGGTGCGGAAAGGCAGCGTATCGACAATCGGATAGCCATAGGTTCCGATGAAATGGTCGGTCAGTGCCAGAAAGTCATAACCTTCCGCCCGGTAGCGGCGGCAGACCTCTTCCGGCGACAGGACCCCGTCCGAACGGGTGGAATGGGTGTGCAGGTTGCCGCGCCAGAAGCGGCCGGGGGCGGTAAAGGCGGATGGCTGAATCATGATGGCTCCTTGGCGGTTGGCGCATCCTTGCCCGGTGTCCGGCATTTCGGCAAGGGCCGTGACGGGGCGGCTCGGCCCATCCCGGCCATGGCCTCAGGCGGAGCCGGTGCAAAGACCGGCCGATCAATCGCCCCCCTCTCGTCATGGCGGGGCATCCATGCTAGACAGGAACAATCGCACATATTCAGAGTTGTGTTGACATGTCGCTGGATCAGACTGCCCCCCGCGCCGAAGATGACAATTGCGGCGCCCTGCCCGCCGACCAGATGCTGGCCCAGGCCACGGCGGCTGCGGCCTTTCTCAAGGCGTTGAGCCATGAGGGGCGGCTGATGATCCTCTGTCACCTGTCGTCCGGCGAGAAATCGGTAACCGAACTCGAGCAGCTGCTGGCCTCGCGGCAGGCCGCGGTCAGCCAGCAATTGGCGCGGCTGCGACTGGAGGGGCTGGTGGCCACGCGGCGCGAGGGCAAGGCGATCTTCTATTCGATCCAGGACCCCAAGGTGCTGCGCACCATCAGCCTTGTCTACGACATGTTCTGCAAGATCGGCGCCTGACTCGGGCGGGTCGCCTCAGCCGCGCCCGATATAGGGCATGTCGCGCGCCATGACCGTGGCGAAGGGCATGTTCACCTCCAGCGGCATTGCGGCCATATGGACAACCGTATTGGCGACATGGGTCACCTCCATCACCGGCTCTGGCCGGATCTCGCCATTGGCCTGGGGCACGCCGCGCAGGAATTTCTCGGCCAGGCCGGTCAGCGCATTGCCGATGTCGATCTGGCCACAGGCGATGTTGAAGGGCCGACCATCCAGTGCCAGCGTGCGGGTCAGACCGGTGACCGCGTGTTTCGACATCGTATAGGGCGCGGTGCCGGGGCGAGGAACATGCGCCGAGACCGAGCCGTTGTTGATGATCCGCCCGCCCTGCGGCGTCTGGTGGCGCATCAGGCCAAAGGCCGCACGGGCGCACAGGAACATGCCGGTAATGTTGGTCTGGCAAAGGCGCAGCCAATCCTCGACCGGGATTTCGTCGATCGGCCGGCCGGGCAGCGAGATGCCGGCGTTGTTGAACAGCAGGTCAAGCCGGCCATAGCGGTCCTTCACCTTTGCAAAGGCGTCCTCGACCGCGACAGGGTCGCCGACATCGCAGGGCAGGATCAGGGCCTCGTCGCTTTCGGCGGTCTCGACCAGCGCGGCATCGCGGCGGCCAAGCAACGCCACCCGCCAGCCTGCGGCGATCAAGGCGCGGGCGGTGGCACGGCCGATACCGGCGCCGGCGCCGGTGACAAGCGCAATTCCGGGGTCTGTCTGCATGGGGGCATCACTCCGCTAGGTCGTATTTCATCAGCCAGTAAAGCACGCGCTGCGTCGAACGTTCCGGAACCCCCGAGGCCGCGGCCAATGCCGAAAGTGTAGTGCCTTTCGCCCCGGCTGCCAGCAAGTCCTGATGGACCGCCGCGACACGGGGCCGGGCCTCGAACAGCCGTCTGGTTCCTTCGTAATCGCGCAGGAAAGCATGGTGTCGAGATCGGGCCGGTCCGTCACCACCCTCGCCCGGAATACCCGGTCGGGCCCGGCACCGGTGCCGGTCGGATAGGCGCGGAAGAACAGGCCCGGAGAGGGCGCCGGCGGCATCTGTGCCGGATGCGGTGGCGGCGGCACGTTGCCGGCTTTCTGCGCCCGGTCCAGGATCGCCGCCTGTTCTGCCCAGAGCGCCTGCATCTGCGGCACGACCGCCGCCCAATCATAGAGCGCCCGCGCACGGGCCTGCCCTGCCTGCCCCATCCGCGCCCGCAACTGGGCATCCTGGCCCAGCGCCACCAGTGCATCGACCAGCGCGCGCACATCCATCCGGGTCAGGGCGGACAACTGGCTGACGTATTGCACGTAACTGTCGGTGCCGCCAAAATACCTCTGGCCCAGATAGGTCGTCAGGTCGCCATGCGGCATTTCGGTCGGGATCCGAAAACCGACATCCGGCGTCACGGTATCCTTCATCCCGTCCCAGTCGGTGACGATCAGCGGCAAACCGGCGGCCATCGCCTCGATCGGCGCCAGACCGAACGTTTCCTGCACGTTGTCGATGGGAAAGAGGAATATATCGGCGCCAGACAGCGTGGCCTTGCGCTCGGCGGCCGAAGCGCCATCCAGCAGGTGGAACCCCACCTCCGGCATCAACCGGGCGGCGCCTTCGGTAAAGACCCGGCGGGCATAGTCATCGCGGAACTGGCCGCACAACAGCAGGTGAAAACGTCGGCCCTCCTTTGCCCCATTCCGGATCCGGGCCTGCGCCTGCGCCAGCGCGAGATACAGGGGCAGAGGATCGAACTTCTCGTGCGGCGTCAGACGGGCGATGATGGCGCAGGCAATATCGCCTTCGGCCAAGCCAAGGCGCCGCCGCAGCTTTTGGCCCGCAGCGCGATCGGGGGCGTAATCGGCACAGGTGATACCCAACGGAATGACGGGCAGCAGCGGCCGGGCGGGCAGCGCGCCACCAAACCGGTTCTTCAGGAAATCGTCGGTCAAATCCATCTGGCCCGAGATCGACGCCAGAACCGAATGCGAGGTGCAGATCACCGCATCCCAAGGCATTTGCGGCGCGGCGCGCAGGTCGAACATGCCCTGCATCACCGCCTTGGTGGCGGTGGTATGGGTAATGCCGCAGATCGCATAGGCGCCATGGCCCCAGGGCGCCCGCCGCCAGCATTCGCCGGCGTAGTTGGGGCTAGGGTAACTCAGCACCCGCAGGGGCGCGATGCGGGCCGGTGTTCCCAGCCTGACCCCCCGGATCGGGCAGGCCACGCCTTCACGGGCAGCGAAATCGCGGAAATGCTGTTCATCCGCGGCGCCATGGGTCACACAGGTGAATTCCTCGGCCCCGGCATGGGCGAAATAGCCGCGCAGGAAACTCTCGCCCGCAACCCTGCGGCCGTTGATGCCCTTGGCGCCGGGGTCATAGCCGTCCGGCGCGTACCAGATCGCCGCTGCCCCGGTCATGCGGCCCCCCGGTCGCGGGCCTGCATCCACAGCCAGGGCGTGGGCGCGGCCCGCCATTCCCACAACAACAGCAGCCGGTCCAAGTCCGACAGCGCCTCGGTCCATGCCGGCAACAGGTCTGGCCGCAGCGCCCGGTCAATGCGCGTGACGACGTGGCTGGGTCCGAAGGCATCGCTCAGCCGGGCCAGAAGCCCCGGCTTCATGCCCTCATGCACTTCGACCAGGATATCGGCAGCTGCAATACCGGGTGCGGCGGGATCGAGAAGCTGATCCTCCGCACCTTCGATATCACAGATCACCAGCGTTCGTGCCCCGGCGCTGGCGGCGAAATCCTCCGGGCCAAACAGCCCGCCTACCTGCACACGGTCGGTAACTTCATTTGCCCTGGCCAGCGCGGTGCAAAGTTCCTGCGCGACGGTGCTGGTGTCATGGGCAAGGATGCGGGCCTGCGGCATTCGCCGGGCCAAGCCCACCGCGTAATACCCCTCGGCACAGCCGATATCCACCACACGGGCATATGGCGTGGCAACAATGGTATCGACCAGCGGATGCAGGCTGGCCTCATAACACCCCAGCAGCCGCGCCGCGCGGGCGCCTTCGGCCGCACGCACCGGATAGGCCATGCCGGCAAAGGGGCCCGCCAGCACGGTATCGCCGCATCGCTCCTGCAGAGCGCGGTCCAGCACCGCCGCGCGCCATTTCGCCAGATGGCGCAGCGCAGCGTTCAACCGTTCGGGCGAAGGCTCGCCCGAGAGCAATCGGCCAAGACCGTCGCTCGCGGCCCGGGTCAGGGATGTGGGTACGGCCATGGCTGCCCTTTTTGCCAATGGTTAGGCGTTGATGCGGCCGGCGTAAAGGGCGGCGTCAGGGGTCTGTTGCCTCAGGCCTCGACCGGGTCAAGCATCAGGCCGCCTTCGGTTTCCAGAAATTCCACCACTTCGGCAACGCCCTGCCCCTGTCGCAGCCTGGCCAGAACATAGGGACGCGCGCCGCGGGCATGGGCGGTATCCTGTTGCAACAGGTCGAGATCGACACCGACATGCGGCGCAAGGTCGATCTTGTTTACCACCAGCAGGTCGGATCTGGTGACGCCAGGACCGCGTTTGCGCGGAATATCCTGGCCGGCGGCAGTGTCGATGACATAGATCGACAAATCGGCCAGTTCCGGGCTGAAGGTCGCCGCCAGGTTGTCGCCACCGGATTCGATCAGGATCAGGTCCAGGTCGGGAAAGGCCGCTGTCAGGTCAGCCACGGCGGCCAGGTTGATCGAGGCATCCTCGCGGATCGCGGTATGCGGGCAGCCGCCGGTTTCGACGCCGCGGATGCGGGCGGCCGGCAACACCTGGGCGCGGGTCAGGTAATCGGCGTCCTCGCGGGTGTAGATGTCATTGGTGATGACCGCCATCGAACAGCGGGACGCCAGCGCACGGGCCAGCTGTTCGGTCAGCGTCGTCTTGCCCGCGCCCACCGGGCCACCAATGCCAACGCGCAAGGGGCCATTGGAGGATGTCATGTTTTCCATAGCCTTACATCAAGTGTTTCATGTGACATAGCAGCCATATCCGCTGCCAGCGCCGCCGCACCGAGGTCCTCTTCTTCGGCCAATGCGGCGCGGATTGCCAGCGTTTCGATCCGGGGTGCCAGCCCGGCCAGCACCGCCTGCGCCGGGGTCTGGCCCAACGGAATGGCGCGGCTGGCAACCGAGGTGAGGTTGCCGGCAAAGGCCTGCAACGCCAGGGCAATGACCTGCACGGCCGGCAGGTCCAACGGCGCCGCCGCCTGCCCCAGCGCCACCGGCAGCGGGGCCGGCGCGACCTTGCGGCCGGTCAGCGCCGAAACCGTCCGGGCCAGCGCCGCACCCTGTTCTTCGGTCTCCACCAGCCGTTCGGCGCAAGGCGCCAGCGCCCGGGCCAGATCGGCCAGCGCAAGGTGATCGGCGCCCGGGCGCAGCGCCAGCGACAAAAGGACGGCATCCTGCCAGCCCGCGCCGTGGCAAAGCACACCCTCCAGCCAGGCGGCCAGGGACGCCGCATCCGTGACAGTGCCTTCGGCCACGACCTGTTCCAACCCGTGCGAATAGGCAAAGGCCCCGGTCGGAAACGCCGGCGACAGCCATTGCGCAAGCGTCAGGAGCGCCGCGGTCTGCATGTCACCTTGCCTTCACATGGCCAAGCGGCAGACGTTGCTGATGCTGCGGCGGGTGGTAATGCGGCACGCCATCGCCGTGGTCGTGCCAGCCGAATTCCGCCCCCGAGATGTCTGCCTGCGGATCGAGTTGCATCGCGCCTTCGGGGCCGTGATGGCCCATGGTGCGTCCATGGCCATATGCCCCACCCTCGGGGTAAATGGCTCCATCGCCGCGGTCAGCGTGGCACCAAGGCCAGCCAGCATGGCCTCAAGAACGTGATCGGCACGGATCAGCAGGCGGTGCGGTTCGATCTGGCAGGGGGTATGCCGGTTGCCGATGTGCCAAGCATAGCGCAACAGTTCCGGCCCGGTGATCTGGACCACCGATTCCTCGGCTGCCATCAACTGATGGCCCGGCCATCGGCCAGTTCAAATCCCCAGAAGTCATCAAGATTGGCGACCGACGGCAGATCGACCAGAAATGCCTCGTCATGGACCGTTCTCAGCCGCTTGCGGCGCAGCAGACGTTCGTCATAGCCCAGAACAACCAGATCGTAGCAGGTTTCCGGCGCAACCTTCAGCAACTTGCGGGCGGGGGGCAGGTCAGGCATGGCTGCCCCCCGGCGGGATCACAGCAGATAGCGCGCGCCCAGGATGCGGCGCAACTCGCCCATGCGGGTCAGGCCGCGCGCGGCAAGCTCTTCGTCGGACAAGGCATCGAGGCGGTTGATGGCTCGCGCCTCGGGCCGGGCCTCGGCCAGGGCGATCAGGCCGCCCCAGAAAGAAACCAGCGGGTTGGACATGCGGCGGGCGATTATGGACGCCATGGGATGATCCTTTCATCTGCGAAAGACCTTCCCTCCCCTGTCCGCCATTATGGCAGCTATCCTGACATTTCGCCACGGCACAAAGCGAATTTCTGCATTGCGGCAACGTCATAGCTGCTCCTTCAGCATGATGGAGACCGGAGTCAGCCGGGTGACCTCGCCAAAAGGCTCTCCCCAGGCGCGCAGAACGCCGATGCCCAGGCCCGGCAGATAATCGATCTGGAACATGCTGGAAAAATCCCCGTCCTTTTGCATCAGTGTCACTTCCAGCCCCGGATAGCGGCAATCTCCGATGACGATCTCGACCTCGGGTCCGGCATTGCCGGAATAGGTGCCGACCCATTCCCCGCCGGCGCCCTGGGTGTGATAGGGCACCGACCAGCCCTGCAACGGCTCGACCGCGGCTGGCAGCGGTGCATCATAGACATAGGCAAAGCCGGTATCGGGCACATATTGGCCGTCGGGACCGATCTCGGAAAGGTTCAGCAGGTGCAGGCCCTGCCCCAGGACATTGCGATAGGTCACGCCGCCCGCCTCCCGATAGATTTCGCTCAGCGTACCCGGCTGCTCACCCGGTCCAAAGGTCGAGGTGGCGCCATCCTCATAGGTAACCACGATCCCCTGGGCCAGATCGCCGACATCCGTGGGGCAGGTCTGGGCGGCGGCGGGCAGACCGGCAAGAACGACGGCGAGGGTTACAGGAGCAAAGGTCAGCGGCTGGCATCGGGACATGGCGTCTGATCCGTGGGTTGCGGCATCCTGCATCAGAACATGAAGTAGCGTTGCGCCAGCGGCAAGTCCGCTGCCGGCTCGCAGGTCAACAGCACGCCATCGGCGCGAACCTCATAGGTTTCCGGATCAACTTCGATCCGCGGTGTGGCGTCGTTCAACCGCATGTCGTTCTTGGTCAAACCGCGCGTATCCCGCACCGCAAGGATTTCCTTTTGCAAGCCATATGTTGCACGGATTCCCTCATCCAGACCGGCCTGACTGACAAAGGTCACCGCGTTGCGGATCAGGCTGCCGCCAAAGGCGCCGAACATCGGCCGGGTATAGACCGGCTGCGGCGTCGGGATCGAGGCGTTCGGGTCCCCCATCTGCGCCACCACGATCACCCCGCCCAGCAACACCATCTCGGGCTTGGCGCCAAAGAAGGCCGGCGACCACAGCACCAGATCGGCGCGCTTGCCTTGCTCGACGCTGCCGATATGCGCCGACAGCCCATGCGCGATGGCCGGGTTGATGGTGTATTTCGCGATGTAGCGCCGCGCCCTCAGGTTGTCGTTGTCGCCCTGCTCGCCTTCCAGCCGCCCGCGCTGGACCTTCATCTTGTGCGCGGTCTGCCAGGTCCGGGTAATGACTTCGCCAACCCGCCCCATGGCCTGGCTGTCCGACGAGATCACGCTGAACGCCCCCAGATCGTGCAGGATATCCTCGGCGGCGATCGTCTCGCGCCGGATGCGGCTTTCGGCGAATGCCACGTCCTCGGGCACCTTGCGCGACAGATGGTGGCAGACCATCAGCATGTCGAGGTGTTCCTCGATCGTGTTCACGGTAGGGCATGGTCGGGTTGGTCGACGACGGCAGGATGTTCTGGCTGCCGACGACCTTGATGATGTCCGGGCATGGCCACCGCCTGCCCCTTCGGTGTGAAAGGCATGGATTGTGCGGCCGCCGATCGCGGCCAGGGTGTTCTCGACAAAGCCCGACCTGTTCAGCGTCGGTGCGCGGATCATCACCTGCACATCCATGGCCTCCGCCACCGTCAGGCAGCAGTCGATGGCCGCAGGTGTGGTCCCCCAGTCCTCGTGCAGCTTCAGGCAGGCGGCACCGGCACGCACCTGTTCCTCCAGCGGCGGCGGGAAGGCTGGCATTGCCCTTGCCGGCAAAGGCCAGGTTCATCGGAGTACCTGCCGCCTGCATCATCCGCATCAGGTGCCAGGGGGCCGGGGGTGCAGGTGGTGGCCAGCGTGCCATGCGCCGGCCGGTGCCGCCGCCGAGCATGGTGGTAATGCCCGAATGCAGCGCATCGTCGATCTGCTGGGGGGCGATGAAATGGATATGCGCATCCATGCCACCAGCAGTCAGGATGCGCCCCTCGCCGGCGATGATCTCGGTTCCGGGGCTGATGATGACATTTACGCCCGGTTGGGTATCGGGATTGCCAGCCTTGCCGATGACAGCAATCCGCCCGTCGCGCAGGCCCACATCGGCCTTCACGATCCCGGTCCAGTCCAGGATCACCGCATTGGTGATGACGGTGTCCATCGCGCCATCGGCCCGCGTCACCGGCTTTGCCCCATGCCGTCGCGGATGACCTTGCCGCCACCGAACTTGACCTCCTCGCCATAGCGCAGCGCATTGGCCTGCCCCTGGGACGAGCGGTTTCGGGCGATCAGGTCGCGTTCGACCTGAATGATGATTTCGGTATCCCCAGCCGGATACGGTCGCCCACGGTCGGGCCATACATGTCGGCACAGGTGGCCCGGGAAAGGGTATGGGCCATGGGAACCTCAGGATAGGCAGGGGCCACGTCCGGCCGGGAGTTCGACTCTGGCGCGGGTGCAACGGCGGACGGGGTGCAGGATGGCAAGGCCCCGGTCCAGCAGGGCCATCCTGTCGGTCAAGTTGGGGTATCTGGACATCCGGCCCTCCTTGCGGTCACACCGCCCCCATCACCTGGGCATTGAACCCAAAGACGCGGCGCGCGCCCGCCAGCGGCACCAACCGCACCTCTCGGGTCTGCCCTGGTTCGAACCGCACCGCGGTGCCCGCTGGGATATCCAGCCTTTGGCCCAGCGCGGCGGCACGGTCGAAGGCAAGGCCCGGGTTGGTTTCGGCAAAATGATAGTGACTGCCGACCTGAACCGGCCGGTCGCCGGTGTTGGAAACCTCCAGCACGGTTACGAGCGCATGCTCGTTCAGCGTGATGTCTCCGGGCGCGGCAAGGATCTCGCCGGGGATCATGGCCGCACCTTGCCCAGCCGGAACGACGGGTCTGGATGTGGCGGAACGGCAGGCTGTCCCAGCGTCGCGGCAAGGATACGGGTCATCGGGCCTCCTCAGCGGATCGGGTGGTGAACGGTGACAAGTTTGGTGCCATCGGGAAATGTCGCCTCGACCTGGACGGAATGGATCATCTCGGCGATGCCGTCCATGCACTGCGCGCGGCTGACGACATGGGCGCCGGCCTCCATCAGGTCGGCGACGCTGCGGCCGTCTCGCGCACCCTCGACGACATAATCGGTGATCAGGGCGATGGCCTCGGGATGGTTCAGCCTGACACCTCGCGCCAGGCGGCTGCGGGCGACCATTGCCGCCAGGCTGACCAACAGCTTGTCCTTTTCACGGGGGGTCAGGTTCATGCGTTCTCTCAGGCTTGCCAGACGCGGGGAAGCGGAAGTCCGGGCCGCAAGACGGCCTGGGCGCGGATCAGTTGCCGCCGCAGTGGCAGGGCGGCGGGCGCCATCAGGCGCACCATCAGCCGGCCCGGCAGCGCCGAGGCCGCCCCCCAGCACCCCGCCTCGTCCAGCGCGGCGCGCAGAGGCGCCAGCAGATCCCCGGCCCCGTCACGGATCAGCGCCAGGGTGGCAAAGGCGCGGGCACCCGCCAGTGTGGCGGGGCCGGCCAATGCGGGCCCGGTCAGGTGCAAGGGATCAACCCAGAGCGGGCGGCCACAACGCCAAACCTCGCGCCGGTCGCGGAACTCCAGCTCCTCGACCGCCTCGCCCATCGCCGCGCGCCCCAGAATGACAGTTTCCGCCAGCAGGCAACCGGCACCGGGGGCAAGGTCGACGCGGGTGCGACGGTTCAGCCGGCTGCGGTTGAACAGGATGGTCTCTTGCGGCAACCAGTCGAGATGGGCGCCCGGTCCCAGCCTCAGCCGGACGTCTACCTGCGCCGCCTCGTCCGTCGCGCGATAGGCGCGCTCCGCTGTCTGCGTGGTTGCCGTGGCGACGCCGCCTGCCGGCAGCTCCAGGGTAAGCGCCAGCCGGTCGCCGCCAGCCAGCCCGCCCGAGGTGTTGAGATAGGTGATTTCAGGGCGCGGCCCGGCCAGCAGGATCGCTTTGGCCGACCCCTGCTGGAACAGACGCAAGGGCCGGCCATCCGGCGCCAGCGTCACCTCGGCACGCCCCGACGACCGTTGCGGTCGCACGGCAGCAGGACAGGGGACGGGATCGGGCAGCCCGACCCCGCGAAGGGGCGCGGGAATCGTCATGCCCCTGCATCGCACGCCCTTGCCTCACCCCGGCATCTCACCGGGACCAACGGCTCCCGCAACCCTGGCGGCACGTCCCCCGATGCACAACCGATAGGCGGTTCGCCCGAAATTCGGGCGGGTTGCGTATTGGCAAGGCTTTCCGGGTCCAGTGGCCTTGTCACAGGTCCCGCAACATCCGCGCTTGGGCTTCGGCGCGATCTTCGACCAGCACCCGGTGAGCATCGTCGAGTATTTGTTGCCGTAACGGCGCCAGGCGGCGGCGCTCTGCCCGGGACAGCGGCAGGATCGCCGCGATAGCGCCGCCCAGCGCCGCGCCAAGGCCCCAGACCGCCAACGGGTGACGGGCACGACCGGCGGTATCCTCCGGCTTGGGTGTCTCCCCAGCCCCGGGTGCGCCGATCTCCGGCGGGGCAGAGACTGCGCCGCCGTCATCGGCCCACCGGTTCAACGCCTCTTGCCTGGTGCCGGCCAGCGGGGAATTCTCGGGGCCCGTATCCCCTGCGGGTCCGCGGCGCAACGCGGACAGGGCCATCCATGCCAGCCCGACCAGCGTCACGCCGGTGGCGGCGGGGTTCTTGCGCAGAGAGGCGCTGGCCCCACGCGACAGGCTGGCGGCGGTTTCGGACAGGCGGGGCGCTTGGCCCAGGTGATCGCGCAGTGCCGCCTTGGCCCGGTTCAATTCGGCGCGGGCCGCATCGGCACGACGGCGTGCAAGGACTATATCCTGCGTGTGATCAAGCATCGGTCATGCTCCGGTCATCAGATGTTTCGATCAGGCCGCGCAGCCGGCCGATCAGCCGGGACGGTGCCCCGGTCGCCCGGCGCAGGCAGCGGCGGGCCGCCAACAGCAGCGTCAGTGCGGCCGCCAGCAGCGCAGCGGCGGTCATCAGCGTGGCCAGCCAGGGCGCCAGGCCCAATGCGACCAGACCAAGCACCAGGCCAACCGCCAATACCGGCACGAAGATCAGCAACATCAGCGCGCCAAGCCCGGCCAGAACCGCCGCCTGCACTGCCGCGCGCCGGGCCAACGACAGTTCGGCAGCCAGCAGGCCCAGTTCGGCGCCGGCCGACCGCAGGAAAGCCGCGAGCAACCGGGCCAGATGGTCCGTCAGCAACGGCGGAAGCGCATTGCCGGGCGGTTCAGGCGCACCACTGTCAGGTGCCGCTGTCACGACCGTTCGCTTTTGGCGTGGTCGGCAGGCGCCGCGCGCATCAGACGGACCAGCGCAAAGCCGGCCAGCGCGGCCAGGGTGACGGTGGTAGCCGGGTTGCGACGGGCAAAGTCTCGCGCATCCTGCGCGACAGAGCGTACCGAGGCGCCGTCCAGCTTCTGCGCCGCGGTCGACAGCCCGTCGGCCGCCAGATTCAACGCCCGCGAGGCATAGCCGGTCGCTCCGGTCTTGTCGGCGGCGGTGCGCAACGTGTCGACGATCTTTTCGCCGGCCTCGGCCGTCGCGTCCCGCACATCTGCGGCGCGTTCGGTCGCCGCCCGGCGCAGCGTCTCGGCGCCATGCAGGGCACGCACCTTCACCTCTTCCACCGCCGAAGCGGCGACATCGCGGACAGTCTCGCCCAGGGTCAAGGCCGTGTCGCCGGCAGAATCGACCATATCCCCGGCCTGATCGGTCAGATCCTGCGCCATGGATTGACCGGCTTCCTTTGCCGCTTCCGCCGCCTCGTCGACCTTGCGGCGCGACCTGGCAAAGTTGGGGGCGTCGGTCTTGGTATCGTCGATGGAGTTGGCGGACATCGCAGGTTCCTTTCGGCAAGCCGGGAACGGTCGGCGCCCGATGGGCGCCCTGTCCGGTCGATCCGGCGGGGTGAAACGGTGGTCGGCAGGCCGGTCGGCGGCCTGATCGCCTAAAACACCTTGTGACGACAAAACGCCGTCAGGGCGCATCGGTTCCCCGCCCGACCCAGGAAATGGCCCGGCTACAGGATCGGGCGGCGTTCTTCGGTTTCCATCGGCAGGCCGGCAATCGCCGATAGCGCGGCATGGTCGCCCAACTCCAGCGACCCCCGCCCCAGACGGGCCAGACCGGCCCGCCGCAGGGCGGTGACGACACGGTTGGTATGCACCAGCGACAGGCCCAGCGCATCGGCCAGATCATGCTGGCGGAACGGCATCGGCACCCTGCCTTCGTGCTGCAGGCCCAGCGCCGACAGCCGCCGCCAGATCCGCACCAGCGCCCAGGCCATCCGCTCGGTCGCATCGCGCTGACCCAGGGTGGCAACGGTTTCCCCCAGGAAATGTTCCTGGATGGCCGCGATCCAGGTCAGGTCATAGGCGCGCTCCGGCTCGCGCGAGAACAGTTCCCACAACCGGCTGCGGGAAAAGCTGCACAGCACCATGGGGGTCGAAGCCGTGACGGTATGGCGCATCTCGCCCATCAGGCCGGCCTGCAGGCCAAGGAAATCGCCGGGAAAGACAAAGTTGATCACCTGGCGTCGACCGTCTTCCAACAGAACCGAGCGGGTGCCCAGTCCGGACAACACGGTGAAAAGCCTCGGCGAACGTTCCCCCTGGGTCAGGACGGTGCCACCGCGCGGCACTGTCACCTCACCTGTCTTGAAGTCCTGCATGAACTCGACCTCGTCCGCCGGCATGGGGCTGAACAGAGGCAGCAGGCGAAGCGGGCAATTCTGGCAGGTTGTGGTGAAAGTCATCAGGTCATCCTCGTCAATGCATCACAAGTTAATGCGCCGTGGTCCCCATCCGCCCCATAGTGCCGCCAGGGTGGCAGCCACAGGAGCCGAAGGGATGACGGAGCCGGTCTTTCTGCTGGTCGAACCTCTGGCCCTGCTGGCCGAGGATCTGGCGGGCGAGCTGGGCGCACAGGTTCCCGGCGCGCGCGTCCTTCTGGCCCGGACACCAGAACAGGCGCTGGATCTGCTTGCCGGCGTGCCGCGGGTCGACCTTGCGGTGCTGAACCGCGCACCCGACGGTTTTGCCAAAACCCCGCTGGCCCAGGCGCTTGCCCTGCGCGGCGCGGCAACTGTGTTCATGGGCGATGCCGCCGAAGCGGCGCCGGGCGCGGCCAGGCTGCTGATCTGGCCCTATTCCGACGAAAACATCGCGGAAATGCTGGCCTTCGCCCGACCGCGGCCAAAGGCGGGCCCCTTAATGGGCCCGCCCGACCAGCGGAATTCTTGCGGCAAACATCGCCTATTTCAGGTTTTCGACGACATAATCGGCAAAACTGTCGACCAGATGGCGATAGGTCTCGCCGGTGTCGCCCGTGGTCAGCATCAGGGTCTCGCCTTCCTTCAGCACCACCTTGGCGGTCTCCAGGCTGACCGACAGCTCATAGGCATCGTAATTCGTCTGGTTGGTCTGGTCGTTGACGTTGACCTGCCCCACCAGCACCGCGTCCGACAGGTTCAGAACCCGTTCGAACGTGTTCGACAGCTCCACCTCGCGGATATCGATCAGGATTTCCGGGCCGGCGATGGCCTCGGCACCATCCTTGCCCTGGGTCGCGGCCTGCACCTCTTCCTCGGTCATCAGCCGCTCGCCCAGACGGGCCGAAATGGCGGCTTCCAGATCGGCATCCAGGTTGCCCCAGTATTTCGCGGCAGCGGCATTCTGGATCGCCGCCAGGTCGGTGGTCACGTCGACCTTGGCGAACTTGGCCGCATCGGCATGGGCGGCCGAGGACAGCAGGGCGGCAAGGCCGGCAATGGCAAGGGTCTTGCGGAACATGGGTCATCTCCTTGTCTGCGCGCCCGCTATGGGCGCTGTGACAAGGAAACGCCGGCGGGCGCAACCGGTTCCGAAAATTTGCTCAAATTATTGCGTTCAAAAGAAAAAAGGCCGGGGTGCGCCCCGGCCTTTACTGCGTTTCCACCCCGCCCGATCAGGCGGCCAGCGTCTCGGTCGAGGCAAAGAACATCGCCTGACTGACAGCCGAGCGCACCTGGTCTTCGGAAAAGGGCTTGGTGATCAGAAAGGCCGGCTCCGGCCGTTGCCCCGTCAGCAATCGTTCGGGGAAGGCCGTGATGAAGATCACCGGCGTTTCGGGGAACTGCGCCAGAATGTCGTTCACCGCATCGATGCCCGAGGAATTGTCGGCCAGCTGGATGTCAGCCAGGATCAGATCGGGCCGGTCACGGCGGGCCAGTTGCACCGCTTCGCTGCGGGTGCGGGCGATACCGGTAACGGAATGGCCGACCGAAAGGATGATGTCGGCAATGTCCATGGCAATGATCGCCTCGTCCTCGATCACCATGACACGCCCCGAGACCGACGCCTCCATCTCGCGGATCGCCGCATCGATCAGGGCGGTGACTTCGCCGGCCTCCTGACCAAGGATGCGGGCAATCTGGCCGATCTCCATCCCTTCGACCACATGCAGCAGCAGCGCCTCGCGTGAGCGGGGGGTCAGTTCGGCCATATGGGCCTGCGCCCGCGCCGAGAGCCGGCTGTCGGGTTCCCCCACCGGAGAGCCGGCCGAGGTCCACAGCAGCGTGAAGGCGCGGAACAGCGCAACCTTGGGATCGGGGTCCGCCTCCATGGCCGACAGATCCTCGATCAACGCCTCCAGCGTCGCGGCGGCAAAGCGGTCGCCGCTGGACTGGCTGCCGGTCAGGGCGCGCGCATAGCGGCGCAGGTAGGGAAGGTTTGCCCCGATGGATGCAGTCAGGCCTGGTTCGGTCATGCGGATACTCCCACCACATTTTTTTGCGTCTTGCCGGGAACCAACGCACTGGTCGTGCGTTTGGTTCCATGAAAAGGTGATCGCAGGAAAATAAATGTCGAGCGTCATGCCAAGCGATGAGAAAGACAAGCCGGACCGCGCCAAATTGGCAGATCGGTCCGAGCTTGCGCGGGAAATCGATGAAAACCTCAAGCGCGTCTACCGGGAATCGCTGGAAGAGCCGGTGCCAGACCGGTTCGCCGCCTTGCTGGATGCGTTGAAGGCCAAGGAAGCCGGTCGCAAGGGGGGGCAGTCGTGATCCATGCACCCCTGCCTGACAACCGCACCGAAGCATCTTCCTCCGCCCCCGCAGACGCCGCGACGGGACAGCACCCGGACCCGCGCGAAGAAATCGCCAGCCATATCCCGGCGCTGCGGGCCTTTGCGATCAGCCTGACGCGCAATGGCTCGGCCGCGGACGACCTGGTGCAGGACACCATCGTAAAGGCCTGGTCGAACATCGAGAAATTCACCCCGGGCACCGACCTGCGGGCCTGGATGTTCACCATCCTTCGCAACCTCTTCTACTCGGCCCGCCGCAAGGCAGTGCGCGAGGTCGCCGACCCCGATGGCCTGCATGCCGCCAGCCTCTCGGTGCGGCCGGCCCATGACGGAAGGCTGGCCTTTGCCGACTTCCGCGCCGCCTTCGACCAGTTGTCCGCCGAACACCGCGAGGTGCTGATCCTGGTGGGCGCCAGCGGATATTCCTGCGAGGAAGCGGCCGAAATGATGGGCGTGGCGGTGGGCACGGTCAAGAGCCGCACCAACCGGGCGCGCGCACGCCTGTGCGAGTTGATGGGCCTGTCGGGCACCGATGACGATTTCGCCCGCCCGGATGCGCTGTCGCTGGCCGTCAGTTCCGCGCTGCGCTCTGCCGGGGCCTAGGATGCCCCTGCACAGGGTCGGCCCCCTGCCCCATCGCCTTGGCGTGCGGCTGATAGCAGCCGTCGGCCTGTCGCTCCTGCCGCTGGCGATCCTTGCCTATGTACAGTCCAGCCGCCTCGCAACCGAGGCCCAGGGGCGGCTCGAGGCGGCGCTCTTCGGCGAAACGCTGATGGCGGCGCTGCCGATGCTGGAACGGATGAACAGTGCCCGGGGCATGGCCGCGGTGCTGGCCACCTCGGTGCTGGACGCGGGCGACGACAATGACGCCTGCATGGCGATGCTGCTCAAGGCCAGGGCTACAGAGCCGTCGATCAGCTTTCTGGCCTATGTGCGCCAGGACGGCCGGGCAACCTGCACCAGCGACGGCAAGGCCCGCGACTTTGCCGACAACCCGGTGGTGCAGGATCTGCTGCAACTGCGCCAGCCGCAATTGGCGACCAACCACGCCGCCAGACTGGGCGATGACAGCGATCTGGTGATCATGCATCCCGTGCTGGCCGCCGATGGCAGCTATCAGGGCTTCATCTCGATCTCCATTCCGCACCGGCAACTGGACCCGCAGACCGGCATCACCGCCCGCGACAATGGCGGCAAGCTGATGAGCCTGATCACCTTCGACAACCAGGGCGAGATCCTGTCGTCCCGCTTCGGCCTTGACACCGCCGCCCAGCGATTGCCGACCGGGCGGCCTCTGGTCACGCTGGCCGGCGAGGCGGCGCTGACCTTCTCGGGCGCAACGGTCGAGGGCGAGCAGCGCACCTTCGCGGTGGTTCCGATCGCGGGCGGACAGTTGTTCCTGCTGTCGTCCTGGCCGCCCGTCGTGGGCCAGTCCTATGTCGGCGTGGACCTGCCGCTATGGCTCTTTCCCGCCGCGATGTGGGTGGCCAGCCTGCTGGTCGCCTGGCTGGCGACCGAATTCCAGGTCCTGCGCTACATCCGGGCGCTGCGCCGGTCGATCATCGCCTTTTCCGGCGGCAACCGCGCGGTCCTGCCGCCCGACCTGCATGATGCACCGCTGGAATTGCGGCACGTCGGCGAAAGTTACGAGCGCCTGGTCAGATCGGTCCTGCATGACGAGGCCGCGCTGGAGAACATGGTGCATCAGAAAGAGGTTCTCCTGCGCGAGGTGCATCACCGCGTGAAGAATAACCTGCAACTGATCGCCTCGATCATGAACATCCAGATGCGCAAGGCGGCCAGCCCCGAGGCCAAGGCGCTGATCAAGGGCATGCACGACCGGGTGATGAGCCTGGCAACGGTCCACCGCGAATTGTACCAGACATCCGGCCAGGCGGACGTGCGCGCCGATGAACTGTTGCCGACCATCCTGGCACAGGTGCTGCGGATGGGCGCCCAGCCCGGCCGCGAGATCGCGCTGCAAACCGATATCGAACGGTTGCGCCTGACCCCCGACCAGTCGGTGCCCCTGTCGCTGATCATGACCGAGGCCCTGACCAACGTACTGAAACACGCCCGCCCCGAAGCCTCTGACCGCAAGGTTCACCTGACCGTGTCCTTCCGCGACGCCGGGGGTGGCATGGCACAACTGCTCATCCGGAATTCCGCGTCCCGGGTCGAAACCGCGCCGGTCGCCGGCACCGAAAGCACCGGCCTCGGCGCACAGTTGTTGCAGGCCTTCGCCAGCCAGTTGGGGGGCGAGGTGACCAGTGGCCGCAAGGAAGACGGCTTCGAGGTCTTGCTGAGCTTTCCCCTGCGGTCGCTGGCCGAGGCGGAAGAGCGGTTCAACGAAGACCCCTGACCGCCAAGCAAAGCCCCCCACGGCCGGAACGACATGGGCGGAACAGTGCCGGCAGGCAACGCCAATCAAGCCGCCCGGATCAGCCCTGCGCTGCGGCGACCGGCTTTGCGGCCTGCGGCGCGGGCGCTTCGCCATTGGCCAGCACCCGCAGCCACAGGATCAGCGGAATGGCGACAATGCCGCCGATCGGGCCCCAGACCCAGATCCCGAACAGGATCGCCAGGAACACCAGCAGCGGGTTCAGCGCCGACTGGCGGCCGACAAAGGCCGGGGTCAGGAACTGCCCCTCGACCACGTTGATGGTGACAAAGGCGGCCCCCGGCAACAGCGCCATGATCCCGTCAAAGACAGCCACCCCGGAAAACAGCAGCGCCACCGCCACCGACAGCGGGCCAAGATAGACGACGTAGTTCAGCACGAAGGCCAGCACCCCCCACAAGGCGGCATTCGGCAGGCCGATCACTGCCAGCATGCCAAAGGTGGCCAGCCCGACCATGGCATTGACCAGGGTGATGGTCAGGAAATAGCGTGACACCGTCGCCTCGGCCGAACGCAACCGGCGCGCGGTCACGGCCCGCTGATCGGGCGCCGACAGGTTGCGCGCGGCGTAATCGTATATCTCCTGCCGGCCCAGCAGAAAGAAGAACAGCGTGCCGGTAAAGGTCATCACCTGCGCCGCCACCGCCGGCGCCAGCATCAGCGCATCGGCCAGTGTCGGAATAGGCACCTCCGTCGCTTCCGCCGCGGGGGCGGTCGTCTCTGCCACCGCCGGACCGGCGACGGCCACCGCGCTCGACACCTCCTGGCTCAGATGCGACAGGCCCCTGGCAATGCCCCGCACCGAATCGATCAGCGCCTGCACATCGCGCAAGACCTTCGGGGCCGCCTCGACCAACGCCATCACGATCGGCTGGAACACCAAGAGCAGCCCGCCCATCAGCAACAGGGTCAGCGCCAGGCTGGTCAGCGAGGCACCCGCCGTCGAAAGGCCATAGCGCTCCAGCCGGTCGCTCAACGGCGCCAGGATGACACCCAGCGCCAGCGCCAGCGCCATCGGCGCCGACAGGTCGCGCGTCTGGATCAGCGCCGCCACCAGCACCACGAAACCGATGAAAAGGATCGTCGTCTGAACCGGTTTGTCCAAGATTATTGCCCCCCGCACCCCCGATGTGCCCACCAACGGGCGCCTTTTCGCCGCGCCTGCGCGCGTGGGGCATTGGCTGTGAACGCACCAGCCGGCCGGGCGGTTCCCCGCCTGCCCGCAACGAATGGGCGGGAACCGCGGGCCCGACCGTCGCGTTCCCTTTCCGAACCGCAACCGATCTGCACAGGAGATACGCCATGAACTGGGATACTGTCGAAGGCAGCTGGAAGGAACTGATGGGCAAAGCCAAGACCCGCTGGGGCAAGATCACCGGCGATGAATGGACCCAGATCGCCGGCAAGCGCGACGAGATCGCCGGCCTGATCCAGAAACGCTATGGCCAGACCAGAGAAGAGGCCGAGCGCGAGGTGGATGACTGGTTCAAGGGTCTCTAGACCCGACCGGCGCCCCCGCCGCACCAGTGACCGGCCCCGACGTGGGCCGGTTTTCTTTTGCATTCACAGCCGCTTACAAGGCACCCCGCCACCACCACGGCAAAAAGCCCCCACCATGGCGGGAACCGCATCGCCCCGGCGCGCGTTCTTTCGGCAAGCGGCAAGACCGCCTGACACGTTTCCGACATCCCCGACCTGAAAGGAGATCAAAATGCTTGGATGGGCGCTTACTTTCCTCGTCATCGCGCTGATCGCTGCGGCCCTGGGCTTTGGCGGCATTGCCGGCACCTCGGCGGGCATCGCGCAGGTTCTGTTCTTCATCTTCATCGTGCTGTTCGTGGTCGCACTGATCGCCCGCGCAGTCCGGGGCCAGCCGCCGCTGTAGCGGCCACCGCCCCCCATTTGCCCGGCCCAAAGGCCGCAGCCCCGCGCTGCGGCCTTCGCCATTCTTGCCCGGCAGTGCTGCACCCAGGCGTTCAGTCCCGTCGCGGCCACGATCCTAGCGCGCGATCACCAGTTCCGCCTTCAGCCCGCCCAAGGCAGCGCTTTCGCCCAGGGTCAGCCTGCCGCCATGGTTGCGCGCGATATCTGCGGCGATGGTCAGTCCCAGACCAACGCCGCCACCGAGGTTGGGGTCGCGCTGCGCGTCAAGCCGCGTAAAGGGGCGCAGCGCCTCGTCCCGCCGCTCGGGCGGGATGCCGGGGCCGTCATCCTCGACCACGAACCGCAGGCTGCGTTCGGCAAAGACCAGCCGCAGCTCTGCCCGCTTGCCATGCCGCAGCGCATTGCCGACCAGGTTATCCAACGCCCGCGCCACCGATTGCGGCCGCATCTTCACCAAAGCCGGCTCCCCCTCGATTCCGGCCAGACTTACCTGCCCACCCAGACGTTGCGCATCCTCGACCACCTGGTTGGCCAGGGCTAGCGCATCGCTGTCCTGCCGGTCCTCCATCGCATCGCCCCGCGCAAAGGACAGGAACTCGCCGACCATCCGTTCCATCTGGGCCACATCCGCCATCAGCGCACGGGTCTCGTCATCCTCGGGCAACAACGACATCCCCAGCCGCAGCCGCGTCAGCGGTGTGCGCAGGTCATGGCTGACACCCGACAACATCAGCGTCCGCTGCTCGATCTGCCGCTCGATCCTTGCGCGCATGTCCAGGAACGCCGCCCCCGCCGCCCGCACCTCCAGGGCGCCGCGCGGCCGATAGGGTACCCGCTCCCCCTTGCCAAAGGCCTCGGCCGCGTCGGCCAGCCGGGTGATCGGCTTCATCTGGTTGCGCAGGAAGACAAAGGCGATCAGCGTCATCAGCAGGGACGTCAGGATCATCAACACCAAGAGCTGGTGCGGATTGGAGGCCGTCATCCGGCGCCGCGACAGATCGGCCTCGACCTCACCATGCACCGAGGCGAACCGCAGCCGCACCTGCCGTTCGGGGTCGGTCACATCCGCGGCCAGCAAGGCCGGCAGTTCACCATGCAATGTCTCGACCAGCGCCCGGCCCGACAGATCCCATCCGTCGCGCAGATCCTGTTGCGGCGCCAGATCCGACGGCGGCCAGACCAGCGTGATCTGCAGCGGTTCCGCCACCTCCATCGCGCGCACCAACCCGTCCTGCGGCGTGGCGGCGGCGTCGAACTCGGCCAGGACCAGCGACAGCTCCAGCGCTACTCCCTGCGTCATCTGGCGTGTGACGCCTTCGTAATGGCGCTGGATGAAGGCCATGGACACCACCAGCTGGATGGTGACGATGGGAACGATCAGGATCAGGGCAGCCCGGCCATAGATGCCGCGCGGAAGGATACGTTTCAGGACCATGCCGGAAAGCTACTCATGACCACAGCCGTTGGAAAGGCCGATCCCGCCTCTCTCCCGCCACTGCCAGGCCGGCTGCGCCGGGTGCTGGCGCCGAATCCCTCGCCGATGACCGGCCCGGGCACCTGGACCGACATTGTCGGCGAAGGCAGCGTGGCGGTGATCGACCCCGGCCCTGCGATCGACAGCCACCTGCGGGCGATCCTCTCGGCATTGCGGCCGGGCGAACGGGTAACTGCAATCCTGGTCACCCATACCCACAACGACCATTCCGGGCTGGCGCGCGCGCTGGCCCAGGCAACCGGCGCCCCGATCCACGCCTTTGGCCCCGCCGGCACAGGGATCAGCGCGGTGATGCAGCGGCTGGTCGACCAGGGCCTGCGCAGCGGCGGCGAAGGCATCGACACCACCTTCGCCCCAGACATGCATCTGGCCGAAGGCGACGCGATCAACGGCCCGGACTGGTCGCTGCGCGCCCTGCACACGCCGGGCCATACCAGCAACCACCTGTGCTTTGCCTGGGATGACGTGCTGTTCTGCGGCGATCATGTCATGGGCTGGGCGCCCAGCCTGGTCTCGCCGCCCGACGGCGACATGGGCGCGTACATGGCCTCGTTGCAGCGCCTGTCGGGCGAGGGCTGGCGACTGATGCTGCCCAGCCATGGCGATCCGGTCGTAGATCCGGCCGCGCGCCTGGCCGAGCTTGCCGCCCACCGCCGCGGCCGCGAGGCGCAACTGCTGACAGCCCTGGCCAAAGGCCCAGCCGATCTCGACACACTGACCCGCCGCGTCTACCGCGACATCGCCCCCGGCTTGCTGCCCGCGGCCAGCCGAAATGCCCTGGCGCATCTCATTGATCTTGCGGAACGAAACCAGGCGTCGGCGCACCCCTTTCCTGGCCCGGACGCCCTCTGGTCGCGCTTCTGATCCACCTGCCAAGATTTTCGCCAATTGTCCCTTGCCGCCCCCCAACTCCCTTGCTATACGGCGCCCCGTGTTCCGGCGTAGCTCAGCGGTAGAGCAGTTGACTGTTAATCAATTGGTCGTAGGTTCGATCCCTACCGCCGGAGCCAAAATCTCCTCGAGATTACAAGATGATAAGAGCCGCCAATCGAGGCGGCTTTTGTCGTTTTCGCGCGCCGATGCAACAGTAATGCAACATTTGGCGCTTTGCGTGTCGGTAGCGGCACGAGATGAAGCAACCCGCAAAAGACCCACCGAAATCTGATGGATGGCGGATGAGGCTACCTTTCTACAGAGCTCAAGCCCTGCACGCCAAGCGCGACACTCAAACGTTTCGTGGAAGCGACAGCAACGGACACATTGCACAAGCGATGACCTTTCCCCTACAGTCAAGTGAGCGACAATGGAGATTTCTGTGCTTACCATTGAAAACGAAGAAAGCTTCAAAGCCGCCCTAAAGAAGGATATCAACTTCTTTGTAGGCGCAGGCTTTTCGATACTCGCGAAGGATAAAGGAGGTCGCAACCTCCCGACTGGCAAGCAACTCGTCGACGAACTTTGCGCCGAGTTTTCCGAAAACAGACTTTCCGGGCAGCAACTCCCTCTAGTATCGCAGATCATCAAATCCAAAGACCGCATTAGATTTAATGAGTTTCTGGCCAAGAGGTTCCATGTAGGAGACTATGATGAAAGATATGACTCTATAGCAAACTTCGCCATACCTCGGATCTTCACCACGAACATAGATGATCTTTTTGGGAAAATCTTCGAAAAACCCAGAGGGAAGTATCTAAACGACCTAATTCTCCAGGGCGCTACCTTTCGAGACTCGACGGCAGTCGAATACCTTCCCTTGCATGGTTGCGTCACCTATCCGGATGCCGATTTCACATTCACACCAATTGAAATTGCGTCGGCGTTCTCCAACAATCCGACCCAATTCCAGTACCTGGTAACGTGTCTCAACAAATCTCCAACCGTATTTTTAGGATATTCGCTTCAGGACGCTGGAGCACTTCAATCTCTCAATTCAACTTTCACTTCTGGTCCGCAAGACAAGGCAAGATGGATCCAGCTGCGCGAACCTGACGTTGCAGCAGAGGCCTATTTTCGGTCACTAGGCTTCCAAATTATTATTGGCGACACGGACGCCCTGCTTGAGTTTTTTTCTACCGAATCGGTTCACAGTGAGACTCCCGACCGGCAGGACCTTTCACCCGCCGACTTCGGTTCAGGCGGCATTCCCACTCTCCAGCAAACTGCCGTTCGCCCCATTACAGATTTCTTCAGGGGACACGCCCCAGTTTGGCACGACGTCTTGAGCAGGAGGATACCGACCACCGCCAAATACAATCGGCTTATCAATCAGATTGATGCCGGGAGAAACGTACTTCTGACCGGCATCCCCGTGAGCGGAAAATCGACGCTGTTAATGCAAGCAGCGGCATACCTCGATACAAATCGGGTAAAGCTGTTCGAAGATGTAATTACTCAGGAAAAAGCTCAATCAATTATTCGAACGTCTCACGGAAAGGGTCAAGTCATTCTCTTCGTGGATAATGTTGGAGACAGCATTGATGCCCTCGATCTGCTAACATCATCCCCTAACATTCAAATCGTTGGCGCAGATCGCTCGGTAAACATCGGATTTGGGTCGCACCGCTTCAATGCCGCAAAATTCATTTCAATTGACTGCTCGGACCTAGAGAGCGCCGACTTCCCAAAGATATTCGATGCGATTCCACCTGCGATCAGACTGAGTCGCATGGAAATACCCAAAGTTGACGCTCAATATAGCCCTTCTGTGTTCGAGTTCATCGAAAGGAACGTGCAGGGGCAGAAGATATCTGATCGCTACAGGGATGTTCTTAGCCGCCTTCGTCAGGATCAAGTCGAAATTCACGACTTATTTGTGATGATCTGTTACGTTTTCAGTTGCCATGCCCCTGTTTCATTCGACGTGGTAAGTCGTTTTGTCCGTGCCGGCGGAGACTACAACGTCGTTTATGGCTTGATTGAGCGGCTAGGTAAGCTCCTTTCGGAAGTTGACACTTCGGACGCTCAGTTCATCGACCTCGATGACTCGCAGGATCACTTTACGCCGAGGTCTACATTGATCTCTGAAACAGTGGTGCAGATGTGCCGCAACGAGGACTTTCGGCGAATCTACTTGCAGTTTCACAACAATGTGCCGCGCCTCTTTATTCCAAGATACTCAAACTTTCGTCGGTTCGGCTATCGCGCGGCCTTTGTCGAGCGCGTCTATCAAGATTGGAAGGAGGGTGAGAAGTTCTATTTAAGGGCATACACTGAAGATCGGTCCTATTTCCTGAAGCAGCAGCTCGCGATATACCTCGGCGGGAGAAAGCAATTCGAGCTTGCGTTCAAGTATGTGGACGAGGCGTTAACTGAATCACACAATCGCAATCCAAACATCCGGCACACTCACGCTAGACTTCTCTTCGATGCCAATATTGACAAAGCTGCGACAGATTCCTCGCTAAGGGGGCACCTTACAAAAAGCATGGAGATTCTTGAAGGATGCCACGAGTATGACAAGCGGCAGACGAACCATGCATTGAGGTTTGCGGATCAAAGTCTAAAGTATGCAGCAGTGTTTCCCGGCCCTCAGGCAGAATCTTATCGCAGCAAGGCAATTGGCTGGCTCAAGGAGGAAATCGAAAAGGTGCCGTCACTCAGGCACGCAAAGTATCTGCTCGGCCAACTCGAGAGATAGCAAGTGAACCGCGCCGGGTTTGCCGGAGGCTGATTTTGGTTAGTTACGCGGCCATGGGT
>JAWKWU010000006.1:0-263932 GCA_041397345.1 Paracoccaceae bacterium
ACCGCCTATCGGGCCTTGCTGGAACTGCCGGGGTTCCTGGATTATTTCCAGCAGGCCAGCCCGGTCGAGGAACTGGCGATGCTGAAGATCGGCTCGCGCCCGGCGCGGCGGTTCGGCGCCGCCTCGCTGGCCGACCTGCGGGCGATCCCTTGGGTCTTTGCCTGGTCGCAGAACCGCCACATGATTTCCGGCTGGTACGGGTTCGGCAGCGCCATCCGCGCCTTTCGCCAGGTGCGCGGGCCGGCGGCCGACCGGCTGTTGGCCGGGATGTTCGGCCAGCACCGGCTGTTCCGGCTGATGGTGGACGAGATCGAGAAGGCGCTGATGCTGACCGACATGGGCATCGCGGCGGATTATGCCGGGCTGGTCGAGGATCCGGCGATCCGCGACCGCATCCTGGGCCAGATCCGCAGCGAACACGAGGCGGCGCTGGCGGCCTTGCGGCTGTTGACCGGCAGCGCGGTTCCCGGCCAGCGCTTTCCGATGATGCACGAAAGGGTGGCGGCGCTGCGGCCGCAACTGGACCGGATCAACCGGCTGCAGGTCGCGCTCCTGGGGCGCGCCCGGTCGGACCCCGAGGCACGGCTGACCGTGCCGCTGATGCAATCGATGAACTGCATTGCCGCCGGCCTGGGCTGGACAGGCTGAACCAAGAGGAACCACCGATGACCACCGCCCGCGACGCCTTTTTCACCGAACCGCTTGCCTCGCGCGATCCTGCGCTGTTTGCGGCGATCACCGACGAATTGGGGCGGCAGCGCCATGAGATCGAGCTGATCGCCAGCGAGAACATCGTCAGCCGGGCGGTGATGGAGGCGCAAGGCTCCGTCCTGACCAACAAATATGCCGAAGGTTATCCGGGCCGGCGCTATTACGGCGGCTGCCAGCATGTCGACGTGGCCGAGAACCTGGCGATCGAGCGGGCCTGCCAGCTGTTCGGCTGCTCTTTCGCCAACGTCCAGCCCAACTCGGGGTCGCAGGCCAACCAGGGCGTGTTCCAGGCGCTGCTGCAGCCCGGCGACACCATCCTGGGGATGAGCCTCGATGCCGGCGGCCACCTGACCCATGGCGCGGCGCCGAACCAGTCGGGCAAGTGGTTCCATGCGGTGCAGTATGGCGTGCGCAAGCAGGACCTGACGCTGAACTACGACCAGGTGGCGGAACTGGCGGCCGAACACCGGCCGAAGATGATCATCGCCGGCGGCAGCGCCATTCCGCGGGTGATCGACTTTGCCCGCATGCGCCAGATCGCCGACAGCGTGGGCGCCTGGCTTTGCGTCGACATGGCGCATTTCGCGGGCCTGGTGGCGGCGGGCCTTTACCCCAGCCCCTTCCCGCATGCCCATGTCGCCACCACCACCACCCACAAGACCCTGCGCGGGCCCCGCGGCGGCATGATCCTGACCAACGACGAAGAGATCGCGAAAAAGATCAACTCGGCGATCTTTCCGGGCATCCAGGGCGGCCCCCTGATGCATGTGATCGCCGCCAAGGCCGTCGCCTTTGGCGAGGCGCTGCGGCCTGAATTCAAGGCCTATCAGCAGCAGGTGGTGGCGAACGCCCAGGCGCTGGCGGACGAGCTGATGAAGGGCGGCCTGGACATCGTGACGGGCGGCACCGACAGCCACCTGATGCTGGTCGACCTGCGGCCCAAGGGGGTCAAGGGCAATGCCACCGAAAAGGCGCTGGGGCGGGCGCATATCACCTGCAACAAGAACGGCATCCCGTTCGACAGCGAAAAGCCGACGATCACCAGCGGTGTCCGCCTGGGCACCCCGGCCGGCACCACGCGCGGCTTTGGCGAAGCCGAGTTCCGCCAGATCGCCCGCTGGATCACCCAGGTCGTCGACGGCCTGGCCCAGAACGGCGAAGACGGCAACGCCGAGGTCGAGGCCCGCGTCAGGGCCGAAGTCGAGGCCCTCTGCAAGCAGTTCCCGATCTATCAGGGGATGTGAGCAGACAGGACAGGCATCGGGCGCGGGGCCGGCCGATAGTGCATCTGCACTATGGACCCCGCGGCCAATCGGTCCGACCCTGTGGCGGTGACGCAGGGGAGGGACGCGATGACCACCGGTTTCTATTTCGATGAACGCTGCCTGTGGCACACCACGGGCGAACACGTCATCATCGCGCCGGTCGGCGGCTATCTGCAGCCGCCCTCGGGGGCGGGCCATGCCGAGAGCCCGGAAACCAAGCGGCGGTTGAAGAACCTGGTCGAGGTGTCGGGCCTGGGCGACCGGCTGAGCTGGCGGCGGGCGCAGCCGCTGGGCCGGGCCGAGATGGAGCGGATCCACACCCCCGGCTACCTGGACAGGTTCAAGGCGCTGTCGGATGCCGGCGGCGGCAACGCCGGGCATTATTCGCCCTTTGGCGCCGGCAGTTTCGAGATAGCCGCGCTGTCGGCCGGGCTGGTCCGGCAGGCGGTGGCGGATGTGTTCCACCGCGAGGTCGACAATGCCTATGTGATTTCCCGCCCGCCGGGGCACCATTGCCTGCCCGACGCCTCGATGGGGTTCTGCCTTCTGGCGAACATTCCGCTGGCGCTGGAGGCGCTGCGGGCCGAGGCGGGCCCGGTCCGCGCCGCGGTGGTGGACTGGGACGTGCATCACGGCAATGGCACCGAGGCCTGTTTCATCGACCGGGACGACACGCTGACCATCAGCCTGCACCAGGAAAACTGCTTTCCGCCCGACCAGGGCCGCGCCGGGACGCGGGGAACCGGCAAGGGCGAGGGGTTCAACCTGAATATCCCGCTGCTGCCGGGCGGCGGCCACCGCGCCTATCTGGATGCCTTTGAGCTGCTGGTGGCGCCGGCGTTGCGGGCGTTCCGGCCCGATATCATCGTCGTCGCCTCGGGGCTGGATGCCAATGCCTTTGACCCGCTGGCGCGGATGCAGGCCCATTCGGAAACCTTCCGGGCGATGGCGGTGCAGATCAAGGCGCTGGCCGATGAATTGTGCGGCGGCCGGCTGGTGGCGGCGCATGAGGGCGGCTATGCCGAGGGCTATGTGCCGTTCTGCGGCCTGGCGGTGATCGAGACCCTGGCCGCGCACCGCACCCCGGTGCAGGACCCGTTCCTGGAGATCCTGACCGCCCAGCAGCCGCCGGCGGATTATGTCGCCTATCAGCGCGAGAGGTTGCAGGCGCAGGCGCGGGGGCTGGGCCTGGAGGCGGGCCTGGACCGATAGGCATGGTGCATTTGCATCATTTACAACCCCGCCCGGCCGGGGCCCCATGAGAACAAGAACAGGCACCGGACCAATCCGGGCCGCAGCCAACGGGAGAGAGACATGACCCTGACCCGCCGTCAGTTCCTGATGACATCTGCCGCCACGGTCACAGCCGCCGCGATCCATGCCCCCGCGCTTGCCGCCGATCCGATCGTGATCGGCGTGCCCACGGCGCAATCCGGCCCGGTCGGCGTGGCCGACCAGCAGGACTGGCTGAACGGCGTGACCATGGCGGTCGAGGAGATCAACGCCGCCGGGGGCGTCAATGGCAGGCCGCTGGAGACGCGGGTGGTCGATATCGACCTGCTGACGCCCGAAGGCACCGTGGCGGCGTTCCAGAGCCTGGTCGAGGGCGGCGCGCATGCGCTGGCGCACAGCTTTGCCATCATCCCGCAGCCGGCGATGGATGTGGCGGCCAGCAATGGCGTGCCCTAGCTGCACGGCAACACCAGCCAGGCCAGCCTGGACCTGGTGACGGCGAACCCCGAGAAATACCGCAACATCTTTCAGATCGACGTGGCGGAAATCTGGTACGGCGCCGGCTTCGTCAAGTTCCTGTCGAACCAGAAGGCCGCCGGCTGGGTGCCGAAGAACAACCGCGTCCATATCGTGCAGGAGCAGATCGGCTATACCCAGGCCATTTCCAAGGCAACGCAGGCCGCGATCGCGGCCAGTGGCGGCGAATGGGAACAGGGGCCGATCACCGACATCCAGTTCCCGGTGCAGGACTGGACCCCGGTGGTGCAGGCGCTGAAAGACGCCGATTGCGGCGTGATCATGATCGACCACTGGGTGGCGGCAGAGCTGGCCTCTTTCGCCCAGGCCTATGTGCTGGACCCGACGCCGGGCAGCCTGGTCTACCTGCAATACGGCCCCTCGCAGCCGGAATTCCTGGACCTGGCCGGCGATGCGGCCGAGGGCTTTGTCTGGGGTTCGGTGATCGGGGTCTATGCCGACGCGGCGGGCATGGCGTTCCGCGAGGCCTATCAGGCGAAATACCCCGGCACGATGGGCATGGTCTATACCGGGTCGGGCTATGATACGGTGCAGATCCTGGCCAGGGTCTGGGCCACGGTCGACCCGGCGGATTTCGACGCGGTGGGGGCGGCGATCAAGGCGATCAGCCACCGGGGCGTCTGCGGCACCTACAGCTTTGCCAATGCCGAGCATACGCCGCTGAGCTATCCCAACACCACCGACGACCCCGATGCGGGTCAGGCGCATCTGATCTTTCAGGTGCAGGACGGCGCCCATACGATCATCTCGCCAGAGTTGAACAAACAGGCCGACATGCGGCCGGCGCCCTGGATGTAAGCGCCGCTGGGATGACCGCCGGCACCAGCCTTTTCGGCTGCCAGGGGATCGGTATTTCCCTTGGCGGCCGTGCCATCCTGAAGGATGTCACCCTCTCTGTCTCCCCTGGAGAGGTCCTTGGTCTTGTCGGTCCCAACGGGGCCGGCAAGACCTCTTTGTTCGAAATCCTCTGCGGGCGCTACAGCGCGGCATCGGGCAGCGTCACGCTGAAGGGGCGCGATATCACCCGGATGGCGGTGCATGACCGTGCAAGGCTGGGCCTGGCGCGGACCTACCAGAGCCCGGTGGTGCCATCGTCGCTGACCATTGCCGAGACCTTTCGCGCCGCGCGCCATGCCTGGCGGCCCTACAAGAGCCGGATGGATGCGGAATGGGCCTGCCACATGACCGGGTTCCGCCAGCCCTGGGACCGGATCGCCGGGTCGCTGGACACGTTTGACCGGCGCAAGCTGCTGCTGGCCTGCCTGCTGATGCGCGACCCTTGCGTGCTGTTGCTGGACGAGCCGGCCTCGGGGCTGATCAATTCCGAGATCGACGAGCTGGACCTGATCATCCGGCACCTGGTCGACGAACATCACATCGCCGCCATCCTGATCGAACACCGGCTGGAACTGCTGTCGGCCATCGCCGACCGGGCGGTGGTGCTGGACATGGGCGAGGTCATCGCCACCGGCACCCCGGCCGAGGTGTTCCGCAACCCGCGCGTGCTGGAAGCCTATTTCGAGGACACAGGCAATGGCTGATGTGTTGCAGATCGAGGGGCTGACCGCCGGCTATGGGCCGTTGCGGGTGCTGCACGACATTTCCTTTCGCGTGGCCGAGGGCGAGCGGGTCGGGCTGGTCGGCCTGAACGGCCACGGCAAGACCACGCTGTTGCGGGCCATCACCTCGCTGGCCGGCTGGCAATCCGGGTCGATCCGGCTGCTGGGGGCCGAGATCGGCGGCACCAGGTCGACCGGGCCGGGCCGCAAGACCCCCGGCATCGTGCGCCGGGGCCTGGCGATGGCGCCGCAGGGCGATGCCATCTTTCCCGGCCTGACGGTCGCGCAGCACCTGGATTGCGGCGCCTATACCCCGCTGGCCTGGCGCGAGAGGCGGCGGCGGCGCGAGATGGTGTTCGACATCTTTCCGCCGCTGCGCAAGCTGGAACATGCGCTGGTGGGCCGCCTGTCTGGCGGCGAGCGGCGGATGGTCAGCGTCGGGCGGGCGCTGATGGTCGAGGCGCGGCTGTATCTGATCGACGAGCCCTCGCTGGGCCTGGCGCCGAAGATCTCGGCCTCGGTGATCGAGGCGCTGTTCTCGCTGCCGCAGGACGGCCGCGCCATGGTGATCGCGGAACAGAATGTCGCGCTGCTGTCGGGCCGGGTCGACCGCATGGTGGGCATGCACGCCGGCCGGCTGCGCGGCGATGTCGGCCATGTGAGGCTGCACTGATGGATCTGTCGGTCACCCTGGTCCATGGCCTGTCGCTGGCGGCGATCTATGGGCTGATGGCAATCGGGATCAGCCTGCTGTGGTCGTCGATCGGCATGATCAACATGGCGCATGGCGCCAGTTTCGCGGTGGCGGGTTACGCCGCCTGGGCGGCATCCGAGGCGGCGAAACCGCTGTTCCTGGCGCTGTTCGGCAAGACGGTGGCCGGCACGGCGGCGATGGCGGGGCTGACGCTGGGGACGGGCGCGCTGGCCGGGGCGCTGATGGGGGGGCTGATCTACCTGCTGGCCTTTCTGCCGATCCACGACAAGCCCAATTTCCCGGTGCGCAGCCTGATCGTCACGCTGGCCCTGAACATGGCGGCGGTGCAGCTGCTGCTGTGGTGGTTCGGGCCACGGCAGAAGAACCTGCCGAAGATCTTTGGCACCGGCAAGGTGGAATTCCTGGGGCTGTCCGCGCGCTATGACCAGATCGGCACCATCCTGGCCACCTTTGTCATCCTGGGGCTGGTGCTGTTGTGGCTGCGGGTCAGCCGCAAGGGGCTGGAGATCCGGGCGATGATGCAGAACCCCGAGGGCGCGGTGCTGTCGGGCATCTCGGTGCGCTGGACGGCGCTGCCTGTCACCATGCTGACCGGGGCCCTGGCCGGGCTGGCGGCGATCCTGCTCAGCCAGACGATCTTTGTCTCGCCCACCAGCGGGGCGATGCCGCTGATCAAAGGGCTGACCATCGCGCTCCTGGGGGGGCTGGGGTCGGTTCCGGGGGCGGTGCTGGGCGCGGTCATCATCGGGTTTCTCGAGGCGATCATCGGCGCCATACCCTTCCTCGGCCAGCGCCATGTGCTGTTCGGCACCTTCCTGTTCATCATCCTGGTGCTGATCATCCGCCCGCGCGGCCTCGGCGGCCTCTTGGACGAGGCCCGCAAATGACCGGCAAGCGGTTCTACCAGATCGGCAACCGCCCGCATGAGGTGACTGTGCCGCTGCGGGGCGATGCGCCGCTGTCCCGCCGCCGGCTGCCGTTCACCCGCCGGCACCTGTTGAAATGGCGGTCGCGGCTGAACCCCAAGACGCTGCGGCAGGAGCGCCATCTGGCCGACAAGAAGCCGCTGTGGTGGACCATCGCGCTGCTGACGCTGGCGGCGGCGGCACCGTTCCTGTCGAACCAGGCGCTGACGGTGGCCTCGATCTTCTGCATCTTTACCGCGATCAACCTGCTGTGGACGCTGATCATCGGCACCGCCGGCATCTTCAGCCTGGCCACGCTGGCGGTGGTGGGCATCGGCGGCTATGCCAGCGCGGCGCTGAACGTCTATCTGGGCCTGCCCTGGCCGCTGATGTTCCTGGCCGGGGGCGTGGCGGGCCTGATCGTCGGCGGGTTTCTGGCGCTGCCCTCGACCCGGCTGGACGGGCTGTACTATGCGCTGCTGACCATGGGGTTTGCCGAGATCTGCCGCGTCTTCGTGCAGCAGTTGAAGCCGCTGACGCCGATGAACGGCAGTATCAACAATGTCGCCTCTTTCATCCCGCGCGACTGGTTCCTGCAACGCCCCGGCCTGCTCTTGGGGTTTGCCGGGGCCTTCGTGCTGCTGTTGCTGGCGTTGCTGACCTTTCGCATCGTCAATTCCGAACGGCTGGGCATGCTGTTGCAGACCGCCCGCGAGGACGAGGCCTTTGCCGAGGCCGTGGGCATAGACTATCGCCGCGCCCGGCTGCATGTGTTCCTGATCTCTTCGGCAGGCCTGGGGGTGATCGGGGCCTTTTACGCACAGTTCTACGGGTCGATCTCGCCGGCGGTGTTCTCGCTGGACCAGCTGATGCTGCTGTTCGCGATGATCGTGATCGGCGGGCTGGGCCGGGCCGAGGGCGCCGCGATCGGCACCGCCATCGTCGTCCTGATCGACAAGGGCCTGTTGGACCTGGGGCCGCTGCGCATCCTTTTGGTCGCGGCGATCATGCTGGCGGTCACGCTGTTTGCCAGCAACGGCCTGGCCGGCGCGCGCGACCAGTTCCGCGCCTGGCGTCAACGCAAACAATCAGAGGCGCGCGCGCGCCGGTCCGAAAAGGGGGGCGAGGTCATGCCCGAGGAAGCCATCGAAATCGCCGACAAGCAGGCGATCTATTACCGCCGGTTCGAAAAGCGGCTGCGCGACCGGCTGAAGGCGATGATCACGCCCGAGCTGATCGAGGAACACCGCCGCGCCCCGCTGGGCCAGCATTCCGACGCGCTGAGCCGGGTGCTGAACCATTTCCGCCGCGGCGAGGTGGCGGACAAATATGCCATCCTGCGGCAGGCCGGGCAGTTCCATTCCTACAGGATCGTGGCCTTTTCCGGGGTGCGCGGCGCCCCGCCGCGGCAGGTGGACGACCGGGTCTATACCGAGTTGAACGAGGCCTATCACGCCGTCTTCCTGCTGCGCGTGAACGACCTGATGGAAAGCTGACATGACCAATACGCGCATCTTCGGCTATGCCGATCCGCTCTGCGCCCGCGCCGGGGGCAGGGTCGATTTCATGATCTCGGTCGAGGGCCGCGACAGCGTGGCACCGCGGCTGGTGCGCGTGCTGCATGGCGACGAGAACCCCGAGGGGCCGGGCTATGTGGAACAGGCGGTCGACCTGGACCTGCCGGCCGAAATCGCGGTGTCGCGGCAGTTCACTCAACTGGGCAGCTTTGCCCGCGCCCATGACCCGGAGGGCCGGCTGGACGGGCTGCGCCGGTTCACCCTGTTCGCCCATTTCTGCCCCACCGCGCCCAAGGCCGAGCGGCAGCAGATCATGGGGCGGTGGGCGATCGACCGGTCGCTGGGCTATGGCCTGGGGATCGACCCCGATGGCCATGTCGCGCTGTGGGTCGGCGACGGCACCCGGGTCGACGAGATCCGCACCGAGATCACCGTGGTGCCGCGCTGCTGGTATTTCGTCGCGGCCAGCCTGGACGGGGCGACCGGGCGGGCGGAACTGCACCTGATCAACTGCGTCACCCCCTGGAACAGCCGGATTTCCACGGTGGTGCCGTTTCAGCCCGACAGCTGGATCCGCGAGGCGCTGCGCCACGCGCCGGCGCCGACCGGCGGTGCGGCCAGTTTCAAGCTGGCCGCCGCCACCGCCGAAAACCCGGTGCGCGGGCATCACGGCGGCTTTCTCTACAACGGCAAGATCGACCGGGCGGGTGTCTATGACCGGCCGCTGGACCGGGCCGAGATCGAGGCGCTGGCCGGCGGCGGCGCGCCCTCGCAGGCCGGGCTGCTGGCGCTGTGGGACCCCAGCGCGAACCTGACCGCGACCGGGGTGGGCGACGAGATCCCGGACCTGGGGCCGCATGGCCTGCACCTGACCGGGGTCAACCGGCCGGTGCGCGGCATGACCGGCGTCAACTGGCGCGGCGAGGACAGCTGGCGGCTGGCGCCCGAGACCTTTGGCGCGGTGCATTACCACGACGACGCGATGACCGATTGCCAGTGGGACCGGACCTTCAGCCTGGACCTGCCCGATGATCTGAAATCCGGGGTCTATTGCCTGATCGTCGAAAGCGGTGGCAGCAGGGATTCCATTCCCTTCATCGTGCGGCCAAAGACCCCGCGCGCCCGGCTGGCGCTGTTGCTGCCGACATTTACCTATATGGCCTATGCCAACGAACATCTCAGCTATGAGGCGCCCATCGCCCAGGCGATCACCGCGCATACGCCGGTGCTGAACGAGGAAGACCTGGAATACAAGAAGCTGGAGGAGTTCGGCCTTTCGACCTATGACCACCATTCCGACGGGGCGGGGTGCTGCTATTCGTCGTGGCGGCGGCCGATCATCACGCTGCGGCCGCGCTATCGCCTGCCGGCGATGAACTTTCCCTGGGCCTTGCCGGCGGACCTGTCGCTGATCTGGTGGCTGGACCATGCGGGCTATGAGGTCGACCTGATCACCGATCACGACCTGCATGCCGAGGGGCTGGCCTGCCTGGCGCCCTATCGGGTGGTGATGAACGGCACCCACCCGGAATATTACTCCACAGAGATGATGGACGCGACCGAGGCCTATCTGCGGCAGGGCGGGCGGGTCATGTATCTGGGCGGCAACGGCTATTACTGGGTGACCGGCACCCGCGAGGACGAGCCGCATTGCATCGAGGTGCGCAAGCTGGACAGCGGCAGCCGGGCCTGGCAGGCGGAACCGGGCGAAGGCTATCTGGCCAGCACCGGGCAGAGATCGGGCCTGTGGCGGTCGCGCGGCCGGGCGCCGCAAAAGATCGTCGGCCTGGGGTTCACCGCCGAGGGCATGGACGAAAGCCAGCCCTTCGAGCGGATGCCCGACAGTTTCCACAAACGCGCGGCCTGGATCTTTGACGGCATCGGCGACGAAGAGCCGATCGGCGATTTCGGGCTGGCCGCGGGCGGAGCGGGCGGCATCGAGCTGGACCGCTATGAGCTGGGCCTGGGCACGCCGCCGCATACGCTGCTGGTCGCCTCGACCTCGGGGCATTCCGACAATTACCCGCTGGTCAGCGAGGAGGTCACCTATGCCTTCCCCGGCCGGGGCGGCACCCAGGATGCCCAGGTGCGGGGCGACATGATCTATTTCACCACGCCGGCCAATGGCGCCTGTTTCGCCGCCGGCTCGATCGCCTGGAGCCAGGCCCTGCCCTGCAAGGGCGGCGAAAACAACGTGGCCCGAATCATGCGGAACGTGTTGAATGCGTTCCTGACCGACGGACCCTTGCCGGGGCACCAGTTCACGGGGGATGAAAAGCTCTGGCGCTAGGACGGCCTGAAAGGGGTAGAATGCTGCCAGGCATCGCCAGCTTTTCCCGATTCATCACCGAGCTGCAGCACCGCAGCCTGGAAACCGATGCCGAGGGGCTGGCCCGCTGGGCGGTGGACGACCTGTCGCGGATCATCGGCTTTGACGCGGCCTGGTATGGCTGGGCAACGCTGGGCGCCGAGGGGGTCGAGGTCTATGCCAATGCCACGGTGAACCTGCCCGACGGGTTCTACGACTACTGGCTGACCATGTCCGAACAGGACCTGCTGGCGCGCTACATGATCGAGAACCCCGGCGAGACGGCAATCTACCACCGCGACCAGCGCCGGCAGACCGACGGCATGACCAGCCTGTCCGACCGCTACGGGCTGACGCGGATCACCACGGCGATGAACGGCTATTACGGCGATTATGCCAGCTTCTACATCTCGTCCTACCGGGTCGGCAGCCGGGCGCCGAACTGGTCGGACCCCGAGCGCGATTTCCTGCAATGCGCCGTCGATCAGCTGTCGGCGGCGATGAAACTGTCGGTCAGCGAACCGGGCCGCACCGGCATGCCCGGTTCGGTGTCGATCCTGGCGTCAGAGAACGGGATCGGCCTTCTGGGCCTGCCGGCGCTGCGGGAGACCTTTGGCGACATCTGGCCGCGCTGGACCGGCGACCACCTGCCCGAACAACTGGTCCGGCTGATCGCCGAGCCGGGCACGCATATCCTGCCCGACCGCGACCTGGTGGTGACGGTCGAGACGGCGCCGCGCTTTCAGGGCATGGGATTGCGGCGGCTGGTCCTGCGGCGGCTGCACCGGTTCGACCTCTTGACCAGCCGCGAAAGGGAGGTGGCGCGCGAACTGGCCGTGGGCAAGAGCGCGAAAGAGGTGGCGCGGCTGCTGGGTCTTGCACCGGCGACGGTGCGCAACCAGACGCAGTCGATCTATCAGAAGCTGCAGGTGGACAACCGCGCCGCGCTGGCGGCGATGGTCAACACCCACGGCTAGCCAGTCGGCCCCGCCACGCGGCGCATCAGGTAGATGTCCATGATCCAGCCGTGATCCTGCCGCGCCTTGGCGCGTGTCTCGACGATGGTGGCGGCGCAATCGGCCAGGGGGCCGTGCAGCAGGATCTGTTCGGGCATGCCGACATAGGCGCCCCACCAGATGGTTATGCCATCCGGCGGCAGGGCCAGAAAGGCGCCGCCGGCATCCAGCATCACCACCACGGTATCGGCATCCTGCGGCCAGCCGTCCTGACGCAGCCGCCGGCCGGTGGTCAGATGCACCGCGCCGCCAAGGTCGTTCAGCGGAATGGCATGGGCGGCACAAAGCGCCTGAATGGCGGTGATGCCAGGGATCACCCGCAGCGTCATGGCGAAACGGTCGCGGATGCGGCCGGCAATGCGCAGCGTGCTGTCATAAAGCGAAGGATCGCCCCAGACCAGCAGCGCCACCCTGGCGCCGCCACCGGCCGCCAGATGCGCGTCGATATGCTGCGCCCAGACATCGGCAATGGCATCGTGCCAGTCGTCGACGCGCGACAGGTAATCGGGATTGGCCGGATCGCGCACCGGCAGGTCGAAACTTTGCAGCCGGGTCGCGGGGTTGGTCACGAACCGGGCGCAGATCGCCTGCCGCAGCCCGGCCAGATCGGCCTTGTCCTCGCCCTTGAAGGGGATAAGGATCAGGTCGGCGGCGTTCATCGCCTGGGCGGCCTCGGCCGTCACGTGATCCGGATTGCCGGTGCCGATGCCGATCAGGTAAAGGTCCATCGTCGCGTTTTCTCGTCAGGGGATGGGGCGGCGTCACCGCCCCATCCAGGGGGATGCCGGCCTAGGCGGCAGCGTAGAGGCGCGGGGTGAACAGGCCCTGCGGCGCACGGTCACGCAGCGCCTTGGCCCCGGCCAGCGCGGCCAGATCGACCAGCGGCTCCAGCAGGACCACGGTCATGTAGGCCATGCCAAAGGTCGCCACCGAGCCGGTCGCCGACAGGCCCTCGCCGTAGAAGGCCCAGAACGCCACCCAGTGCCACCACGCCACCCTGTAGACCAGCGACAGCCGCAGCACCTGAGCATAGCTGAGGTCGACATAGGCGGTGCCGGGCGCGATCAGCCGGCGCGCGATGGCGGTCATGGCGAACAGCGGCAAGAGCAGCGTGGTCAGGTTCATGCCGTATTGCGGCAGGTCGAGGGGCGAGAAGAACAGCCTCTGGACCAAAAGACCCAGCGCCAGCCCGATGGCGGCCGGACCGGCCCCCAAAAGCAGGAACAGGGTCGAGCCCAGGATCAGGTGGACTTCGGACACGCCCACCGGGAAATGCGGCAGGATTTCAAAGAACACGAAGGTGCCAACCGTCGCCAGCGCGGTGCGCGCCACCACCGAGGCCAGCCCGTGTTCGCGCAGGGCCTGCAGCACGAAATGCACCCGGTGCCGCCAGCGGCCGCCGCGGTTGCGTAGCTCAGTCCGATCTTGGCCCCGTCGACGAGGCCCGGTTCAATATGCATCAGTTTCTCCTTGCTGTCACACCCGACAGCAGTTGCGGTTTCGGTTGCAAGGCCGGTCTCCTGGCTCGCGGGTCGTGACGGCCATCCGCCTTCCCGGCCCGATATCGGGTCAGTGGCATTCCGGATGGCCGCTCTCCGCTGACAGTCGCGGGGGCGGCTGAGGTCGGGGCGCCGCGATTTGGTCCGCCCTTCCTCATTCCCGTTTCAGCCCCTCGCCGGTCTGGTCCGGGGCACCTCGTTTCGTATCCTTGAAGACTATTTCCGGCGCGGTCAAGGTGCCAGCGGACCCAAGAGGATCAGCGCCGGCTTTGCGCTGGCCGCACCCTGCAATTGCGTGGCCAGATCGCCCACCGTGCTGCGCAGGATCGTCTGTTCCGGCTGGCTGACCGCCTCGGCCAGCAGGGCCGGCGTGTCGGCCGGCAGACCGTGCGCCATCAGCCCCTCGGCCAGCGCCGGAAAGGTGCGCCGGCCCATGAACACCACCGTCGTCGCCGTCGGATCGGCCAGCGCGGCCCAGTTCAGCCCCTCGGGCAGGCCGCCGGTGACATCGGCGCCGGTCACGAATTGCACCCGCCGCGCGGTCAGCCTGCGGGTCAGTGGAATGCCGGCCGCCGCGGCCGCCGCACAGGCCGAAGGCACGCCGGGGATGATCTCGTATCCGATCCCGGCATCGCGCAGGGCGGTGATCTCTTCTTCAAGCCGGCCGAACAGGCCGCTGTCGCCGGATTTCAGCCGCACCACCCGCGCGCCGGTCAGGGCATGGTCGACCAGCAGCTGGCTGACGTGGCTTTGCTTGGGCGAGGGCTTGCCGGCCCGCTTGCCCACGGCAATCAGTTCGGTCTCTGGCCCGGCATGGCCCAGGATCGGGCCCGAGGACAGGTCGTCGAACAGCACCACCTCGGCGCGGGCCAGCCGGTCGGCGGCCTTCAGCGTCAGAAGCTCGGGGTCGCCGGGGCCAGAGGAAACGAAAGAGACAAAGCCGGTCATGCGGCACCTCCGGGCAGGGGATCGGTTGCGCTGGCGATCAGGTGAAAGAAGGTGCCGCTGACCTGACCGCCGCCGGGCATCCGCCGGCAGGAGCCGGTCTCGGCCACGGCATCGCCGGCGGCATCGGTGACCTGGGCCAGGGGCGCATCGGGCTGCGACAGGATCGAGGCATAGTGGAATTCGTGGCCACGCAGCGCGGCAACCCCGCGCAGGCCCGGCAACGGCACATGCGGCCGCGCCAGCCGATAGCCCAGGTGCATCCGCCGCCGGGCAAAGCTGGTCTCCAGCCCCAGGAGGCCGGCCATCTGGTGCGCAGTGCCATCGGCCGCGACCAGCCCCTGACCCAGCGCCATGTAGCCACCGCATTCGCCATGCACCGGCCGGGTCTCGGCAAAGTCCCGCAGGCCCTGCCGGAACGTCCCAGCGGCGGCCAGCGTGCCGGCATGCAGTTCGGGATAGCCGCCCGGCAGCCAGCAGACGGTGGCCGAAGCGTCCGGCGCCTGATCGGCCAGCGGCGAAAACGGCAGGATCGTCGCGCCCTGGGCATGCCAGTCGGCCAGGAGATGCGGGTAGACAAAGGAAAACGCGGCATCCTGCGCCAGCGCGATCCTTTCGCCCGGGGCGGGGATCGGGGCCACGGGCATCGCGGCACCCGGCCGGGCGTGCGCGGCCGCGCGCAGGGCGGCCAGGTCGCAATGCGCCGCGACGAATTCGGCCGCCGCGGCAAGGATCGCGGCCAGGCGCGGCAGTTCCTGCGCCTGCACCAGCCCCAGGTGCCGTTCGGGCAGCGCCACCTCGGCGCGGCGGGGCAGGGCGCCCAGCACCGGCAGCCCGGCCGCCTCCATCCCGGCGCGGACCAGCGCCTCGTGCCGGGGCGAGGCGACCTTGTTCAGGATCACCCCGGCCACCGCGACATCGGGACGGAACCGCGCCATCCCCTGCGCCACCGCCGCCGCGGTCTGCGCCTGGCCCGAGACATCCAGCACCAGGACGACCGGCCAGCCGGTCAGCGCCGCCAGATCAGCGCTGGAGCCGTTGCCGCATTCGCCGGGTTTCACCACCCCGTCGAACAGCCCCATCGAGCCTTCGGCCAGGATCAGCTCGGCCGGCTCCGCCGCCCCGACCAGCGACAGGATCCGGTCGCGCCCCATCGCCCAGGTATCCAGATTGACCGAAGGCTGGCCCGCCGCCGCCGCGTGAAAGGCCGGGTCGATGTAGTCCGGCCCGCTCTTGAACGGCTGCACCGCGACCCCGGCGGCCCGAAACGCCGCCAAAAGGCCCAGCGTCACCGTGGTCTTGCCGGTGCCCGAAGCGGGGGCGGATATGATCAGGCCGGGATGCATCATGCCTCGGTCGGAAAGCGCGGGTTGGTGCCCACTGGGCGATAGCGGCGGTCATAATCGCCGGCATAGAGCCGGCTTTCGATGAAATCCTCGGCCCCGATGCTGTGGCCGACCAGGATCAGCGCGGTGCGCTCGCCCTCGCCGATGGCGGCATCCAGCGTGGCAAGGGTGGCGCGCACCACGCGCTGATCCGGCCAGCTGGCGCGGAACACCACCGCCACCGGGCACTCGGCGCCGTAATGCGGCACCAGCCGGGCCTGCACCTCGCCCAGGACATGGACCGACAGGTGAATGGCCAGCACCGCGCCGGTGCGGGCAAAGTTTTCCAGCGTCTCGCCCTCGGGCATGGCAGAGGCGCGGCCGGAGGTGCGGGTCAGGACCACCGATTGCGCGATGCCCGGCAGGGTCAGTTCGGCCTGAAGCGCGGCGGCGGCGGCGGCAAAGGCCGGAACGCCGGGCGTGACATCGAAGGGAATGTCCAGCGCGCGCAGGCGGCGCAGCTGTTCGCCCATGGCCGACCAGACCGACAGATCGCCGGAATGCAGCCGCGCCACATCCTGCCCGGCGGCATGGGCGGTGGATATCTCCTCGATGATCTGGTCCAGGCTCAGCGGGGCGGTGTTGACGATGCGCGCGCCCGGCGGGCAATGGGCCAGCAGCGCCTGCGGCACCAGGCTGCCGGCATAGAGGCAGACCGGGCAGGCGGCGATCAGGTCGCGGCCGCGCAGGGTGATCAGGTCGGGGGCGCCGGGCCCCGCGCCGATGAAGTGAACCGTCATGTGCCTTCTCCTGTCGTTTCGGCGATCGCCGCCGTCGCCATGCCGTCGGGTGCTGTGACCCTGGCCACCGTCAGCCGCGCCGTCGGGCCGGCGGCGACCAGGGCCGCCGCCTCGGCCAGGGATCCGGTGCCATGCAGCGCGGCCACCCGGGCCGATTGCGTGGGCGTTGCCACGCCACGCACGGCGACGCCGTGGACCGGCAGGTTCCGCGCCCGCGCCAGGGCCAGCAGCACATCCGCCCCGGCCTTGTCGGCATGGGTGGCCAGCGCATCCGCCCTGCCGCCCTGCGCCTCGGCCAGGGACAGGGCCTGTTCCAGCGCCGCCAGGCTGGCGTCGCGGCGGAACCCGATGCCGGCGACCCTCATCGCGTCACGCTCCACTGCACCACGGGGCGCGCGGCCTGCCAGCCGCGGAAGCCGCCCAGCGGCGCCGCCTCGGCCAGGTCCACCCGCAAGAGATGGCCGCCGTGGCGGGCATGGCAGGCGGCCAGCACGGATTCGGTTTCCAGCGTGACGCCATTGGCGACCAGCCGGGTGCCGGGCCGCAGCATCGGCCACAGCGCCTGATGCAGGGCCAGATCGCCCCCGCCACCGACAAAGACCGCATCCGGCGGGGTCAGCCCGTCCAGCGCGGCGGGCGCCGGGCCGCAGACCGCCACCATCCGGTGCGCCAGGCCAAAGGCCTCGGCATTGGCCCGGATATTCGCCACGCGCCCCTCGCGGGCCTCGATGCAGATCGCGTGGCCGCCCGCCAGACACCATTCCACCGAAATCGACCCAGATCCCGCGCCGATATCCCACAGCACCTGCCCCGGACGGGGCGCCAGCGCCGACAGGGTCAGCGCCCGGACCGGGCGTTTGGTGATCTGGCCGTCGCTGGCAAACAGGGCGTCGTCCAGACCGCTGGCGCGCGGCAGGCCCGCGCTTGCCGGCAGCCCGGCGCCATCCAGCGCCACGGCGACCGGGGCCTGGATGTCGGCATGGGCCGTGCCCTGCCTGATCCGCTCGGCCGGGCCGCCCAGCCGCTCGCACAGGGTGACGGTGGTGGCCTGCAACCCCTCGGCCTGCAACCAGGCGGCCAGCTCGGCCACCGCCGCCGCGTCGCGCAGGGTGGAGATCACGCGGCTGCCCCGCGCCAGCACCGGCCGCAGCCGCGACAGTGGTGCGGCATGCAGGCCCAGGCACGCCACCTCTTCCAGCCGCCAGCCCATGCGCGCCGCCACCAGCGAAAAGACCCCGGCCACCGGATAGGCCCGCCAGTCCTGCGGCGGGATCCGCGCCGCGACAGAGCCGCCGGCGCCGAACCAGAACGGATCGCCAGAGACCAGCATCGCCACCCGCTGCCCGCGCAGCGCCAGAAGCGGCGCCAGATCGAACGGAACCGGCCATTCCTGCCCGCGGTCGCCAACCTGCGCCAGCATCAGGTGACGCGGCGCGCCAAACACCTTTTCGGCGCGGTCCAGGGCGGCGCGGCTTGCGTCCGACAGGCCGGCCAGTCCATCTTCTCCCAGACCGATGATCGACAACCAGGGCTCAGCCATGAACCGCCCCCCCAAGCTCCGCGTCCTTGTCCTGGGCGGCACGACCGAAGCCAGCCTGCTGGCCCGCGCACTGGCCGGGGCGGGCGTGGATGCGGTGTTTTCCTATGCCGGGCGCACCGAGGCCCCGGTGGCCCAGCCGCTGCCGACGCGGGTGGGCGGGTTCGGCGGCGTGGCGGGGCTGGCCGGGTATCTGCGGACGGGCGGGTTCACCCATCTGGTCGATGCCACCCATCCGTTCGCCGCCGGGATCAGCCGCAATGCCGTGGCGGCCGGGGCAGAGGCCGGGGTGCCGCTGATCGCGCTGCAACGCCCGGCCTGGACCGCGGCGCCGGGCGACCGCTGGACCTGCGTGGCCGATACCGAAGCCGCCGTCGCCGCCCTGCCAGAGGCCCCGGCGCGGGTCTTTCTGGCCACCGGCAAGCGGGGGTTGCTGCCCTTTGCCGCCCGGCCGCAGCATCATTACCTGCTGCGGCTGGTCGATCCGCCAGAGGGGCCGCTGCCCCTGCCGCGGACAACCGCCGTCATCGCGCGCGGGCCCTTTGACGTGGCGGGCGATACCGCGCTGATGCGCGACCATGGCATCACCCATGTCGTGGCCAAGAACGCCGGCGGCGCCGGCGCAGAGGCCAAGCTGATCGCCGCCCGGGCGCTGTGCCTGCCGGTGATCCTGATCGACCGGCCCGCATTGCCCCCCCGGGTCGAGGTGGCAGGCGTGGCCGCGGTGATGGGCTGGCTTGGTCATCCGGCACCGACCGCGGGGTATAGACCCAGCGCCCCACCCGGCGCGTCAGGGCGTTGCCGACGATGACCACGGTGCGCATGTCGGCCATCTCGGGCGTCGCCTCGGCCAGGGTCACGGTCGACAGCACCTCATCGGGGTCGAGACCGCGTGGGCAAACAGGATCAGGCGCGCCGGCTCGCATTCCTCGCGCAGGATCTGCAGCACCCGGCCAAACTGTTCCGGCCGGGATTTCGAGCGCGGGTTGTAGAAGGCCATGGCAAAGCCGCCGCGCGCGGCATGGCGCAGGCGGCGTTCGACCTCGGCAAAGGGTTTGAGGTTGTCCGACAGGTTGATGGCGCAGAAATCATGCCCCAGGGGCGCCCCCGCCCGCGCCGCCGCCGCCAGCATCGCGGTGATGCCCGGCAGGATCCGGATCTCCAGCCCCTGATGCTGCGGCGCGGCCTCCAGCGCCTCGAACAGCGCCGATGCCATGGCGAATACCCCCGGATCGCCGGACGACACCACCACCACCCGGCGGCCCGCCGCCGCCATCTCCAGCGCGGCGCGGGCGCGGTCCATCTCGACCCGGTTGTCGGACGGGTGCAGCACCAGCCCCGGCCTGGGCGCGACGCGGGCGACATAGGGGATGTAGCCCACCACATCCGTCGCCTGTTCGAGGGCGGCGGAAACCTCGGGCGTCACCAGCGCCTCGGCCCCGGGGCCCAGCCCCGCCACGACGACCCAGCCGGTCATTCCGCCCCCCCGGCCACCGGGCGGCGGCCACGGCCATGGACCAGCACGATGGCGAAATACGGGCAGTCGCTGGCCTCGACCTCGGCCAGCCGCTGCATCCTTTGCCCCGGCATGGTGCCGCGCTCGACCAGCCAGGCATCGTTCAGCCGCCCGGTCGCCGCCAGCGCCCGGCGCACGCGCGGCAGGTTGCGGCCGGTCTTCATGATCGCCAGCGCATCGGCGCCCTGCATGTGGCGGATCAGGTCATCCTCGGGCAGGGTCGCCATCAGCACGCTCAGCACGTCGTCGCCCCAGGTGATCGGCTGGCCGGTCGCCGTCCAGCAGCCGACCATGCCCGGTATGCCGGGGATCACCTCGACCGGCACGACATCCTTCAGCCGGGCGTAGAGGTGCATGAAGGAGCCGTAGAAGAAGGGTCGCCCTCGCACAGCACCACCACCTCGGCCCCCGCCCGGACCAGCGTTTGCAGCCGCGCCGACCAGTCGTCATAAAAGGCCGAGCTGGCGGTTGTATTCCGGGCTGTCGAACGGGATCTCGGTGGTGACGGGGTATTCCATCGCATGTTCCACCGCATCCGCCGCCAGCATCCCCTCGACGATCTGGCGGGCCTGGCCAGCCGGCCGGCCTTGCGGAAATAGGCGACATGGCGCGCGGCCCGGATCGCCCGGTCCGAGCGGACCGAGATCAGATCGGGATCGCCGGGGCCAAGACCGGCACAGATGATGCGACCCTGGGTCATGGTCATTCCTTGCGGCTGGCCAGCGCGTTGACGGCGGCGACGGTGATTGCGGATCCGCCCAGACGGCCCTCGACGATCAGCCAGGGGCGGGGTCGGCCTTGGCCAGCGCCTCTTTCGACTCGGCCGCGCCGATAAAGCCGACAGGGCAGCCGATGATGGCGGCAGGGCGCGGGCAGGCGGGGTCTTCCAGCATGTTCAGCAGGTGGAACAGCGCGGTCGGCGCATTGCCGATGGCGACGACGGCGCCCTGCAGATGCGAGGCGCCACAGTTCCACCGCCGCGGCCGAGCGGGTATTTTCCATCCGCGCCGCCAGTTCGGCCACGCCCGGATCGTGCAGGGTGCAGATCACCCGGTTGTCGGCCGGCAGGCGCGGCCGGGTGATGCCCTCGCTGACCATGCGCGCATCGCACAGGATCGGCGCCCCCGCCTCCAGCGCGGCGCGGGCGGCGCGGGCCATGCCGGGGGCAAAGCGGACGTGGCGTTCCAGCCCCACCATGCCGGCGGCATGGATCATGCGGACGACGGCCACTTCCTCCTCGGGGGCAAAGCGGGCCAGGTCGGCCTCGGCCCGGATGGTGGCAAAGGACTGCTCATAGATCCTTGCCCCGTCGGTTTCGTAAAGATGCGGCATCAGATCAGGCCTTTCAGGTCGATATCGGTTTCGGCAAGGCCGCGGCGCAGGGGTTCATCCTGCGCCCGGCCCTGGCGGATCAGGTCAAAGCCCCCGGCCGTGGCGACCAGCACCAGATCGGCCTTGCCGGGGCAGGCACAGCCCTTGGCACAGCCCGAGACATGCAACCGCTGTCCGGGCGGCACCTGCGGCGCCAGGCGGCGGGCCAGCGGGCGGGTGGCGGCACGGGCCTGCAGGCAGCCGGGCGCGCCGGTGCAGGCCTCGACCCGGCGCAGCGGATCGTCCGGCGACAGGATCAGGCCCGGCAGGTCGGGCAGCGCGGTCAGCCCCGCGACCAGCAGCATCCGCCAGGGGTCAGCCGCATCGGGCCAAGTGCGGCCAGCGCGGCCAGCGTTTCGGCCGTCATCTGGCCAAAGTCGAACCCCAAGAGCGCACCGTCCGGCACCAGGCCGGGGCCGGGGGCGGGCGCGGCGGGGGCCGGGGCCACGGACGGGGCCAGCCGCCCCTGCGGCACCGCCCCCGTGGCGATCAGCGCGGCCATGCGCCCGCGCCCGTCACGCACGCCGCCCGCAGCGACGAACCAGGCCGCCAGCGCCATCGCCTGCGCCGCCGCATCCTGTGCGGAAACCGCAGCCCCCAGCGCCAGCCCGTCACAGCGCAGCACAAACCCGCCCGTCCGGTCCCGTTCCAGCCGGATGTCGCCCGCAATGTCCTGCATCAGCGGCGCCGGGCCGGTATCGAGGACAAAGCCGAACTTGCCGGGCAGGGCCGGCGCGTCGGCCAGGGCCAGGGCAAAGGCCTGTGCCAGGTCTTCGGTCGCGGCATCGGCAAAGGGCGTCACCAGCAGGTTGCGCGCCGCCTCGGCCGTGGCGTCGGCGTCGATCAGGTCATGGGCGCGCAAATCCTCGATCAGCGGCCGGTGGCTGGCCTCGGTCACGCCGCGTAATTGCAGGTTGCCCCGCGCCGACAGGTCGATCAGCCCGTTGCCGTGCCGGCTGGAGGCCCGGGCGATGGCGCGGGCCTGATCGGCGCTCAGCCGCCCGGCGCGGGGGCGGATGCGCACCACCCAGCCATCCCCCGACAACATCGGCCGCAGGGCGCCGGGGCACCAGCCCTGAACGACAAACCCGCTCATCCCGCCAACCCCGCTGCGATGGAATTGCGCCGGGTGATCCAGAGACCGGCCTCGTGCAGGCGCTGGAACAGGTCGCGCAGCGCGGCAAGGGCGGCGGGATTTTCCCGCGCCATGAAATCGGCGACCTCGGGGCGGCCCAGCGTCGCCTCGTGGTAAAGGTCGAACAGATGCGGCTGGACGACCCCGGCAAGATGGGCAAAGGCCGCCATGTGGTCCAGCGTGGCGGCGATCTCGGCCGCGCCGCGGAACCCGTGCCGCATCATCCCGTCGGCCCAGGCCGGATTGGCCGCGCGGGCCCGCACGACCCGGGCGATCTCTTCGGCCACGGTGCGGGCGCGGGGACGGTCGGGGCGCGTCGCATCGAGGTGGTAGAGCGCGGGCGCGGTGGCACCCAGCCGGGCCAGCGCGGCGGCAAAGCCCGCCTCATGCGCGGCATAATCGGCGGCCAGCAACAGGTCGCTTTCGGGCAGGTCCTGGGCGTGGACAAAGCCATCGGCGCGGCGCAGGCGCGTTTCCAGCCCGGCGCGGTCGTCGCGCGACAGGCCGTCGGCGCCGATCGCCCAGCTGGAGGCGGCAAGCCAGGCCTCTCCGGCCTGGGCGCGGGCATCGGCGGTGAAATCATCCATCGCCACGCCCATGCCCAGCCCGTATTGCCCCGGTCGCGGGCCAAACACCCGCGCGCCCGCGGCGCGATAGGGGTTGTCGCCGGCGGCCTCGTCCCGCGCGGCCAGCGCCGTGGCGCCGGTCTCGAACAGGGCTGCCAGACCGGGAAAGACATCGCGGAACAGGCCGGACACCCGCAGCGTCACGTCGATACGGGGCCGGCCCAGCAGGGCCAGCGGCACCATCTCGACCCCCGAAACCCGGCCCGAGCCCGCATCCCAGACCGGGGCAAGCCCCGCCAGATGCAGCGCCATGGCGAATTCCTCGCCCGCGGTGCGCATCGTGGCGCTGCCCCAGAGATCCACCACCAGACCCCGCGGCCAGTCGCCGTGATCCTGCAGATGCTTGCGCAGCAGTTCCTCGGCCAGCTTCACCCCCTGGGCATGCGCGGCGCGAGAGGGAACCGCCCGCGGATCGACGCTGAACAGGTTGCGCCCCGTCGGCAGCACGTCCGACCGCCCCCGCGCCGGCGACCCCGAAGGCCCCGGCGCGACACGGCGGCCGGACAGCGCCGCGCGCAGGCCATCGCGTTCCTGCTGACCACAGGCGCCCCGGCCCAGCACATGCAGCCCCTCGCCATACTGGCTTTCCTTGATGTCGCAGACGAAACGGTCGATCCGCGTCACCGCCTCGGCGGCGCTGGCCCCGGCGGGCAGGCCAAGGTCGTCCTCGACCCCGGCGGCCTGCGCCTCGGCCCGGATCTGGGCGATCAGCCGGTCGCGGCGGGCCGGGTCCAGCCCGTCGGCGGTGGAATATTCGTCCAGCATCCGCTCCAGCGCGGCCATGCCGGGCGGCACGGCGGATTGCGCCAGCGGCGGCGGCAGGTGGCCCAGCGTCAGCGCGCCGATCCGCCGTTTTGCCTGTGCCGCCTCGCCGGGGTCGTTCACGATGAAGGGATAGACCACCGGCAACGCGCCGGTCAGAGCCTCGGGCCAGCAGGTTTCGGACAGGGCGACCGACTTGCCGGGCAACCATTCCAGCGTGCCATGCGCCCCCATGTGGATCAGGGCATGCAGGCCCTGCGCCCGCAGCCAGAGGTAAAAGGCGACATAGCCGTGCCGCGGGGTGCGGGCCAGATCATGGTAATCGGCGTCACGGCTGGCGACCTCGCCCCGTTCCGGTTGCAGCGCGACCAGCGCCGCGCCATGCCGCAGCGCGGCAAAGGTGAAGGCGCCGTCCTGCACCGCGGGGTCATCGGCGGGGGCGCCCCAGGCGGCGGCCAGATCGCGGCGCAGGCCTTCGGGCAGGGTTTCCAGCTCCGCGAGGTAATCGGCCAGCGGCCAGCGCAGCGCGGCATCGGCCAGGGCTCGGGCCAGGGGCGGGAGCGGCGGCAGATCATGGCCCGTATCCGCCAGATCGGCCAGCAGCACCTCGGCCGAGGCCAGCGCGTCCAGCCCGACCGCATGGGCCATCTGATGCGCCCGGCCGGGATAGGTGGACAGGACCAATCCGAACCGCCGGTCGGCGGCGGGGGTTTCGGCCAACCGCAGCCAGGCGCAAACCCGGTCCGCGATGGCCGCGACCCGGCCCGGATCGGCCCGATGGGCAAAGCGGGCATATTGCAGGTCGGGGTCGCGGGCGCCGGGCGACTTGAACGAGACCAGCCCCGCCAGCAGCCTGCCGTCCACTTCGGGCAGCACCACATGCATGGCCAGATCGGCCGGCGACAGCCCCCGGTCCGAGGACACCCAGTCGCGCCGCCGGGCGGTGGACAGCGCCACCTGGAACACCGGGGCGTCAAAGCCGTCGAAGGGCGTGGCGCCGGCATCGTCACGGGCCGAAAACGCCGTGGCGTTGACCACCGCAGCCAGTGCCCGGCCCTGCATCTGCCCGGCCAGCCAGTCGGCAAAGCCCGGCGCCTTGAGCGAGGGCGCAAAGACGCCGCAGGCGGCAACCCCGCGCGCCCGAAAGGCGTGGATCAGGGCGTCGACCGGGTCGGTGTCGGCCGAGGTCAGATAGCTGCGATAAAAGCTGACCAGGACAAGCGGCCCGCCTTCGCCCGGCGCGGCGACGACACCGCGTTCCGGATCGTAAAAGCCGAAATCCGGCACCCGCTTGCTGCCCGGAACCGGCCCGGCGTACAGCCCCGCCGCCAGCGCCAGCTGTGCCAGCGCCGCCTGCGCGGCCACCGCGCCGCCGGCATCGCACAATTCGGCCAGCCGCCGCAGCGTCGACACCGGCAGGGTCGAGACCGCATCCAGCGCCGGGTCGGGCCGGCCATCCGCCGGCAGCACCGCCAAAGCGATGCCACGACGCTGCGCCAGATCGCGGATCGAGGCGATGCCATAGGGCCAATAGGCCTCGCCGCCGATCAGGCGGATCAGGATGGCCCTGGCCCCCGACAGCGTGCGCTCGACATAGGTATCGACCGAAACCGGATGTTTCAGCGCGACGATATTCTGCAGGCGCAGGCCGGGCAGCCGGCCCGCGGCCCTGTGCCAGCCGGCCGCGAATGCGCCCAGGTCGCTGTCGGAAAACGACAGCACCACCAGATCCGCCGGATCCTGACCGGGGTCGAAGGGCGTCTCCGCCTCTTCCAGGCCATGGCTTTCGCGGAAGACCACATGCATCGCGGCGTCAGGCCCCCAGCACGGCGCGGATGGCGGCTTCGTCGATGTCGTGATGTTCGGCGATCACCACCAGCCGGGTCTGGCGCGGCAGGGCGCCCCAGGGCCGGTCGAACTGATGCCGGACCCGTTCGCCAACCGCCTGCAGCAGCATCCGCATCGGCTTGCCCGTCACGGCGACATAGCCCTTGACGCGCAGGATGTGCTGTTCGCGGGCCAGCCGCTGCACCCTGGCCACCAGGTCGTCGACATCGGCGATTTCCGGCAGGTCGATCACCACCGACTCGAAATCGTCATGCTCGTGGTCGTCGGCGCCGTCATGGTGGCTGGGCCGCGCGGCAAGGTCATCCTCGGCCGCGGCGTTCAGCCCCAGGATCACCCGCGGGTCGATCACGCCATCGGTCATCGGCAGCACCGGCACCTTGCGCGGCGCTTCGGCGTCGATCACGGCGCGGGCCGCGGCCAGCCCGGCGTCGCCCGCCAGATCGGCCTTTGACAGCAGCACGATGTCGGCGCAGGCGATCTGGTCCTCGAACACCTCGGACAGCGGCGTTTCGTGGTCGAGCGAGTCGTCGGCCGCGCGCTGCGCGTCGACCGCCGCCACGTCCGGCGCGAAACGCCCCGCCGCCACCGCCTCGGCATCGGCCAGCGCCACCACGCCGTCGACGGTGATCCGCGACCGGATCGCCGGCCAGTCAAAGGCCTTGAGCAGCGGCTTGGGCAGCGCCAGCCCCGAGGTTTCGATCAGGATGTGGTCGGGCCGCTCGGGCAGGGCCATCAGCGCCTCGATCGTGGGGATGAAATCGTCGGCGACGGTGCAGCAGATGCAGCCATTGGCCAGTTCGACGATGTTTTCCACCGGGCAATTGGCGTCGGCGCAGGATTTCAGGATCTCGCCGTCCACCCCGACGGTGCCGAATTCGTTGACCAGGATGGCCAGCCGCCGCCCCTGCGGGTTCTGCATCAGGTGGCGGATCAACGTGGTCTTGCCCGCCCCCAGAAAGCCGGTGATCACGGTGACGGGGATCTTGGTCAGGTCAGACATCTTGAGGCTCCATCGCGGGAATACGGGCAAGGCTCTGCTTGCGAAAGATCACGGGGCGGTCGCGCCAGGGCACGAGACCATCGGCGGTCGCGGCATAAAGCGCGGCCCCCCGCAGGATCTCGGGGGCGTCTGCTTCGGTCATCCGGCCATAGACATAGGACCAGGCGCCGGGCTTGCTCAGCGCCACGGTGCAGCCGTGGTCGCAGGCCGAGAGGCATTCCACCTGCCGGATCACCACGCCTTCGGGCAGGTCCTGGGCGGTCAGCGCGGCATGCAGCCTGCTGCCCGGCGGCACCTCGCCGGCGGGGACGGGCTGGCCGGCCTTGCAGGTCATGCAGACATGTAGCACGGCAGGCATCCGTTCGCTCCTGGCTCGGGCGCGGCAAAGGGATGAAACGGGCCGTCCGGCTGGGATCAGATCCCGGTCCGAAGGTCGCGGAACACCCCGTCCGCTCGGTTCAGTCCTGGCGCTGGCAGGTCTCCCGGCTTGCGGATATCGGGGCAGGCAGGGCCTTCCCCGGCGGCCCGCCCTCCTTCCCGGCCGGATGGCCAGTGGCTTGGGTGGACCTTTCCGGTCACGGTCGCGGGGGCGGCTGCGTTTCGGTTCCTTGACCGCAATGGTCGCAAAACCTGTCGCATTCCCTTTTGGCCTGCCTTACGACAGGCACCAACGCACTGCGCCCTCCTTTGCCATATCGGATGGGGGAGTCAAGACGAAGGACCGTCACCATGGCCGACACAAACGACATTCCCACCCCGACCGAGGCCGAGGACCAAAGCCGCCATGCCGCCAAGATGGCCAAGAAGAAAGCCGCGCGCGACAAGATCATGGCCACCAAGTCCGGCGAAAAGGGCCTGATCATCGTCCATACCGGCGCCGGCAAGGGCAAATCCTCCAGCGGGTTCGGCATGATCCTGCGCTGCATCGCCCATGGCATGCCCTGCGCGGTGGTGCAGTTCATCAAGGGCGCCTGGGACACCGGCGAACGCCGGCTGATCGAGGCGAATTTCTCGGACCTCTGCCAGTTTCACGCCATGGGCGAGGGCTTTACCTGGGAAACCCAGGACAAGGCCCGCGACATCGCGGCCGCCCGCGCCGGCTGGGAAAAGGCCAAGGAGCTGATCCGCAACCCCGAGATCCGCTTTGTCCTGCTGGACGAGATCAACATCGCCCTGCGCTACGACTATCTGGATATCGACGAGGTCCTGGCCTTTCTTCAGGCCGAAAAGCCGCCGCTGACGCATGTCTGCCTGACCGGCCGCAACGCGAAAGAGGCGCTGATCGAGGCGGCCGACCTGGCGACCGAGATGACCCTGCTGAAGCATCCCTTCCGCTCTGGCATCAAGGGCCAGCCGGGCGTGGAATTCTGATGCCCGCGCGGCCATTGCGAACCACCGGAGGCCCCGCGTGCCGGCACTGATGATCCAGGGCTGCGGCTCGAACGTCGGCAAGTCGATGCTGGTCGCCGGCCTGTGCCGGGCGGCGCTGCGGCGCGGGCTGCGGGTCGCGCCGTTCAAGCCGCAGAACATGTCGAACAATGCCGCCGTGACGGTGGATGGCGGGGAAATCGGGCGGGCGCAGGCCTTGCAGGCGCTGGCCTGCGGGCTGGACCCGACGACCGACATGAACCCGGTGCTGCTGAAACCGGAAACCGATGTCGGCGCCCAGGTCGTGGTGCAGGGCCGGCGGGTCGCCACCGTCAAGGCGCGCGACTATGCCGCGCTCAAGCCGCAGCTGATAGCGCCGGTGCTGGACAGCTTTCGGCGCCTGTCGGCCGGGTGCGACCTGGTGATCGTCGAGGGCGCCGGCAGCCCGGCCGAGGTCAACCTGCGGTCCGGCGACATCGCCAACATGGGCTTTGCCCGCGCCGCCGGTGTGCCGGTGATCCTGGCCGGCGATATCGACCGCGGCGGGGTGATCGCGCAGATCGTCGGCACCCAGGCGGTGATCGACCCCGAAGATGCCGGCACGGTCGCCGGCTTTCTGATCAACAAGTTTCGCGGCGACCCCCGGCTGTTCGACGACGGCTATCGCCTGATCGAGGCGCGCACCGGCTGGCGCGGCTATGGCGTGCTGCCCTGGTTCCCGCAGGCCCATCTGCTGCCGGCCGAGGATGCGCTGGACATCGCCTCTGCCCCGCGCGCGGGCGGCGTCACCGTCGCCTGCCTGATGCTGTCGCGCATCGCCAATTTCGACGACCTGGACCCGCTGGCGGCGGAACCGGGGGTGAACCTGGTCATGGTGCGGCCGGGCGAGGCCATTCCGGGCGATGCGCGGCTGGTGATCCTGCCCGGCTCGAAATCCACCCGCGGCGATCTGGCCTTTCTGCGCGCCCAGGGGTGGGACATAGACCTTGCCGCGCATGTCCGGCGCGGCGGGCATGTGCTGGGCATCTGCGGCGGATACCAGATGCTGGGCCGCAAGGTCAGCGACCCGGGCGGAATAGAGGGGCCGGCGGGCGATACCGAGGGGCTGGGCCTGCTGGATGTCGAAACCGCGATGACGCCCGACAAGCGGCTGGCGCGGGTCAGCGCCACCCATGCCGCCAGCGGCCTGACGGTCGAGGGCTATGAGATCCACATCGGCCGCAGCCATGGCCCCGATTGCGCCCGGCCCTTTGCCCATGTCGCCGGCCGCCCCGAAGGCGCGCAGAGCGCCGATGGCCGGGTTGCGGGCAGCTATTTGCACGGGCTGTTCTCGTCTGACGGGTTTCGCGCCGCCTATCTGCGAAACCTGGGCATCGCGGCCTCGGGCCAGTCGCATGGCGCCATCGTTGAGGCCACGCTGGATGCGCTGGCCGACCATCTGGAACGCCATCTCGACGTGCCGGGCCTTCTGGCGCTGGCGCGCTAGCGGGGCGGCGTCAGGCCAGGGCCTGTTGCAGCCTGTCCCATTCGGCCTCGGGGCCGGGCAGGCCCAGGCGCAGCCAGCGGTCGGAATAGGGGAAGATCCGGCTCCAGACATGGTGGCGGGCCAACCGCTCCTGTGCGGCGGCGGCATCGGGCGTGTCATATAGCCGGAACAGCGGCGTGCCGCCCAGCACGGCCCAGCCCGCGCCCCGCGCCAGCGCATCGGCCCGCTCGGCATCCTGCCGCAACTGCCGCGCCATGGCCTCGGCCCAGCCGGCATCCGACAGCGCGGCCTGCCCGGCGGCGATGGCTGGCCCGGAGACCGGCCATGGCCCTGCCATCGCAGACAGCGCGGCAATCCGTTCGCCGGCCCCGAAGGCAAAGCCCAGCCGCAGCCCGGCCAGCCCGTAAAACTTGCCGAACGAGCGCAAGACCAGCACGTTGCCGGCGGGCGGATGCGGCAGCAGCGACAGGTCCGGCTGCGGGTCGGCGAAACTTTCGTCCACCACCAGCGCCCCGACATGGCCGGCCATTGCCAGCAGCGCCTCGGGCCGGTGGCAACGGCCATCGGGGTTGTTCGGGTTGACCACGATCGCCAGGTCCGCCCCCGCCAGACCGGCCGGGTCGGACACCGTGTCGACGGCCCAGCCGGCGTTGCGCAGGCAGGCCGCGTGTTCGTTGTAGGTGGGCGTCAGGATGCGCGCCCGCCCGCGCCCGGGCATGGTCCAGGGCAGCAGCTGAATCGCCGCCTGCGCCCCGGCCAGCGCCACGCCGGCAAAGCCCGGAGCCACGCGCCAGGCCCGGCGCGCCGTCGCCAGCAGCGCCTCTTGCGCCGCGCGGGTCGGCAGGCCGCGCAGGTCCGCCGTGGTCAGCGCCGGCATCGGATAGGGCCGGCGGTTGATGCCGGTGGACAGGTCGACCCAGTCGCCCGCCCCGAACCGGGCCATCGCCCAGTCGATATTGCCGCCGTGGTCGCGCATGTCATTCCCCCTGACGCGATCCGGTATCCAGAAGCTGCAGGCCGCGCAAGCCCGCCGCGCGCAGCGCCTGCATCGCCACCGGCGGCACGGTGCCCGGCGCATAGATCAGCGCCCTTGCGGAACCGGAATGCGACCGGGCCCAGCCCAGGGCGCCCAGTTTCCGCGCCAGTGCCGGGGTCGGGTCGTCATCCGGGCCGCGCCGCGCCTGACAGCGCCGGGCGCTTTCGCTGGCCAGGGCGGCGCAGGCGGCCAGGCCCGGCGCCCGCGCCCATTCCTCGGCGAGGTCCGAGATATCGGCATAGGCGCTGTCCGTCGCGCGGGTCGGCAGGGGCGGCCCCCAGAACCCGGCCAGCAATTGCGCCCGCGGCGGCGGCGGCATCGGCCGCAGCACCCGGCCCAGGCGCGATGCCCAGAGCAGGCAGTCCGGCGCGGCATGCATCAGGGGGTCGCTGGCGCCCTCGGCCGCCAGACAGGCCCGCACCAGCACCTCGACCGGCCCGCGAAACCCCGCCAGCGCCGCCACCGCCAGCAGCGCCGCCGTCGACATGCCCGTGCCCGACCCCGGCACGAACCGCGGAGACAGCAGGAACCTGCCCCGGTGCGGCAGGCCCAGGTCGGCCAGAAAGCGGCGCAGCCGGGGCAGCGGGATCGCGCCCCGCCCCCCCGCGAACCGGCAGCCTACCGCCGCCGCGGGCCGCATCCGCGCCGTCATTCCGGCGCCGCGCGGCAGCAGGGTGATCAGCGCCACCGGGCCCTCGGGGCCCAGCCGGCCCTGCACCCATTCGCCGAAATGGCAGGGCAGGGCGATCCGGGTCTGGCCGTCAGCCCGCACCTTGGCCCCATCCGTCCCGATGGATCAGGTCCTGCAACGGCAGCCGGTTGGCCCAGCCCCTGGCCTGCAACTCGGGCTCGGCGTAAAGCTCGTCGACATGGCCCAGGCACAGATAGGCCACCGGCACCACCCCCTCGGGCAGGTCCAGGATCTCGCGCAGCGCGCCGTCGCGGAAGATGCTGACCCAGCCGACGCCGATGCCCTCGGCCCGGGCGGCCAGCCACAGGTTCTGCACCGCGCAGACCGTTGAATAGAGGTCCATTTCCGGCGCATGGGTCCGGCCCAGCACCACCGGCCCGCCCCGGCCGCGGTCGCAGGTGATGCACAGGTTGACCGGCGCCTGCACGATGCCTTCCAGCTTCAGCGCCGAGTAAAGCGGGCGGCGGGCGGCGGGAAACATCGCCTCGGCCTCGGCATTGGCGGCGCGAAAGGCCTCTTGCACCCGCAGCTTTACCGCCCCGTCGCGGATCACCACAAAGCTCCAGGGCTGCATGAAGCCGACCGAGGGCGCATGATGCGCGGCATCGAGCAGGCGCAGCAGCAGCGTCTCGTCGATCGGGCGGCCGGTGAACTGGCCGCGCACGTCGCGGCGGCTGTAGATCGCGCGGTAGACCGCGTCCCGCTCGACCGGGCTGAACGGGCCGGCGGCAACGGGCGCAGAGGCGGAAGAAGAAGGCAAGGCATTGGTCGTCATGTCAGATCCCCTGTCGTCGAAACAGGGCGCGGGTTGACCATCCCCGTGCGCCCCGGTTTCGTCTGGCCGGTCTTCTGACTTGGTTTCATCCGGTGCTGCGCCTTCCCGGCCTGCGCCAGTGGCATCTGCAGCCCCGTCCACCTTACAGCGTTGGGCACGTTGCGGAGTTGCACCGCATTCCCGATTATCCCCGCCCTTGCGGACGATGGCACCAGACGGCGCCACGCTATCCGCGCCCGACGCGACGCGCAATCGCCCATCAGCGCCGCCGCGCCATCATCCAGATGAAAAACGCCCCGCCGCACAGGCCGGTCACCACGCCGATGGGCAGATCCTCGGGCGCCATGACGACGCGGGCGCAGGCATCGGCCCAGATCAGGAAGACCGCCCCCGCAAAGGCGGAACCCGGCAGCACCCTGGCGTTGTCGCCGCCCAGGACCAGCCGCACCAGATGCGGCATCATCAGCCCGACGAAACCGATCAGGCCGGAAAAGGCCACCATCACCCCGGTGATCAGCGCCGAGACGGCAAAGACGCTCAGCCGGAAGCGCCCGACCTCGATGCCCAGGCTGGCCGCGGTCTCGTCGCCCAGGCTCATCGCGTTCAGCGGGCCGGCCTTTGACCACAGCCACAGCCCGCAGGGCAGCAGCACCGCCAGCGGCCAGACCAGTTGGCCCCATTGCGCCAGGCCCAGGCCCCCAGCATCCAGAACACCACCGTATGGGTGGCCTTGGGATCGCCCAGGAAGATCAGGATATTGGCGCAGGACATGATGACAAAGCTGACGGCCACCCCAGCCAGGATCAGCCGGTCGGCGCTGGTCGCCCCCGCCAGCCGCGCCACGCCCAGCACCAGCACCGTCGCCGCCAGCGCGCCGGCAAAGGCCAGCAGCGGAACCGTCAGCAGGCCCAGGAACATCCCGGTATGCAACAGCGCGGCGATGGCGCCAAAGGCCGCCCCGGACGAGATGCCCAGCAGATGCGGATCGGCCAGCGGGTTGCGCGTCACCGCCTGCAGGGCGCCGCCGACCAGCCCCAGCCCCGCCCCGACCAGCGCCGCCAGGATCACCCGCGGGAACCGGATGTCCCAGACGATGCTGGCGCGCCCCGCGCTCCAGTCCGGCACGACCAGCCCCGGCAGCAGCCGGTCCAGCGCCACGCCCCAGACGGTGGATTGCGGAATGTCCACCGCGCCGACCGAGACGCCCAGCCCCACCGACAGCAGCAACACCCCCACCAGGATGGCCGCGATGGCGCCGCGCCGGCCGATACGGCGGGCCAGCGTCATGCCGGGCACGGGGGCTGAGGCTTCGACCATCGGCTCACTTGCCCCAGAACCCGGCGATCAGCTTTTCCACCGCGCCGATGTTGCGCGGCCCCGGCGTCGCCTCGACATAGTCCAGCACCACGAAGCGATTGTTCCTGACCGCGTCGATCGTGGCAAAGGCGGGGTTTTCCTGCATGAAGGCGATCTTCTGTTCGGCCGTCACCTCGCCATAGTTCACGATCACCACGACCTGCGGATCGCGCTCGACCACGGCTTCCCAAGACACCTCGGCCCAGCTTTTCTCCAGGTCCAGCATCACGTTCTCGCCGCCCGCCGCCTCGATCAGCGCGGTGGGCATGCCATAGGCCCCGGCGGTAAAGGGCGCTTCTTCGCCGGAATCGTAAACGAACACCCGCAAGGGCTGCGACCGGTCGATACCGGCGGTCAGCGCCGCCAGCTGCGCCTTCCAGCCGTCGACCAGCGCGGCGGCCCGGTCCTCGACGCCAAAGATGGTGCCCAGGTTCAGGATGTCGAGGTAAAGGTCATCCATGCTCGACCGCGGCTTCGGCCCGATGTGAATGCAGCTTTCGCTCAGCTCATAGGTCTTGATGCCCAGGGGTTCCAGCGTCTCGGGCGTGACTTCGCCGCCCACCTTCATGCCATAGTTCCAGCCGGCAAAGAAGAAATCCGGCTCGGCCCCGGCCAGCACCTCGCGCGTGGGGTAAAGCGCGGAAAACTCGGGCAGTTCGGCAATGCCCTGGCGCAGCGTTTCGTCCAGCGTCTTCCAGCCCGAAACGCCGGTATAGCCGATCATGCTGTCGCGCAGCCCCAGGACCAGCATCATCTCGGTCAGGTTGACGTCATTGGAAATCGCCCGCTGGGGCGCCGCGTCAAAGGTGACATCGCGCCCGCAGCTTTTCACGGTGACGGGATAGGCCAGCGCCGCGGTGGCGGATATCAGCAGGGCGGCAAGGGAAAGGCGCAGCATCGGGGTCTCCGGCAGGGTCAAAGGTGAAAGGAAAAGCGGGGCGTCGCCCCGGAACGGTCGATACGGGCCCTGACCTGAAAGGCCTGGGCCAGCGTGGTTTCGGTCAAGGCCTCGGCGGGGGGGCCGTCCGACAGGATGCGCCCGCCGGCCAGCACCAGCACCCGGTCGGCAAAGGCCGCCGCCAGCGTCAGGTCATGCAGCGTGGCGATCACGGTCAGGCCCAGCCCGCGCAACAGCGCCAGCAGTTCCAGCTGGTGGCGGATGTCCAGGTGGTTGGTCGGCTCGTCCAGCACGATGACGCGCGGCTGTTGCGCCAGGGCGCGCGCCACCATCGTGCGCTGCCGCTCTCCCCGACAGGGTGCCAAAGGCCCGGTCGGCCAGCGCGCCAAGATCCATCCGGGCCAGCGCGTCGCCGATGATCGCCGCCTCGTCGCGGCCCGGCGCCGACAGGCCGGCGCCCCAGCCACGCCGGTGCGGCAAGCGCCCCAGCGCCACGATCTGCCGCACGCTCAGCGCGAAGTCGGACGCCTGTTCCTGCAACACCGCCGCCAGGGTGCGCGCGGCCTCGGGCGCGGTCATCTGCCACAGGTCGCGCCCCATCAGCCGCACCACGCCCCCGCTGGGCGCCTGATGGCGGTAAAGCAGCCGCAGGAGCGAGGATTTGCCGGCCCCGTTGGCGCCGCAGATCGCCACGATCTGCCCCTGCGGCACCGCAAAGCCGATATCGGTCAGGATCTCCGCCTGCCCCCTGGGCCCCCAGGCCACCCCCTGCACCTCTACCGCGGGCGGCAGGGCGGGGCCAGCCGCGACCGGGCCGCTCACGTCCGGCACGTCCTGGGCGGTGGGTGCGGCATGGGCGGGCCGCCGGATCTGGTCCATCGATACTCCTTCCGGGGCACCCCGCCCGGCGGTTGAATGCATCGATGGCAGGTCTCCTGACTTCGCGGGTCTCGGCTTCCCCGGCCTTCCCGGCCCGCCTGCGGGCCAGTGGCATTCCGGAGTCGCTCACCGCTTACAGTTGCGGGGGCAGTCACGGGTTTGGCGCCTGATGGCTACACCGCACCGTGTTCCCTTTTCACCCGGCCGCGCTTGGTTTGGCCGGGAACCATCGCGGCCAGATAGGTCACGCCCCGGCCACGATGTCAAGCCGGCATGCCCGCCCCGCCGGGCAGCGGATCAAAGATCCGGCCCCGGTTCAGGATCGCCGCCGGGTCCAGCATCGCCTTCATCCCGCGCATCACCGCGATTTCGGCCGGGCCTTTCGCCAGATGCAGCCAGGGTTTCTTGTCCACCCCGATGCCATGTTCCGCCGAGACCGAGCCGCCGAATTCGGCCACCAGATGCAGCAGCCGGTCGATCGCCACCTGTTTCTGCGGCGAGCAGAAGACATAATGCAGGTTGCCGTCGCCCAGATGGCCAAAGACCAGGAACCGCGTGTCCGGGTCTATGCTGCGCAGCATTTCCTGGCTTTGCCGCAGAAACTCGGCCGCCCGCGGCACCGGAACGCTGATGTCGCCGCTGATCACATGGGCCAGCTTGCGGTTGAATTCCGCACAGCCGTCGCGGAGCGCCCAGAGCGTCTCGAACTCGCGCGGCGATTGCGACACCACCGCGTCCAGCGCCACGCCATCCTCGATCGCCTGCATCAAGAGCGCCATGAAGGTTTCCTCTGCCGCCGCCTGCCCGGCCCCGGCCTGGATCTCGGTCAGCACATAGACCGGCGCCCGGGTCGTCAGCGGTTCCGGCAGCCCCAGATAGGCCGCCGCGCCGTGATAGGCCTCTGCCAGCAGGAATTCATAGGCCGACAACAGCCCGCCCGCGCCACGCCGCAGCCGCGCCAGCAGATCCAGCGCCGCCTCCATCGAGGGCAGCGCCAAAAGCGCGTTGACCTCGACCGCCGGTTTCGGATGCAGCCGCAACAGCGCGCGCGTCACCACGCCCATCGTGCCTTCGCTGCCGATGAACATCTGCGCCAGGTCGGGGCCGCTGTTGTCCTTTTGCACGGCCTTCATCGCGCTGATGACCCGGCCATCGGCCAGCACCGCCTCCAGCCCCGCCACCTGGGCGCGGAACATGCCATAGCGCAAGACGCGGATACCGCCGGCGTTGGTGGCGATGCCACCGCCGATGGTCGCCGTGCCGCGCGATCCGATATCGACGCCGAACATCAGCCCGGCAGCCGCCGCCGCCTCTTGCACCGCCTGCAACGGCACGCCCGCCTGCGCCTCGACCGTGGCGCTGGTCTGGTCGACCGGCGCCAGCGCGGTCATCCGCTCCAGCGACAGAACCGCCTCGCCCTCCTGGATGCGATGGCCGCCCGACAGGCCGGTGCGGCCGCCCTGCACCGCCAGCCGCTGGCCGAACCGATGGCACAGCGCCAGCGCGGCCGAGGCCTGGGCGGTATCGGCGGGCCGCAGCACAAAGGCCGGCGGCGCGGAATGGCGGCCCCGCCGGTCTTCCCGATAGCCCGGCCCGATGGCATCGCCCGTCAGTACCGCCGCCCGCGGCAGCACCTCGGCCAGCCGGTCCAGCAACGCCGGATCGGCGGCTGGCCCGCCTTTGGGGTGATCGCTGTCCATCGGCTCCTCCCAGATCTGCCGCGCAAGAAATACTTCATTCTTTTATTTGTCAAACCTTTTAATGTTTGCGCGACCCTGCTATCCTGCGGCGGATCGGGAAAGGGGGCCGGATGGCGCTGCAATATGATGACATCGTGCGCACCGGCCTGGCGCGGCAGGTCGCGGATGCGATCCGCTCGGCCATTCTCGAGGGTCGGCTGGCCGTCGACGAACGCCTGCCCAACGAAGAGGAAATGGCCCGCCGCTTCGGCGTTTCCCGCCCCACCGTGCGCGAGGCGCTGAAGGTGCTGGCGGCGCAGAACCTGATCCGGTCCCGCCGTGGCCCGACCGGCGGCACCTTTGTCGCCCACCCCGACACCGGCGATCTGGCCCGCAGCATCACCGACGCCGCGACGCTGCTGGTCGGCGCCGGCACCTTTGGCGCCGAGGACATCCAGACCGCCCGGCAGGAAACCGAACGGCTGTGCTGCCGGCTGGCCGCGGCGAACCGCACCGGGGCGGACCTTGATGCCATGGCCACGGAAATAGATTTGCAGCGCCAGCCCGACCTCTCGGACGAGGCCTTCTGCGCCTCGGACGTGCGGTTTCACCGGGCCGTGGTGCAGGCCACCGGCAACGGGCCGCTGCAACTGATGATGTCCGCCGTGATCGAGAGTTTCATCCCCGTCACCAACATGCTGATCTTCCGCGACCACGAACGCCAGCGCACCATCCAGGGCCACCAGCGCATCCTGCAGGCCATCGCCGACCGCGACGGCACCGCCGCGGCCGAGCTGATGGCCGATCACCTGCAGGGCATGCGCGGCCTGCTGGAACGCGCGCTGGCAGGCCGCGACACCCGCACCCCCACATCCCAAGGAGAACCCGAATGACCGCAGCCTTTCGCGCGATGATGCTTGTCGATGCCGATGGCAAGCCCAGGGCCGAGTTCCGCGACCTGACCCTGGCGGACCTGCCCGACCATGAGGTGCTGGTCGAAATCTCGCACTCGACCCTGAACTACAAGGACGGGCTGGCCGTCACCGGCAAGGGCCGCATTGCCCGCCGCCTGCCGATGGTCGCAGGGATCGACCTGGCCGGCACCGTGGTCGAAAGCCGCTCGCCCGACTGGGCCGCCGGCGACAGGGTCATCGTCAACGGCTGGGGCCTGTCGGAAACCGAATGGGGAGGCTACAGCCGGTTCCAGCGGCTGAAGCCGCAGTGGCTGACCCGACTGCCGCAGGGCTTCACGCCGGAACAGGCCATGGCGGTCGGCACCGCGGGCTATACCGCGGCGCTTTGCGTCGACGTTCTGGCCGATTGGGGCGTGATCCAGCCTGGCGGGGCAGAGGTGCTGGTGACCGGCGCGGCGGGGGGTGTCGGCTCTACCGCCATCAGCCTGCTGGCCCATGCCGGCTATCGCGTCACCGCCTCGACCGGCCGGCCCGAGACGCATGACTACCTGGCCTCGCTGGGGGCCACGGGCTTTGTCGACCGCGCGGCGCTGGCCGAAAAGGGCGGGGCGCTGCAAAAGGAACGCTGGGCCGGCGCGGTGGATTCCGTCGGCTCGACCACGCTGGCCAATGTGCTGGCCCAGACGGTCTATGGCGGCGCCGTCGCCGCCTGCGGCCTGGCCGGCGGCATGGACCTGCCCGCCACGGTCGCGCCGCATATCCTGCGCAGCGTGGCGCTTTTGGGGGTCGACAGCGTCATGGCCCCGCAGGCGCGCCGCGACCGCGCCTGGGCCCGGCTGGCCCGCGATCTGGACAAGGCCCATCTGGCCAGCATCGCCCGGGTCGAGCCGATGTCCGCCCTGCCGCAACTGGCGCAGGATATCGTCGCCGGGCACATCCGCGGCCGGGTGGTGATCGACGTCACCGCCTGAGCCGTCACCGCCGCAGGGCCGGCGGGCCAGCCCTCAGCCCTGCGGCTTGTCCCGCTGGGCGACGGGATGGCCCTCGGCCTTCCAGGCGCTGAACCCGCCGCGCAGCGACCGCGCGTCCAGCCCCATTTCCTGCGCCACCTTGGCCGCCAGCAGCGACCGCCAGCCCGAGGCGCAGTAGAACACATAGGTCTTGCCCTCGGCGAACCGCGGCTTGTGATAGGGGCTTTCCGGGTCGATCCAGAATTCCAGCATGCCCCGCGGCGCATGAAAGGCGCCGGGGATCATCCCCTCGCGGTCCAGTTCGCGCGGGTCGCGGATATCGACCATCACGACCCCGTCCGCGCCCTGGCCAGAGGCCATGTCCAGCGCCATGTCCGCACCCGTGACCGATTGCACCGCCGCATCGGCCTCGGCCAGCATTTCCTTGTAGCCCTTTGCCATGATCACCGTCCCAGATTGTAGAATTCGTCATTGGGCCGCATGCTGGTGACATTGGCAAGCCGGTTCGACATGCCGAAAAAGGCCGCGATCGCCGCGATGTCCCAGATGTCCTCCTTGGTGAACCCGTGGTCCTTCAGCGCCGCCATGTCGGCATCGTCCACCTCATACGCGCGGGCAGAAACCTTCATGCCGAAATCGATCATCGCCTTTTGCCGCGGCGTGATGTCGGCCTTGCGGTAGTTGATCGCCACCTGATCCGCGATCAGCGGGTTCTTCGCCCGGATCCGCAGGATCGCCCCATGCGCCACCACGCAATACTGGCACTGGTTGGCGCTCGAGGTCGCCACCACGATCATCTCGCGCTCGGCCTTGGTCAGGTTGCCCGGCTTGTCCATCAGCGCGTCGTGATAGGCAAAGAAGGCGCGGAACTCATCGGGGCGATGCGCCAGCGTCAGGAACACGTTCGGAACGAACCCCGACTTTTCCTGCACGGCCAGGATCCGGTCGCGGATATCCTGCGGCATGTCGTCGATCTTCGGCACGGCAAATCGGCTGATGGCGGTCATGGCTTGGTCCTTTCAGGCGGGCAGAAGCTCTGCCGATTGCTGTTGGTAGAGATCGAGCGCATCAGGCGCCTCCTCGGCAAAGGGCTCGACCCGGATCAGGCAGGTATGGGCCGAACACCCCTGGCCAAAGCCCGAAGAGCCGATGTCCAGCGTCAGCACGTTGGGGCTGCCGGCCAGATCCAGCCCGCTGTTGCCGGTCGGGGTATACCAGGCCCCCGTCGGCAGCACCGCGACACCCGCCGCCACGCTGTCGGTGACAAGCGCGGTCGCCAGACAGGCGCCCCGCGCGTTCCACAGCCGCACGGTCATGCCATCGGCAATGCCGCGCCGCGCCGCGTCCTCGGGGTGCAGGCGCACCTGTTCCCGCCCGTTGCGCTTTTCGGCCCGGCTGCTGGCGGCGGTTTCCAGCTGGCTGTGCAGCCGGCCCTTTGGCTGGTGCGAGATCAGGTGCAGCGCATCCGCCGGCGCCGCCCCCAGCCATTCCGCCGGCTCCATCCAGGCCGGATGCGCGCCGCAGTCGGCAAGGCCCAGCCGGGCCAGCGTCTCGCTGCCCAGCACGATCCGCCCGCTTTCGGTGTTCAGCCGCTGCGCCACCGGATCGGCCCGGAACCCGGCCAGGTGAACATGGTCGCGCTGCACCGCACAGGCCGCATGGCCCTGCGACCAGAACCGGTCGAAATCCGGCATCTCGAACCCCAGCCGGTCGGCGGCATCGGTGCGGCTCTGCTCATAAAGATGGCGGATCCAGCCCATCTCGTCGCGGCCCTCGGTAAAGGCCCCGGCCACGCCCAGCCTGTCGCTGATCGCGGTGAAAATATCATAGTCGGCCCGGGCCAGCCCCAGCGGCGCGATCACCCTGGCCATGGCCAGGATGTGATCCGACCGCTTGTTCCCCGCCAGGTCGTTGCGCTCCAGCGAGGTCGAGGCCGGCAGCAGGATGTCGGCCCGCTGCGCCGTTGCGGTGAACATCGGGTCCTGCACGATGATGGTTTCCGGCCGGGTCCAGGCCTCGGCCAGGCGGTTCAGGTCCTGATGGTGGTGAAACGGGTTGCCCCCCGCCCAATAGACCAGCCGCGTATCGGGGTAGAGCCGGTCCTCGCCCTCATAGGTATAGGCGCCGCCGGGGTTCAGCAACATGTCGCTGATCCGGGCGACCGGAATGAAACTGTCGATCGGCCGCAGCCCCTGCGCCATCGCCGGAGACTGGCCGATGACAAAGGGCGCGCCCATCCCGCCCAGCGAGCCATAGCCATAGCCGACCCCGCCGCCCGGCAGGCCGATCTGCCCGGCAATCGCGGCCAGCGCCAGCGCCGCCCAGAACGGCTGTTCGCCGTGATGCGCCCGCTGCAAGGCCCAGCTGACCGTCAGCATGCTGCGCGTGTCCACCAGTTGCCGCGCCAGCGCCCGGATCGCGCCGGCAGGCAGGCCGGTGATGCCGGCGGCCCAGTCCGCCGTCTTCGCCACCCCGTCCGGCCGGCCCAGCAGATAGGCCAGCAATTGCCCTGACCCGCTGGTGCAGCGCGCCAGGAAGGCGCGGTCGGCACGGCCGGCGGCGACGATCTCGCCCGCCAGTCCCAGCATCAGCGCCGTGTCGGTGTTCGGCCGGATCGGCCACCATTCCGCCCCGACCCAGTCCGGCAGGTCGTCGCGCAGCGGCGACACCAGCACCACCTTGATCCCCCGCGCCGCGATCCGGCGCAGATAGGTTTCCAGATGATGCCCGCCGATCCCGCCCGCCTCGGTCTGCGCGGTGCGCGGCGTCATCGCGCCGAACACCACCAGGGTCTCGGTATGTTCGGCGATGGAATCCAGCGTGTTGGCCTGACCGCCGCAGGCCCGTTCGTCGCCCAGCACATGCCGCAGGATCGCCGGCCCCGCCGCTATGGAATAGGTGTCGACATGGCCGGTATAGCCGCCAACCAGGTTCAGCATCCGCTTCAGCAGCGTCGGCGCATGGTGGAACCTGCCGCAGCTGGTCCAGCCATAGCTGCCCGCAAAGATCGAGGCATTGCCATGCACTGCCGCGACACGCCGGATTTCGCCGGCCACCAGGTCCAGCGCGGTGTCCCAGTCGACCGGCACGAACCGTTCCCGCCCCCGGCCGCGGCGGTCGCTGTCCTCGCGCCGCCGCAACCAGCCCTCGCGCACCATCGGCTGCAACACCCGGCGCGCGGGGTTGGCCCATTCCGTCACCGAATGGATGATGGGCGAGGGCGCCGGGTCATGTTCGAACGGCTCGACCCCGACGATGCGTTGGCCCTCGACCAGCACCCGATAGGCGCCCCAGTGACTGCAATGCGGAACCCTGCGGATCACCCCTGCCTCCTCAGATCACGGCTTCGATCAGGAACGGCCCCTTGCGGGCGCAGGCCGATTGCACCGGGTCCGCCAGATCCGCCACCGTTTCGGCCCGGGCCGCCTCGACCCCCATCGCCTGCGCCAGACCCACCCAGTTCAGCGCCGGGTCGTCCAGGTCCAGCATCCGGCGGGCATTTTCACCGGGCTGGCCGGCGCCGACATTCCTCAGCTCGCCATGCAGGATGGCATAGCGCCGGTTGGCAAAGACGATGGTCAGCACGTCCAGCCGCTCGCGCGCCTGGGTCCACAGGCCCTGCAACGTATACATGCCGCTGCCATCCGCCTGCAGGCCGATCACCTTGCGGTCGGGGCAGGCCACCGCCGCCCCCGTCGCCATCGGGATGCCGTCGCCGATCGCCCCGCCGGTCAGTTGCAGGAAATCATGCGGCGCCGCGCCATGGGTCGAACGAAAGAAATCGCGCCCCGACGACACCGATTCGTCGCAGATGATGCTGCCCTCGGGCATCAGCCGGGCCAGCACCAGCGCAATCGCATCCGGGCTCAGCGTGCCCTGCGGCAGGTCCGGCGCCCGCCGTTCCGACAGCCGCGCCGCCGGCGCCGAGGTCGCGCCCACCGCTTCGGCCAGCGCGGCCACGGTCGCCTGCAGATCGTGGTCGGCCGAGGCCAGTTGCAGCACCTCGCAATCGGGCGGCAACATGCTGCCGGGCTTGCCGGGATAGGCAAAGAACCCCACCGGCGCCTTTGCCCCGATCAGGATCATCTGCGCGGTCCCGGCAAAGCACTCCAGCGCCTGGTCGATCACATAGGGCACCCGGTCCAGCGCGACCCGGCCAGCACCACGCTGCATCCGCCCGTTGGCCTGTTGCGCCATGATCCGCGCCCCGGTCTTCTGCGCGATCCGGTCCAGCAGTTCCAGCTGCGGCGCCCGCAGCGCCTTGCCCGTCACCAGGATCGTCGTCGGCCTGCCGTTGCGCAGCGCCGCCACCGCGCGGGCCAGCGCGCCCTCGTCCGGCAACGGCAGGGCAGGGGCAGCACCTTGCCCGGCACCGCGGCCCCGGTTTCCGTCCAGGCGGCGTCGGCATGCAGGATCAGCGTGGCAATGCCGCCCGCCCCGGTCCCCGCCGCGGCAATCGCCTCGGAACAGCGCAGGCCGACATCCCCGGCCCGCTCCGCCCGCCCCACCCAATGCGACATCGGCCAGGCCAGGCTGTCGATATCCGAGGTCAGCGGCGCGTCATGCTGCAGGTGATAGGTCGCATGGTCGCCGACCACGTTCACCATCGGCGTGCGCGCCCGGCGGGCGTTGTGCAGGTTGGCCAGCCCATTCGCCAGGCCCGGCCCCAGGTGCAGCAGCGTCGCCGCCGGCCGGTCGGCCATCCGCGCATAGCCATCGGCCGCGCCGGTCACCACGCCCTCGAACAGCCCCAGAACGCAGCGCATCTTCGGCTGCCGGTCCAGGGCGGCGACGAAATGCATCTCGGACGTGCCGGGATTGGCAAAACAGGTGTCTATGCCATTGGCCAGCAGGGTTTCGCACAGGATATCGGCACCATTCATCGCAATGTCTCTCCCAAGGTTCCGGACCGGTCGCACGGCCCCGCCAGACCCGCCCGGAACGGGCGCATCCTTTCGGTCAGGGCCACGAGGGCAGCATATTTGCTTTGGGCATGTTCCGCGACCACCCCTGTGTCTGGCCAGATGGTTTCCTCTGGCGGGCCGATCCCGCCTTATGCGTCATCTGCGGGGCCGCGCGCGGGCAGGCCGGGCAGCACGTCGCGGTAGGCCTCGGGGTCCAGCGCGCGCTCTGCCAGCACCTCGGCGCTGTGCTGGGCAAAACGCGGCGGCGCCAGCCGATAGCTTGCCGGGGTCCGCGACAGCTTGATCGGGCTGCCGGTGCCGCGATAGGCGCCGATGTCCACCACCATGCCGCGGTGCTGCGTATGCGGATCCGCCACCACCTGGTCGATGGTCCGCACCGCGCCGCAGGGCACACCGGCGCGGATCAGCCGCGCTGACAGGTCGGCGCAGTCGAAGGCCGCCAGCGCCGCCTCCAGCCGCTGTTTCAGCGCGTCGCGGTTGAGGACACGCTGGCTGTTCGAGGCAAAGCGGGCATCGCCGGGCAGATCCCCGGCCCCGATCATCGTGCAAAGCGTGGCGAACTGCCGGTTGTTGCCCACCGCCAGAAAGATCGGCTCGGTGCCGGTGGCAAAGGTGTCATAGGGGCAGATGTTCGGATGGGCATTGCCGCTGGGTCCGGGCACCCTGGCCGACAGGTAGTAATTCGGCAGATGCGGATGCAACAGCGAGATGCCGCAGTCGTAAAGGCTGGTCTCGACGAATTGTCCCTTGCCGCTGACCGCCCGTTCGTTCACCGCCATCAGGATGCCCATCGCCGCGTTCAGCCCGGTGACCATGTCCACCACCGGCAGGCCCACCCGCAAGGGCTGCCCGTCCCTTTCGCCATTCACGCTCATGATACCGCACAGCGCCTGGATCGCGGCGTCATAGCCCGGCAGCCCGCCCATCGGCCCGTCGGCGCCAAACCCCGAGACGCGGGCATGGATCAGCCGCGGAAACCGCCGCGCCAGCACCTCATGGCCCAGGCCCCAGCGGTCCAGCGTGCCGGTCTTGAAATTCTCGATGAACACGTCGGCATCGGCCAGCAGCTCCAGCAGCAGCGCCCGCCCGGCCTCTTGCCCCAGGTCGACGGCGATGCCGCGCTTGTTGCGGTTCAGGCCCAGGAAATAGCTTGCCGCATCCTCCAGGAACGGCGGCCCCCAGCCGCGGGTCTCGTCGCCCTCCGGCGGCTCGATCTTGATGACATCGGCGCCGTGGTCGCCCAGGATCTGGCCGGCATAGGGCCCGCCCAGCACGCGGCTGGCGTCGATCACCTTCAGGTTGGCCAGCGATCCAGGTCCGGGCATGATCTGTCCCTTGGTCAGGCCGCAATCTCTTGCCGCCAGCGGGCGGCAAAGGCGGGATAGGTTTCTTCCAGTTCGTCCAGCACCCGCCCGCGCATCAGCGCCAGAACCGGCCCATCCGGCAGCGGGGTGACGGCCGGCGCCGCATCATGGGCGAACCCGAACCCGGTCGCCGCCCGGACATCTTGCAGACTGTGGCCCGGATGCAGGCTTTGCAGGGTGAACCCCGGTTCCGCCCGGTCAAAGCTGAACAGCGCCTTGCCGGTCAGCAGCGCCACCGGGCCACCCGGCCGGTAGACGCCCGCCGGGCTGGTGCCGGGGGCCGACACGAAATCGACCTTGTCAACCAGCACGCGCGGGCTGTGTTCCTCGCGGAACAGGATCACCCGCGGCACGGTGAAATAGAGATAGGCCGACCCGAAAGACCCCGGCCAGCGCACCGTGCTTTGCGGATAATCCCCGGTGCCGACCAGGTTCACGTTCGCCTGCCCGTCGATCTGGCCGCCGCCCAGGAAAAAGGCGTCCAGCCGGCCCTGACCGGCGGAATCGAACAGCTCGGCCGAACCATTGGTAAAGAAATTGTGCTGCACCGACCCCAGGATCGACAGCCGCACCGCGCGGTCCGGTTCATCCAGCGCGCGCCGCAGCATCGCCCCCGCCGCCGGCATCGGCGACGAGGCACCCACCGCCACATGCGACACCCCCTGCAGCAGCCGCGCGATGGTATGGATCAGCACCTCATGGCTGGTGACGGGCGCGCTCATGCCTGGGCCCCCCAGCGGTCGGCCATATAGGCGGCAAAGCCCGCGTCGCTGCGCGCGGCGGCGGCATAGCGCATCAGCTCATCGGTATCCGTGCCGTATTCGCCCCACAGGCCATAGGGCCAGGCCCCCCGCGGCGCCGCGGCAATGTCGGTGACGTAAAGCGACGGTAGCGTGCCCGCCGCCAGTTCCTCTGACACCAGCAGGCTGTGGTCGACGATCCGCTCGACCGTCACCAGCGTCATGGTCGAGGCATAGGCCATCGCCGCCAGTTCGCGCCGCCGCCCGATCCAGACATTGCCTTGGCCGTCGGCCATCGGCGCGTGAAAGATCGCCACGTCGGGCCGGATCGCCGGGATCAGCACCACCGGGTCGCCGCCATCGGCAAAGGGGTTGTCGATCACCCGCCAGTCGTCCCGATGCCGCAGCACGTCGCTGCCGATCAACCCGCGCAGCGGCATGAAGGGGCTGCCCTTCTGCGCCGCCATCAGGCCGGCATGAATGGCGGGGCAGGTGGCATCGCGCAGCGCGATCGACCCGGCCTTCACCGCCGCGTTGAACCGCGGCGCCCCGCCCGCCTCGCCCAGCGACACGGCACTGGTTTCCACCGACCGCACCAATCCCGCGCCGATCAGCTGGTCGACCTGCAACCCGCCCGTCGGCACGCAGACCAGGTCCAGGTCGCCCGCCCCGTGCCGGATCAGCGGCCCGGTCATCGCCATCGACACCCCGGCATAATCCACCGGCAGCGCCACGCGCATCCCCGGCCGCAGCCGCCCCGCAAGCCTTTCCAGCGGATCCGCCATGCCGGCTGACCTCCTTGCCTCCTGTCCGGCGGGGCCGGGTTCAGCGTGTTCCACGATATGGAACACCATTCTGCAGATCAGGGTAGGCCGGCCCCGGCGACAGTGTCAATCGCCCTTGGCCCCCCGCCGCAAAGTGCCTGTCGCGGCCCCCGCCTTTCCGCCTATACTGCGGCGCAGACGACGCCTGCCCACCCTGTCTTCCGTCAACAAGTGACCTGCCCGCATGGACAAAGCCTTCATCAAGGGACTGCGCCTGATCGAGACGCTCGCCCTTTCCGACCGGCCCCGCGGGGTCAGCGACCTGGCCTCGGACCTGGCGCTGACGAAAAGCAACGTCCACCGGCTGCTGACCACGTTGCAGGCCCAGGGCTATGTCCGCCAGGTGCAGCCGACCAGCCATTACGAACTGACGACAAGGATCTGGGAACTGGGCAACCATGTCATCCGCCGCATGGACCTGATCCGGATCGCCCGCCCCGAAATGCTCCGCCTGGCCGAGCGGACGGGCGAGACCGTTCACCTCTCGGTGCTGGACGACGTGCATGTGATCTACCTCGACAAGATCGAAAGCGCCCATCACATCCGCGCCCATACCAGCGTCGGCTCGCGGGCGCCGGCCTTTACCGTGGCGACCGGCAAGGCCATGCTGGCCCAGATGCCCGACGACTACCTCGACCGGTTCCGCCCGCACCTGCGCGCCTATACCGAAACCACCCGCACCACGATCGAGGCGCTGCGTGACGACGTGGCCCAGGCCCGCGCCCAGGGCTATGCCGTGGTGCCGCAGGGCGAATGGCGCGATGGCATCGCCGCCTGCGCCTGCGCCATCCTGGGCCGGTCCGGCGAACTGGTCGGCGCCATCGGCATGTCCGGCCCCGACAGCCGCATCCGGCGCAAGCAGCTAAGGCAGATAGCCCCCCATGTGACCGAGGCCGCGGCGGCCATCTCGGCCGCGCTTGGCTATTCCCCATTGTAAACAATGCGTTAAACCCGCGCACGCCTTCCCCGCGGGGAAGGTCGCGCGATGGATCGGCCCGTCCCGCCGCAGGCCCCCGGTTCCGCCAGATCGCGGAAAACGCCGGGCTACGGCAGGTCTTTCCACCACGACCGCGGATTTTCCTGACGGAAACCTTCAGACCGGCCGCAGAACGCGGCAACATTTGCTCATTTCCCGCGCCGGCCCTGCGATAGGATCGCGGCACGGAGGCCGCAAATGACCAGCACCCATCTCAAGACCGTCGAACAGCGCCTGCTCTGGCTGTCGCACTGGATGATCCATCACGCCAACCACATCCGCCCCAAGGTGGACGGCATAAAGACTGGCGGGCATCAGGCCTCGTCCGCCTCGATGGTCTCGATCCTGACCGCGCTCTATTTCTCGGCGCTGCGCCCGCAGGACAGGGTGGCGGTGAAACCCCATGCCGCGCCGGTCTTTCACGCCATGCACTACCTGATGGGCAACCTCGACCGCGCCCGGCTCCAGGCCTTTCGCGGCTATGGCGGCGTGCAGTCCTATCCCAGCCGCACCAAGGACCGCGACGATGTCGATTTCTCCACCGGCTCGGTCGGGCTGGGCGTCGCCATCACCGCCTTTGCCGCGCTGATCCAGGATTACGTCCGCGCCCGGGACTGGGGCGCCGCGCTGCCGCAGGGCCGGATGATCGCGCTGATGGGCGATGCGGAACTGGACGAAGGCAATATCCACGAATGCCTGCAGGAAAGCTGGAAACACGGCCTGCGCGATTGCTGGTGGATCGTCGACTACAACCGCCAGTCGCTGGATGGCGTGGTCCACGAAGGGTTGTGGAGCCGGATCGAAGGCCTGTTCACCGCCTTCGGCTGGGACGTGGTCCGCCTGAAATACGGCGCGCTGCAACGCGCGGCCTTTGCCGAACCCGGCGGGGTGGCGCTGCGCGACTGGATCGACACCTGCCCGAACGCGCTCTACTCGGCGCTGACCTTTCAGGGCGGCGCGGTGTGGCGCCAGCGCCTGTTGCAGGATCTGGGCGACCAGGGCGAGGTTTCGGCCCTGATCGACCGGCGCAGCGATGCCGCGCTGGCGGAACTGATGGAAAACCTCGGCGGCAATTGCGTCGACACCCTGGCCCAGGCCTTTGCCGCCGTCGACCACGACCGCCCCACCTGCTTCCTGGCCTATACGATCAAGGGCTGGGGCACGCCCATCGCCGGGCACAAGGACAACCACGGCGGCCTGATGACCACGGCGCAGATGGAGGGCTGGCAAACCGCCATGGGCGTCCCCCCCGGCCAGGAGTGGGAGCCGATGGCCACCGTCGCGGACCCCGCCGGATTCCGCGCGTTCCTGTCCCGCGTGCCGTTCTTTGCCGCCGGGCCGCGCCGCCACCACGACGCGCCCCTGCCGGTGCCCGCCATCATGCCCCCGGCCGACCGCGAGATTTCGACCCAGATGGCCTTTGGCAAGATGCTGGACGATCTGGCCCGCGGCAGCAGCCCGCTGGCCGGCCGGATCGTCACCACCTCGCCCGATGTCACCGGCACCACCGGCCTGGGGCCATGGGTCAACCGCCGTGGCCTGTTCGCCCGCCAGCCCCGCGCCGACCTGTTTCGGGAACACAGGATCGCCTCCACCGCGAAATGGGATTTCTCGCCGCGGGGCCAGCACATCGAACTGGGCATCGCCGAGATGAACCTGTTCCTGCTGCTGGGCGCCGCCGGCCTGTCGCATTCGCTGTTCGGTCGGCGCCTGATCCCCATCGGCACGGTCTACGATCCCTTCGTCTGCCGCGGGCTCGATGCGCTGAACTACGCCTGCTATCAGGACGCCCGCTTCCTGATCGTCGGCACCCCCTCGGGCGTGACCCTGGCCCCCGAAGGCGGCGCGCACCAGTCGATCTCGACCCCGCTGATCGGCATGGCGCAGGACGGGCTGGCCGCCTTTGAACCGGCCTTCACCGACGAACTGGCGGTGATCCTGGAATGGGCCTTTGCCTATCTGCAACGCGATGGCGAGGGCGATCCCGACGAACGCACCTGGCTGCGCGACGAAACCGGCGGGTCGGTCTATCTGCGGCTGACCACCAACCCGGTCGAGCAACCCGGCAAACGCCGCGACGATGCCTTTCGCCAGGGCGCTATCGACGGCGGCTACTGGCTGCGCGAACCGGGGCCGAATGCGCAGGTGGTGATCGCCTATCAGGGCGCCGTCGCGCCGCAGGCCATCCGGGCCGCCGGCCTGCTGGCCGAGGCACGGCGCGATGTCGGCGTGCTGGCCGTGACCTCGGCCGACCGGCTGCACGCCGGCTGGACAGCGGCGCAACGCGCCCGCGCCCATGGCCAGCCTGCCGCGCGGGCGCAGGTCGAGCGGCTCTTGTCCGCGGTCCCGCGCGACTGCCTGCTGGTGACGGTGATCGACGGCCACCCGGCGACGCTGTCCTGGCTGGGCGGGGTGGCGGGCCATCGCACGCTGGCGCTGGGTGTGGAACATTTCGGCCAGACCGGCACCATCGCCGATCTCTACCGGCATTTCGGCATAGATGCGGCCAGCATCGCCGGCCGCGCCATCGGGCTGACCCCGGCCGGCAGGGCGCGCTGGCCAGAGGCTAGGCTCAGACCCTAGGCCAGCCGCGACTGCCCCGCCTTGACGCGGCGGATCGGGATCGAGCTTTCCAGCGAGGCGACCCCGGAATCTTGGTCAGCCGCCCGGTCAGGAACCGCTCATATTCCTCCAGCCCCGAGACCGCGATCCGCAGCATGTAGTCGCGGTTGCCCGTCATCAGCCAGCAGTCCACCACCTCGGGGCATTTCGCCACCTCGGCCTCGAACCGGACCAGCTGGTTGTCGACCTGCCGCTCCAGCTTGACCGAGACAAAGACCGAAAAGCCAAAGCCCATCCGCGCCTCGTCGACCAGCGCGGCATAGCCGGTGATGAAGCCTTCGTCCTGCAACAGCCGCAGCCGGCGGGCGCAGGGCGTGGGCGACAGCCCGACCTTGTCGCCCAGGTCCTGCAGGCTCAACCGGCCGTCCGATTGCAGCTCGGCAAGGATGCGGTGGTCGATGGAATCAGCGTCCTGGACATGATGCAGGCCTGGTCCTTTGTTGGGCGACAGCCTTGCGGGCGCGCGTGGCGCGGGGAAATCCCTGCCATGGCAAAGAGATATCGCGCAATGGCCGGCTGTCCACCCTTGTCCTGCATCGCGGGCGACTTTGCCACCCGCAGCGGCCCCGTCTCAGGCCGCCGGGGCGCTGTTCAGGATATAGAGCTTGCGCATGTGCTGATGGATCACCCATTCGCCCTTCCAGCCCTGCGGCAGCACCAAGAGATCGCCGGGGCCGATGTCGCGGGTGCCGCTGCCATCGGCATTCGACACCGAGGCCCGGCCGGCGATGATGTGGCAATATTCGCCGGCGGCGCTGCGGTCGGCCGTGAACCGGCCGGGGGTGCATTCCCAGACCCCGATCTTCGTCCCCCCGTCGGCCGAGGTCCACAGGGCCGCGCTGGCCTCTTGCTGGCCGGGGGTCAGGGTGGTGGGCTTGTCGGCAAAGGCGCCGACCGGCGTTGCGGCAAGGTCGGCAAAGGTTTTCAGGTCGATCATCGCGGTTGGCCTTTCTGGCGGCGGGGCTGTTTCTGCTGGCCGAACATCTGGGCCAGCACCATCATCACGGTCGTGACACAGATCATGATCGTCGAGATCGCCGCAATGGTCGGGTCGATCTGGTCGCGCAACGAATTGAACATGTTGCGCGTCAGCGTCGGATTGTCGCCGCCCGAGACGAACATGGCCACCACCACCTCGTCGAACGAGGTCAGGAACGACAGCAGCGCGCTGGTCACCACGGCAAAGCGGATCTGCGGCAGGGTGACGGTCAGGAATGCCTTCCAGCGCGGCGCGCCCAGGCTGCGGGCGGCTTCCTCCTGGCTCATGTCATAGCCCTTCAGCGCCGAGCCAGTGACGATGACCACCAGGGGCAGCGCCAGCACCGAATGGGCCAGCACCAGCCCGGTCAGGGTATAAAGCAGCTTCAGCCGAACATAGGCGTAAAAGGCCCCCACCGCCACCAGCACCACCGGCACCATCATCGGCGTGATCAGCAGCACAAAGGCGGCCCGGACCAGCCCGATCTTCGAGGCATGCAGCCCATAGGCGGCCAGCACGCCCACCGGCGTCGCCACCAGCATGGTCAGCGCCGCCACCTTGATCGAGGTGGCGGTGGCCTGCATCCATTCCGCCGAGGCGAAATAGTGCCTGTACCACCGCAGCGACCAGGTCTCGGGCGGGAATTCCAGGTACTGGCTGTCCGAGAACGACATCGGGATCACGATCAGCGTGGGCGCCACCAGCAGCGCCATGATCACCCCCGACAGCAGATAAAGCCACAGCCGCTGGCCATGGCTGACCTGGGTTTCGGTGGCGGGTGCGCGCAACCAGCGGAGCATCAGTGCCCCCCTCCGGCCAGCCGGTCGAGGTTGAGAAACCGCGACGCGACCCAGAGGATCGCCCCGGTCAGGACCAGCAGCACCACGCCCAGGGCGCTGGCCGCGCCCCAGTTCACGAACAGCTCGATGTTCGAGACGATCTTCATCGACACCATGATGACCTTGCCGCCGCCCAGGACAGCCGGGGTGACAAAGAAGCCGAGGCACAGGATGAAGACCATCAGCGCGCCGGCGAACAGGCCCGGCGTGGTCAGCGGAAAGAACACCGTCCAGAACGCCCGGCTGGGCGAGGCGCCCAGGTTCGCGGCGGCCTTCATGTAGTCGCCGCTGATCGACCGCATCGCGCCATAGACCGGCAGGATCAGGAACGGCAGCATGATATGCACCATGCCGATCAGCGTGCCGGTCAGGTTGTGAACCATCTTCACCGGCGCGTCCCACAGGCCAAGCGCGATGGCCCAGTCGTTCACCAGCCCCTTTTTCTGCAACAGGACCAGCCAGGCATAGGTCCGCACCAGAAGCGAGGTCCAGAACGGCAACAGCACGGTGATCAGGCACAGGTTCGCCAGGCGCGGCGGCAGGCCGGCCATGAAATAGGCCAGCGGATAGCCGATCAGCACGCAGATCCCGGTGGTCAGCAGGCTGACCTGGAACGTGGTCAGGAAGATGCGGGCATAAGAGCCGCGATCGACCATGCGGGCGTAATTCTCCAGCGAGAACTGACCGTCCGCGCCGACGAACGAGACATAGAACAGCCAGCCCACCGGCAGGACCAGGATGACCAGCACCAGGAGCAGCGCCGGAGAGCCCAGACCGAACAGCGCCAGCCGCTCCATCCGCTCATCCCGGCGCAGGCCGGCGGCGTTCTCTGCGGTGGCGTTTTCTGCGGTGGCGGCCATCAGGTCTCGGCCCCGTCGATCAGCACCGTGTCCTCGGGCGCCAGGGTCAGGGTGATCGCGTCGCCGGGGCGGGGCAGGGCGGTGACATTGGCGCCGCGCATCGCACCGCGCAGCGCGATCTGGGTGCCATCGTCCAGCCGGGCATGCAACAGATAGCTGTCGCCCTGATAGACCACCTCGGTCGCGGTGGCGGCAAAGTTGTTTGCGCCGTCGCGCGGGCCCGACGGCGACAGCACGATCCGCTCGGGCCGGATCATCAGCGTCAGGCTGGCAGAGCCGGGCAGGGGGCCGTCAAACAGCAGCGGCACCGTGCCGTGGATCACCCGATCCCCCTGGCGCGTGACCGGCAGAAAGGTGGAATCGCCGATGAAATCGGCCACGAACCGGTTTGCCGGCCGTTCATAGAGGTCGCGCGGCGTGGCCAGCTGCATGATGCGGCCCTGGTTCACCACGGCGATGCGGTCCGACATGGTCAGCGCCTCGCGCTGGTCATGGGTGACATAGACGGTGGTCATGCCCAGCTGTTCATGCAGGTGGCGCAGTTCGATCTGCATCTGGTCGCGCAGCTTCTTGTCCAGCGCCGACAGCGGTTCATCCATCAAGAGGATGCGCGGCCCGAACACGATGGCGCGGGCCACGGCGACGCGCTGGCGCTGGCCGCCGGACAGCTGGTCGATGCGGCGGTCGCCGAAACCGCCCAGCCGCACGGTGTCCAGCGCCGCCTCGACCCGCCGGGCGATCTCGTCGCGCGAAACCTTGCGCAGGCGCAGCGGATAGCCGACGTTGCCCGCCACGGTCATGTGCGGAAACAGCGCATAGCTTTGAAACGTCATGCCGACATCGCGCAGATGCGGCGGCATGCGGATCACCTCGCGGTCGCCAAAGCGCAGGCTGCCGCTGTCGGGGCGGGTGAAACCGGCCAGCACCATCAAGAGCGTGGTCTTGCCCGAGCCCGAGGGGCCAAGCAGGGTCAGGAACTCGCCGCTTTCCACCTCCAGCGAGACATCGTCCAGCGCATGCACCGGCCCATAGGTCTTGGTGACATTGCGTATCGAGATCGGCAGGGCCTGATGGGGCGGGTCAAGCAGGGGTCTCCGTCATTGCGATCCGGCCGGGGGCAGGGGTGGCGGGCCGGGGCCGGCCCGCCGGGGGCGATCATTCGGTCAGCATCTCGGCGCTTACATCTCGGCCGCGACGGTTTCCCACTTGATGTACCAGTCCAGCGAGATCGGCAGTTGCAGGGCTGCATTCTCGGGCGAAGACGGCAGGGTGGCCGCCGTTGCCGCGTCAATCTCTCCGGTGTCGAAGGCCGCCTTGTTGGTGGGGCCGTAGGTGATGTATTTCGGCAGGTCGTCCTGGTATTCCGGCTTGGAAATCTCGGCCAGGAAGGCCATGGCATCGTCCTTGTGCGGCGCGCCCTTGGGGATGGCAAAGCAGTCATAGTCCAGAAGCGCCTGGTTGAAGCTGTATTTCACCTTGCCGCCGTCCTTGGCCGCGTTGTCGAACCGGCCGTTCCAGCCGGTGGTCATGTCGACCTCGCCATCCATCATCAGCTGGGCGTGCTGGGCGCCAGAGGTCCAGAACACGTCGATATGCGGTTTCAGCTGGCGGATCTTGTCGATGGCGCGGGCGATGCCTTCCTCGGAATCCAGCACCTTGTAGACATCCTCGGGCGCGACGCCGTCGGCCATCAGCGCCGGTTCCAGCGCGCCGGCGACCGAGCCGCGATAGGCGCGCTTGCCGGGGAATTTCTCGACATCCCAGAAATCGGCCCAGCTTTGCGGGCCGGCATCGCCATAGGTTTCGGTGTTCCAGGCATAGACGGTCGAGAACACGTCGCCGCCGATGCAATATTCCGAATAGAGATGCGGGTAGAAGGTCGAGACGTCGATCACCGCGTAATCCAGCGGCTCCAGCAGGCCCTCGGCCCCGGCGCGGGCGGCAGACCCCGACCCGCTGGCGATGATGTCAAAGGTCACGGCGCCGGATTCCACCTGCAGGCGCACATCGGCCACGCCGCCATAGGTTTCCTCCTTGACCGCGATGCTGGTCTTTTCGGCGGCCGGCCCGAACAGCGCCTTGCTCTGCGCCTCCTGGTAGGAGCCGCCCCAGGAGGCGATGGTCACCTGCCTGTCCTGGGCCACCGCCGTGGTCGCCGCGCCGGTCGCCATGAGCAGCGCCGCAAGGCCGAGGCTGATCTTCTGCATGTTTCGTCCTCCTGTCAGATCCGCCGCTTTGGCGCGGCGCGTTGCGTTGGTCTGTCGTCTGTCATCCGGCCCGCGCGGCGCGGGCGCATTGCCGGGCGTCTTGCCAGTGGTACCAGGCCACGGCCGAGGGCAGGAACCAGGGCCTGCCGGTATAAAGCGGCCGGGTGGGATGGGGCAGGCCGTCAAAGGCCGTCTTGCCCGCCTTCTGGCCCAGCACTTTCTGGCCGGTGCGCATGCCCAGGTAGCTGGCCATGGACACGCCAGAGCCGCAGTAGCCAATGGCGTAATGCACGCCGTCATGCACCCCGGTATGGGCCAGTTCGTCAAAGGTATAGGCGACCACGCCGCTCCAGCTGTGCGAGATGCGGCTGCCGCGCAGTTGCGGAAAGATGCGGCACATGCTGTCGTAGAGACGTGGCGCGCTGGTCGCCGTATCGGTTTCCTGCGCCGAGACGCGGCCACCGAACAGGATGCGGCGCCGGTCGGGCGAGGCGCGGTAATAATAGATCACCTTGCAGGTGTCGCTGGCGATCCGGTCGGTGGGGAACAGCTCGTCCACCAGCGTTTCGGGCAGTTCCTCGGTGGCGATGATATAGCTGCCGATCGGGATGACGCGGCGCTGCAACCAGGGCATCAGGCCGGTGGTATAGCCATTGGTGGCGACGATGACATCGCGGGCCGCGATCACCCCCTGGAGGTGGTGACGCGAAAGCCCGCGCCGGAGTTCTCGATCCGGGTGGCCGCGCACTGGCCGGTCACAGACACGCCGGCGGCCAGCGCCAGGTTCAGCAGGCCGCGATGGTATTTCGCCGGGTGCAGCGAACAGTGCCGCGGATAGACCACGCCGCCGAAATAGGCGTCGGACCCCAGTTCGCTGCGCTGTTCGGCCCGTGGCACCGCGTGGCTTTCGATGCCTTCCTGCGCGCGCATCGTGTCGGCATCGCGCAGCAGGGCTTCGTAATGCTGCGGCGTATGGGCGGCGTGGAACCGGCCCGACCGGCGAAAGTCGCAGTCCAGGCCCTCGTCAGTGACGAATTCGCCGATCCAGTCCAGCGCGGCCTGACCCTCGACCCGGATGTCGCGGGCCTTTTCCATGCCGAATTTCGCGGCCAGCTTGGCCAGCGATGGCTTGACGCTGGTGCTGATCTGGCCGCCATTGCGGCTGCTGCAGCCGAAACCGGCATCCTGCGCGTCGATCACCAGGGTGGACCGCCCGCCGCGCGCCGTCTGGATCGCGGCATGCAGCCCGGTGTAGCCGGAGCCGATCACCAGCACCTCGACACGGTCGGGCAGGCTGTCGCACAGCGCCGGCGCCGGGCCCAGCTGGTCATGCCAGTAGGGGTGCTGCAACGGCGCGGGGGCCGGGGCGTCTGGCATCGGGCAACTCCTGCTTTTCACCGCGAAAGGGCGCGGCGAGGGGCAAGGATAGGGTCAGATTGGACCTGTCTTCATATCCAGTTTGACAAAACGCCCATACCAATTCAGCCCGCAGCAGGGGCGCGGTTCAGCGCAGCGCCGGCAGGTCGCGCAACAGGTCTATCCCACGGCGGATATCCTCGGGCGTGGCGCTGCCAAAGCCGAAGACCAGGCCGTTCTGTTCGATCGGCGCCAGGCAATAGCGGCCCAGCGGGGCCAGGATCACCCCCCGCTCTGCCGCCTGGGCGACCACGGCGGACTGGTCGATGCCAGGGGCCAGATCGGCATAGGTGTGAAAGCCGCTGGCGGTTTCGCGCAACCGCAGCGCGGCGGGCAGGGCGGCGCCGGCCTCGATCAGCGCCTCGTACCGGGCCTTGTAGAGGCGGCGCATCAGGCGGATGTGGGTGGAGAAATGCCCCTCGTCCATGAAATCGGCGGTGACGGCCTGGGTGACGGTGGGCGGCCCGCTGGCCCAGAGCTGGAACATGCGGTCGAACGCCTCGACCAGCCGTTCCGGCACTAGCAGGAAACCCAGGCGCAGGGCTGGGAACAGCGATTTCGAAAAGGTGCCGACGAACAGCACGCGCTGGCCGCTGTCGGTGCTGTAAAGCGCGGGCTGGGGGCGTTGCCATAGTAGAACTCGCCGTCGTAATCGTCTTCGATGATGAAGGCGCCGGCGGCCTCGGCGGCCCGGAGCAAGGCAAAGCGCCGGTGCAGCGACAGGATATGGCCCAGGGGCTGCTGGTGCGAGGGCGTGACGAAGGCCAGGCGGAAATCGGCGGCGCGGGCCAGCCCCTCGTCGACGATCAGCCCCTGGTCGTCGACCCCCACGGGCACCAGATCGGCGCCCTCGGACAACAGCGCGTTGCGTGCGCCCGATGCGCCGGGGTTTTCCATCCAGACCCGGTCGCCGGGGTTCAGGAACATCCGCCCGGCCAGCGCAAAGGCCTGTTGCGCGCCGGTGGTGACAAAGATCTGCTCGGGGCTGCAACTGATGCCCTTCATCGCGCCCAGGTGGGTGGCGATGGCCCGGCGCAGCGCCAGGAGGCCCTTGGGCTGGCCATAGCCCATGACCGCGCCCCGGCCGCCCCGCAGATGCCGCGCCGTCAGCCGCGCCCAATGCGCCATGGGAAAGGCGTCATAGGCCGGCAGGGCGGTGACGAAGGCGCGCGCCTCGTGCGGCAGCCAGGTCCGGTGGGCAAAGGCGGGGTTCGGCGTCATCAGCCGCGACAGGCGGTGGACAGCGCCCGCTGCGGCACCGGCGCGGGCGGCCCGGCCTGCGGGCGGCGGTGTTCCAGCGTGTCGCTGACATAGGTGCCGTCGCCGATGCGGGCGACCACCATGCCCTCGGCCGCCAGCCGGTCGACCGCGTCGATCACCGTGGTGCGCGACACGCCGGTTTCCCGGGCCAGGATGCGGGTGGCCGGCAGCCGTTCGCCCGGCCGCAGCCCGCCCGACAGGATGATGTCGCGCAGCGCCATGTAAAGCTGCACGCTCAGCGCATGGCGCGAGGTCCGGTCAAGCTGGATGGCGCCCAGCAGCGCGCCGGAGGATTGTTTCATGCGGCCCCGGATTGGTCTGCCAGACTTTGCGAAATGGATATGTTCCCGATGCCAATCTGGCGTCAGCCTCTGGGCAAAGCAACCGTCTTGGGCCGGGCCATGAAGCTGACAGCGCTGGAAACCTTTTCGACCGAATATCTGTGCTTCGTGCGGGCCACGGCCGAGGACGGGGCGCAGGGCTGGGGGCAGGTGGCGCCCTATTGCGCCGATATCACCGCGCAGGTGCTGCACCGGCAGGTGGCGCCGCATGTGCTGGGCCGCGATTGCCAGGCCATCGACGAGATGCTGGATTTCGTGCGCGACCGAGAGCATAAGTTCCCCGGCGCCTATCTGCGCCGCGCCATGGGGGGCGTGGACACCGCGCTGTGGGACATGCGCGGCAAGCGCGAGGGCAAGCCGGTCTGCAGCCTGATCGGCGGCAGCCCCGGCACGTTCCGCGCCTATGCCTCTTCGATGAAGCGCGACATCACCCCCGGGGACGAGGCGGCGCGGTTCCAGGCGCTGCGCGACCGGTTCGGCTTTGACGCCTTCAAGTTCCGGATCGGTGCCGAGGTGGGGCGCGACCAGGACGAATGGCCCGGCCGCACCGAAGAGATCGTGCCCACCGTCCGCAAGGCCCTGGGCCCGGATGCGGCGCTGCTGGTCGACGCCAATTCCTGCTATTCCCCCGCCCGCGCCATCGAGGTGGGCCGCATGCTGCAGGACAATGGCGTTTCCCATTACGAAGAGCCGTGCCCCTATTGGGAATTCGAGCAGACCAAGGAGGTGACCGACGCGCTGGAGATCGACATCACCGGCGGCGAGCAGGATTGCATGATGGCGAACTGGAAAGGGATGATCGCGGGGCGCATCGTCGACGTGCTGCAACCCGACATCCTGTATCTGGGCGGCATATCCCGCACGCTGCGGGTGGCGCGGATGGCCGAAGCCGCCGGGATGCCGATCACCCCGCATGCGGCGAACATGTCGATGGTGACGCTGTTCACCATGCATCTGCTGCGGGCCATTCCGAACGCGGGCAAGTATCTGGAGTTCTCGATCGAGGGGCTGGACTACTATCCCTGGCAGGACGGGCTGTTCACCAGCGATCCCTATGCCATCACCGACGGCAAGGCGACGGTGACCGACGCGCCGGGCTGGGGGGTCGAGGTCAACCCGGACTGGCTGGCCAGGTCCAGCTATCGGGTCAGCCGGCTGGATTAGGCGCGGCGGTCCAGCCGGTCTCGCAGGATGCTGAAGGGCAAGAGCAGGTTCGGCGCATGGCGGGCCAGCGCATGCAACGGCAGGGGCCGCGCGGCGACCAGCGGCAGCGCCAGCGCATCGGCCGGGCGGCCGGCGGCCCAGGCGGCAAGCTCGCGGCCCATGGCGGTGGTCAGGGCGATGCCCCGGCCATTGCAGGCATAACCGGCGATCAGGCCCGGCGCGGGCTCGATCACGCGGGGCAGGAAATCCGGCATCACCGCGGCCAGGCCCGACCACTGGTATTGCAGGGGCGGAAGGGCGGGCAGGTCCAGAACGCGCGCCATGCGCCGGTGGATGGCCTGCGGGACGCGATCCTCGGCCCCCGCCGGCAGGATCGACATGCCGCCCGAGATCAGCCGGTTTTCGGCATCGAAGCGGAAGGTAAAGAGGTTGCGCTGGGTGTCCGACACGCTTTGCCCGCCCGGCAACAGCCGCTGCCGGACCGCCGCGGGCAGGGGATGCGTGGCCACCTGAAAGACCCGCAGCGGAAAGAAGCCCTGGGCCAGGCCGGGCCAGAGCGCGCCGACATGGGCATTGGTGGCCAGCACCACCCGCCGGGCGCGGACCCGGCCCTGCGGCGTGGTGGCCAGCCAGTCGGCGCCCTGCCGTGCCAGCGTCAGAACCGGCGTCCTCTCATGCAGCGCGGCGCCGGCCGCCGCTGCCGCCCGCGCCAGACCGCGGCCATAACCGACCGGGTTCAGCACACCGCCCGACCGGTCGATCCAGCCGCCGTGCCAGCCCCGCACCCCGGTCATTGCCGTGACGCCGGCCCGGTCCAGCACCTCGACCGGGCGACCGCGCGCCGACCATTGCCGCACCCTGTCCTGCGCCCTGGCAAAGGCCTGCGCCGAATGCGACGGCTGGATCCAGCCCGACTGGGCCGCGTCGCAGGCAATGGCGTGGCGGCGGATCAGGTCAAAGACCAGATCGCCACTGCCCGCCGCCATGGCGACCAGCCGCTCGGCCCGGTCGCCCAGGGCCTGTGCGATCGCGTCGGGATCGACCTTGGCAAAGTTGGGCACCACAAAGCCAGCGTTGCGCCCCGAGGCGCCCCAGGCGATGCGATGCGCCTCGACCAGCGCCACCCGCAGCCCCCCTTGGGCGGCATGCAGCGCGGTGGACAGCCCGGCAAAACCGCCGCCCACCACCAGCAGGTCGGCCTCATCCGGGCCCACCAGCGCGGGAAAGGCCGGCAGGGGCGCGGCGGTGGCGTGCCAGAGCGTAGCGGGGTCGTCGGTCATTTGCGCACCCGGCGCGGCGCAAAGAACCCCTGCGGCCGCCAGAGCAGGATCAGGCACAGCATCACGCCGATGGCCACGATCTGCAGCGAGGCGGCGCGGGCCTGCAGGTCCGGCGGCACCACCGCGGCACTGACCCAGCCCGAGCCGACCCAGATCGCCCAGACCACGATGGCCCCCAGGATCGCCCCGCGGTTCGACCCCGAACCGCCGACCATCAGCATCGCCCAGATCTGGAAGGTCAGCGTCGGCAGGTAGGTGTTGGGCGCGATGAAGCCGATGAAATGCGCCTGCACCGCGCCGGCCAGCCCCATCACCGCGCCGCCCACGGCAAAGGCCTGGATCCGGTAGGACTGCACGCTTTTTCCCAGGGCGACCGCGGCGCGTTCATCCTCGCGCAGCGCCCGCAGCACCCGGCCCCAGGGGCTGCGCGACAACACCTGCAAGGCCAGGTAGCAGGCCAGCGTGACCGCCGCGATGACGCCCAGGTTCACCAGGTTGAACAGAACCGGCTGATCCTGCACCCCGGCAAAGGGGCGGGGAATGAAGGCCACGCCAAAGGGCCCGCCCGTCAGCCCGGTGGCGTTCAGCGCCACCAGTTGCACCACCACGGCGACGCCAAAGGTGGTGATCGCCAGATAGTCGGACTTCAGCCGCAGCGTCGCATAGCCGGTGAACCCCGCCGCCGCCGCCGTCAGCACCGCCGCCGCCAGCCAGCCGCCCAGGATCGGCCAGTCAAAGCCGCCCACCCGGTCGGGCGTGTCGGGCGAGGTCAGGATGGCCGAGGTATAGGCGCCGATCGCCACGAACCCGGCGATACCGACGTTGAACAGCCCGGTCAGCCCCCATTGCAGGTTCAGCCCGAGCGTGATCAGGCCAAAGATCAGCGCCGTCGACAGGAAGAAGGCGCCATAGCCCAGAAGGTCGATCATCGCTCTGCCACTCCGAACAGGCCCATCGGGCGGACCAGCAGCACCGCCATCAGGATCATGAAGGCCACCGCCGCCCGCCATTCGGCGCCGACGAATTGCACCGCCGCCGCCTCGGACAGGCCGATGATCAGCCCGCCCAGCACCGCGCCGGGAACCGAGCCGATGCCGCCCAGGATGGCCGCGGCAAAGATCGGCAACAGCAGGTCCAGCCCCATGAGCGGGCGGATCTGCACCAGGATGCCGACCATGACCCCGGCGGCGCAGGCCAGCGCCGCGCCGATGATCCAGGTGGCGCGCACCACGCGGTCGACGTCGATGCCGACGACACGGGCCAGCGCCGGGTTCTGGCTGTAGGCGCGCATCTCTCGGCCGCGCTGGCTGCGCTGCATGAACAGATGCATGCCGGTGACCAGCGCCAGCGTCATCAGCAACAGCGCGACCTGGTCGGCAGTGATGCGGATGCCCATCCCGATCGGCTGGGCGATCTGGATGGCGCGGGAATAATAGGTGGGGCTTGAGGTGAACAGGAACTCCAGCAGGTTGCGCAGCGCCATCGAGGCACCGAAAGAGGCCATGACCACGATGATCGACTGCCCCCGCGCCCTGAGCCGGGCAAACAACAGCCAGTCCAGCGCCAGCGCCAGCAGAGCCGTCAGCCCCATGGCGACCGCCATGGCCAGGATCAGCGGCAGCCCGAAGGACAGCGGCGCCAGGGGCAGGCTGCCGCCGATCAGCCCCACCACCACCAGCGCGCCATAGGCCCCCCAGGCCATGAAATCGCCATGGGCGAAATTGGAAAACCGCAGGATGGAATAGGTCAGCGTCACCCCGATCGCGCCCAGCCCGATCATCGAGCCGGCAATCAGCCCGTCCAGCAGGAATTGCAGGCTCATGACGCCTCCTTGCGGTGGCCGAGATAGAGTTCGGCGATGATCGGGTCGTCCCAGAGGCTGCTTGCGGCGCCTTCATGCGCCTCGCGCCCCTCGACCAGCACATAGGCGCGGTCGCCGATGGCCAGGGCGGCGCGGGCGTTCTGTTCGACCAGCACGATGGTCAGCCCGGCCTGCCGGATATCGGCCAGCCGGGCAAAGACCTGGGCGACCAGCTTGGGCGACAGGCCGGCCGAAGGCTCGTCCAGCATCAGCACGCGCGGCCGCACCATCAGCGCCCGCGCCACCGCCAGCATCTGGCGCTGGCCGCCCGACAGGCTGCCGGCCATCAGCCCGCGCTGCCGGGCAAGGTCGGGGAAGGTCTGGAACATCTCGTCGATGCGCGGCGCCACCTCGGACCGGGGCAGGACCCCGCCCGAGACGCGCAGGTTTTCCTCGACCGTCATCAGTGGAAAGATGTTCTCGGTCTGCGGCACGAAGGCCAGGCCACGGCGGATCATCAGATGCGCGGGCGTGGCCGTGATGTCCTGACCATCCAGCAGGATCTGGCCGCCGGTGATCGGCACCAGCCCGGCAATCGCCTTGATCAGGCTGGATTTTCCGGCGCCGTTCGGGCCAAGGATCACCACGATCTCGCCCTCGGCCGCGTGGATCGAGGCGCCCTTGACGATGGACAGGCCGGGTTCGTAGCCGGCGACCAGATTGCGGACATCAAGAATGCTCATGCCGCCGCCCCGCCCAGATAGGCCTCGATCACCCGCGGGTCCCTGACCACGGTATCGGGCGTGCCCTCGGCCAGCTGCGCGCCCTGCGCCATGACGATGATGCGGTTGCACAGCCGCGACACCATGTCGATGTTGTGTTCGATCAGCACGAATGTGACCCCGCCGGCATTGATCTGCAGGATGCGGTCGATCAGAACCTCGAGCAGGGCCGGGTTCACCCCGGCGGCGGGTTCGTCCAGCAGGATCAGCCGCGGATCGGCCATCATCACGCGGGCCAGTTCCAAGAGCTTGCGCTGGCCGCCCGACAGGACCCGCGCCGGTTCGTCCGCCAGCCGCGACAGCGCCACCAGATCCAGCAGCGCCCGCGCCTTGTCGCGCGCCGCCCGTTCCTCGGCCGCGACCCGGCGCCAGGCGGTGAAATTGGCCCAGAGCCGCTCTCCGGTCTGGTGCTGCCGGGCGATCAGCATGTTTTCGGTCAGCGACAGGTCGGGAAAGGGCCGCGGGATCTGGAAGGTGCGGCCCATGCCGCCGGCCAGCCGACGGTGGGCGGGTTCGCGGGTGATGTCGCGGCCCATCAGGCTGATGCTGCCCGAGGATGGCGCGACCGATCCGGCAAGCAGGTCGAACATGGTGGTCTTGCCGGCGCCGTTCGGGCCGATCAGCCCCAGGATCTCTCCCTGCGCCACCGCAAGCGACATGTCGTTGACGGCGGTCACACCCCCGAACCGCCGGGTCAGATTGCGCGCCTGCAGGACGGTCTCGGCTGCCATCGTGTCCCTGATGTTTGATCTGTGATCACACTTGATTTGATCACAGTAGTAACGTCTACTCGGCCCGGTCAAGACGATTCGTGGCAGGGGCCGATGCGGGATATTGGCGAAGGAATTGCGCCCGAGGGGCTGGCGCCGGTGGGGCGCGACACCATGCAGGACCGGGTCTACAGCGAGTTGCGCCGCGCCCTGATCGGCGGGCTGTTCGCGCCGGGCCAGGTGCTGACCATCCGCCAGCTTGCCGATGCGCTGATGACCTCGACCATGCCGATCCGCGAGGCGTTGGGGCGGCTGTTGTCGGAACAGGCGCTGGAGGTGATGCCGAACCGGTCGATCCGGGTGCCGCCGGTGACGCCGCAGCGGATCGACGATCTCTTGCACGCCCGCATCCTGATCGAGGGCGAGGCGATAGAACTGGCCGCGCCGCGGATGACGCCGCGCCTTTTGGCCAATATCGGCTCTATCATGGCGGAATGGGAGGCGATGCGGCTGGGCGGCAACCCTGAAACGGTCGACCGCGAGGCGTCGCTGAACCAGGCCTTCCACTTTGAAATCTACCGCGCCTGCGGCTCGGCCGTGCTAATCCCGATGATCGAGAGCCTGTGGCTGCAATCGGGGCCGTTCACCCGCGCCGCCATCTATGCCTTTTCCGAGGCCGGCGCCCGCGACGCCGCCCGCTATCACCATGACATGATCAAGGCGCTGGAGGCGGGCGACGGCAAGGCGGCCCGCAAGGCGCTGATCGCCGACATCAGCCGCCCCTTCGCCTATCTGCGCGAGAAACTGTCCAAGGAGGTCGCATGACGCTGTTGATCACCTGTGCCACCGCCGGCCTGTCGGTGCGCGCCGACCTGCTGGCGGACAAGGCGCCGCAGAACGTGGCCTTCCTGCGCCGCTATCTGGCCGGCCCGCGCCAGGTGCCGGGCCTGCATGCCATGTGGACCGGCCCCGAGATTTCCTGTCCGATCCCGCCGGCGCATCTGGCCGGCGCCGATTATGCCACGGCCCTGCCGCCCGAGAACGCGACGCTGCACCCGCAGCCCGGCGATGTGGTGCTGGCCTATGTGCCGGCGCGGATGTGGGGCGGCAACCCCGACCCGATCTTTGACATCGGCCTGTTCTACGGCCCCGGCGCGCGGATGCTGTTTCCGATCGGCTGGCTGGCCGGTTCGGTCGTGGCGCAGGTGCGCGCCCAGGACCGCGCCGCCCTGGCCGAGGCCTGCGGCCGCATCCGCCGCAGCGGCGCCTGCGAGATCACTTTCGCGCTGGAGGCGTGATGGACGACGGCTTTGAACTCTATGACCTGCGGGTTGAAATCGTGGCGCCCGAAGGCGCGCGGATCTACTGCGGCAATCCCGGCGACTGGTTCGAGTTGCGGGGCGAACAGTTGCACCTGCCGCCGGGGCAGAGCGTTTCCATCTATTCGCTGGCGGCCATCCTGCCGCTGTTGCCGGCCAAGCAGCGCGTCACCCATCCGCATGACTGGATGACCTCGGATGCCGAGGTGGCCTGCCCAGACCCCAATTGCCCGTCGCGCCTGCGGATCACCCGGCTGGGCAAGCGCCGGTTCAGCCATGCCGAAACCACCGCCGTTCCCCTGCCCACAGCCCCGGAGGCCCCATGACCGTCGCCCGCATTTCCCTGCGTCCGGGGCACGAGATCAGCCGGGTGATCCGGGGCGGCTGGCAACTGGCCGGCGGCCACGGCCCGGTCGACCAGGCCCAGACCGTCGAGGACATGATCGCCTTTGCCGAGGCCGGCATCACCACCTTTGACTGCGCCGACATCTATACCGGCGTCGAAGAGCTGATTGGCCAATTCAGGGTCGAATATGGCAACCGCCACGGCGCCGAGGCGCTGTCGCGGATCAAGGTGCATACCAAGCTGGTGCCCGATCTGTCGCGGCTGGCCACGGTCGACCACGCCTATGTGCGCGGCATCGTCGAAACCTCGCTGCGGCGGCTGCGGGCCGAGCGGCTGGACCTGGTGCAGTTCCATTGGTGGGACTATGCGGTGCCGCGCTATCTCGAGGCGGTGGCCTGGCTGGACGAGATGCGGCGCGAGGGCAAGGTGGCCCATGTCGGCGGCACCAATTTCGACACGCCAACCACGCTGGAAATCATCGGCGCGGGGGTGCCGCTGGTCTCGATGCAGGTGCAATACAGCCTGATCGACCGCCGGCCCGAGCGGCTGCTGGCCAAGGCCGCGCAGGACCATGACATGGCGATCCTGTGCTATGGCACCGTGGCGGGCGGCTTTCTGGGCGACCGCTGGCTGGGCCAGCCAGAGCCGCAGCACCCGCTCGAGAACCGCTCGCTGACGAAATACAAGCTGATCATCGACGATTTCGGCGGCTGGGATCTGTTCCAGGCCCTGCTGGCGACGCTGCGACGGGTGGCCGACCGGCACGGATCGGACATTGCCACCGTGGCCAGCGCGGCCATGCTGGACCGGCCGGCGGTGGCGGCGGTGATCGTCGGCGCGCGCAACCGCAGCCACCTGCCGCGCAACCTGGCCATCTCGGAATTGCGGCTGACAGAGGCCGATCGGGCCGAGATAGAGACGATTCTGGCGCAGGGGAACGTGCCTGCGGGCGATACCTACACGCTGGAACGCGACCGGACCGGCCGCCACGGCAGCATCATCAAGTACAACCTGAACGCCGCATCCTGACCGGACAGCCGCCGGGCCGGCCCAGCCCGGCGGCACAGAATGAAAAGGGCCAAATAACCAAGGGCCAGACCCAATCCACAGCGAGGACACCATGAAGAGAACCCTACTTGCCACCGTCGCCGCCATCGGCCTGTTGCCCGGCGCGGCGCAGGCCTGCGACATCACCATCGGCCTGGTGCTGGAACTGACCGGCGAGGCCGGCGCCTATGGCCAGGCCGGCGCCAAATCGGTGGAAATGGCCTTCCGCGACCTGAACGACGCCGGCGGCGTGGCGGGCTGCATGCTGAAGACCGACACCCGCGACAGCCAGACCCAGGCCAATGTCGCCGTCGACGCCGCGACCCAGCTGGTGCAGGTGGAAAAGGTGCCGGCAATCATCGGTGGCATCATCAGCCCGATGTCGATCCCGATCCTGACCTCGGTCACCGGGCCGGCCAAGGTGCTGCAGGTCTCGCCCGCCTCGTCCTCGCCGACGCTGACCGCGCTGGGGCGCGACGGCAAGACCAACGGCATCTTCTTCCGCACCATCACCTCTGACGCGCTGCAGGGCGCGGCGGCGGCGAAATTCGCCATCGACAACGGCATGATGAAGATCGTCATCATCCACCAGAACAACGACTTTGGCGTGAACCTTGTCAAGGAATTCACCGACCCCTACGTGGCGCTTGGCGGCACGGTGATCTCGGTCACGCCCTATAACGCCAAGCAATCCAGCTATGCCTCGGAAGTGACCGCCGCCATGGCGGGCGAGCCGGACGCGCTGTATCTGATTTCCGACCCGATCGACGGCGCCACCATCGCCCGCACCTGGATCAGCCAGGGCGGCGTGCAGAAATTCCTGCTGAACGACGGCATGAACAGCGACGATTTCATCGCCGCGGTGGGCAAGGAATACCTGGGCAATGCCTTTGGCACCTCGTCGGGCACCAACCCGACGCCCTCGACCGAGTATTTCTATTCCAACTACAACGCCTTTTCGGGGCTGGATCCTGCGGCGCCGGCCGCCGACCGCAGCTATGACGCGGGCGCGCTGGTCGGGCTGGCGGTTGCCATCGCGGGCGGGCCGGACGCGGCCAAGCTGCCCGACGCGCTGCGCGCCGCCGTCGACCCGTCGGGCGAGGTGATCCATGCCGGCAAGGACGAATTCGCCAAGGCGCTGGCCCTGATCGCCGAAGGCAAGCCGATCCGCTATGAAGGCGTCATCGGCCCGGTCAGCTTTGACCAGTATGGCGATATCGCCGGCCCGTTCCGGCTGTGGCAGATCGTCGACGGCGCGGTGACGACGGTGGGCGAACTGACCACCGCCGATGTCGAGGCGATCAAGGCACAGGTCAAGTAACACTCCCCTTCCGGCTGGCGGAGCGATCCGCCAGCCACCTTGCCACCAGCCGCCTGGCCCTCAGTCCAGCGGGATCAGCCTGCCAAAGGTCGACCGCGCATAAAGCAGCGCCTCGCCGTCCTGCAGATGCGCCTCTTCGATCCGGCCGACAAAGATCGTGTGGCTGCCGACCTCAAAGGCCTCGGTCACCGCGCAGGCCAGCGAGACCAGCGCCCCCATCAGCCGGGGCAGGCCACAGTCGAACCGGCCCCATTCCCCCGCCTCGAACTTGGCCGCGCCCTTGGCACCGGTCGCCCCGGCGAACTGGCGGGCGATATCGGCCTCGCCCGACTGCAACAGATGCACGCTGAACTGCCGCAGCCGCGCGATATCGGCCTGGGCCGGGGATTTGCGGTTGACGCAGACCAGCAGGCTGGGCGGGCTGTCGGTCACCGAACAGACCGCCGTCGCGGTGATGCCGCTGCGCTGGTCGCCGCTGCCGGTGGTGATCAGCGTCACCGCGCCGGGAAACTGGCCCATGGCGCTGCGAAAGATGTCGACCGGAATGGCCATGCTGTCCTGTCCTCTTGTCGCCCCCGTCCTGAAGGCCCCGCGCCACCTTGGCAAGGTTCCGCCCGGATTGCAGCAGCCTCTTTGTAACGGTTTCATTGCACTTATGTGCCAGATTTGTAACATTGCCCAACCGGGCCGCTGCGGCCGGCAGCAGAAAGCGAGGCGGATTTGGGTTCGACCGGGCAATTGATCGACCTTCTCGGGGCGGTGGCGCTGTTGCTCTGGGGCCTCAGGATGATCAAGACCGGCGTGCTGCGGGCCTATGGCGCGGCGCTGCGGCAGTGGATCGCCAAGGGCGCGGCCAACCGCGTCTCGGCCGCGCTCTGGGGGTTCCTGGCCACGCTGGGCCTGCAATCCAGCACCGCCACCGCGGTGATCGTCGCCGCCTTTACCGCCCGCGACATCCTGCGCCCCAAACTGGCACAGGCGATGATGCTGGGGGCGAACCTCGGCACCGCCATCGTGGCCTTGCTGCTGTCGACCGACCTGCACTGGCTGGGCCCGGCGATGGTGCTGGCCGGCGTGACCCTGTTCAACCTGTCCACCTCGACGCGCAAGCGCAACACCGGCCGCGCGCTTCTGGGCCTGGGGCTGATGCTCCTGGCGCTGCAGCTGCTGTCCGGCGTGACGGAACCCTTGCGCCAGTCCGCCACCATGGCCACCGTGCTGACGGGGCTGCAGAACGCGCCGGCCTTTGCGCTGCTGATTTCGGCGGGGCTGGCGGTCCTGGGGTCGTCCAGCCTGGCGGTGGTGGTCCTGGTGATGCTGCTGGCCGGGGCCGGGCTGGTGGGGCCGGAACTGGCGCTGTGGCTGGTCGCGGGGGCCAACCTGGGCGGGGCCATTCCGGCGCTGCTGGCCGTGCAGGCCGAAGGTCTGGGCAGCACGCCGCGTCACGCTGGCCAACCTGCTGGTCCGGGCCACGGGGGCGCTGGCGGTGCTGTTCTGGCCGGCCTTTCATCGCCCCCGGCTGCAGGTGCTGTTGCCCGATCCCGCCAGCCTGGTCGCCGGCGCCCATATCGGCTTCAACCTGGCCCTGCTGATCCTGTTCCTGCCGCTTCGGACCCGGTCGCCCGTCTGGCCGGGATCGATCCTGCCCGAACGCCCTGATGCGCGACCCTCGACGCCCAGCTATCTGGATGACAGCCTGCTGGCGATGCCGGAAATGGCGCTGGCGGTGGCCGCCCGCGAAACGCTGCGCCAGGGCGACCTGTGGGCCAGATGCTGCAACATACCTTTGACGCGCTGACCACCTCGGACGACGCCCCTGCGCCGAGGTCAGCCGCCTGGAATCCGAGGTCGACCTGCTGCACGAAAAGATCAAGCTCTATGTCACCCGGCTGTCGCGGGCCGAACTGGACGACCGCGACGCCGCCCGCGCGGCCGAGATCATTTCCTATGCGATCAACCTGGAACATGTCGGCGACATCATCGACAGCGGCCTGTCCGAGATCGCGGCCAAGAAGGCCCGCAAGAAGCTGACCCTGTCGCCCGAGGGCCCGGCCGAGATCACCGAATTCTACCAGCACACCACCGAGAACCTGAAACTCGCCCAGGCCATCTTCCTGTCGCGCGACGCCGATCTGGCCCGGCGCCTGGTCGACCGCAAGATCGACAGCCGCAAGCTCGAGGCGCAATCCGCCGAGGCGCATCTTGCCCGCGTCCGCGACGGCCGGCAGGAGACGCTGGAAACCAGCTCGATCCACCTTGACCTGCTGCGCGATCTCAAGCGGGTGAATGCCCACCTCGCCTCGGTGGCCTACCCGATCCTGGAACCGCTGGGCCTGCTGCGCGAAAGCCGCCTGCGCAAACCGGCAACCAAGCCGGCCGGGGCAACGCTGCGGTCCTGATCGTCGATTCAGTCTCTGACATTGCCTTGCGCGCAGGATCGCGGCGCAGGCCAGCCCGACGTCGGAAAAACCGCCGGCATCAGCCTCTGGTTGTCCATTTTCCTGCCCCGCACCCGCCGATCGGCATTTTGCGCCCGGCAATGTCGGGCCTCGCAGCCGCTCTGCACCGGCGGCGGGGTCAAGATCGGGCTATCTTCCGGGCGGATTTCCCGCCAACCCACGGTCAGATCGGGTCTGGCAGCGGAATTCCTGGCCTTGCCGCCGGCGCCTCGAGCGAGGGCAGGATGGTCGGATAAAGCGCCACACCCCGTGCCAGCGCCTCGGCGCGCCGGGCCAGCGCGGCCTCGCCCGGCAGGCGCACCGGCCGGGCCCGATCGCGCGGCGGGCTGGCGTGGCAGGCCTCGGCCAGCCAGCCGGTCTGGCGCAGAAAGGCCGCCACGCCGCCAAAGGCCGCCGGGTCCCAGACCTGCACGGTAAAGGCCGAATTCGTGCCCTGCGGCGCATCGGCGCGGCCATAGCCCGCCAGCCCCTGGGTCAGCGCCTCGACCATCAGCGCCATGCCATAGCCCTTTTGCCCGTGGTCCAGCCCGCCGGTCGGCAACAGGCTGCCACCCGCCGTCAGGTCGGCGGGGTTGCGGCTGGGATTGCCCGCCGCGTCCATCACCCAGTCGCCCGGATAGGACCGCCCCTCGCGGATCAGTCTCTGCGCCATGTTGAACGTGGTGATCGAGGCGGAAATGTCGATCAGCACCGCCCCCCCCGGCGTCGGAATGCCATGGGCGACCGGATTGGGCGTGAACACCCCCTTCAGCCCGCCGAAGGGCGCCACCTGCGCCCCCGAGGGCGAGGACGAGGCGATCGACACCAGCATGCCGTGGTCGGTCGCCCGGTGCAGATAGGCCGCCAGCGCGCCGATGTGATGCGCGTTGCCCACCGATACCGTGCAGGTGCCGAACTGCCGCGCCCGCTCGACCGCCAGATCCACCGCCTGCGTGGTCAGCCAGGCGCCAGGCAGCCGCCGCCCCGCCCAGGCCACCGCCGCCCCGCGGTCGGACAGCACCTCGGGCCCGCCATCGCGCGCCACGGTGCCATCGGCGATATGCTGCAGATACCAGGCCGCCAGCGCCAGGCCATGGGTGTCATGCCCCATCAGGTCAGCCTCGACCAGGTAATGCGCCACCCGCTCGGCGATTTCGGGCGCCAGACCGGCCGCAGCGAACAAATCCTGCGCAAAGCGGCGCAGGGTCTCGACATCATGGCGGGCGGGCGCGGTCATGCCCCTGCCCCGCCCAGCACCGCCGCGATGCGCGCGGTCTGGCTGTCGCTCAGCGGCCAGGCCGCCGGCGGCCGCGCCGCGCCACAGTCGATATTCTGCAGGCGCAGAGCCGTTTTTACCCCCGAAACATTGGCCCCGCCCATTTCCTCGGCCCGCACATCCTCAAAGGCGCGCATCCCCGCGATCAACCGCCGCGCCTCGGCATAATCCTGCGCCTCCAGCGCGGCGTGAATGGCGACCGAGCGTTCCGGCCAGACGTTGATCAGCCCCGAGGTGAAGCCCCGCGCTCCGACCGCGCAGAGGGCCGGCGCCCAGACTTCGGCCAGCCCGCCGACCCAGATCAGCCGCGGGTCGCTGGCCGCCATGGCCTCGGCCAGCCGCATCGGGTTTGGCGTCGCCCATTTCACCCCGACGACCTGCGGGATTTCGGACAAGGCGGCAAAACTCGCCGCCCCGATCGCGTCATTGCGGATATAAAGAACCACCGGCAGCCCCTCGGCGGCATCGGCAACGCGGCGCGCATACTCCACCGTGCCGCGGGGCGAGACGAACGGATCCGGCGGCTGATGCATCATCACCGCCGCGCAGCCCGCCCTTGCGGACGCCCGCGCCAGCTTGCAGGCCTCGGAAACCGAGCGCCCTGCCCCGCCCACCAGCGGCGCCCGCCCGGCCACCAGGTCGGCCGTCGCCGCCACCATGTCCAGCGCCTCGTCGATCGCCAGGCTGTAGAACTCGCCGGTATTGCCGTTCGACACCAGGATATGCACCCCGGCCTTTACCGCCCGGTCGATCACCGGCGCCAGCCGGGCCGGCGCGATGCGGTCCTGATCGTCGAAAGGCGTCACCAATATGCCGGAAATGCCGGTCAGTGCAGCGGTGAACGAAGGTTTGGCTTGCGTCATGGCGGATCTCCCTGTTGGCAACTGGCTACGCCTGACCGGCCGCGCGGTCCAATGCCAAGGTTGGTCTGATTGATACCCTTACCGTATCATTCCTGCGCCAGCGTCTCTGTCACCAGTTGCGAGAACCGCAGCAACAGCGGCGAAGGGTCCTTGGGGCCAAGCGCCAGATAAAGGTCAGAGCGAAAGCTGTCAGGCAAGGCGATTTCGCGGAATACCACCCCATCGGTCTGCATCCGCGCATTCGACCGCGGCACAAAGCCCAGGCCCAGCCCGGCGTCGACCAGTGCCATCACCGTGCGGCTTTGTGATACCGAGAACACCAGTTTCGGCGTCACGCCGACGCTGTTCAGATAGCCATGCAGCACCTCGTACAGGAAACCGCCCCGCTCGGTGGAATAGCCGATGAAATCGACACCGTTCAGGTCCTGCACGGTCAGCTCCGGCTTTTCGGCCAAGGGATGCTGCCGCGGCACCGCCAGCACGAAGGGCTCGCTCCAGACCCGGCGCAGCACCAGGTTCGGCGCGCGCCCCGGCAACCGGCTGATGCCCAGTTCCAGGCTGCCGGCCATCAGCCCCTCGACCTGTTCATAGGTCATCATCTCGCGCAGGGTCAGTTCCAGCCCCGGCATCCGTTCCCGCGCCGCCAGCACGATCCGCGGAATCACCTCCATCGTGGCCGAGGGCACGAAGCCCAGCACCAGCGCCCCGCCCTCGCCGCGTTCGGTCTGCCGCGCGAACAGCGCCGCCGCCTCGGCCCGCTTGAGGATGTCGATGGCGTCGAACAGGAACCTCTCGCCCGCCGCCGTCAACCGGACCGAGCGGTTGGTGCGGTCGAACAGCCGGATTCCCAGCGCGTGTTCCAGCAGGTTGATGTGGCGCGACAGCGGTGGCTGCGAGATGTTGAGCCGCCGCGCCGCCCGGCGAAAGTTCAGTTCCTCGGCCACGGCCACGAAATAGCGCAGCTGGTTCAGCTCAAAGGGGTGGCGGGCATGTCCGGGCTGCTCCTGCGCTTGTCATTTGCTGACACTAATGTAAACCTGACAACAGCGATAGTCGCCTGCAAAAGAAGGCCATAATGGCGGAAGCCGAACAACTTCACTTGTCAAGCCCGCCGCTGCGCCTGGCCATCATTGCCGATGATCTGACCGGGGCGCTGGATGCGGCCGCCCCCTTTGCCGACCGCGGCCTGCGGGTGCGGGTGGCCACCGCGCCGCAGGGCCTGGAACAGGCGCTTGCCGGCGCCGGGGTCCTGGCGGTCTCGACCCGCTCGCGCGAGATCGGGTCAGAGGCGGCGGCGCGGGTGGTGGCCGGCGTTCTGGCGGCCCTGCCGCCCGGCACGCGGCTGTTCAAGAAGATCGATTCCCGTCTCAAGGGGCCGATCGCGGCCGAACTGGCGGCCTTTGCCGCCGGCCCGGTTCTGGCCGTGCCGGCGCTGCCGGAATTCGGCCGCATCGTCCGCGATGGCGCGGTGCAGGGCTGGGGCGTCGACCGGCCCATTCCGGTGGCCGACTGCCTAGGCCGCCCCGCGCTGGTGCCCGATGTCGAGACGCCCGCCCAGATGCAGGCCGCGCTGGCCGGCGCGGGCGATGCGCTGATCGTCGGCGCGCGCGGCGCCGCCGTGGCGCTGGCGGCCCGGATGGCGTCGGGCGCGCCTGGCCTGCCGGAGCTGTCCCTGCCGCTGGTCATCGCCGTCGGCTCGACCGACCCGATCACCCTGGCGCAGGTGCAGGCCCTGGTCGGCGCCCTGCCCCGGCTGCGCCACCTGCCGGCGCCCGATGGCCTTGCCCCGACGGCCGCCCCCGCGCCCGGCGTCACCCTGCTGCAGGCCACGCCGGGCAGCGGCGCCCCGCCGCCGCAAGTGGCAAAAACGCTGGCGCAGAGCCTGATTCCGCTGGCCCGTGGCGCCGGCACGCTGGTCCTTACCGGTGGTGCTACGGCCGAGGCGGCGCTGGATGCCCTGGGGGTCACCGTGCTTGACCTGCATGGCGATCTGCAACCCGGCCTGCCGCTGTCATCGGGTGGCGGCTGGACGATCGTCACCAAGTCCGGGGGGTTTGGCGACGCCGAGGCGCTGGTGCGACTGGCAAGAAAGGCAGGGGCGTGATGGATCAACCGACCCGACGCAAATCGCTGGGCGAGGCGGTCTTTGACCGGATGTTCAAGGCCATCAAGTCGGGCGCCTATGCCCCCGACGAACGCCTGCCCACCGAACACGACCTTGCCGCCGAATTCCAGGTCTCGCGCCCCGTCGTGCGCGAGGCGCTGAAGAAGCTGCGCGACCAGGGGCTGATCTATTCCCGCCAGGGCGCCGGCAGTTTCGTGCGCCAGAGGGGCATACGTCAGCCGCTGGGCTTTGGCGCGGTCGAAAATGTCACCGGCCTGCTGCGCTGCTATGAATTCCGCCTGATGCTGGAACCCGCCGCCGCCGAACAGGCCGCCGCCCGCCACCGGCCCGAAACACTGGCGCCGATCACCGAGGCGCTGGAATCGTTGCAGGACGCCACCGCCCGGCAGCGCCACCGCGAGGACGCCGATTTTGCCTTTCACCTGGCCATCGCCCGCGCCTCGGAAAACCAGTATGTCGCCATCGCCATGGAGGCGCTGGAAAGCCACATCGCCATCGGCATGCAGTTCCACGGCCAGAGCCTGAAGACCAGCCCCGGCGCGCTGGAGCGGGTCTATGCCGAACACCGGGCGATCCACGACGCCATCCGCGACCGCGACGGGGCACGGGCGCGCGACCTGATGCAGGGCCACCTTGCCCATTCGCGCGACCGGCTGTTCCCTGCGGGCTAAGGCCCCGCCGGTTTCTCAGAACGCCGCGCGGTAGATCGCCTCGACCTCTGCCACCGACATGTCGCGGGGGTTGTTGTCCATCAGCCGGCGGATGGCATGGGCTTCGGCTGCCCAGCCGGGCAGGTCGTCGCCATTGGTGCCATGGGCCGACAGCCGCATTTCGATCCCCAGGTCGCGGCAGAACCCGGCGGCATGGGCCAGCACGGTCGCCGGGTCGTCGCTGGCCGGCAGAGCCAGCGCGCCCAGCACCTCGGCGGTCTTTTGCGGCCGCGCCGGCGCGTTGAAGGCCAGCACATGCGGAAAGATGATCGCATTGGCCAGGCCATGCGGCAGCCCCAGCCGCGTTCCCAGCGGATAGGCCAGCGCATGGCCGGCCGCCGTGTTCACCGGCCCCAGGCAGATGCCGCCGTAATAGCTGGCCAGCATCATCCCCGCCCGCGCCTCGGCATCGGCGCCGTCGCGGACACAGCGCGCCAGATAGCGGCCGACCAGCGCAATCCCTTGCCGGGCATAGCCGTCGATCAGGTCATGCGCCCGGATGTTGGTAAAGGCCTCGACGCAATGCGCCATGGCATCCACCCCCGTCGCCGCCGTCACCGCCGGCGGAACCGAGAAGGTCAGGCCGGGGTCCAGCACCGCGATATCGGCAATCATGTGCGGGCTTTCCACCGCCATCTTGGCCTTGGTCGCCGCATTGGTCACCAGCGCGCGGATCCCCGCCTCTGACCCGGTGCCCGCCGTGGTCGCCACCTGCGCCAGCGCCGACAGCCGCCGCGCCACCCGGTTGGGGCCCACCACATCGGCCAGGGTCTGCGCCCCGTCCCACAGGCAGGCGGCCAGCTTGGCCAGGTCCATGACCGAACCGCCGCCCAGCCCCACCACCAGATCGGGCCGCACCGACGCGGCCACCGCCAGCACCGCGGCCAGCGCGGCATCGTCCGGCTCGGGCGGCACGTCCTTGAACACCGTCACCTGCCCGCTCAGCGCCAGCCGGTCGACCATCGCCGCCGTCTGCGGCGAGGCCAGCACCAGAACCCGCTGGAACCCTGCGGCCCAGTCGCCCAGCCGGGCCGCCGCGCCCATGCCGAATTCCAGCCGCTTCGGTTGATGCAGGGTAATCGCCCGGTCCATTCCCGTTGTCATCCTCGTCCCCTTTCAGCCGCCCAGGGCGGCCATGCGGTCCCAGACCGACTGGCATTCCGCCGCGCTCAGCGGCACCAGCGGCGGCCGCAGGTTCAGCCAGCCCAGATCGCCGCGCGACCGGGCCAGCATGGTTTTCACCGTCGGCAGTTGCACATAGGCGTTGGTCAGCCCGCGCCAGGCGTTGATCCGCTCCTGCGCCGCAGCAACCTCGGCGGCGCGGCCAGGGTCCTGCCAGGCATCAAAGATGATGCGCAGATCGGCCGAGCGCAGGTTCGACGTGGCGGTGATGCAGCCGCCGCCGCCCATCTGCAACAGCGGCAGCAGCACCGGGTCGGCGCCCGCCAGCACGGTAAAGCCGGCAAAGCGCGACAGCATGCCCTTCATGTTGTCGAAATCGCCGGAGCTGTCCTTGATGCCCACCACCACGCCGGGAAATTCCCGCAGCAGCCGGTCGATCAGGTCATGGCTGATCGGCACCTGGGTCACTTGCGGGATGTGATACAGGATCACCCGCAGCCGGCTGTCGGCCACGCCCTCGATCACCTGGGCATAGAACCGGAACAGCCCCTCGTCGCTGGCACCCTTGTAGTAGAACGGCGGCAGCAGCACGCAGCCGCGCGCGCCCGATTGCACCGCGTGGCGTGTCATCGTCACCGTTTCGGCCACGTTGCAGGCCGAGGTGCCGGGCAGCAGCTGGTCGCCGCGCACCCCCGCCGCCAGCGCCGCCTCGACCAGCGCCATGCGGTCGGCGGCGGCAAAGCTGTTGGCCTCGCCGGTCGTTCCCAGAATGGCCAACCCATGCGCGCCTTCGTCCAAAAGCGCCCGGCAATGCGCCGCGAACAGCCGCAGGTCCGGCGCGCCGTCCGGTTGCACCGGCGTGGCCGCCGCGCAGTTCACGCCACCGAAAAAGCTCATCCCTGTCTCCCCGCGGCCAGTTTGCGCGCATAGGCGATGGCCGCATTCATGTTGATATGCTTGGCAATGCCCTTGCCGGCGATGTCAAAGGCGGTGCCATGGTCGACCGAAGTGCGGTCGATCGGCAGCCCGACCGAGACATTCACCCCGGTGTCAAAGGCCACCAGTTTCACCGGGATATGCCCCTGGTCGTGATACTGCGCCACGACCAGGTCGAACTCGCCGTTCCAGGCCCGGTAGAACAGCGTATCCGCCGAAATCGGCCCGCGCGCGTCGATCCCCTCGGCCCGCGCCGCCTGCACCGCCGGCTCGATCTGGCGCATGTCCTCGTCGCCGAACAGCCCGCCCTCGCCGCAATGCGGGTTCAGCCCCGCCACCGCGATCCGCGGCGCGGCATAGCCGATGCGGCGCAGATGCGCATGGCCCTGCCGGATGGTCTCCAGCACCCGGTCGGTGGTGATCCGCCCGATGGCCTCTTTCAGGCTGACATGGGTGGTCGAATGGATCACCTTCAGCCGGTCCGACGCCAGCAGCATCCAGGCCTTGCCCCCGGTCAGCGCCGCCAGCATGCCGGTGTGACCGTCATAATGGTGCCCCGCCAGGTTCAGCGATTCCTTGTTGATCGGCGCGGTGACGATGCAGCCGATCTCGCCCGCCATGGCCGCCTTTACCGCCGCCTCGATGAAGCGGAAAGACGCATCGCCGCCGCGCGGGTCCAGCTTGCCAAAGGCCAGCGGCGCGCCTTCGATCGGCAGGTCGGTCACCGCCACGTCCACACCGGGGCGCAGCGGGATAGACAGCATCTCGGCGCAGCGCGCCAAGGTGTCCAGATTGCCAAAGATCCGGGTCTGCGCCCGGTCGCCGGGCGTCATCTCGGCCACGGCCTTCAGCGTGATCTCGGGCCCGACCCCGGCAGGGTCGCCCAACGTGATGCCAATCATCTTGCCTCCTCCGGCAGGGCGGACAGCGGCAGCCGCACATGGCGGATGGCGCGGCGATAGAGCGTATAGGCCAGGTCCAGCGACCCGTCCGGCGCCTGGTTCAGCGCCGGGTAGGACAGTTCCAGGTTGCGGCCGTCCAGGCTGTCATTCGACAGGCAGGTGCCGGGGCTGTCCTCGACCACCACGCGGTCGGGAAAGCTGTGGCCACCGTCCCGCGACAGGCACAGCGCCATCGGCCCGCGCGGCACGCCCCAGATCGGCTCGCAGCCGCCCTGTGCCTGCGGCCGGTCATCCTGCCCCAGCTCGTCATAAAGCGAGGCGCGGCGGTCCGGGCTCATGCTGGCATTGACCGGGTTGCAGGCCATGCACAGCCGCCCGTCGGCCAGCCGCACCACCGCGATCGAGGAATTGTTGTTCGGCACGTCGGTCGCGACCGGCACCGACCAGCTTTCGCCGCCATCGCGGCTTTCGGTGCGATGGACGAAATCGGCCTGCCGCCGCCGGAAGAATGCCGCCAGGTGCTGCCCGTCCCCTGCCCCCAGGTCGACGATGCTCATATGGACGCAGCCGATGCTGTCCGGCACCTCGACCCGCCGCCAGGTTTCGCCCCGGTCCTGCGTGATGGCGACCGAGGCATGGTCCAGCCGCCCGGTCCATTGCGCCCCCGGCGCCTGCACGCAGTGAAACAGCGGCAAGAGCCAGGTCCCGTCCGGCCGCACATGCACCGGCGCGCGGATGAAGGTGCCCGGCGGCAGCGGCAGGTCGCGCGGCGCCCCGCCCTCGACCCGCAGCCGCACCGCGCATTCGTCCTGCCGCCCGCCCCTGGGCTGCGCCGTGTGCAGGATCAGCGTCCGCCCGTCCGGCGCCAGAAACTGCACCGGGTTCTGTTCCGACCGCTCGGCATCGTCGCTGATCCGTTGGGCCGGGGTCCAGGCCCCTGCCCCCGGCGGCAGGCTGGACCGCCAGATGCAGATATCCGCCTTGCCTTCCAGCGATCCGCCGAACCACAGGCAATCCAGCCGGCCATCGGCGTGCCGCGACAGGAATGCCGCGTGGTTCTGCACCATGGGCGAGGGCAGAATCGCCTCTTGCCGCCCGTCGCCGGCCTGCAGCCTGCCATCCATGCAGATCGCGATCTGGTCAGGGGAAAGTCGCACGTTTGCTCCTGTTCTGGCCCGCGCCGGGCCGGCCCTACAGCGGCAAAACTGGGCCAAGCGAATCTAGTTGTCAAGTTGCTGTTTCAAATCCCTGCGCCAAGCCGCGCAGCGATTACATTCTATCGCTTTGTTTTTCGGGTATTATTTTTTACGCCCGAAACGAAGGTCCGCCCGAAGCCTTTCACTTGTTGACAAACTTTACGCTTGCCCTCATGGTCCTTGGCACCCGCAACAGCCGAGATGCCGATGTCCGCCACGCCGCCATCCCCCGCCGATCCCGCCCTGCGCGACCGCGCGGCGCTGGTGGCCGTCCTGCTGATGATGACCGTGGGCGTGATCAACGCCGTCGACGCCGTGATCGTGCGGCTGCTGGCAAAAGAGGTGCATCCCTTCATCATCGGCCTGACCCGCACCTCCTTCGGCCTGCTGGCGATGCTGCCCTGGATCCTGTCGCGCCCCGCCATGCTGAAGACGGAATACCGGCTGATGCATGTGCTGCGCGCCGCACTCAAGCTGGGGTCGCTGATCGCGGTGTTCTTTGCGCTGGCAGAGGCGCCGCTGGCCGATGTCACCTCGATCGGCTTTGCCGCGCCGCTGTTCGTGACGGTCGGCGCCTGGTTCTTCTTCAAGGAACGGCCACAGCCGGTGCGGGTTCTGGCCGTCGGCCTGGGCTTTGTCGGCGTGCTGATCGTGCTGAAACCCGATTGGGCCGCCGGGATGAAGATTTCCACGGCGCTGGGGCTGGCGCTTCTGGGCGCGCTCTTGACCGCGGTGATCCAGCTGATGCTCAAGTCCATGGCCAGGCGCGACAAGACCGATACGCTGGTGGCCTGGAACCTGATCGTCTCGGTGCCGCTGGCGGCGCTGCCGGCGCTGCTGGTCTGGCAGAACCCCTCGCCCTATCACTGGGCGCTCTTGGCGGTGCAGGGGGCGCTTGGCGCGGTGAACCAGACCATGGTCACACGCGCCTTCCAACTGGCCGATGCCTCTCTGGTCGCGCCGATCGACTTTCTTCGCCTGCCCTTCGTGGCGATCCTGGCCTTTGTGCTGTTCCAGGAATCCGCCGGCCTGTCCACCTGGGCCGGGGCGGCGGTGATCTTTGTCGCCACCATGATCATGGCCGCCACCCGCCGCGAACGCAGCCCGCTGCCGCCGGCGCAATGATAGTCCGGGCAGGGGGTATTGATAGTGTTTTTGTATCACGGTGCATCAACCACGGCTATGCTGGGGTTATTTGATGCACTAATATATCAGACGTCGCCCGCCGCCGGGAGGAGATTCGGCACGGGTATGGGCCGGCTGTAACAGCGCAGCCGATCCGGAAAGAACAACGCTGTAGCGACATGGAGGAAGTCTTGCGTCACACCACAGCCCGTTTGTTGGGGGGCATCGCCGCCCTGACCATCGCCGCCCCGGCTTTCGCCGAGGGCGAGATCACCATCGCGCTCAACGAGGAACTCGAAGTCGTCGAGCCCTGCATGTCCTCGCAGTCGAACATCGGCCGCGTGCTGTTGCAGAACATCTCCGAGACGCTGACCGAGCTGGACCCGACCAATGGCCAGCTCAAGCCGCGCCTCGCCGAAAGCTGGGAGGCCGTCGACGAGGACACCTGGCGCTTCAAGCTGCGCGCCGGCGTCGCCTTTTCCGACGGCACCGCCTTTGATGCCGCCGACGTCAAGCATTCGATGGAACGCACCGTTTCCGAGGCGCTGACCTGCGAGATCGGGGCGAAATTCTTCGGCGGCATGAAGATCACCGTCGAGCCGGTCGACGATCTGACCGTCGACATCACCTCTGACCCGGCCCAGCCGATCCTGCCCTTGCTGATGTCGACCCTGACCATCGTCCCGGCCGAAACCCCGATGGAATTCGTCAAGCAGCCCATCGGCACCGGCCCCTACAAGATGACCGAATGGAACGCCGGCCAGAGCATCGTCCTGACCGCGCGCGACGGCTATTGGGGCGAAAAGCCCGCCGTCACCAAGGCGACCTATGTCTTCCGCTCGGATGATGCCGTCCGCGCCGCCATGGTCACCACCGGCGAGGCCGACATCGTCCCGCTGATCAACCAGAACGACGCCACCAACGCGGCGACCGATTTCAGCTATCCGAACTCGGAAACCACCTACCTGCGCGTCGACAACACCATCGCGCCGCTGAACGATGTCCGCGTCCGCAAGGCGATGAACCTGGCGGTCGACCGCGATGCCTTCCTCGGCACGCTGATCCCGGCCGATGCGCAGAAGGCCGTCGCCATGGTGGTGCCCTCGACCCTGGGTTCCAACCCCGACCTGCAACCCTGGCCCTTCGACCCCGAGCAGGCCAAGGCCCTGGTCGAGGAAGCCCGCGCCGCCGGCGTGCCGGTCGACGCCGAAATCGAGATGGTCTGCCGCATCGGCAACTTCCCGAACGTGACCGAGGTCTGCGAGGCCCTGCAGCAGATGTTCGCCGATGTCGGCCTGAACGTGAAGCTGAACATGATGGAAGTGGCCGAATGGGTGCAGGTCTATTCCAAGCCCTTCGCCGAAGACCGCGGCCCGCGCATGGTCATGGCCATGCATGACAACAACCGCGGCGACCCCGTGTTCTCGATGTACTTCAAGTACGCCTGCGAGGGCCTGCAGTCCGGCATCTGCGACGCCGATCTGGACAAGATGATCGCCGATGCGACCGCCGCGACCGGCGACGCCCGCGGTGCCGCCTGGCAGCCGGTGTTCAAGAAGGTCCACGAGGACATCGTCGCCGACGTGTTCCTGTTCCACATGGTCGGCTTCAGCCGCGTGTCGGAAAAGCTGGACTTCGTGCCCACCATCGCCACCAACAGCGAGCTTCAGCTGTCGCAGATCAAGTTCAAATGATCTGACCGGATCGGGCGGCGGCACGGGAAACCCTGCCGCCGCCTTTTCATTCCGGATGGGTCCAAAGGGGGGGAAAGATGCAGAAATTCCTGACCAAACGGGCGGCGGCCAGCGCCGTGTCGCTGCTGGTCCTGGTGGTGATGGTGTTCTTCCTGTCGCGGTTGACAGGCGATCCCACCCAGCTTTACCTGCCGGTCGACGCCAGCCTTGAAGCGCGCGAGAATTTCCGCAACCTGCATGGCCTGAACGACCCGCTTCTGGTGCAGTTCTTCCGCTATGTCGGCGACCTGCTGACGCTGGACTTCGGCGACAGCATCCGCAAGTCCCGCCCCGCGCTCGAGGTGGTTCTCGAAGCCTTCACCTGGACGCTGACGCTGGCCTTGATCACCATGGTTCTGGTCTCGCTTGCGGCCATCGTCTTCGGCGCGCTGGCGGCCTTCAACGTCGGCGGGCTGTTCGACCGCATCGCCACCTTCTTTTCGCTGATCGGCGCCTCGGCCCCGGATTTCTGGATCGCCATCGTCGCCATCGTGCTGTTCTCGGTGCATCTGGGCTGGCTGCCCACGTCCGGCACCGGCACCGTCTGGCACTGGGTGCTGCCCATCGCCGTGCTGTTCATCCGCCCCTTCGGCCTGATCCTTCAGGTGGTGCGCGGCTCGATGATCACCGCGCTGTCCTCGGCCTATGTCAAGACCGCCCGCGCCAAGGGCGTGCGGCCCCGCCCGGTGATCTTCGTCCATGCGCTGCGCAACGGCATGCTGCCGGTCATCACCGTGATCGGCGACCAGGCGGCCGGCCTGCTGAACGGCGCGGTGGTGGTGGAAACCATCTTCGGCTTTCCCGGTGTCGGCAAGCTGATGATCGACTCGATCCTGCAACGCGACTTTGCCGTGGTTCTGGCCTCGATCATGGTCACCGCCTTCGCGATCTTCCTGATGAACATCCTGATCGACATCGCCTATGCGGTGCTTGATCCCCGGATCCGGTATTGAGATGACCATGGCAGATACCACCCCCACCTCTGCGGACGCCCCCGAAAAGGGCAAGCTGCGCGCCTTCCTGTCCATGCTCTGGGCCGACAAGCCGGCCACGCTGGCCGCGATCTTCCTCGCCATCGTGGTGGCCTGCGCGCTGGTCGGGCCGATGCTCCTGGACGCGGTCGCCACCAAGCAGAACCTGCGCGGCCGCAATGCGCCGCCCTTCGATCTGTCGAACGGCTGGCTTTTGTTCCTGGGCGGCGACGCGCTTGGCCGGCCGCTCCTGGCGCGCATCATCGTTGCGGCGCGCAACACCATGGCCATCGCCGCCGGCGCCGTCCTGGCCTCGATGGTGGTCGGCGCCGCGCTGGGACTGGTCGCGGGCTATTCGCGCGGCCGCTGGGCACAGATCATTCCCCGGCTGGCCGACGTGATCATGTCCTTCCCCTCGCTCCTCCTGGCCGTCATCGTGCTTTACATGCTCGAACCTTCGGCGGCGAACATCGTGCTGGTCCTCGCCATCACCCGGATCCCGGTCTATCTGCGCACCACCCGCGCCGAAGTGCTGGAAATCCGCGAACGAATGTTCGTCCAGGCGGCGCAAGTAATGGGCGCCTCGGATGCGCGCATCATCTTTCGCCACATCCTGCCGGTGGCGCTGCCCACGATCCTGACCATCGCCACGCTGGATTTCGCCTTCGTCATGCTGGCCGAAAGCTCGCTGTCCTTCCTTGGCATCGGCATCCAGCCGCCGGAAATCACCTGGGGCCTGATGGTCAGCCAGGGCCGGCAATACCTGACCAATGCCTGGTGGCTGTCGTTCTGGCCCGGCCTTGCCATCATCCTCACCACCCTGTCGCTGAACCTTCTGTCCAACTGGCTGCGGGTGGCGCTTGATCCGCAACAACGCTGGCGGCTGGAAATTGCCAGATCGGCAAAGGGGGACCGCAAGAATGGCTGATCACCTGCTCGAGGTGCGCAACCTCTCTGTCACCTTCCACACCGCCCGCGGCCCGGTCCGCGCCGTGCGCAACGTCTCGTGGCATCTCGACCGCGGCGAGGTGCTGGCGATCCTGGGCGAGAGCGGCAGCGGCAAGTCGGTCTCGGCCAGCGCGATCATGGACCTGATCGACTGCCCGCCCGGCCAGATCGAAAGCGGCGAGCTGCTGTTCGAGGGCCGCGACCTGCTGAAGATGGGCCGCGAGGAACGCCGCAACATCAACGGCAAGCGCATCGCCATGATCTTCCAGGATCCGCTGTCGCACCTGAACCCGGTCTATACCGTCGGCTGGCAGATCGAGGAAACCATGGTCATCCATGGCACCCCCCGCGCCCAGGCCCGGACGGAAACCCTGGCCCTGCTGGAAAAGGTCGGCATCCCGAACCCCGCCGCCTCGGCGGCTAAATATCCGCACCAGTTTTCCGGCGGTCAGCGCCAGCGGCTGATGATCGCCATGGCGCTGGCGCTGCGTCCCGACATCCTGATCGCGGACGAACCGACCACCGCGCTGGACGTGACGGTGCAGGCGCAGATCCTGGACCTGCTGGAAAAGCTGCAGGAAGAAACCGGCATGGGCCTTCTGCTCATCACCCATGACCTGGGCGTGGTGGCAGAGGTGGCCGACCGCGTCGTGGTAATGAACGGCGGCGAGATCGTCGAACAGGGCAGCGCGGCCGCGGTCTACGCCAATCCGCAGCATCCCTATACCCGCCGCCTGATCGCCGCCGCCCCCGGCAAGGGCGAGATGCCGCCCGACCGGCCGGCGGCGGAACCCCTGCTGGCGGTCTCTGGGCTGACCAAGCAATACGGCGATTTCACCGCGCTGGCCTCGGCGGATTTCGCGCTCGAGGAAGGCGAGGTCGTCGCCATCGTCGGGGAAAGCGGCTCGGGCAAGTCCACCCTGGCCAAATGCCTGCTGCGGCTGGAAGAACCCAGCGGCGGCCGGGCGCTCTACAAGGGCGCCGACCTGTTCAGCCTGTCGCCCCGCGATCTCTACAAGATGCGCCGCGACATCCAGATGGTGTTCCAGGACCCGACGCAAAGCCTGAACCCCCGCATGTCGGTGCATGACCTGATCGCCGAGGCCTGGGTGATCCACCCCGAGATCCTGCCCCGGGCGCAGTGGAAATCGCGCGTGGCCGAGCTGTTGCAGCAGGTCGGGCTCTTGCCCGAACACATGCACCGCTATCCGCACCAGTTTTCCGGCGGCCAGCGGCAGCGCATCGCCATCGCCCGCGCGCTGGCGCTGGAACCCCGCATCATCATCTGCGACGAGGCGGTGTCGGCGCTGGATGTCTCGATCCAGGCGCAGGTGATCGAGCTGCTGGCCGACCTCCGGCGGCGGCTGGGCCTGTCCTACATCTTCATCGCGCATGACCTGCCGGTGGTGCGCGATTTCGCCGACCGGGTGATCGTGATGCAGGGCGGGCGCATCGTCGAACAGGGCACGGTGCGGCAGATCTTCGACGCCCCGCGCCAGGCCTATACCCGCAACCTGCTGGCCGCCTCGCTGGACCCCGACCCCGCCATCCAGGCCGAACGCCGCGCCGCCCGCCACGCCGGAAAGGCCGCCGAGAAAGCACCCGCATGAAACCCGATGTCCTTGTCCTCTACCCCACGCTGGCGCCGCAACTGGCCATGCTCGAGGCCGCCTACACGCTGCACCGCTATGACCTTGCCGACGCGGCGGGGCGCGAGGCCATGCTGGACGGCCCCGGCCAGCGCTGCCAGGCCATCGTCACCAACGGCCACGCCGCCCTGCCCCGCGAGATGATCGAACGCCTGCCCGCCCTGCGCGTCGTCGCCTGTTCCTCGGCCGGCTACGAGACCATCGACGTCGAGGCGCTGACCGAACGCGGCATCCGGCTGACCAACACATCTCAGGCGCTGTCGGACGACGTGGCCGACATGGCGATGCTGCTCCTGATGGCATCGCGCCGCAGCCTGGTCGCGGCCCATGCCTATGTGGCCTCGGGTGACTGGGGCCGGCAGGGCATGTTTCCGCTGCAATCCTCGCTGAAGGGCAAGCGGCTGGGCATCGTCGGCATGGGCCAGATCGGCCAGGCCATCGCGCCCAGGGCACGGGCCATGGGGCTGGAGGTCGCCTATTTCTCGCGCTCCGAACGCCGGGGCCTGGACCTGCCCTACCAGCCCGACCTGCTGAAACTGGCCGACTGGGCCGATGCGCTGATCGTGATCGTCGCCGGTGGCGCCGGCACCCGGAACCTGATCGGTGACGCGGTGATCCGCGCGCTGGGGCCGCAGGGCACGCTGGTCAATGTCAGCCGCGGCACGGTGGTGGACGAAACCGCCCTGATCGCCGCGCTGCGCGATGGCGGGCTGGGCGCCGCCGCGCTGGATGTCTACTGGAACGAACCGAACCCCGATCCGGCGCTGACCGCGCTGCCGAACGTGACGCTGTTTCCGCACCATGCCAGCGGCACGGTCGAAACCCGCAACGCCATGGCGCAGCTGGTGGTCGACAACCTGGCCGCCCATTACGCCGGGCGGCCGCTGCTGACCCCCGTGAACTGAGGGGGCCGCCATGCCCCGCGCCCTGGTCACCGGCGCCAGCTCTGGCATCGGCGCCGCTATCGCCGCCGGTCTGGTCGCCGGCGGCTGGCAGGTCACCGGCCTGTGCCGCAGCGCCCCCGCCCCCGGCATCGCCCATGTGCCGGTCGACCTGACCGACCCCGAGGCCACCCGCGCCGCGCTGTCCGGCCTGGGGCCGTTCGACGCCGTGATCCATGCCGCCGGCCTGCTGCGCGTCGGCCCCCACGCCACGATGGACCTGGCCGACGGCGCCGCGATGTGGCGGCTGCACGTCGCCGTCGCGGCCGAGCTGATCCAGGCGCTGGCACCGCAGATGCCCGAGGGCGGCCGCATCGTCCTGATCGGCAGCCGTGTCGCCCAGGGCGCGGCGGGCCGCTCGCTCTATGCCGCGTCGAAATCGGCGCTGACCGGGCTTGCCCGCTCGGTCGCCGCCGAACTGGCGCCGCGCCGGATCACGGTGAACATCGTGGCCCCCGGCGCCACCGACACGCCCATGTTGCAGGACCCCGCCCGCCGGGGCGAGCCGCCACGGACCCCGCCGATGGGCCGCTTCATCCAGCCGACCGAGGTCGCCGGCACCGTGGCCTTCCTGCTGTCTGATGCCGCCCGCAACATCACCGGCCAGCAGATCGTGCTGTGCGGCGGCGGATCGCTGTAACGCCCGGCGCCGCCACTCAGGCGGTAAAGAACTCGGGGTGTTCCTGCCGCAGCACATCCAGCCGCCCCAGCGTCTGGCTCAGGTGATGCCGCAGCGCCGCCTGCGCCGCCTCGGGGTCATGCGCCTCCAGCGCCGCGACGATGGCGCGATGGCCTTCCAGGATATGGCGGATCTTGCCCTCGCCCGGCAGGTCCAGCCGCCGCAGCCGGTTCAGGTGCCCCGACCGCGACCGCAACAGCGCATAAAGACCCGGCTGCCCCGCCGCCACCATCATCGTCTGGTGGAACAGCTCGTCCAGCTCTTGAAACGCCGGCAATTCGGCGCGGTTCCCCGCCAGCGCCTCTTGCAGGGCCAACAGCGTCTTCAGCCGCGAGATCAGCGCCGGGTCCGCGGTTTCGGCCAGCCGCCGCATCACCTCGGTCTCGACCGCCAACCGCAGGAAATGCGCCTCGCGGATCTGTGCCGGGTCGATCCGCGTCACCACCGTGCGGGATTGCGGATAGATATCCACCAGCCCCTCGGATTCCAGCTTTTGCAGCGCCTCGCGCAGCGGCGTCTGGCTGACGCTGTATTCCGCCGCCAGCTCGCTGCGCGACAGCACCGTGTCGGGCGGCAGGTTCAGGCCGATGATGCGCTGGCGCAGGGCGTCCAGCGCCCGCCCCGCCGCCGATTGCGGCACGCCGACATGCACCCCCAAGGGGCCAAAGCGGTGCAGCACCTCTGCCAGATCCGAACTTTGCGTCATGCCTTCCTCTTGGTCTAGGCCGGGTCTCCCGGGGCCCGAGTCTGCCGGGGCGCGCGGGTGGTTGCAACAGGCCCTGCACTAATATATTAGTATCTATATCCCCACCCCTGCCCCAAGGCCAGACCGCCATGCCCCAGATTATGCCCGAAACCCTGCGTGTCTTTGCCGCGGCCCTGTTGCAGGCCCATGGCCTGGCGCCGCACCTGGCCGAGGCCACGGCCGAGATCCTGGTCATGGGCGACATGATCGGCCACGATACCCATGGCGTCGGGCTGATCCCCTGGTATCTCGACGAACTGGCCGCCGGCCGCATGGCCCGCGATGGCGAACCCGAGGTCACGTCGGACCGCGGCGCCTGTTTCGTCTGGAACGGCCGTCAGTTGCCCGGTGCCTATCTTCTGCGGCAGGCGCTGGACCTGGCCTGCGACCGGGCGGCGCAACATGGCGTGGTGACGGCGGCGATCCATTCCGCGCATCACACCTGCGCGCTGGCGGCCTTTCTGGCCCGCGCCACCGACCGCGGCCTGATCGCGCAGATTTCCGTCTCGAACCCGGCCGCCGCCCGCGTCGCGCCCTTCGGCGGCACCCGCGCGCTCTTGACGCCCAATCCGCTGGCCGCCGGCTTCCCGACCTCGGGCGACCCGATCCTGATCGACGTTTCCGCCTCGATCACCACGACCACCATGACCCAGACCCTTGCGGCCCAGGGCGGGCGCTTCCCTGAACCCTGGCTCCTGACCGCCACCGGCCAGCCCTCGGACGACCCCCGGGAACTGACGGAACGCGGCGGCACGCTCATGGCCCTGGGCGGCGCGCTCAAGGGGCACAAGGGCTATGGCCTGGCGCTGATGGTCGACCTGATGGGCCAGGGGCTCTCGGGGCGCGGCCGCGCCAATGTGCCGGCCGGGCCCTTGGCGCAAAGCGCCTTCCTGCAGGTGATCGACCCGGCCGCCTTTGCCGGCCTCGACGCCTTTACCGAACAGTCCGACCATATCGCCGCCGCCTGCCGCGCCAATCCGCCGGCAGATCCGGCGCGTCCGGTGCGCGTGCCGGGCGACCAGGCCGCCGCCCGCCGCCGCAAGGCAATGGCCGAAGGCGTGCCGCTGGCCGACGCCCTCTGGTCGCGGCTTTCCGCCCTTGCGGCCAGCGCCGGCCTGTCCCTGCCGGCCTAGCCGCGCCGCAGCGCCCGGCCGGCGGCATCAAAGGCATGCGCCTTGCCCGACTGCAGCCGGATGCCCAGCCGGTCGCCCGCGCGCAGCGCCACATGGCCATGCTGGCGCACCATCAGCGGGCCGACGCCCTCGACCTGCGCCAGGATGTTGGTGTCCGAGCCCAGATGCTCGACCACGTCGGCCAGGCCCGTCATCTCGCCCGCCTCGGGGGCGGTGACATCCAGATGTTCGGGCCGCATCCCCAGGTCGGCCACCGCCCCGGACAGGCCCGGCAGCGCCACCGTCACGCCATTGCCCAGCCGCACCCCGCCCGGCGCCGCCGTCACCGGCACCACGTTCATCGTGGGAGAGCCGATGAACTGCGCCACGAACCGGTTCGCCGGCGTCTCGTACAACTCCAGCGGCGTGCCGACCTGCTGGATCACGCCGGCATGCAGCACCACGATCCGGTCGGCCAGGGTCAGCGCCTCGACCTGGTCATGCGTCACATAGATCATCGTCGCGCCCAGCCGCCGGTGCAGCCGCGCTATCTCCATCCGCATTTCCACCCGCAAGGCCGCATCCAGGTTCGACAGCGGCTCGTCGAACAGGAAGGCCTTGGGCTTGCGCACGATGGCGCGGCCCATCGCCACCCGTTGCCGCTGCCCGCCCGACAGCGCCCGCGGCAGCCGGTCGACCAGCTTCGACAGCCCCAGCGTCTGCGCCGCCGCCGCCACCTTGCCCCGCCGCACCTCGGCCCCCTCGCCGCGGATTTCCATGGAAAACCCCATGTTCCGCGCCACATCCATATGCGGGTAAAGCGCGTAGGACTGGAACACCATCGCAATGTCGCGGTCGCGCGGGGCGATCTCGTTCATCCGCACCCCGTCAATGGTGAAATCCCCGCCCGAGATCGGCTCCAGCCCGGCGATCATCCGCAACAGCGTCGACTTGCCGCAACCCGATGGCCCCACCAGCACGATGAATTCGCCATCCTCCATCGACAGGTCGATATCGCGCAGCACCTCCATCGTGCCATAGCGTTTCTCCACGCCCGTCAGCTCCAGCCTGGCCATCCCCTATCCTTTCACCGCGCCAGAGGTCAGCCCCTGGACCAGGTAGCGCTGGATGAACACGAAGAACAGGCAGGACGGCACCAGCGCCAGCACCCCCGCCGCCATCATCTGCCCCCAGTCCACCGAGAATTTCGAAACAAAGGTCAACAGCCCCACCGGAAAGGTCATCGCGTCATTGCTGCGGATCAGCATCAGCGCGAACAGCACCTCGCTCCAGGCGGCGGTAAAGATGAACCCCAGCGTCGCCCCCAGCCCCGGCAGCGTCAGCGGCAATATGACCAGTCGCAGCGCCTGAAACCGCGTGCAGCCGTCCATCATCGCGGCATCCTCCAGATCCTTGGGAATGCCGTCAAAGAACGACTGCATCAGAAAGGTCGCAAAGGGGATGTTGAAGGCGGTATAGACCAGGATCAGGCTGGACAGCGAATTCAGCAGCCCCAGGCTGGCCACGATCTTGTAGATCGGCGCGATGATCATCAGCAGCGGGAACATCTGCGTCAGCAGCATCACCGCGATCACCAGCCGCTTGCCCCGGAACTCGAACCGCGAGAACGCATAGCCCGAGGCAGCCGCGATCAGCGTCGTCACCGCCGCCGTAGTCAGCGACACCAGCAGCGAATTGCCAAAGAAGCGCAGGAAATCCGACTGCCAGACCACCTTGCGGAAATTGTCCAGCGTCAGCTCGCTGGGCCAGATCGCCGTGCCCTCGGTATAGATCAGCTGGTCGGGCGTGATGGCGATCTTGATCAGCCAGAACAGCGGGAACAGCGCGAAAGCCAGATAGAAGGCAATCGCCAGCCCCTTGCCCGCGCCTGCCCATGGGTTCGACCTGTGCAGCGCCATGGCTAGATCCTCACCAGCTTGCGGCGCAGCACCAGCACCACCACCGCGTAGAGGAACAGCAGCAGCAGCAACGCCACCGCCAGCGTCGAGGCATAGCCGAAATCCAGCTTCTTGAACGCCGTGGTAAAGATATAGGTCGACAGGATCTGGCTGGAATTGGCCGGCCCGCCGCCGGTCATGATAAAGATCAGATCGGCGAAATTGGCGATCCAGATGGTGCGCAGCATCACGGTAATGGCGATCATCGGCGCCAGGAACGGCAGCGTGATCTTGGTAAAGCATTGCCAGCGGCTGGCCCCGTCGATCTCGGCCGCCTCATACAGGTCGGCCGGGATGGATTGCAGCGCCGCCAAGAGCGTGATGGCAAAGAACGGCACGCCGAACCAGATGTTCGCGGCAATAGGGCCCCAGATCGCCAGATCGGGGTCGCCCAGGATGTTGTAGGGCTCGGACAACAGGCCAAGTGCGGCCAGCCAGTGCGGCAAGGGGCCGATGGTGGGGTTGAACAGCCAGGCCCAGACCAGCGCGCTCAGGAACGTGGGCACCGCCCAGGGCAGGAAGACCAGCGCCTGAAACAGCCGCTTGCCGGTGAAATGCGTGTTCAGCAACAGCGCCAGCCCCAGACCCAGGAAGAACTGGAAGAACAGCGATCCAAAGGTCCAGACCAGCGTGTTTTCCAGCGCGATCCAGAATTTCGCATCGCGCCACAGCGCGGCATAATTGGCCAGCCCGACCCATTCCGCGTCCTTCGGGCGGATCAGCATCATCGAATGGAACGAATAGGAAATGCCGATGACCAGGGGCACCAGCATGACCAGCGCGATCAGGATGATCGCCGGGGTCAGGTACAGGTAGGGTTCTACCAGATAGCGCCAATACAGCGAGGTGCGCGCCCGGATCTCTCCGGGCGCCCTGTTGGCGGTCTGGTTCACTGCTTGGCTTTCCAGGCCGCGTATTCGTCGGTCAGGAAGCCGGCCCATTCATCGCCCAGCTCCTGCGCCGTCTTCTGGCCCAGCAGCGCCTCTTGCGCGCTGTCCTTCAGCACGGTCGAGGCGAAATAGCCCCATTGCTCCAGGTAGGTCGGCATGATCGTCGGCACATAGTTGTCCGAGTTCAGCTCCTCGAACCAGCCCTTGAACTGCTCGGTCTGGAAGAAGGGGTCGCGGTCGGCGCCCTGATGGATCGGGATCACCCCCACCCGCTTGGCCCAGGTGGCGTTCGCCTCGGGCGAGGACAGCCAGGCCACCAGGTTCCAGGCCGCATCCGGGCTGGCGGTGGTGTCGAACACCGACCAGCCGGCAAAGCCGATCGTCGGAAACGCCTTGCCCGCCGGGCCGACCGGCATCGGGATCACCGCGAAATCCTCGGCCGGCATCCGCTCGGCAATGGCGATCAGCGCGTCGGGGTCCTGGTCCAGAAAGGCGCAGGTGCCGGAATAGAACCCGGCGACGATCTCGTTGAAGCCCCAGTTGACGCTGTCCTTCGGCGCATAGCCCTTCTGGTAGAGGTCCATCAGGAACTGGATGCCGGCGACCGACCCCGGCTCGTTGATCCGGCTCTTGCCGTCCTCGGTAAAGAACTCGTTGCTGCCGTTCATCGTGGCGGCCATCATGATCCAGCCGTTGGTGCCCCCCGGCCCGCCGCGCAGGCAATAGCCGTACTTGCCCTCCAGCTTCGACACCGCCTCGGACGCCGCCATGAAGTCGTCCATGGTCTTCGGCGGCTCGGCCACGCCGGCCTCGGCCAGCAGCTTCTTGTTGTAGAACATCGCCCGCAGATAGAACCCGTAGGGGATCATGGTCATCTTGCCATTGGCCAGCTTGCCCATGTCCATGGTCTTGCCGGTCAGCGTCGCGCCATGTTCCCATCCGGCGATACGCTCATCCAGCGGCATCAGCTGATCGGCGTACAGCGCCTGCCAGGTGTCGGGCATCTCGATCACGTCCGGCACGTCGCCGCCGGCGATCATCGTCGCCACGGTCTCGAACGCCTGCCCCCAGGGCACCGAGATGATCTCGACCTCGACGCCCGGATTGGCCGCCTTGTAGCCGTCGACCATGCCTTTCAGCGTCTCGGTCCGCTCGGGGCTGGTGATCACCTCGACCAGCTTCAGCGTCTCGGCGTCGACCGTGCTGCCCATCAGCAGGGCCATCAGCCCGGCCGCAGTGAAAATCTTTTTCATCTTGTTCCTCCCTTGCATCCGTTGGTTCAGGTTCTGCTGTGCTGCAAGGCGGCCTCGAAATCCGCCCACAGGTCTTCCGCCGCCTCCAGCCCAAGGCTGAGGCGCACAAGGTTCGGCGAGACGCCGAATTTCTGCATCGAGTTGAAGGCCCCGGCCTGCGCCAGCCCCACGCCCGCCGGCAGGATCAGGCTCTCGAACCCGCCCCAGCTGACGCCCAGCCGGAAATGCCGCAGCCCGTCGGCCAGCCGGGCCACCTGCACGCTGTCATCGAATTCCACCGACATCAGCCCCGACCGCCCGCTCAGCCCCGGCACCGCATTGGCACCCGGCGCATTCACCCGCCGCACGCAGCCCAGGGCCGCCAGCCGGTCGACGAACATCCCCGCCGTCGCCTCGTGCTGGCGCATCCGCGGCACCAGCGTGCGCAACCCGCGCAACAGCAGGAACGCCTCGAACGGCGCCAGCTTGGCCCCGAACAGCGGCAGCGACAGGTCGCGCAGCGCCGCCATATGCGCCTTCGACCCCACCACCACGCCCGCCACCGTATCGGAATGGCCCGAGATGTATTTCGACGCCGAATGGATCACGATATCCACGCCCAGCTCGATCGGCCGCTGGAACACCGGCGTCGCCCAGGAATTGTCGATCATGGTGATCACGCCATGGCGCCGCGCATGGGCCGCCACCTTGGGCAGGTTCAGCACCTGGAACACCACCGAGGTCGGGCTTTCCAGATAGGCCAGCTTGACCCCCGCCAGCAGGTCGGCGTCCTCCTCCAGGTCGCGCAGCGGGTGATAGCTGACCTCGATGCCAAAGGGCCGCAGGATCCGCTCCATGAAGCGGTAGGTGTCGGGATAGACATGCTCGACACAGGCCACCCGGTCGCCCGGCCGCAGGAACGCCATCAGCGCCGCCGAAATCGCCCCCATGCCCGAGGCAAAGCCAACCCCCGCCTCTGCACCCTCGGCGGTGGCCATCATCTTTTCAAAGGCCGCGACCGTGGGGTTCTGCACCCGCGTATACATCGCCTGGTCGCTGCGACCGGCCATCCGGTCCTCGAAATCCTGGAAACTGTCGAACGAAAACAGCGAGGTCTGATAGATCGGCGGCGTGATCGACCCGCCCTGCCCGTCCCCGACGGCGGCAAGCAGGGTGGCCAGGTCGGGGCGGGTCTCGGGGTCAGGCATTGGTTCCTCGTGCTGTCTCGGTCGCGGCCTCGTCCACATCGGACAGGATGCGCGTGATTACCTGCACCGCCATCGGCTCATCGCCGGCGATGATCGCCTCGGCCAGCGCCCGGTGCATCGGAATGGTGGCATGGCCCAGCTGGGGCTGGCCAAAGGGGGCGTCATATATGTCGTGAAAGCCCCGGTGGATCTGGCTGATCAGCTTGGCGAACAGCGGGTTGCCGGTCGCCTCGTGGATCGCCGCGTGAAACAGATAGTCGGCCGGCCGCCAGTCTTCGCCCGCCGCATGCACCGCCAAGAGTTCGGCCATCCGCTGCCCGATCAGCCGCTTTGCCGCCGGGCTGGCCTGCCGCGCCGCCAGCCGCACCGCCTCGATCTCCAGCGGGCGGCGCACCTCCAGCATCCGGTGCAGGCTGTCGGCCTCGATCTGCACCGTCAGCGGCAGGTGCAGCGAGCGGGTGGAAATCTCGGTCACGATCCGCGTGCCCGCGCCCTTGTTGCGCGCGATGATGCCCAGCGTTTCCCATTGCCGCAGCGCCTCTCGCACCGTCGAGCGGCCCAGACCGAACCGCCGCGCCATCTCCACTTCGGGGGGCAGGCGGTCGCCGACGCCCAGGCCCTCGGCCTCGACCAGTTCGGCCAAGAGCCGCAGCACCTCGCGCGATTTGCGCGGGCCGGGGTCTGGCAGGTCGGTCTCGGCGTGCTGCGGCATCGGCGTCCGGATCTGGCGATTGCGCGTTCAGGCTGAACTATGTCTGACATTGTGTCAACTATGTCGGACATAGTTGCCGCCCTGCCCTTCCGACGCGGCACGGCAGGAATCGTCTCTAAACCGGCGTTTTTCTAGCCTATGACCAGCACCGCGCCGATGCTCGGGTCGGTGGTCCGCACCGCGGCCAGCAGTTTCGGTTGCAGGTGCGTCATCACATAAGAGGCATGGAATCGGCTTGGCGCCGCCAGCGTCAGCGTGCCCTCGCCGGTCGCCGCCTCGGTCAGCGGGTGAAACCAGGCCCCAAAAGCGGCGGGGTCGCTTTCGATCAGCCGCATCTGCACCGCCGCCCACAGCGACCCGTCGTCGCGCGGCGCCACCGCGGCGCGCAGCGGCACCACGTTCGACGGCGCCGTCTTTTCCGCCGGCTCGATCCGCTCGACGAAATCGGCGCCGATCAGCGGCCAGACCGGGCGGGTGTCCTCCATCATGCGGCCAAGGTCCATGCCATAGACGCTGACCCGGCCGCGCGCGCCCTGCCGTTTCGTCACCAGCCAGCCCTGCGCCCGCAGTTTCGCCATTTCGCGTTTGACCGTGCGTTCATCGACCGACCACAGGCGCGCGATCTCGGCCTGTCCCATCGACAATTCGTCGCGCTGCCAGTTGTAGCGCGTGGTGATCAGCGCCATGATCCGCAGCACCTGTTTCTGCACATGCTTGTCGCGCGACAGGGCGAATGCCATCAGGGCTGAAAGGATATCATATTTGCGGGTCGCCGCCTCGCGCCCGACGGGCCGGGGAAGCTGCATGGCGTTCTCCTGTCCTCTGGCGGCCGTTGCCGCCCTGCTCCGGGCCTGATCGGCTTCTGTAGAAGCTCTCTGCCAACGTTCTTCGCTGGTTGTTCGCCATTTGCGTCCTGTGGTTCGATTCTGTCAAGCCAAAGGTTCGCCAGACGGGTTCTGCCCCCTTTCTCCTTGATAAAGGAAAAGGGTTCTTTGGTTAAAGGGGGCGTCCAGAATGTCCCCTATTGGCCGGAAAATGTCCCTCTATATGCGGTAAGGGGGATCGGGCTGTCACCCTATATAGTCTCTTAACCCGCCGCGCGCCGGGGCAAGGTTTGCCTGCACCGATTCGCGGCCCCGGCGCAGGGCCATGGGGCGAAACCGGGCGAAACCTTCCCGCGGGGAAGGTTTGTGTGGACTATAACTTCGCTTTTGCAATTTGTGCAAATCCGGCGTATTTCGGAAATCGACTGGAATTAACGTTGAGACATATCCCTGATGTTCACCCATGAAGATCTGGCCCGGCTGCAGGCGCAGTCGCTCAAGATGCAAAGCTGGATCCGCCAGCAGACGTTCAGCCCCGAGAATCGCAAGACCCTGCGGCGGTTCTCCTCGTGGGAGGTGTCGGAACTGATCTTCCAGATCAACCAGTCCACCTTCCGCGGCCGCCTCGCCGCCGAGCCCGACCTTCCCGGCGGGGAAGTCGAGCCCGATGGCCGGCAACGCTGGTTCACGCTCGACGAGATCAACGCCCTGCGCCGCAAGATGAAGATCAACCGCAAGTCGCTGATGCCCGCGCGCCCCGCCGGCAAGCGCGCCTTCCGCGCCGCGGTCGCCAACTTCAAGGGCGGCGCCGGCAAGTCGACCGTGGCCCTGCACCTGGCCCATGCCGCGGCGCTGGATGGCTACCGTGTCCTCCTGGTCGATTTCGACCCCCAGGCCACGCTGTCGCATTCGATGGGCCTGACCGACGTGGCCGAGGATTATACCGTCTGGGGCATCATGGCCCGCGACCTGATCCGCGAGACCGACCGGATGAACGCCGCCGCCACCGGGGCCGCCAGTGGCACCGCCCTGCCCCGCCGCCAGATCCCCGCCAGCATCCGCGACCTGGGCCTGGGTGAATTGCGCCACGCCGACTTCATCAAGCCCACCTCCTGGTCGACCATCGACATCATCCCCTCTTGCGCCAACGCCGCCTTTGTCGAGTTCGCCAGCGCGCAGTACCGCCACCTCAACCCGGAGTGGTCGTTCTTTGCCGCCGTCAGCCGCTATCTCGACGGGCTGGGCGACGACGACTATGACCTGATCCTGTTCGATTGCCCGCCCGCCATCGGCTATCAGTCGATGAACGCGGTCTTTGCCGCCGACATGCTCTACATTCCCTCTGGCCCCGGCTACTGGGAATATGACAGCACCACCAGCTTCATCGGCCAGTTGGCCGAGGCGCTCGAGGATCTGTCCGGCTTTGGCCAGACCTTCCCCGCGGGGAAGGTTTCATTGCCCAAGGCCTTTGCCGACATCCGCTTCCTGATGACGCGCTATGAACCCGGCAACGAATTGCACCGCGCGATGTTCGAGGCTTTCCGCAAGGTTTTCGGCGCACATGTTGCCGAGCATCCGATCGAGATGACCCGCGCGGTCGAACAGTCGGGCCGGTTCCTGTCGTCGGTCTACGAGATCGACTACCGCGAGATGACGCGGGAAACCTGGCGGCGGGCGCGGGCCAGCTTTGACCGCGCCTATGAGGAATTCAAGGCCAGCGTCATTGTGGCCTGGGACAAGATCTGAGGGGGCAGGGCATGAGCAAGAAACGCCGGATGTTCGATATCGACCTGCCGGACGATGTCGCCGCCATCCCCGAAACCTTCCCCGCGGGGAAGGTTTCCGACCCGCCCGCGCGGCGCGGCCCGATGGCTGCGGCCATCGCCGAGACGGTCGAAACCACCCGCGAGCGGCAAGAGATAGAGGCCGCGATCCGGGCCGAGAACGATGCGCTGGCGCATGAACACATGCGGCTGAAACGGCTGGGCCTGGTGGTCGAGCTGGTGCCGCTGGACCGGATCGAGATGACCAAGCTGGTGCGCGACCGCAAGAAGGGCCCCGATGACCAGCTGTCCGAACTGACCGCCTCGATCGCCGAGCTGGGCCTGTCAAACCCGATACGGCTGGAATCGCGCGCCGATGGCCAATACGAACTGGTGCAGGGCTATCGGCGCCTGTCCGCCTTTCAGGCGCTCTTGGCCGAGACCGGCGATGCCGACCGCTATGGCGCGATCCCGGCCGCGGTGATCCCGCAGGGGGCGGGGATCGAATCGCTCTACCGCCAGATGGTCGACGAAAACCTGGTGCGCAAGGACATCTCCTTTGCCGAGATGGCCATGCTGGCGCTGGATTATGCCGCCGACCCGATGACCCCGCTGACCGACCCGGACAAGGCGGTGGCCGAGTTGTTCCGGTCGGCCGGCTACCAGAAGCGCAGCTATATCCGCAGCTTCATCCGGGTGGTGGAGCGGCTGGGGCGGCACCTGCTCTATGCCGAGGAAATCCCGCGCGCCCTGGGCATGGCGCTGGCCCGCAAGCTGGAGGAGGACGACAGCCTGGCGCCGCGCCTGCGTGAGGCGCTGGCCGGCTGGGACATGCGGTCCGTCGCCGATGAGCTGGGCGTGCTGCGCAAGCTGGCGGGGCAGGGCGAGGATGACCCTGCGCCCGCGCCCGGCCCGGCGCGGCAGACGCCGGCGGCCAGGCCGGTCAGCGCCAAGACCAGCTTTCAGTTCAACCGCCCCGAAGGCCGCGGCAAATGCGTCGCGGCGCTTGGCAAGCTCGAGATCCAGCTGGAGCGTGACTTCACCACCGTCGACCGGCGGCGGCTGGAACAGGCCGTGCTGGCGATGCTGGATCAACTGGGCTGAAACCTTCCCCGCGGGGAAGGTTACAACCCCGCGGCCTTGGTCAGGTTGACGCGGAACCGGTCGCGCCGGCGCTGATAGCGGCGGGTCATTTCGGCGCTGGCATGGCCGAGTTGCTTCTGGACATACCGCTCGTCGACCTCGGCGCTGCTGGCCAGGCCCGCGCGCAGCGAATGGCCCGAGAACAGGCGGATGCGGTCGGCCTCGGGCAGGTCGGGGCGCAGGCCGGCGTCGCGGACGCAGGCCTTGATCAGCCGGGCAACGTGCTTGTCCGAGAGGCGCGCATCGGTGGCCTTCAGCCCGTTGCGGCTGACGGCGACGAAGAGGGGGCCAAAGTCGATCCGGGCATAGTGCAACCATTGCGACAGGGCATGGACCGGGCAGGTCTGGTCGCTGCTGCCGCGGCCGATCTCGACCTCGCGCCAGCCGGTCTTGCCGCGGAGCGTGATCAGGGCGCCGTCGTCCAGGATCTCGACCCAGCCGCCCGAGTCGGGGGTGTCGTCGCGGCCGTGGTCGAGGCTGACGATTTCGGACCGGCGCAACCCGCCGGCAAAGCCGACCAGCAGCATGGCACGGTCGCGCAGGCCGCGCAGGTCATGGGGCAGGGTGGCCAGCATGTCGCGCAGGTCTTCGGGCAGGATCGCCTCTTTCTGCTGGGGCGGGCGGGCGTGCCTGCGGCGGATGCCGGCGAGGACGCTGGCGATGTGGCGGTCCTGCCGGTCAAGCCGCGCCCCGCGTTGGGCATAGCCCCAGGCCAGCCCGGAAAGCCGCCGCTCGATCGAGGCGACCGAGAGGGCGGGGGATTTGCCGGCAGGGGCCGCAAGGTCGGCGATGTAAAGGCCGATCAACTGGGGTGCGGGGGGCAGGGGATCGGCCCCGCGCAGCCGGCACCAGCGCGCGAAATGGGACCAGTCCTTGGCGTAGGCCTTGAGCGTGTTTTCCGATGCCGCGGCGCGCGCGTAGTCGCGCGCGGTTTCCACCAGCCGGTCCAGCGTGCCGGAGCCTGCGACCTGAGAGGGCAGGGCGATCGTGGTGCCTTGGCCCTGATCCTCTGCGGCGGGATCGGGGTATTGCGAGGGGGCTGAGGGCGGTTTTGGGGGCGTTTTTTCCATGTCGGGCAGCATATCTCTGGCGCATCCGATAATGCAAGATTATAGGACGCAATGGCGAACGGAATGGGGCGGCGTATAAGGTGGCAAAATACGGCCAAAGCGCCGCCATGGGTTTAGTCCCTTACCGCAGAGGCCGATGGGCAAACGGCCCCGTGGTGGGGGCCGGCGCCGTGTTGGGTGTGGGGAAATGTTGCTGCGGCGGGCCAGTCGGGGTATCGCGGGCGGAGGGCAGGGGTTGGAAGGGGCGGGTGCCTGTGACATGTCTCCGATGATCGAGAAGCACCGGGTGGAAGGGCTGGTTCCCATGGGGGCGGCGTTCCAGCATGTCGACAACCCCGGCCCGACCCGCGCCTATGCCTTTATCCTGGTCAAGGGGTTCACGCTTTTGGCCTTTGCCTCGGCGGTCGAACCTTTGCGGATCGCCAACCAGCTGTCGCAGCAGCCGCTGTATTCCTGGGAGATCCTGTCCGAGACCGGCGCGCCGGTGGCCAGTTCGTCGCAGATCCCGGTCGGTGTCGACGGCAAGATCGGGCCACGGCCCAGGGATACCCGGATCTTTGTCTGCGCCGGCAACCCGGCGATGGCGGCAGCGGCGGGCCCGGTGGTCACGACGGTGCAGCGGCATTACCGCTTTGGCGGCACGGTCGGCGGCATCTGCACCGGTGCGGTCGCGCTGGCAAAGGCCGGCCTGTTGCAGGGGCGCCGCTTTACCCTGCATTGGGAGAACCAGACCGGCTTTGCCGAGGTTTTTCCCGACCTGCACCCCACGGATGCCCGCTATGAATCGGATGGCCGCATCGTCACCTGTGGCGGCGGGGCGGCGGCGTCGGACATGATGCTGTCGGTGATCGCCGGCGACTATGGCGCGGCCTTTGCGGCCACGGTTTCCGACATGTGCCTGCGCACCGCGATGACGGGGATCGAGGCGCATCAGCGCAGTTCCACCGCGGCGGTGATGGCCTCGCGCAATCCGGTGCTGATCGCCTGCGTCAACCTGATGAAAAGCCGGCTGGATGCGCCGATGTCGATGGACGAGCTGGCCGAAGCCGCCGGCTATTCCCGGCGCCACCTGGAGCGGCTGTTTCGTGGCGCGACGGGCAAGACCCCGGGGGAGTTCTATCGCGGCCTGCGGCTGGACCGGGGGCGGAACCTGCTGGCCACCACGGACCTGACGCTGCTGGAAATCTCGGCGGCCTGCGGCTATGACACCACCTCGCATTTCTCCAAGAGCTTTCGCGCCCGGTTCGGGGTGGCGCCGACGCTGATGAAACATGTCCGCCGGCCAAAGGCGCCTGACCCTAGGCCAGCCGGTTGCGGAAAAGCCAGGCGGCCAGAGGCAGGGTGACGGCGGCCACGGCCAGAAGCGGCACGAAGTTTGGCCCGACATCGGCAAGGGTGGCGCCTTCGAGATAGACGCGCCGCACGGTGTCTATGCCAAAGCGCAGGGGATTGGCGTAGGTCGCCACCTGCAACACCCAGGGCATGTTGCGCACCGGCGTCAGCAGGCCCGACAACAGCATCAGCGGCATCACCAGCATGAAGGTATAGAGCATCGCCTGCTGCATCGAAGCCGAGACTGCCGAGATCGACAGCCCGATGCCGACCGAGGCGGTGGTAAAGGTCAGCAGGCCCAGGTAGAGCGTGGCGACCGACCCGGCCATCGGGATCCGGAACCACAGCAGGATGATCAGGAAGATGATGGTCGATTGGACCAGCCCGACCGCGATGGCCGGCAGCGCCTTGCCGATCAGGATCTGGGCCGGTGTCAGCGGCGTCACCAGAAGCTGGTCGAAGGTGCCCTGTTCGCGTTCGCGCGCCACCGCCAGCGCCGCCAGCATCAGCGTCTGCAACATCGAAAGCGAGGCGATCATCGCTGGCATCAGGTTCCAGCGCGAGTCGTAGTTCGGGTTGAACCAGGCGCGGCGGGTGATGGTGACGGGCGAGGTCTGGCCCAGCCCGGCGTTGTAGGCCGCAACGATGCCGCCGATCTGCGCGCTGGCCGCCCCGGCGGTCGCCGAGTTGCGGCCGTCGAGCAGCACCTGCATCGGCGCGGGTTCCGCGGCGGCCAGCCGGTCGGCGAAATCCGGCGGGAAGGTGATGACCAGAAGCGCCTCGCCGCTGTCGATCTGCGCGGCGATCTGGTCCGAGCCTTGCAGCGTGGCGACGCGGCGAAAGACGCCCGTCCCCTCGATCCGGGCCAGGATCCCGGTCGAGGCGGCGCTGCGGCTCTGGTCCAGCACGGCGAAGGGCGCGTCGGTCAGGTCGTAGGTCGCGCCATAGCCGAAAAGCAGGGTCTGCATCAGCGCGGGGGCAAACAGCAGGGCGCGGCTGGAGGGGTCTTTCAGCAGCGCCAGCATCTCCTTGCGGATCAGGGCGAAGGTGCGGGAAAGCCAGAGGAAGAGCGCGGTCATGGCGTCACCGCAGCCGCTTGGCCAGGGTGTGGCGCGCGATCAGGATCAGCACGGCGGCATAGCCGGCAAGCGTCAGGTTGGCGGTCAGGATCTGCGGCCAGTAGTTGCCGGCCATGAACAGCGTCTTGATCAGGCCCATGAAATGCGTGGCGGGCAGGGCCTGGCTGACGATCTGGATCGCCAGGGGCACGTTGCGCAGATCGAAGACAAAGCCCGACAGCATCAGCGCCGGCATGAAGCTGGCCAGAAGGGCCACCTGGCTGGCGGCGAACTGGCTGCGGGTAAGCCCCGAGATGACGAGGCCAAGCGCCAGCGAGACCAGCAGGTAAAGCAGCGAGGACAGGATGATGAGGATCAAAGAGCCCCGCATCGGCACGCCGAACAGGAACCTGGCCGCCAGAAGGCACATGACCAGGTCGGCGGCGCCGATCAACAGGTAGGGGGCCAGTTTCGCAAGCACCAGCTCCAGCGGGCGGACCGGGGTGACGAAGAGGGATTCCAGCGTGCCGCGTTCCCATTCGCGGGCGATCAGGAGCGAGGTCAGGAAGGCGCCGATCAGGGTCAGGACCAGCACGATCAGGCCGGGGACCAGGAACCAGGTGCTGGTATTCGCCTCGTTGAACCAGATGCGCTGCACCACCGACACGCTGGCGGTGGTGGCGGCGGGGTTGGCCTGGCGGTCGGCGATATGCAAGAGCGCGGTTTGCAGCGCGCTGTTGGCATAGCCCTCGATCGCCTGGGCGGAACTGGAATCGACGCCGTTCAGGATCAGTTGCAGGGTGCCGTGGCCGGCGGCGACGTCGCGGGTGAAATCCGGGGGGACGCGGATGATGGCATCGGCCGCGCCGCTGCGGATCAGCGCCTCGGCCTCGGGCATGGAATGGGTCCAGATCGGGGTCAGGTAGTCCGAGCCGATCAGCCCGGTGACCACGTTGGTGGCGGCGATGGCCCGGTCTTCCATAGCCACGGCGATGCGGGCGTCGGAGACGTCGAAGGACAGCCCGTAGCCGAACAGAAGCACCATGACCAGGGGCAGCACCAGCCCGACGACCAGGTTGCTGCGGTCGCGCAGCATCTGCCGCGTCTCCTTGCGGATCAGCGCGGTCAGCCGGGTGGGGGCGGCGGCCCTGGTCATGCCGCGGCCGCCCCGCGCGCGGCGCGGGCCTGTTCCACGATGGCGATGAAGGCGCTGTTCATGTCGCGTGCCGCCCCGTCGCCGGCCTGTTCGCGCACCTGGCGCGGGGTGCCGATGGCCAGCATCTCGCCCGCGTCCTGAATGGCGATGCGGTCGCAATACTCGGCCTCTTCCATGAAATGCGTGGTGATGACCGTGGTGACGCCCTGTTCGGCCAGCGCGGTGATCGTGCGCCAGAAGGCGCGGCGGGCCAGCGGGTCGATGCCGCTGGTCGGTTCGTCCAGGAACAGGATCTCGGGCCGGTGCAACAGGCCTGCCGCCATGGCCAGGCGCTGCTTGAACCCGGCGGGCAGCTGGCCGCTGGGCGCGGCGGGGTCCAGGCCGAACCGGGCGAGGGTGTCGGCGATGCGGGTGCGCAGGGTGCGGCCGGCAAGGCCATAGGCGCCGCCAAAGAAGCGCAGGTTTTCCTCGACCGTCAGGTTGCCGTAGAGCGAGAATTTCTGCGCGACATAGCCGATGCGCGCCCGTGCCTGCGCCCGGGCGGTGCGCAGGTTGCGCCCGGCCACCGACAGGTCGCCCGAGGTCGCGGGCAGCAGGCCGCAAAGCATGCGGAAGGTGGTGGTCTTGCCCGCGCCGTTGGGGCCGAGAAGGCCAAAGATCTCGCCCCGCGCCACGTCAAAGGAGGTGCTGGCCACGGCGGTGAAATCGCCGAACCTGCGCACCAGGTTGCGCACGCGGATGACCGGGTCGGCGTCGGCGGCGCCCGCCGGGACAGGGGCGGTCGGGACAGGGGCGGTCGGGCCGGGGGCCGCAGGTGCGGGCCGCGCAGCGGCGGCGGCGACCTGCTGGCGCAGGAGGATCATGAAGGCGTCTTCCAGTTCCTCTGCCCGCGCCACCGCCGGGACATCGCCCAGGAGCGCGGCGACTTCGGCCGCAGTCGCGCTCGGCTGGCGGATGAAGCGCACCTCGCCGCCCTGTGGCACGGCGTCGACGATCACGCCGGGCGCGTCGATCAGCCGGGCCTGCAACTGGCGTGCCGGCATTCCGGTGGGCGGCGGCGCCACAAAGGTCTGGCCCCGCGCCCGGGCGCGGAGCGTTTCCGGGGGGCCGTCGGCCAGAACCCGGCCCGCGTTCATCACATAGACCTGCGCGCAGCGTTCGGCCTCGTCCATGTAGGCGGTGCTGACCAGGACGCTGAGCCCCTGATCCTGCACCAGTTGCTGCACGATCTGCCACAGGTCGCGGCGGGACAGCGGGTCGACGCCGACGCTGGGTTCATCCAGCAAGAGCAGGTCGGGCGCGCGGACCAGCGTGCAGGCCAGCCCCAGTTTCTGCTTCATCCCGCCAGACAGCTTGCCCGCCGGGCGGGCGGTAAAGCGGGCCATGTCGGTCATTTCCAGCATCCGGGCAAAGCGGGTCCGGCGCTCGGCCGCCGGGACGCCGTGCAGGTCGGCATAGAGGTCGAGGTTTTCCTGAACGCTGAGGTCGTCGTAAAGGCCGAAACGCTGCGGCATATAGCTGATGCGGTCCTGCACGGCCTGCGGGTTTTTGGCAACGTCGATCCCCATGACCGCAAGGCTGCCGGCATCCGGTTTCACGAGGCCCGCGATCATCCGCATCAGCGTGGTCTTGCCCGCGCCATCGGGGCCGACCAGCGCCGTCAACCGGCCCGGATGCACCGCCATGGACAGGCCGTCGACCGCCACGACCGCGCCTTGGGCCTTGTCATGGAAAACCTTGCGCAGGCCGTGGGCCGTGACGACCGGTGCCGTCATGGCGCGGCCCGCAGCGTGACCGTGACGGGCTGGCCAAGGCGCAGCCGGTCGGCGGGGTCGTCGACGGTGACATGCACCTCATAGACCAGGCTTGATCGCAGCTCGTCGGTCTGCACCGCCTTTGGGGTGAATTCCGCGACCGAGGCGATATAGCCGACCTGTCCCGCGACCGGCGCATCGGGAAAGCTGTCGGACAGCACCTCCGCCGCCATGCCGGGGACGATGCGGCCCAGGTCGGGCTGGCTGACGTAGATGCGCACCCATTTCGGGTCTGTCAGGGCCAGCGCATAGACCGGCGTCTGCGGTGTCACCATGTCGCCCTGTTCGCGCAGCCGGGACCGGATCACCCCGGCCTGCGGCGCCTGCAGCACGCCCTGCGCGATCTGGTAGTGCAGCAGGTCGAGTTTCGCCTGGGCCGCGCGAAGCTGCGCCTCGGCGCCGGCGATTTCCTCGGGGCGGGGGCCGGCCAAGAGCAGGTCAAGCCCGGCCTGGTGCTGGGCCACGGCGGCCCTGGCCTGTTCCAGCGCCGCCTCTGCCTGTTCCAGCCCCTGGGTGCTGAAGGCGGCACTTTTCGACAGGGCAAGCTGGCGCAGCCGGTCGAATTCCTGTTGCGCCACACGTTCGGCGGCCTGGGCCGAGGCCAGCGTGGCGCGGGCCTGCAAGACCTCTTCGGCGCGCGCGCCGCTCTGCAGTTTCAGCAGGGCCTGGTGCTGCGCCTCGACCAGCGCCTCTTGCGCCTTGGCCTCCAGTTCCAGCGCGCCCATGTCGATCAGCGCGATCACGTCGCCGGCGGCGACCCGGTCGCCTTCCTGCACGGCAAGCCGGGTCAGGCGGCCGCTGGCATCAAAGGCCAGCGCGACCTGGCGGATATCGACGTTGCCGGAAAAGCGCAGCGTCGGCTCGGCGCCGGCATTGCGCTGCGTCCACCAGACCCAGCCGCCGGCGGCCATTGCCAGCACCAGCACCGCAACCAGGATCTTCTTCATCGCGCGCCCCTGAGTCCGATTAGACTAAATTGAATTTAATCTAATTGTCCGGTATTGTCGAGGCGGCATGGCGAGGGGACGGGATGGCAAGGCGCAGCAGGTCGGATGGTGAGGCGACGCGGGCGCGGATTCTGGCCGCGGCCGGGCAGCGGATCGCGGCGCAGGGGCTGGAGCAGACCACCAGCACCGAGATTGCCGCGCTGGCCGGGGTGGACCTGGCCACGATTAACCACCATTTCGGCACCCGCGCGGGGCTGTATCAGGCGCTGCTGGCCGAGGCGCATCGCCGTTTCATCGATGCCACGGCGCTGGAGCGGCTGGCGGTATCGAGGGCGCCGGCGGGCGACAAGCTGAAATCGCTGATCCGGATGGTGATCGGCAGCCAAGCCATCGGGACGCGCTGGCCGATGCTGGTGCTGGCGCGCGAGGTGGTGGCGCCGAGCCCGCATCTGGCGCTGTTGCAGACCGAGCAGATCCTGCCAAAGCTGCAGCATGTGCTGGCGATCCTGGCCGAGATGACGGGGCTGTTGCCCGATGATCCGCGGCTGTGGCGTTGCCTGCCCTGCGTGGTGGCGCCCTGTGCGCTGTTGGTGCTGGCGCGGCAGACCGCGTCGCCCATTGGCACCCGGCTGAGCGCGGGGCCGGAAGGGGAGATCGTCGACCAGCTTTACCGCTTCATGCGGGCGGGGCTGATGGCCATTGCCGCGCCGCAGGGATGATCGGGCCAGCCGGGTCGGGCCCGTGGCGATGCGAAAGAATAACTTTCCGGTGGATTGGCGATCTTTGTTTAAGCGGCCGGGGGGTGTCGGACATACTCGGCGGGCGCACCAGACCCTGTCGCAGATGCGCGCTGCGGCGCTTGGCAAGAAGGACGTCCCATGACCCCGTCAATCCGCCTGGGCGCCGATATCGGCGGCACCTTTACCGACATCGCGCTGGAAGTCGGAGCGCAGATCCATTCGACCAAGATCCTGACCAATTATGCCGCCCCGGAACAGGCGATCCTGGACGGGATCGATATCGTGCTGGCCCAGGCCGGTCTGGGCTATGGCGACCTGGGCATCGTGATCCACGGCACGACGCTGGCCACGAATGCGCTGATCGAGCGGCGGGGCGCAAGGGTTGCCTTTGTCACCACCCAAGGGTTCCGCGACGTGATCGAGATGCGGACCGAGAGCCGGTTCGACCAGTATGACCTGAACCTGCGCCTGCCCAGCCCGCTGGTCCCGCGCGAGGACCGCTTTGCCGTCGGCGGGCGGATCGCGGCGTCGGGGGCGGAACTGGCGCCCCTGGACGAGGCGGCGTTGCGGGCGCTGGTGCCGGTCATCCGCGACGGCGGCTATGGCGCGGTGGCGATCGGCTTCATCCATTCCTACCTGAACCCGGCGCATGAGCGGCGCGCGCGCGACATTCTGGCCGCCTGCGGGGTGCCGATCTCGATCTCGGCCGAGGTTTCGCCGCAGATGCGGGAATATGAGCGGTTCAACACGGTCTGCGCCAATGCCTATGTGCGGCCGCAGATGGCATCCTATCTGGACCGGTTGCAGGAGCGGCTGAAGACGCAGGGCGCGACCTGCCCGGTCTTCATGATCCATTCGGGGGGCGGGCTGGTCTCGGTCGCCACGGCGGCCGAGTTTCCGGTGCGGCTGGTGGGAATCCGGCCCCGCCGGCGGGGCGATCTTTGCCGCCGATGTGGCGCGCCGCTTTGGCCTGGAAAAGGTGGTCAGCTATGACATGGGCGGCACCACGGCAAAGATCTGCCTGATCGAGGAATTCGCGCCGAAGACGGCCCGCAGCTTTGAGGTCGCGCGGACGACGCGGTTTGCCAAGGGGTCGGGGATGCCGATCTCGATCCCGGTGATCGAGATGATCGAGATCGGGGCGGGGGGCGGCTCTGTCGCCTGGGTCGATTCGATGGGGCGGATCCAGACCGGCCCGGAATCCGCCGGGTCCGAGCCGGGGCCGGCCTGTTACCAGCGCGGCGGCACCCGCCCGGCCATCACCGACGCAGACCTGATGCTGGCCAAACTGGACCCCGACAATTTCGCCGGCGGGGTGATCCGGCTGTCGACCGGGCAGGCGGCGGCGGCGATCGCGGGCCATGTCGGCGAGAGGCTGGGCCTGTCGCCGCAATCCGCGGCCTTTGGCATCTGCGAGGTGGTGGACGAGAACATGGCCAATGCCGCCCGGGTCCATGCGGTCGAGAACGGCAAGAACATCTCGGACAACATCATGGTGGCCTTTGGCGGGGCCGCACCGCTGCACGCCGCGCGGCTGTGCGAGAAGCTGGGGATCGACCGCTGCCTGGTGCCGCCGGGGGCGGGTGTGGGTTCGGCCATCGGGTTCCTGAAGGCGCCCTTTGGCTATGAGGCGCTGGCCTCGCGGATCATCGGTCTGTCGGCCTTTGAGCCGGCGGCGTTCAACCGGCTGGTCGAGGGGCTGAAGGAAACGGCAAGGGGGTTCGTGGCGCAGGGAACCAACGGCGCGATCCTGTGCGAGACGGTGGCCTATATGCGCTATCGCGGGCAGGGCTGGGAAATTCCGGTGCCGCTGCCGGACAGGCCGCTGACGGCGGCGGATGCCGGGCTGATCCGCGACGGGTTCCGCGCGGCCTATGCCCGGTTCTTTGGCCGGGCGATCGACGGGCTGGACGGGCAGGGCGCGGGGCTGGAAATCGAGATCGTCACGCTTTCGGTAAAGGCCACCGACCAGCGCCCGGCGCCCGAGCGGGTCGCGCTGACCACGGGGGTGCGTGCGGTGGACGCGGCGCAGATGCGGGCGGTGTTCGACCCGGCCTCGGGCGCGGATCTGCCCACCGCCATCGTGGCGCGGGACAGCCTGGCCCCCGGCGACCGGATCAGCGGGCCGGCGATCGTGGTCGAGCGCGAAACCTCGACCGTGGTCACGTCGCCGTTCGACGTGGTGATGCAGGCGGACGGCTCTTTGCTGATCCTGCGGAAAGGAGCCTGAGATGAGCGACCAGACCCGCGAAATCCGCATGCAGGTGATGTGGAACCGGCTGATCTCGGTGGTCGAGGAACAGGCGATGACGCTGCTGCGCACGGCCTTTTCCACCAGCGTCCGCGAGGCGGGCGACCTGTCGGCGGGGGTGTTCGACCCCGAGGGCCGGATGCTGGCGCAGGCGGTGACCGGGACGCCGGGCCATGTCAACACCATGGCCGAGGCGGTGCTGCATTTCATCGCCGAGATCGGGCGGCAGAACATGTTTCCGGGCGATACCTATGTGACCAACGACCCCTGGAAGGGCACCGGGCATCTGCATGACATCACCATGGTCTCGCCCAGCTTTCTGGGCGACCGGCTGGTGGGGTTCTTTGCCTGCACCGCGCATGTGGTGGACGTGGGCGGGCGCGGGTTCGGGGCGGATGGCAAGTCGGTCTATGAGGAAGGCATCCAGATCCCGATCATGAAATTCGCCGAACGGGGGTGGTGAATGCTGACCTGGTGCGGATCCTGCGGGCGAACGTGCGCGAGGCGAACCAGGTGGTGGGCGATTTCTATTCGCTGGCCGCCTGCAATGACGTGGGCCACCAGCGGCTGATCACGATGATGCAGGAGATCGGGCTGGGCGACCTGGATGCACTGGGAGAGTTCATCTTTTCCCGCACCCGTGCCGCGACGCTGGAGCGGATCGCCGCCCTGCCGCGCGGGGCCTGGGAGAACACGCTGATCGCCGACGGCTATGATGAGCCGGTCAGGTTGCAGGCCAGGGTCGAGACCCGCGACGGCACGGTGAACGTGGACCTGACCGGCACCGACGGCATCAGCCGCTGGGGCATCAACGTGCCGATCATCTATACCAAGGCCTATGCCTGCTATGCGATGAAATGCGTCGTGGCGCCGGATATCCCGAACAACTGGGCCTCGCTGGAGCCCTTTACCGTCTCGTCGCCGGAAAACATCCTGAACGCGCCGTTTCCGGCGCCGGTCTCGCTGCGGCATGTCTTTGGCCACCTGGTGCCCGACCTGGTGCTGGGGGCGCTGGCGCAGGCGCTGCCGGGCCGGATCCTGGCCGAGGGCGCGGGCGCGCTGTGGAACATTCACATGTCGATCAGGCCGGTGGCCGAGGGCGGGCGGCAGGCCGAGATCCTGATGTTCAACTCGGGCGGGATGGGGGCGCGGCCAGAGGCCGACGGGCTGTCGGCCACGGCCTTTCCGTCCGGCGTGATGACCATGCCGATCGAGGCGACCGAACAGACCGGGCCGGTGGTGATCTGGCGCAAGGAACTGCGGCCAGACAGCGGCGGCGACGGGCAGTATCGCGGCGGGCTGGGGCAGATCATCGAGATCGAGGCGGCCGGGGGCCACCGGATGGACTTTTCCGCCATGTTCGACCGGATCGGCCCGGCGCCGCGCGGGCGCGATGGCGGGCAGCCGGGCGCGAATGGCGTGGCGATGCTGGACGACGGCACCAGGCTGCGGCCGAAGGGGTGGCAGCAGGTTCCCCAGGGCCGGCGGCTGGTGTTGCACCTGCCGGGCGGCGGCGGCTATGGCGACCCTGCAAGGCGCAGCCCGGAGGCCCGGGCCGACGATCTCTTGAAAGGCTATGTGACGAAATGAGCCATCTTGCATCCCGGCTTGCCGCGGTGAAGCCATCGGCATCCATGGCGGCCTCGATGGCGGCCAAGGCCCTGCGGGCCAAGGGGTTCGATGTGATCGACCTGGGGCTGGGCGAGCCCGATTTCCCCACGCCGCCGCATGTGGCCGAAGCCGCGCACAGGGCGGCGCTGGCGGGCGAGACGCTTTATACCGCCGCGGCCGGAACGCCGGCCCTGCGCGCCGCCGTGGCCGAGAAGTTCCGCCGGGAGAACGGGCTGGACTTTGCGGCGGATGAAATCGTGGTGGCCAACGGGGCCAAGCAGATCATCTTCAACGCGCTGATGGCCACGGTGAATGAGGGCGACGAGGCGATCCTGCCGGCGCCCTATTTCGTGTCCTACCCCGAGATGGTGAAGCTGTTCGGCGGCGTGCCGGTCAGCCCGGTCTGCGGCGCGGAGACCGGGTTCCGGCTGACGCCCGGGGCGCTGGAGGCGGCGATCACGCCGCGGACGAAATGGCTGTTCCTGAACATGCCGGGCAATCCGTCGGGCGCGGTCTATTCCGCCGCGCAGTTGCAGGCGCTGGCGGCCGTGCTGGCGCGGCATCCGCAGGTGTTGATCCTGTCGGACGAGATCTACGAACATATCCTGTTCGACGGGCGCGCGTTCGTCAGTTTCGGCAAGGCCTGCCCCGAGCTGCGCGACCGCACGCTGATCGTGAACGGCCTGGCCAAGGCCTATGCGATGACCGGCTGGCGGGTGGGCTATGCGGCGGGGCCGGCGCCCCTGCTGAAGGCGATGGCGACGGTGCAGAGCCAGTCCGTCACCTCGGTCGCGGCACCGATGCAGGCGGCGGCGCTGGCGGCGCTGACCGGCCCGCAGGACTGCATTCCGCGGTTCCGCGCGGCCTTTGAACGGCGGCGCGATCTGGTGGTGGCGGGGATCGCCCGGATCCCCGGGCTGACGCTGGCGCCGCCGGAAGGGGCGTTCTATGCCTATATCGGTTGCGCCGGGCTGATCGGCAGGGTCACGCCCGACGGCAAGACGCTGGAGAATGATGCCGATGTCTCGGACTATCTGTTGAACCACGCGCATGTCGGATCGGTGCCCGGTGCCGCCTATGGCGTTTCGCCGTTCTTCCGCATCTCGACCGCGACCGCCGATGAAATCCTGACCGAGGCCCTGGCGCGCATCGCCCGGGCCGTCGCCAACCTGAAGGAGCCCGCATGACCCCGCGTTTCGACACCATCCTGCTGACGGGGGCCGCAGGCCGGCTGGGAACCGAACTGCGCCGCGCCCTGGCGCCGCTGTGCCGCCGCCTGCGCCTGGCCAGCCGCAACGGCATTCAGGACCTGGCCGCAAACGAGGATTCGGTGGCCTTTGACCTGGCCGACATGGAGGCCGTGGTGGCGGCCTGCGAGGGTGTCGATGCCATCGTGCATTACGGCGGCGTGCCGCTGGAGCGGCCCTGGCAGGACATTCTCGACAGCAATATCCGCGGCAGCTATCACATCTATGAAGGCGCCCGGAAACACGGGGTCAGGCGTGTGGTCTATGCCAGCTCGGTCCACGCGATCGGGTATCACCGGCTGGAGGACCATATCGACACCAATGCGCCGCACCGGCCGGACGGGCTGTATGGTTTGTCGAAATGTTTCGTCGAGGATCTGGGCCGGCTTTACTGGGACAAGTTCGGGATCGAAAGCGTGGCCCTGCGCATCTTTTCATCCTTTCCCGAGCCGGCAGACCGGCGGCATTTGTGGTCCTGGCTGTCGTTTCAGGACTGCAACCGCCTGACCGTCGCCGCGCTGACCGCGCCGCGGGTGGGGTTCACGGTGTCGTTCGGCATGTCGGACAACGCGGTGAAGCCGGTCGACAACCGGCTGGCGGGGCATCTGGGCTATGTGCCGCAGGACAATACCGAGCCCTTTCGCGCCGCGGTCGAGGCCCGGTTCCCGCCGCCCGATCCGAAGGCGCCCGACGTTCTGCATCTGGGCGGCTTCTTTGTCGACCTTGGCCACCCGGATGACGAGCCGCGCGAATGAAGCCCGCCTATGATGTGGTGATCGTCGGCGGGGCCGTCATCGGCTCGTCCGTGGCGTATTTCCTGATGGCGAACCCGGATTTCGCCGGCTCGGTGCTGGTGGTGGAACGCGACCCGAGCTATCGCCATGCCTCTACCTCGCTGTCGTCGTCGTCGATCCGGGTGCAGTTTTCCAACCCGATCAACGTCAGGATCAGCCAGTTCGGCAGCGCCTTCATCAAGGAGTTCGCCAGCAGGATGCAGGTGGCGGGCGAGGCACCGCCAGACCTGAACTTTCGCCAGGGCGGCTATCTGTTCCTGGCCGGAACGCCCGAACAGGAACAGACCCTGCGCGAGAACCACGAGGTGCAGCGCGCCTGCGGGGCGGATGTGGTGCTGTGGGGGCAGGAGGATCTGGCCCGCGCCTTCCCGCACCTGAACGTCGACGACATCCGGCTGGCCAGCTATGGCCGGTCGGGCGAAGGCTGGTTTTCCAACACCGGGCTGATGATGGGCTTCAAGGCCAAGGCGCGCGAACTGGGGGCGGATTATGTCACCGACGAGGTGGTGGGGATCGGCCGCGACGGCGCGCGGGTGACTGGCGTCACGCTGAAATCCGGCCGGGTCATCGCGGCTGGGACGGTGGTCAACGCCTCTGGCCCGCGGGCCGGGCTGACCGCGCGGATGGCGGGGCTGGAGGTTCCGGTGGAACCCCGCAAGCGGACGCTGTTCGTCTTTGACTGCGCGGCAACCCCCGAAGGCAGCGCCGCCGTCAATCAGGGGCGGCTGCCGCTGATGATTGACCCCAGCGGGGTTTTCTGCCGCCCCGAGGGCCGGTTCTTTCTGTCGGGCGCCGCGCCCGAGGATGACCCGGCGGTGGAATTCGACGATTTCGAGCCGCGCTGGGAAGAATTCGAGACCCAGGTCTGGCCGGCACTGGCGATGCGCTCGCCCGCGTTCGAGGCGATCAAGGTGGTGAACCAGTGGGCGGGGCATTATGACTTCAACGCCTTTGACCATAACCTGATCGTTGGCCGCCACCCCGAGGTGCGGAACTTTGTCTATGCCAACGGGTTTTCCGGCCATGGGTTGCAGCAGGGGCCAGCGGCCGGGCGCGGTGTGGCCGAGCTGATCACCTATGGCGGCTATCGCACGCTGGACCTGTCCGAGGTCGGATATGAACGGGTCGTCGCCGGGCGGCCCTTCATGGAAAAGGCGGTGATCTAGGGCGGGGCGGTTTGCGAAAGCCGACCTTTCGCCTGGCCGAGATTTCGTCCTTTATTGAATCCCCCGGCCAAGACATCCTGACGATGTAGGAGAGACCATGACCCAAGTTCTCGTGACCGGAGCGACCAGCGGCATTGGCCGCGCCATGGCGGAAACGCTGCGGGCGGCCGGGTATCGGGTGCTGGCGCTGGGTCGCAACCCGGATGCGCTGGCGGATCTGGCGGCGGGCGGGGTCGAGACGCTGGCGCTGGATCTGGCCGATCCGGCCGCGCTGGAGGCGCTGCGCGGCCGGCGGGTGGATGTCCTGGTGAACAACGCCGGCATCATGCCGAAACCCGGCCCCTTTGCCGAGATGGCAGGGGCCGAGATCGACGCCACGCTGGCGGTGAACCTGAGCGCGGTCTTGCACCTGACGCAGGCCGTCCTGCCGGGGATGATTTCCCGGGGCGCGGGCCATGTGGTCTTTACCGGGTCCACCGCGGCGCATGCGCCCGGCGCCAATTTTGCCGCCTATGCCGCCAGCAAGGCCGGCATCGCCGCCTTTGCCACCGCGCTGCGGGCCGAGATGTCGCCGCATGGCATCCGCGTGACCGAGCTGGTTCCGGGCCGGGTCGAGACCGGGCTGTACAAGGCCGTCTTGCCGGATGCGGCGCGGGGGGAGATGTATGCCGACGGCAATTCGCTGCAACCGCAGGACCTGGCCGATGCCTTGCTGGCGGTGCTGTCCTTGCCGGCGCGGGCGGCCGTCACCCGGCTGGACATCCTGCCGACCCGCCCCGTTCCCGCCATGCAACTGAAGTGAGAGCCAGATGAAAGACCTCAACGTGGTGATCGTCGGCGGCGCGATGGGCTTTGGCGCGCTGATCGCGGAAATGGCCGTCGAGGCGGGTGCCAGCGGCATCGGCGTCATTGATATCGCGGATGGGTCCGAGGCCCTGGCCCCGGCGCGCGCCAGGGGGCTGAGGACCGCGCAGACCCTGTGCGACATTCGCACCGCGCCCGCCTGTCAGGCCGCGTTCGACCGGATTGCCGGGGTGCTGGGCCGGGTGGATACGCTGGTCAACTGCGCGGCGATCTATCCGCGCAAGCCGACGCTGGGCGTCACGGACGAGGACTGGGACGCCTCGAACGCGATCAACATCAAGGGCACCTATCACATGATGGTCGCGGCCATCGCGCACATGAAGGCACAGGAGCCGGTTGCCCATGTGCGCGGACGCATCGTCAACATCACCTCGGTCGATGCGTTCAAGGCGCATCCGAAGAACATCCATTACGCCGCGACCAAGGCGGCGGTGGTCAGCCTGACCCGGTCGGTGGCCGACCATGTGGCGCCCGACGGCATTCTGGTGAACTCTGTCGCGCCGGCGGGGATGGCCACCGAAAAGGCGCGGCAGTCCGGCTTTCTTGAGGAACTGGCCAAGGCCAGCCCGCTGGGCCGAGGCGCCCTGCCGCGGGAAATCGCCGAATGGGTGATCATGGCCGGCGGCCCGAAGAATACCTACATGACCGGCGAAAACATCATCGTTTCCGGCGGTTACATCTATGCCTGACTTTCGTGTGCGGATGCGGCAATGCTGGCATCCGCACGCCGATCTGTTCACGGATATCGCATGGCCGCCCGCGTCAAACTTCCGCCCCTGAATTCGCTGCGCGTCTTTCACGCGGTGGTGCGGCACCGGTCGCTGCGCGGGGCGGCCGAGGAGCTGCTGGTCTCGCCCCAGGCGATCGGCCAGCAGGTCCGGCTTCTGGAAGAGGCGTTGGGGGTCGTGCTGATGGAGCGCGAGGGGCGGTCGATCCGCCTTACGGAAAAGGCGATCACGCTGTCGCATTACCTTCAGGCGGGGTTCGAGGAATTCGAAGAGGGCGTCCGCCGGGTGACGGCGCCGCAGCACCGCGCGCGGATCAACCTGAATGTCAGCCCGTATTTCGGCACCCGGTACCTGATGCCGCGGCTGGCCGAATTCCGCACCGCGGTGCCCGAGGCCGAGATCGGCCTGACCACGATGATCGACCTGGTCGACCTGGAGCGCGACCAGATCGACCTGGCGGTGCAATGGGGCTATGGCGACCGCAAGGACGTGATGTCGCATCTGTTGATGCGCGATCCCAAGGTCATCTGCTGCCGGCCCGACCTGGCCGGCACGGTCGCGGTGCCCGCCGACATCCTGCGGTGCAACCTGTTGCAGCCGGCGCGGTCCAGCCGGCTCTGGCCGGACATTCTGGCCTATCTGGGTGTCGGCAGGCCAGAACTGGGCCGGAGCCTGACCTTTGACGACGCCGCCACGATGCGGCGGGCGGCGCAGCAGGGGCTGGGCATCGGGCTGATCTCGCGGCTGGACGCCGAGGAGGACATCGCCGCCGGCAGGCTGGTTGCGCCCCTGGGGCTGGACGCGCTGACGGGGATGCCGCCCGAGACGGTTCCGGGGTTCTATGTCATCACCACCAAGGCGCGGCTGCGGGCCAGGCATGTCGCGGCCCTGCACCGCTGGCTGCTGGACCAGGACTGGCAGGGCTGAGGAAGGGCCGGCCCGGAAAGAGAACGCGCAGCCGGGGCACGGGTGCCGCCGGCTGCGCGGGGATCAGCCTGTCGCTGACGCGGGGGGACTCAGCTGTCCTGCACCTCTGTGCCCTGACGCTGGCGTATGCCGTCGCGGATGATGGCCTTGATCAGTGCCAGCCCCATCAGCGCCAGCACCATGCTGAACGGCAGGGCGCCGATGATCATGGCGGTCTGGATCGCCTCCAGCCCACCGGCGATCAGCAGGACCGCGATGACCAGGCACAGGGCAAGACCCCAGATGACGATGTGCAGCCGGCCCTTGGGCGTTTCGTCGCCGGCCGCGTTGATCGTGTTGATGATCAGGATCGCGGAATCGGCCGAGGTGACCAGATAGGTCAGCAGCAAGACCACCAGGAGCCCCGACATGGCGACGGCAAGGGCAGGCGACAGCAGCTGGTTGACCGTCTCGAACAGCTGGCTGGACAGTCCGGCATTCAGGATGGCGCCGTTTGCCTGGCCGCTGAGTTCAAGGTCGATGGCGGTGCCACCGGCCATGGCGAACCAGACAAAGCACATGATCGACGGGACGACCATGGCGCCCAGCACATATTCCCGCAGGGTGCGCCCGCGCGAGATCCGGGCGAGGAACAGCCCGACGAAGGGGGCAAAGGCAATCCACCAGGCCCAGTAGAAGATGGTCCAGGCGCCCTGCCAGCCTGCCAGCGCATCGCCCATCTCGGTGCCATCGGGCCGCCAGACGGTGAACAGCATCGCGGGCAGCGCGACGACGTAATCCCAGATGCCGAAGGCGAATGCCTTGAGCGCAAACACCGTCGAGCCGAAGACCAGCAGGAAGGCCAGGAAGATGAAGGTCAGCCCCATGTTCAGGTTCGACAGCCACTTGATGCCGTTGCCGACCCCGGACAGTGCCGAAAGGGTCGACATGCCCATGACCAGGATGACGGCCACGATCATCGCCACCTTCGTCGGAGAGCCATTGGCCGACATCAGCCATTCGGCGCCGGTGATGTTGTAGACGCCGCTGGCGAATTGCGCGACGCCAAAGCCGATGGTGACGGCGACGCCCAGGACGGTCGCGATCACCGCGACGATGTCGATCAGGTGCCCGAACCCGCCCGAAAGGCTGCGCCCGAACAGCGGCACCAGTCCGGAACGGATGGTCAGCGGCAGGTCGCGGCGGTAGCTGAAGAAGGCCAGCGCCAGCCCGGTCAGGGCATAGCAGCCCCAGGGCGACAGGCCCCAATGCAGGAAGGACCACTTGTAGGCAGACCGCACCACCTCGGCGCTCTGCCCCTGGACATGGCCCATGATCACGTCGGGGTTGGTCGAGAAGTGATAGATCGGCTCGCCCGTCGAATAGGTCAGCATGCCGATGCCGATGCCGGCGCCGAACATCATGGAGAACCAGGAAAACGACGAGAATTCAGGCTTTTCCCCCTCTTTCCCCAGCAGGATGCGGCCCGTCGACGGCAGGATCGCAAGGATGATGCAGGTCAGCAGGTAGAAGGCCATGATGTAGACATACCATGTGCCGAATGAGGCCAGCAGGAACCCGTTGACCGCCTGCAACACCTGGCCGGCCTGGTCGGGGAAAGCCGCGGCCCAGATGATCAGCAGCCCGATCAGGATCTTGGACCCGACGGTGACGATCGTGTTGAACCCTCGTAGAATCCGCTTTGCGCGGTCGAGATGGGCAGATCGGTCAGTGGAGCCTTTATCACCATTCAATTTCCTCCCTATCGTGAAGTCTGGCGTCTCCTTTGCGCGCGCGTCATCTGCCCTGCAATCCGGTTGCGGGGGGGATCAGTACCACATGTCGGGCATGGATCCCTTGCGGCGGGCGATGAAATCCTGCAGCGCCTCGTCAATGCCCTCGTCCAGGGGCGGGGCCTCGTATTCGGCAAGCAGTTTCTTCCAGCGGGTGTTGGCCCGCTGCGCATAGTCGATGCCGCCCTGTTCATCCCAGGTTTCCCAGGGCTGGTCGTCGTTGAGCGCGCTGTCCCAATAGGCGGTTTCATAATGGCGCAGCGTGTGCTGGGTGGAGAACAGGTGCTTGCCCGGCCCAAGCTCGGCCAGGGCGTCAAAGCCCAGCGTGTCCTCGTTCACCTCCATCCCGTCGAGATAGGCATGCAGCGCGCCGCACATGTCGGTGTCCATGACCAGCTTCTCGTAGGACATCGAGAGGAGCCCGTCGAGGAAGCCGGCCGAATGCAGCACATAGTTGGCGCCGCCCTGCACCGCCGACATCATCGACATCATGGATTGCTGCATCGCCTGGCCGTCGGGCAGTTTCGAGGTGCTGAAATTCCCGGCGCAGCGCAGGGGCAGGTTCAGCCGCCGCGCCAGTTGCCCCATCACCAGCGAGCCGATGGCCGGTTCGGGGGTGCCGAAGGTGGGCGAGCCGGTCCGGAGCGACATGGACGAGAAGAAGCTGGCCAGCAGGGCAGGCGCACCGGGGCGGACAAGCTGGGTCAGCGCGCAGGAGGCCATGGATTCCGCCAGACCCTGCGCCACCGACCCCGCCATGGTCAGCGGCGACACCGCGCCGCCCAGCAGGAAGGGCAGGTGGATAGACCCCTGGCCGGCGGCGGCATAGGTGCGGATGCCGGCGGTGGTCACGCCATCCAGCACCAGGGGCGAGGTGGTGTTGAAGTTGCCCATGATGACGCAGTTCTGGTCGACGAAATCGGCGCCGAACAGGATGCGGCACATCTCGACGCTGTCGGCGGCGCGGTCGGCCGCGGTGATCGAGCCGAGAAAGCCGCGGTCGGAATAGCGGATGTGGGAATAGACCATGTCCAGGTGCCGCTTGTTCACCGGCACGTCGGTCGGCTCGCAGACCGTGCCGCCGGAATGGTGCAGCCAGGGCGAGGATTGCGACAGTTTGACGAAGTTGCGGAAGTCCTCGATCGTGCCGTAGCGGCGGCCGCGGTCGAGGTCCATCACGAAGGGCGAGCCGTAAGAGGGGGCAAAGACGACGTTGTTGCCGCCGATCCGGACGTTGTTCGCGGAATTGCGGGCGTGCTGGGTGAATTCCGCCGGCGCGGTCTTCAGGATCTCGCGCAACATGCCCGGTTCGAATTTCAGGTTCCAGGTGTCGGCGGAAAGGTCGGTGACGCTGGCCCCGGCCTTGCGGTAAAGCTGCATCGCCTCGGCATCTTCGCGCAGTTCGATGCCGATTTCCGCCAGGATGCGGTCGGCGGTCTGTTCGATCCGCTGAAGGCTTTCCTCGGAGAGGATGTCATAGGTGGGGATGTTGCGGACGATGTAGGGCCGGCCCTGATCCTGCGAGGCCTGCGACCGGCGTTCGCGCCGCGCGCCCCGGCCCCCCCGTTTGGATTTTGCTTCGGATGGCGCGAGAACAGCTTCGACCGTCATGGCATGCTCCATAAATCAGAAGGCAGGTTACGGGGTCTTCAACCTCAAGTAACGCTGGAAAAATGTCATTGACTTGATAAGGTGGATTCATGGAACTGTTGCGTCGCCTCATCCCGTCGGTGAATGCGCTGGTCGTGTTCGAGGCTGCCGGCCGGTTGATGAGTTTCAGTGCCGCGGGGCGCGAGCTGAAGATGACGCAGGCGGCGGTGTCCTATGCCATCGCCCGGCTGGAGGAACAGTTGGGCGCGCCGCTGTTCCTGCGCGAGCATCGGCGCGTGCGGCTGTCAGAGGCGGGGCGCAAGTTTCATGCCGACGTGTCGCTGGGCCTGTCGCATATCCAGCGGTCGGCGCAGACGCTGCGGGCGGTGGCGATCGGCAGCCATGTGACGCTGGCCTGTTCCACCGCTTTCGCGGCCTTCTGGATGGTGCCGCGGATGCAGGCGCTGCGCGAGGACCTGCCGCATATCGACCTGCGCATCCAGACCTCGGACCGCGATTTGGACCTCTTGGGCGAGGGCGTGCCGCTGGCGGTGCGGGGCGGCGACCCCGAGGACTGGCCGCAGTATACCGCCGAGGTGCTGGCGCCCGAGATGATCTATCCGGTCTGCGGCGCCAGCTATCTGTCGCAGTTCGACCGGCCGCGGACGGCCGAGGACATGCTGGCGCACCGCCTGATCCATCTGGAGGAACCGTTCCGCACCGCCGCGACTTGGGCGGATTGGTTCGCGGCGCAGGGGATTGCCGGCAGGCGGGTGCCGAGGGGATTGCAGATCAACGACTATGTGCTGGTTCTTCAGTCGGTGATCGAAGGCCAGGGGATCGCGCTTGGCTGGCATCACCTGGTGGAACGGCTGGTGGCCAAGGGCGTCCTGGTGCGGCTGAGCGACGATGCGCTGCTGACGGGCAAGAATTTCCACGTGGTCTGGCCCAAGGACGAACCGCTGTCGCAGGCCGCGGCGCAGGTGCGCGACTGGCTGACGGATCGCGGGCATCGCTAGGGTCCGGTCAGGGCGGCGCGGCGGGCGCGGCATTTTCCGGCATCCATCCGCGGCCGGGCCATGAATCCGGATCCGTGATACAACTTATCGGTGAATTCTTCCGCGCCGGGCGATTCATCGCCGCGCCCGCCCTTTGGTTATATTATCGTGGCCAATGAGTTTGATGTCCGACGATTCGGAGTTTTTTGGGGTGTTGAGGAAGATTGAGGATGCCATCTTTCCGGCAATATCGTCCATTTCTTGCGGCTTTGCTCTGTCTGTTGCTTACCGTCACGATTGCGCAGGCGCAGGCGGCATCGCCTGACGGATACCGCATTACCATCGGCGATGAGCTGGAACTGGATATCCTGGACGACACCGACCCGCCGGCCCGCTTTGTGGTGGGCAGCAACGGGCAACTGCAACTGCCCTATATCGGCGGCATCAGGGTCGAGGGCGTGACACTGGGCGAGGCCCGGCAACTGATCGCGGACGCCTATGTGCAGCGCGAGATCTTCATCGCCCCGACGGTGGAACTGTCGATCGCCAGCTTTCGGCCGATCTTTGTGCTGGGCGATGTGCGGACCCCGGGGAAATACGACTATCAGCCGTTCCTGACCGCCGAACAGGCGGCGGGTCTGGCGGGTGGCACGGTGATATCGGCCAACAACGAAGAGGCCCGCGTGCTGGAGCGCCGCAGCCTGGAGGGAACCCTGGCCGGGCTGGATGCGGAACTGGGGCGGCTGGCGGCGCAATACGCGCGGGTGCAGGCGCAACTGAAGGACGAGACCGAGGCCAGCTGGTCGGATGTGCCGGACGCGGTGAAGGACATCATCGCGCGCGAGGTGTTCGACGCGCTGAAGCCCAGCGAGGATGACATCATCGCGCTGGACCGCAGCAACCGCGAAACCGCGCGGGCGCTGACCGAGGATGCGGCGACCGAGGCGGAAAGCCGGATCGCCCTGATCGACCAGCGCGAATCCGTGCTGAAGGATTCGCTGACCAACCGGCAGGACGAGTTGAAGCGGGTGCAGGACCTGATGGAGCGCGGGTTGACCACCCAGGCCACGGTGTCCGAGGCCGAACGCGCCGTCGCCGCGCAGGAGAACGAGATCCTGATCCTGCAGGAACAGCGGTCCAGCGCCATGGTGCAGCTGAACGACCTGCGCAGCCAGTTGCTGCAAAGCGATACGGCCTGGGAAAAGGCGCTGATCACCGAGGCGCAGGAGTATCGCAGCAATATCGAGAAGCTGATGTCGCAGCGGGTCTCGATCGAGGACCGGCTGCTGCTCTTGCAGCAATGGATGAGCGCCGGTTCCGGCGCGCTGGCCGATCTGGGGGTCAGCTATACCGTGCGGCGGCGGACGGAAACCGGGGTGACGGACCTGGAGATCGAAGGGTCTGACGAGCTTGTTCCCGGCGACCAGTTGCTGATTGCCATCATCCCGCCCGAAGGTGGCGACAAAGCGGAAGCCGGACAATGAAGCGCAACATCAGCCTGTCCAGATCCGAACCGGTTGCCGCGCCCGAACCGGCCGGCCGCGCCGACGGCATCGATTTTGTCTATCTATGGGACATCCTGCGGGGGAACCTGAAGATCATCGGCGGCTTTGCTCTGGGGTCTTTCGTGCTGATGTTCCTGTACCTGCTGACCGTGGCCCCGACCTATATCGGTTACGCCCAGATCCTGATCGACACCCGGCAGGAACGGCTGTCGCCGGTCGAGGAAGTCGTCTCGAACATGAACGTGACGAATTCGGTCATTGCGGGCGAGGTGATCACCATCCGCTCGACCTCGCTGATCGGCGATGTGGTCGACCGGCTGGACCTGATCGACAACCCGGCCTTTGACCCGCGGGTGCCCCGGTCCGAGGGTGATTTCCAAGATCAAGCGCCTGCTGAAACGCCAGCCGCCGTTCCATGTGCAGGCGCAGGCGATGCCGGAGGAAACGCTGCGGGCCATCGTCACGTCCGAGCTGCGCCGGGGGCTGACCGCCAGCCAGATCGGGGTTTCCTATGCGATCAGCATCCAGTTCGCCTCGACCGACCCGCGTCTGGCGGCGCAGATCGCCAATGCCATCGCCAACCAGTACCTGGACAACCTGATCGGCGCCAAGGAAGAGGCGACCGACCGGGTGAACCAGTGGATGTCGCAGCGGATTGCCGATCTGGGCCAGCAGGTCGAGGCGGCAGAGCAGGCGGTGGTCGAGTTCCGCAACAAGATGAACGACGAGGCGGGGGGCGGCATAGAGACCACCAACCAGCTGCTGGCCGAGCTGAACAGCCGTCTGGTCACCACCAGCGCCGAGCGCGCCGACGCCGAGGTGCGCTATCGGCTGGTGGAACGGCTGATGGCGACCGATGGCGGGCTGGCGGCGGTGGCCGATGTGGTGACCTCGCCCCTGCTGGAGACGCTGAACCGGCAGAAATCCGAACTGGCGCAGAGCCAGGCGGAACTGGCCAGCACCCTGGGGCCGAAACACCCCGACATGGTGAAGATCTCGGCCCAGATCGCCGACCTGGACCGCAGCATCGAGGCCGAACTGCGCCGCCGGATCGAGGCCATGCGCAGCGACGTGGTGGTGACGCAGAACCGCGAAGAGGCGCTGAAGGAGCAGATCGAGGAAGTCTCGCAGCGGGCCGAGCAACTGGCTTCGGCCTCGGTCCGGCTGGATCAGCTGGAACGGACGGCGGCGGCGACGCGCGCGGTTTATGAGAATTTCCTGGCGCGGTTCAAGGAAACCAGCCAGCGGTCCGACTATCAGATGCCCGAAGCCCGGCTGATCAGCGAGGCCGAGATCCCGATCGTGCCGTCAGAGCCGCGCAAGTTGCTGTCGCTGACGGTGGCCACGGTCTTCGGGGTCTTCGCCGGCGTCGCCTTTGTCTTTTTCCGCAGCGTGATCGCGGCGCCGATCCGGACCTCGACCGAACTGCGCGAGGCGTCGGGCCTGCCGAACCTGGCGCTGCTGCCCTTTGTGCCGCAGCAGGGCCGGGGCAATGAGACCCTGATCGAGGAGATCACCGGCACGGCGGCATCGCCGCTGATGGAGGGCGTGATCAACCTGCGGATGCGGATCTTTGACAATTCGCAGGGCAAGGTGCCGAAAAGCCTGGCCGTCACCTCGAGCCGGGCGGGCGAAGGCAAGTCGACGGTGTGTTTCCTGCTGGCGCGGTCGCTGTCCTCGATCGGGAAGTCGGTGGTCATCCTGGATGCCGACCTGCGGCGGTCGGATACGCTGACGGCGCTGGGGCTGGACCGCTCGGGGCTGTGCCTGGTCGATTACCTGGAGGGGCGCGGCAACCAGAAGGACCTGTTCCACCATTCCGAAATGCTGGGCGCGGATGTGGTGCTGCCGCATCGCAAGATCAACCATGCGGCGGAACTGCTGGCGGGCCCCAAGGCCTCGGGGCTGATTTCGCGGCTGTCGTCGCGCTATGACGTCATCATCATCAACTGCCCGCCGGTGCTGAACCTGTCGGATGCCGTGGTGCTGTCGCGGTATGCCGACACCACGCTTTTGGTGGTGGAAAGCGGCAAGACGCCGGTCAAGATGCTGCGCGACATCCTGCACAGGCTGCACGAGGCGCAGATCCCCATCATCGGAACGGCGATGACCAAGGTTCAACAGAACGATGTCGCCGCGCGAGAGATCTATGGATATTCCTACTAGACCCGGCCGGAGCGAACCGCGTGTCGCCATCATCCATTACTGGCTGGTGGCGATGCGGGGGGGCGAGAAGGTCCTGGAAGAGTTGCTGGCCCTGTTCCCGCAGGCCGAGATCTTTACCCATGTCGTCGACCGCGACCGGATCTCGGCGCAGATCCGGCAGCATTCCATCACCGAGACCTTCATTGGCCGCCTGCCCGGCGCGAAGAAGCATTACCAGAAATACCTGGGCCTGATGCCGCGGGCGCTGGAGGAACTGGACCTGGCCGATTTCGACCTGATCCTGTCGTCGGAAAGCGGCCCGGCCAAGGGGGTCATCGGGGCGCCGGGGTCATTGCATGTCAGCTATGTGCATTCGCCGATGCGCTATATCTGGGATCATTATCCGGGCTACCGCGACCGGACGCCGGCGCTGATGCGGCCCTATTTCGCCCGTGTCGCCCATCGGTTGCGGCAGTGGGACGTGACCTCGGCTGCCCGTGTCGACCGGTTCGTGGCCAATTCGCGCTTTGTGGCCGAGCGCATCCATCGCGTCTGGAACCGCGAGGCCGACGTGGTGCATCCGCCGGTAGACCTGGAGGCCTATCGGCTGGCCGCGCAGCCGGGGCCGCGGGACTATTACCTGTTCGTCTCGCAACTGGTGGGCTACAAGCGGGCCGACCTGGTGATCGAGGCGTTTCGCGGCCTGCCGCAGCGGTTGATCGTGGTGGGCGAGGGGGCCGAGCGCAAGCGGCTGGAACGAGACCTGCCGCCCAATGTCACGCTGCTGGGCCGGGCGCCGGCCGAGGACATGCCCGGCCTTTACCAGGGGGCCAGGGCGCTGGTGTTTCCCGCCGAAGAGGATTTCGGCATCGTGCCGCTGGAGGCGATGGCCTGTGGCACGCCGGTCCTGGCCTATGGCCGCGGCGGCGCGCTGGACAGCCAGATCGACGGCGAGACGGGGCTGTTCTTCTTTGAACAATCGGTGCCGGCGCTGCGCGCCTGTATCGAGGCGTTTGAAACCTATGCCGAGGCCTTTGACCCCGCGACGATTGCCGCCCAGGCCGCGACCTTCGCACCGGCCCGGTTCCGCCGCGATTTCGCCGCCGCGGTGGGGCGTGCGGTTGAAGAGCGGGCGCAGCGGATGGCGCGCCGGTCCGGGGGGCTGGGCCATGGCTGACGGTGCGCCGGTGGCAACGCGGGTCGAGCTGTGGCAATGGCCGCTGGCCGGATCGGCGCGCGCCCTGCAGCGGTGGCGGTCGGCGCTGTCGCCCGACGAAAGCGCGCGGGCGGCGCGGTTTGTCAGGCCGGCCGATGCCGATGCCTTTGTGGTGGGGCGCGGCATGCTGCGTCAGATCCTGGGGCAAGTGACGGGCCTGCCGCCACAGGACCTGGTCTTCGATTATGGGGCGCAGGGGCGGCCGTCGCTGCGCGGTGCGGCCATGCCGCTCTTCAACCTCAGCCATTCCGGCGGCCGGGCGGTGCTGGCGGTGGCGGATGACGGCCAGCCTGGCGTCGATATCGAATGGATGCGGCCGGTCGAGCCGGCTGTGGCCTGGCATCATTTCTCTCAGGCCGAGAACTGGGCGCTTGCGGCGATGACGGGGGCGGCCTGGCAGGACGGGTTCTTTCGCTGCTGGACCCGCAAGGAAGCGGTGCTGAAGGCGCATGGCGATGGCCTGGCGCTGCCCTTGTCGGGGTTCGACGTGTCGCTGGACGCGCTGGACGCCTGCGTTCTGCGCATGGAATTCGACGACGCCCGTGCCTGGCGGCTGGCCCCGTTCGAGCCGGCGCCCGGCTATGTCGGGGCCGTGGCCCTGCGGGGCGGCGGGCCGGGGCTGCGCCTGGTCGAACGGCAAGTCGAGCGCGCGGACCTGCGGGATGGTCCGGGCGGCAGTGTGATCGGGTAGGGTGCGCCCACCGCCGGTGGTGCAGAAAGGAACAAAGAGATCATGGCCCTGTTCCCGGCCGCGGTGATTGTGATCCTGCTCTGGCTGGTGCTGGTGATCCGCGATCCGGATACCGGCGTTGTCGCCACATTGGCGGTGGTGCCGATGGGGATGTTCGCCGCCGCCAACCTGGGCGGGCTGTCGATCCTGGTGCTGCACCTGCTGGCGGCGATGACCATTGCGGTTCTGGGGATGCGGTGGATGTACCGGTCGGGCGGGCACATCAGCCGGGCGATCGTCACCCCCGCAACCGGCTTTCTGCTGCTTTTCGCGCTCTACAGCCTGTTTTCGGCCATCGTCCTGGTGCGCTATTTCGCCGGCCAGTTCCTGGTCTTTCCGATGAACGTCACCTCGACCGGGCTGGCGATCAGCACCTTTTTCCTCTCGACGATGACCCCGCTGGCCCCCGGCAGTTCGAACATCGCCCAGTCGGGCTATATCCTGCTGACCTGCGTCTTTTTCATCGCGGCGCTGGATGTGTTTGTCCGGCGGGCCCCCCGGTTCGGCGAAGGCGGGCTGGAGATCGCGGCGGCCCTGAACATCCTGCTGGGGATCCTGGACCTGATGTCGCTGGACCCGCTGTTGTCGGTGATCCGGACCGCCGATTACTCGCTGTTGAACGAGCATAATTTCAACGGGGTTCCCCGCGTCATCGGCGGCTATTCCGAGGCATCGGGGTTCGGCACCGCCTCGGCGGCGTTCTTTGGCTATTTCATCACCTCGTTCCTGATCCGGCGGCGGCCGGGCCATGGCTGGCTGGCGCTTGGCAGTCTGGTCTGCGCGCTGATGTCGCTGTCTTCGTCAGGGATCGTAGCGGCGACGGTGGCCTGCATCCTGGTGCTGCTGCACGGCCCGGTCTACCTGGGCCGCGGCATGAGCCGCGCCTTTGGCCATTGGTTCGTCATCGTGGTCTCTCTGGGGTTTGCCGTCCTCTGCCTGCTGATGCTGTCGCCGGCGGTGGCGAAATCGGTGGAAAGCGTGCTGGACTGGCTGATCTTTTCCAAGGCGGGATCTGAATCGGGGCTGGAGCGCAGCGCCTGGGCAAGGGCGGGATTGCAGGCCTTTGTCGATACCAACGGTCTGGGCGCGGGGGCGGGGTCGCTGCGGTCCAACGGCCTGGCGGCGGTACTCTTGGGCAGTGTCGGTCTGCCGGGGACGCTGTGTTTCGCCGGCTTTCTGCTGACCACGCTCTTGGGATCGCGGCATATCGCCGACGAAGAGGACCGCCGGGTGTTCTATGCCGCAAGGGTCACGGCGTTGACCCTGCTATCGGCCTTGCTGATATCGGCGACCACGCCGAATCCGACGGTGTTTCTGGTAGCCATGGCGGCGCTATGCACCGCGGCCCGGAAACGGAGCCATGACCCGCATCACCGGGCAGTCCTGGGGTATGCAAGCAGTGTCTGAGCCGTTCCCATTCCACAGGGGCCGCAGCGGCGGTGACATCGCCCTGTCCCTGTCCCTGGCCGGATCCGGCAGGGTGCCGGGATGAGTGCGATCCGCGCCGGTGCCTGGACCGCCGGTTCCCGCGTTCTGGCCCACGCCGGGCAGTTCGCGGTGTTTCTGGTGGCCGTGCGCGTGCTGTCGGCGGCCGAGTTCGGCATATTCGCCATGGTCGCCGCCTGGGTGGTGATCCTGTCGCAGTTCTCGCAGGCGGGCTGGCCCGAATATGTGATGCAATGGACCGGCCCCGAGCGGCGGTTGCAGCAGGTGCTGTCGGTCAGCCTGGGTCTTGGCATCCTGCTGGGGCTGGTCGGTGTCGGCTCTGGCTGGCTGTTCCTGCTGGAAGACCAGACGACGGGGCATCTGATCTGGGTTCTGGCGCTGACCATACCGCTGGCCAGCCTGGGGTCGGCCTATGCTGGCGTCCTGAACCTGCGTGACCGGCTGATCGCCGCCGCCGCCGCCTCGAGCCTGGGAGAGGTGGCGAACATGACCGTCTCGATCCTGGCGCTGCTGAACGACCAGGGGGTGCTGGCCCTGGCCTACGGGCGGCTGGCCGGCATCCTGACCTGGCTGGTCGCGTCGTTCCTGATGGTGCGGCTGCTGCCCGACCCCAGGGTGACGATGGCCGAGTTCCGGCAGATCTTCAGCTTTGCCTGGCGCATCATCGCGGTGCGGCTGCTGATGAACCTGCGGCTCTATGCTGCGACGCTGGTGATCGGCTTCTACCTGGGGGCCACGGATGCGGGCTATTTCCGGGCGGGCCAGCGGCTGGTCGGTGCCCTGAGCGAGGTGCTGGGCGAACCGACGCGGGTGCTGTCGTGGAGCCTGTTCCGCCCGGCGCGGCAGCAGCCCGACGGCAGCGACAAGGGCTTTGGCCCCACGGCAACGCGGTTCTTTTCGGCGCTGCTGGCGATTTCGGTGCCGCTGTTCCTGTTGCTGCTGGTCCATGCCGAGGATCTGGTCATGGTGGTGCTGGGGCCCAACTGGCTGCCGACGGTGCCGGTGGTGCAGATCCTGGCGCTGGCCTATCTGCTCTATGCGCCCGGAACGGCGAATGAGGCCATCCTGTCGCTGGCCGGGCAGGTGCGCCTGCTGCCCTATCTGGTGTCTGCCTATGCCGCGGTGGGGCTGGTGCTGACCGTTCTGGCGGCGCGGATGGGCCTGCAGGCGACGGCCTGGGCGCAGGTTCTGGTCGCGCTGATCATCCTGCTGAACACGGCCTATGTGCATCGCAGGTACGCGGGCATCCATTGGAGCGCGATCATGCGAGACCTCTGGCGGGTGCCGATTGCGACGGTGGTCATGCTGATCGTCAATCAGGGCGCTGCGATGGTCGGCTGGGTGGCGGCATTGCCCCCCGCGCCGCGCATGGTGCTGTGTTCGATCCTTGCGTTGCTGGCCTACGGCCTGGTTATGGTCTTGCTGGACCGGAACCTGGCGGACCGGCTGCGCAGGCGCCTGGGCGGGCGTGGCCAGTAAGTCCGTGTGGCACAATATATGTTAAATCTATCGGCGGATTTACCATATATGGGCCCATTCACGATATGTGGTGGAATTGTCGCAAACATGACCGCAATCGAGGCTGTCGCGGAACAGGCGATATTCGCCTGAAAGGCGAAAGATCCGGGGGAATGGCGACACAATACAACCCTGGTTTGAATATCGGCGCCGCGCCTATTTTTGAGTCGTCACAGGAATTGAATCAAAATAGCCTGAGCCAATGAAAAGGATCTGTCCTTCCAGCGCGTTATCGGCCGGAAGGGCGGAATTATCGTCTTGGTTCAGGAATTTTCCGGCGTAAGCCGTTCCGCTTTGCGGCCGACGCCTGATTGATAGGGTGGAGTGCAGCGTTACGATGGCACCTTCGGATCGCGCGGCCTTGGATCTCGCTTGGCTATGTTTCTTCGCTTGGCATCTATGATTGCATAGGTCGGATTGCCGCGATTGACCCGGACCGGACGGCGCTGCTGTGCGGCGACACGGCGGTCAGCTATCGCGGGTTGTGCGACCGGGCCGATGCGGTTGCGGCGCATCTGGCGCGGGCGGGGGTCGGGCCGGGCGACAAGGTGGCGATCATCGCCGGGCGGTCGCCGGATACCACATCGGCCTTTCTGGGCATCCTGCGGGCGGGCGCCGCCTATGTGCCGCTGGACCCCGCCTATGACGCCGAGCGGCTGGCCTTCATCATCGACGATGTCCGCCCGCGCGCGCTGTTGTGGCTGGCGCCCTATAGCGACCTGGTCGCGGGGCTGAACTGCCCGCCGGACCTGCCGATCCTGGCGGTGTCTGATTGCCTGCGCCGCCCGGACGGGGCCTTGCCCGGGTTTCCCGCCGTGGGCGGGGGCGATACTGCCTGCATCCTTTACACCTCGGGGTCGACGGGCAAGCCGAAGGGCGTGGTGATCCCGCAACGCGCGATCACCCGGCTGGGTTTTGACCAGCCGGCGGGGCAGATCCTGGCCGATGACGTGGTGCTGCACGCCGCCACCGTCGCGGCGGATTGCTCGCTGTACGAATCCTGGGCCTCGCTGTGCGTCGGCGCGACGGTCGTGGTGCTGGACCTGCCCAAGCCCGCCGTGGATGCGGTGGCCGAGGCGATTGCGCGGCATCGGGTGACGCTGGCCTTCTTTTACACCGGGCTGTTCCACCTGATCGCGGAATCCGCGGTCAGCGCCTTTGCTGGTTTGCGGATGCTGGTGGCGGGGGCGATGTCATGTCGCCGGCCATGGTGCAGCGCGTCAGGCAGGCCCATCCGCAGATCCGCGTGGTCAACCTCTATGGCCCGACCGAGGATACGGTCTATTCCTCGATCCACGAGATCACCGATGCCGACCTGGAGGGGGCACCATTCCGATCGGCACGGCCGAGCCGCATGGCGAATGCCTGGTGGTCGACGACGAGCTGAAGCTGTTGCCGGACGGCGAGATCGGGCAATTGCTGGTGACGGGCGACGGGCTGGCGGATGGCTATCTGAACCTGCCCGAGCAGACGGCCGAACGGTTTCGCGCCGACCCGCGGCCGGGCGCGACCGGCCGCTGCTACATGACCGGCGATCTGGTGCGCCGCCGCCCGGACGGGGTTCTTGAATTCTTCGGGCGCATCGACCGCCGGTAAAGATCGGCGGCCGCCGGATCGAGCTGGACGAGATCGAACATGTGCTGCGCGGCCTGCCCGTCCTGGCCGATGCCGCCGTGGCATTGGTGACGCTGGCGCCCGAGGACCGGCGCATTGCCGCCTTCCTGAAGCCCGAAGGCGCCATGCCGAAGGACGAGACCCGGTTCCTGCGCGATCTGCGCGCCCGGCTGGCCAAACTGATGCCCGAAGGCATGCACCCGCGGCATTTCGAGATCCTGGCGGAATTTCCGCTGACCGAGAATGGCAAGGTCGACCGCAAGGCGCTGGTCCGTCAGGCCGAGGCCCGCGTTGGTGGGCAAGCGGCGCAACCGGCGGCCGCGCCGGTGGCGGTGGCGCAGGGGCTGTCGTCGTCGCAGGTTCTGGCGGCGATCACCGAGATCTGGACCGACATGCTGCATTGCGGGCCGCTGGACGCCGAAAGCACCTTTTTCGAGGCGGGCGGCACCTCGCTGCAACTGATTGACGCGCATGTGCGGCTGGAGCGGCGCCTGGGTTTTTCCTTTGACCTGACGGTGTTGTTCGAGACCCCCCGGCTGGCCGATCTGAGCCGCGAGCTGGCGGCGCAGAGCCGCGTCGCCGCGGCCCGGCCCGCGCCCGAGGCGAAGCCGGTGGAAGACAAGGGGGACGACCGGGTGGACGACCGGGCGTCGCAGATGGATGCCGTCGATGACGCCGACATGCCCGGGGCGATCGCCATCATCGGCATGGCCGCGCGGCTGCCCGTCGCCGGCTCGCTGCCGGACTTCTGGCAGCATCTTCGCGCAGGCGACAACCTGATCCGCCGCATCGCGCCGGAAGAGCTGGAAGATACCTTCACCCCCGAACAGCGCGCCAGTGGCAGCTATGTGCCGGTGCGGCCCTGGCTGGAGGATGTCGACCAGTTCGATGCCCGGTATTTCAAGCTCTATCCGCGCGAAGCCGCGGCGATGGACCCGCAGGGCCGGGTGTTCCTGGAAATCTGCCATCAGGCGCTGGAAGATGCCGGCCACGACCCGCGCAGGTTTGCCGGGGCGGTCGGGGTGTTTGCCGGCGCCTCGATGCCGACCTATCTGCTGAACAACGTGCTGGGCGACCGGGCCAGGGTCGAGAATTTCACGTCGAATTTCCAGGTGGACAATTACACCGAGTTCACCGGCAGCCTGAACGACAGCCTGGCCACGCGGGTGGCCTACAAGCTGGACCTGCATGGGCCGGCGTTTTCGGTGCAGACGGCCTGCTCCACCTCGGCCACCGCGATTGCGCAGGCGGTGGTCAACCTGCGCGCGGGGCAATGCGACATGGCGCTGGCCGGCGGCGTGTCGATCACCTTCCCGCAGAAACGCGGGTATTTCTGCGTCGAGGGGGGCATGGTGTCGCCCGATGGCGTCTGCCGGCCGTTCGATGCGCAGGCCGGCGGCACGGTGTTCGGCCACGGCGCGGGCGTCGTGGTGCTGCGCCGGCTGGCCGATGCGCTGGCCGATGGCGACCGCATCCTGGCGGTGATCCGCGGCGTCGGGGTGAACAACGACGGCGCCGAGAAGATTTCTATACCGCCCCGTCGATCGCGGGGCAGGTTGGCGTCATCCGCGCCGCCCATCGCGATGCGGCGTCGCGGCGGCGGATATTTCCTATGTCGAATGCCACGGCACCGCGACGCCGCTGGGCGACCCGATCGAGTTGCGCGCCCTGGCGCAGGCCTTTGGGCCGTCGGGGCCGGAGGGCAGCTGCCGTATCGGCTCGGTCAAGGGCAATGTCGGCCACCTGGACGCGGCGGCCGGGGTGATCAGCGTCATCAAGACCGCGCTGATGCTGAGCCATCGTGAAATTCCCGCCGTGGCGAATTTCAACAGGCTGAACCCCAAGATCGACCTGAAGGGCACGCCCTTTGCGGTCCAGACCAGCACGGCGCACTGGGCCAGCGAGGGGCCGCGCCGCGCCGGGGTCAGTGCGTTCGGGGTGGGCGGCACCAACGTGCATCTGGTGCTGCAAGAGGCCCCGCCCGCCCGCGGCGCCGCGCAAGGGGTGACCGGCCCGCAGATCCTGCCGCTGTCGGCCAGATCGCCGGAGGCCCTGGCCACCCTGGCGGGGCGGTTGGCCGACGCGCTGGCGGTGGATCCGCCGCCCTGCCTGGCCGACGTGGCCTATACCCTGCAGGAAGGCCGGATCGAGCATGACCACCGCGCCGCCGTTGCCGCGCGGGACCCCGAGGGCGCAATCGCCGCGCTGCGCAAGCTGACGCCGCCCAAGGCGCCGATTGCGGCAGAGCCGCCGGCGCTGGCCTTCATGTTCCCCGGCCAGGGGTCGCAATATCCGGGCATGGGCAGCGACCTTTACGCCAGCGAACCGGAATTCGCGCGCTGGATCGACCTGGGCGCCGAGATTGCCGAACCGCTGCTGGGGCTGAACATCAATCAGCTGCTGTGCTTTGGCAATGTCAGCGATGAGGCGGCGGCGCGGGCGCTGCGCGACACGCGGCTGACGCAGCCCGCGCTTTACATGGTGCAATATGCCTGCGCGCGGCTGTGGCAGGCCCGTGGCCAGAGCCCCGATGCCATGATCGGCCATTCGGTGGGCGAATTCGCCGCCGCCGCCCTGGCCGGGGTGTTCGATTTCGAGACCGGCCTGCGTCTGATCGCGACGCGGGGCCGGCTGATGCAGGACCAGCCGCCGGGCCAGATGCTGTCGGTGCGTGCGCCGCTGGACCGCATCCTGCCGCTTCTGGACGACAGCGTGGAGATTGCCGCCCGCAACGCGCCGCAACTGAACGTGCTGGCCGGCCCGACCGAGGCCATCGCCGCCATGGCCGCGCGGCTGGAGGCGGCGGGCGTGCCGAACAGCCTGCTGCATACCTCTCACGCCTTCCATTCGCGCATGATGGACCCGGTCTGCGAGGCGCTGGAACGGGAAATGGCGGGGCTTGTGCTGAACCCGCCCCGCATCCCCTATGTCAGCTGTGTCACCGGCGACTGGATCACCGATGCCGAGGCGACCGACCCCGCCTATTGGGCGCGGCAGGCCCGCCAGCCCGTCCTCTTTGCCGAGGCGCTGACCCGGCTGGCGGCGGCGCGCCCGACCGTGTTGGTGGAAACCGGGGCCGGGGGCGTGCTGTCGGCCTTTGCCGCGCAGACCCTGCCGCGTGACGGATATGCCGGCATCGTCGGGTCGCTGCCCGATCACCGCCGCGACATGCCCGACGATGTCGCCATGGCCACGGCCTTCGGCCGGCTGTGGGCCCTGGGCCGAGAGGTCGACTGGCCGGCCGCTGGCCCGCGCGGAGCGCGGCGGGTCGTGCTGCCCTATTATCCGTTCGAACGCAAACGGTTCTGGGTGGAGGCGCCGCAGGCGTCGCGCCAGGCCCCGCCGGATGCGGGTGCCGAAATTGCCCTTGCCGCGGCGCCGCATGTCGCCGCCGAACCCCTTGGCCATTCCATGGAAGTCACCGCGATGCCTGTTGCCGCTGCTGCCCCGACCCCCGACCGCAAGATCCGCCTGACCGGCGAGATCCTGGCGATGCTGGCCGATCTGTCGGGTGAAACTCTGGCGCCCGAGGACGCCGGGGCCTCGTTCCTGGAACTGGGGTTCGACTCGCTGTTCCTGGGGCAGGTGGCGCAGCGGCTGTCGTCGGACTATGGGGCAGGGCTGACCTTTCGCCAGCTGATGTCGGATTACCCCAGCCCCGCGGCGCTGGTGGCCTATCTGGACAGCTTCCTGCCGGCCGATCCGGTGCCGGTGGCGGCCCCCGTTCCTGTTGCCGCGGCCCCGGTGGCGCCGGTGGCGGCGCCTGCGCCCGGCGTGCCGGCCCCGGCGGCGGTGACCGTGGTTCCGGTGGCTGCGGCCGCAGGCGATGCCGCGCAGGTCATGCAGGCGCAGATCCAGGCCATGCAGGCCGTCTTTGCCCAGCAGCTGGCCGCGCTGTCCGGCGGGGCCCCGCAGAGCATGCCTGCCGTGGCTGCCCAGCCCCAGCCGGCCGCGATCCCGGCGGTGGCCGCCCCCGCTGCAAGCATCCCTGTCGCAAGCATCCCTGTCGCGAACACCCCGGCGGAGCCCGCACCGGCGCGGGCGGTGTTTTCCGTTGGCCGGTCATCGGTCGCGCTGGCCGATCTGGCACCCGCGCAGCAGGCCTGGGTCGACGATCTTTGCCGCCGCTATTCCGCCCAGAGCCCGAAATCCAAGGCCTATTGCGACCGGCATCGGCCCACCCTGGCCGACCCGCGCACCGCGGCCGGATTCCGCAAGGAATGGAAGGAGCTGGTCTATCCCGTGGTCTCGGACCGCTCCAAGGGCGCGCGGATCTGGGACATCGATGGCAATGCCTATATCGACCTGGTGAACGGGTTCGGCCAGACGGCCTTTGGCCATGCGCCCGATTTCGTCATCGAGGCGGTGAACCGCCAGATGGAGAAGGGCTTTGCCATCGGGCCGCAATCCGATCTGGCGGGCCCCGTCGCCGAACGCTTTGCCCGCATGGTCGGGCATGAGCGGGCCACCTTCTGCAACACCGGGTCCGAGGCGGTGATGGCGGCGATGCGGCTGGCCCGCGCCGTGACGGGGCGTGAGCTGATCGTGGTCTTTGGCAACGATTATCACGGCCAGTTCGACGAAGTCCTGGTCAAGGGCAAGCTGACGGCGGGCGATGACCCGATTGCCCTGCCGATCGCGCCGGGCATTCCGCGGTCTGGCCTGGGCAACATGAAGGTGCTGCCCTATGGCGCCGAGGCGTCGCTGGACTGGATCCGCGCCAATGCCGGCCGGCTGGCCGCGATCCTGGTCGAGCCGGTCCAGAGCCGGCATCCCGAATTCCGGCCTGTCGACTTCGTCCGCCAGATCCGCGAGATCACCGAAGCCTCGGGCACCGCGATGGTGATGGACGAGGTAGTGACCGGGTTCCGCGTCGGGCCGCGGGGGATGCAGGGCGAATGGGGGATCACCGCAGACATGGCGACCTATGGCAAGGTCGTCGGCGGCGGCATGCCGGTGGGGATGCTGGCCGGCAAGCGCCGCTTCATGGATGCGCTGGACGGGGGCGCCTGGCAGTTCGGCGACGACAGCGTGCCGCAGACCGCGCCCACCTTCTTTGCCGGCACCTTCGTGCGGCACCCGCTGGTCCTGGCGGCGGTGGATGCGACGCTGGCCCATATCGAGAGCGACGGTGCGGATCTGTGGAACCGTGTCGCCACGCGCACTGCGGCCCTGGTCGAGGAGATGAACGCGATCCTGGCCGCCCGTGGCCTGCCGCGCCTGGTCGAGGGCTATTCCAGCTGGCTGGTGCTGAACGTGACCAACCACGATCCGAATGCGGCGCTGATCTATCCGCTGATGCGGCTGGGCGGCGTTCATATCCAGATCGGCTATATGGCGATGCTGACCACCACCCACAGCGAAGAGGATTTCCAGACCATCGCCCGTGTCTTTGCCGATGCGGTCGATCAACTGCAATCCATCGGTATTCTGCAGGGAAGCGGCTCGGTTTCCGCACCGCAGCCCCAGCCCCTGGCCACCCGGCCAGAGCCGGCAAGGGCCGCCGCGCAGACCACCGCCATTCCGCTGACCGAGGCGCAGCGGGAAATCTGGCTGACCAGCCAGCTGGGCGACCAGGCCTCTTGCGCGTTCAACGAAAGCACCTCGATGCGGCTGGATGGCCCGATGGATGCCGAGGCGCTGCGTCGTGCGCTGGAACGGGTGGTCGCGCGCCATGACGGGTTGCGCCAGCGGTTCGCCCGCACCGGCGAGACCTTTGACATCATGCCGCCCTTTGCGCCCGACCTGCCGCTGGTCGACCTGTCCGACCGCCCCGATCCCGAGGCGGCGCTGGCCGAGATGCTGCGCGAGGATGCCGGGCAGCCCATCGACCTGGTTGCCGGCCCGCCCTTCCGCGGATGCCTGGCGCGGCTGGCGCCAGAGACCCATGTGCTGGTGATCAACGCCCATCACATCGTTTGCGACGGCTGGTCCTTCAACGTTCTCTATAACGATCTGGCGGCCCTCTACGCCGAGGAGACGGGCCATGGCGCCGCCGCCCTGTCGCCGGCGCCGTCCTTTGCGGCGCATGCCTTGCAGGTGCAATCGGCCCGGCCCCGGCCCGAGGTGGTGGCCTATTGGCGCGGCGTGTTCGCCGACCTGCCCGACCTGCCGGACCTGCCCACGGACCGGCCCCGCCCGGCGCTGAAGAACTTTGCCGGCGATACCGTCACCGTCCATATCGACGGCGAGGTGATGCGGGCGGCCCGCAAGGCCGGCGCCAAGAGCGGCTGCACCCTGTTCTCGACGCTGTTCGGCGCGCTGCAGGTGGTGATCTCGCGGCTGTCGGGGTCGGATGACGTTGTGCTGGGCGTGCCGACGGGCGGGCAGAGCCTGCTGCCCGACAGCGCGCTGGTGGGCCACTGCGTCAACTTTCTGCCGATCCGCGCCGCCATCGCGCCGGGCGAAACCATGGCCGGGCATCTGTCGACCGTGGGCAAGACGGTCATGGATGCCTTTGACCACCAGGACTATACTTATGGCACGCTGGTGCGCGACCTGAACATCGAGCGCACGCTGAACCGCCTGCCGCTGACCGAAGTGCAGTTCAACCTGGAAAAGCTGGCCGAAACGCTGCAGATGGGCCGGCTGGTCGGCACGGTCGCGCCGAACCCCAAGGCGGCGGTGAATTTCGACCTGTTCTTCAACATCGTCGAACGCAAGGACGGCCTGCGCGTCGATGTCGACTACAACACCGGCCTGTTCGATGCCGCAACGGTGCGCCGCTGGGTGGCGCATCTGGAAACCGTGCTGCGCGAGATCGGTGCCGACAGCGCCCGTGAGGTTCAGGCCTTCCCCATCCTGACCGGCGCCGAGGCCGGCTGGCTGGCCGACGGGGTGAACGCCACCGCCATGGCCTGGCCCGAGCAGGAGCCGGTCCCCGCCCTGGTGGCGCGGATGGCGCGGCTTTACCCCGAGAGCGTGGCGATCGAGGATGCCGGCGGCACGACCGACTATGCCACGCTGATGCGGCGGGCCGGACAGATCGCCGCGCGCCTGCATCGGGCGATGCCAGAGCCGGGCGGCCGGGTCGCCATCGCGGTCGAGCGGTCGGCCGGGACCGTCGCGGCGATGATGGGCGCCATGATGGCGGGCCATGCCTTTGTCTCGCTGGACCTGCAGCACCCCGAAGACCGGTTGCGCGCGGTTCTGCGGGTGGCCCAGCCCGGCGCCATCCTGGTCGAGGGTGCTGAGCGGCTGCCCTGGACCGAGGGGCATGAGGACAGGCTGATCCGGCTGTCCGACCTGGCGGATGAGGACGGCCTGGCGGTTCCGGCGGCGGCGACGGCGGATGCGACGGCCTATGTCATCTTCACCTCTGGCTCGACCGGCGAGCCGAAGGGGGTCGAGGTGGGGCAGCGGGCCTTTGCCAACCTGCTGCTCTCGACCGCCAGCGAACCCGGCTTTGCCCAGGGCGACAGCCTCTTGGCGGTGACCACCACGACCTTCGACATCTCGCTGCTGGAACTGTTCCTGCCGCTGATCTGCGGCGGCAAGGTGGTCATTGCGTCGAAGATGGACGTGATGAGCGGGTTCCCGGTGGTCGAGCGGTTGCAGCGGGGCGACATCAGCCACATGCAGGCGACGCCGACGCTCTGGGCCATGCTGTGCGAGGCCGGGCTGAAGCCGGCGGCCGGGCTGACCATGCTGTGCGGGGGCGAGCCGCTGCCGGCGGATCTGGCGCAACAGCTCATGGCGGGGGGCGCGGCCTTGTGGAACATGTATGGCCCCACCGAAACCACGATCTGGTCGGCGGTGGAACGGATGGTGCCCGGCGCGGCCGTCACCATCGGCCACCCCATCGCCAATACGGGGCTGTATGTTCTTGACGCGGTGCTTGGCCTGTCGCCCATCGGGGCCACGGGGGAGTTGTGGATCGGCGGCGATGGTCTGGCAAAGGGCTATGTCGGCCGGCCCGACCTGACCGATGCGGCGTTCCGCGAGGTTGCGGTCAATGGCCGGTCGCGCCGGCTCTATCGCACCGGCGATCTGGCGCGGCGGCTGGCGGATGGCCGGATAACCGTGCTGGGGCGGCGTGACGACCAGATCAAGCTGCGCGGCTTCCGCATCGAACTGGGCGAGATCGAAACCGCGATGCGGGCGTTCGACGGGGTCGAGGCGGCGGCGGTGGCCCTGCGGCCGACGACGCAGGGTGGCCAGCACCTGGTCGGCTATGTCGTCGCCGACAAGCGGCGCGACCTGGATACCGCCGCGCTGGCACAGGCGCTGGCGCAGGGCTTGCCCGACTACATGGTGCCCACCGCCTGGGTGGTACTGGGCGAGATGCCGAAGACCGCGAATGGCAAGCTGGACCGCAAGGCCCTGCCGCAGCCCAAGGCGGCGGCGCAGGTTCTGCCGATGCACACCGAGGCGCAGACCGACACCGAACGCCAGCTGGTGCAGATCTGGGAAAAGGTGCTGGGGATGGAAGGCATCAGCACCACGGCCACGCTCTACGCGCTGGGGGCGGATTCGCTGACCGTGTTCCGGATCGCGGCCCGCATGATCGACGCAGGCCTGAACCTCGAGGCAAAGGACCTGCTGCGCCATCCCAGCATTGCCGGCCTGGCGGCCTATGCGGATGCAAGGGGAAGCGGCGACCAGCTGCCGACCAAGCCCAGCCTGCGGGCCTATCGTGGCGGGGCAAAGCGCGGTCTGTGACCGCCCGTTGCGCGGCGCATCTGAGGGCCATCGTCGGGGCCGCTGTCCTAGGGCAGCGGCCTCGATCCGGAACCGGCGGCGGGTGGCGCCGTCACCCTTGGGGCCGTCGGGAACGATCTCGAAATCAAGCGTGTCGCCGGCCTCAAGGTCCAGGGTCACCGGGCCAAAGGTAAAGCCGGACCATCGGTCCGGCCGCGGCCGATTTCCTGGCCGGACTGCGACAGGATCACCAGCGACGGATCGGACTTGCCATCGGATTGCCACCAGCCCTCGACCTGATAGCGCCCTGATGCGGTGGCGGTGAACCGTTCCACCGCAGAGAAGGGCTGGCCCTCGAACCGGGCGGTGGTGACCCAGTTCGCGGTGATCGACAGGGGCGACAGGTCAGGGGCGCCGCGGAAACTGCTCCATTGCCAGTCGCGCCGTTCCAGCGGGGTCAGGCCGACACCGGGCCGGCGGGCGAAATAGCTGAACGGCGGCTGGTCGAACTGGAACAGCGACTCGGCCACCGGCGGGCCAGCCAGGTCCACCGAGATATCGCGGCCCAGCAGGATGACCGGCGCATCGCCCAGCCGGTCGGGCAGGGCGATCGGCTGGCCCATGGCGTCAAAGGCCTGCATGTCGCCGCCAAGCGTCACCGGCTGGCCGGCGCCCCAGGCCACGATGGCCTGGACAGGATTGCCATAGGCCAGGATGCGGGCGGCGCGGCTGGGGCTGCGCTCGACCGGGCGGCCAAGCGGAACCAGCCGCGCCTGCACGAAGGCATAGGCCCGGCCCGCCGGTTTCAGGCTGCCGTCGTCGGAGTAAAGGCCCATGTTCGGCCACCAGGGTTCGTCGGCAAGCGCATACCAGATAGCGGTTCCGACCCCGCTTTCCGCCAGCACCGCGACCATCTTGACCAGGTAGGCGGGCGCCTCCTCGGGGCGGTCGGTCCACTGGCCGAATTCGGTGGCGTCGATCGGCTTTTCGCCGCCCAGTTCCTGCATCAGCGCGTTCAGGCGGTCCAGGTGCAGGTCGACGGTTTCCGGGGGCACGCCATAGGGATGCACCGAGATCGCATCGCAGGCCAGCAGGCCGCCGGCCAGAAAGAACTGACGCAGGAACCCCAGGGCCACGGTGTTGGTGCCAGCACAGGAATAGCCGGGCTGATCCGGAAGGCGCCCCCCGGGCACGGCGGCGGCCATTCCGGCCAGATAGCGGGCGGGATCGGTATCAAAGGTGCCAGAGGTGCTTTCGCCGGCGTTCACCTCGTTGCCGATCTCGATACCGGCAAGCTGGTCGCCGTAGTGGCGGGCCACGGCCTGAAGATAGGCGGACAGGGCCGAGCGGCCATCGGCGCTGATGACCGTGGTGCCGCCATCGTAGATCGGGTTCGCCCCGACCTCGACCAGCAGCACCGAGATGCCGGCCTGGGCCAGTTGCTGCATGTAGAGGTCCGCTGCCGCGAAATCATACTGCCCCGGCCGTGTTTCGATCCCGGCCCAGTCCAGTTCGTCGCGGACCAGGGTGACGCCCAGATCGGCGGCCCGACGCACCCAATTCAGGCTCCACCCCTGTTCGAAATGGGTCTGCACGCCCAGGCGAAAGGCGGTCTCGGCCCCGGCTGCGGCGGGCAGCGCCAGCAACAGGGCAAGGGTTGCGCGCCCGATCATGTCGGGCTGCGGTCAACGACGAACAGGCCGTCGCTGAAACTGGCGTGATGCACGCGCCGCCAGCCGGGCAGGTTGGCCGAAGAAAAACTGCGGTCCAGCCGCTCGCGGTAGCGGGTCGGGCTGAGTTCCTCGATCTCCATCAGGTTCAGCCCCTGGCCATAGATGCCGTGCCGGTTGGCCTGGGCCGGACGGAAAAGGCGGCCGCCGCTGGCCAGCACCGCGCCCGCGTTGCGGGCGGTATCGCCGCCGATGACCACCGGGTTCTGCGGATGCGGCCGCAGGTTTTCCAGGTTCGGACCATCGCAGGAAAACAGGTAAAGGGCGCTGGAATGGTCCTGAAACCTCTGGTGCTGCGACAGGTTGGTGAACAGCCACCAGGTGCCGTCATGCCGGAACAGGCAGGAATCGGCGGCCAACTGGCCGTCGAGGGCGGTGGCGAACAGGGTCCAGCGCAGAGGGAATTCGGTGGCCTTCCAGACCTCGAGCCGGCGGTTCGCCTGGGTTTCCGGCATCATGTAGATGTCATCGCCGTCGCGGAACACGAAGGGAAGGACAGGTGGCTGTCCTGGTGCAGGGCGGTGCCCATCAGCCGCCATTCGGTGCCGTCCAGCCGCGCCACGTCGATCCTGGCGCGGTGGTCGCGGGCGCCAAGCGCCTCGTAGAACAGGTGCAGGCCGGTTTCGTGGCGAAACAGGAACGGGTCGGCCATGGTAAAGGCCAGCCGGGGCAGGGGCCGGGCGCGAACAAGGTCCATGCTGTCGACCTGTCCCTTGCCAAGCATCAGTTCCCAATAGTCGTTGGGGCGGCCCAGCCTGGTGCGCAGCCGTTCGGCCAGCCTGCCGGCCACGACCTTCACGATATGGATCAGGTAGCCGGGTACCTCGGTCGGGCCGGGCGTCGGGGTCTGGGGCGCGGCGCTTTCCGGTGGGCGGGAGGGGCTGTTGTCGGCCAGATCCACCAGGGCGCGTTGCAGGCAGAGCGCGGCCTTTTCGGCCAGGAATTCGGCGGTCAGCTGGCTGCCGGGTTTCGGGTTGAACCCGGCGCGCAGCATCACGGCGGGCTGGGCCTGGCCCTGGTGCCGGAAGACCTCGACCGGGATGGTGCCCCGCGCGCGCGCCCTGCGTCCGACCGTGACCCAGCCTGAGCCGACCGGCAGGCCGGAGACCTTGAGCGTCAACTCTCCCCGGCTGAGGGTCTGGCGGGTCGCGCTGTCCAGCCGGCCCTGACCCAGCGCAAGGGCGACGTCGATGCCCGAGGCCGAGGGCAGTTCGGGCAGGGCGTCGACCAGGGCCTGCGCCGGGGCCGTTTGTGCCCGCCCGAACCGCCAGCCGACCAGCAGGCGTTCCGCGGCAAGCAGGGCAGAGAGGACCATGCCCGGCCGGGTCGGCTCGACCCGGCTTGCCGCCGGCAATCGGCCTGCCAGTTGAACGCGCGGGTCGGCGGCCAGAAGCTGCACGGCATGGGCCTGCCAGGCGTTCAGGCGCCAGCCCCGGTCGGCGACCAGCGCCAGGCGCAGGGGTTGGGCCGCCTCAGCCACGCGCTGTTCCGTCATCCGGGGCCAGGCGCTTCAGCTTGTCGTCCAGCACGAGGGAGACCCGGTCGAACCCCGAGCGCATCACCGAATCCCCGTGCCAGCCGCGAATGCGGTGAACCGCGGTATCCGCCGCCAGCAGCTTGCCCCAGCCCATCACGCCGTCCTTTGGCACGATGCCCTGGGCCTGGGTCACAAAGATCACCACCTCGCCGGCGTAGGGCTGGAAGGTATAGGACTTGGTCATATCGACGAACCGGTCGACGGTCGCATCGATCAGCGCGTCGAGGTCGGGGCGTTCCGATGCCTTGCCGAACAGCCGCATGACCCGCTGGCCCAGCCGGTATTGCCCCAGCAGGTCGCGCCAGCCGATGCGCCCGCGCAGGCGCAACCCCAGGGAAATAGGCCAGCCGCCGGGCGCGGATGGCCATCCGGTCCAGCCCGCGCCTGAGCGCAGGGATTTCGCGGCTGGCGCCCGGGGCCGGGTGTCGATGACCACGACCGAGGCCACCTTTTGCCCGCGGGCGTTGAGCGCCTGAGCCAGCCGCAGCGCCAGCCGCCCGTCGACGCAGAGCCCCGTCAGCACCAGCGGCCGCCCGCCATAGCGGCGCAGCACCAGATCGGCGGCGGCCTCCATCGTGGCGTCAAAGCCGGCCTCGGCCACGGCGGGCAGGGCGGCCAGATCCGGAATGGCGATGTTGGCCACCGTGGCGCCGCTGGTCAGCGAGGTTCCGATCGACTGGTAAAGGAAGGTCTGGTTGACCGACAGCAACACCGGCGCATCGGGCGCACCGGCGCGCAGTTCGATCAGGTTCCAGGTCGGCCGTGCCGGCGCGGCGGCGGCCCTGGGCGCGGCCTTGGCGGCGATGACCTGGGCAAGGCCGCCCAGGGTCGGATCGGCCAGGAACTCGAACAGGGTCGGGCGGGTTCCGAAGGTGTCGCCCACCTTGGCCAGCATCCGCAAGGCCAGCACCGAATAGCCGCCAAGATCGAAGAAGTTGCCGCGAACCTGTGCGGGCGGCAGATCCAGCGCCTCGGCCCAGATCTGCGCCAGCCGCTGTTCGACGCCGGCTTCTTCCTCTGGCGCCGCCACCGGCTGTTGCGGCGCAGCGGGGGGCGGCAGGGCCGTGCGGTCCATCGCCGCCACGGCCGCGACGGGGCGTTCGGGGGCCGTTATCATCTGATCCAGCAGCGCCACCAGCGTATCGGCGAAATGCTCGACCGTCGCGGGTTCGAACAGCAGGGCATTGTAGTCGATCGCCAGCTTCCATCCGGAATTGCGGCCCAGGATCGCGATGCTCAGGTCATAAAGCGTGCCGGGCGAATGCGACTGCACCGAGACCATTTCGAACGGCCCATAGCTCAGCTCCTTGAGAAAGGCCCGTTGCAGGTTGAACATGATGGAAACCAACGGAATCCGCAGCGGATCGCGCCTGGGATTGATCTTCTGCACCAGCCGGTCGAAGGGCAGGTTCTGATGCGCGAGGGCGGCATTCACCACCTCGCGGGTGTCACGGGCGTGATCGGCCAGCGGGGCCTTTGGGTCGATGGCGAAACGCAGAACGATCGGATTGGTGAAAATGCCGATCAGCGGCTCCAGATCCACCTCGTTCCGTCCGGCGACCTGAATGGCAAAGCTGACATCGCCGCGGCCGGAACAGCGTTCCAGTGCGGCGCTGGTTGCCGCCGCGCCCAGGGCAAAGACCGACACATCCATCGCCTTGGCCGTCGCCGTCATCCGGGCGTCGAAATCCGCTGGCAGGACGCGGCCGATGCTGCGGGTGTCGGGCTTGGTCGGCGTGCGCGGGTGGTCAGAGGGAAACTCGAAATAGGCCATGTCCCTTAGCTGGTTGACCCAGTAGGCCTCTTCCTCGGCCAGCGCGCCGGCCGCGTCGAGGTCGCGGAACCACATGGCATAGTCGCCGTATTGCAGCGGCAGATCCGGTAGGCCGTGCGGCCGCCCCTCCATCAGCGCGGCGGCAATGGTGCCCAGTTCGTGACCCAGCACGCCGATGGAAAAGCCATCGAAGATCGAGTTGTGGACGCTGATCAACAGCGTCGCCCGGTCCCGCGCCATCTCGACCATGGCCACCCGCAGCAGGCAGGGTTCCGACAGGACAAAGCGTTCGGCGGCATGATCGCGCGCGATGCTCTGGATCCGGTCTTCCTGGTCGGCCTCGGGGATATTGCGGATGTCCACGCGGTTCAGCTTGAAATCGACGTGTTCGACCACTTCCTGCACCGCCTCGCCATCGCGTTCGACAAAGCGGGTGCGCAGGATTTCATGCCGGTTGACGATGGTCTGAAAGGCGGCCTCGACGATATTGCCGGGCAGGGTGCCGCGGATTTCCCAGCGGACGGCAAGGTTCAGCCCTTTGTTGCCGGGCTGGATCTGTTCCATGATCCAGCAGCGCTGCTGGGTTACGGACGCGGGAAAGGTGGCCGAGATCACCTCGGGCTGGGCGGCTTTCATGGTCCTTGCCTCCTTTCAGCGGGATGGAAATGCCATCCGCCTGTCTTGCGGCCGCGCCTGTCGGTGCGCGGTGTTTCAGCAGTCGAAATCATGTCATGGTCCCAGTGGCGGACCGGCAAATGCAAGTTCCGGGGAATGCGACCCGCCCTGCCGGGCGTTGCCCTGGCCCTGGGCCAGCATGTCGGAATAAAGCGCCATCAGGCGGTCGGCCCAGGCCTCGGGCGGCAGCGACAGCTGTGCCCCGGCCGCGGCGCTGCGCGCGGCCATGGCGCGCAGCGCGTCGTCGTCGCCGGCCAGCAGGGAAAGCCGTTCCGCCAGATCGTCGGTATCGCCGGCGGCAAAGGTTGCGCCGGCGCCCAGGCGGCGGATGTCCTGGGCCAGCAGCATGCTGTCGGAGAGGATCACGGGAACCCCGGACAGCAAGGCCTCGACCGGGGCCAGGCCATAGGGTTCGGGGCCCAGGGTCGGGGCCACCAGCGCGCGCGCGCCGGACAGCCGGCGCGCCAGCCCCTGCCGGTCGACCCAGCCATCGTAGTGATGTTCCGGATAGGCGGACTGCAACCGGGCGCGGTCCTGGCCATCACCCAGGAACCGCAGCGGCACGCCCGCGCGCCGCGCCGCCTCGGCCAGCAGGAAGACACCCTTGTAGGCATGGATATCGCCGACATAGACGAATTCCGACCGGGAAACCGGATCGGTGCCGTCGACCAGCGCCGCCGCCGGATTGGGGATTGCGGTCGCCCGCAGGTCTTGGCGGCCGGGCCAGAGCCTCTGGCCCATCGCGGGATGGATCAGCACCACGCGCCCCTGTTGCAAGAGCGCCCCGGTCTGCCGGTCCTGCAGGGATTGCCGCGCCAGCCGCCACAGTTTCTGCGCCCGGCTGCGTTTGTCGCAGTTGCGGCCAAGGCAGGCGGCCGACATGGCCCGGCGTTCACAGGCCCGGCCGGCGCGAAAGTCGAAGAAGGCGCCGTTGGGGCAGGCCAGGAAATAATCATGCGCATGTAGCACCACGCGGGCCGCATGTGGCCGCAGCGGCGACAGGACAGACGGCGACAGGGTCTGCTGGATGCCATGCACATGGTAGATGGTGCCGGGTTCGTCATGCTGCGCGATCCAGCCTGACAGCGCCCGCCGCGCCGCCGCGTTCCACAGCCCGTCGACCGCCGCCGCCGCGCGGCCCTGGTCAAGCAGCCGTTTGCCGCCCAGCGACAGAAGGTTCACCCCCGGCGGCATGTCCGCGGATTCGTCGCCGGCAAAGACCGTAACCTTGACGCCGCGTTGCCCCAGCAGCCGTGCCTGCAGCATCGCCAGCGCCGAGGCCCCGCCGCGCGCCCGCGCGAAGTCGGTCAGGATCACAACATGCGCGGGCCGGGGCTGCATCATTCCAGCTCCGCCGCGCGTTCGGGGCGCAACTGTCCGCGCAACAGGTCTGCAAAGGCGCGGAAGTTGCCTTTCAGCCGGCCGCGGCGGTCTATGCCCGCCTCGGGCCAGGGGGAACGCAGCAGGTTCTTGGCCAGGTTGGAGGCCATGATGCGCAGCGCCCGCGCCGCATGCATTGAACCCTTGCGCATCAGGTACAGGGGATTGGCGATCTGCGAATACCCCAGGCGCAGGCCGTTTACCCGCCCGGTCTTGGTGCCCAGATGCACGCCGCGCAGCGCGTCAGAGCGGACGACGCGCCCGGCCACCGAAAGCCGGCGCGAGAAATCGACGTCTTCCAGCCAGCCATAAAGCGGCAGCGCCACGTCGAAGCGCAATTCCAGTTGCACCACCGGCCCGCCCCGGACCGCCATGTTGCAACCATAGCCATTGTAGACCGGCACCAGCCTGCGCTGCCCCGCCGCCGGCCCGAGCAGGGCCGCGGTGGCGGCGTCAAGGCTGATGCCAGGGCCATGGATGCCGTCCAGCAGGACCGTCCCGGTGGCCATCACGATGTCGGCCTGATCCAGGAACAGCTTTTCCAGTTCGGCCAGGTAGTCGTCGGCCATGAGGAAATCGTCGTCCAGGAACAGGAGCAGGTCATCGGGCATCACCTGTTCCAGCGCCAGGTTGCGCTGCCGGGTCAGGCCCAGCTGGGAATGTTCGATCCGCGCCGGGAAGGGCAGGTCATCGAGGGCCGCCGGGTCGATGTCGGTGTCGCGCGCCACAACGACCAGAACCAGGTCGGGAAGGCGGGTTTGCCGTGCAATCGCGCGCACCGTCCCGGCGACGATCTCGCGCCGCCCGGTGGTCGGTATGGCGATGATCAGGCGCATTGGCGGAAACTCTCCGGTTCGGCGGCACATACAGCAAGATTTCGCCACAATTTGTCCGTAATGTTGACGCTATGGGAACTGCGGCTTAGGAATCCTGTAATAAGCAAAAAGACGTCAAACTTCGAGGCAGTGGACATGCAACCAGACAAGGGCGCCCGACTTTCGCGCTGCGCCGCCTGGCTTTCCCGCGTTTCGGCCCGGCAGCTTCGCTGGGTCTTCCTGGGCAGCTGTGCGTTGTTCTGGGTCATGGTCGTTTGGTTCTTTGTCGTGTGAGCCCGACAGGCCGGAGACTAGACCGAACCGTCCCTGATCAGCACCACCTTCACGGTCTTGGCGATGATCCTGATGTCGCCCCAGAAGCTGCGGTTCGCCACGTAGTCGCAATCCATCGCCACGCGCTCTTCATAGGTCGTGTTGCTGCGGCCGTTGACCTGCCACAACCCGGTAATTCCCGGCTTGACCGAAAGATAGGCGGCGTAATCGGCGCCGTAATGCCAGGCCTCGCTTTCCACGATCGGGCGGGGGCCGACCACCGACATGTCGCCGCGCAACACGTTCCAGAACTGGGGCAATTCGTCCAGGCTGGTCTTGCGGAAGAATTCGCCGATACAGGTAATGCGCGGGTCGTCGTTCAGCTTCTGGTTGGCCTCCCATTCGCTGCGGGCCACGGGATCGGTTTCCAGGATCCTGGCAAGCTGGGCGTCGGCGTTCCGATACATGGTGCGGAACTTCAGGCAGTAGAACGGCTTGCCGTTCCGGCCCACGCGCTTGTGCCGAAAGAAGATCGGGCGGCCATCCTCGATCAGGATGATCGCCATGCAGAGCAGCATCATCGGCGCAAGAAAAACCAGTGCGACGGCGCCAAAGCAACGGTCGAAAATAGCCTTTGCAATGCTGTCGCCGGACGTGCCGGCGGCTGCGGGCTTGTCAGCGGCCAGAACGACAACGTCACGCTTTCTATTCGAAAACTGAAATAAATCCGTTTCAGAAGACACGATATCACCCCTAATCAATAGGCATCGAGTACTGGCAAAACAAGCGAATCGGTATTGATTATTAAGAATACCCGGAGTCGTATGAAGTTGCGGCGGCAAAACCATCTTGACAGAGTTTTTCCCGTAAAACGTGTGCAGGAATTCGTCAGTCTACCTAAAGGAATAGCCGCCCGATTTGCCGCGTTGCCTTTTGCGCCAGGAACGCCCGATTTCTGTGCGCTTGCGTCTTACCGGACGGTTTCGGCCTGGATCCCTTGCTCGGTGATGATCAGGTCCATCGCAATGTCATGGGGCTGGGGAAAGATCGTTGCGACCTGTGCGGCCTGAAGGCCGATGCCGATGGCAAGGCGTCGCGGCGTCAATGCGGCCAGCGTGCGGTCGAAATACCCGCCGCCATAGCCCAGCCGGAAACCCGCCGCGTCCCATCCCACCACTGGCGCCAGTGCGACATCCGGCACCAGTTCGGGGCCGTCGGCGGGAACCAGAATGTTCCAGAAGCCCCGTTCCATCCGGCAGCCGGGGGTCCAGGGCCGGAACACCAGCGGGTGGGCCTGGGTCAGAACCACCGGCAAGGCCACCCTTGCCCCCCGCGCCGCCAGCGCGGTCAGCCAGGGACGCAGGTCGAGCTCGGCCTTGATCGGCCACCAGGCCGAGACCACCAGCCCCTCGACCCCGCCGAACCTGTCCAGCAGCGCCGCGTCGAGATGCGGCAGGATCCCGTCGACCGCTGCGGCCCGTTCGGCCACGGGCAGCGCCGCCCGCTCGGCCAGCAGCACCTGCCGTTGCGCCTTGCGCCAGCGCGTCACGTCGCGCGCCTGCTGCGGATCGACGGCCAGCGGGTCAAAGTAGGTCGGGTCGATCTCATGCGCCAGGCAGGGGGGCGAGGCCGGATCGCGCGGGTCCTGCGGCCGGGTCATTGGCGCGCCCCGGTAGAGCCCGCGCCCAGCCGGGTCAGGGCGGCATGAGCCTCGTCCATCAATTGCGCGACCCGCGCGCCGGCGGTGGGCAAGGTGTCGATCAACGCCGCACCCTGGCCGGCGTAGAGCGCCATTGCCTCCAGGTCGCCGGTCGTGGTCCGCAGGGGTGAATCGGTGCTGTATTTCGGCAGCGGCCGGCCGTCTTCGGCTGCGATGATCTGGCGGGGCAGAAGATCGGGGCGATGCCCCATGAGATTTGGCCCCAGCTGGTCGATCACCGAATTCCGGATCACCCGGACCGGGGCATGCGGCGGCCAGTTCAGGGCGTAGATGTCGGTGTGGACGGTGTCCTCGGCCTTTGCGGCCAGCACGCGGGACTTGTGAAGATCATGCGCGAAGGATTCCTGCGTGGCCAGAAAGGCGGTGCCGCAATGGATGCCCTGCGCCCCCAGGGCCAGTGCCGCGACCAGGCTGGCGCCGGTGGCGAAGCCGCCCGAGGCCACAACGGGCAGGTCGACCGCCCGCACCACCTGTTCCACAAGCACCAGCGCAGATGCGGTGCCGTGGACATGCCCGCCCGCCTCGACCCCCTGCACGATCAGCACGTCGGCGCCTGCTGCGGCCGCCTCCTGCGCCGCCACGAGCGAGCCGACCTGATGCAGCACCAGGCAGCCCGCGGCCTTGGCCCGGGCCACGGCGGCGGGAACCACGTCCCAGAAAAAGCACATCGCCGGCACGCCCAGGTCAAGGCATGTGCCCATCTCGGCATCGAGCAGCGCAGGGTCGGTCGCGGCCGGGATCAGGTTGACCGCGAAAGGCCGGTCGGTTGCGGCGCGAATGGCCGAAACCTCGGCGGTGATGAGGGCCGGAGATTCCCTGACCATGCCAAGGATGCCGTAGCCCCCGGCATTGGCCACAGCCGCCACCAGGTCGGACCGGGCCACCCCGCCCATGCCCGCCAGCAGGATCGGCAGGTCGCAGCCAAGCAGGTCACAGACCGGGGGGTGCAAAGGCGATCGGTGCATCGGATTGCTCCTTCGAAGGCCTTGGTGGCGCCGTGGCCGGCAGGGGCCTGGTTCAGGGATATGCCCTGTTAATAGGCATTGTAAATACCTGTTTCAGGCGAAATCCGGGCCGCCTGTCAGCGTTTGCGGGCTTTCCGCCGGGGATACGCCGCGCCGGTTTCTGCGCAGCGAGACCGCCATGCCGCGCCGCAGCAAGAACGTCAGCCGGGCGCGCGCTATGCGCCCGGACGGCGGTGGAAATCGGATTGCGGGTCGTTCAGGACGCTGTCGCGCAACTGCGCCCAAAGCCGGGCGCGCAGGTCGGCGTAGGCGGGATGCTGGCGCGGCTCAGACTGCCAGCGCGGCCGGGGGAAGGGCACCGCGACCTCGGTCAGGATCCGGGCAGGGCGCGGTGACAGCATGATCACACGGTCGGCCAGGATCAGCGCCTCGTCGACGCTGTGGGTGACGAAGACCACGCCCGGCCCGCCCTCGGCGCCGACAAGCTGCAGGAGTTCGGCCTGCATGAGTTCGCGCGACTGGGCATCGAGGGCGGCAAAGGGTTCGTCCATCAGCAGGAAATCCGGCTGCGGCGCCAGGGCCCGGGCCAGCGCGACGCGCTGTTTCATGCCCCCGACAGCGCGGCGGGAAAGGCTGAGGCGACACGGTCCAGCCCGACCAGCCGCAACATCTGATTCACCCGCGCGGCGCGGCGGTCCGGGTCAAGATGCGGCAGGGCAAAGGCAACGTTCTGCGCCACCGTCTTCCACGGCAGCAGGCGATAGGACTGGAAGACCATCGCGGTGCCCCGGCCGGGCAGGGCGGGCTGGCCCGAGAGGGTGACCGACCCCACATCCGGCGGGATCAACCCGGCCATCAACCGCAGCAGGCTGGTCTTGCCGCAACCCGACGGCCCCAGCAGCACCAGCACCTCGCCCCGCGCCACCGACAGGTCGATCCCCTCGACCACCGGAACGCCCCCCAGCGACAGGCTGACCTGGGACAGGATAAGACTGGCCCGCGTCAGTTCAGCGCCATGTCGCCGGAATCCGACATGCCCAGTTTGCCCAGCACGGCCTGGAGCGGCGCGAAATCGACGAAGGCGGCCAGATCCGCCTTGTCCAGCCCCTTGAAATCCTCGCTTTCGTGCAGCCAGTCCTGCGCGACCAGCACCTCTGTCTCGTTCAGTCCGCCATTGACAGTCCAGGCGCCGGCAAAGGCCCTGGCCAGCATGTCCAGATCGGCGCGCGGGATGTCCGGGCGGGCCTTTTCCATCGCCGTCACCCATTTTTCCGGATCGGCCTGAAAATCGCGCGCCGCCAGCACCAGCGCCTCGATCACGGCCTGGACTTCGGCGCCGCGGGTTTCCAGCGTGTCGCTGCGAACCACGTTCAGTTTCGACAGCACCGGCGCGGCGCGATAGAAATCGTCGGGCGAGATCAGGACAGAGACCTCGGCCGCATCGTCGATGGCCGAAAAGCTGCCGATGCTCATGGTCGTCGCGTCGATCTGCCCGGCAAGCAGCGCCTGCGCCCGTGCCTGGGGCTGGCCGAGCGCGATCAGTTCAAGTCCGGCGGTGTCGATGCCCTGTTCGGCCAGCACGCGCATGGACAACAGGTGGTCGACGCTGCCGACACGGCCGATGCCGAAACGCTTGCCCGCAAGATCGGCGGTCGAACCCAGGCCCTTGCCAGCGATCAGGAACGGCAGGGCCTTGTTCGGCGACATGACGCCGCGCAGGTCCTGCGCGCCAGAGGCAACCGCCTGCAACAGCGAGTCCAGCGAGACATTGGCCATCTCGCCCTCGCCCGCGCGCAGGGCGGCCATGACCATTGGCGATTGCTCGACGCGGACGAATTCGACCTCGACGCCGGCGCGGTCGAAATAGCCCTCTTGTTCCGCCAGTTCCATCACGGAATTGGGGACCAGCGGCGTCTCGGCGTCCGAGACGATCAACCGGAAGGGCTCGGCTGTGGCAGGGCCGGCAAGCAAGGCGGCGACGACAAGGGCATACAGGCGCATTTTCGGATCCTCCGCTTTCTTTCAGGCTTCGCGCCAGCGCAGAAGCCGTTTCTCGATCAGTCTGATGGCTTCGGTGACGGTTGCGCCGATCACGGCCAGCACCACCACCACCGCCAGATATTCCGCCATCCGGAAGCGGCTGCCATAGACGGCCAGCAATCCGCCCAGGCCGCTGATGGCGGTGTAAAGCTCGGCGACCACGGTGTTGATCAGGCCGATGGTGGCGCCGATGCGGACCCCGGCGACCAGAAAGGGCAAGGCGCCCGGCAGGACGACATGCCGCAGGATCCGCGCGCGCGAGGCGCCGGTCGCCCGCGCCATCTCGACCAGTTCGGGGTCGGCGGCACGGACGCCGGCATAGGCGTTCAGGATGACGGGCATCACCGCCCCCAGAAAGACCACCAGCACCTTGGCCTGCAAGCCCAGACCAAAGGCCACGATGATCAGGGGGATGAACGCCACCCGCGGCGTCGCGGCCAGCGCCATGACATAGATATCCAGCGTCCGGCCGATCAGCCGGAACGTGCCCATGGCGCAGCCCAGGATGGCACCGAAAACCACCGCCAGCCCGGTGCCGAGCAGATAGACCTGCAGGCTTGCCCCCAGGGCAGGGAAAAGCCGCCCCTCGGCCACCAGCCGCCCCAGCGCCTGCAGCGTGGCCAAGGGCGAGGCGAAGAGCCCGGGCGGGGCGGCCCGCGCAGCCAGGGTCCAGACCAGCAGCACCAGCACCAGAAATCCCAATCGCAAGGCCGCGGTGCCAAGCGCGGTCTCGGCCGCCGGCCGCATGGCCCCGTTGCCGCGCAAGCCGATGGTGGCAAGCGCACGGTCGTGCATTGCGGTCGCGGTCCTCTCTGTCATGGCGCGAGTGTCCGGCAGGTCGCGGGCTTTCGCAAGTGGCCTGGGGTCCACCATTTGGTTGAATTGCGGGATGACGGAAACTGGTCGAAACTGCGTCGGTCTGCCATGACACCTTCGCCCCCCGGTCGTGGGGCGAAAGGCCCTGACCCGAGGAATTTGGCACGCAATAGCCGTGCCGGAAGCAGGAGTTACCGCCAATGCGCACCCGTGCCGCCGTCGCCGTCGCCCCCGGCAAACCGCTGGAGATCATGGAAGTGAATCTCGAAGGGCCGAAGAAGGGCGAGGTTCTGGTCGAGATCAAGGCCACCGGCATCTGCCACACCGACGAGTTCACCCTGTCGGGCGCCGACCCTGAGGGGATCTTCCCCGCGATCCTCGGGCATGAGGGCGCGGGCGTGGTGATCGAAGTGGGCGAAGGCGTGACGACCGTCAAGCCGGGCGATCATGTCATTCCGCTCTACACCCCCGAATGCCGGGAATGCCCCAGCTGCCTGAGCCGCAAGACCAACCTCTGCACCGCGATCCGCTCGACCCAGGGTCAGGGGCTGATGCCCGATGGCACGACACGGTTCTCGATGCTGGATGGAACGCCGATCTACCATTACATGGGCTGTTCGACCTTTGCCAATCACACGGTGCTGCCCGAAATCGCGCTGGCCAAGGTCGACCCGGCCGCGCCCTTCGACAAGATCTGCTACATCGGCTGCGGGGTCACCACAGGCATCGGCGCCGTGATCAACACGGCCCAGGTCGAGATCGGGGCAAAGGCGGTGGTCTTTGGCCTGGGTGGCATCGGGCTGAACGTCATCCAGGGCCTGAAGATGGCCGGCGCCGACATGATCATTGGCGTGGATCTGAACAACGACAAGAAGGAATGGGGCGAACGTTTCGGCATGACCCATTTCGTCAACCCGAAGGAAATCGAGGGCTCGGTCGTCGGTCACATCGTCAACATGACCAAGACCCCCTTCGACCAGATCGGGGGGCGGACTACAGCTTTGACTGCACCGGCAACGTCAAGGTGATGCGCGACGCGCTGGAATGCACGCACCGCGGCTGGGGCGTCTCGGTGGTGATCGGGGTGGCGCCGGCGGGCGCCGAGATCCAGACCCGTCCCTTCCAGCTGGTCACCGGCCGGGTGTGGAAGGGCACGGCCTTCGGCGGCGCGCGGGGCCGGACAGACGTGCCGAAGATCGTCGACTGGTACATGGATGGAAAGATCCAGATCGACCCGATGATCACGCATACATTGAAGCTGGAAGACATCAACAAGGGTTTCGACCTGATGCACGAGGGCAAGTCGATCCGGGCCGTCGTGGTCTATTGATGCCGGCGACCGGGGGTTTCACACCCCCGGACCCCCGTGGAGTATTTCTACCAAGATGAAGGGCGGATTTCATCTTGGCGAAAATACTCTCTGGGGGTCCGGGGGGCGAAGCGCCCCCGGCTTTCTTTCATGGCGCGTCGAGGCAGAATGCAGACGGCGGCTTCGATAGGGTGCAGGGGCCCTTGGCCGATGTGCCGATCACCAGCAATTGGGGACCTGACTGGGTCCGGGTGATAGCCGGTGGCTGGCGCCGCGCATTTCAAGGCCGAGAGAGGCTGCTCCGGAACGGCGATGGTGGATCAGGGTGCGAGGGATCCGTTCCAGCACTTGCCGATGCCCCCAGTCGCTGCGGTTCAGCATGGTCGAAGACCCTTCCCGGTTGCGCACGGCCAGGTTGAATGGCGGGGCGGAGGTCTGACCCTGGTCGGGGCCGTCGAGCGGGGCCGGTATCCCCGGTTCCGGGGTGGCATGTAGCGGCTGCGCGGAGGACGTCGCCTGCTGCTGCGGGCGAAGCCAGGGGGCTGGCCCGGACGGCGCTTTCGCGTGACCGTCCGGAAGGGATGGAAATCAGCAAGCGCAATGGGTTGGACGTCGAGCCAGGTCTGCAAGGCCCGGCTGTCGAGCCCGTCGAATCACGGGTGTGCGCCGTAGCCGGGCGGGGCCTGCTGCCCTCGTGTCGTCACCCTGGACCGGGGGGCGCGAGCGCCGGAGAAGCCCAGACGATCCTTACCACCCAAGGGGGTCATACTTTGGTTGCAACATCTGTGGCCTTCGTTGACAGCCTGCCTTCGCGGTCGCTTCATAAGACAGGAATAAGAACTCTCCGGCCGCTCTTGAACCATCTCGAAATTGGTCGGCGGGGGCTTTTGTCCAGAGATCGCGCATCAGGGAGGATGACGATGAAAAAGGCACTTCTGGGGCTTGCCGCGGGGCTTATGCTTTCGTCCGCAATGCCCGTACTGGCGAATGACTCGGTGAAGGCAGGCACCAGCGATCCCAAGCAATGGGTGGTGCAGTTGGGCAATTATGCCGGCACCCGCTATTCCGAACTGACCCAGATCACCAAGGAGAACGTGGGTGGTCTGCAGGTCGCCTGGACCTTCTCGACCGGGGTGTTGCGTGGGACGAAGGCTCGCCCCTGGTGGTGGGCGACGTGATGTACGTGCATTCGCCCTTCCCCAACAATGTTTATGCCCTTGACCTGAAGAACGACGGCAAGATCCTGTGGAAGTACCATCCGCAGCAGAACCCCGACGTGATCGGCGTCATGTGCTGCGACACCGTGAACCGCGGTCTGACCTATGCCGATGGCATGGTGTTCCTGTCGCAGGCCGATACCACGCTGGTTGCGCTGGATGCGGCGACCGGCGCGGTGAAATGGTCGGTCGCCAATGGCGATCCGTCGAAGGGCGAGACCTCGACCGCGACGCCGCTGGTGGTGAAGGACAAGGTGCTGATCGGGATCTCGGGCGGCGAATATGGCGTCCGTGGTCACATGACCGCCTATAACATCGCCGACGGGTCGATGGCCTGGCGGGCCTTCTCGACCGGGCCGGATGCGGAAATGCTGGTGGACCCGGAAAACACCATGGTTCTGGGCAAGCCGATCGGCGCGGACAGCTCGCTGAACAGCTGGGAAGGCGACCAGTGGCAGATCGGTGGCGGCACCACCTGGGGCTGGACGACCTATGATCCGGACCTGAACCTGGTCTACTACGGCACCGGCAACCCCTCGACCTGGAACCCCAGCCAGCGGCCGGGTGACAACAAGTGGTCGATGACCATCATGGCCCGCGATGCCGATACCGGCATGGCCAAGTGGTTCTACCAGAAGACTCCGCACGACGAATGGGACTTTGACGGCATCAACGAGAACATCCTGGTCGACAAGGAAATCGGCGGCCAGATGCGCAAGCTCCTGGTGAACTTCGACCGCAATGGTTTTTCCTACACGCTGGACCGCGAGACCGGAGAACTGCTGGTTGCCGAGAAGTATGATCCGGCCGTCAACTGGGCAACCGAAGTCGTGATGGACCCGGCGTCGGACCAGTATGGCCGTCCGCAGGTGGTGGCCCAGCACTCGACCGAGCAGAATGGCGAGGATACCAACTCGACCGGCATCTGCCCGGCGGCACTGGGGTCCAAGGACCAGCAACCCGCGACCTATTCGCCGGTGACGGGCCTGTTCTACGTGCCCACCAACCACGTCTGCATGGACTATGAACCGTTCCGCGTCAGCTATACCGCCGGCCAGCCCTATGTCGGCGCCACGCTGTCGATGTTCCCGGCACCGGACAGCCATGGCGGCATGGGCAATTTCATTGCCTGGGATGCGGCCGAAGGCAAGATCGTCTGGTCGCTGCCGGAACAGTTCTCGGTCTGGTCGGGCGCCATGGCGACCGCTGGCGGCGTGGTGTTCTATGGCACGCTGGAGGGCTATCTGAAGGCGGTCGACGCCGAGACCGGCAAGGAGCTGTACAAGTTCAAGACGCCGTCGGGGATCATCGGCAACGTCTTTACCTATGAAAGCGGTGGCAAGCAGTATGTCGGCGTGCTGTCGGGTGTCGGCGGCTGGGCGGGTATCGGCCTTGCGGCGGGCCTGACCAATGCCAACGACGGCCTGGGTGCCGTGGGTGGCTATGCGGCCCTATCCGACTATACCGCGCTGGGTGGTCAGCTGACGATCTTTGCCCTGCCGAACTGAGGCCGGGCCAATCGGAAAAACGGCTTGGCGCCGTCCCTGCGGGGGCGGCGCCTTGTTGCTGCTATCGGGCAGTTCGGGCCCAGGGCCCGCTGCGCGCCAAACTAAAGTCTGAATTGCTGACCGGCCCTGACCGGCTAGGTTTGTTGCATACTCTTTGGGAGGAGAGACCCGATGAAACGATCCCTGCCGCTCGTCGTGCTTGCCCTGTTCTGCGCCAGCGCCGCCCGTGCCGAAGACCCGCCGAACACCGAGCCTGTCACCAATGACGGCGTGCGCTGGTTCACGTCCGAGGAAGTCCCGACCTACAAGGTGGCCGAGGATGGAACGGTCGACTGGAACACCTTTTCGGGCTTTCGCCGTTATCACGCGGAATGTCACGTCTGCCACGGTCCGGACGGAGAAGGGTCGACCTATGCGCCGGCGCTGAAGGATTCGGTGATGCGGATGGACTATTACGACTTTGTCGGCGTCGTCGCCGCCGGCCGGCAAAAGGTGGGTGCGGCGGAAAACCAGGTCATGCCGTCGTTCGGCATCAACCCGAATGTCATGTGCTATCTGGACGACATCTACACCTATCTGCGCGCGCGCGGCACCGATACCGTCGCGCGTGGCCGCCCTGCCAAGAAGGAAGCCAAATCCGAAGCCTATGCCAAGGCCGAGGCCGAATGCATGGAGGGCTGAGGTGAAACCCCGCCTGCTGCTGGCCGCGCTGTTGGCACTGGCCGGCCCCGCCGATGCGCAGGTGGCCGATCTGGTCGACCGCAGCGCCCTGCGCGTCTGCGCCGACCCGGCAAACAAGCCCTTGTCGGCCGAAGACGGCAGCGGTTTCGAGAACAGGATCGCCGAACTGTTGGCCGCCAGGCTGGGCGTTCCCCTGCGCTATACCTGGTTTCCGCAGGTCATCGGCTTTGTCCGCAAGACGCTGAGCGCGGGCAAATGCGACGTGGTGATCGGCTTTGCCCAGGGTGACGAGCTGGTTCTGAACACCAATCATTATTACACATCGGTCTATGTGCTGGTGGTGCGGGCCGACAGCGATCTGGCGGCGGTCGACAGCCTGACCGACCCGGCGCTGCAAGGCCACCGCCTGGGTGTGGTTGCGGGGTCTCCTCCGGCGACCCATGTGGCCCGCCACGGGTTGATGAAGCTGGCCCGGCCCTACGACCTGATGACCGACCGGCGGGTAGAAGACCCGGCGGGTGACATGCTGCGGGACGTCGAGTCCGGGGTGACGGATGGCGCGCTGATCTGGGGGCCGATCGCCGGCCCCTCGGTCAAGACGCGGCCGGGGCTGAAACTGATCCCGCTCTTGAAGGAAACCCAACCGCCGCGGCTGTTCTATCGCATCACCATGGGGGTGCGTGCCGGCGAAGAGGTATGGAAACACGATCTGAACAGCCTGATCCGCCGCAATCAGGATGAGATCGACGCGATCCTGCGCGATGCCGGGGTGCCGCTGGTCGATGACTATGGCACGGCGCTGAAGACGCCCTGACCCCGGCCGCATCCCCGCGATCAAGGGGCGCCGATGAAGGCGCCAAAGGCGCGCGGGCCAGAGGGCATCTCCAGGCTGTCCGTTATCGTCAGTGACAGCGGATCGACCACCTGCAGGCTGTCTGAAAACCAGTTGGCCACGAAGACCCGGCCATCCGCCGCCGTTGCGATGCCTTCGGGATATTCGTCGGTTTCGATCCGGCCGATCACCTCCAGCGTGCCAGCATCAAAGACGGTCAGGCTGGCGTCGTACTGGTTGGTGACAAACCCCCGCCCGGCGGAAAAGGCTATGGCGTAGGGCCGTTCCTCCGTCGGAATGGTGGCGATCACCCTTGCGCCCGGCAGGTCGATGACACTGACGCTGTCGGACAGGACGTTGGTCACAAAGGCGCGGCCCGCCAGCAGCGTGACGCCAAAGGGATGATGGCCCACCGGAATTTCCAGCGAGGTGGTGCCGTTGATCAGGGACACGCTGTCACCATCGCGGTTGGCGACCACGATGATGTCGTCTTCGGTGGCAAGTCCGGACGGCAGGGCGCCGGTGGCCCAATGCTGCAATTCGCGCCCCGTCGCGGGGTCGATCTCGCGCAGCCGGGCACCGGCCTGATCCGTCACCAGAACGGTCCCGGTCGCGTGCCGCACCGCCAGGCCAAAGGGCGCGCCCGGTAGCGGCCAGTCGGCCAGCGGCTTGCCGGACAGGTCAAAGACATGCAGGCGCGCCGTCTCGACCGCTATGGCCAGGATGCGCCCCCGCGGCCCGTCGACAGCCACCGGCGCCGGCTTGCCCGGCAGCGGCACGGAGGCAAGGATCGACGGCCCATCGGTATCGACCAGGGTCAGCGCATCGGCATTCTGCGAGGTGATCGCGGCGATGTCGGCCCAGGCCCCGCCCGCGGCGAGGCACAGCGCCAGCGCCGCGCGGATCATCCCCCGGCGCCGAACCGTGCCACCAGCGCGTCGATCAGGCCCTGGTGCAGCGCCTCGACCGAGGCGGTGGAGGCCGCGTCATCCTGATCCGCCGGCGGGTCGTTCTGCGGATAGGCCCGGTAGAAGGCGCCTTTCAGCCCGACCACCGCCTTGCCGCCCTCATCCTTTACCGTGATGTGCAGCGCGTAATTGGTTGCCTTGACGTAATCCAGGTTGTCTTCGGTCAGCCGGATCGAGATGGCCATCTTGGCCGCGTCCAGTTTCAGCAACTCTTCATTGACCACCATGCCATCGGCCATGGTCCGAACCCGCGTCGCGCCCTTTTCGTTGCCGGTCGCCTCGATCGAGGTCACGCCGGGCACCCAGTCCATCTGCTCGAAACTGCCGAGCGCCGCCCAGACCTCTTCGGCGCTGGCGGCCAGCGTCACCGCCTGATCGGTCTTCAGCCGCGAGGGGCCATGTGCCGTGGCCGGCCCGGCCAATGCGCCCGCGAATGCCAGCGCCGCCGCCAGCAGGACCATGATCCTAGTCATATCGGCCTCCCTCTGCCTGATCGATTCCTGCAGCAACGATGCGGTGACGCGGGGCGAATGGGAAATCAGCCAAAAGTAGTATAGCCCTTGAAAACGTTTACTTATGAAATTCTTATCACGGAAAACCGCTTTGAGACGGGGCCGGCTCATGACTGAATGCCGGCAGGGAGGATAGGATGACCAAGCTGAAAGTCGCCCTTTGCGGCCTTGGCCTGATGGTCATCGGCTCGCCCGCCCTCGCCGAGGGAACAGAATACCGGATCGGCGTGATCCGGGTCGACGCGCCGGCGCCGATGCCGATCTCGCGGCTGGACCTGCCGCCCGAGGATCTGGGGATTGCCGGTGCCAGGCTGGGTACGGCGGACAATGCGACGACGGGCGGGTTCCTGGGCCAGACCTTTGCCACCGAGATCGTGGTGGCCACGCCGCAGACGGCCGAGGCCGAGATGCAGAAACTGCTCGACGCGGGCGTGCCCTATATCGTCACGCTGGCCGACGCGCCGATGACGGTGCGGCTTGCCGATATCGCCGGCGATCGTGCCCTGGTGTTCAACGCGCTGGCCACTGACGACAGCCTGCGCGGTGTGGATTGCCGGGCCAACCTGCTGCATGTGGCGCCTTCGGATGCGATGATGGCGGACGGATTGGCGCAGTACCTGGCCTGGAAACGCTGGGATGAGGTGGTGCTGATCGCCGGCAGCCATCCGGAGGACCAGGCCCTGGCCAAGGCCTACCGGCACGCGGCGAACAAGTTCGGCCTGACCATCGTCGCAGAGCGGCTTTACGAAGATACCGGGGGCGCGCGGCGCACCGATTCCGGCCACGCCCAGGTGCAAAAGCAGATGCCCGTCTTTACCCAGGGCCTGCCGGACCATGAGGTGATCATTGCCGCCGATCATGCCGGGGTCTTTGCCGACTGGCTGCCCTTTCACACCTGGGATGCGCGGCCCGTGGCGGGATCGGCCGGGCTGGTGCCGCAAAGCTGGGACCCGGCGATGGAGGCCTGGGGCGGCACGCAGTTCCAGACCCGCTTCGAGAAATCGGCAGGCCGCCCTGCGCGGTCCGAGGATTTTCAGGCCTGGGCGGCCCTGCGGGTGATCGGAGAGGCGGCAACGCGCACCAATGGCGGCGACTTTGCCGCGATGCATGATTTCATCCTGTCCGACAAGTTCGATCTGGCCGCGTTCAAGGGGCAGAAACTGACGTTCCGCGACTGGGATGGCCAGTTGCGCCAACCGATCCTGCTGGTTGCCGGCAACGTCGTCGCCTCGGTCAGCCCGCAGGACGAATACCTTCACCAGGTCAGCCAGCTGGACACCCTGGGCGTCGACCGGCCCGAGACGGAGTGCAAGAAGTGAAAAACCTTTTCATATCAGCCGCGCTTGTCCTGGCGGTCGCGTCGCCGGCCTTGGCCGACAAGGTCTTTGTCACCAACGAAAAGGGCAACAGCGTCACCGTGCTGGATGCCGCTACGCTGGAGGTGATCCATACGATCGAGGGGTTGCAGCGGCCGCGCGGCATCACCGCATCGCCCGATGGCCGGCATATCTATGTCTGCGCCTCGGATGATGATCTGGTGCGGGTCTTTGACAGTGCCACCTATGAGGAACTGCCCTCGCTGCCCTCTGGCGCGGACCCGGAACTGTTCGTTTTGCACCCCTCGGGCAATCCGCTTTATATCGCCAATGAGGACGACAATATCGTTACTGTCGTGGACGTCGAGACCCGGCAGGTTCTGGCCGAGGTGCCGGTGGGCGTGGAACCGGAGGGCATGGCGGTCAGCCCCGATGGCAGGCTCGTGGTGAACACCTCGGAAACGACCAACATGGCGCATCTGATCGACACGCAAAGCTATCAGATCGTGGCGAATGTCCTGGTCGACAGCCGGCCGCGCTTTGCCGAATACACGCCGGACGGCAAGCTGTTGTTCGTCACCGCCGAGATCGGTGGAACGGTCAGCGTGATCGACACCTCGACCAACGAAGTGACCGGAAAGATCGGCTTTGAAGTGGCGGGTGTGTTGCCCGAGGCGCTGCAACCCGTCGGGCTGAGGATCACCGCGGACGGGACCAAGGCCTATGTCGCCCTGGGGCCGGCGAACCGCGTGGCGGTCATAGATATCGCCAGCCGCAGCGTGTCGGATTACCTGCTGGTGGGCCAGCGGGTCTGGCAGCTGGCCTTTTCGCCGGACGGGCGGTTTCTATACACCACGAACGGCAATTCCAACGACATCTCGGTGATCGATACCGCCTCGGATGAGGTGACGATCTCCGTTCCCGTGGGCGAACAGCCCTGGGGCGTGGTTGCCGTCAGGACACAGGGAGAAGGCTAGGATGGAGAGGGAGATGACAAGAATGCGGCTTTACGGGCTGGCAGCCTTGGGCCTGGGCCTAGCGACGGGACCGGCGCTGGCACAGCAGTTCGATTTCGGGCCGGCGGGCATGATGGCAAAGACCAATCGGGTAGAGCTTGCGCAACTGACCCTGGGTTCGGGCCAGCCCCTGGCGGCGGCGCCCTATGAGCTGAAATCAGGCGGCTATTACACCATCACCATCGTTGCCGATGGATCGGCGGAAATGGCGCTGTCGGGCGGTGATTTCCTGCGGGTGATCTGGGTGAACGAGGTGGTGATCAACGATATCGAGATCCGCCCGCTGGGCCTGCACTCGCTCGAATTCGACGACGCGGGCGAGGCCGAGATCAGTTTTATCGCGATCCAGCCCGGCAGCTATACCCTGTCGGTTCCGGGGTCCACCGGCGAAAGCCAGCGTGCCACCTTTACCATTCGTTAGGGCGACCGCCTTGCGCCGCCTGACCCGCCATTGCCAGACCGCCCGGACGCCAGGGGGGCGGTCATGACGCCCGCCAGCGCCGCCCTGGAAATTCGCGGGGTCAGCCACCGCTTTGGCCGGATCGAGGCGCTGCGCGAGGTGTCGTTCCAGGTCGATCGCGGCAGTTTCTGCGCGCTTCTGGGGATCAACGGGGCGGGCAAGACCACGCTTTTTTCGTTGATCACCCGGCTTTACGACAGCACGTCGGGCCGGATCGCCGTGGCGGGGTTTGACGCCCGCCGGCAACCGGCGCAGGCGCTGGCCCGGCTGGGCGTGGTGTTCCAGTCGCGGGCGCTGGATGGCGACCTGACCCTGCGGCAGAACCTGGCATATCACGCGGCGCTGCATGGCATTGGCGGTCGGGCCGCGCGGGGCCGGATCGCCGAGGTGCTGGCCCTGGTCGGGCTGGCCGACAAGACCGATGCCCGCGCCTCGACCCTGTCGGGCGGCCAGCAACGCCGGGCCGAGATTGCCCGCGCGCTGTTGCACCGGCCCGAGCTGTTGCTGCTGGACGAGGCCACGGCCGGGCTGGACCTGCGGGCGCGGGCGGAACTGTCGGCGCTGGTGCGGCGGCTGATCGCCGAGGAAGGTGTCTCGACCCTTTGGGCCACCCATCTGTTCGACGAGATCCAGCCGCAGGATCATGTGATCGTGCTGCATGGCGGCGCGGTGCTGGCGGATGGAATTGCCGATGACATCGCCGGGGCCGGTTCACTGGAACAGGCGTTCCTGCAGCTGACGGGGGTGCGGGCATGAAGGGCTGGGCCATCGCCCTTGGCGGCATCGCCCGCCGCGAGGTCCTGCGCTTTGCCCGCCAGCGCGAGCGGTTCCTGGCGGCCCTGGTCCGGCCGCTGGTCTGGCTGTTCATCTTTGCGGCCGGGTTCCGGTCGGTCCTGGGCCTGTCGATCACGCCGCCCTACAAGACCTATGTCCTCTACGAGGTCTATGTCACGCCCGGCCTCTGCGGGATGATCCTGCTGTTTTCCGGCATGCAATCCTCGCTGTCGATGGTCTACGACCGCGAGACAGGCGCGATGCGCAGCCTGCTGGTCAGCCCCTATCCCCGCTGGTTCCTCTTGGGGGCCAAGCTGTTTTCGTCGGTCCTGGTCTCGGTGGCGCAGGTCTATGCCTTTCTGCTGATCGCCTGGTTCTGGGGCGTGCGGCCCCCGGCCCTGGGCTATCTGGCGGTGTTGCCGGCGCTGGTGATGGCGGGGCTGATGCTGGGGGCGCTGGGGCTGTTCATCTCGTCCACCATCCGCCAGCTGGAGAATTTTGCCGGGGTGATGAATTTCGTCATCTTCCCGATGTTCTTTGCCTCTTCGGCGCTGTACCCGCTGTGGCGGATGCAGGAATCCAGCGTGCTGCTGTTCCGGCTGTGCCAGTTCAACCCCTTTACCCACGCGGTCGAGCTGATCAGGTTCGCCCTCTACGGCCAGGTCGACCCCCTGTCGCTGGCGGTGACGCTGGGCTGCACGGTGGTCTTCTTCGGCGCGACCGTCTTCATGTACGACCCCGCCAAGGGCCTGTGGCGCGGCCGCAAGGGAGGCGCGTGATGTTGCTTCGCCTGACATTGATCCTGGCCCTGCTGGCCCCGGTCTCCGCGCAGGCGGCCGGCCCGGTCGATCCCGACTGGCCCTGCATCCAACGCCGGCAGCCGGCGCTGTCGGTCGGCCAGCTGTGGTCGGGGCCGCCGATGGATGCGGCGGCCGAGGCCCTGGCACAGGCGCCCGAAATCCGCGAACTGGCCGAGATCATCGCGCTGCGCCGCACCGAACTGGCCGAGGCCGAAACGCTGATCGCCGAATTTGCCGCCAGCCACGATGCCGCCGCCCTGCCGGCGCTGTTCCTGGCGGTCTTTGACCGCATCCAGGACCGGCGCAACCGTGTGATGGCCGGCATCACCCGCTATGCCCACAAGCAAGAGGCGCTGGACCGGGAAATCAACGATCTTCGCCACAGGATGGATGCGTTGACGGCCGCGGACCCGCCGGATTTCGACGCGATCGACAAGGTCGAGATCGACCTGGACTGGGCGACCCGGATCTTTCAGGACCGGCAGCAATCGCTGACCTATGTCTGTGAGGTTCCGGTGCTGCTGGAACGACGGGCCTTTGCGCTGGGGCGGGCCATCGCGGGGCATCTGCCGAAATGACAGGCCTGGTCCCATCCAACCCCCTGCAACTGTCGGAATTCCGGCCAAAACACGCGCATGGGGCCAGATTCCAATATCGATTCTATCGTGGAGTGTCCTAACATCACCACCGTGCCGGGATTGGGAGAAACCGGCGCAATCAAGGGAGGAATTGTCGTGTCACATCATACTGTCGGGCATGCCACCGCCAGCGTCGCCCGTGGCGGCGCCGTGCAGGTCCGCGATGTCCTGATCGTCGACGACCACCCGCTGATGGCCGAGGCGCTTTCCGTCACGCTGAACCTGGCGTTCGGACTGCGGCGTGTCCGGGTGGCCTGGAGCCTGGCCGCCGCCATCGCCAGCGTGCAATCCGAGGGGCCGCCCGATGCGATCGTGCTGGACCTGAACCTGCCGGACGTCAAGGGCATCGAGGGCGTGGTCAGCCTGGGCAACAAGGTGCCGCGCGGGGCGCTGACGGTGATCTCTTCGGAAATCGACCATGGCATGGTTTCGTCGGTGCTGGCCGCCGGGGCCTGCGGCTATATCTCGAAAAGCCTGCCCCGCGCCGAGATGGTCGAGGCTTTCCGCCGGATGTGGGCGGGGGAAACCGTGCTGCCCGAAGGCTATGAGGCCGAGGAAGCCGAAGACGACGAGATGTCCGAGCTGATCCAGAACTTTGCCACGCTGACACCGCAGCAGATGAACATCCTGCGCCAGATCTGCCGGGGCCGGCCCAACAAGATCATCAGCTATGAGCTGTCGATCACCGAGGCCACGGTCAAGACGCATATCGCGGCCATCATGCACAAGATCAACGTTCGCAACCGGACGCAGGCGGCGCTGTTGGCCAACAAAGCGCGCCTGTTCAGCCGCTGATGAAGCCGGGCATGGGTCACAAGGCGAGGGTCGCTTCGGCAGAGGGTGATCCGGTCCATGTCGCCGGGGAACTGAGGCTGGCCTTCGCCGACCTTGACCCCGCGCTGATCCTGATCTTTGCCACCGACGGCAGCCAGGTCGCCCCGGTGTCGCGGATATTGTCCGACCGGTTCGGACCCGGCTGCATCGTGCTGGCCTGTTCGACCGCCGGCGGTTTCGCATTCGACGGCTACAGCGACGGCCGGGTGATCGGTATCGCCATGTCCTCCAGCGCCTTCCGGGCCGAGGCGCTGTGGCTGTCGCGCCTGCGGCAGCATGCGGCGCTGGACTGGATGCGATCCTTGCGCAACCTGGCCGCGCGGATCCCCGATCGCCCCGGCCGGTCACGCTTTGGCCTCCTGCTGATCGACGGGATGAGCGGGCGCGAGGAACTGGTCACCACGACGGTGGATTCGACGCTGCCGGGGCTGCTGGTGCTGGGCGGTTCGGCCGGCGACGGGCTGCGGTTCGGCCGCACCCATCTGGCCATGAACGGCGAAACCCGGGATGAAAGCGCGCTGTTCTGCCTGATCGACACCGATTACGCCATCGAAGAGGTGGTGTTCGACCATTTCGTTCCCGTGGGCGAGAAGATGGTCGTCACCGATGCCGACCCCGACAACCGCGTGATCCGTGAGATAAACGCCGAACCCGCGGCCAGCGAATATGCCCGGCTGATTGGCCTGGACGAACCCGGGCTGGGGCCGCGCGCATTCGCGGAAAACCCGCTGCTGGAACGCTCGGCCGGCCGCCATTTCGTCCGCGCCATCTCGGGCGTTACCCCCGATGGCGGGCTGAGCCTGATGTCCTCGATCCAGACCGGGGCGATCCTGACCCTGGGCCGCCCCGAAAGCCTGACCGAGGGGCTGCGCCAGCGGATGGAAGCCCTGGGCCCGGCGCAACTGGTACTGGGGTTCGACTGCATCCTGCGCCGCATCGCGGTGGAACAGGCCGGCGAGCAGGAAACCGTTGCCCAGCTCTGCCGCGATCATCGCATCGCCGGTTTCAATACCTATGGCGAGCAGCATGGCGGGATTCACGTGAACCAGACCTTTGTCGGCCTGGCGATCCTGGATCGGGAGGCGCTGTGATGCTGCGCGAGGATGAGGATGCCGAACGCAGCATCGCCAAGCTGGTGCGGATCAACCAGGCATTGATGCAGCGGCTGGAACGGATCGAGGAGACGCGCGGTTCGTCCTATGCGCTGACCCGCGCGGCGGCGATCCTGGAACGCGAGGTGGTGGCGCGCAACAACGACCTGGAAGCGGCCCTGTCGGATCTGGCCAAGATCAACGCCGAACTGGCCCGCGCCCGCGAGATCGCGGACGAGGCCAACCGGGCCAAGTCGCGGTTCCTGCGCGCGGCTAGCCACGATCTCTTGCAGCCGCTATCGGCGGCAAAACTGTTTCTGTCGCATCTTACGGAATTGTCGGAACGCAGCTCTGACACGATGCAAAGCGCGCTGGTCTCGCACCTGACCGCGACCTTCGAATCCGCCGAGGAACTGATCCGCGCCCTGTCCGATATCGCCCGGTTCGACAGCCAGAATTTCCGCATGAACCCCGCGCCGCTGGCCATCAGCCGGCTGTTCCGGCGCCTGATCATCGACATGCAGCCGCTGGCCACCAGCCGGGGCATCGACCTGCGCTTCGTGTCGTCTTCGGTCACCGTGGAAAGCGATCCGGTCTACCTGCGGCAGATCGCGCAGAACCTGATCGGCAATGCCTTGAAATACACGACCCGCAAGAAGGTTCTGGTGGGCATCCGGCACGACGCCGACGCGGTCTGGCTGGAGGTGCTGGATGCCGGGCCGGGGATTGCCGGCAAGGACCAGGAACGGATCTTCATGGAGTTTGAACGCCTGTCGCGGCAGGATCAGCCGGGGGCCGGCCTGGGCCTGTCGATCGTGCGCCGGGCCTGTCAGCAACTGGGCCACGCGCTTGAACTGCGGTCCGAGTTGGGCAAGGGATCGCGGTTCCGCGTGCGCCTTGCGCGAACCGATGCCCAACCCTTGGGGCCGGCCAAGGCGGCAAATCAACGGACGGCCCCGGTCGATTTCAACGGCCGGCGCGTGCTGGTGGTGGAAAACGACCCGGTGATGCGGCAGGCCTACGGGTTTCTCTTGGGGGGGTGGGGCATGCAGGTGCAAAGCGTCGACAGTGTCGGCGCCGCGCGCGAGGCCATAGCCCGCGTCGTGCCGGACCTGCTCTTGACCGATTACCGGCTGGACGGCGACGAAACCGGACTGCAGACGATCAACGCCCTGACCGAGGATCTGGGCCGCGCCCTGCCGGCGCTGATCGTCAGCGCGGAATCCGCCCAGGCCATCCGGGCCGAGGCGGGCAATGTCGCCGTTGCCATCCTGGAAAAACCCGTGGCCGAGGCCGACCTGCGCAGCGCGCTTCAGGCCGCGTTGACGCAAAGATGAGACGGCGCGGCATAGGGCTGCGGGCCAGGCTGATACTGGGCGCGACGCTTCTGGCGGTGCTGGCAATTCTGGCGGCGGCGTTGACCGCATATGGCTTCAGCCGCACGCGCGCCCTTGCGGTCGAGGCCCTGGCGGCGCAGCACCGGATCGAGGCTTATGGCGCGCTGTCGATCCGCGTCAACGACTGGCTGCTGGCCTGGCTGACCGAGGGCCGCCGCCCGGATGACACCGCCGTGCTGGCCGCGCTGGATAGGCTGGATCGGCTGGTGGCCGAAGATGTCGGCGCGGCCGGGGACGAGACGCTGGCCGCCCAACGTGCCCGGCAAAGCATCACGCCCGCCCGATTGCGCGCCCAGTTCCTGCAACTGGACGAGGCGCTAGGCGCGCTGCCCGAGGGCCTGCCCGGCGCCGAGGCCGCGGTGGCCTTCTACAGCGCGCAGGCGCCTGGGGTCATGGGCGCCCAGATTGATCAGGAAACCCGGCGCCGCGATCTGGCCCTGTCGACGATGGAGGCGATGCGCGGGCCCTTGCTGGGGGGCGCCGTGGCCGTGGGTCTGGCGGCGGCCCTGTCGCTGCTGGCGCTCTATCTGTGGCTGTTCCGGCCGCTGTTCGCGCGGCTTGGCCACGCGGCGGCGGCGGCCGAGGCGCTGGTGCATGGCGATCTGCCCCCCGATGCCACCGGGCATGACGAACTGGGCCTGCTGGTAGCCCGTTTGCGGCAGATGTCGGCGCGGATCGACCGCAGGCGGGCGCGGCTGGCCCAGGATTACAGCCGGCTGGAAACCCTGGTCGCGGGCCGCACCGCCGAACTCTCGGCCGCCAATGCCAGGCTAGCGCAGGTCGACAGCACGCGCCGCCGGTTCTTTGCCGATGTCGGCCACGAATTGCGCACCCCGCTGACGGTCATCCTGGGCGAGGCCGAACTGGGCGAAGGGTCGCCCGATCCTGCGGCCCGCGCCTCTTTCGCCACCATCCGCGCCCGCGCGCAGCGGTTGTTCCGGCGGATCGAGGATATCCTGCGGATCGCGCGGTCGGAAAGCGGGCGGCTGGAACTGGCCAGCGACCGGGTGGATCTGGCGCAGGTGGCGCGGGCGGCCCTGGCCGATCTGGCGCCGGTGCTGAAACGGGCGGGCGTGACGGCCACCGTCACCCTGCCGTCCTTGCAGGTTCGGGGCGACGCCGACTGGCTGCGTCAGGTCTTTGCCGGCCTGTTCGAGAATGCCGCGAAATATGCCGGGCAGGGCGCCGAGATCCGTGTCATCGGCCATGCCTCCGGCGCTCTGGCCGATGTCGAGATCACCGACACCGGACCGGGCCTGCCCGCGGGCCCCCCCGACGAGGTCTTTGCCCGTTTTGTCCGCGGCTCGGGGCGGGCGGAAACCGGCAGCGGCGGCTTTGGCGTCGGCCTGGCCCTGGCGCGCTGGGTGGCCGAAACCTCGGGCGGTCGGCTTGACCGATTGCCCGGCCCCGGGTGCAGGCTGCGCCTGCAACTGCCGCTCTGGGAGGAGGAAACATGGCCCGTATCCTGATCGTCGAGGATGATCCCGACATCGCCTCCGTGCTGGCGCGCGGCCTGGCGGTGGCCGGGCATGTCACCGAATGGGCCGAGACTGCCGCCGACGCGGAATCCACCCTGCGCGCATCCGACGGCTTTGATGCGGCGATCATCGACATGATGCTGGGCGACGACAGCGGCGCGAACCTGCTTGCCAGCCTGCGCACGCAGGGCAACCGGCTGCCGGCGATCATGCTTTCGGCCCTGTCGCGGGTCGAGGACCGCGCCGTGGGGCTGGAGGCCGGGGCGCAGGATTATGTCGTGAAGCCCTTTCAGCTTTCGGAATTGCTGGCGCGGCTCGAGGTGCAGCTGCGCCGCGCCCAGCCGCGCCAGACCCCCCTGTCACTGGCCCGTCTGGTCTATGATCCGGCCAGCCGCAGCGTCTCGGGCGCGGGCCGGACAATCGTGCTGTCCGAACGCGAGGGAGAGTTGCTGTCCCTCTTGATCGAAAGATCCGGGCAGGTGCTGACCCGGGGGGAATTGTTCGACGCGCTCTGGGCCCGTCATGGCGGGACGACAGAGAATGTCGTCGACGTCTATCTGGGCTATCTGCGCCGCAAGCTGGGCAACTTCACCCCCTATGGCCTGGTCCTGCGCACCCTGCGCGGGCGGGGTTTCGTGCTTTCGCTGGAGGATGCGCAATGAAATCCATGCTGCTCGCTCTGCTGGTCCTGCTTGCCGGGCCGGTCCTGCCGGTGCAGGCCGGCACGTTCAGCGATCTGGTGATGGCGCCCGGCCTGCTGGTCGCCGCCCCCACGGGAACGGTCGCGCGCTATTCGATGACCCGCCATCTGCCGGCGCATGCCGAAACCGCCGGAACGGCCGCAGAGGTCAGGCCGCTGGTGCCGGTCGTCGACGGGCGGCTGGAACTGGCGGTGGTCGAGAACGGAGGGGGCCGGCATCTTGCCCTGCGCCGCGACATGAATGGCAAGGCAGAGCCGGAGATCACGTTCCCCGCCGATGGTCCCAATCCGGTGCTGCTGTATTTCCTGGAAAACGTGGTGCGCGGCATCGCCTCGGAAACCGGGGGCAGCCCATTCTACATCCGCAACCGCATCCGCGAGGTCCTGGCCGCCGCCGGCATTCCGGCAGGGCAGGGGCCGCAGCAGGTGATCCTGCAGCCTTTCGCCCAGGATCCGAACCGCGACCGCATGGGCATCTATGGCGACCTGACCCTGTCCATTTCCGTAGATCCCGCGAGGCCCGATCGCATCCTGGCCCTGTCGGCCGATACGGCCGCTGGGGACTCGGGCTATTCGGAACATCTGCTGCTAGTGCCAGGAGAGTGATCACCATGCGCCAGACCCGTCTTGCGGCCCTTGTCTCCTGTGTCGCCTTCTGGGGTGCCACCGCATCTCTGGCCGCCCCGCCCCTGAACGATTACCCGACCGAGGCGCGGGCGGAATATGTCTTTGGCTGCATGGCCGCCAACGGGCAGACCCAGGATGCGCTCCGCCGCTGTTCCTGCTCGATCGACGAAATAGCCTCGGTCCTGACTTATGAAGATTACGTGGCGGCCGAAACCGTCCTGCAGATGCGGCAGACCGGCGGCGAGGCCGGGGCGCTGTTTCGCGGCTCGTCCGAAATGCGGACCATACTGGGCGACCTGCGCCGGGCCCAGGCCGAGGCCGAGGTGCTGTGCTTCTAGGGTCCTGCGGGCGCGGCTTATCGGCGCTGGCCAGTTATCGCGGGGCGGGCGGGGCCGGATTGCCCTCGGGCTTCAGCGCCGGGCGGGGGCGGGCGGCCAGCTCGACCGCCGCATTGGCGCCGATCCCGGTCATGCACAGCAGCCTGACGATGATCTGGTCCGAGGCGCTGGCGGGCAACTGGCCGGTGGTGATGGCCAGACTGGCCCCGATCAGGGCATGGGTCGACAACCGCCAGACCAGATCGGCATTCGAGACGTGAAACCGGCCCGCCTGCGAGGCAAGGCGCAGGTCGCGGATGGCAAAGGGCCCCATCATCCTGAACATGGCATCGGCGATCACTTCGGACCGGTTCAGCAACTGCGCCCAGCGGACATCGTTCGTGGCCGTGTCCAGCACCGTGCGCAGGTCAGGCATAGACCTGGGCGGGTCATCAAAGGTATTCGTCACCGCCTCGATGCGCAGGCCCAGTTCATGCATCAGGGTCTCGAGGACGGCGATGGCCAGCTCATCCTTGGACTTGAAGTAATTGTAGACCGTCCCCGCGCCGACGTCCGCGCGTTCGGCGATCTCCAGCATCGTCGCGGCTTCGACGCCCTTATCGGTCATGATGTCGCGCGCGGCAGCAATCAGCGCGTCGCGGTTGCGCCGGCGGCGGCGGGCGACCCTGCCTTCTTCGGTCGGATTGGCCGGCGGCTTCGTCATATCCGAATCATATTCATTTTTGCCCGCAGGCTCAACCCGCGCCGTCTTCGCCCCAGGGATGGCAGATTAAACCCCGTAATAACAATGCGATACCCCGGGGTCCGGTAGCTGTGAATTCCAAACTTGACGAACATTCAGTTTTGGCGAACACTCACCCAAGACGATCCGTCACGCCTATGGAGAGGGCGGGGCAGGGCCGGAAGCGGCGGCAGAGCCGGAACTGACGAGGGAGGAAAGACCATGACCCATTCCGTGGGTGACGACGCATTTGACGCCGATGTTGCCATCGTCGGCGCCGGCCCGGTGGGCACGTTGCTGGCCATCCTCTTGGCCCGGCGCGGCAAGCGGGTGACCCTGATCGAACGCTGGTCCAACCACTACGCCCTTCCACGGGCCGTCACCTATGACCACGAAATCGCCCGCATCCTTGCCACGCTCGGGGTCGATTCCGAAAACGATCCGGCGATCAGCTTTCACGACGAACTCTACTACTGGAAGAACAAGCACCGCGAGGACATCCAGATCGTCGATTGGCAAAGCCAGTCGGCCAGCGGCTGGCGTGTGCGCTATTGGTTCAACCAGCCCATGATGGAACAACGCCTGCTGGCCATTGCGGCCGGCCTGCCCGGTGTCACCCTGATGCGCGGCTGGCAGGGGGTCGGGCTGGACCAGGACGCGCAGGGCGTAACCCTTGCCTTGCAGCGCAACCCCGAAGAGGTCGGCCCGAACGGAGAGCGCCGCTCGCTGCGTGCCAGGTTCGTGGCCGGTACCGATGGCGCCAACAGCTTTGTCCGCGAGGCGCTGGGGATCGAGAACGAGGACCGGGGGTATTTCTTCGACTGGCTGATCCTCGACATGATCCCGCATTTCGACTACGTCGCCAGCCGCGGGGACGAGCCGGCGCAATGGCAGCTTTGCGACCCCCGCCGCCCCACGACCATCGTGCCGGGCGGGCCGGGCCCCGTCGCCGGCGGTCCGGCGCGGCGGCGGTGGGAATTCATGGTCCTGCCGGGCGAAGCGGCCCATGAGTTGCAAAAACCCGACCGCGCCTGGGAACTGCTGCGGCCCTGGGGCCTGACCCCGGAAAACGCAGAGCTGGAGCGGAGCGCGGTCTACCGGTTCCAGGCCCGCTGGGCCAGTGCAATGGAACAAGGGCCGCTGCCTGATCGGCGGCGACGCCGCCCACCTGATGCCGCCCTTTGCCGGCGAGGGCATGTGCGCCGGCGTTCGGGATGCCGTGGCGATGGCCTGGCGCCTGAACGGCATTCTCGAGGGCAGGTTCGGGCTAGGCATCCTGGACAGCTACACGACAGAGCGGGTCGAACACGCCAAGCACTACATCAACTTCAGCCAGGATCTGGGGCAGATCATCTGCATCGCCGATGAGGCGGTCGCCGCCGACCGCGACGCCCGGATGAAGGCGGACCTTGCCAGCCGGGGCGGCACGCCGGTTCCCACCGACATCTGCCAGCTGGGCCAGGGTGCCTGGTGCAACGAAAGCGCCCATGCGGGCGAGCTGTCGGTTCAGGGCATCGTCGAGGCGGCCGGCCGGCGCGACCGTTTCGACCAGATCGTCGGGCAGGGCTGGGTTCTGCTCGGCCATGACGCTGACCCGGCGCAGGCGCTGACCGAGGCGCAGCGCCAGGAGTTGGCGGCGCTCGACGGGATGAGCGTCCGGCTGGCGCCGCCCGGTGGCCGCGGCGATGCGGTCGACGCCGAGGGAACCATGGGCGCCTGGCTGCAGCAGATCGGGGCGCGCTATGTCCTGATCCGGCCCGACTTCTACGTGGCGCTGACCGCCGACAGCCCGGCCATGTTGCAGGCCCGGTTCGCCAGGGTGATGCAGCGGCTGCATCTGGCCCGGCAACCGGAGCTTGCTGCCGAATAACGACGACGGTCGCCGGTCTGCGCGGTGCCCGTTGCAGGCCGGAGAGACATTTTGCCGATATAATATGCCGCAAAGACATATTTGCGCGGGGTGATCCGATCAAATGTGCCGGAACGGTATCGTAGCATCCCGGCATTCGCCCGGTCCCGACCGCCAAAGGGGGTGGCGGGGGGCAGGGCGAGACCATCGCGCCCGAGGGGGCGAAACCATCCATGGGAGGACCAGAATGATCACGCGCCGCAAACTGTTGAAATCGGGCGCCGCCCTTACGGCGGTCTCAGCATCGGGGCTGGCCCTGCCGGCCCATGCCCAGGCCAAACGGGTGAAGATCGGCTATGTCAGCCCGCAGACCGGGCCGCTGTCGGCCTTTTCCGCCGCCGACAACATCATGATCGAAAAGTTCCTCGCCGCGGCGCCGGGCCTGGGTCTTGAGGTCGAGGTGATCGTCAAGGACAGCCAGTCGAACCCCAATCGCGCCGCCGAAGTGGCCAAGGAACTGATCAGCCGCGACGAGGTGAACCTGATCCTGGTCGCCTCGACCCCCGAAACCACCAACCCGGTCTGTTCCATCGCGGAACAGGAGGAAATCCCCGTCATCTCGACCGTTGCCCCCTGGCAGCCCTGGTTCATCGGCCAGCAGGGCAACCCCGGCGATCCGTCGGGCTGGCAGGAATTCGACTATGTCTACCACTTCTTCTGGGGTCTCGAGGACAATGTCTCGACCTTCACCAACATGTGGAACTCGGTTTCCACCAACAAGAAGGTGGGCGCGCTCTGGCCGAATGACGGCGACGGCAATGCCTGGGCCTCGGATGTGGGGATGCCGCCGGTTCTGGCCGCACAGGGCTATGAACTGACCGATCCCGGCCGCTACCAGAACCTGACCGATGATTTCAGCGCGCAGATCAACGCCTTCAAGCAGGCCGGCTGCGAGATCATGACCGGTATCCCGATCCCGCCCGACTTCACCACCTTCTGGACCCAGGCGAAACAGCAAGGCTTCAGCCCCAGGCTGGTCTCGGTCGCCAAGGCGCTGTTGTTCCCCGAGAGCGTGGCGGCCCTGGGCGAGTTGGGACACAACCTGACGGCCGAGGTCTGGTGGTCGCCGAACCATCCGTTCAAGTCCAGCCTGACCGGCGAAACCGCGGCCGAGATGGCGGCGGCCTTTGAGGCGGCGGCCCAACGGCAATGGACCATGCCGGTCGGCTTTGTCCATGCGCTGTTCGAGGTGGCGGCCGACGCGATCAGCCGCACCGATGACCCGACCGACGGCGACGCCCTGGCCCAGGCGATTGCGGCCACCAACCTTGATACCGTGGTCGGCAAGGTGCAGTGGGGGCGCGACAACGTGCCCGAATTTGCCCGCAAGAACGTCTCCAAGACCCCGCTGGTGGGCGGCCAATGGCGCCGGAAAGACGACGGAACCTTCGATCTGGTGATCGTCGAGAATGCCAACGCCCCGGAAATTCCGCTGGGTGGCACGCTGGAAACCCTGGCCTGATGCGTCCCGCCCCGGCGTCCTGTCGCGCCGGGGCCATTCTTCCAACAAGGCGACGACATGGCGATCCTGTCCTTGCAGAACGTGTCCAGGTCTTTCGGTGCGCTGAAGGTCGCCGATGGCGTTTCCCTTGACGTGCAGCCGGGCGAGGCACTGGAATCATCGGCCCGAACGGCGCCGGGAAATCGACGCTGTTCAACCTGATCACCGGCAATATCCTGCCGGACGAAGGCCAGTGTGCTGATCGACGGGCGCGACGTCACCCGCCTGCCCCCGATGGAGCGGGTGCGGGCCGGCATCGGGCGTTCTTTCCAGATCCCGCAGCCCTTTGGCCACCTGACGGTCTATGAAAACCTGCTGGTCGCCGCGCGTTTCGGCGGCGAGGTCGGCGCCTCGGCGGCGCCCGGTTTCTGCATGGATATCCTGTCGCGGACGGGCCTGGCCGGCGTGGCCGACAAGTCGTCGGGCGGCCTGCCGCTGTTGCAGCGCAAGCGGCTGGAACTGGCGCGCGCCATGGCGACCCGGCCAAGGGTGATCCTGCTGGATGAAATCGCCGGCGGGCTGACCGATGCCGAATGCGGCGAGCTGATCGCCACGATCAAGGCGATCCACGCCGAAGGCACTGCGATCATCTGGATCGAACATGTGCTGCATGCGCTGACCTCGGTGGTGCAGCGGCTGATGGTGCTGAATTTCGGCAGGATGCTGATGATCGGCACGCCCGATGCGGTCATGGCCTCGCCCGAGGTCAAGGAAATCTACCTGGGGATCGAGGCATGAACCCGCTCTTGCAGATCGCGGGCCTGACCGCCCATTACGGCGACTTCCAGGCGCTGTTCGGCGTGGACCTGACGCTGGACGAAGGCAGGGCCGTCGCCATCATCGGCGCCAACGGCGCGGGCAAGACCACCCTGATGCGCGCCATCACCGGCGTGGCCCGCATCACCGCCGGTTCGGTCACGCTCGGCACAGAGGATGTGACCCGCCTGCCGGCCCCCGACATCCTGACGCGGGGCATTGCCATGGTGCCCGAAGGGCGGCGGCTCTTTCCCTCGCTGACGGTCGAGGAAAACCTGCTGATCGGCGCGCATGCCCGCAGCGGAAACGGCTATTGGACGCTGGCGCGGGTGCAAGACCTGTTCCCGATCCTCAAGGAGCGCCGGCACTGTCCGGGCACCGCCCTTTCCGGCGGGCAACAGCAGATGGTCGCCATCGGGCGGGCGCTGATGTCCAACCCGCGGGTCCTGTTGTGCGACGAACTGTCCCTGGGCCTGGCGCCGGTGGTGATCAAGGAGATCTACGCCGCCTTCCCGCAGATCCGCGACAGCGGCACCTCGATCATCGTGGTAGAGCAGGACATCGGTCAGGCCCTGCGGGTCGCGGATCACGTCCACTGCATGATGGAAGGCCGCATCACCCTTTCGGGCCGCCCGTCGGATCTGTCGCGCGACGCCATCCACGATGCCTATTTCGGAGTGAGCCACGCATGATGCTGATAGACACCCTGGCGCAGGGGCCTTCTGCTCGGCGGGCTCTACGCCCTGTTTGCCGCCGGGCTTTCGCTGGTCTTCGGGATCATGCGGCTGGTCAACCTTGCCCATGGCGACCTGATCATCCTGGGCGCCTACCTGATCCCGACCATCGCCACCGTCACCGGGCTGCATCCCTTGCCACCGTGGTCTGGCGGCGCCGGTGATGTTCGCGGTTGGCTGGCTCTTGCAGACCCACCTCTTGAACCGGGTACGGGCTGACATCCTGCCCCTTGCTGGTGACCTTCTGGCCTCTCGGTCGTGATCCAGAACGGCCTGCTGTCGGGGTTCACCGCCGACAGCCGGAAACTGGCCGCCGGCGCGATCGAGGCAAGATCGGTCGACCCGGGCCTTGTCACCTCGGCGTGATGCCGATGCTGACCTTTGCCGCTGCGGTGGCGGTGGTCTTCGGCCTGAACCAGTTGTTCTACCGCACAGCCCTTGGCCGGGCGTTCCGGGCCACCTCCGACGATGCGGTGACGGCGCAGCTCATGGGCATCCGCCCCCAGCGCATCTTTGCCGTGGCGACCGGCATCGCGCTGGTGGTGGCGACGATCGCGGCGCTTTTCCTGGGAACGCGGGCGAATTTCGACCCCTCCATCGGCCCGGCCCGCCTGCTCTACGCCTTCGAGGCGGTCATCATCGGTGGCCTGGGCAGCCTGTGGGGCACCCTGGCCGGGGGCATCGTGATCGGCCTGGCGCAGGCGGTGGGGGCGGCAATCAACCCGGAATGGCAGATCCTGTCGGGCCATGTCGCCTTTGTGGTGGTCCTGTTGATCCGGCCGCGCGGGCTGTTCCCGCGGGCGAATGACTGAGGTGCAGAGATGAGCCTTTCCCGCAGCCACGGACTTGTCGTCGCGCTTGCCGCGCTGGCGGTGCTTTATGCCCTGCCGGCCTTTGCCCCGCGCGCCCTGGTGCAGGATCTGTTCGGCATCCTGACGCTTTTGGTGCTGGCGATGAACTGGAACATGCTGGCGGGGTTCGCCGGCCTGGTGTCGGTCGGACAGCAGGCCTTTGTCGGCATCGGCGCCTATGCGATGTTCGCCGCGATCATCCTTGCCGGGCTGGACCCGCTGATAGGCGTGCTGATCGGCGGGGTCGCGGCGGCCGTCTTTGCCATCCCGATGGCCTTCTTCGCCTTCCGCCTGAACGGCGCCTATTTCGCCATCGGCACCTGGGTGGTGGCCGACATGGCCCGGCTGGCGATCAGCCAATGGAAGGCGCTCGGCGGCGGCACCGGCACATCGCTGCCAAAGGGCACCGCCAGGGACATGGCCTTTGTCGACGGCATCAAGGACATGCTGGACGTGTCCAGCGCCGCCGCGGCCGATGCGCTGACCTATTGGCTGATGCTGTCGCTGGCCGTGGCGATGCTGGTTGCCAGCTATATCTTCCTGCGGTCACGGATGGGCCTGGGCCTGCAGGCGATCCGCGACAATGAAAACGCCGCGCGGTCGGTCGGCGTCGACCCGACGCGGCTCAAGGCGCTGGTCTTCCTGCTGACCGCCTTTGGCACCGGCATCTGCGGCGCGCTGGCCTTCATCCAGATCACCCGCGTCACGCCGGATGCCGCGTTCTCGGTGATCGACTGGACGGCCTTTGTCATCTTCATCACCGTGATCGGCGGCATCGGCACGCTGCCGGGGCCCATCGTCGGTGTCGTGGTGTTCTACGCGCTCCAGCGGCTTTTGGCGGATTACGGCACGATCTACCTGATCGTGCTGGGCTGCCTCGGCATCGCCGTGATGCTCTTTGCCCGCCGCGGCCTCTGGGGCCTGTTCACCGACCGGACGGGCATAGACCTGTTGCCGCTCACGCATCGGCCGCCGCGTCAGGCGGCCCCGCACCATCCCCCGGCTTCCAGCCGCACCGCCTGACACGACCAGAGAGGACGATCCAATGACCACCTATTTCACCGAAGAAAGCTCTGTCGAGACAGTCAATGCCCGCATGGGGGCCGACATTTCCCCGCGCATGGCCGAGGTCATGGCCTGCCTGGTCAAACACCTGCATGCCTTTGCCAGGGAAATCCACCTGACGCAGGCCGAGTGGGACATCGGCATAGATTTCCTGACCCGCACCGGCCAGATCTGCTCGGACGAGCGGCAAGAATTCATCCTGCTGTCGGATGTGCTGGGGTTCTCCATGCTGGTCGACGCCATCAACAACCGCCGTCCGGCCGGGGCGACGGAAAACACCGTTTTCGGCCCCTTCCACGTCGCCGACGCCCCGATCCGCGCCATGGGCGACAGCATCAGCCTGGATGGCAAGGGCGAACCCTGCCTGTTCGAGGGCAAGGTGCTGGACCTGAACGGCACCCCGATCCAGGGCGCCTGCGTTGACGTCTGGTCCGACAATGCCGACGGTTTCTACGATGTCCAGCAACCGGGCATCCAGCCAAAGTGGAACAACCGCGGCCGGTTCATCACCGGCGCCGACGGGGCCTATGCCTTCCGCGGGATCAAGCCGACATCCTATCCCATCCCCGATGACGGCCCGGTGGGCAAGATGCTGGCGCAACTGGGCCGCCATCCCTATCGCCCCGCGCACATGCACTTCCTCGTCACCGCACCGGGCTTTCAGAAACTGGTCACGCATACCTTCGTGGGGGGCGACACCTATCTGCAAAGCGATGCGGTCTTTGGCGTGAAAGAGACGCTGATCGCGCCTTACGAGCGGCGGGAAGGGGCCGATACGCCGTGGCGGTCGCCGTTCGATTTCGTGCTGACCCCGGAGTGAGCCCGCGACATGCCCAATCTCAAGATCTTTGTGGACGAAAGCCTGTATCAGGATATCCGCGCCCCCCTGACCCAGGCCCTGGGGCCGATCCGCGACATGCTGTGCCGCGAACTTTCGGTCGAGGTGCCGGCCTGCCAGGTCGCGGTGATGCCGGTGGTCGCCATGCCCGACCTGCCGCGCGTGAATGTCGAAATGGCAATCCTGCCGCGCCCCGAGCGGACGCGCGACAGGATCCTGGCCACCTGCGCCCAGTTGCGCGCGATGGTCGAGGCGGCGACGCGGACCCATGTCGCGGTGCGGGTCACCGCACTCGATCCCGAAACCTACATCGCCTTGAAATAAGGGGCCCGGAATGGACAAGACGCTTCCCGACCTCGCCGCGGCCGTGGCGGGCATAGAAGATGGCATGACGGTGATGATCGGCGGTTTCGGCGGCTCTGGCGCGCCGATCGAGCTGATCCATGCGCTGATCGACCGCTTTCTGGCGACCGGCCATCCCCGCGCGCTGACCGTGGTGAACAACAACGCCGGCAACGGCCATGTCGGCCTGGCCGCGCTGATCGAGACCGGCATGGTGCGAAAGCTGATCTGCTCCTTTCCCCGTTCGGCCGATCCGGTGGTGTTCACCGAACGCTATCTTGCGGGGCAGATCGAGTTGGAACTGGTGCCGCAGGGAACGCTGGCCGAACGCATCCGGGCGGGCGGGGCGGGGATTCCGGCCTTCTACACCCCCACCTCCTTTGGCACCGATCTGGCCCGGGGCAAGCCGGTCGAGGTGTTCGAAGGCCGCTCCTATGTGCAGGAACGCTGGCTCAAGGCGGACTACGCGCTGGTCAAGGCCGATGTCGGCGACCGTCTGGGGAACCTGACCTACCGGATGGCCGGGCGCAATTTCAACCCGCTGATGTGCATGGCGGCGGCAACCGCGATCGTGCAGGTCAGCCGGATCGTCGAGCCCGGCGGCATCGACCCCGAGGCGGTGATCACCCCCGGCATCTTCGTCCAGGGCATCGTCCTGGTCGGGAACCCCGCGCAGGAAGAAGACCTGAACCGCGCCGGCGCTGCCTATCCGGAGGGCGTGGCATGACCGTGAAACTTTCCCCCACCCAGATCGCGTGGCGTGCAGCCCAGGACATCGCGGATGGCGCCTATGTCAACCTGGGCATCGGCTTTCCGGAACTGGTGGCCCGGTTCCAGCCCCCAGGCCGCGAGGCGATCTTTCACACCGAAAACGGCATCCTGGGCTTTGGCGAGGCCCCCGCGCCGGGCCAGGAGGACTGGGATCTGATCAACGCCGGGAAAAAGGCGGTGACGCTGAAACCCGGCACCGCCTTCTTTCACCATGCCGACAGTTTTGCCATGGTGCGCGGCGGCCATCTGGATGTGGCGATCCTGGGCGCCTACGAGGTGGCCGAGACCGGCGATCTGGCGAACTGGTCCACCGGGCCAAAGGGCGTTCCCGCCGTCGGCGGCGCGATGGATCTGGTTCATGGCGCCCGGCGGGTGGCGGTGATCACCGACCATGTGACCCGGGACGGCAAACCCAAACTGGTGCGGCGCTGCACTCTGCCCTTGACCGGGGTGGGCTGCGTCACCCGGGTCTATTCCAGCCTGGCCGTCATCGACATTCAGGCCGGGCGTTTCGTCCTGCGCGAGAAACTGCCGTCGCTGTCGCTGGACGAGCTGCAATCCCTGACGGGCGCCGAATTGCTGGTGCCCGCCCCCGTCACCGACCTTATCGTTCCGGACCTGTAAGATGACCCCCGTCTATATCTGCGACTATATCCGCACCCCCATCGGCCGTTTCGGCGGCGCGCTGTCCTCGGTCCGCGCCGACGACCTGGGTGCCATCCCCCTGCGAGCATTGATGGCCCGCAATGGCAGCGTCGACTGGGGCGCGGTGGATGACGTGATCCTGGGCTGCGCCAATCAGGCCGGCGAGGACAACCGCAACGTCGCGCGCATGTCGGCCCTTCTGGCCGGCTTGCCCGTGGGCGTGACGGGCACCACGATCAACCGGCTTTGCGGCTCGGGGATGGATGCCATCCTGATCGCCGCGCGCCAGATCGCGGCCAAAGAGGCGGCGCTGATGATCGCCGGCGGGGTGGAAAGCATGTCGCGCGCGCCCTTTGTCCTGCCAAAGGCCGAAACCGCCTTTTCCCGCAACGCCGAGATCCACGACACCACCATCGGCTGGCGTTTCGTGAACCCGGCGATGCAGGCGGCGCATGGCACCGACTCGATGCCCCAGACGGGGCAGAACGTCGCCGACGACTACGGCATCAGCCGCGAGGCGCAGGATGCGATGGCGCTGGCGTCGCAGGCCAAGGCCGCCGCCGCCCAGGCAAATGGGCGGCTGGCCCGGGAAATCGCCCCCGTCACCCTGCCGCAGCGCAAGGGCGACCCGGTGACCGTCGCGCAGGACGAACACCCCCGCGCCACGACCGCAGAGACGCTGGCCCGGCTAAAGCCCTTGTTCCCGAACGGCTCGGTCACGGCCGGCAATGCCTCGGGCGTCAATGACGGGGCGGCGGCGCTGATCCTCGCCTCCGAGGCGGCGGCGCGGGCGCACGGTCTGCGGCCCATCGCCCGCATCCTGGGCGGCGCAACCGCGGGCGTGCCCCCGCGGATCATGGGCATCGGCCCCGCCCCCGCCAGCCAGAAGCTGCTCGACCGTCTTGGCCTGACCCAATCCGACCTTGACGTGATCGAGTTGAACGAGGCCTTTGCCGCCCAGGGTATCGCCACGTTGCGGCAACTGGGCATTGCCGACGACGACCCCCGCGTGAACCGCAACGGCGGCGCCATCGCGCTTGGCCATCCGCTGGGCATGTCGGGCGCGCGCATCACCGGGACGGCCGCGCTGGACCTGGTGGAAACCGGGGGGCGGCGGTCGCTGTCCACCATGTGCATCGGCGTGGGACAGGGCATCGCCATCGCGCTGGAACGGGTCTGAACCCTAGCCGCGCCGCTGGGTGACCTGGCCTTCGTGCTGGATCCGCGCTTCCAGCAGGGCGAACTCATCCTTCAGAAAGCCAGCGAACTGCCGCTGCGCCGGCGGCACCGTGGCGCCGTTCAGCGTCAGCATGCCCAATTGGCGGTCGGGGTGTTCGATCTTCAGCCGCAGCGCCTCCAGCCCCGCGGTCTTGCGCAGCAGGAAGACCACCGAATAGGGCAGCACGGTCAGCGAATCCGACCCCGCCAGGACCGAGAGGATAGAGGCCAGCGTCCCCCCGGAGAAGCTGACGCGGAAATCGTCCTTGCCGATGGATTTCAGCGCGCGTTGCAGGTCGCGGTACAGCGGGCTGTCGCTGGGCGGCGCGATCCAGGGAAACGGATCTATGTCGGCCAGCGTGATCGTATTGCGCCGCATCAGCGGATGGCCTACCCGCGCGGCGATGACATTGCGGCCGGGTAGCAGCGGCACAAAGGTCATGTCGTTCGGCACGCTGCCCTGATGCAGCGGCACGATGGCCATGTCGAGCGAGCCATTGCGCAGATTCGCCGCCAGCGCATCGAAATATCCATAGGACTGCGCGATCTGGACATCGGGATGGCGCACCTGGAAATCGGCGATGAACACGGAAACCACCCCATCCATGAAAACGGGGGTGCCGGCGATCCTCAGCCGACCGGTGTGGCCCTTGCTGTAGCTCTGCACCAGATTGCTCGCCTCGGCGTTCAGCGTGTGGATGCGCGCGCCGATGCGGCCCAGGCTTTCGCCCAGCTCCGTGGGGCGCAGCGGCCGTTTGCCCGGCTCGAACAGCGGCGTGCCGACCCGCGCCTCCAGCAGCGCCATCGTGCGCGACACCGAAGGCTGCGACTTGCCCAGGGCGGCCGCACCCTCGGTCAGCCCGCCCTTCTCGATGATCATCGCCAGGATTTCCAGGTGTTCGCTGTCCAGTTTCATAACGCGAGATTATATTAGCTGCCCGCGATCCGATCAATATCGCGTTCGCCGAATGCTAGCTTGCAGGGCAAGCGGCAGGAGGAACGCGCCAGGCATGTCCTTGTTCATCGAAGAATTCACCACCACCATTCCCGGCGTGCGCGTGCGTTTCGGGGCCGGCGTCCGGCACAGGGTCGGCGAAGAGATGGAGACCCTGGGCCTGGGCCGGGCGCTGGTCCTGACCACGCCGCAGCAGGCCGACACCGGCGCCGAATTCGCGCAGCGCCTGGGGGCCAGGGCCGCCGGCGTCTATTCCGGCGCGGCGATGCATACCCCGGTTGCCATCAGCCAGGAGGCGACCGCAAGGGCGCTGGAGCTTGGCGCGGATTGCCTGGTCTCGGTGGGCGGCGGGTCCACGACCGGCCTGGGCAAGGCCATCGCGCTGCGCACCGACCTGCCGCAGATCGTGGTGCCCACGACCTATGCCGGGTCCGAGGCGACGGCCATCCTTGGCCAGACCGAAGACGGCCGCAAGACCACCATCACCACCCCCCGGGTTCAGCCAGAGGTCATCCTTTACGACGCCGAACTGGTCCGCACCCTGCCGGTGGCCATGACGGTGACCAGCGCGCTGAATGCCATGGCACATGCCGCTGAAGGGCTCTACGCGCAGAACCGCTCACCGATCTCGACGCTGATGGCACTCGAGGGGCTGCGGGCCTTCCGTGATGCGCTGCCGCGTGTGCTGGACAATCCCGATGACCTGCATGCGCGCGGCGAAACCCTTTATGGCGCCTGGCTCTGCGGAACCGTCCTCGGGACGGTCGGGATGGCCCTGCACCACAAGCTCTGTCACACGCTGGGCGGCAGTTTCGACCTGCCCCATGCGGAAACCCATTCCGTCATCCTGCCCCATGCCATTGCCTATAACCAGGTGGCGGCGGCCGATGCCCTGGCCCCCGTCGCCGCGATCTTCGGCGGGCCCACCCCCGGCCGGGCGCTGCATGACTTTGCGGTTCGGATGAACGCCCCGACGAGCCTGCGCGACCTGGGCATGAAAGAGGCCGACCTCGACCGCGCCACCGGGATCGCGACGCAGAACCCCTATTGGAACCCGCGCCCGGTGCAGGCCGAGGCGCTGCGCAGCTTGCTTCAGGATGCCTGGTCGGGCTCCGCGCCGGCGGCCTGAGACCGGAATACAGATAAAGGGAGGAAAGAATGGCAGACATCACCACCGAGGTGCTGATCATCGGCACCGGCCCGGCCGGCTCGGCCACCGCGGCGCTGTTATCAAGCTACGGCATCCAGAACATGGCGATCAACCGCTATCGCTGGCTGGCCAACACGCCGCGCGCCCATATCACCAACCAGCGCGCGATGGAGGTGCTGCGCGACCTGGGCCGCGATGTCGAGGACGAGGCCTATGTCTTTGCCACCCATCAGGACCTGATGGGCGAGAACATCTTTTGCGAAAGCCTGGCCGGAGAGGAAATCGGCCGCATGAAGGCCTGGGGCAATCACCCGCTGTCGCGCGCCGAACACCTGATGTCGTCGCCGACCAGGATGAACGACCTGCCGCAGACCTTCATGGAACCGCTCTTGTTCAAGACGGCCTGTTCCCGCGGGACGCAGGCGCGGATGTCGACCGAATACCTCGGCCACACGCAGGATGGCGAAGGCGTCACCACCACCTGCCGCGACCGCCTGACGGGCAAGGAACTCACCATCCGCTCGAAATACCTGGTCGGCGCCGATGGCGGCAAATCGCTGGTGGCCGAACACGCCGGCCTGCCCTTCGAGGGCAGGATGGGCGTCGGCGGCTCGATGAACATCCTGTTCCGCGCCGATCTGTCGAAATACGTCGCCCACCGTCCCAGCGTCCTCTACTGGGTCATGCAGCCCGGCGCCGATGTCGGCGGCATCGGCATGGGCCTGGTCCGCATGGTCCGGCCGTGGAACGAATGGCTGATCGTCTGGGGCTATGACATCAACGCGCCAGAGCCGGATGTCACGCCCGAATTCGCCACCTCGGTGGCGCGGCAACTCGTCGGCGACCCGGACCTGCAGATCGAGCTGCTTTCGGCCAATACCTGGACGGTGAACAACTGTTTCGCCACCCGCACCTCGAACGGGCGCGTCTTCTGCATGGGCGACGCGATCCACCGCCATCCGCCATCGAACGGGCTGGGGTCGAACACCTCGATCCAGGATGCCTTCAACCTGGCCTGGAAACTTGCCCTGGTCCTCAAGGGTCAGGCCGGCGAGCGGCTGCTCGACAGCTATGACGCGGAACGCGCGCCGGTTGCCCGGCAGATCGTCACCCGCGCCAACCAGTCCATCGCGGAATTCGGGCCGATCTTCCAGGCGCTGGGAATGGGCGAGGGCGTCGACCCCGTCCAGATGCAAAGGAACCTGAACGCCCGCACCGAAGGAACCGAGGCGGCGGAACGCCAGCGCGAGGCCATCCGCAAGGCCATCGCCTTCAAGAAATACGAATTCGACGCCCATGGGGTCGAGATGAACCAGCGCTACCGGTCCGGCGCGATCGCAACCGATGGCCAGATCGAACCGGCCTTTGCACTGGATGCCGACCTGCACTACCAGCCGACCACCTGGCCGGGCGCGCGCCTGCCGTACTGCCGGGGCTCTGCCGCCGCGACACCGGCGCCGAGGTCTCGACGCTGGACCTCTGCGGGCACGGGCGCTTTACCCTGTTGACCGGGCTGGGCGGAGAGGAATGGGTCGCCGCCGCCCGGTCGGTCGGGGCTGACCTGGGGGCTGGAGATCGAGACCCATGTCATCGGCCCGCGCCAGACCTTCATCGACCACAGCGGCGACTGGGCCAGGGCCAGCGAGATCCGCGACAGCGGCTGCCTGCTGGTCCGGCCCGACCATCACGTGTGCTGGCGGGCGGATTCCCTCTCTGCCACGCCCAAGGCAGACCTGCTCCGCGTCCTGCGCGCGGTTCTGGCCCGCTGACCGGCCCCGCCGCCGCGGAATGACGGAACCGCGGCGGCCTGTTCAGGCGGCAGGCCCCTCATAGCGGATGTTGCGGGCCAGCCAGCAGCCCAGCGTCAGCCCCGTTACCCGGCCTGTCCCGGCCCGGTGAACGCGCAGCGTCCATTCGCCGGGCGGGGCCGCATCCATCGCCCGCCGGCTGGTCACCGACCAGAGGTCGCGCGCCAGCGGATACATCCGCTCCATCGGGCCACGGCCCAGCATGCCGTCAAATCCGACATAGGCCGCCCCGTCGCGGGCGACGATCTCCAGCCCCGCCCCGATCCCGGCGGAATGGTAGTGGCCGGCGATGTCGGCGGCATCGGCCCGGTCCGGTTTTCCACCGGCCGGCCCGGACGGTCAGGGTTCTCGCCCCGCCGCTCCATCACCATGTCACCCTCCTCGCGGCGCAGCACCAGGCCCGGCGCTTCGGCGCGCGTATCGCTGATCGGTGTCAGCATCACCGGCGAGACCGCGTAATGCAGCCGCACCCCTCAGAGGTGTCGGTGCAGCGCAGGAACAGCCCGTTCGTCTCGTCCAGCCACAGCCCGCCCCAGCCTTTCGCCGCAACCAGGGCCGGCGCCAGGGGGCAACCCAGCGCCGCCGCCATCACCCCTCGGCCGCGCGCATCGCGCTGGCCTCGTGGTTGAAGATCACCACGACCGACAGCCGCGCCTCTGCGACATGCAGCCGGAAGAGCAGAACCCGCGAATGCCGCCGCCATGGCCGGTCACCTCATGCCCGGCAAGGGCATAGCGGCGCAGGCCATGGGCATAGGCGCGGGCCTGCCATCGGCAAAGCTGACAGGGGCCGAGAGGCGGCGGTATAACCCCGGGGTCGTCGCGCGTGGCGTCGATATGCGCCTCCCATGCCAGCATGTCGTCCAGCGAGGCGACAACCCCGGCATCGCCGGCCCATGAAATCGCCGACCGCGCCGGCAGGAACCCCACCTCGTCATTGCCCTCATAGCCGATGACACCGTCAACCCGCCGGGCGGTGTCGACCCGCAGCCGGGCAGTCCGCATCCTGGCGCGGCGCAGGATGCGTTCTTCCAGAAGCGTGCCGAAATCGCGGCCGGTGGCGCGGGCGATCATTTCGGCCAGCAGGCGGAAATTGCCGTTGCTGTAGGAATAGCACGCGCCCGGCGCGAAATGCCCGTCCTCTGCCTTGGCCAGCAGCGCAAGGCCGTCTTCCAGCGTGAACCGCCCCTCCGGCGCCGCCCCCTGCAACACCGTCAGCGCCCAGTAATCCCGCAGGCCCGACTGGTTGTGGCACAGCTGGGCAATGGTCGGCAGCGGCCCGCGATGGCGCGGCAGCAGGTCGCGCAGATGCGGGGCCAGGTCCTCGGGCCGCTCGAACAGGTCCAGCAGCAGCGCGCAGGTCATCTGCTTGGTGATCGAACAGACCGGCATCCGCAACGCCGCCGTCATTGGCAGGCGGGCGTCCATGTCGGCATAGCCCCAGGCGCGCCGGGCGACCACCTGCCCGTCCTTCACCACCCCCGCGACGCCCGCCGGGCCGCGATACTGCCCCGGCAAGAGGTCCAGCGCCCGTTCCAGCGCCGCCATGTCGATCCCGCTCATGCCGCCCTCATGGGTCGTCGCGGAAACACAGCCGCGTGTCCGGCCCGGCAAGCGCCAGGAATTCCAGCAGGTCCGCCCGGCTCAGCGCCGCGCAGCCGGCGGTGGGCGTATAGCCCTCGCGCGCCAGATGCAGAAAGATCGCGCTGCCCGCCCCCGGAACCACCGGGTCATCGTTCTGGCCCAGCACCACGACGATGTCGTAAAGATCGTCCTGGCGCCACATCTCTTCGTGGCTGGCCGCAAAGGGGCGCTTGACCGGGCGGTTATAGGCCGGATGGTCCGGCGCGTCGCACCAGCCGTCATCGGGCGCGATTTCCGCGGTCGGAAACACCGAGACCGGCGCCGCGGCCAGCTTGTCGGCGCGCCACAACACCCGCCGGATCGGCCAAGCGCCCAGCGGGCTGATCCCGTCGCCCTCGGCCCGCTTTTCGGCGATGCCGCCCCGGCCCACGGCGGCGCGCCAGACCCTCTCGCCAAAGCGCGCGTGCCAGCGGCCGTCCTTTCCCGTCACGATCAGGTCCAATCGCTTCTCCCTCTCAGCGGTCCAGCGGGAAATGGCAGGCAACCGCCCGCCCGTCCCTCTCCTGCAACCTCGGTTCCTCGGACCTGCAGATGTCGCGCGCAAAGGGGCAGCGCGTATGGAACCGGCAGCCCGACGGCAGGTTCATCGGGCTGGGAATCTCGCCGGTCATGATCGGCCGCTCCCGCCCGCGCTGGCGCGGATCGGGGCGCGGCACCGCCTCCATCAGCAGCATCGTATAGGGGTGCAGCGGTTGCGCGAACAGCTCTTCGGTCCGGGCCACCTCGACCAGGCGGCCCAGGAACATCACCCCGACCCGGTCGGCGAACTGCCGCACCACGGCAAGGTCGTGGGTGATGAACAGATAGGTCAGCCTGAGCTGGTCCTGCAGATCGGCCAGCAGGTTCAGCACCTGCGCCTGGATTGACACGTCCAGCGCCGAGACGCTCTCATCGCAGACCACGAAATCCGGCCCGTTCGCCAGCGCCCGCGCGATGCCGATGCGCTGGCGCTGGCCGCCGGAAAACTGATGCGGATAATTCTGCAGGTATTGCCGGCGCAGGCCCACCATCTCCAGCAGTTCCGCGCAACGGTCGCGGATCTCTGCGGGCGTGCCGAACCCATGGCTGCGCAGCGGCTCGGCCAGGATCTCGCCCACCCGCATCCGCGGGTTCAGCGAGGCATAGGGGTCCTGGAACACGATCTGCAACTTCTTGCGCAGGCCCCGCATCGCGGCCTCGTCCAGCCCGGTCAGATCGGTGCCGCGATAGGCGACCTTCCCCGAGGTCGGCTCCTGCAGGCGCAGCATCACCCGGCCCAGCGTGGTCTTGCCGCAACCGCTTTCGCCCACCAGCGCAAAGGTCTCGCGCGCGCGGATGTCCAGCGTCACCCCGTCGACCGCGCGCACCACCCGCGCCGGCCCGCCCAGGAACCCGCCGCCAACCCGGAAATGCCGGGTCAGGTCGCGGGCCGAGATCACCACCTCTTCGGTCATGCGCCCTCTCCGTTCCGCCCGTGCAGCCAGCAGCGGGCGGCGTGGCCCGCGCCGATCGCCATCAGGCCGGGGTCGCGTTGCAGGCAGACCGGCATCGCCTCGCCACAGCGCGGGTTGAAACGGCAGCCGGCCGGCAGCCTGGCAAGGTTCGGCACCATGCCGGGAATGGACGGCATTCGCCGCCCCGCCCGTGGCTCGGTCGCCCGCGGGATCGACGCCAGCAACCCGCGCGTATAGGGATGCGAGGGCCGGTCGAACAGGTCGAACACATCGGCCTGTTCCACCAGTTGCCCGGCATACATCACATTCACCTCGTCGCACATCTCGGCGATGATCCCCAGGTCATGGGTGATCAGGATGATCGAGGTGCCGACCCGGTCGCGCAAATCTCGCATCAACTGCAGGATCTGCGATTGCGTGGTCACGTCCAGCGCCGTCGTCGGTTCGTCCGCGATCAACAGCTTCGGCTCGCAGATCAGGCCCATGGCGATCATCGCCCGCTGGCGCAGCCCGCCCGACAACTGGTGCGGATAGGCATCCAGCCGCGTCTTCGGTTCCGGTATGCCGACAAGCTCGAACATCTCAAGCACGCGCGCCCGGATGGCGCGGCGGCCCAGCCCGTGATGGATCGCCAGCGGCTCCCCCACCTGTTCCCAGACCCGCCGCACCGGGTTCAGCGATGTCATCGGTTCCTGAAACACCATGGCGATGTCGCGGCCCCGGATGCGACGCATCGCCGACGGGCCAAGGCGCGAAATCTCCTGACCGTCGAGCGTGATCGACCGCGCGCTGACCCGGCCCTGCGGCTGCGGCACCAGCCCCATGAGCGACAGCGCCGTCATGCTCTTGCCCGAACCGGATTCGCCCACGACCCCGACGATGCGGCCGCGCCCCACGTCAAAGGACAGGTCGTCCAGCACCCGCACATCGCCGCGGTCGCCGCTGAATTCGGTCGTCAGGCCGCGCACGGAAAGGATGATGTCAGCCCCCGTCATGGCCTAGTCCTTCATCGAGGGGTCCAGCGCGTCGCGCAGCCCGTCGCCGATGAAATTGAACGCCAGCACCGTCAAGAGGATGGCAACCCCCGGCGCGATGGCCACGGCCGGGGCCTGGAACATGTATTCCTTGCCCTTGGCGACCAAGAGGCCCCAGCTCGCCTCGGGCGGCTGCACGCCGACGCCCAGGAAGCTCAGGCTCGATTCCCACATGATCGCCTCGGGTATGGCCAGCGTGAACAGCACGATCAGCGTCGGCACCACATTGGGAAAGATGTGCCGCAGCATGATCGTGGTCCGCGCGGTGCCATTGGCGCGCGCCGCCTCGATGAATTCCTTCTCGCGCAGCGCCAGCGTCTGCGACCGCACCACCCGCGCGACCGAGGCCCAGCCCACCAGCGCCAGCGCGATGAAGATGTTCAGCAGGTTCGCGCCCAGCGTATACATCACCACCATCGCCAGCAAGAGCGAGGGGAAGGCGATCATCATGTCGGCCAGCCGCATGACGACGAAATCGGTCTTGCCGCCCAGATAGCCGCTCAGAATGCCCATCATCGTGCCGATCATCAGCGAGATCAGGCTGGGCACGATCCCCACGACCAGCGAGATGCGCGCCCCGTAAAGGATGCGGGTCAGCACGTCGCGGCCAAAGTTGTCGGTGCCCAGCCAGTAGGTCGTCGAGGGCGCCAGCAGCTGTTCGTCCAGTTCCACCCGATAGGGGTCATGCGGGCTGATCCAGGGGGCCAGGATCGCGCCCAGCACCAGAAGCAGCACAAAGGCCAGCCCGACCATGGCCATGCGGTTCCTGCGAAAGGCGCGCAGGGTGTCGCGCAGGAAACTGGCTTCCTCCAGCGCCTCGGGCGCATCGGTCGCGGGCATGGGCGGCAGGGCGGTCATGTCTCGTTCCTCATCTGCGCGCGGATGCGGGGGTCGAGGACGGAATAAAGGATATCGGCCACCAGGTTGCCCAGGATCACCAGCACCGTGGCAAACAGCACCGCCCCCTGCAACAGCGGCATGTCGCGTGACGAGATCGCGTTGACCGTGATCCGCCCGACGCCGGGGATGGAAAAGATCGCCTCGGTGATGACCGCGCCCGACAACAGCCCCGCCACCTGGATCGCCATGATGGTAACCACCGGGATCAGCGCGTTCTTCAGCGCGTGGCGGGTGATGACGCCGGTTTCGCGCAGGCCCTTGGCGCGGGCGGTGCGGATATAGTCCAGCCGCATCACCTCCAGCAGGCTTGACCGCATCAGCCGGGCGATCACCCCGGCCGAGGACCAGCCCAGCACGATGGCGGGCAGGATCATGTATTGCCAGCCGTAAAAGCCCGAAACCGGCAGCAGGCGCAGCTTCATCGCAAAGACGTATTGCAGCAGCAGCGCCGACCAGAAGATCGGCATCGACACGCCCAGGAGCGAAAAGCCCATGAAGAACCGGTCCAGGAAACTGTCGCGCCGCACCGCCGACAGGATGCCCACCGGAATGCCGACGACCCAGGACACCAGCGCCGCCGAAACGGCCAGCATCAGCGTGTTGGGAAAGGCCTTCAGGATCAGGTCCGTCACCGGACGGTTCAGCTTGATCGACTTGCCCAGGTCGCCATGCAGCGCGTCCCAGAGAAAGCTGAGGTAGCGGGTGATCAGCGGATCGTCCAGGTGCATCTGCTGGCGCACCCGCTCGATCACGTCGGCGCTGGCATGTTCCTTCATCATCAGCGCGATCGGGTCGCCCGGCACGACGTTCAGCATGATGAACAGGATCAGCGTGATGCCGATCAGGACCGGAATGGACACAAGGATGCGCCTGAGCGCGAACATCAGCATCGGCGGGGCGTTCTTTCTGCGGCGCCCGCCGTCCGCCGGCGCCGCGCAAGGACATCAGGGCCGGGGCGCACGGGTCACGCACCCCGGCAAGGCAGGGTTACTCGACTTCAACCTTGTAATAGCTCATGTCGCTCCAGCCATTCCACGGCACGACAAAGTTCTTCACCCGCGCTTGCACCACATAGCTGTGGTCCAGGCTGAACAGCGGCACCCAGGCGGCATCGGTATCGACGATCCGCGCCGTCAGGTCCTGATACAGCTTGCAGCGCGCCGCCTGGTCGGTCATGCCGCGCGCCGTTTCGATGGCGGCAAAGACCTCGGGATCGTTGTTGTTATAGCCGCGCACCTTGCTGCCGGATTCCGAAAAGAAGGTGTAGAAGAAGTTGTCCGGGTCGTTGAAGTCGGCCGACCAGACCTGGGTATAGGCCTCGGCCTCGCCGGTCTTGCGCGCGGCAAGAAAGGCCGCCTCGTCGGTGACGACGATATTGGCCTTGAACCCGGCCTCGGCGACCTGGGCCTGGATGATCTGGTTCATGTCCGACCATTTGGTGGACCAGCTCGACACCTGTTGCAGGTTGATCTCGACCCCGTCGGGATAACCCGCCTCGGCCAGCAGTTCGCGCGCCCGTGCCGGGTTGTATTCGATCGGCGTCGCCGGGGTATAGCAGGCCAGGCCGCGCGGCATCACGCCGTCTTCCAGCATGCCCTTGCCGTAGAAGTTCTTGTCGAGGATGGTCTGCCGGTCGATCGCCATCTGGAACGCCTTGCGCACGCGGGCATCGTCGAAAGGCTTTTTCAGCTGGTTGATGGCGTAGTAATAAATCCCCACCCGCGGGCCGGAACGGACCTGCTCCTTCCACTGGTCGCTGCCATAGAAATAGGGCGTCTGCGTCGGGGCGTAGTCCAGGTCGAACACGTCCAGCTCATCGGTCTCGAACAACAGCCGCAGCGTCTCGGAATCCGCCACCACCCGCACCAAGAGCCGGTCCAGCTTGGGCCGCCCGCGCCAATAGTCCTCGTTCGCCTCCAGCATCTGGCTGTCGTTCAGCGTGTAGTCGCGCAGGATGAAGGGGCCGGTGCCATTGGTGGTTTCCGGCGTCAGGCCGAACTGGTCGCCCGCGCTTTCGGTGAAATCGCGGTCATAGACCGAGGCGCCGGGCGAGGCCAGCAACGCCAGGAAGGCCGCATAGGGCTGCGTCAGCGTGATCTGAACCGTCAGCTCGTCCAGCGCCTTCAGGCCCGACACGCTGTCGGCCGTGCCGTCCAGCCGCTCTTGCGACCCGGCGATAAAGGTCAGGATGTCGGTGTTCAGCGCCTTGGTCGCCGGGTTCAGCATCCGGTCAAAGGTATAGACCACGTCATCGGCGGTCAGCTCGGCCCCGTCATGGAACCTGACCCCCGCGCGCAGGTGGAACGTATAGGTCAGCCCGTCGTCCGACACCTCCCAGCTTTCGGCCAGCCCCGGCACCAGCGCCGACTGGCCCGGCCCGGTGGTCTCGGATTCCACCAGCCGGTCAAAGATGTTCAGCGGCAGCGTATAGGCGTCCGTCGTCATCTGCACATCGGCGGTCTTGGGGTCTTCGGGATAGGAAATCCGCAGCATGTTCTCGGCCAGGGCCGGAGAGGCCAGCACCAGGCCGGCCAGGCCCGTCGCCAGCAACAGTTTCATCTTCTTGGACATGTAACACCTCGTTCTGTCTGTTTGGCCGCTGTCTGATCGGGAACCCCCGGCGGCCGGTGATTTCGGGCGACCCTTGTTTGCAGACGGCGCTTGTCGCACGGCGCGGTCCTGAATTCGTCTCTAGCCGGCCTGTTGCCAGGCGCCGGGCTGTTCCAGCAGCAGCGCATCCGCGATCCCGACCCGGCGGCGGATCACGCGGAACTGCGATCCGTCCACCAGCACCTCGGGAATCAGATCACGCGAATTGTAGGTGGACGACATGGCCGCGCCATAGGCCCCGGTGTCGCGGAAGGCCAGCAGGTCGCCGGCCCGCAGCGCGCCCAGACCCCGGTAGGCCCCGAAATCGTCCGAGCTTTCGCAGATCGGCCCCACCAGCCGGCACAGCGCGCCCGCGTCCGAGCCAGGGCGCGGCGCCGCCACCGTCTCGACCCCATGGCGCGCATCGTATAGCGCGGTGCGCATCAGATCGTTCATCGCCGCATCCAGGATGGCGAATTCCGCCCCGTCGCCGGGTTTCACATAGGTGACGCCCGCCACAAGGACGCCCGCGCGGGCACAAAGCCAGCGGCCCGGCTCGACGTTCAGCGCCAGGCCCAGGTCGCCGACCGTCTCGGCGATGGTGCGGGCATAATCGCCCAGGTCGGGGCCGGGCTGCCCCTCGCCGCCGACACCCAGGCCACCGCCCAGGTCCAGCCGTTCCACCCGTTGCCCGGCGGCGCGCAGCGCGCGGATCAGCGTGGCCATGGCCGCCCAGGCGCGGCGGAACGGCGCCAGGTCCAGGATCTGCGAGCCGATGTGCAGCGCCAGCCCCGCCACCTCCAGCTCCGGCCTCGCGGCGGCCGCGGTGTAAAGCGCCGGAATATCGCCGATGGCGATGCCGAACTTGCTGTCCTTGCGGGCGGTGGTGATCTTGGCATGGGTCAGGGCGTCGACATCGGGATTGACCCGCAGCGCCACCGGCGCCCGCAGGCCCAGATCGCGTGCCGCCGCGGCCACCGCCTCCAGCTCGGCCGGGCTTTCGACATTGATCTGGCGCAGCCCCGCCCGCAGCGCCGCGCGCAACTCGGCGCCGGTCTTGCCGACACCGGAAAAGATGATCCGCCCCGCCGGCACCCCGGCCGCCAGCGCCCGCGCCATCTCGCCGCCCGAGACGATATCCATGCCACAGCCAAGACGGGCGAATTCGGCCAGGACATGGATGTTGCTGTTGGCCTTGACGGCAAAGCACACCTCGACCCCCTGTGGCGCCACCGCCCCGGTCAGCGCCCTCAACCCGGCTCGCAACGACTGCGCCGAATAGGCGTAGAACGGCGTTCCGACCGCAGCGGCAATCCGCGCCAGCCCGACCCCGTCCATCCACAGGTCGCCATTGCTGCGATGCAGCGGATCCTGCGCCGGAACGCCGCGATCCGCGGGGGCTGTGGCAAGCTGGCGAAACATCGGGTTTTCACTCGTAAGCGATTTTCTTCACTCTCCCAGAAAATTTGATGCGTCCTAAATACTTCATCGGCAGGTCTCATTCATTTCTGATATGAAACCCGCAGCGAGGGGACCATGAAACTGAACCAGCGGCAGATCGACATCTTTCACGCGGTGATGGTGAACAAGAGCATCACCGCCGCCGCGGCCAAGCTGGGCAGTTCGCAGCCCACGCTCAGCCGCGAAATCCGCGAGATCGAAAATCGCCTCGGCTTTGAGCTGTTCCTGCGGTTCGGCAAGCGGCTGACACCGACGCAGCAGGCCATCCTGCTGCACGAGGTGGTGGTGCGCTCTTTCGTCGGGCTCGACGAAATCAGCCGCGCCGCCTCGGCGATCCGCACGCATAATGCCGCGAACTTCCGCATCGCCAGCATCCCGGCCTATGCCGAATCCATCCTCCCGCTGGTGATCCAGCGGTTCCTGGCCGCACAGCGCGACGTGCATTTCTCGGTCCATTCGCACGAAGAACCCTCGCTGCGGCATGAGATGACGACGCAGGTCTTCGACCTCTGCCTGGCCGAAACCCTGGCCGACCGCGACAGTTCCACCGGCGAGGCCATCTTTGTCGGCGACATGGTCTGCGTCCTGCCGCAGGGGCACCCGCTGGCGGCGCGCAGCATGCTCGGCCCCGCCGATTTCGCCGGCCAGCCCTTTGTCTATTTCAGCCAGAACGACCCCTATCGGCACAAGCTGGACCTGGTGTTCCACCAGGCCGGCGTCACGCGCGACTATGCGGTGGAAACGACCACGGCGGCCAGCGTCTGCGCCATGGTGGCGGCCGGCGTCGGCATTTCCGTGATCAACCCGCTGACGGCGGCCAGCCATGCCGGCGGCGCGGTGACGCTGCGCCGCCTGTCGGTGCCGGTGCCCTATCGCGTGGCGCTGTGGTATCCGCCGCGCAGCACGCGGCTTGCCCAGATCCGCCGCTTCATCGCCGCGCTGCAAGAGGTGGCGGCGGACATGGCGGCGGCGCTGGACCTGCACCTTGGGCCGCAGGCCCCGGCCCGGCCGGTTGCGGCGCCTCAGAACGCCGGCGGGCTGATGGCCCACAGCACGACGGCCTCGACCGAGCCGGGGTTGCGGTAGCGATGCGGTTCGGTCGAGGTGAATGAACAGCTGTCACCGGCATGCAGGTGGAAATGGCGCTCGCCGACCCAGAGTTCCAGTTCGCCCTCCATCACCAGACCGACCTCGTCGCCCTTGTGGCTGTAGGCTTCCTTGGCGCCGCTGCCGGGGGGCAGGCGGCACAGGATCATCTCGACCTGCGCCGACAGCTTGGGGGTCAGCAACTCATCCATGATGCCGGTGTCATAGTCGATCCGCAGCCGGTTGCGGGCGCGGACGACATAGCCGCGCTCCTCGACCGGGGCTTCTCCGGGGCCGGAAAAGAACCATTGCACGGTGACATCCAGACTGGCCGCCAGCGACACCAGCGCCGGAATCGACGGTTGCGCCAGGTTGCGCTCGATCTGCGAGATATAGCCCGGCGACAGGCGGGTGCGCGCGGCCAGGTCGGCCAGCGTCAGGCCGCGCCGCTTGCGCAGGCCACGGATACGCTCGCCCAGGATCGGATGGGCGGGGGGGGAGTCAGTCGTCACGGTCTTGCCCTCATGCGGGCCTGTCTAGGGCGACGCGACCCATTGGCGCAATCGCTCACCTTGCCCAGGCTCCGGAAAATTGCCCAGCAGTAAAGAAATGTGTTGAAATTTTACTCTCACCTCAGCCTTATGACGGAATTTGCACAACGGAGGGGCCCATGAGCGGCGTGATTCAGTTCAAGGCGGCCGACCGCCAGTTTGAAACCTACGGCGAAAACGCCGAGATCTGCCGGCTGGTCGGGCCAGAGATCAGCACCTCGATGGGGGCGGGTGTGGCGCGGTTCGACGGCTGCTCGATCGCCTGGACCGTCCTTTATGACGAATTGATCGTGACGCTGGCCGGCCGTTTCCGGCTGCGGGTCGGCGATACCGTCCATGACTGTGCGCCGGGCGACGTGCTGTGGATCCCCGCCCATACCCCCCTGCACTACGAGGGCGAAGGCGCCACCGTGTTCTACGCGCTGTCCCCGGTCGACTGGCGGGCAAAGGCCGGGCTCTGACATGCTGCCGCATCTGTTCTCGCCCCTTACCATCCGGGGGCGCGTGGTTCGCAACCGGATCCTGTCGACCGGGCATGACACCACGCTGCCCACCGACGGCACGGTGAACCCGGCGCTGATCGAATACCACCGGGCCCGCGCCAGGGCGGGGTCGGCCTGATCGTCACCCAGGTGGCGGGCGTGCATGAAACCGCCCGCTATACCTCGCATCTGCTGATGGCGACCGATGACGGCTGCATCCCGGGCTATCGCGCGCTGGCCCAGGCGGTCCATGCCGAGGGCGCGCTGATCATAAGCCAGCTCTTTCACCCCGGCCGCGAGATCATGGAAAGCGCCGATGGCCTCTTGGCGGTGGCCTGGGCGCCTTCGGTGGTGCCGAACGAACGGTTCCACGTCATGCCGCGCGAACTGGATGCCGACATGATCGCCGAGATCGTCGCGGGCTATGCCGCTTGGCGGCGCGCCTGGCGGCGGCGGGCTTTGACGGCGTGGAATATGTGGCCTCGCACGGCTATCTGCCGGCGCAATTCCTGAACCCCGCACCAACCTGCGCAGCGACGACTGGGGCCAGGACCGCACCCGGTTCCTGCGCGACCGCCTTCTGGCCATGCGCGCCGCGGTGCCCGACGACTTCATCATCGGCATGCGCATTTCCGCGGATGAGCGCGAAGAGGCGGGCCTGCAGGCGGATGAGATGGAGGCGGCCTGCCGGCAACTGGAACCGCTGGTCGATTACCTCAACGTCACGGTCGGCACTTCGGCGACGCTGGGCGGGGCGGTCCATATCGTGCCCCCGATGGCCTATGCCGCCGGCTATCTGGCCGCCGAGGCCGGGCGCCTGAAACAGGCGGTCGGCATTCCGGTGTTCGTGGCTGGCCGGATCAACCAGCCGCAGGTGGCCGAGGCGATCCTGGCCGCCGGGCAGGCCGACATGTGCGGCATGACCCGCGCCCTGATCGCCGACCCCCAGATGCCGGCCAAGGCCCAGGCCGGGCGGCTTGACGACATCCGTGCCTGCATCGGCTGCAACCAGGCCTGCATCGGGCATTTCCATCGCGGCCTGCCGATTTCCTGCATCCAGCATCCCGAAACCGGGCGCGAGACCCGCTTTGGCAGCCTGCCCCCGGCAGCCCGGCGCAAGAAGGTGATGGTGGTGGGCGGCGGTCCGGCCGGGATGAAGGCCGCCGCCGTCGCCGCCGCCCGCGGCCATGAGGTGACGCTCTATGAGGCCGAGGCCCAGCTGGGCGGGCAGGCGCGGCTGGCGCAACTGCTACCCCGGCGCGCCGAATTCGGCGGCATCGTCACCAACCTCTCGCGTGAGGTTGAACTGGCCCAGGTCCGCGTCTGCCGCGGCCAGCGGGTCGACCGCGCCCTGGTCGAGGCCGAGGCGCCCGATGCCGTGATCCTTGCCACCGGCGCCGTGCCCTACCGCCCCGACCTGCCCGAAGATGGCTCGGTCCAGATGCTGACCGCCTGGGAGGTGCTGCAGGGCGCCCGCACCGGGCAGCGGGTGGTGGTGGCCGACTGGCGCGCCGACTGGATCGGGCCGGGCGTCGCCGAGGCGCTGGTGCAGCAGGGCTCGTCGGTGCATCTGGCCCTGACCGCCCCGATGTTGGGCGGCCAGCTGCCGCTTTACGTCCGCGACGACCTTTCCGCGCGGATGCACGGGCTGGGCGTCACCGTCACGCCCTATGCCCGGCTTTACGGCGCGGCGGGCGGCACGGTCTATCTGCAACACACCGTCAACGGCGCCGCGATCGAGGTCGAGGCGGATACCGTGGTGCTGTGCCTTGGCCACCGCCCGGTCGACGGGCTGCGCGCCGCGCTGCGCGGGGTCGCGGCCGAGGTGGTGACGATCGGCGACGCCATGGCGCCCAGAACCGCCGAAGAGGCGGTCTACGAAGGCCTGAAGGCGGCGGCGGCGCTATGACCCGCCCTCGCCGGCCGCATGTCGTTCCCGGCCAAGACCGGCCGGGAATATCCGCTAAGCAGACCTGATCCCACCCTGACACAAGGCTGGCACATGAACACCGAATCCCCCCTGCTGAACGTCGAGGTCAACGGCCCGGTCATGGAGGTGTCCATGAACCGCCCGCCGGTCAATGCGATCAACCTCGCGCTCAGCCGCGAGATGTATGCCGCCTTTCAGCGGCTGAACGACGATCCGGCCCTGCGTGTCGGGCTTTTGTCCAGCGCCGGCAACGCCAGGAACATCTTTTCCGCCGGCTGGGACCTCAAGGCCTTTGCCGCCGGCGAAAGCCGCGATGGCGAAAACGGCTTTGACCTGGGGCCCGGCGGCCTGGGCGGCCTGCCGGAATTCTTCGACCTCTACAAACCCGTGGTCGTCGCCCTGTCCGGCGGCGCCATCGGCGGCGGGTTCGAACTGGCGCTTGGCGGCGATATCATCGTCTGTTCCGAAGACGCCTATTTCTGGCTGCCCGAGATGCAGCGCGGCTTTCTGCCTGATGGCGGCGCCATCCAGAAACTGCACCACCGCATCCCGTGGAGCGTGACGATGGACCTGATCCTGACGGGCCGCAAGATGTATGCCGACGAGGCCAGGCACTGGGGTCTGGTCCGCGACATCGTGCCGGCCGACCGGCTGCAGGACCATGCCCGTTCGGTGGCCGCGACCATTGCCGCCGGCGCGCCGCTGGTTGCCGTCGCGCTCAAGGAATACATGCGCAAATACGGCCATGCCTCGGTCGAGGCCAGCCACGCCGCCGTCCGCCGGGCCTGGGTCGGCGCCAGCGACATGCCGCATTACGAACGCATGATCCGGTCCGACGACTTTACCGAAGGCTCGGTGGCCTTTGCCGAAAAACGCGATCCGGCCTTCAAGGGGTGACCGCCATGACCCACCGGCTTTCCCGCCTGTTCGAGGCCCGTTCGATGGTGGTGGTGGGGGCATCGGCCCGTGCCGGATCCTTTGGCGCGCGGCTGGCCGAGGCCACGCTTTCCGCGGGCTACCAGGGCCGGATCAGCTTTGTGAACCCGCGCGGCGGCCAGATCCTGGGCCGGCCCGCGCTGACCTCGCTGGCCGAGCTTGACCACGCGCCCGACGTGGCGGTGCTGGGCGTCGGCGGGGCAAACCTGGAACGCGCGCTCCTCGACGCCATCGACCGGGGCGCCCGGTCGGCGGTGATCTTCGACACCTGCCACGGCCAGACGGCTGACGGCAAACCGCTGCTGGCCCGGCTGAAATCCATCGCGGCCGAGGCCGGCCTGCCAGTCTGCGGCGGCTCGGGCATGGGCTTCATCAACACCCGCAGCGGCGCCGTGGGCAGCTTTTACGGCGCCGGCCACCTGAAACCGGGGGGCATCTCGCTGATCGCCCATTCCGGCAGCGTCTTTACCGTGCTGGGTATGAACGACCCGCGCTTCCGCTTCGACCTGATGGCCTCGCCCGGTCAGGAGATCGGCGCCACCATCGACGAATACATCGCCTATGCCGCCACCCGCCCGACAACCACCGCCATCGCCGTCTTCATCGAGGCGGCGCGCAATCCGCAGGGCCTGGTCGAGGCGCTGAAACTGGCGCGCGGGCAGGGGGTTCCCGTCGTCGTCTGCAAGGTCGGCCGAACCGAGGAAAGCGCCCGGCTGGCCCGGTCGCATACCGGCGCGCTGGTCGGGTCGGCGGCGGCCTATGCGGCGGTCTTTGAGGAATGCGGCGCCATCGCCGTCGATACCATCGACGAATTGATGAACACCGCCCTGCTCTGCGCCAGCGGCCGCAAGCCGGGCACCGGCGGCGTCGGTCTCGTCACCGACAGCGGCGGCCTGCGCGAGATGCAGGTGGACCTGGCCGCCCGGACCCGCACGCCGCTTGCCCGGTTGAGCCTGCAAACGCTTGCCCGCCTGCGCGCCGCGCTGCCACCCGAGCTGGAGCCGTCGAACCCCCAGGATTGCGCCGCCGATCTGACCGACGAATTCCCCAAGGTGTTTGAACGCGGCCTGCGGGTGCTGGCCGAGGCGCCCGAGGTCTCGATGCTGGGGTTCGAGGCGGATTTCCGCGACGACTACATCTATCATCAGGGCCTGCTGGACCTGGCCAGGTCGCTGCCCCGCCTGACGGACAAGCCCTGTTTCCTCTATTCCAGCTATGGTCTGGCGCATAACCGGCGGCTGGCCGAGGACCTGGCGGATCTGGGAATTCCCTGCCTGAACGGGGCGGAAACCATGATGACGGCGGTGCGGCTCTTTCAGGCCTGGGCCGACCGCCCGCCGGCGGCCACTCCGCCAGAGGTGGCGCCCTGGACCGCGCCCCTGGCCGCGCCGATGGACGAACATGCCAGCCTCGATCTCTTGCACGCCTTCGGCATCGACACCGCCCGCAGCATCCCCTGCGACACACCCGATGCGGTCGAGGCGGCGGCGCGCGACCTGGGCTTTCCGCTGGTGCTGAAAACCGCCGAAGGCATCGACCACAAGAGCGACATCGGCGGGGTGATCCTGAACCTGCGCGACACGGCGGCAGTGCTGGCGGCCTATGCCGGCCTGTCGGCACGGCTGGGGCCCAGGGTCCTGGTCCAGACCATGGTGGAAAAGGGGGTCGAGCTGACCTTCGGCTGCGTGAACGACCCGGATTTCGGCCCCCTGATCATGGTCTCTCCCGGTGGCACTCTGGTCGAGATGTTCGACGAACGCGCCTGCGCCCGCGCGCCCTTTGGCCCGGTTGAGGCCGAGGCGATGATCCGCCGGCTGCGGATCGCGCGGCTGATCGACGGCGCGCGGGGCGAGGCCCGCCGCGACATGGCCGCCGCCGCCAACGCGCTGGCCGCCTTTTCCCGCGCCTGCGCCGCCCTGTCGGGCAGCGTGGCGGAAATCGACGTCAACCCGGTGGTGGTGACGGAAACGGCGGCCATCGCCGTCGACGCGCTGATCGTCCCGGCCGGTCAGGTCGGGCGGCCCTAGACCGGACCGCAGGCCTGCGGCAACAGCCAGGGGCCGGTGGCGGGCAGGCGGTTCACCGCCACCCGGCAGCCATAGGCGCGTTCCAGAAGATCGGCCCGCATCACCTCGTGCGGCGGGCCGTCCGCCACCAGCGCGCCCTCGACCACAAAGGCCATCCGGTCGGCGAACATGGCCGAGAGGTTCAGGTCGTGCATGACCGCGACCACCCCGCCGCCGGCATCGGCGAACCCGCGCGCCAGCCGCAGCACCGTCAGCTGGTGGCCCAGGTCCAGGCTGGCAACCGGCTCGTCCAGGAACAGCCAGCGCGCGCCGTCGGGGCCGACCGGCCCCCAGACCTGCGCCAGCGCGCGGGCCAGGTGGGTCCGCTGGCGCTCGCCCCCCGACAGGGTGTGAAAGGCCCGCCCGGCATGGGCACCCAGACCCACCGCCGCCAGCGCCCGCGCGACCAGACCGGCATCGGCGGCGAAATCGCCGGCCTCCTGCCCCATGGCGACGATCTCGGCCACGCTAAAGGCAAAGGCGACCTGGGTATCCTGCGGCAGCACGGCGCGCAGGCGGGCCATGCGGGCCGGCGCCATGCCGGCAATGTCCAGCCCGTTGAGCGAAACCCGGCCCGAGGTCGCCGGCATCTCTCCCAGCGCCGCCCGCAACAGCGTGCTTTTCCCCGCGCCGTTCGGCCCGCAGATCGCCAGCACCTCTCCGGGCCGGACCGTCAGCGTCACGTCCCGCAGGATCGGGTGGCGGTCGATCCGCGCCGACAGGTTGCAGATCTCCAGCATCTCAGCCCCGCACCACGCCGCGCTGCCGCAGCAGGATCCACAGGAACACCGGCGCGCCCAGCAATGCCGTGACCAGGCCGATCGGCACTTCGGCCGGGGCGACGACAGTCCGCGCCATGAGGTCGGCCAGCACCAGCAGGGCGGCGCCCAGCAGGGCGGCCTGCGGCATCAGGCGGCGGTGGTCGGGCCCCTGCGCCAGCCGCAAGAGATGCGGCACCACGATGCCGACAAACCCGATCCCGCCCGAGATGGCGACCGCAGCCCCCGTCGCCGCCGCGGCGCCAAAGATCGCCCCGCGCTTTACCCGCTGCACATCGACGCCCAGGTGATGCGCCTGCGCCTCTCCCAGCGCCAGCGCGTTCAGCCCGCGCCCCGACCGCAGCGCCAGCCCCAGCGCCACGCCGATCAGCGGCAGCGCGGCCGCCAGCTTGGCCCAGGTCGCGCCGGCCAGCGACCCCATCGACCAGAACGTCAGGTCGCGCAGCTGCCGGTCGTCGGCCATATAGACCATGACGCCGGTCATGGCCCCGGCCAGCGCCGCCAGCGCAATTCCGGCCAGCAGCATCATGGCCACATCGGTGCGCCCGCCCGCGGTGGCGACGCGATACAGCAGCATCGTCGCCCCCCAGCCGCCGGCAAAGGCCGCCACCGGCACCAGTCCGGCCCCGGCCCAGGCGGCCAGCACCGGCGGCAGGGCGCCGCCCAGGACGATGGCCATCACCGCGCCCAGCCCGGCCCCCGCGCCGATGCCGACAATGCCGGGATCGGCCAGCGGGTTGCGAAACAGCCCCTGCAACAGCGTGCCGGCCACGGCCAGCGCCGCGCCGACCATCAGGCCCATCGCCAGCCGGGGCAGGCGGATACCGTAGAAAACCACCTGGTCGCGGGGCGACAGCCCTTCGCCCAGGGCCGCGCGGGCCAGATCCACCGGGCCCAGCCCGGCCGCCCCGCTGCTCAGCGACAGCAGCGAGGCCGCCAGCACCAGCCCCACCAGCCCGGTGGTCAGCGACAGGGGGGCGGGGCGCCGGCCCGTCAGCGTCGGGGTGACAGACATCATCGCCTTACCCGCCCGCACCGTAGAGCGCCCGGTGCAGCGCCTCGGCCGCCTCGGGCGTGCGCGGGCCAAAGCCCAGCATCAACACGCCATCCATCCGGATGATCGCGCCCGACCGCCCGGCGGGGGTCTCGGCCAGCGCCGGCTGCGCCAGCACATCGGCATCGGCAATCGCCAGGTCGCCCGCGCGGTCCATCATCAGGATGGCGTCGGGCGCGGCCTCCAGCACCGCCTCGTCGGTCATCGGCTTGTAGCCGTCAAACCCCGTGCCCGCGTTCACCCCGCCCGCCAGCCGGATGATCCCCTCGGCCTCGGTGCCCTCGCCGCCGGCCATGACGCCGCCGCCCTGCAGCGACAGCACGAACAGCACCCGCCGGGGCGAGGCGACGGCAGCGGCGTGGGCCTCGGCCGCCGCCAGCCCGGCCGCGACCTCGCCGGCCAGCGCGGCGCCCTCGGCCTCCATCTCCAGCGCGCCGGCCACGGCGGCGATCTTGGCCAGGATACCCTCGGGGCCGGTCGCCTCGGGCACCAGCACAAAGGGGATGCCCGCCGCCTTCAGCACCTCGACCGCCTCGGGCGGGCCGGCATCGCCCTCGGCCAGGATCAGCCCCGGATCCAGCGCCAGCACATTCTCGGGCGAAAGCGCGCGGATATAGCCGACATCCGGCAGGCCGGCCACGCTCTCGGGCCAGGTCGAGGTGGTGTCGCGCGCCACGATCCGCCCCCCGGCCCCCAGCGCCACGGCAATCTCCGTGACCGAACCGCCCAGGGTGATCACGCGCGGCTCCCCTTCCGCCAGCGCAGGGCCGGAGGCCAGCGCCAGCGCCAGCACCAGGCCAGGACGCAGCCCGATCATGCCGGCACCTCTTTCAGCCGGGGCAGGCCTGCGACCAGCGCATTCCACGGCGCCACGGGGGTATCCTTGCGATAGCCAAAGATCTGCAGGATCAGCTCGCCATCCGCCGCAAAGGCCTCGACGCTGTAGACATCGCCGGTGCGCGTCGGTTTCCACACCCCGTAGACCTCGGCCAGGCGGTCGGCCCGCAGGTGCAGGTTGAACCGCGGGTCCATCACGTTGATCCAGGGCCCCATCGGCACGATCCTTTCCACCGGCCCGCCGTGGATCTGGATACACCCCATGTTGCCGACAAAGATCATCACCGGCACCGCCCCCTCAGCCGCTTGGCGCAGCACCTGCGTCACCGCCTCGGGCTCCAGCCGCGCGACATAGGGCGCGCCCGCCACGCGATAGGCGCCCAGGCGGTTCATGCCGTGATCGCTGACCATCCCGGTGAACTGATGCGTGTCGGTCATCGCCTCCCAGGCGCGGCGCAGCTCTGTCGCCTTTGCCGCATCGCTCCGGGCGCCTTCGACCGGGCGGCGCGGCGACAGGTTCAGCGCCTGCGCCTGATCCGCCAGCCGCATGTTGGCGGTCAGGTCTGCCCAGAGGTCATGGCGTGACCCCGGCTTCAGGTGAACCTTGTGGACGGCATCGCCCGCGGCGTCAAAGACCTGCAGGCTGCGGCGCGGGCCGTCCTCACCCGGTTCCTCGACCGCATAGCCATGCACCCAGTGCTTGGCAAAGATGCGCAGGTCGATCTCGGGGCCCAGCGTCATCGCCGCAAAGGCGCCGGTGCGATAATCCAGGTATTCGCCGCGCCGCTCATGCACGCAATGGTCGTTCCGCGTCAGGGCCAGCACATCGCCCAGCCGCCCCGCCCAGGGCACCAGCCGGTCGGGGTCGGCGGTGATGGCGGTCGCGCCATGGCCGACATGGGCCGCGACCAGATCGGCCTCGGTTATACCCAGCGTCGCGGCGAAATCGCGGGCGCGGGCTTTGGGGGTCTCGGCGCGCAGGGCGCGAATCGTATCGGGGCCGGGCTTGGCCATGCTTGCATCCTTTCGATCGTTTCGGGGACGCGCATCTCTGGCCACGGGCTGGGGCGCGAAACAGCCTTTCCATGGCGCCGATATTGCGGAGGCCATATACTTGACAATTACACTCACCATTTCTAGAAGCCATTTCCTGACAGTTCAAGTCAGATTCTTCTGCCGCCAGCCCGCGCCCTTCCGGCCATGGCCAGCCCTTCCGCAGACAAGACCCGAAGGGACACCATGACCATGCCAGACCGCACCGCCCGGCAGCGGCGCCTTTTCTCCACCGTCACCATTCTTGCGCTGTCGGCCACGCCGGCCGTGGCGCAGGACACTGGCGAGGGTTTCTTCCAGATGCTTGGCCGCATCATCCTCGGCACCGGCACGGCCCGGGTGGCGATCGACACGCCACAGGCCGTGACCGCGCTGGAACAGGAAGACCTCGACCGGATCCAGGCGCAGACCATCGGCGATGTGCTGGCCGGCGTTCCGGGCGCACAGGCGGCAGGCGCTTCGGCGCGGGCGCTGGGTCAGGCCTTCAACATCCGCGGCATCGGCAACTCCGAACAGACCGCCTCGGAAGACCGCATCAAGGTCACGGTCGACGGCGCGCCCAAATTCTTCGAGGCCTACCGGATGGGCTCGTTCTTCGGCGATCTCGACCTGTTCAAGCGGGTGGAAATCCTGCGCGGCCCCGCCTCCTCGACGCTATACGGTTCGGGCACGCTGGGCGGCGTGGTCGCCTTTACCACCAAGGACGCCAGCGATTTTCTGGCCGAAGGCGAAACCATCGCGCTGCGCTTCAAGGGCAGTCTGGCCTCGAACGGCGGCGGGCTGGGCGGCGGGGTGATCTATGCCCACCGCGCCGGCAATGCCGAATTCCTCGCGGCGCTGAACCGCTCGCAGGGCGACGAACAGGACGACGGCGCCGGCACCGCGCTGCCGGGAACCGCGTTCGAAACCACCTCGGCGCTGGTCAAGGGCAAGTGGACCGCCGGCGACCAGGACGTGACCCTGGCCTTCTCGCGCACGGATACCGACCTTGACGATTCCCCGGTGGCCCAGACCGGCGGCGCAGCCCTGCCCGGCTTTGGCACCGCCGATATCCATTCGGTCGACGACACCCTGACCGCCACCTGGCACAAGGGGTTTTCCGACAGCGACCTTCTCGACCTGACGGTGCAGCTCTCCTACACCGATACCGACGTGTCAAAGCGCGACTTCTCGTTCGGCTTCATGTGCGCGCCGGGCCGGACCGCCGTCCTCTGCGACAGCGACACCGCCTATTCCACCACCACGCTGAAGGTGGAAAATGTCGCCGACCTGTCCTCGGGCGCCTGGCAGAACTACCTGACGCTGGGCCTGCAACTGTCGCGGCAGGACCGCAAGGCGACCTCTTCGGTCGGCGCGCTGTCCTTCCATCCCGAAGGCACCGATACCCGTCTGGGTCTCTATGCCCAAGGCGAATTCACCTGGAACGACCGGCTGACCCTGATCCCCGGCCTCCGCGTCGACTTTGGCGACCGCCAGCCCACCGCGGCCACGATTGCCGGCGGCGCCACCGCCGTCAGCGATACCGCCGTCTCGGCCAAGCTCTCGGCGATGTACGAAATTGACGACCGGTTCGCGCTGTTCGGCACCCTGGCCCGGACGGAACGGATGCCGACGCTGGATGAGCTTTACACCATCGAGAACGGCCAGCTGGCCAGCCTGAACCTGGACAAGGAAGAGGCGGATTCCGTCGAACTCGGCCTGACCTTCCAGCAAGACGACCTCTGGTCAGAGGGCGACAGCCTGGCGCTGAAGACCACGGTCTTTCACAACGACCTGACCAACCTGATCATCTCGAACGCGGCCGCCGGGCCGGGGGCCGCGCGCTATGCCAATGTCCGCGACGCCGAAATCTGGGGCGCCGAGCTTGAGGCCTCTTATGACGCCGAACGCTGGTTCGGCAGCCTGGCCTGGAGCAGCATCAGGTCGAAAGACGGCGAAACCGGCCTGCAATTGCAGGATACACCCGCCCAGAACCTGGCGCTGACGCTTGGGGTAAAGTTCCCCGACCAGGGCCTGGTGCTGGGCTGGAAGGCCTATTACTTCGACGACATCGTGAACTATACCACCGGCACCACGGCGGTGAACACGACCACCTCGGGCGATCATTACCACACGCACGACCTGTTCGTGACCTGGCGGCCCGACACCGGCGCGCTGGCCGGGCTGGATGTCAACCTGACCGTCGAGAACGTCTTTGACGCCGATTACCGCAACAACCTGGCGCTGGACCGGGCAGCCGGCGTGAACGCCAAGCTGTCCATCGGAAAGACGATGACATGGTAAGGTCTGCGGCGGCCTTTCTCGCGGCGGTGCTTATCCTTGTCCCGGCGCTGGCCGCCGGGCAGGGCACCACCGCGCCCCCGGTGGTGGACAGCACCGCACCGATGCTCTCTCCCCCGCCGGCGGGCGAGGATGCCGCGCCGCCGCAACCCGCCCCCCCGGCCGGGGTTTCGACCGACCTGCCTGCGCTGGTGGCCCGGGCGCATCCGGTGGTGCAGGCCGTCATGGCGCTCTTGGCGCTCTCGGTGGCGGCGGTGCTGACGGTGTTCCTGTTCAAGACGGTGGAATTCGCGCTGGCCTTCCACCGCCTGCGGCGCAGCGCGGCCGGGCTGTCCCAGGCCGCCGACTGGCCGCCGCTGGCCGGCAATTGCCCGCTGGCCGCCGCCGTCACCGCCGCCCGGTCCGAGGCGGCCGGCATCCCCGCCCCGCTGACGCCGGACCTGCGCGCATCGGCCCGCGAAAGGCTTGACCTTGCGCTCGACCGGATCGAGGCCGCCGCGGTGCAGCGGCTGCGCTCGGGCACCGGGCTTCTGGCCTCGATCGGTGCGGTCGCGCCCTTTGTCGGCCTGTTCGGCACGGTTTTCGGCATCATGAGCAGCTTCCTTGCCATCGCTCAGACCGGCACGACCAACCTTTCCGTCGTCGCCCCCGGCATTGCCGAGGCGCTTTTGGCCACCGGCATCGGCCTGGTCGCCGCCATTCCCGCCGTCCTCCTCTACAACCGCTGCATGCGCCGGATCGGGGCCTTCCGGCACCGGCTGGCCGATGGCACGGCGGAAATCCGGCACCGTTTCAGCCGCGCGCTCGATGCCCGCCTGGCCGGAGGCAACTGACCCATGGCCCTGCGACTGGACGATGGCGACGAGGAACTGAGCGAGATCAACGTCACGCCCTTCATCGACGTGATGCTGGTCCTGCTCATCGTCTTCATGGTCGCCGCCCCGCTTTCCACCGTCGATATCCCGGTGAACCTGCCCGGCTCTTCCGCCCCGCCGGCGGATCGGCCGGCCGACCCGCTCTGGCTGACGCTGACCGCCGAGCGACAGTTGCTTCTGGACGAAACCGCGCTTGACCCCGCCGCGCCGGGGCCGGCGCTGGATGCCCGCACCGGCGGCCAGCGCGAGACGCCGGTCTATCTGCGCGCCGACCGCAGCATCCTTTACGCCGACCTGATGGCGGCGCTCGACGGCTTGCGCGCGGCCGGCTACCTGAAGGTCGCGCTGGTCGGGCTGGAGGGCGCGCCATGACCCGCCGCGACACCGCCCGCCGGGGCTGGGCTGGCTTTTGGCGGCGGCAGGGGCGGGGCGCTGCTTGGCGCGGCCGCGCTGGCGCTGACCGGCCGCCCCGCCCCGCCGCCGGCGCTGCTCCTGGATCTCTCCACGCTGCCCGCCGCTGCCCCGGCGCTCTCGGCCCTGTCCGACCCCGCGCCCCTAGTGGTGGACGAGGCACCCAACCGCGCCGCCCCGCCAGCCCCGCCCGACGCCACCCCGCCGGCCCCCGAAACCGACAGGGTTCCCGACAGGCCGGCCCCGATCGCGCTGGCCCGCGTGAACCCCGACGCGCCCAGCCGTGCCGATCTGGCGGCACCGCCGCCCGAGAAAAAGGCCAGGCCCAAACCCGCCCGCGCCAAACCCGCCCCCACCAAACCGGCCGAGAAGAAACCGGCCGAACCGAAAAACCGGCGGCCGCGGCGGCCAGCGCCCCCAAGACCAGCGCCAAGGCCTCGGGCGGCGCCCAGGTCTCGGTCCAGTCCTATGCCAGGGCAGTGATGAAAAAGGTGCGCGCGACGAAAAAGCGGTCGGGCGCCGGGCACGGCACCGTCGTCGTCGGCTTTACCGTGGCGCGCGACGGCGGGCTGGCCGGGGTCAAGGTGCTGCAAAGCTCGGGCAATGCCGCGCTGGACCGGGCGGCGCAGGACCACATCCGCCGCTCTGCCCCCTTCCCGCCGCCGCCCGAAGGCGCGGGCCGCCGCTTCTCGTTCGAATTCGTCGGCAAGTAGCCCCGGTTCAGGCCACGGCCTGCGCGCCGGTGATCTCGACCAGCGAGCCGCACATGAACGCGGCCTCGTCGCTGGCCAGGAACGCCACCAGCGCCGCCACTTCCTCGGGCTTGCCGATGCGGCCATAGGGCACCAGCCGGTCGAGGTCGGCGATGGTGCGGCCCGACCGCCGGACCCCGGCCTCCAGCATCGGCGTATGGATCTCGCCGGGGCAGACGGCGTTCACCCGCACCTTCTGCGGCGCGTAATCGCGGGCCAGGTTCTGGGTGAAACTCGCCACCGCCGCCTTGGTCACGTTATAGGCGATGTGGTTCGGCGCCGGGTGCAGGCCCCACTGGCTGGCGGTGTTGACGATGGCGCCGCCTCCTTGCGCGATCATGCCGGGCAGGGCGGCCTGGCACAGGTGGAACATCGCGTCGATATTGACCGCAAAGGACAGGTCCCAATCCTCGGCCGTCAGCGACAACAGCGGCCCGCGCCGGTTGATCCCCGCGTTGTTGCACAAGACGTCGATCCGGCCTTCCTGGGCCAGCGCGTCCGCGACCACCGCCTTGCAGCCCGCCGCCGCCGAGATGTCGGCGGCAAAGCCGCGCGCCCGCCCGCCCGCCGCCCGGATCGCAGCGGCAGTCGCCTCGACCCCTTCGGCGTTCATGTCGGTGACGACGACCCGCGCGCCCTCGCTGGCAAAGCGGCTGGCGATGGCGCTGCCGATGCCGCCCGCGGCCCCGGTGACCACAACGACCCTGTCCTGAAAACGCATGTTCCTCTCCCTAGCGCAGATAGCTGCCGCCGTTCACATCCAGCACCGCACCATTCAGCGAGGCCTGCGAGGACCGGAGGACAAAGGCGACCAGCTCGCCGATTTCTTCGGGGGCGGCCATCCGCCCGATGGGAATGCCCGCCAGCGCCGCCGCCTCGCCATGCCGGGCGATGAAATCCTCGGCCATCTCGGTGCGCACCCAGCCGGGGGCCAGCGCCACGGCGGTGATGCCCTCATGGCCGAAACTCTGCGCGACCGACCGGGTCAGGTTGATCAGCGCCGCCTTGGACGCGCCATAGGCCATCGCGGTCGCGGAATAGCCCCGCTGCCCGGCGCGGCTGGACATGTTGACGATGCGCCCGCCGCCGATCTGGCGGAAATGCAGGATCGCCGCGCGGGTCAGGTCGACCGCGGCGCCCAGGTTGACCTGCATCTCGCGCGCCCAGACCGCCTGCCAGTCGGCCAGGGGCGCGTCTATCGCCACCTCGGACCGGATGCCGGCATTGTTGACCAGGGCATGCACCGGCCCCAGCGCCTCGGCCACCTGCCACAGGCGCGTCGGCTCGGCCGGGTCGGACAGGTCGGCGGCCAGCGCGACGGCGCCATTGCCGATCTCGCCGGCCAGCGCCTCGGCCACCGCGCGGTTGCGGCCGTAATGCAAGAGCACCCTTGCCCCGCCGGCGGCCAGCGACCGGGCGATGGCAGCGCCGATCGCCCCGGTTGCCCCGGTCAGCAGAACGGTCTTTCCCGACAGCGGCGCCATCATCCCCCCCAGGTGTCCGACAGGGTGAAACCCAGCGGGAACGGGTCGCCGGGGTCCAGCCCGATCTGGCTGATGCCATAGATCCAGCACTGCCCCGACACCCGGTTGCGCGTCGCCCGATAGGGGCCGACGCTGGTTTCCGCCACCAACTCGGTGGTGAACTCACCGCCGATGATCGAGCGCGAGATCACCACGTCGCCGGGGCGCGACCGGCCATCGGCGCACCGCACCGCCATGTTGGAATTCGACCCCGTGCCGCAGGGCGACCGGTCCGCCCGTCCGGGGCGCAGCGTGGTGCAGGTGCGCACCGCGCCATCGGGCTCGTCGCTGCGCCACATCACATAGGCGAGACCGTTCAGCGCCGGCGTCTCGGGGTGCGGCGCGGGTTCCAGCGCGGCGATCCGGTTGCGCAGCTCGACCCCGGTCATCGCCAGCTGCCGGGCGTTTTCCGGCGCGATGGTCAGACCGATCTGATCCACGTCGACCAGCGCATAGAACACCCCGCCAAAGCACAGGTCATAGCGCAGCGGCCCCCATTCTTCCGTCTCGATCACCGCCGCCTTGCGCGCCACGAACGAAGGCGGCATGTCCAGCGTGACCTTCACCACCTTGCCGTCCTGACAGGCGGCCGTCGCCCGCACCAGGCCCGCCGCGGTGTCGAACGTCACCACGCTGACGGGTTCCGCCATCGGGATCATCCCGGTCTCCAACAGCGCCGTCGCCGCGCACATGGCGTTCGACCCCGACATGGCATGCGCCTGGTCGGGTTGCAGGATGATCAGGCCCACATCCGCCGCCGGGTCGCAGGCCGGCACCAGCAGGCAGAACGACCCCGCCGGGCCGGAACGCGGTTCCGAACACAGCCAGCGGCGCAGGCTGTCGTCCACCGTATTCAGGTGATGCAGCTTCTCGGCCATGGTCGCGCCGGGAATGTTCAGCACCCCCCCGGTGATGACGCGCCCGATCTCACCGGCGCAATGGACATCGACGGTCTGTATCGTCCGGTTCCAGCGCATCGTGTCCCCCTCAGAACCTGTTGATCCGATAGGGATGCAGATCCACCGCCGGCCTTGCCCCGGTGATCAGCTCCCCCATCAGCCGCGCCGTAGTGGCGGCATAGGTCAGGCCAAGATGGCCATGTCCGGTGGCATAGAACAGGCCCTTTGTCCGGGCGCTGGCCGAAAGGATCGGCACCGTGTCCGGCAGGGCCGGGCGGTGGCCCATCCACTCGGTGAATTCGTGGCATTGCAGGTTCGGCAACGCCTCTTTGGCGCGTTTCACCGTGATCTTCGACCGCCGGTAATCCGGCGCCGCCTCCAGCCCGGCCATTTCCACCGTTCCGCCCACCCGGATGCCCCCCGCCGTCGGCGTGACCATGAAGGCCCGCGCCGGCCAGATGATCGAATGCTTCATGCCGATGCCCGGCGCCATGATCTGGGTGTGATAGCCGCGCTCGGTCTCCAGCGGGATCGGCTCGCCCAGATCGCGCGCCAGCCGGGCGGAAAACGCGCCGGCGCAGATCACCACCTCGTCGGCGGGCAGGCGGCGACCATCGCGCAACACCACCTCGCGCATGGCCTCGCCGCGGACAAAGCCCGCGACCTCGCCCCGCTCGATCCGGCCGCCAAGGGCCGCGAACCTCTCGGCCAGCGCCAGCACCAGCGCGTAGGGATCCTTGATCGAGCGGTTCTGCGGGAACAGCACCGCCATGCCGATCCGGTCCGACAATTCCGGCTCCAGCGCCCTGATCGCCTGCGGCCCGATCACCTCATGCGGAAATCCGAACCGTTCCAGGATCTCGATATGATCGCGGTCGGCCCGGAACTCGGCCTCGTCGGCGTATAGCGACAGGCAGCCCTGTTCGCCGATCTGGTCGCCCAGCCCGGTCTCGCGCAGCAGGGCCAGCGTGTCGTCCAGCGCCCGCGCGCACAAGACCGCCCCCTGCGCCTCCAGCGCCCGCAGCCGCGACGGCCGGCTGGCGGCGATGAACCGCAGGAACCACGGCACCAGCCGGGGCATATAGCCGGGGCGAACCCGGACCGGCCCTTCGGGGTCCAGCATCCAGCCGGGGATCTGCCGCCAGACCGAGGGGCGCGACGCCGGCATGAACTCGGTCACCGCGATAGAGGCCATGTTGCCGAAAGAGGCGCCCCTGCCGGGCGCGTCGCGGTCGACCAGCACCACCTGCCGCCCGCGCCGGGCCAGGTCATGTGCGATGGCGGTGCCGATGATGCCCGCCCCGACGACGACAGTCGTCATGACAAACCCCTTCCGACGCCTGTGGCCATCGCCTACTTCCAGTTGACGATCGGCTGCATGGCCGCGGCGAACTCGGCCTTTTCGGCATCGGTCAGCGGGCCGAACGGCATGCGGCATTCGCCCACCGGGTTGCCCTGCAACTCGCAGCCGTATTTCAGCTTCTGCACGAACTTGCCCGATTCCAGCACGTTCATCGCCGGCCACACCGCCTGCATGATTTCCTTTGCGCGGGCGTGGTTGCCGGCCCGGAAGGCCGCGTCCATCTCGCAGACGGGTTTCGCCATGCAATTGGCCGGGCCGCAGATCCAGCTGTCGGCGCCCCAATGCATGAAATCCCAGGCGATGTCGTCGGACCCGCTCACCAGCTGGATGCGGCCCGCATAGCGCGTCGCAATGCCGATGGCGCGCTGCATCACGCCGCTGCTTTCCTTGATCCCGATGATCCGCGGATTGTCGGCCAGCGCGTCCAGCGCCTCATACTCGATCTCGACCCCGTCCTTGCCGGGATAGGAATACAGCACCACGTTCATGTCGGTCGCCTCGATCACCGCGTTGAAATGGCGGATGATTTCGGCCTGCGTCGGCTTGGTGTAGAACGGCACCGCCAAGAGGACGGCATGATAGCCCATCGCCTTGGCGCGCAGCGTGTTGGCGATGACGCCCGCGGTCGAGGGCGCGTTGGTGCCCGCGATCAGCGTCTCGCCGGGGCGCGCATTGTCCTTGACGAACCGCAGCACCTGGTCGCGTTCGTCATCGCTCATCAGGTTGTATTCGCCCGACGATCCGCAGGGCACCCAGCCCGACACGCCGGCCGCGCGCAGCATCTCCAGATGGCGGCCAAAGGCGGCAAAGTCGATCTGCCCCCCGGCATCGAACGGCGTCACCAGCGCGGGCAGAACCCCCTGAAGTTTCAGCATGACACTATCCTTTCCCCCGGCCGTCGGGTGCCGCGAATCACAGTCGATATCATGTCGACACCCGGCAGCATGGCGACAGACTGCCGACACGTCAAACAAGAATATTCCGTGTCGACACGATGGCGCGACGGGGCTAGTCTTTCCGCCGGGACGGCCCAAGGGGATCTGGCAGATGGCGGAAGATGCTGAACCAAGGCGGATCAAGGGCATGGGCGTCCGCTATGCCTATGAAACCCTGCGCGACGAAATCCTGTCGCTCGATCTACAGCCCGGCGCCGTGCTGGACGAAACCTCGCTGGCCGAGCGGTTCGCCATGTCGCGCTCGCCGGTGCGCGAGGCGCTGATCCGGCTGGCCGGCGACGATCTGGTGGTGACGCTGTCGAACCGCTCGACCGTGGTGGCGCCGATCGACGTGCAGAGCTTTCCGAAATATGTCGAGGCGCTGGACATCGCCCAGCGGATGAACACCCGCCTTGCCGCCGAACTGCGGACCGACGCCGACCTGAAGGCCATCGCGGAACGCCAGCGCGATTTCGTCGCCGCGGTCCGCAAGGGCGCACACCTGGGCATGTCCGAGGCCAACACCGCCTTTCACATGGCCATCGCCACCGCTGGCCGAAACCCCTATCTGGCGGCCTTCTACGAACGGCTGCTGAACCAGGGCCGCCGGATGCTGCACCTGCATTTCGCCTATCTCGAACAGGGCAACGAAGGCGTGATGCTGACCGACGAACATGACGAGATGCTGGCCGCCATCCGCGACCGCGACGTGGCCCGCGCCGATGCGCTTGCCCATGCCCATACCCGGCAGTTCCGCGACAATTTCATCGACTACATGCAGCAGAGCTACCTGGGCGGCGCGCCCCTCGCCCCGCTGTGAGGCCCGCGCCCGCTGGCGACTGAAATACATATTGTCTACTGGCTGATTCTGTGGTTCCTCTCTGCGCAGCCGGCAGGCCGCGGCGCCCCGCACCCGCGGCAACCCCAGGAGCGATGTCCGATGACCGAGACTGCGCATTTCTCCTTCTTCCTCATGCGGGATTTCACCCACATCGCCTTTTCCTGCGCGCTGGAACCCCTGCGCATCGCCAATCTGGTCGCGGACCGGCCGCTCTATCGCTGGTCGCTGGTCAGCGAGGATGGCCAGTCCGCCACCTGTTCCAACGGCTCGGTCACGCTGACCCATGCCGGGATGGGGCCGACCCAGCATGTCGACCGGCTGTTCGTGATCTCGGGAACCAATGTCCAGGCCCATACCACGCCGCCGCTGCTGGCCTGGCTGCGGCGGGAACGGGCCGCCGGCACGCCCCTAGGCGCGATCTGTTCGGGCGCCTATGTGCTGGCGCGGGCCGGCTTTCTGGACAATGTCGAAACCGCGCTGCACTGGGCCTGGCACGACCTCTTCACCGAGGAATTCCCCGAGGTGCGCCTGGTGCGCAACGTCTTTGTCGCCCGCGAAAAGATCATCACCGCGTCGGGCGGAACCGCCGCGGCAGACCTGATGCTGCACCTGATCGGCCGCGCCCACGGGCAGGACCTGGCGACCGAGGTGGCCGACCAGATGGTGTATAACGCCGTCCGCGAAGGCACCGCGGCGCAGCGCGTGTCGCTGCAATCGCGCCACGGCATGCGCAACGAACATCTGGTGCGCGCCATCGCCATGATGGACGAGACGATCGAGACCCCGATGACCCCCGGCCGGATCGCCGAACGCCTGGGCATCTCCACCCGACAGCTTGAACGGATCTTCGGCCGCTACCTGAACTCGACGCCAAAGCACTATTTCATGGAAAAGCGGATGCACCGGGCGCGCAACCTGCTGGTGCAGACCGAACAATCGGTGACAGCGGTGGCAATGGCCTGCGGCTTCCAGTCGACCTCGCATTTCTCCAAGGTCTACCGGACGTATTTCGGCACGTCGCCGGTGCAGCAACGCACCCGGCTGGGCTGATCCGGGCGGCGGGGCAGGGGGCGGCGCCCGCGCCGTAACTCGATCTGGCGGATGGCGGCTACGCATGCGAAGACTGTGCCGCGATTGCGGCCCCGTCGTCGGGGCGGCCGATTCTGGCCCCGGCTGTCCGGGGCGCGGACCGGCAAGGGAAACGCGGATCGGCGTGGCGGCGGCCACGTCCCGGGCGAAGGAAAAGGAACGAAGATGCGGAACGGTGGACAGCTGCTTGTCGAATGTCTGGTCGCGCTGGGGGCGCGCAAGGCCTTTGGCGTTCCGGGCGAAAGCTACCTCGCGGTGCTGGATGCGCTGCACGACACCCAGGGCAAGCTGGATTATGTGCTGTGCCGCAACGAAGGCGGCGCCGGCTTCATGGCCGCGGCCTGGGGCAAGCTGACCGGGCAGCCCGGCATCTGCATGGTCACGCGCGGCCCCGGCGCCACCAATGCCTCGATCGGCGTGCATACGGCGATGCAGGATTCCGCGCCGATGCTGCTGTTCGTCGGCCAGGTCGGCACCGACATGAAGGGCCGCGAGGCGTTTCAGGAACTGGATTACCGCGCCGTCTTTGGCACCATGGCGAAATGGGCGGTCGAGATCGACCAGGTCGACCGCATCCCCGAGATCCTGTCGCGCGCCTGGACCACGGCGACCAGCGGCCGCCCCGGCCCGGTCGTCATCGCCCTGCCCGAGGACATGCTGACCACCGCGACCGACATGCCCGCCCTTTCCGGCCCCGTCGAGGTCAGCGAACCGCTGCCCGCCCCTTCGGCGATGACCCGGCTGCGCGACTTGCTGGCCGGGGCGGAACGGCCGCTGATCCTTTATGGCGGCTGCAACTGGACCGCCGAGGCTTCGGCCCGGATGCAGGCCTTTGCCGAGGCCAGCGACATTCCGGTGGTCTCGGTGTTCCGCTATCAGGACATGTATGACAACCGCTCCGCCACCTTCTGCGGCGAGGCCGGGGTAGGCATGGTGCCGTCGGTCAAGCGCCTCTTGCGCGACGCCGACGTGATCCTGGCCGTCAACAACCGTTTCGGCGAGAATTCGACCGACGGCTATACGCTGTTCGATTTCCCCCATCCGCGGCAAAAGATCGTGCATGTCCACGGCTCCGACCTGGAAATCGCCAAGGTCTATCCGCCGGTGCTGGGCATCCATGCCGGGCCCAATGCCTTTGCCGAGGCGCTGTCGCGCATGGCCCCGGTGCAGGGCGCCTGGGCGGCCTGGCGGGCCGAGGGGCGCGCCGCCTATGAGGCCGGCTTCGACCTGCCCGACCTGCCCTCGCCGGTCGACATGGGCAAGGTCTGCGCCCACCTGCGCGAGGTGCTGCCCGAAGATGTGATCGTGACCAACGGCGCCGGCAATTTCGCGGTCTGGCCGAACAAGTTCCTGCGCTTCGGGCCGCAGGCGCGGCTTCTGGCGCCGCAGGCCGGGGCGATGGGCTATGGCCTGCCGGCGGCCATCGCGGCCAAGGTGGCGCATCCGGATCGCACCGTCCTGTGCTTTGCCGGCGACGGCGATTTCCAGATGAACTGCACCGAGCTTGCCACCGCCCTGCAGGCCGATGCCCAGCCGATCGTGCTGATCCTGAACAACGGCATCTACGGCACCATCCGGGCGCATCAGGAACGCCATTACCCGACGCGGGTTTCCGGCACCACGATGACGAAGAACCCCGATTTCGTCGCCCTGGCCCGGGCCTATGGCTTCCATGCCGAGCGGGTCGCGGCGACCGGCGATTTCGCCGCCGCCTTTGCCCGCGCCCGTGCCTCGGGGACCGGGGCGGTGCTGGAACTGGTCATCTCGCCCGAGGCGCTGACCCCGCGCCAGACCCTGACCCAGATGCGCGACACCGCGCTGGCCGCCAGGGAAACCGCCTGACAGGACCCCGCCGCCGGATCACGCCCCCCCGCCCGCCGGCGGGGCAGGGCGGCCATAGATCCGCGCGTCGATCTCGGCTAGCTGCGCCGCCGGCCGGCCGGCCTCGGTCGCGGCCCGGCGCAGCGCCAGCAGGTCGCCCGACCGGCGGGCCTGCCACAGCCGCAGCCGCGGCCCCGGCGACCAGCGTTGCCGCAGCCGCGCCCAGCCCGTCGCCGTGACCTCGGGCGCCAGCAGGGTCAGCGCCAGGCCCAGCGACAGCAGCATGGCCCCCGCCGCCACCGCCGCCAGGATCAGCACCTGCCGCAGGCCCACCCGACCGGTCGGCACCTGCCCGGTGTAGAAACTGGACAGGCCGATCGCCAGCGCCGGTATCTCCACCGTCTCGACCTGCCGCGTGGTGGTGTCGAAATACGCGATCTCCACCGGGTCCAGCACGCCCGGCTCGCCGGTATGGGGCCGGAACTGCCAGGTCCAGATCGCCTCGGCCACCGGGCCTTCGGCCGTCAGGATCAGGTTGCGCCGCACCGGCGCGGCAAAGGTGATCAGCCAGTTCTCCGATACCACCGGGCGCGGCGGCAGGTGTTCCGGCAGGGCGCCCAGGGCGCGCAACGTCACGGTGCGCGTCACTACCTCGCCATCGGCCAGCCGCGCGGCATCGGCCGACAGCTCGTCGGTCAGCTCGACCCGCCGCGCCGCGAAATGCCAGCCCTTCAGCGCCGGAAACGCCCCGACCGACAGATCCAGCGGCGGCGCGGTGACAACCGCATCCTGCCGCTGGCTGGCCTTGTCGATGATCGTCAGCCGATGCACCGCCGGGCCGAACTGCAACGGCCCCGACCGCCGGGGCCAGATCGCCAGATGGCGTTCCATGACGATCCAGGGCAGGCCGTCTATGGTTTCCTCGTGCCAGTCGTCGGCCTGGGTCTGCGTCCAGTCAAAGGCCGGGCTGGGCGCGATCTCCAGCCGCTCGTTGGCGATCTTGCGGTCGTAGACCGCGCGGATGGTGACGGCGACCATCTCGCCCTCAACCAGCCGGTCCACCGGCCCATCCGGCCGGATCGTCATCGACAGGTTGCCCTCGGCGCCGGCCGGCACCGCCAGCGCCAGGCACAACAGGACCAGCGCGGCCAGACGCCCTACCATGGGTCGACCTCCTCGGCGGCGGTCAGGCCCATCGACAGGCGGCGGTCGTGTTCCTGCGCCAGCCGCAGCCGCAGGAACAGGCCGGGGTCGTCGGGCAGGCCGGCCAGCCAGTCGGCATCGGCGACCCGGCGCCCCTCTTCCAGTTGCCGCCCCAGCCGCTTGATCTCGTCCACCGGCGATCCGCCGGGGGTGGCGATGATCGTCGCGGCGATGCGGCCGGCCTTGTTGGCCTCGCCCAGGTTCGGCGGGATCAGCGCCGCCACCACATTGCGGTTCTCGCGCGCCTCGCTGTCGGCGGGGTTGGCAAACAGCACCGCATCGAAATAGGCGCGCGCCAGCGGGTAATCGCCCGTCGCCGCCAGCGACAGACCGCGATTGTAGGTCGACCCCCGCCCCGCGGTGCGAAAGGCCAGGTCGGCGCCGGTGTAATCTCGGGCCAGGTACAGCGCGACACCGCCCACCGCCGGATCGTCCAGCACCATGGCGGCCAGGCCCGGCAGGCCGGCGACCAGCGCCGCCTTGGCCAGCGCGTCGCGCCCCGCACCCGCCAGCGCGGCCAGACCGGCCAGGAACAGCGCGGCGGGCCAGTTCATCGCTGCCTCCGGAACATCGGGAACAGCGCCAGCAGCGCCAGCGGCAGCAGCCAGGGCCCCATGTCGGCAAAGGCCGCGCCCGTCTGCGGGTCCTCGACCAGCCGGGCGGTGCGGCGCTGCGCGATCTGGCGCAAGAGGTCGGGCGCCTGGGCCGCGGGCAGGGCCGTGCCGCCGCCGGCTTCGGCCATCCGCGCCAGTCCGGTCCGGTCGGGGGCAGGGGCGCCCTCGGCGCTTTGCGGCAGCACCAGCGCCCAGACCCGCGCCCCGTCATGCGCCAGCCGCGCGGCCTCTTCGGTGGCGCGCGGCCCGGCGCCGCCGCCATCGCTGATCACCACCAGGTCGGCGCCGCCGATGCCCGGCCCTTCGGTGGCCCCGAACAGGTCGCGCGCCATCGACAGCGCGATATCGGGGCGGCTGCCGACCACCGGCATCGTGCCCTCGCCCAGAACGCCCACCAGCCCCAGCAGGCTGTCGGCGTCGCTGGTGGGGGCCGAGGCCAGATAGGCATCGGCGGCATATAGCAACAGCCCCACCGGCCGGCCATCGGCCCCGGCCAGCAGGCCCGCCGCGGCGGCCTGCGCCTCGCCCAGCACCCGGGCGTCGGCCACGACCGAGGGCGACATGTCCAGCATCAGGATCATCGGGTCCAGCGCGCGAAAGGCCACCGCGCCGGGGCGCAGCAGGGCCGGGCCGGACAGCGCCGCCGCCGTCACCCCCGCCGCGACAAAGGGCAGGACCATGGTCTTGCCGCGCAGGCCATGGGTGATCCGGTCCAGCCGCTTCAGCGCCGCCATCAGCTCGGGCGCCACCACGCGGCCCCAGGCCCCGGCCGAGCGCAGCCGCCAGGCCCAGACCGCCGCGGCCAGGATCGCCGGTAACGCCAGCAGCCACCAGGGCCGCAGCAGGACCATGGCGCCGCTCATCGCCGCCGCTCCAGCCCCAGCGCCAGGGCCAGGATCAGCGCCAGCCCCGCCGGCCAGGCCCAGAGCGGCCGCGGCACCGCCACCGGCGGGCGGGCCGAGGGGTTCGGCTCCAGCCGGTCCAGGTCCTTGGCCATCGCGGCCAGGTCGGCGGTGGTGCGCACCCGAAAGGTCTGGCCGCCGGATTCCCCGGCAATCGTCCGCAGCGTCGCCAGGTCGACCGCATCGCGCGCGGCGGGCCGGGTCTCCAGATCCTCGGGGCCAAGTGCTATCGCATGGATGCGCACGTCGTTGTCGGCCGCCAGCCTGCCCACCTGCACCGGGTCCAGCCGCGCCCCGGTATCGCGGCCGTCGGACAAAAGCACGATCACCCGCGACGGCGCCGGTTCGGCCAGGATCCGCTTCAGCGCCAGCCCCAGCCCGTCGGCAATCGCGGTCGAGCGGCCGGTCAGCCCGATCTGCGCCTCGTCCAGCGCCCGCGCCACGGCCGCCAGGTCATGGGTCAGCGGCGCCGCGACATAGGCGCTGTCGGCAAAGATCACCAGCCCGATCCGGTCGCCCTGCCGGGCGCGGATGAACGACCCGGCCACCCGCTTTACCGCCGCCAGCCGCGTCACCGTCTGGCCGTCCAGCGAGAAATCCGGCGTCTCCATGCTGCCCGACATGTCCAGCGCGATGACGATGTCGCGCCCCGAGGCGCTGAGGTCGGCCACCATCTCCACCCGATGCGGCCGGGCCAGCGCCAGGCACAGGCACAGCCAGCACAGCCCCGCGAGCACCAGCCCGCGCCAGGCCGCCGGCCCCTGCACCGGGCGGGCCACCGCGGCAATGGCATCGGGCAGGACCATCACCTGCCCCCCCGCATCGCGCGGCGGCAGCAGCCGCGCCAGCAAAGGCACCGGCACCAGCCCCAGCGCCAGCGGAAATCCCAGCCCGATCATCGCCACCCCGCCGCCAGGATCAGCGCCTCGACCCGCGCCGGATCGCCCGGCAGCCCGGCGTATAGCGCGGCGCGCTGGTCCTCGGGCAGGGTGCCGCCCAGGTCGTGCAACAGCCGCGCCAGCGCCAAGAGCCGGTCCTGCGGCGGCAGCCGCGCCGCCTCTGCGATCTGCGCCCCGCGCCGCGCCGGACGCGCCCTTGGCCGCAAGACCGGCCCCAGAACCGCCAGCACCGCCGCCGCCAGCACCAGCCCCAGCCCGACGGCCGCCAGCACATCATCCCAGCCCATCGCGGCATAGCCTTCGGGCAGGCGCGGGCCGTGCAACTGGGCGACCAGCTCCTGCGGCGTCATCCGATCTCTCCCGATGCGGCCAGCCGGCGCAGGTCCATCCCCGGCACCGCCAGCCGCGCCGCCCGCGCCGCCCGTTCCGCCGGCAGGTCCGCGAACCGCGCATAGGCCGGCCCCTGCGGCCCCAGATGCGGCAGGGCCAGCGCCGGCGGGTCCAGCTCGAACGCATCCTCGACCAGGATCAGCCGCAAGGGCCCGCGCTGGCGCATTTCGGCCAGCGCCTGGTCCAGCCCCTCGCCCGGGCTGTCCAGCCCCGTCGCCACCACCAGCGCCGCACCCCGTGGCGCCTGCCGCATCGCCCGCAGCAGTTCCGGCGCCAGGGGCAGCACCGGGCCGCGATGGTCCAGCGCCAGCGCATGGGCGCGCTCCAGGCAGCTGGCGACCAGCGCCATGCCGCGGTGCCGGGGTCGCGGCGGCTGGGCCTGTTGCCCGGCATCGGTCAGCGCCACCACGCCCACCGAGCCGCCCTGCAACACCGCCCGCCAGCCGGCAATGGCCAGCGCCTGCGCGGCGGCCACCGACCGCAGCCGCCCCTGCGTGCCCCACAGCATCGGCGCGCGGAAATCCGCGATCAGCAACAGGCTGCGCTCGCGGTCCTCGTGAAAGCTGCGCACATGCGGGCTGCCGCTGCGGGCCGAGGCGGCGGCATCGATATGGCGCGGGTCGTCGCCTTCGGCAAAGGGGCGGATCTCGCGGATCTCGTGGCCCTGTCCCCGCCGCCTTGTCGCGGTGGCGCCCGGCCGTTCGGCCAGGCTGGCCGCCTCGCCGCCGGCGCGCAGCGCCACGCCCTCCAGCGCCATCAGCCCGGCGGCGCCGATAGCGTCGGATCACCACGGCCGGACATGGGACAAAAGCCGCGCAATCATCTCACGAGAGGAAACCCCTCGGACGTGGCCCGCCAGCCGGGGATCAGCCGGTGCGACAGCACATCGCCCGCCACCGCCTCGACATCTTCGGGCAGCGCGTGGTCGCGCCCCGACAGCGCCGCCCGCGCCCGCGCGCAGGCCGCCAGCGACAGCGTGCCCCGGGGCGAGACGGCATGCGCCACCAGCCCCTCCAGCGGCCCCTTCGGGTCGCGCGTGGCCATGACCAGCCGCACCATGAAATCCTTCAGCGCCGGTGCCACGAAGATGCCGGCCACAGCCGCCTGCGCCGCCACGATCTGCGCGCCCGCCAGCCGTTCGGCAGGCGCCGGGGGGCGGTGCTGCGCCTCGTCCTCGACCAGATCCAGGATCGCCCGCTCGGCCGTGGCATCCGGCAGCGCCAGGTCCAGGTGCAGCAGGAACCGGTCCAGTTGCGCCTCGGGCAGCGGAAAGGTGCCCTCATGCTCGATCGAGTTCTGCGTGGCCACCACCATGAAAGGCTCGGGCAGCCGCCGGGTCACGCCGCCCGCCGTCACCTGCCCTTCGGCCATCGCCTCCAGCAGGGCCGACTGCACCTTGGGCGGCGCGCGGTTGATTTCGTCGACCAGCACCAGTTCGTGAAAGATCGGGCCGGGCTGGAAATCGAACCGGGCGCCGTCGGGGCGAAAGATCTGCGTGCCGGTGATGTCCGAGGGCATCAGGTCGGGCGTGCATTGGATGCGGCCGAAGCTGCCGGCCAGGCTGTCGGCCAGCCGCTTGACCGCCCGCGTCTTGGCCAGCCCCGGCGGGCCCTCGATCAGCACATGGCCCCCGGTCAAGAGCGCGATCATCAGCCGCTCGACCAGGACCTCATGCCCGATCAGGCCCTGCCGCACATGCGCGGCCAGCGCGATGACCGGCCGCAGCACCGATGCCGCCGCGGTCGTCGTCTGGGGGGTCATTGCCGTATTGTCCATCGCCACGTCGCTCCTCCGCGATCAACGCGCCGTTCGGGCCAAGACTGGCAGGGTTCGGCCGGCATGGCCAGAAGGCGGGGGTCAGACTTTCGGATGAAATCGCCGGCGCGGCGGCGGCAGGATTTCCGCGGCCTTCAGAGGCTGAATCGTTAAGAATGTGTTAAAATAGGTAGGTTAAGTGTCTGATATCAAAGGGGCGCCCTTGCGTCCCGCCGTGGGACGCCCCGCGGCCGCCCCTCAAAATCGCCGCGGATCGAACGGGGCCAGCGATATCGCGGGCGGGCGCCGGCCCACCAGGGCCGCGACCAGCTCGGCCGTCCCCGCCGATTGGGTCAGGCCCAGATGGCCATGGCCAAAGGCATAGACCACCCGATCATGGCCCGGCGCGCGGCCGATGACCGGCAGGCTGTCGGGCAGCGAGGGACGGAACCCCATCCATTGCGTCCCCCCGCTGGGGTCGAACCCCTCCAGGAACGCGGCAGCCTTGCGGACCAGGATCTCCGCCCGCCGGAAATTCGGCGGCAGGCTCAGCCCCCCCAGCTCCACCGCGCCCCCAACCCGCAACCCCTCGCCGATCCGGGTAACGACAAAGCCATGGTCGCTGAAGGTCAGGTGGGTGCGCAGGTCGAAACTGGCGGTGGGAAAGGTGGTGTTGTAGCCGCGCTCGGTTTCCAGCGGGATCCGGTCGCCCAGCATCCGGGCGAGCTGGTGCGACCAGGCCCCCGCCGCCACGACGACCTGCCCCGCCCGGATCGCGCCCGCCGCCGTCTGGATCTCGACGCCATCCCCGCGCGGCGCGATGCCCCGGACCTCGGCGATCTCGACCGTGCCACCCGCGGCGACAAAGGCGCGGGCCAGGTGTTCGGTCCACAGCGCCGGATCGACCGTGTTCATCCAGCCGGGGGTATGGCCGGCATGGGTGAACCGCGGGTTCAGGCCCGGCTGGATCTCGGCGATCGCGGCGGGGCTTTCCAGCAGGTCAAAGGCGATGCCGTGACGCCGCCGCAACTCCCACCCCGGCAGCGCCGCCCGAAACTGCGCCTGGCCCTCATAGACCTGCAACTGCCCCTGTCGCCGCATCAGGGGCTCGCCCGAGACCCGGATGATCAGCCGCTCCAGCGCCTGGCTGGACAGCATCATCAGGCCCGACTGCGCCCCGACCGCCGCCGCGTAGCGCGATTTCGCGGTGGCGCGGGCAAAGCGCAGCATCCAGGGCAGGATCCGCAGCGCATAGGCCGGGCGCAGCGACAGCGGGCCAAGCGGATCGAGGAGCCATTTCGGCGCCTTGCGCAGGATGCCGGGGGTGGCCAGCGGCTCCACATCGGCAAAGGCAAAGGCGCCGGCATTCCCGCGCGAGGTTTCCGCCGCAATCCCCTTGCGGTCGAGAAGGCGGACGCAATGGCCCTCGGCCTGCAGGGCAAGGGCCGTGGTGACACCGATGATGCCGGCGCCGATGACGACGATTTCAGGGCTGGGGGTGTGGGCCATGGCAGGTCTCGGACGGTGACAGGATCAGAGCGGGATGCCCTGGCGGAACGGGTCTTGGGGCTGAAAGATCAGCCGGCTTTCCGCCATGACATAGGCCTTGCCGGTGATCGAGGGGATCACGCCGCCATTGGCCCCCCGGCGCCAGGACAGCCGGTAGGTGCTGCCGATCACGCTTTCCTGCACGATCTCGTCGCCCTCGGCCAGGCAGCCGTCGGCGGCCAGGCAGGCCAGCCGGGCCGAACTGCCGGTGCCGCAGGGGGAGCGGTCATAGGCATTGTCGGGGCACAGCACAAAGTTGCGGCTGTGGCCCTCGGCGGTCTCGGCGGGGCCGTAGAAGATGACGTGATCCACCGGCCTGCCGTCGTCGCAACCCGTTCCCTGGGCCCAGAGCGCGGCGCGCACCGCGACGGTGACATCGGTCAACTGCCGGATGTTCGAGGCGGTCACCGGGATCGGGCTGGGGTCGACCAGGAAAAAGCAGTTGCCGCCCCAGGCGATGTCGCCGGTGACCGTGCCGATGCCGTCGACCGTAACCGAGACCCCGGCGCGGCAGCGGCGGCTCTCGACGTTGGTCACCGTCACCGTGTTCGCGTCAAGCACCTCGACGGTGACGACGCCGACCGGGGTTTCGATCCGGTGCGAGCCGGGGCCGATGCGCCCCAGATGGGCCAGCGTCACCGCCAGCCCGATGGTGCCGTGGCCGCACATGCCCAGCACCGCCTCGGCGTCGAAGTAGATCACCCCGGTCACGCAGGTCGGGTCGACCGGCTCGACCAGCAGCGCGCAGACCATCGCCACCTGCCCGCGCGGTTCGAGAATGACCGAGCGGTAGAAATCGCGGTGTTCGGTCGCAAGGCGGGCGGCGCGGTCGGCCAGCGGCCCGGACCCCAGGTCCGGACCGCCGTCAAGGATCACCCGCGTCGGTTCGCCGCCGGTGTGGCTGTCGATCACATGCATTCCGCGATCACCCCGCCCTGTCTGGACCAGTTGGCGAACCAGGCGTTGAACTGGTGGAACTGCGCTTCGCAGAACCCGGCCTGCGAAGGCGACAGCGCATCGGTTTCATTGATGTTCAGCGCGTATTGCTTGTCGCCCTTCAGCACCATCAGATGCTTGAAATACAGCACCAGATCCACGCCCTCGTCGAACCGGGCCAGCACCGAGAAGGCCTCGGCCAGCTCACGGGCGCGCAGGTCGGCCTCGGCATCACCGGCCGCGGCGCGGCGCGACAGGGCCACCTGCAACAGCGCCACCTCGGGGAAGATCGTGCCGATGCCGGTGATGGTGCCGACGGCGCCGCATTTGACGAAACCGTGGTAGACCTCGGTATCGACGCCGACCATCAGGATCACGTCGTCATCCTGCGAGGTGATGTGTTCGGCCGCATAGCTGAGATCGGACTTGCCGCCGAATTCCTTGAAGCCGATCAGGTTTTTGTGTTCGGCGCGCAGGGCAAAGAACAGGTCTGCCTTGGTCTGGTAGCCGTAATAGGGGCTGTTGTAGATGATCGCCGGCACGTCCGGCGCGGCGGCGAGGATCGCCTTGAAATGGTTGCGCTGCGCGGCGACGGAGGACCCGCGCGACAGGACGCGGGGAATGACCATCAGGCCGGCGGCGCCGACCTTTTGCGCATGGGCGGCGATGGCCACGGCGGATTTCGGGTTGATCGCGCCGGTGCCGACCACGACCGGCACGCCGGCGGCGGTCAGGCGCGCCACGCCTTCCATGCGCTGTTCGTCGGTCAGAAGCGGCCAGTCGCCGCAAGAGCCGCAATAGACCACGCCCGACATGCCGGCGGCGATCAGCTCCTTGGCCTTGCGCACCAGGGCGTCGAAATCGGGCTGGCGGTCGGGGGTGCAGGGGGTCAGCAGCGCGGGAACGGTGCCGAGGAAGACGTCTTTCTTCATGGGGGGCTCCTTTGGTTATGCGGGTGTGGGATTGGTGATCCAGGCGGGGGGTGTCGCCGGGGCCAGGCCGGTGCGGGCGGCCTCGGCGCAATGTGCCAGCGCGCCGAAGCGGACGGCGCGGGTGCTGAGGCCGGGCGCGTAATGGGCGTATTTGCCGGAATTGGTCATCAGGGTGCGGGCCTGCGGCGGAAAGACCGGTTCCGAGATCGAACACCAGCAGAGGTCGGGGAGGATCCTGACGCCGGCGGCCGTGAGGCGTGCGAGGATGCCATTGGCGGTGATCGCGGCCAGCGTGTCGCGGCCGAGGGTGACAAGGGCCGTGACATCGGCGGCCACGCGGGTGCCGTCCATCAGGGCCGCAAGGGCGGCGCATTCCGTGGCCGAGAAATGCGGGCTGCCCAGGGCGACCAGATCCACCCGTTCGGGACCTTGATTGAAGGCGCGCCATGCCCGGGCGAAATCCTGGGGGCCCAGGGTGACGTGGTCGGCATCGGGCGCGGGGGGCAGGTCGGCCTCGGGGGTGATGCCGGCGACATGCAGCATCGGCGCGGCAGAGGTGGTTCCAAAGGCGGCGCAAAGGGCCTTGAAGTCGTCTGGCGACGGGCGCGCAGCGGCAAGGCCACGGATCAGCGGCACGCGGTCGGGCGCGGCCTGGCCGGCCAGCCAGCCCAGCATCGGCCAGAAGGCATCGTCGGCGCCGGCGGGCAGGGCGACCTTGATGATCCGGCGCGGCGCGCGGTTCTGCGGCAGATAGACGCCGGCCTGCGCCGCCCGGCCGGTCAGCGCAATGCAGAGATCCATGAAATCGGCGTGCTTTACCGTGCGCGCGCCCAGGACGCTGTTGGCATAGATCACCGCGTTGCTTTCGGCCCAGGCGATATCCTCGCCCGCCGCGGGGGGATTGGCCAAGAGATAGGGCGCGCAGGTAAAGCTGGGCTGGGCGCCCATCTCGACATAGGCATCGGCCAGTTGCGCGGCAGGCAGGCCGAAGGCGGGGTCGACGCCCTGGCGGCGCCAGTTGGCATGGTCGACGGAAATGGCGTTCATCGTGGTCGGCACCCGGACCCGCGCGCCCTTGTCGGCCATGGCGCGGGCAAAGGTCAGCAGGGCGGGGCTGGCATAGATGCAGCCGTCGATATGGACCCGGCTGACGTCGATCAGGCGGGGCGCGCCCTGGGCGGTGGCCATGGTGACGATGATCTCCATCGCCGCCTGCGCCGCCTGGCCATGGTCGCCGGCCAGCATGGCCCGGTCGGCGGGCGTCAGGTCCGGCGAGGCACCCGATCCGGCGGGCATCAGCGGCCATTCCCGCCCGCCGGCCCGCAGATGCGTGGGGGTGATTTCGGCGGCGGTTTCGCGGGCCAGCGCGTCATAGTCGGCCGCCGACAGGCGCAGCACCGCGATGCCATGGCCGAACAGCCGCCCCGCGACCAGCGCGCCAAGCGTCAGGATGTCTTCGCCCTCGCGGAAGATCAGCGCCAGCGGGGCCGTGCCGGCAAGGGCCAGCCCCAACAGGATGCCGCTGCCGGTGCAGGAGCCGCGGCTGGTCGGCATCAGGACGATCTGCCCGGCCAGCGACCGGCCATGCTGCGGGTGATGCGCGTCGACGATCTCGCCGGTGGCGGGGTTCACGCCGCCCCAGAGGCTGAGCCCCTGGTCGCAGACAAGGATCGGCCCCTGAACAGACGCAGGGACGATGAGCGTCGCCATGTGTCACCTCTTTTCGCCGATGCGGGCGGTATTGAGCGGGCCGGCGGGTCAGGGCAGTTGCGCGGTCGATGAAAATGTGCTTAAACGAATATACATGGTAAGAAAAGAAAAATATGGTGCAAACGGAAAAATCCTCCGCCGACCTGCCGGACGCAATCGCCGCCGATGACGACTGGGAGGCCGAGCGGCTGCAACTGCGGTCGGAACTGGGCGCGCGGATGAAGGCGGTGCGCCAGGCCTGCGGGCTGACGCTGGAGGCGGCGGCGCAGCGGACCGGGCTGGCGCTGTCGACCATTCACAAGATCGAAAATGGCCGCGTCTCGCCCAGTTATGAAAACCTGGTCCGCATCGCGCGGTCCTATGACATCGGCATGGAGCGGCTGTTTTCCTCGGATCACGAGGCGAACCAGACGACGCGGCTGACCGTGACCAAGGCGGGGCAGGGCCGCAAGGTGCGCACCAATACCTATGAATATGAGGTGCTGTGCAACGCGCTGGCGGAGAAAAAGATCATCCCGCTGGTGACGCGGGTGGAACAGCGCGCGCCGCTGACGCCCGACCAGCTGGAGGCGCATTTCGGCGAGGAAACGCTATACGTCCTGTCCGGGCGGATCGAACTGGTGGTCGAGCATTACCAGCCTGTCGTGCTGGAACCCGGCGATTGCGCCTATTTCGACAGCACGCTGAAACACGGGCTGCGGGCGCTGGACGAGGACGAGGCGCGGGGGTTCTGGGCCTGCACCTTTATCGACGTGGACAAATAGGGCCGCATGCCGGTGCCCGCCCCCCTGCGCCATTCCTGAAGGAGACGACCAAGCCATGTCTGCCGCCAATACCATTTCCTACGAAGCCCTGTTGCAGCGGGTCGAGACGATCTTTGCCCGGGCCGGGCTGCGCCCCGAAAGCGCGGCCGAAGTGGCCCGCGTGATCGCCGCGGGCGAGCGCGACAACTGCAAGTCGCACGGGATCTATCGCATCGAAGGCTGCCTGCGGGTGATCGCGGCGGGCAAGATGGTGCCGGATGCGGCGCCGGTGATCCATGACGCGGGCAGGGCGGTGATCGAGGTGGACGCGGGCGGCGGGTTCTCGAACCCGGCCTTTCATGCCGCCAAAGACCTGGTCGCGGCGCGGGCGCGCGAGTTGGGGCTGGCCGCGCTGGTGATCCGCGACTGCCTGCATTTCTCGGCGCTGTGGCACGATGTCGAGGCGCTGGCCGAGGCGGGGCTGGCGGGCTTGTCGATGTGCCCGAGCTATTCCTTTGTCGCGCCGGCGGGCGGCACGCAGCCCCTGCTGGGCACCAACCCGCTGGCCTTTGGCTGGCCGCGCCCCGGCGCCCACCCCTATGTGTTCGACTTTGCCACCAGCGTTGCCGCGCGGGGCGAGATCGAGTTGCACCGCCGCGCCGGCAAGCCCATTCCCGAGGGCTGGGCGATTGACCGCGACGGCCAACCGACCACCGACCCCGAGGCCGCGCTGGCCGGCGCGATGCTGACCTTTGGCGGGCACAAGGGATCGGCCATTTCGACGATGGTGGAACTGCTGGCCGGCGCGATGCTGGGCGAATTCATGAGCAAGGAGGCGCTGGAGTTCATGGGGGGCAGCGATCTCTTGCCGCGCCACGGGGCGCTGGTGATCGCGCTGGACCCGCAGAGCTTTGCCGCGCGCAGCGGGCGCGACCCGATTGCCGAGGGCGAAAGGCTGCTGACGGCGATCGGCGCGCAGGGGGCGCGGCTGCCTTCGGAACGCCGGTTCGCCGCGCGGCGCAAGGCGCTGCGCGACGGCATCGAGCTGAGCGACGCGGAACTGGCCCAGCTGGACAGGTTCGAGCGGCTGGGGCTGGCGGCGGTCGGCGCCTGATACGGGCGGCGGCAGACGGGAACGGGATATCAACGCAGGAGGAATGACGGTGCGTTCGCATGTGAATATCAGTGTCGTCGGATGCCATGCCGAGGGGGAAATCGGCGATGTCATCATTGGGGGCGTCCTGCCGCCGGCCGGCAAGACGATGATGGAAAAGATGATCGCGATGGAGCGCGACCACGACCACATCCGCCGGCTGCTGATCTGCGAGCCGCGCGGCTCGGTGGCCCGGCACGTCAACCTGATCGTCCCGCCGGTCTCGCCCGACTGCGTGGCGGGCGCGATCATCATGGAGCCGACCGAATACGTGCCGATGTCGGGGTCGAACACGATCTGCATCGCCACCGTGCTGCTGGAAACCGGCATGGTCCCGATGCAAGAGCCGGTGACGCGGTTCAAGCTGGACATGCCGGGCGGGGTGATCGAGGTCACCGCCGCCTGCGAGGGTGGCAAGTGCCGGTCCATCACCTTTCGCAACGCCCCGGCCTTTGCCGCCGTGCTGGACGGGGCGCTGGAGGTCGAGGGCCACGGGACGATCCCCCTGGATATCGCCTATGGCGGCATGTTCTTTGGCATGGTCAACGCCCAGGCGCTGGGGTTCCGGATCCAGCCCGACGAGGCGCGCGACCTGGCCATCCTGGGCGAAAAGATCCGCAAGGCGGCGCGGGAACAGTTCGAGGTGGTCCATCCCGACTATCCGAATGTGCGCGGCGTCTCGATCGTGCAATTCGCCATGCCCTACGAAGGCAGCGGCAAGGTGACGCGCAATACCTGCATCGTCTCGCCCGGCCGGTCCGACCGGTCGCCGACGGGCACCGGCACCTCGGCCCGGATGGCGGTGTTGCAGGCGCGGGGGCAGATGAAGGCCGGGGACGAGCTGATCCACGCCTCGCTGATCGGCTCTCGCTTTGTCGGCAAGATCCTGAGCGTGGAACAGGCGGGCGGACGCACCACGATCATTCCGCAGATCACCGGCCGAGCCTGGATCACCGGGCAGCACAGCTATCTGCTGGATCCCGAAGACCCCTGGCAGACTGGCTATGTGCTGTCGGATACCTGGGGCGTGACCCCCACGCTGAAGCAGTAGGGGGCAGGGCTGTCAGGCCAGCGCCTGATGGCCCGCGAACAGGTCAAGCTGCACGTCGAGCAGGCGCAACCCTTCGGCCACCAGGTCGAAACCGCGGGACCCCAGGCTCCAGCGGATGGCGATGCCCTGCACCAGCGACACCAGCAAGGCGGCGGCATCGTCCGGCCGCACCGAGGGCTGCATCGCGCCCCTGGCCGCCATGTCGCCCAGGGTCGCCGCCAGGTGGTCCTGGAACAGCACCACCAGCCCGCGAAACCGGTCGCGCAGGGCGGCGTTGTCGACGTTCAGCTCACGCGAATGCAGGATCGAGGGCAGGGCCGGCGTCGTGGCGATCTGCTGCAACTGCGCGCCGATCAGGGCGCGCAACCTGCGCCGGGGGTCGGTGCCGGTGGCCAGCGCCTCTTGCCAGGCGGCGGCCAGGCGCAGGGCGATGGCCTCTCCCACCGCGGCCCAGAGCGCGGCCTTGGTCGGGTAATGCCGGAAGATCGCGGCCTGGGTCACGCCCACCTCTTGCGCGACATCGTTGGTCGTCAGCCGGTCGGGGCCGATCCGGTCGGCAAGCAGCAGGACGGCGGCGACGATCTCGGCCTTGCGGTCCTGGGCGGGTTTGCGACGCAACATGGCATACCTATTGTGAGTGAGTGCATACTAACATATTCTGGCGCCGCATCAAGCCGAGTCGCCAGACCGAAGGAGCCGCCATGACCAAGCCGAACGGACGGACGCCCCCTGCAACAGCCGATGACCGGAGGTAGGCCATGCGCAAGTCCTGGGTTCTGGGGGCGATCGCCGTTGTGGCACTGGCGGCGGCGGGGGGGTGGTTCCTGACCGAACGGCCGCTGTCGGTGACGGTGGTGCGGGCCGAGACGGATGTGCCGCTGCGCCTTTACGGGCTGGGGTCGGTCGAGGCGCGGGTGCTGTCGCGCGTCGGCTTTGAGGTGGGGGCGGCGCTGGTGTCGCTGTCGGCCGATGCCGGCGACCGGGTCCGCGCGGGCCAGGAACTTGCCGCGCTGCACCCGGCCGAACAGCAGGCGCGGGTCGCCCGCGCCGGGGCGGCGGTGGCGGCGAATGTGTCCAGCCAGGCCAAGGCCGAGGCGGCGGTGGCGCGGGCCGTGGCGGTGCTGGCGCAGCGCGAGGCGGCGAACCAGCGGCTGAAGGAACTGACCCGGCAGGATGTCGCCTCGATCCAGCGCGCCGAAGAGGCGCAGCGCGACGAGGACGTGGCCCGCGCCGAACTGGCGCTGGCCGAGGCGGACCTGGCGGTGATCCGCGCCCAGGGCGAGGATGCGGCGGCGGCCCTGCAACTGGAGGAAACGCTGCTGGCGCATCACCGGCTGGTCGCGCCCTATGATGCGATCGTGGTGGCGCGCCATTCCGAACCTGGCACCGTGGTCAAGGCGGGCGACCCGATCTTTACCCTGATCGACCCGGCGACGATCTGGATCCAGGCCTATATCGACGAGGAACGAGCGGGCCAATTGGCGCTGGGGCAGGCGGGCACCATCCGCCTGCGGTCGCAACCCGCCGCCGAATTCCACGGCAGCGTGGTGCGCATCGGGCTGGAAAGCGACCGGGTGAACGAAGAACGCCGGGTCTGGCTGGCCTGTGCCGATTGCCCGGCCGAGATGTTCCTGGGCGAACAGGCCGAGGTGCGCATCCTGACCGCGACCCGCGACAGCGCGCTGATGGTGCCCGAGATTGCCATCAGCGGTTTCGACGGCTTTCGCGGCACAGTCTGGATCGTGCAGGACGGACGGCTGCAACGGGTGCAACTGGATTTTGGCGCGCGCGATGACCGTGGCCGCGTCGAGATGACCGGCGGCCTGCCGGATGGCGCCGCCATCGTCGCCCAGCCGCCCAAGGGGGCCAGCGACGGGCGGCTGGCCCGCGTCGAGGCCGCGCCATGAACCTGGCGATCAAGGACATTCGCCACGGGCTCTTTCGTTTCGTGCTGACCTGCTTTGGCCTGGGGCTGCTGATGACGGTCGTGCTGGCGATGATCGGCATCTACAAGGGGCTGGTCACCGATGCGCTGGCGGTGGTCGAGGCGCCCGCCGCCGATGTCTGGGTGGTCGAGGCCGGCACCAAGGGCCCCTTTGCCGAGGCCTCGTCGATCCCGGCCGATACGCGCGACACCGTGGCCCGGATGCCCGGCGTGGCAGAGGCGGGGGCGATCAATTACCAGACCGTCGAGGCGGCGTTTCAGGGGCGGACCCTGCGGCTCTACGTCGTCGGCTATGAGCCGGGCCGCCCCGGTGGCCCCCGCGCGGTCATCGCCGGCCGCGGCATCGGCACCAGCCATTTCGAGCTGGTGGTCGACCGCAAGACCGGCCTGATCCCCGGCGACACGATCCGGCTGGGCCGCCACCGCTGCCGTGGTGGGCATGGTCGAGGGGGCGATGAACTCGGGCGGCGATCCGGCGGTCTACATGACGCTGGCCGATGCGATGGCCTTGCAGACCGAACTGGCGCCGGCCGACCAGCGGGTTCAGGCGGCGCGCGGCGGCGGCGCGGTGAAATCGGCCTCGGTCGCGGCGGTGATCGTGCGCGTCCAGCCCGGCGCGGATATCGAGTTGCTGACCGCGACGCTGCGGCAATGGAAGCATCTGGCCGCGCTGAGCCAGGCCGATCAGGAAGAGATCCTGCTTGCCTCGGTCGTCGACAAGGCGCGGCGGCAGATCGGCCTGTTCCCGGGCATCCTGCTGACGGTATCCGCCGTGGTCATCGCGCTGATCATCTACACGATGACGATGGAAAAGCTGAAACAGATCGCCACGCTGAAGCTGATCGGGGCGCCGGACCGGACGATCATCGGGCTGATCGTGCAGCAGGCGCTGATCCTGGGGGCCTCGGGCTGGTCGATCGGGCTGGCGCTGATCCTGCTGGTCAGGACGGCTTTCCGCGCCGGGTGGTGCTGGAGCCGTTCAACGTCGGCGTGCTGGCCGGCATCATCTTTGTCGTCTGCCTGGTCGCCAGCGGCCTGGGCGTGCGGGCCGCGATGAAGGTCGATCCCGCGACCGCGCTGGGGAGCTGAGGCATGGCCATCGGGGATGTTCTGGTCGACGTTCAGGGTGTGGCCAAGCACTTTGGCGAAGGCGAAACCCGGGTCGACGCGCTGCGCCAGGTCGACCTGCAGGTGCGGGCGGGCGAGGTGATCGCGCTTTTGGGGCCATCGGGGTCGGGCAAGACCACGCTGCTGAACGTGATCGGCTGCATCCTGGACCCGTCAGCGGGGCGCGTGGTGCTGGACGGCGACCCGGTGTTCGACGGCAAATGGCTGCGCAGCGACCTGCGCCGGCTGCGGCTGGACAAGATCGGCTTCATCTTCCAGAGCCATAACCTGTTGCCCTTCCTGACCGCCGAGGAAAACGTCGCGCTGGTGCTGGACCTGGTGGGCTGGCCTAGCGAAAAGGGGCGCGAAAGGGCCCGGGAACTGCTGGATTACCTGGAGGTTGGCCATCGCGCCCCGGTGAAACCGGCGCTGCTGTCGGGCGGCGAGGCGCAAAGGGTGGCGATCGCCCGCGCCCTGGCCAACCGGCCGCGCATCATCCTGGCGGATGAACCCACGGCCGCGCTGGACAGCAAGCGGGCGCAACTGGTGATGGACCTGTTGCGCAAGCTGGCGGTCGAGCAGGAAGCCTGCATCCTGACCGTGACCCACGACGAAAAGATCTTTGACCGCTTTGACCGGCTGGTGCAGTTGCGCGACGGCCGGCTGGTCACCGAATGACCGGACCGTTGCTAGAGGCGCGGCACGGGCGCCCCGTCATAGGCCTGGGCTACGCCGTGGGCGCTGATCCGTGCAATGACCTCGGCCCCGTCGACAGGCTCCAGCGTCACGGCGCCGCAGGCCTCCAGCCGGCCCAGAACCCCGCGCAGCCAGCGGGGCGACCTGGCCTCTGGCCAGCCGGTCAATTCGGCCAGACGGCGGCCCAGCGTGGCCCCTGTGCCTTCGCCGCCGAATTCCTCGATCAGCGCGCGCAGCACCGCCACATCCACGTCTGCGGCATCGGTATCGGCCAGCGCGGCAAAGGCCAATGCGGCCGAGATACGCCGCCAGCGGGGCCTGGCCGAACCAGAACTATCTGAGCGCGAGAAGCGTTCAGCGTGGCGTTGATTTTGAAACAGGAACACGTTGACTTCCCCCCGCGCATGAAACCGGACGGCCGGTTGGCGACAGGAAAGGATTAGCCGGCATTTCGGGGATCAATATGGCGCAATTGTGCCAAAGCCGGGATTGGGGGACATGGCGGCCTGCCGGTCAATCCTCGCGGAAACCGTCCGGGCTCAGGTGTTTGCGGGCCTCTTCCAGGACCATGTCGCCCAGTCGCCTGAGGATCTCGCTCGATTGCATGCTGGACTGCCAATGTAACGAAATCCTGACATCCTTGCCGGGGCTGAGTTCGCGCAATTGGCCGCGCTCGATATAGGAGCCTGCCTGCGATGCCGGGAACCAGCCCCCAGCCCGCACCGTTCAGGCAACAGGCAAGATAGCCTTCGTAGGACGGAACGTAATGGGTGGAAACGGGCACAGGAATCGCCAAAGCACATCTGCATCCACTGGTCCTGGATCGTATCCTTGCGGTTGAAGGCCAGGCAGATCGAGTCACGAAGGGTGTCCAGCGAGACCCCCTTGGCGAATTCGCGCTGGAACAGCTCGGGCGCGGCGACGGCGATGTAATCCATCGACCCCAGCGAGATCCGCCGGCATCCCTGGACCGGCGTTTCCAGCGTGGTGATCACCGCCAGGGCATCGCCCGACTTCAGGCTGCCCTCGGTGTGTTCCTGGTCGTCGGGCAGGATGTCGAACCGGATGCCCAGCTCCTGCGTCGCGCGCTTGATCAGCCCTGGAAACCAGGTCGCCAGGCTGTCATTGTTGACCGCAAGCCGGATTGTCGCCGCCTGCGCATCGGTTCCGCCGATCAACGCCCGCATCCGCCCGGCAAGTTCCTGCTGCAACAGCGTGACCTGTTCCATGTGCCGGCAGAACTGCAACCCGGCTTCTGTCGGAACGCAGGGCCGGCCCCTGGCGACCAGCAGCACACCAACCTTTTCCTCGAGTTGCCTGATTCGCTGACTGACCGCCGACTGCGTGACGCTGAGCGATTTAGCGGCCGCCTCGAAGCTGCCTTCGCGTACTACCGCAGCGAGAATCGTCAGTGAATCATAGTCGATGCGTGTCATGCCCCGCCCTCCGCATAAGCATTCCTTATGCAGCCGTCCAAAATGTACTGGAAGATTCTTAACAGGCAAAGGCATTTTGCTAAGTCAGCATTAGCTGCGCTCATGGTTTGTTGCAAAATTGGGAACAATAGGCCGAGACTGTTTAAATTGTTCAGTAACTTAGATAGAATTTGGTATCGGCTTCGGAGGGCACATGTCAGGACAATCTCTTAGAAAGGCCTATGTTCGGCGGTTGTCAGGGATGACGCGATATACGCGCGCAATGTCCTGGATGGTCGTGGGGGCCTATATCGGATCCATTCTCGCGGCGGTGGCTTTCGGGTCCTATCTGCTGTCCTGGCCGGTCACGATCTGGTCGGTTGCGCTGATGGCGATCACCTCGATCTTTATCGGCACGCGGCTGCGCGGGATCAACAATATCGTCCACGAATGCAGCCATGCCACATTCGCCGACGACCGCAACGACAACCAGCTGATCGGGCGGGTCTGCACCTCGATCCTGATGAAGACCTTCCGGAAATACCGCGACGACCACCTGTCGCATCATGCCAACAATGGCGATTACGAAAACGATGCCGAATTCGGGCTGATCGAGAAATTCGGCCTGCATGACCCGGTCAGCCTGCGCACCATCCTGCGCCATATCGTGACGCCGCTGACCCTGCGGCACCTGCCGCAATATACCGGCATCAACCTCTCGGCCGAGGATGGCCGCATCTATGTCGCGCTGAAGCTGGCGATCTTGGCGGCGATGGCGGGCCTGCTGGTCGTTTCGCCGCTGACGGCGATCCTGTTCGTGCTGGTGCCGTGGTTCTACATCTACCCCACGCTGAATTTCTGGACCGATTGCATGGATCATGCCGGTCTGGTCGGCGCCGATGACGAACTGGAAGCCTCGCGCAACGTTCTGGCGCCGACGCCGATCCGGCTGCTGTTCTTTCCGCGCAACGATTCCTACCACCTCGTCCATCACCTGTTCCCGCAGGTTCCGGCGCGGCACCTGCATCTGGCGCATGCCGAGCTGTGCAAGGACCCGGTCTACCGGGCCATGCCTTCGGCCGCGGGCAACACCGATGCAAAGCGCAGGCCCCTGGCCTCGGCGGCGCCGTCCTGACGCGACCGGCCCCCGGCCGGATCTACCGAAAAGCGAGATCAGCCGGGCAGGGCGAATGTTCTGCCTGGCGATGATTCTGTTCCTCCCTGGGCTGATTCTGCGCCAAGGGCCGGATTCACTGTCGGCAAGGCTAATATCGCCGCAGGTTCCTGTTCCAATTCCGGAACAATCTGTTTCGGCAATTGCCTGACATTAGTCTTGCTTATGCGGCATTAGCCTTATAAGGTTCATTATAGATTGGTTGATTTGAGAGTTTCCGGTGTTCGAATTGTGAACGAGTGCCGGCCGCGTGAATCCCCTCGCGCGGCCAGTTGTTTTCCTCGACGCGCCCTGATTTGTCCTGTTCCCGATCTGTGCAAATTTCGCATGTTTGTTGTGTATTTACAATCAGTTAGGATTTGATTGCAAAGTAGGTTTCCAGTTGCCGGTTGATCTGATCATCGTTAACCCGTGCCATTGTTTCCCAGTGCTTCTGTCCTGCCATGATCTGATCAACCGGCCGCCGCAATCCGGTTTCCCCGCGCCCTGATGCGCCGATTCCAGCCGCCGGACACCGCGAAAACCCGCCTTTGAAGCCTCGCCTCACCGGATCGCAAAGCCCGGGTCAGTCTCTGGCCCGGAAAATAATGCCTAGATTTTGCCATCTTTCCTAACCACGGTTTGATCGTGGATCTTAGGAGGCATCCTTATGGAGCAAAATCGGCTCAACTACGCAGATGGTCTCAAAGCCCTGATTTACGAAGACTTTCTGCGGTCGATCGCGTCGGTTCGTGCTGGTATGAGTTCGGATATTGCTTTCAGAAGGCACGAAGAGCGCGTCAAACGTCTCAGGAAGATGGTTGCCGAAGTCGAAACACGGCACCCCGGCCTGAGGCTTGTTGGCTAGAACGTGGCCAGGGCCACATTTCGGGCCGATATCCGGACTGGCGATCATGCCCTGCCGCATGTCGCCAGTTCGCCGTTTCCCCGGGCCGGGCGCACCTGAGCCGCCCATCCCCCTGATCCGTCCCCTGCGACAAAGGCCGCGCCCCACGGCGATCTGACCGCCGGCGCCCGGCGCCCGGCCCGGATTCCGCGTCAGGCGACACGCCTCCCATCCAGCGCGCGCCGGCAGGGCCTCTTCCCCCCGTCCCGACAAGAAGGCCGCCGGGCACTGCGCCCCGACGGCCATGCCGCCCGTCAAACCGGTGCCGGCGATGCGACAAAAACCTGACCTCAGACCGGTGATCGGCGGGCTCTGACTCGCCCGCCAAGGCCTGTCTCTGGGTGTGTCCGAACGCCCAGAACAACCTCTAGAGGTTCCCTTCCCGCAATCCCCATGCATCTTGTGATGGGCCCAACCCCTGAGGGCAGGCCAGATCGCACCCACTTGTGGTTGATACCGGCTTAACCCCTTACTCCTGTGATAGAAAGTTGGGGATTACGGGCAGCTGTTTGCCTCCGCCGCCCCCGTATCTTGCGAAAATGACCTGCCCCGCGTCCCCGCGTCAATATCTTGTGTGCATTGAAACCGGGGGGCTTGTCATGCGTACTGAATTCCGTTCGATCACCCTGGCCCCCCACCGCCCTCTTGCCAGGGCCGCGCGCCGTCTGTCCTGGGCGCTGCTGGCTGTCGTGATGTTCGGCCTGGCCTTCGTCCAGGCAGCCGCAGCGCAGACCTACATCCAGGTCGGCGCTGCCAATGCGAGCGAAAATCTGGGCGCCACGTTCACAGAAGTCACTTCCGTCACCCCCTCGACGAATACCCCGGTCAATGGGGCGGTGTTCCAACTCTCTCACGCTGGTGAAACTTCCTGGGCGGGCAACATCTTCATGGAAGTGCGCAATGGTGCAACCGTGGTCGCCAGCGGCTCGATTGCGCGCTCGATCGCGAACGCTAACAGTACGGATTATACGATTACCTTTGCGGCGCCATTCAATGCCACCGCTGGAACGCTGTACACGATCTACATGCGGACGACCGCAACTTACTCCCCAAGCGTAAAGGTGAAATTCCTGAACCCCGCAACCCTTTCGGGGGTCAATTCGGCGCCCACTGCCGATGCCGGCTCGGCGCAGACCGTCGCCTCGGGCGCCGCGGTGACGCTGGATGGCACCGGGTCTACCGACCCCGACCTAGGCGACACGCTGACCTAGGCCTGGAGCCAGACCGGCGGCCCCGGCGTGACGCTGAGCAGCACGACCGCCGCGCAGCCCAGCTTTACCGCCCCGACCCTCGGCGCCAATGACGCCGCGGTGACGCTGACCTTCCAGCTGGTGGTGACCGACAACCACGGCAATGCCTCGACCGCCGATACGGTGACGGTGACGGTGAATGCACCCGCCTTGAACGTGGCCGAGATCGAGGATGCGTTCCGCGATGTGACCGCGGCCTTCATCTCGCGCAGGGCAGAGCGCATCGTCTCGAGCGAGCCGCTGGCCTATCGGTTCGACGTCCGCAGGCTGGCTGGCGGATTGCGCCAGGTCTCGCTCGGCGCCAACGACCAGGGCGGCACGCTCAGCTTTGCGCTCAGTTCGAAATCCGGCGACGACCGGCTGTATTTCTGGAGCGAAGGCACGGCGACCTACTACAACGATGCGGTGGGCGCGCTGGCCAAGCGGGATGGCGAGTTCTCGATCATCTACATGGGCGTCGACTACCTGGTGGCCGACAAGCTGGCCATCGGCGTCATGGCCGAAGTCGACCGCGCCACCGAGACCATCCCCGGCTATTCCGAAGTCTCCGGCACGGGATGGATGATCGGCCCCTATGCGACGGGCGAGATTTCGCCCGGGGTCTACGCCAGCCTGCGGGCCGCCTGGGGCAAGTCTGACAACTCGGCCTTTGTCGATGCGCTGGGAACGGGCGCCGGCTTTGCGGGCGATTTCGATACCGAGAGGATGCTGGTCCTGGGCTCGGTGCGGGGCGAGATGGACCTGGGCGACATGCGGATGTTCCCGGTCGCGGAACTGGCCTATTACCGGGAAACCCAGGACGATTACAGCGTCAGCGATGGCACCAGCCTGGTCAATGTCAGCGGCGCCGACTTTGAACTGGGCCGGTTCTCGGTGGCCAGCATGTTCGAATGGTCGATGCCGAATGTGCTGGACATGCCGGTGGCCTTTGCCCGGCCGCAACTGAACTGGAACTTCTTCGAATCCGGCTTTGACGACGATTTCGAAACCTTCTCGGGGGCGCTGGAATTCGGCATCAAGACCGACAGCTCATCGTCCTGGCAGGGCGAGGTATCCTTGCGGCTGGATGGCCTGGGAACCGACGATTTCGAAGGGGTTTCGGCGCGGGTCTACCTGAGCAAGGAATTCTGAAGCCGGGGGGGCGGCCGGTCAGGTGGCGTCGCGCCCGGCGGCCAGGTCGGCCCGCAGCCGGGCCTCGTCGAGCGGCAGGCCGGTAAAGAGCGCCCAGGCGTCGACCCCCTGGCCGATGAACAGCTCATACCCCGAGATGACCTGCAGACCGGCATCGCGGGCGGCGCGCAGGAATTCGGTCTCGACCGGGGTATAGACCGCATCGAACGCCCATTCGGCGCCGGCCGGGAAACCCTGCGGCAGCGGGGTTCCGTCATGGCCGACCATGCCGACCGGGGTGCAGTTGATCACCCCGCAGGCGCCCCGGCCCTCTGCCGCATCGGTTGCCGCGCGGGCGGTCAGGCCGGGCTGGGCCGCGATCAACGCATCGGCCAGGGCGCGGGCCTTGGCCAGGTCGCTGTCGACGATCTCGATGTCCCGCAGACCCAGCGCCACCAGGCCAAAGGCCACCGCCTTGCCGACGCCGCCGGCGCCGATCATCAGCACCCGGCCCGGTGCCGCCGCCCCGCGCGCCCCGCGATAGGCCAGGACAAAGCCGCTGCAATCGGTGTTGAACCCGCGCGGCGGCCCGTCCCCGAACAGCACGGTATTGACCGCCCCGATGGCCCGCACCAGCGGGTCCGCGATCTCGACCCGCAGGGCGGCGCGTTCCTTGTAGGGGTAGGTCACGTTCACCCCGCGATAGCCCCGCGCCGCCAGCCCGTCGAACAGCGGATCGAAGGCCAGCCCCTCTGCCGCCGGCACCAGCCGGTCATAGCGCACCGCCCTGCCGTTCTGCGCCCCGGCCAGCCGGTGCAGGCGCGGCGCCTGGGAACTGGCGATATTGTCGCCGATCAGGCCCAGGCGGATGGGGTTGGTCATTCGGCGGTCCTTTCCTGCGGGGGGCGGTCTCCGGTGTGAGACGGCTGTGCCTGTCCTTATCAGCGCCGCCTCGCGGCGAACAGCGGCGGATCAGCCCAGGGCGCGCAGGCTGTAGTCCGGCGTGCCGTCCCAGCCCAGTTCCCAGGAGGCGCCGGGACGCACGTTCTGCAACGCCGTCGGCTGAAAGCAGACCAGGCAGTTTCCGCCCGGCGCCGGCGCCCGGACCGACGGATAGATCAGCCCGCGCGACCCGTCCCGCCGCAGCCCGTCGGCCAGGCGCTGGCCTTCGGGATAGCCGATGGCCGTGTCGGGATGCAGCGCCGGATGCTGCGGTTCGTCGGTCATGTCGTCAAAGGTGCCGATCACATCGGCCAGCAGCTCGACATAGCGCGCCCGGTCGTGAAACCAGTTGGCATAGGCCAGTTCGCGCGCCCGGTGCCAGGCCACCTCGGCGACCGAGACCATGACATCCCAGGCGCAATACCAGGCGCCGCGATCCTCGCCGTTGAACCGGTTTCCGCCGGCGCGGGTATAGGCAAAGGCGGCGTTCACATGGCTGTCGCCATAGATCCGCAGGTCACGGCTGCGCCGCCGCCAGGCCAGTTCGCGCGGATCGACATTCGGATTGCGCCCCCGCTCGGCCAAGAGCCGCGCACTGGTCATCCCCTCGATCTCGGCCAGGATCTCCATCTCGTCGTCGGTGTCGACCAGGCCGCGCAGGGCGGGCGGCTTGTGATAGGTCGCGGGCAGCAGGCGGACCAGCGCGCGGTCCGACAGGTCGGTGCGCCTCATGCCCCGCCCCGCAGCGCGTCCAGATAGGTCCGCACCGCCAGGATCTGCGGCAGGCCGCCGTCAATCGCCGTGTCGATCGGCCGCGCACCGCCAAACAGCGGCCCGGCGTTCGGCCGGGTGAACCAGGTGTCGGCCAAGGGGTCCGAGAAATACAGTTGCAGCGCCTTGTAGATGCCGACCACCGCGCTCAGCCGCAGCATCTGATCCTTGGTCAGTTCCCCGGCGAAACCGGGTTTCCGCGCGCGTTTCCACGTGCTTTCCGACATGTCGGCCAACCCCGCCGCCTCTTTCAGGGTCAGCGCCCAGGTCTCGGCCACGCGGGCATAGGCCTTCAGGGCGACGGCGGTCATCCGGGCGGGTTCGGGGATCCTGGCGGCAATGGGCATGGCGGTCTCCTGTGGATAACATAGTTCATATGGGCCGAAAGTAAAGACCATATGAACCTGCCGGGCCATACCGTCCCCCCGGCAGACTTTGGTCGCATTCGGCCCGCCGCGCATCGCCCCTATCCTGCATCGCATGCGCCTGTTGCTCTGCCTTGCCCTGCTCTGCCTCTGCCTCGGCCGTGCCATGGCCGAGCCGCTGCCGCGCGACCGGATCGAACCGCTGATCCAGCCGCCCTATGCGCTGGGGCCGATGCTGGACGACAGCGGCCTTTACAGCCTGCTGAATTCCGGCGGCTCCGAGGCGGGCTATGTGTTCGAGACCGGCCCGCTGGCGCCCCTGCCGGGGTTTTCCGGCGGGCCGATCGACATGCTGGTGGTGCTGGACCTTGCCGGCACCTTCATCGACGTCCGCCTGCTGGCACATAACGAACCGATCTTCGTTTCCGGCCTGGGCGAGGCGCCTTTCCTGAAATTCCTCGAACAATACCGGGGCCATTCGATCAATGAACCGTTGGTCGTCGGCAACCCCTATGGCAGCGGCAGCGGCACCGATCTGGTCTATCTGGACGGCGTGACCAAGGCGACGGCCTCGGTCCGCATCGCCCATGAATCGATCCTGGCCGCCACGCTGGCCGTGGCCCGCGAAAGGATGCAGGGCATTCAGTCGGCACCGCCGGCCCGCCCCGATCCGGCCCATGATGAACCGCTGACCTGGGCCGATCTGGTCGACCAGGGCATCGCCCGCAACCTGCGCGTCACCAATGCCCAGGCCGACGCCGCCTTTGCCGGCACGCTCTGGGCCCAGGACGATGCCCAGGCCGCGGCAGACCCGGCGGGCCTCTACCTCGATCTCTGGGTGGTCGACCTGGGGCCGCCCTCGGTGGCCCGCGCCGTGCTGGACGCCGACAGCCTGCGCGACCTCGCCCGTTTTCTGGCGGTCTCGCCGCAGGACGAACCGATCCTGGTGATCGACGGCGCCCGTCATGGGCTGGTCTCGGCCGATTTCGTCCGCAATACCGAACCTGACCTGCTGGCCGCCACGCAGGCCGGCCTGCCGCTGGGGCTGCGCGACGCGGATCTGTTGTTCGACACCCTGCCCGGGGTGCCGCAGGGCGCCGCGATGATCCTGCGGATCGACCGGCGGCTGGGGTTCGACCCGGCGGCCGACTGGCAGCTTGCCGCCACCGCGCTGCGGGCGCATGGCCAGTTCCAGCCCCAGATCGGCAGCGCCCATTTCACCCTGACCCTGGCCGCGCCCGAGCGGTTCTTCCTGCGCGAGGCCCCGCCGCGAAAGCTGCCGCCCTGGCAAGAGGCGCTCTTGAACCGGCAGGCCGATCTCTGGGTGCTGGCGGCCTTTCTGGGGCTGGTCCTGATCGTGCTGGGGCCGGGCATGAACCGGCTGGCCGATCACCGCCTGTTCACCCCGATCCGGCTGGGCATCCTGGCCTTTGTCACCGGTTTCATTGGCTGGTGGGGGCAGGGGCAATTGTCGGTCGTCACGCCGCTGGCCGGGCTGCGCACCGCCATTGACGGCGGCTCGCTGGCCTTCCTGCTTTACGACCCGTTCTCGCTGTTGATCTGGGGGGCGGCCGTGGCGGGGTTCGCGCTCTGGGGCAGGGGCCTCTTTTGCGGCTGGCTCTGCCCCTTTGGCGCCTTGCAGGAATTCGCCCATCATCTCGGCCGCCTGCTGCGCCTGCCGGAACTGCGGGTCACGACGCGCTGGGACCGGCGCCTGAAATCCCTGAAATACCTGCTCCTCGCCGCGCTGGTCGCGGTCACGCTGCTGGCCCCGGCGCAGCTGGACAAGGCGGCCGAGGTCGAGCCGTTCAAGACCGCCATCACCACCTTCTTCCTGCGCGACTGGCCCTATGTCCTTTATGCCGTGCTGTGGCTGGTGCTGGGCATGGTCAGCTTCAAGGGCTTTTGCCGCTGGGTCTGTCCCTTGGGCGCGCTGATGGCCATCGGCGGGCTCTTGCGTGGCCGCGACTGGATTGCCCGGCGGCAGGAATGCGGCTCTCCGTGTCAGCTGTGCCGCGTCCGCTGCCGCTATGGCGCGATCAAGGCCGGCGGGCAGATCCAGTATTCCGAGTGTTTCCAGTGCCTTGACTGCGTCACCATCCACAATTCGCCCGCCACCTGCGTGCCGCTGGTCCTGGCCGGCAAGGGCCGGCCGATGGCCGCACCCCCCGCGCCCGTCCGCGAGGTCAGCGCATGAACCGCCGCCGCTTCCTGACGCTGGCGGCCTGCGCGCTGGCCACGCCCGCCGCAGCCAGGGCCGAGACCGCCTGGCAGGGCCGCGCCTTCGGGGCCGACTGCCGCATCGCCCTGTCCGGCCCCCGTCGCGCCGCCGACCGGGCGCTGGCCGCCCTGCCGGCGCTGATCGCGGGGATCGAGGCGCAGTTTTCGCTGCACCGCCCCTCGGCCCTGACCACCCTCAACGCCACCGGGCGGCTGGACGCCCCCACGCCGGCGTTCCAGGCGCTGATGCGGCTGGCCGACAGTGTCCACCACCTGACCGGCGGCGCCTTTGACCCCACGGTGCAGCCCCTGTGGCAGGCGGCAGCCAGGGGCCAGCCCCCCGACGCGCCCACAGGCTGGCACCGCGTCACCCGGGGCGACCCGATCCTGCTGCAGCCCGGCATGGCGCTGACCTTCAACGGCATCGCCCAGGGCTTTGCCGCCGACGCCGTCCGGGCCTTGCTGCGGGCGCATGGCTTTGACCACGCCCTGATCGACATGGGCGAAATCGCGGCCCTGGGCGGCCCCTTCCGCATCGCCATGGCCGACCCGGCCCATGGCCCACTGGCCAGCCGCAGCCTGACCGGCGGCGCCCTGGCCACCTCGTCGCCCTGGGCCACGCTGGTCGGCGGCCAGCCGCATATCCGCCACCCCGAAGGCCACCCGCCGCTGTGGTCCACCGTCGCGGTCCTGGCCGACACCGCCGCCCTGGCCGATGCGCTCTCGACCGCGCTGGTCTTCCTGCCGCGCGACCGCATCGCCGCCCTGCGCTGCCCCGGCCTGATCCGCACCACGCTGGTCGACCCCGCCGGCAACCTGACCACGGTCTGATCCCGCCTGCATCGTCCGAAAGTCGCATATTCCGGCGCCGGGATTCGTGGCTTACTGAACCCACTCGATGGAGGAGGATCGAAAATGCGCTGGACCAAACCGAAGGCCGTGGAAGTGCGCTGCGGCATGGAAATCAACATGTACGGCCCCGCCGAGGATGACGGCCGCACGGTAATCTGACCCTGACAGCCATGATCCTGACGGTACTTGGCGCCGCAGCAGGCGGCGGGGTGCCGCAATGGAATTGTGCCTGCCGGAATTGCTCCCTGGCCCGTGCCGGCGACTTGCCACGGATGACGCAATCATCCGTGGCCATTTCATTGGATGGCATCGCATGGGTGGTGCTGAACGCCTCGCCCGATATCCGCGCCCAGTTGCAGGCGACCCCCCGGCTTGCGCCGCCGGCGCTGCGGGGCAGCCCGATTGCGGCGGTCGTGGTGACGAACGCCGATGTCGATCATATCGCGGGCCTGCTGTCGCTGCGCGAGGGCACCGCCTTCGACCTCTGGGCCAGCGCCGAAACCCACGCAGTCCTGGCCGGCAACCCGGTCTTTGGCGTGATGGCCGACGATGTCGTGGCGCGGCGCGAAATGGCGCTCGAGGCGACGTTCCAGCCGCTGCCGGGCCTGTCGGTCACGCCCTTTGCCGTGCCCGGCAAGGTGGCGCTGTTCCTGGAGAAACGCATGGGGGCCGGCCACCGGATGGGTGGGCAGACCCTGGGGCTGGAAATCGCCGGCAACGGCAGGCGTGTCTTCTACATTCCCGGCTGCGCCGACCTGCCCGACTGGCTCCTGGCGCGGATCGAGGGGGCAGACCTGCTCTTGTTCGACGGCACGGTATTCGCCGATGACGAAATGCCCCGCGCCGGGGTGGGGGTCAAGACCGGCGGCCGGATGGGCCATATCGCCATCGGCGGGCCGGGGGGCACGCTGTCCCGGTTCTCTCGCAGCCGGATCGGACGCAAGATATTGATACATATCAACAATACCAACCCTGTCCTACGGCCCGACAGCGACGAACGCGCCCAGGTCGCCGCCGCCGGATGGGAAGTGGCACAGGATGGAATGGAGGTGACGCCATGACGGAAATGGCCCCGGTGATCGGCCCGTTCGAGGCGCGCCTGCGCCAGATCGGCGTGGAACGCTATCACGACAAGCATCCGTTTCACCGGATGCTGCACGGCGGCAAGGCCTCGGTCGACCAGGTCCGCGCCTGGGTGGTGAACCGCTGGTATTACCAAAGTCGCATCCCGATGAAGGACGCTGCCTTCATGAGCCGGGTCGAGAACCCCGACCTGCGCCGCATCTGGCGCTCGCGCATCGAGGATCACGACGGCACCGACGCGCAATCGGGCGGCATCCGCCGCTGGCTGAAGCTGGCCGAGGCGGTGGGGCTGGACCCCGACTATGTCGCCTCGGGCGTGGGGGTGATGCCCGCCACCCGCTTTGCCGTCGACGCCTATGTGCATTACGTCCGCGAGCGGCCCTTGCTGCAGGCCGTCGCCTCGTCGCTGACCGAGCTTTTCGCGCCGAAGATCCATGAGGAACGGATCGCGGGCCTGTTGCAGCACTATGATTTCGCCACGCCCGAGACGATGGCCTATTTCCGCCATCGCCTGACCGAGGCGCCAAAGGACGTGGCCTTTGGCCTGCAATGGGTGCTGGACCATGCGCAGACGCCCGCCGACCAGGATGCGGCGGCGGCGGCGCTGACCTTCAAGACAGAGGTGCTTTGGGCGCAGCTGGACGCGCTCTGGCATGGCTCTGTCGAGCCCGGCCATATCCCGCCCGGCGCCTGGCGCCCCGGCGAGGGGCTGCGATGACCCCCGTCCTGCCCCCCGGCGTGCGGCTGCACTGGGATGCGGTGCGCGGCCGTCACGTGCTGCTGGCCCCCGAGCGGGCGCTGATGCTGGACGAGATCGGCCATGCCATCCTGTCCCGGGTCGACGGGGTGACAGGGGTTCAGGCGCTGGTGGCCGGTCTGGCCGCGGATTTCGATGCGCCTGTGGCCGAGGTCGGGCCGGACGTGGCCGAGTTTCTGGCCGGTCTGGCCCGCGAACGTCTGGTGGACCTGAATGGCTGATGGTGCCCGCCAGGTCCCGCCGCCGATCGCCCTGCTGGCAGAGCTGACGCATCGCTGCCCGCTGTCCTGCCCCTATTGCTCGAACCCGGTCGATCTTTCCCGGCGCGAGGCCGAGCTGTCCGCCGCCGACTGGGCCGAGGTGTTCCGGCAGGCCGCCGCGCTGGGGGTGTTGCAGGTGCATCTGTCGGGCGGAGAGCCGGCGTCGCGGCGCGACCTCGAGGAGATTGCCGCCGCCGCCCGTGGCGCGGGCCTTTACGTGAACCTGATCACCTCGGGCATCGGGCTGACGGCCGACCGGATCGCGGCGCTGGCGGCGGCGGGGGTGGACCATGTCCAGCTGTCGGTGCAGGGCACCACGGCGGCGTCTGCGGACCGCGTGGGGGGCTATCGCGGCGGCTTTGCCCGCAAGATGGAGATGGCCGGGGCGATCACGGCGGCGGGCCTGGCGCTGACGCTGAACGTGGTGATGCACCGGCACAATCTGGACGAGTTGCCCGAGGTCTTTGACCTGGCCGAGCGGCTGGGCGCGCGGCGGGTCGAGGTGGCCTGCGTGCAGTTCCAGGGCTGGGCGCTGGAAAACCGGGCCGTGCTGCAGCCGACGCGGGCGCAGGTGGACGAGGCAAAGCGGCTGGTCGCCGCGGCGCGCGAGGGGCGGGCGGGCCGGCTGGTGATCGACTTCGTGCCGCCGGATTATTACGCCGACCTGCCCAAGGCCTGCATGGGGGGCTGGGGGTCTACCGGGCTGACCGTGGCGCCGGACGGGGCGGTGCTGCCCTGCCATGCGGCCCAGACGATTCCGGGGATGGAATTCGCCAATGTGCGGGAGGTGGCGCTGGCCGAGATCTGGTATCGCGGCCCGGCCTTTGCGGCGTTCCGGGGGACGGAGTGGATGCCTGAGCCCTGCCGGTCCTGCGACCGGCGCGAGGTGGATTTCGGCGGCTGCCGGTGCCAGGCGATGGCGGTCTTGGGCGATGCCGGGGCGCCTGATCCGGTCTGCCGGCGAACGCCGGGGCGGGCGCGGCTGGAGGCGCTGATGGCGGCCGAGGGCAATGCGCCGGGGCTGGAGGCGGCGCGGTGGCGGCGGATCGGCGGCTAGGGCGTCCCACGCCGGGACGCCGGGCGGACGCAATGAATTCAATGACTTGACCTGGCCATTTTAAGCAATTCTTAACCCTTTCGCCCGGATCGCGGGGCCGCGCCGCCCCCCCGCGGACGCAAAAAACCCCGACCATGGTCGGGGGGCCGCCTACGACCAAAGAGACCCACCGTCTTGACCCAGATCAACCCCGCGACGCCGCGGCGGACGCAGCCTGACCCCGTTCATTCCCGAAAGGAGCCAGACCATGATCCGCCACAGCCTGCCCCTGACGATCGCCACCATCCTTGCCACGATGACCGCCCTGGCCCCCGCGCTGCGGGCCGAGGTTTCGCCGGCCTTTACCGACATCAAGCTGCAGGCCGGGCAATCGCTGTTCGAGGCCGAATGCCGTCGCTGCCATGCCACCGATCCGTCGGACCCCAGCTATGGCCCGCTGCTGGATGGCGTGGTGGGCCGCCGCGCCGGCAGCCTGGAGGGCTATGACTATTCCGAGGCGCTGAAGGGCGCGGGATTCGTCTGGACCGCCGGCGCGCTGCGGGCCTGGATGGAGGACAATGACGCGCTGGTGCCCGGCACCAAGATGCGCCATGTCGGCATCACCGACCCGACCGTGCAGGATTTCATCCTGACCTATCTGCAGTCGATCAGCGACTGATCCCGGCGCGGGGTTCGGGCGGGGTTCCGCCACGGATTTCAGCGCGGGCGACCGCCCCCCGGCGACCGGAAGGCAGGGTTTACGACCATAGGACAATACCGCGCCGGGGGCTTCGGCCCCACACTGCCGGGCGGATGGGTATCCGGGGGAGGGACCGGGACGCCTTTCTAAAGCGAAAACCCGAGGGAGGGACCCTGATGAACCGTTTTGTCGCTGCCGTTTCGGCGGCCCTGATGCTTGCTGCCCCGGCTTATGCGGGGATCACCGAAGAAGACCTGGCCAATGACAGCGCCTCGACCGGCGACATCCTGACCAATGGCATGGGCCGCGACCTGCAACGCTATAGCCCGCTGGAGACGATCAACAAGGCCAATGTCGGCAAGATGGTGCCGGTCTGGGCCTTTTCGCTGGGCGGGGAAAAGCAGCGCGGGCAGGAAACCCAGCCGCTGGTGCATGACGGGGTGATGTACATCACCGGCAGCTACAGCCGGCTTTACGCAATCGACGTGCATAGCGGCAAGGAGCTGTGGCAGTTCGACGCCCGCCTGCCCGAGGGCATCCTGCCCTGCTGCGACGTGATCAACCGCGGCGCCGCGATCTATGGCGACAACATCTATTTCGGCACGCTGGACGCGCGCATCGTGGCGCTGAACCTGAAAACCGGCGATGTGGTCTGGAACAAGAAGATCGCCGAATACAAGGAAGGCTACAGCTATACGGCGGCGCCGCTGATCGTGAACGGGCTGGTGATCACCGGCAATTCGGGCGGCGAATTCGGCATCGTCGGCGAAGTGCAGGCGCGCAATGCCGAGACCGGCGAGCTGGTCTGGACCCGGCCGACGATCGAGGGCCACATGGGCACGCTGAACGGCGCGGAATCGACGATGACCGGGACGCTGAACGCTTCCTGGCCGGGCGATCTGTGGAAGACCGGCGGCGGGGCGACCTGGCTGGGCGGCAGCTATGACATCGAGACCAACACCATCGTCTTTGGTGCCGGCAACCCCGCGCCCTGGAACAGCTGGCTGCGCAATGCGGGCGACAAGAACGACGGGACGGGCGACAACCTTTACGCCGCCTCGCGGCTGGGGCTGGACCCGGCGACCGGCGAGATCAAGTGGCACTATCAGACCACCCCGCGCGAGGGCTGGGACTATGACGGGGTCAACGAGGTGGTGGCCTTTACCGACAAGGACGGCAACAAGCGGTTTGCCACCGCCGACCGCAACGGGTTTTTCTATGTGCTGAACCGCGAGGACGGCAAGTTCGTCTCGGCCCATCCTTTCGTCAAGGACATCACCTGGGCCAAGGGCATCGATGAGGCCGGCCGGCCGATCTACAACGAGGAGAACCGCCCCGGCAACCCGGCCGCGGCCGCCGATGGCGCCAAGGGCGAGGTGGTCTTTGCCTCTCCGTCCTTCCTGGGCGGCAAGAACTGGATGCCGATGGCCTACAGCCAGAAGACCGGGCTGTTCTATGTGCCCTCGAACGAATGGGGCATGGACATCTGGAACGAGCCGATCAGCTACAAGAAGGGCGCGGCCTATCTGGGCGCCGGGTTCACCATCAAGCCGAATTACGAGGACCATATCGGCAGCCTGAAGGCGATCGACCCGGCGACGGGCGAGTGGAAGTGGGAATACAAGAACGATTCCCCCCTGTGGGGCGGCGTGATGACCACGGCGGGCGGACTGGTGTTCTTTGGCACCCCCGAGGGCGAGTTCAAGGCGCTGGACGACGAGACCGGCGAGGTGCTGTTCAGCTTTCAGACCGGGTCGGGGATCGTCGGCCAGCCGGTCACCTGGGAGATGGAGGGCGAGCAGTATGTCTCGGTGGTGTCGGGCTGGGGTGGCGCGGTGCCGCTCTGGGGCGGCGAGGTTGCCAGCAAGGTCAACTACCTGAACCAGGGCGGCATGGTCTGGGTGTTCAAGCTGCCGAAGGAACTGGCGATGGCGAACTGATCCCCTCTGGTCGGATCGCCTGAACAGGCCGCGCGCCCGGAGAGATCCGGGCGCGTGTGCGTTTGGGGGGGTGTCAGTCGGTGACGCGCAGGGCGGCCCCCCAGGGGAAGCGGCCGACCTTGACCGAGGCGATGGCGCTGCGGGCGGCGACGTCGATCACGGTGACATCGCCCGAGACGCCGTTGGTGGTGAAAAGCTGGCTGTGGTCGCGGCTGAAGGCCATGTGCCAGACGCGGCGGCCGACCAGGATGTAATCCTCGACCGCGTAGGTCTGCATGTTGACCACGGCGATGCGGTTCGAGGGGCCGAGCGCGACGAAGGCGGTCTGCTGGTCGGGGGTGAATTCAAAGCCGACGGGCTGGATCAGGTCCTGGTTCACGCCCTGGACGGCAAAGCGGATCTTGGCCTTTTCGGCCTGGCTGGCCACGTCGAAGACGGTGACGGTGCCGCCGATTTCCGACGAGACCCACAATTCGCCGCCGGTGGTGAATTCGGCGTGGCGGGGGCGGCTGTCGACCAGGGTATTGGCGATGATCCGGTGGGTGGCGGTGTCGATCAGTGTGCCATGTTGGTGGTTTCCGAGGTGGTGACGACGATGCCGCCGTCGGGCGAGACGCCCATGCCCTCGGGTTCCACGCCGACGTTGATCTGCGCCACCACCTTGCGGCTGTCGACGTCGACGACGGTGGTCACGGCGTCGTCCTCGTTGGCGATCCAGAGGTGGCGGTTGTCGGGGTGCAGGACGAATTGCTCGGGGTCATCGCCCGAAGGCAGGTCGTGCAGGATCTCGCCCGTGGCCGGGTCCATCACCTGCACCGCGTCGCTGTCGGAGGCGCAGATGTAGACGCGGGTGAAGTCGTGGGAAAAGGTGATGCCGCGGGGGCGTTCGCCGGTGGGGATGGTGCGGGTCACCGTCAGCGTGGCGGTGTCGATCACGCTGATGGTGTCGTCCTTTTCATTGGTGACCCAGATTTCGTCGCCCCGGGCCGGAGAGGTCAGCGCGGTGGTGGCAAGCAAGAAGAAAAGGGCGCGCATCAGGGACCTTTCGCAAAGGCGGTGCAGGCGGATTCCGGGGCGTCCAGGCCCAGGGTATCCATTTCGCTGACCGGGTGAAGATAGCCCTCGACCGGGGCCAGGGTGACCAGGGCGCGGGCGTTAACGACCGCGATAGGCATGCGCAACTGGCCGTTCCAGGGCCGGAAAGACAGGGGCCGGCCCTTGAACCCGTCCATCTGGAAACCGGGGCCGAGGAGATGGGCCCGCAACACGGCGGGATCGGCAGAGCCGGTGCGGGTCACCGCCTCGCCTATGGCGCGGATGGCGGCCCAGGCGGCGTAATCCTGTCCGCGCATGTCACGCCCGGCCAGCGCCTCGAACCGGTTCTGCAACTGGACGGCGCCCCAGCTTTCGATCACCGCCGACCAGGCGGTGGGCACCAGACCGTCAGAACCGGCGACGGGCCGGGGCAGCCAGGTGTTGTGTTCGATGTAGCGGCCGAAATCGTCGGTCTCGTCGGCGACCAGCACGACATCGTGGCCCGGCATATCCTGGAGAAAGCGGGGCACCTCATCCATGGTTGAATCGCGCAGGTCGGTGTCGAAGGTCCATTCCCGTTCCGCCGCGATGGTGACGCCGAACTTCGCCGCCGAGCCGCGCAGCGCGGCCGCAAAGGCCCGGTCGGCGGGCTGGGCGCCGGTGATCATCACCGCCGTCGACCATTGCTTTTTCTGCAGCACCTGCATCAGCGCGTCGCTGCGCGCGGCGGTTTCCGGCACTGTGTGCAGCAGGTTGGCGCGGCAATCCGCCGAGCGCAGGCCGGCATCGCCGGCAGAGGTGTTGAACAAGAGCGCGCCCTGCATCTGCGGCAGGTCGGCCACCGCCAGCAGCGCCGCCGCATCGGCGTCGACCAGCACCAGCCCGGCATGGTCCAGCGCGGCGGCCGCGGCGGCCAGATCGCCCCCCGGCGGCACCGAGACCACCGAGAGGCTGTAGTCATGGCCAAGGAAGGCGCCGGTGGTGCGGATGTCTTGCAACGCGATCTGCGCCCCGGCCAGGCCCAGATCCTCGGGCACGGGATCGAGGTTCGACAGCACCGGCGGGCGGTCGACCTGAAGCTGCAGATAGGTGATGGCGATCTACTCATTCCGGCCAGGACAGGCCAGCGATCCGCCAGGGCGGCGACGGTGAACAGATAGCGCAGCATCGGGCCCTCCCTCAGGCTGGACCTAGCCGCGGCTGATGACGGGGCGGCCAATACGACCATGATGCCATTGACGGGCGGGGGCGGGGTTTGCACCTTGGTCGCATAGCCGGGGCGGCAGCCAGCCCTATCCCTGAACAGAGGCGAGGAGAGTCCGGAGATGATGCGCCTGACCGTGGCGGGGGTTGCCCTTGCCATTACCACCACGCGCATGGCCCATGGCGATGTGACACCGCAGCCGGTCGTACCGATGCCTGCCCGATGTGGGCAGGGACTGGCTGACCGAAAACCCCTATCGCGCCGAGGCGGTGGGGAAGAGGTGGTGGCAGGCCGTGACCATCGGGGAAAGCAGTTTCACCGGTGCGCTGCCATGGCTGGGCGCGGTATCGAACAGGCTGGCGCCGGACCTGCGGTTCCTGGAGGCGGCGGAATACGGCGACGAATGGTTCGCCGAAGCGGTTCCAGCACGGCTATACCCAGGACGGCACCACCAAGGTACCGGCCTTTGGCGAGGTGCTGGAGCCAGAAGGCGGGCTGGGCGATCCGCACCTATATCGAGACCCGGCCCGAGGATGGCGCGCTGGACGCCAGGACCGGCTGACCGCGATCCGCGACGAGCTGGCGGCGAACGTGGCGTGAGGCCGCGCTGAAGGCCGAGCTGATGGAGATCGCGGCGGTGGCGGCATTGCCTCCGGGCGCGCCCAGGCGGACAGTGCGGCCCTGCAGGCGGCGCTGGCGCTGGATGGCAGCGAGACGGCCAAGCGCCACGCGGCCGGGTGCTGGCGATCGGCCTGTCGGCGGCGCATTGACATGATGCGCCGGTCTTGCGGTGCTGATGGTTCTGGCGGCCCGGGCATGGCCTGGGCCCGCTGCGCGAGCGTGGCGCCAGGGCAGCGGCCGCAGGGCACCGCCCGCGAATTCATCGGCCAGACGCTGGACGAGATCAGGCGCAGGGCTGGATCGAGATTGCGGTCTATGACGTTCGCCCCCTACAGCCAGGACGACGACGGGCGGCACCGGGGTGGATGTCGATATCAGCCGCATGTCGCCGAAGGCCCTGAAGTCAGGCGCGGTTCATCCGGTGCCGGCCGGCGGAAGCGCTGGAAGCCGACCTGATGAACTATGTCTGGAAGGGTGCGGCGGTCGACGGCCATGTCGAACCTGGTGATGCGGGTGCCCTACAACAGCGAATTCACCTGCCGGGTGGAACGGTGGTGTTCACCGGGCAGCGTATGCCGGCGAGAAGATCGCCATCGCCTATCGCACCGATGCCTGTCGATGCGGTGCAGGTGGCCGATGCCGATGGCCGCCACCCCGAGGCGCCGGTGCCGGCGGTTCTTTCGCTATGACCCGGTGAGGTCGAAGGAGGCCAGCTTCGATCGCCGATTTCTACCTGACCGCGACCTTTGGCGCGACGTAGGTGACGCGCGCTATCGCTCGACGCTGGAGGCGATGGCGGGGCTGCCAGGCAGGCGAGGTGATGGCGGTGATGGGGCTGTCGCAGGAAGAGGCCGGGGCGGGCGACGGGATCGCGGTGCATCAGCCGCTGTTGCCGGGGTTCCAGCTGTCGCGCTGGACCCTGGGTCTGGCGGTGCATCAAAGCCACCGCGACCTGGGCTATGCGGTGGATGACATCGTGGCCGCCGCGCTGGCCGACGGGCGGATCGCCGCGGCCTATGCCGCCCACGGGCTGAGCTTCACCCCGCCGGAACGCTGATCTAGCGCAGCTGGAACGGCCGCTGTTCCTCGATCGCCTCCATGGCGAAATAGGAGGTGACGGTCTCCAGCTCGATGTTCTCGATCAGGCGCTTGTAGACGCTGTCATAGCCGGCCATGTCGCGGACCACGATCTTCAGCAGGTAGTCGTATTCGCCGCCGATGCGGAAGAAGTCGATGACCTCGGGGATGGCCGAGACATGGGTGCGGAACAGCCGCAGCCAGTCGGCGGAATGGTGGCGGGTCTTGATCATGGAAAACACCACGAAGCCAAGGCCCAGCCGGGCGCGGTCGATCACCACGGTGTGACGGCGGATCACGCCGGCGGCCTCGAGCGCCTTGAGCCGGCGCCAGCAGGCGTTCTGCGACAGGCCGACGCGATCGGCCAGCGCGCGCTGCGACTGGGCGGAATCGCGTTGCAGCTCCTCCAGGATGCGTTTGTCGAATTGATCCAGATTCAGCGCCATGTTCGATCATATGACCCAAATATGACAGCATGGCGAGGAATTTCTGTGAAGATTTTTGCATCCGCCGCGTCATCATTGGGGCATGCAAACCAGAAATCCCCTGCCGCCCCTTGCCCAGTTCGCCACCTCGCTTGGCGGGACCGACCTGCATGAGCGGCTGCGACGCGGGCTGATCGGCGACGATGTGCAGATCGACGGGCCGTTCGGGCCGAAAACGCTGGTCTATGCCGATTACGTCGCCTCGGGGCGGGCGCTGGCGCAGGTCGAGGATTTCATCCGCGACCGGGTACTGCCCTATTACGCCAACACCCATTCGCAGGCGTCCTATTGCGGCGCCTACATGACGCGGCTGCGCGAGGCGGCGCGGGCCGAGGTGGCGCGGATGGTGGGCGCGGGGCCGGGCACCAGCGTGGTCTTTACCGGGGCCGGGTCGACCGCAGGGATCAACCGGATCGTGGCGCTTCTGGACATTGCCGGGCTGCGGGCCGCCGGCCAGCGCGCCGTGGTGCTGACCGGCCCCTATGAGCATCATTCCAACATCCTGCCCTGGCGGGAAAGCGGCGCCGAGATGATCGAGGTGGCCGAGGCCCCGGGCGGCGGGGTCGACATGGCCGATCTGGCGCGGGCGCTGGCCGCCGCCGCGGGCGCGGCGCTGGTGGTGGGCGCGTTTTCGGCGGCCTCGAACGTCACCGGCATCCTGACCGATGTGGATGCGGTGACGCGCGCGCTGCGGCAGGCGGGCGCGCTGGCGATCTGGGACTACGGCGCCGCGGCGCCCTATGTGGCGATGGACATGCGGCGAGGCACGCCCGAGGAAAAGGATGCCCTGGTCTTTTCGGCGCACAAGTTTCCCGGCGGGCCGGGCGCATCGGGCGTGGCGGTGATCCGCGACGCCATCGCGCGGCGCCGCACGCCCAGCCTGCCGGGGGGCGGCACGGTGGCCTTTGTCTCGCCCTGGGGGCATGTCTATTCCGACGACCTTGCCACCCGCGAGGAAGGCGGCACGCCGAATGTGGTCGGCGATATCCGCGTGGCGGCGGCGATGCTGGTGAAAGAGGCGATGGGCCAGGACTGGCTGGACCGGCGCCAGGCCGAGTTGCGGGCGCGCGCGCTGGCGGTCTGGCGTGGCAATCCGCGGCTGGAGTTGCTGGGCCAGACCACGGCGCCGGCGCTGCCGATCTTTTCGTTCCGCGTCAGTGACGGGCAGGGCGGGCGGCTGCATCACCAGCTGTTCACCCGGATGCTGAGCGACCTTTACGGCATCCAGGCGCGGGGCGGCTGTGCCTGCGCCGGACCCTATGCCCATCGGCTGCTGGGGCTGGGCCCGGCCGAATCGGCGGCGGCCTGGGCGGCGATCCAGGGCGGCGATGAATTGGCCAAGCCGGGCTGGGTGCGGCTGAATCTTTCGGCGCTGATGTCGGATTCCAAGGCGGATTTCATCATTCAGGCTGTGGACACTTTGGCCAAAACCGCGCCAGATTACAGCCGGGGTTACTGTGCCGACCCCGGAAGCGCCCGATTCAAGGCGCTGCAACAGCAGGAAAGCCCAGCGGCCTCATGACCCGTCACCCCCTGTCCAATCCCGCATTCCGCACGCTGTTTATCGCGCAGATCTGTTCGCTGGTGGCGATCGGGCTGATGACGGTGGCGATGAGCCTGGCGGCCTATCGCATCGGCGGCGCGGCGGCGGAGGCAGATCCTGGGCCTGCTGCTGGCGGTGAAGATGGTGGCCTATGTCGGCGTGACGCCCCTGGCCGAAGCGGTGCTGGCGGGGCGGTCGCGGCGGCGGACGATGGTCTGGCTGGATGCCACGCGCATGGTGCTGCTGGTGCCTTTCGCCTTTGCCACCTCTGGCTGGCAGATCGCGGTCCTGGCGCTGCTGTTCTTTGCGGTGTCGAGCGGTTTCACCCCGATGTTCCAGTCGGTGATCCCCGATATCCTGCCGGATGAGGCCAGCTATGGCCGGGCGCTGGCGCTGTCGCGGGTGGCCTATACGCTGGAATCGATCCTGAGCCCGGTGATCGCGGCGGGGGTGTTGCGGCTGATCAGTGGCGAACAGCTGTTCCTGGTGGCGGCGGCGTCCTTTGTCGGGTCGATCCTGGCGCTGCTGGCGACGCGGTTTCCGCCCGATACCGGCGACCGCCGCAAGGGGCCGTTCCTGGCCCGGGCGATGAAGGGGCTGTGGATCTATCGCCAGACGCCGCGGCTGCGCGGGGTGATCCTGATGAATTTCGCGCTGTCGATCGCCATGGCCTGGGTGCTGGTGAACACGGCGGTCTTTGCCGCGGCAAAGCTGGGCGATGCCGAGCGGTTCTATCCGATGCTGATGGCCGGCTATGGGGTCGGGGCCGCGGCGGGGGCGCTGTTGGTGCCGCGGATGCTGCGGCGGCTGGATGAGCGGCAGGTGATGCTGGCGGGCGCGGTGCTGCATGCCGTGCTGGGGCTGGGCATCCTGATCGCGGCGGGCTTTGCCGGCTATCTGGTGCTGTGGGCGCAGTTCGTGGAGGATGCCTCGCTGGAGGAGACGCGGGGGGGGCAGGAGATCGCGCGGTCGGCGCGGCCGGTGGACCGGCCGGCGGCCTTTGCGGCGCAGTTCTCGCTCAGCCATTCGGGCTGGCTGGTGGCCTATCCGCTGGCCGGCTGGCTGGCGGCGCGGATCGGGCTGGAGCCGGCCTTGCTGGTGCTGTCGGCGCTGTGCCTGGCGGTGGCGGGGCTGGCGGCGCGGGTCTGGCCGGCGCATGACCCGCTGGAGCGCGCCCATGACCACCCCGAGCTGCCGGCCGACCATCCGCACCTGCGCGAGGCGGGCCACGCCGGCGGCGGCCATCGCCACCATTACTTCATTGACGAGCTGCACCCGCACTGGGCCAGCGGCCGCCCGGCCTGACGGCGGGACAGGACGACAGGACAGGGAGAGACCAGACAGACAATGGCGCATGACCAGACATCCCCGATCGACGCACAGGGCCTGCCGACGCTGGAAGCGCGGCTGAAGGAGGACCTGGCCTTTCTGTGCCTGCCCGGCAAGGACTGGGTGCCGCGGCGCGAGGGCGTGACCGATGTGACCATCATCGGCGGCGGCATGTGCGGCATGGTGGCCTGGGCGGCGCTGTGGTCGGCGGGCATCCGCAACGTCCGGGTGCTGGACCGCAGCCCCGAGGGGCTGGAGGGGCCATGGCTGACCTATGCGCGGATGGAAACGCTGCGCTCGCCCAAAGAGCTGACCGGGCCGGCCTATGGCCATGGGGCGCTGACCTTTCAGGCCTGGTTCCGGGCGCAGTTCGGCAGCGCGGCCTGGGCGGCGCTGGACAAGATTCCGCGGCCGATGTGGATGGACTATCTGCGCTGGTATCGCCGCGTGCTGGCGGTGCCGACCGAGAATGGCGTCGCGGTCGAGCGGGTGGAGCCGGAGGGTGACCTGCTGCGGCTGCATCTGGGCGGGGCGGCGGGCGGGTCCATGCTGACGCGCAAGCTGATCCTGGCCACCGGGCGCGACGGCACCGGGGTGCCGACGATCCCCGGCTTTGCCCGCGACCTGCCGCGGCAGTTCTGGGCGCATAGCGCCGACCCGATCGACTTCGCGGCGCTGAAGGGCAAGCGGGTGGCGGTGGTGGGCGTCGGCGCCTCGGCCGTCGACAATGCCGCCGAGGCGCTGGAACATGGCGCGGCCGAAGTGCGCCACCTGATCCGGCGCAAGGCGATGCCGACGATCAACAAGATGATGGGCATCGGCAGCTATGGTTTCACCGCCGGGTTCGCCAGCCTGCCGGACGAATGGCGCTGGCGGTTCATGCAGTATTCCTTTGCCACGCAGACCCCGCCGCCGCATGGCTCGACCAAGAGGGTCAGCCGGCATCCGAACGCGCATTTCCACTTTGGCAAGGCGGTCGAGACCATGGCCGAGCAGGAGGGCGCGGTGAGGATCGGCTTTGCCGATGGCACGGCGCATGAGGCGGATTTCGTCATCCTGGGCACCGGGTTCACCATAGACCCGATGTCGCGCACTGAATTCGGCGCGGCGGCGGGCGACATCCTGCTGTGGCAGGACGTCTATACCCCGCCCGGCGACGAAGCCTCGGGCGATCTGGGGCGGTTTCCCTATCTGAACGCCGATTTCACCTTTCGGGAGAAGGTGCCGGGGCGGGCGCCCTGGCTGCGACATGTCTATTGCTTCAACTATGGCGCCTCGGCCAGCCTGGGCAAGGTCAGCGGCGATATTCCGGGCATCTCGGAGGGCGCGGCCTGGCTGACGCGGTCGGTGGCGGCGGCGCTTTATTCCGAAGATCTGGCACAGCATTGGCAGGCGATGCTGGATTATGCGCAGCCGGAACTGAACGGCAGCGAATGGACGGCGACCGAGTTGCCGGCGGCGAAAACCAGAACGGGAGAGGTTGCCTGATGCTGCCCGAGACCACAGCCCTGGCCGCGGCCGGAATAGATGCCGGCTCGGCGCTGGAGGCGGCGACGGCGAGGCCGCGCCGCGATATTCGAATGACGCAGGCGGCCGAAGCGGCGGTGCTGCGCCCGGCAGAGGCCGGGGCCTGGGGCCATGACCTGCGCGCCGCACTGGCGGCGCGGATCGCGCGGCTGAACGGCGAGGAGGCGCTGGCCCAGGGCTATGCGACCGCGGCGGGGGCGCATGTGGCGCTGGCCGATCCGGCGGCGCGGGGCGAGGGCGTGACGGCGGCGGTGCTGGGCTTCATGGACAAGGTGGCGGCGCGGACGCGCGAGGTGGCGGCGGGCGATATCGCCGCGTTGCAGGCGACGGGGATCGCCGACCCCGACATCGTGCGGCTGTGCGAGCTGAACGCCTTTCTGGCCTATCAGATCCGCGTCATCCAGGGGTTGCGCCTGCTGAAGGGGTTGGCCGCATGAGCCGGGTGTTGAGGAAATTCACCCGCAACGTGCCGCATTGGCAGCCGCGCGTGGTGCCGGTGGACCTGAAACAGGCGACCGAGGCGCAGCTGGACGCGCTGCAGGTGACGCCGTCGAATACCAAGGTGTCGGACTATGTTCTGGTGCTGGCGCATGATGTCGAAAGCCTGAAAGTCCGCTCGCCCCTGTTCAACGCCATCATGTACGACCGTGGCGGCATGAGCCGGGCCGAGCGCGAGTTGGGGGCGCTGGCGGCCTCGATGGTCAACCATTGCATCTATTGCGCGGCGGTGCATGCGGCGCGGCATGCGCAGCTGGAGAAATCGACCGAACTGACCGACCGGCTGTTCCGCGAGGGCGCCGCGGCGGAAATGTCACCGCGCGACCGGGCGATATTCGATTTCGCGGCGGCGCTGTCGGACTGTCCGTCCACGGCCGGGCCAGAACAGGTACAGGCGCTGCGCGAGGCCGGCATCACCGAGGCCGAGGCGCTGGACCTGGTGCTGTCGGCGGCGCTGTTCGGCTGGGCCAACCGGCTGATGCATGTGCTGGGAGATCCGGTGCGACCGGAAGAGCCGGCGGGAAACTGACGCGATTCCAGTTTAGCGGATATATTTCCGTTTAAACGCAGGGGGGATCATGCTAGGGTGAAAGTTGAATATGGGCCATAGGATTGTGGGGGTGCCGAAGGGATGAGCAACAGGATCAGGGTTGGAATTGCCGGCGCCGGCGCGATCGCCTTTGGAACGGCGGCGATGCTGCATGCGGCCGGGCATGACCCGATGCTGTGGTCGCCCTCGGGCGCGGGAACCGCCGATCTGGCCGGGGGGGCGGC
>JAWKWU010000007.1:0-245344 GCA_041397345.1 Paracoccaceae bacterium
CGTGCCGATTGACAGCGAAGTCTGGATCGAGGTCTGAGATGTCGTTTCAACTTGCCGCCTGCGCCGAGATGCTGTGGCGCGACCGTCCCATCGCCTGGCGGGCGTCGCGCCTGAAGGAGATGGGCTTCGGCGTCGGCCTCTGGAACTGGCCCGCCTGGGACCTTGCCGCGCTGGAGCGGACCGGCGCGACCTTTACCATCATGAACGGCTACCTTCAGGGCCGCCTGACCGAGGCCGAGGGCTGCGAGATGCTGCTGGCATCGGCAAGGGAAACCGCTGCGGTCGGCAAACGCCTGGGCGTCCACCGCCTGAACCTGCACGGCACGGGGCTGGGTGACATGGGGATTCCGATCCCGCAGATCGGCTCTTTCGCGCCCGGCATGGAACAGCGCGCCCGCGACACGCTGCACCGGATCTGCGATCTGGCCGAGGCCGAGGGTCAGGTCTTCACGCTGGAAAACCTGAACCCCATTGACCACCCGGGCTGCCCCTTCGGCAGCACTGCGGCGGTGCTGGGTCTGGTCAGTGCGGTCAATCGCCCGCAACTGCGGATCAACCTCGACCTCTACCACACCCAGATCGGCGAGGGCGACCTGGTCCGCTGGTGTCAGGCCTGCCTGCCCTGGATCGGCGAGGTGCAGGTGGCCGACAACCCCGGCCGCTGCGAACCGGGCACGGGCGAGATCAACTATGCGGGTATCGCCAGGGCCTTGACGGACATGGGTTATTCCGGCCCCATCGGGATGGAGGCCTTTGCCAGGGGCGATGAGGAGGCTGCCCTCGAAGCCTTCCGCACGGCATTCTCGGTGTAATCATGGTCCACAAGGCAAACCGCCCCACCGTCCACGATATCCGCGCGATGAAGGCGCGGGGGCAGAAGATCTCGATGCTCTATGTCACCACGCTGCAAGAGGCGGCGGCGGCGGACGCGGCGGGGATCGACATGCTGTCGATCGAGGGCCGCTTCTTCACCCCTGAAATGCGCGAGGCGGCGGGGCGCTGCTTCGTGCAGGTCGGCCTTCCCTATGGCGGCTGGGGCAAGTTCAACGGCGAACATCTGGCCACCGCCGAGGATTACCTGCGCGCCGCCTACCACTTCACCGCGATGGGCGGCGACTGCTTTTACTGCGCCGCGTCGCTGGGTATCCAGAAGACCCTCTGCGACAACCACGTGCCCATCGTCGCCCATGTCGGCCTGATCCCCAGCTACATCACCTGGACCGGCTGGCGCGCCGTGGGCAAGACCGCCAGCGAGGCCCGCGCTGTCTGGGACCACGTCAAGCAGTTGGAAGCCATCGGCGCCTTCGGGGCCGAGCTGGAGGTCGTCCCCGACCGGCTGGGCGCGTTCATCTCGAAGAACACCCCGATGATCATGCTGGGCATGGGGGCCGGGCCCGGCGCCGACGCGCAATACCTCTTTGCCGAGGACGTGCTGGGCTGCACCGACGGCCACCGCCCACGCCACGCCCAGACCTACCGCAACTTCGCCGCCGAATACGCCCGCCTGCAGCAGGAACGCATCAGTGCGTTCAAGGAGTTCATCGCCGATGTGCAGACCGGCAGCTACCCGCAGCCCCAGCACAACGTCGCCATGGCGGATGCGGAATTCGAAACCTTCAAGGCCGCTCTCGGCCAGTAACCCCAAGGAAACATCATGCTGAAAGTCGGCCTTCTCGGCGCCGGGCGTATTGCCGGTGTCCATGCCACCGCCATCACCGCCAACCCCGGCTCGACCCTCGTCGCCGTGTCGGACATCAACGCCGATGCCGCCGCGAAACTTGCCGCCCAATACGGGGCCGAGGCGCGGACGACGGACGCGATCCTGAACGATCCCGCCATCGACGCGGTGCTGATCGCCACCTCGACCGACACGCATTCGGACCTGATCGAACGTGCGACCGGGGCAGGCAAGGCAGTTCTCTGCGAAAAGCCGGTCGACCTGTCGCTGGCCCGCGCGCAGGCCTGCCAGAAGGTCGCGGCGAAGAATGGCAAACCGGTGATGATCGGCTTCAACCGCCGCTTCGACCCGAACTTCGCCGCGCTGAAAGCCGCGCTGGACAAGGGCGAGATCGGCAAGCCAGAGCTTCTGTCGATCACCTCCTTTGACCCGGCGCCGCCGCCGGTCGCCTATATCAAGGTCTCGGGCGGGCTGTTCCGCGACATGATGATCCATGACTTCGACATGGCAAACTTCCTGATGGGCGCGGCCCCGGTGACGGTCGCGGCTGCCGGGTCCAGCATCGTCGACCCCGCCATCGGCGCGGCCGGCGATGTCGATACCGCCTCGTCACACTGACCTATGCCGACGGCCGCATCGCGGTGATCAAGAACTCGCGCCGGGCGGTCTATGGCTATGACCAGCGGTTGAACTCCTCGGGTCCGAGGGCCTTCTCCAGGCGCAGAACATGCTGGAAAACACCGTGGTCAAGTCGACCACCGCAGGCGTCACCGGAGCAAAGCCCACCTACTTCTTCCTCGAACGCTACATGCCGGCCTATGCGGCCGAATGGGCGGCCTTCGTAGCCGCGGTCAGTGCAGGCTCGGCCCTGCCGGTGACGCTGGCCGATGGCGTGGCGGCACTGGCCATGGCCGAAGCCGCGACGCAATCGGCAAAGTCAGGGCAGCCGGCAAGCCTCGCAAGCGTTCTGGCCTGAACCCGATCCCCGCCTCGGCCGTTTCCGGGGCGGGGATGAATGACGAGCGGCTGTTCCAGGACGTCAGGCACAAGACGACCCACCGTCCGTTTTCCGCCCGCTTTCTAACCTTGCCTTAACAACGCAGATGCTGCCGCGAAGCCTGCCGCCCAATACGGGGCCGACCCCCGGTCAGCAACAGGTCCGCAACAGCCGCGCTGCGCAAGTTCGGGGCCGGTTTCCTGATCTTCGATCGCCGAAAAGTCGGGGCTGTTCGACGGTGCGAAATCCGCAGCCAGGCCGACCGCCAGAACATGCAAAGGCTCGCCATGCGCCATGGCGCCGGAATGCGGTTCCGCCCAGGCAGCGTCGTCAACCCGGCGCGGCGATCCCCTGTCGCATCGACGATGGGGCAAGTATGGCGCCCGACGAGATGATCGGTCAGGGCAAGGAAATCATGCCCTTCGCCCGCATTGCGATGGCAGACCTCTTCGGGCGACAGGCATTCGTCGGACAGTTAGGAATGGGTGTGCAGGGTGCCGCGCCAGAGCGGCCGGGGAGATCGAAGCCGGGCAAGATCATTCTGGAAGCACCAACAGGTCATCGGGTGAGAAGAAAAGGTCTGCCTCGGTTCCCGGCGGGGGCAGGACGGCGTCATTCTGGTTGAACATGTCGATTGCGACGGTCCGCCCGCCGATATCGATCCTCGCCCGCAGCACGGACCCCATGAAATCGACTTGCAGGACGCGGCCGCTGATCGCTGCATCGCGGTCATTACGCCGACGCAGCGATAATGCCTCGGGGCGCAGCGCCACGGTGACGACAGCATCTTTCGCGGTGGCAAGATCGTCCCGCATCCTGTCTGGCGCGGCGAACCGGCGGCCCGCGAAGGTGACGGCGTCGCCCGCGTCCACACGCGCTTCGAACGTGTTCAGGTGTCCGACGAAACGCGCCACGAAGTGGGTCGCCGGACGATTGTAGACCTCGACCGGTGTGCCGATCTGGTCCGCGCGCCCCTGATGCATGACCGCCACCCGATCCGAGATCGACAACGCCTCTTCCTGATCGTGGGTCACGAAAATGGCGGTGATCCCCAGTTCGCGCTGGATGGTGCGGATGTCATCGCGCAGCGCCACGCGAACCTTTGCGTCCAGCGCGGAAAGCGGTTCGTCAAGCAACAGGAGTCGCGGACGGGGCGCAAGCGCGCGGGCAAGCGCCACGCGCTGCTGCTGGCCACCCGACAGTTGATAGGGATAACGCCCCCCCAGATGGTCAAGTTTGATCAGTTCCAGCATCTCGGCCACGCGGGCGCGGATGGTGGCCTTGTCATGCCCGGCGATCCGCAGCCCGTAGGACACGTTCTCGGCCACGGTCATGTTCGGAAACAGCGCATAGGCCTGAAACACCATGCCGATGCGGCGCTTGTTCGGGGGCAGGTGGGTGATGTCCTGCCCGTCAATGCGGATGCTGCCCGAGGTGGGCGTATCGAACCCGGCCACCATGCGCAGGACCGTCGTCTTGCCACAGCCGGACGGGCCGAGGAAGGACAGGAACTCGCCCTGCCGGATGTCGAGGTTGAAGTCATCGACAACCGTGTTCGACCCAAAACGCTTGGTCAGGTTTGCAAGGGACAGAAAGCTCATGGGTTTTGGGTCCTGCGGCGGGATTTCAGGAAGGCGGGAAGGATCGGCGTTCCGGGACGATGGCTCGCCACCGCCTCCATCGCGATCATGAAGCCCCAGGTAAAGGCGAAGGCCATGATGGCCAGCGCCGCCGGCTGATAGGCCTGGTCCTGCCCCACCTGCACCATGTACGGGCCAAAGCCCGGTCGGTTCAGAAGCGAGGTCATCACGAATTCGCCCAGGGAGATCGAGAAGGTCAGGAACGCCCCCGACACGATGGCCGAACGCACGTTCGGAAAGATCACGAAGGCAATGGTCCGAATGCGTGAGGAGCCGAGCGACTCTGCCGCCTCTGTCAGGGTGGTGATGTCGATCACGGCAAGGCCGTTGTCCACGGCGCGATACATGTAGGGCAGCGACAGGACCACATAGCCAATCACGAGAAGCAGGTTGGTTCCCTGCGTGGTCAGCGTCAAAGGCAGGATCGAACTTGACCCGTAAAGCCGCACATAGCCGAACACCAGCACCACCGCCGGAATGATCAGGGGCAGCAGGGACAGGAACTCTACCAATGTGCGCAGCCGCGGCAGGCGCAGACGCACCCAGTAGGCTGTCGGAACCACCAAGACGGCCCCCAGCGCGATGGCCGCGAATGAGGCCACGGCGGAAAAGTCGAGAGCGGAGAGGAAGGCATCACTTTCAAAGACCGACCTGTAGGCGGCAAGGGAAAGGGTCCCCCGCTCCATCTTGAGCGAGAAGTGGAAGGTCGCGATCAGCGGAACCAGCAGGAAAGCGGCCGCCAGGATGACGATCAGCAGCGGCAGGATCAGAGGGCGCTTCATTTCCGCCACCGCTCGGCGCGACGCCGCAGGATGAAGTAAAGGGAATTCGACACGGCCATGATCAGGATCATCCCCACCGCAAGGGCATAGCCGAGATTGGGATCGTAAAGGACGTTCCCCCGGATCTGCTGGAAAAGCACGATCGGCACGACCGGATAGTTGCCGGATGTCAGCGCATAGATCGTCGCCAGCGTGCCGAAGGCGTTGGCAAAAAGCAGCAGGAAACAGCCGCCCACGGACGGGGCGAGGATCGGCAGCGCGACGCTGGTCCAGTATTGCCGACCGGTCGCCCCCATGCTTTCGGCGGCCTCGCGCCATTCGGGGCGCAGCCCCTCCATCGCGGGCGCGATCATGAGAAGCATCAGGGGCAGCTGGAAATACAGATAGGTCAGCGCCAGACCCCAGAACGAGAACAGGTTGAAGCCCGTCGCGTACAGGTTGATGCCGAACACATCGCGCAGGATCAGCGTGACAAGGCCCAGGCGGCCCAATGTGGCGATGAAGGCAAAAGCCAGAGGAACGCCTGCGAAATTCGAGGCGACGCCCGAAAAGGTCATGAAGGCGCGGCGCACCCAGACGGGGATGCGGCCCATGTACAGCGCATAGGCCAGAGCCAGCCCGAACAGCGTGCCGATCAGGGCCGAGGCAAAGCTCAGGCGGATCGACAACCCGAAGGAGGCACGGATCTGCGGGTCGAACAGCCCCGCCATCGTCTGGAGCGAATAGCGGCCGTCAGCGGTCTGCAAGGCACCGTTCAGCAGGTAGAAGACGGGGGCGATCAGGAAGAGACCCACGAAGGCCAGATAAGGGGCGACGCCAAGCCAATCCCAGTTCGGGCGGGGCTTGGCCCCGTGCCCTGTCGTGGCTTCACGCGGATAGGAAGTGTCGGTCATCACGGTTTCCGCAACAGGAAAGGCCGGGCACGCATACGCGCCCGGCCCGAAGGGGGTCTTACTGGACGCCCATTTCCTTGGCCCAGACTTCCGCCACGGCGGCCTTGGCGGCGGTCTGCTCTTCCAGCGTCGGGAAGACGGTCTTGCCGGCCGGAACTTCCGGCAGCTTGTCCAGCAGGTCCTGCGGGATGACGCCCCGCGCCATCATGTCGTCAAAGCGGATCGGGTGGCAGTAGCCCTTCAGCCAACCCAGTTGGCCTTCGTCCGAATAGAGGTATTCCATCCACAGCTTCGCGGCATTGGGATGGGGCGCATAGGCCGAGATGGCCTGCACGTAGACGCCCGCCAGCACGGAATCCGACGGCACGACCACTTCGACCTCGGGGTTGCCATTGGTCGCGTCACGCATCGCCAGCAGGTTGTAATCCCAGTCGAAGTAGATCGGCGTCGTTCCCTGCGCCAGGTTCTGGGCATTGCCGTCGACGGGAACAAGGTTGCCCGCTTCCTTGAGCGCCTTCATATAGGCCACGCCGGCATTCAGCGCATCGGCACCCTTGGCATCCGGCTGTTGCGACAGGCCGGCGGCATAGACGGTCATGATCGTCGAATTGCCGGTGCGCGGGTCACCCGGCAGCGCGACCGAGTTGGCATAGGCGGGATCGAGCAGGTCGGCAAAAGTCTTCGGTGCTTCGGGGAAGATGTCCTTGTTCACCGCAAAGGCCAGCACACCGTAATAGTCGCCATACCAGTAACCGTCGGCATCCTTTGCATCGGCCGGGATCGTATCCCAGGTCGACACCTTGTAGGGCTGCGCCAGCCCTTCGGCCACGGCCTGCGGACCGAAGCCCAGACCCACGTCGATCACGTCGGGCGCTTGCGGGCCGGTGTTGCCCTTGTTTGCCTTGATGGCTTCCAGTTCGTCGGCCGAACCGGCATTCGGGTCCAGTTCGTTGACGGTGATCCCGTACTTGTCCTTGAAGCCTTGGATGACCTCGCCATAGCCGCACCAGTTGTGAGGGAGTGCGATGGTCGTCAGCTGACCTTCGGCTTTTGCGGCAGCGATCAGTTCCGCGCTGGGGTCAGCCATCACGGCACCGGCGGTCAGCGCACAGGTGGCAACGCCCATGGTCAGGGCGCGAACAGTAACGGACATGGTGTTCCTCTTGGTCAAAGTCGCGCTCATCGGCGGCGCGTGATGGCCAAGTAGTTTGTTTACATAACAAAAAGGCGTCATTTGCGCGAAGCTTTCATTACATCGAAATCGACGGATGAGAGCGGTTTGGGCAGCAGTGTCAGAGAAACCGCGCGTGCCGCGGGGCAGGGTGGTCCGTCAGGGGAAACGACGGGTTCGAATTCGTCTGACAGCATCCACTGGCAGCCTGCCACGCCAATCTTGAGGGATAACAGGAACGTTCCCAGGGGAAACCGCCTGGCGGTAGCACTCAGGAGAGGTTAACGGCGACCGGCTAGCACTTGTCTGTCAGCGCCCGCCCGTCGGCTCATTCGACGATTTCCGCCACCTTGACCAGTTGCATCGGCGGATAGGCCTCGATCACGCCGGCCACCTTCATGTTCACGGTAACGGCAAAGTCGTTCATCTGCAGCACCGGCAGATCGCCCGGTGCGACATGGTCGAACAGGATCTTTTCGGCCAACTGCCCTGCCAGCGTGCCGACATCGTAATATCGCGCCGCGACAGAGATCAGCGCCGCGCCGTTGCGCACCATATCCTCATAGGGGCTCAGCACCGGCATCTTCCGGCTCCCGGCCGCCTTGCCCAGCGCGGCACTATGGGCCTGAAGGAAGGACGAACTGCCGACATAGACAAATTCCACTCCGGCCGCCTTCAGGGCCGCCATCTTGGGGGCGATATCCTCTTCCATCGGCTTGCCCGTGGCATCCAGCGCGATCTCCAGCGCCGTGAAGTCCAGCCCCTGTTCCGACGCCAGCGCCGCCAGCTCGTCGCGCTTGATGGTGGAATTCTTCTCGTCGGCATTGAACAGCAGCCCGATGTGACGCAGCGCCGGCATGTAGTTGCGCATCGCCTGCAACGTCACCGTCTCGGGCATGCGGTTGTAGGTGCCGGTGATGTTGGGCCGTCCGGTTTCCTCGAGCGAGCGCACGACGCCCGAGCCGACCGGGTCGGCCACGATCATGAAGATCTGCGGGATGTCGCCGTTCAGCCCCTCGGCGCCCTGCTGGTCCAGCGTGCCGGCCAGGCCGATCGTCACGCTGGTGCCCCAACTGAGGATCAGGTCGACCTGCGCTTCGCGCGCGGCGGTCAGGACGCCCGGCAGACGGGATTTGTCCTGCGCCGCATCCAGAATGGTGAACTCGACCTGATGGCCTGTCCCGTTCAGATAGTCCTGAAAGCCCTGGCAGGCTTCCTCGCAGCCGCGCCAGGTGGCGATTGCCACTTTCGCGGCCTCTTCGGCCGCGGCCGGCAGCGCCGCCAGCCAGCCCAGTGCAATCACGAAACCCAAGCGTCCCTTGCGCATCCTCGCCTCTCTCTCAGGTTCTTCGGCCTGCGGCCATCGCCATGGTAAACAGAAGCAATCCGATCACGACAAGAACAGACAGTATCAGCAGCAGGCGGTCGATATCACCGTATTTCAGGATCGAGGCGGCCGCCAGCAGTCCCGCCAGCGCGACCGCCCGTTCGGCGACGCGATAAAGCGTCAGCCTCCCCGGCACCGCCGCGGCCTGCTGGGCGGCAAAGTCCAGGGCCGGGCCGCGCAGAAGCCCGTAACCCACGCCCAGCCCCGCCACGGTAGCTGTCATCGACCAGAAGCCCGCGGCACCAAAGCCGGCAAGTGCCGCGGCCGCGATTGCCGCGCCGGTGAAGATCGTGGCATTCAACCCAAAGCGCGATGCGGCCATGCCCGAGGCCAGGGGGCCGAAGACCAGCTGGAACAGATAGAACAGCATGATCACCCGCGCGATCTCGGCCGGCGACGACCCCAGCGCCGAAAGCTGCAGCGGCGCGAGATACCAGATGCAGATCGCGGTCACCAGGTTCATTGGCGCCACGATCCCGAACAGAAAGGCGTGGAACACGCCTGGCCGGGACAGGGCGGGTTCCGGCCGCGGGGGCGTTGCCTCGCTCAGGGCGGCCCCAAGGGTTTCGGTTGCGGGTGCCACCAGCCCACGCCGTCCCAGCAGGCCGGCTACCAGCACCATGACCGCACCCAGCGCCATCGCGGCGCCATAGCCATAGCGGTCGGCAAAGACCCCGCCGATGGTCGAGCCGCAGAAGGTGCCACCGAAGACCATCGCCATCAGCACCGCCGATACCCTGGGCCTGTCGCTGCCCTGCAGGCCCAGGGCATAGTCCTGGCAGGCGATGGTGGCAAAGGCATAGCAGACCGCGATGGCGCCACGACACATGACCACGCCGGCGATCGTGTCGGCCACCGCCATGCCGGCCAGCGCCAGCGCGGCGGGGATAGCGGCGGCCGAGAACACCCGGCGCGGCCCGAACCGTGCCACCAGGCGCCCGGCCAGCGGCGCAAGCAGCGCCATCACCGCCAGATACAGCGCCGAGGGGGCCGCTGCGGCCAGACCCGGCTCCAGCCAGGCCGGGCGTTCGGCGCCGCGGGCATAGACCGGCAGGAACGATGCGGTCACCTCGGTCGCGGCGGCAAAGGTGAACAGCGCAAGCCGCATGTCGGCCAGTGCCGGGATGGCCAGAAGGTTTGCCGCTGGCGATCGCAGGGCGTCAGGTTTCGCCGCTGTGACGGCCGCGCGCAGGCGTCGCGTCACATCCTCTGCCTGATCGTTCAGTCGCCGCGCCACCAGCCGCAACACTGGCAAGCCGGTTACGGCGATCGTATGACGGAACCGGCCCGCCGCCTGTTCCCGAGACAGCGCCAGGATCGCCCGCAGCGGCCGCCAGATCGAATCCGAAGTGACGACCAGCGCCAGTTCGACCCCGATCAGGATGACCGCCAGCGCCAGCGCCGCGGCGTCCAGCAGAACCGAGCGCAGCCGCGATTCGATGAACTGCCCGCTGCTGACCAGATCTATGCTGCCGACCAGATCGTTCCCGACCAGGATCGGCAACCGCAGGTCCGCCCCGGAAAATCCCAGGAACGAACCGATCCCCAGCCGCGACAGCAGCGGGGGCTTTTCGTCGCGGGTGACGTCGGCCACCACATCGCCAAGTGTGGTGGTGACGGTGATCCGGCGGATCTCGCCGAATTCGTCCATCATCGCGCCCAGATAGCCGTCAAGGCCGCCCACCATCTGCAACGGGATCCCGGCCGAGATGGTTTCCTGGACATTGTCGCGCACCACGCTGCCGATCAGCTTGATCCGCTGCTGCAACTCGGGTGCTACCGCGCGATCCAGCGAGACCAGGGTCACAAAGCTGAACAGAAAGACCGCCATCGCCACGACGACGGTCAGGACCGCGGTCATCCGCGCCCGGACCTGAGGCGATTCCAGTCGGCGCAGGCTCTCTCCCATCAGCTCGGCGGTCCTTTTGCCGCGGCGCCGCCGATGGCACGCCGATAGCCGCCATAAGCGGCGTTCAGCACCTGACGCAATTCGCCCGCCGGCGCCTCATCGCCGGCGTCCGACCCGCGCCAGCTGTCGCGCTCGAACCCCTCGATATCGGCCTCGGCCGCCTCGAAGGCGGCAATCTCGGCGGCAAAGGCCCGGCGCAGGCCAAGGCCGATCAGCCCGGTGCCGACCGCCAGGAACGCCACCGCCGCCACGGCCAGTTCCGCCCCGATCGCCCAGATGCGGATCACGCTGTCGCTGGCATCCAGCGAGACGATGATCACCCCCGGCGCCTCGGTGCCCGGCCCGGTGATCGGGTTGAAGGAGAAGAAGCGGTCGCCGGCGAACAGGTTTTTCGGCCCCTCGCGCCAGCCCGCCGGCCAGTCCATCGCGTGGATATCGGCAGAGAGATCGCCGACCTGACGCAGCACGCTGCCCTCGCGGTCGACCAGGTGAATGGCGATGATCGCATCGTCGCTCTGCCGCGCGCGTTCCAGCAGGGCAGCGGCGTTGCGCAGCGACGAGAGCGGCAGGCCAAGGCCCACGGTCGCCTCAAAAGGCTCGGCCGTGTTGCGGGCAAGGACGGCGACCCGCTCGGCCAGAAGCGTGCGCTGGACGTTGCGGAACTGGATCAGGGTCAGGCCGACGAAAATCAGGATGGCGATCGCCATCGTCGCCGAAGCGGTCGCCCAAAGCCGCCAGAAGATTGCCAAAGGTTGCTCCCCACCGGTGCGTCCACCGGGTTTCTTTATCTAATGCCAACACCTTGATTCAAATGCGCCGCCGCAACAACAAAATTCTGGCCGGCACCGCGACTTGCCGGCCGGACCATCGCGCTTGATCCAGCCGGATCCCAAAGTCGAGGCGGTTTCCGAACGAAACCGCGCATCCCTGTCTCTGCTCCGGGAATTGCCCGGCCCGGTCGACCCGCCGTCGGGGTGCCGGGCCGGTGGCTCGGTGTCACGCGGTGCCGAATTCCTTCTTGACCGCGGCCTTGTGCGACAGGAACTGCGCGTCGCTGCGCGAGATCAGGGTGTAGAACATCGGCACCACGAACAGGGTAAAGCAGGTGCCGATGATCAGGCCGGTAAAGATCACCAGCCCCATCGCCTGCCGGGCCGCGGCCCCCGCACCTTCCGCGATGATCAGCGGCACCACGGCCAGCGCCATCGCGGCCGTGGTCATCAGGATCGGGCGGAGCCGGGTCTTGGCCGCGGCGACAATGGCCTTGCGGCGCGACAGCCCGTGGTCTTCGCGCTGCTGGTTGGCAAACTCCACCATCAGGATCCCGTGCTTGGTGATCAGGCCGATCAATGTGATCAGGCCCACCTGGGTATAGATGTTCAGCGTGGAAACCCCGAAGAACAACGGCAGCATGGCGCCAAAGATCGACAGCGGCACCGACATCATGATGATGAAGGGGTCACGGAAGCTCTCGAACTGCGCGGCCAGCACCAGATAGATCACCACCAATGCGGCCCCAAAGGCCAGCAGGATGGTGTTGCCTTCGGTCTTCTCCAGCCGCGACTGGCCGGAATAATCGATGAAGAACCCGTCGGGCATGGTTTCCTGGGCAATCCGCTCCAGTTCTGCCAGCGCGTCGCCCGTGGTCAGGCCGATCATCGGCATGCCGGACAAGGTGGCCGAGTTCAGCTGGTTGAACTGTTCGATCGCCGCCGCGCTGACGCCCGGATCAATCGACACGACCGACGACAGCGGCACCAGTTGCCCAAGGTTGGAACGGACGAAGAATTCGGTCAGCTTCTCGGGGTTGTTGCGCCAGTCCCGCGGCACCTGCGTGATCACGTCATAGCTGTTGGAATCGCGGTCGAACTGGGCCACGGCGCCGCCGCCGACCAGAATGCCCAGCGTGGCCCCGATGTCCGACACCGCCACGCCCAGTTGGGCCGCTCGGTCGCGGTCGATGGTGATGCGCACCTGCGGCGCATCAAAGGCCAGGCTGTTCTGCACCACGATGAACTTGCCCGATTGCATGGCCTTCAGCCTGATCTCCTCGGCCACTTCGAACACGCGGTCGGGCGAGTGGATCGATTGCAGCACCATCGAGATCGGCAGGCCGCCCCCGGCACCGGGAAGCGACGGGGGGGCAAAGACATAGCCCTGAAGGCCCGGAGACCCGTCCAGCGTCGCCTGGATCTCGGCCTGGATTTCGGCCTGGCTGCGGCTGCGTTCCGCCCAGTCCTTCAGCGCCCAGATGTAGAACCCGGTGTTGGACGCCCCGCCCATGCCCGCGACAGAGAACGAGGTCTGCACCTCTGCGATATCCGCCGTGCGCTTGCCGATCTCGACGGTGAAGGCATCGGTATATTCCAGCGAGGCATAGCGGGGGCCGTTCAGGATGGCGAACAAGGCGCCCTGATCCTCTTCCGGGGCCAACTCGGAGGAGGTGTTCAGGAACATGAACCCGGTCACGCCGACCAGCGACACCACCATCAGCAAGGTGACAGGCCGGTAATCCAGCGAGGTCGATACCCGCCTTTCATACCAGTTGGAGACCCCGGTCAGCACCCGGTCGACGATCTTCTGGAACCGCCCCTCGCCGTCGTGCGACAACAGTCGGGCAGACATCGCCGGCGTGATCGTCAGCGCCACGAGGCCCGAGATCACCACTGACCCCGCCAGCGTCAGCGCGAATTCCGTGAACAGCGATCCCGTCAGGCCGCCGGTAAAGGCCAGCGGCGACAGCACCGCCGCCAGGGTGATGGTCATGGCGATCACCGGCCCCAGGATTTCCCGCATCCCCTTGATCGCGGCGCGCGGCGGCGTCATGCCCTCGTCTATGTGCCGGTGAATGTTTTCCACCACGACGATGGCATCGTCGACGACCAGCCCGATGGCCAGCACCATGGCCAGCAGGGTCAGCAGGTTGATCGAATAGCCCAGGGCCAGCATGATCGCGCAGACCCCGACCAGCGACAGCGGGATCGTCACGATCGGCATGACAACTGAGCGGAAAGAGCCCAGGAACAGCAGGATCACCACGACCACGATTGCGACGGCCTCGGCGATGGTCTTGAACACCTCTTCGATCGAGGCCGAAATCGTTTCGGTGGAATCGTAGACCAGCTCGATCGTCATGCCCGCCGACAGGGTGTCCCGCAGGGCGGGCAGCGCCTCCAGCACGTTCGCGGCGACGTCCAGCTGGTTCTCGCCCGGCGCCGGGATGATGCCGATGAAGATGCCCGGCTTGCCCGCAAAGGTCACGATGGCCTCTGTCGAACCCGAGGCAAGCTCGATCCTTGCCACGTCCCGCAGGCGCACGACCCCGGTCTTGCCCTGCACCAGGGGCAGCGCGCCAAAGGCGTCCGACGATTGAACCGTGGAATCCAGCGTCAGTGAGTAGATGTAGTAATCGTTCTCGGTCTTGCCGGGGGCAGAGAGAAAGTTCGACGACCGGATCGCGGCCAGGACATCCGAGGCGGTAACGCCCCGCGCGGCCATCTGCAGCGGGTCCAGCCAGACCCGCATCGCATATTCCGCGGCCCCCATGATTTCCATCTGCGCCACGCCGTCGATATTGGTGACGCGCGGCCGGACCACCCGCTCCAGGTATTCCGTCAGCTGCTCGGGCGTCATGTTCGGGTTCTGCGCCGCCAGATACATCAGCGCAAAGGTCATGCCGGTGCCCTTGACGATCACGGGGTCTTCGGCCTCGGACGGCAGCTGGCCGCGCACCTGCTGAACCTTCGACATGATCTCGGTCAGGGCGATGTCGGGGTCGGCACCCAGTTGCATCTGCACCGTTACCACCGATGCCGAGGGGCGGGATGCGGTCGTGACGTACTGGATGTTCTCGGTGGTCGATACCGCCGCGGCTATGGGCGAGGTGATGAAGCCCTGGATCAGTTCCGGCGCCGCCCCCGGATAGACCGTGGTGATCGTGACCACCGTTTCCTCAACCTCGGGGTATTGCCGCACCGGCAGGTTCACGACCGATGCAAGCCCGAGAAACAGGATCAGCGCCGCCAGCACCGTGGACAGAACCGGGCGACGGATAAAGATTTCAGAGAAGTTCATCCGACTACTCCCCTGCCTTGGCGCTTGCCGCACCTTCGGCCGCCGCCGCGTCGAGAACCACCGAATTGTCGATCTTGACCTTGCTGCCGGGGGTCAGCCGGTTTTGCCCCGAGGTCACGATCTGATCCCCGGCCACCAGCCCCTTGATAACCTCGATCCGCGCGCCAGAGCGGCGGCCCACGGTGACAAAGACCTGTTCGACGGTCAGCTCTTCGGCGGCCTCGCCCGCACGCACGACATAGATCGAATCGCCATAAAGCGTTGAACTGACGGCCGTTTGCGGCACCGAGATGACGCCTTCCTCGGTCGGCAGCGAGATGCGGACCCGCAGGAACTGGCCGGGGAACAGCGTGCCCGAGGGGTTCTCGACCTCGGCACGGACGGCGACCATGCGCGAATTGGCATCAACCCTGGGTTCGATTGCGATGATGCGGCCCGAGGCGCTGAAATCGCCGACCTCTGTCGCGACGGTCAGCGGGCCGTCCAGCGCCAGGACGCCGATCTGCTGTTCCGGCACCGAGAAATCGACGCGCATCTGCGTCAGGTCCTGCAGGGTGGCATAGATCGTGCCGGCCATCACGTATTGGCCGACCTCGACCTGCGGAATGCCGATGACGCCGGCAAAGGGCGCGGTCAGTTTCTTGTGGGCCAGCGCGGTTTCCAGCTGGGCGACCTGTGCCAAGGCACTTTCCACCTGCGCTTCGGCGGTTTCCACCGTGTTCTGCGCACCAACGCCACGGTCGGACAGCGTCTTGGCCCGCTGGGCCTCGGCCCGCGCAACGCTCAGCGCAGCCTGGGCCGCGGCGACCGCCGCCACTTCGCTGTCGTCGTCGATTTGCACAAGCAGCTGGCCTTCGGTGATCGCCTCATTCGCGGTAAAGCTGATCGCCTGCACCATGCCGCCGGATTCGATGGCCAGGTCGACCTCGCGCGCCGACAGCGACGTGCCGATGGCGTCGATACCGGGCTGCCAGGTGACGGGTTCCACCGTTTCCGTGGTGACGGGCACCGGCGGAGGCACCATTCCACCCATGAATTGCGCGATCATGTCGTCGCGGAAATACTTGAACCAGACGATCCCCCCCACGATCAGCCCAAGCAGGATGACCCCGATGAAAAGCCTCTTGAACATGTCTCGAACTCCGATTTGGGCAGGGGGCCCCGGTCACATTTGTTGCAGGCAACATTAACCATTCAGGAATCGCGGTCCAGCCGCAACCCGGCGCATCGGGCGGGTTGTCTCTGCTTTTCAAGGGCAAGTCCATATGCCTGCCTGTGAAATCGGCGTGAGGGGTCAGAGACGATAGCCGTCCCGCGCAAGCCCCCCGGCCAGCAGCGGCGCGATTTCATGCGCCTCGGATTCATCGAGCCGGTGCGAAGTGACCAGTTCGGCAAGAAAGGCGGAATCGGCGCGGCGGCTGACATCATGGCGCGCAGGGATAGAGCAGAGCGCGCGCGTATCGTCGTTGAATCCCACCGTGTTCAGGAACCCGGCCGTTTCCGTCGCCATCTCGCGAAAGCGGCGGATGCCCTCGAAACTGTCGTGGAACCACCAGGGCGGCCCCAGCCGCAGGGACGGGTAGGCCCCGGCCAGCGGCGCCAGTTCGCGGGCATAGGTGGTTTCGTCCAGCGTGAACAGGATCAGCCGCAGCCGCGGGTCCATGCCAACCGCATCCAGCAGCGGCTTCAGCGCCAGCGTGAAACTGACCGGCAGCGGAATGTCGAAACCCCGGTCGCGGCCATATTTCGCCAGCACCTCGGGGCTGTGGCTGCGCGACGCCCCCGGATGAAGCTGCATCACCAGCCCGTCCTCGACCGACATCCGGGCCATTTCCGTCAGCATCTGGGCGCGGAACACCTCGGCATCCCCGGCATCGGCGCGGCCGGCACGAACCCGGTCGAACAGCGCCCTGGCCTCGGCATCGGCCAGGTTGGCGGTCCGCGGCGTCGGATGGCCGTGATCCGTCGCCGTCGCGCCATTGTCACGAAAGAAGGCGCGGCGCGCGCGATGCGCGTCCAGATAGCCCTGCCAGCTGCCGGTATCCTTGCCGGTCAGCTCACCCAGCCGGTCAAGGCCGGCGGCAAAGCCCTCTGCCTCGGGGTCGATGACGGCGTCGGGGCGATAGGTCGGCACGACCTTGCCCCGCCAGCCGCTTTCCCGTGCCATGCGATGCCAGCGCAGGTCGTCCAGCGCCGAATCCGTGGTGGCGATCACCTCGATGCCGAAACGGTCGTAGAGCGCGCGGGGGCGACAGGCCGCTGTGGCCAGCTGTTCGGCAATGGCATCGTAATGCGCATCGGCATTGGCGGGCGAAAGCCTGTCTTCCAGGCCAAAGACCCCCGACAGGGCATGGTCGATCCACAGCCGCGAGGGCGTGCCGCGAAACAGGTGATATTGCCCGGCAAAGCAGCGCCAGATCCTGCGCGGGTCGGCTTCCGCCCCGGCCCCGATCCCCAGGTCCTCGTATCGGATGCCCTGGCTGATCAGCATCCTGACCACATAATGATCGGGGATCACGAACAGCTCCGCCGGATTGGCAAAGGCGGGGTTCTCTCCCCACCAGCGCGGGTCGGTGTGTCCATGAGGCGAGACGATGGGCAGGCGGGCGACCGCGCCATAGAGATCGCGCGCGACAGCGCGTGTCGCGGGATCGGCCGGGAAAAGGCGGTCGGGATGCAAAAGCACGTCAGGGCCCCATCATCATGTCAGGCAGGAACATCACGCTTTGCGGAACGGCGATCATCAGGATCACCACCGCAAATACGGCCAGGGCCAGCGGGATCAGCTCGACGGTATATTCCTTGTAGGGGCATTTCAGGATTCCGCAGACCGTGAACATCGACACGCCCACCGGCGGCGTCATGCCGCCAAAGGTGACCAGCGTCATCATGATCAGCCCGAAATGCACCGGATCGACGCCCGCCGCCTTGATCACCGGCACCAGGATCGGCGTCAGCAGCATCACGATCACCGTCGCCTCGACCAGCATGCCGAACACCAGCAGAAAGGCCGATATGGTGAACAGCAGGGCGATCTTTGACGAGAACAGCCCCAGCGCCAGTTCCGCCAGCGTCTGCGGCACCCGCTCAAAGGTGATGACATAGCCGAAGGCGCCCGACAGCAGGATGATGAACATGATCATGCCAATGTCGCGCACCGACATCAGCAATGCGTCGACGATGGCCGCCCAGCTGAGTTCCCGGTAGATCAGCACGCCGACGATCAGCGCATAGGCCACGGCAAAGGCCCCGGCCTCGGAGGGCGTAAAGATGCCAAAACGGATGCCGACGATCAGCCAGACCGGGAAAAGGATGGCCCAGAAGCTGGACCTTACCGCCGCGATCACCTCGCCAAGGGTGGGGGCGCGTTCGTTGACCGGCTTGTAGTCGCGCCGTCTGGCGATCCAGGCGGTGGCGATCATCAGGGCAATGGTCAGCATCACGCCCGGCACGATCCCGGCAATGAACAGCCGCCCGATCGAAACCTCGCCCAGAAAGCCGTAAAGGATCAGGCCCAGGCTGGGCGGGATCGTCGCGGTGATCAGCCCGCCGACAGACAGGAGCGCGGCGGTAAAGCCCTTGGAGTAGCCCTCCCTCACCATCGGCTCGCCGAGGATGCGCGACTGCATCGCCGCATCCGCGACCGCCGAGCCGGAAATGCCGCCCATCAGCGCCGAGAGCATCAGGCTGACCTGCGCCAATCCTCCGCGCATCCATCCCGCGCTGGTCGAGGCCAGGGCCATCATGCGCGGCGTGATGCCCGAGCCGTTCATCAGATGCCCGACCAGGATGAACAGCGGCACCGCCAGCAACGGGAAGGACTGGCTGGAGGCAATGATCCGCTGCACGGCGGTCACATCCGGCATCAGCGTGTCGGGCAGCAGGAAATAAAGAATGCTGGCAACCCCGATGGCAAAGGAAACCGGCATGCCGATAACCATGAACCCCAGCGCGAGGCACAGAAGCAGGAACGAGGTCACAACAATTGCTCCGCGCTGCGGGTTTCGGGTTCGATCGAATGCAAGAGGCCATGCCCGACCAGCCTGCGGATCAGCGAAAGGATCATCAGCAGGCACCCCACCGGAAAGGCCAGGGTGACCCAGCCATAGGAAAGCCCCGAAGCGCCCATCTCGCGGGCCCAGTTCGACATGGCCAGTTTCACGCCCAGCCAGCCGCAATAGCCCAGAAAGCCCATGATGCAGACCAGGCAGATCAGGTGCAGCACCCGCCGCCCCGAAGGCGGCAGCGCATCCGGCAGCGCCGAGATCCGGATATGCTCGCCCCGCCTGATCACCAGATCCGCACCCAGCATGCAGGTCCAGATCAACAACAGCTGCGCGACCTCGGGGCCGGCGGGAACGGGATGCCCGACAGATCGGCCGATGGCGCCAACCAGAACCGCCAGGACGGTGCCGGCAAGAAACAGCACGGCGGCCAGTTCTTCCACGCGGTCATAGATCTTCAGCATGGCTTCCTCCCCCAAGGCGTTGCGGGGGGCGCGGCCGGATGGGCCACGCCCCCTGATGGATCAGGGTTTTGCCGCGTCGATGAAGGGTTGCAGCGCGGCCCGCGCCTCGACCAGCCCCAGTTCTTCATAGACGCCGGCGGTCAGCGCCCTGAATTCGTCGGGGTTCACCTCGTTGACGACCATGCCGCCGGCCTTCATTTCCGCCAGAACCTCTTCGCCCTTGGCGACGGTCGCCGCCGAAGCCGCATCGCCCGCCTTGGCCAGCTCTTCGGTCACGATCGCCTGCTGTTCCGGCGTCAGGCCCTTGAACCATTCCTCCGACGTGGTCAGCCCGGTCACCAGCTGAACGTGGTTGGTAAAGGCCAGGTTGCCCGTCACCTCGTGCAACTTGATCCCGAAAGCCCCGGTCAACTGGGCCTCGGCCCCGTCGATTGCGCCCAGTTGCAGGGCGGAATAGACCTCCGACCAGGGCATCGGCACGGCGGTCGCGCCCATGGCGTTGACGGTGGCCAGCCAGCCCGGCGCATCAATGGTGCGCACCCGCACGCCGGCCAGGTCGGCCGGGCCCGTCACCGGCGACTTGGTGAACATCTGGCGGGTGCCCTGGAACCAGTTGTAGTTCAGCAGCCGCAGGCCCGAGCTGGCAGCCAGGTCCTCGACCCACTGCTTGTAGGGGTCGGAAGAGGTGATCGCGGCATATTGCGACCATTCATCCACCAGATAGGGCGCCGAAAGAATGCCCAGTTCCTTCTTGAACGGCGCCAGGCGCCCGGCATCGACCAGCACCGCGATGGCGGCGCCATTGCGGATCTGTTCCAGAACGTCATTGTCGGACCCCAGCTGCGAGGACGGATAGACCGTCACCACGATTTCGCCATTGCTGCGCTCGCCGATGGCCTTGGCGGCATCTTCCATGGCGATCGCCAGCGGGTCGGTCGCGTTCTGCGAGGTGGAAAGCGCGAGTTTCACTTCGGCCAGCGCCGCGACGGCGGTCGAGGCCAGCAGGGCGGCGGCAAGGCCGAAAGTTCTGATCTTGGACATGGTCATCCTCCGTTTCATGTCGGGTGGTATCGGGACGGGTGGTCGTCGTGTCGGCGGGGGAAACAGGGCCAGAGGCCCGCCCGCCCGCCTTCGCTCAGCGCGAGCGCCAGATGGTAGAACAGCCGGGTCAGAGCCTGCGGCCACAGGCATCCGCCCCTGGCATCCAGCCGGTTCACATGGGCCGGCCGCCCGGCGAACCAGCGTTCGAACATCAAGACCAGCAGCGACCGGGCCCTGTCGCCCGCGCCCGTGGCGCCGGCGATATGGGACTGCGCCAGGGCCTTGATCGCCTCGGTCTGCGGCCAGAGCAGGAAACTGTCCTCGATCACGCCCCCGTCGGGGGCCACCGCGTCGAACACGGCCCCGCGCATCGGGCCGGACTGTGCATGGCCGTGGCGTCCGGCAAAATCCATCAGCCGCGCGGCGACCCCGCCCACCGCCGGGTCGCCGCCCAGCTCGACTTCGCGGCGCAGCAGCCACGCCCATTCGTACTGGTGGCCGGGCTCGCGCCGGGCGCCTTGCGGGCCGGGCAGGGGCGAGAGGTCCGGGGCCAGGAATTCCGCGATGCTGCCGGTTTCCGGATCGAGGAAATGCCGCAAGGCGCGCGCGCGGATCCCGGCCGCACGGTCCAGCCAGAGCGCACTGCCCGACATTTCCGCCGCCTGCAGGCAGGCCTCGTAAAGGTGCATATGCGGGTTCTGCGCGGGGTCCGGCGCCGGGGCCGCGCTGTCATCGTTGCGCAAAAGCCCGGTCGCCGGATCGCAGAGTGGCCTGGTCAGGGCGGCCCAGATCGCCTCGATCTCTTGCTCCTGCCCCGGCTGCAGCCGGTTCCAGGTTGCCAGGGCAAGCAGGACGAAACTCTGATCGTAGCTGCGCGCCACCTCCAGCGCCGGATCCGGGGCGGCCGCTGCATCACCGTCCACCGCCTGGCGATACAGCCCCGGCGCCTTGCGATAGCGGGGCAGGGCGGCGGCCAATCGGCCCGCCCCGGCCGTCAGCGCCGCATCGCCCGACAACTGCGCAAGATGCGACAGGGTGAACAGGCTGCGGGACAGGGCCAGCACGGTTTGCGGCGCGCCCGTATCGGGCCGCCCATCGGCGCCAAGATGGTCGCAGACACCACCGGCGGGATGCGCGACGCGGGCCAACCAGCCCGGAACGAAGACATCCCGGAACCACAGGGCCCAGCCCTCCGCAGAGAGGCCCGCAGGGGCTGGGGGCGGGGTCATGATCACGCTTCGGCCCGCGCCTGGGGCTGCGGGTTTGCCGGGGCATGCTCTGGCCCGGGCGGCAGGTCGGGCGCCGTGCCGACAAAGAAGTTTGGCAGGCCGGCAATGATGCCGGGCAGATCGGCAACGATCTCGCGCAGGTGCAGGCGCATGGCGGCGGCGGCGCGGGTCGGGTCGCCGGCCCGGATCGCCTCGACCACCTCGCTGTGCTGCGCGATCAGCCGCTCGCGCGAGAATTGCCGGGCGCTGATATGGCGCACCCGGTTCATCTGGATCTTCAGCGTCTCCAGATGGTCGGCCACCGCCGCCCGTGCCGCCAGTTCCGCAAGCGTGCGGTGAAATTCCTCGTCCGCGCGCATGAAATCGTCGCCCGAGGCCGCCGGCCCAAGCGCCCGCTGTTCGGCGATGCGCTGGTCCAGCAGCGCCAGCGCGGCCGCATCGGCGGTTTCCGCCACCAGCCGCACGATATCGGCCTCGACCGCCTCGCGGATGAACCGCGCGGTCATCACGGCGGGCACGGAAATCAGGGTGACAAAGGTGGCGCGCTGCGGGCGCACCTCGACCAGGCCCTCTTCGGCCAGCTTGATGAACGCCTCGCGGACGGGCTGGCGCGAGACTGCCCAACTGCTGGCGATCTCGGTTTCCGAAATGCGCGCACCGGGCGGAATCTCGCCCCGGATGATCTGGTCGCGCAACAGCCGGTGCAGCTGCGGCCCGACGGCCGCGCCCTGCGCCAGCAGCTGAACCTGAAGCGGATTCGCGCTCATGGTCGTCCTCCCTTGCCGGGTTCTACTACCATACTTCCATACTAGTCAACGCAAAAGAATGGTGCTAGCTTCGGCGGCAACTGATCTGGAGGAGGCAGTCTATGCGGCAAACCTGGCGTTGGTTCGGGCCCAAGGACCTGTGTTCGGTCGACGATATGCGGCAGGCCGGGGTCCAGGGGGTGGTGTCGGCCCTGCATCATGTGCCGACGGGCGCCATCTGGTCGCCGGAAGAGATCACCCGCCGCCAGGCCGAGATCGGCCAGATGCGGGACGGTGCCCCTTCGGGCCTGGCGTGGGAGGTGGTGGAAAGCCTGCCGGTGTCGGAGGACATCAAGAAACAGCAAGGTGACTGGCGCGACCATATCACGAACTGGAAGACCTCGCTGCGGCACCTGCACGCCGCCGGGATCGAAGTGATCTGCTACAATTTCATGCCGGTGCTGGACTGGACCCGCACCGACCTGGCCTGGCGGTTGCCGACGGGCGGCACCTGCATGCGGTTCGACCTGGTCGACTTTGCCGCCTTCGACATCCACATCCTTGCCCGTTCCGAAGCGGCCCGGGACTTCCCCGCCAGCGTCGTTGAAGAGGCTGCCCGCCGCTTTGCCGCGATGGATGAGGATCGCAAGGCCGCCCTGGCCCGGAACGTGGTCTTTGGCCTGCCCGGTGCCGCCGAGAATTTCAGCCTGGCCGACGTGCGCCGGCACCTGGCGGAATATGCGCGCATCCCGGCCGAGCAACTGCGCCGCCACCTGTTCGATTTCCTCACCGAAGTGACCCCGCTGGCGCAGGACCTGGGGATGCGGCTCTGCTGCCACCCCGACGACCCGCCGTTCCCCCTCTTGGGCCTGCCGCGCATCATGTCGACCGAGGCCGACTACAGGGCGACGATGCAGGCGGTGGATCTGCCGGCAAACGGCATCACGCTCTGTTCCGGGTCGCTGGGCGCGCGACCCGACAACGACCTGCCCGGCATGATGGACCGCCTGGGCGACCGGGTGCATTTCCTGCACCTGCGCAATGTCCTGCGCGAGGGCGAGGGCATCGGAACCAGCTTTCACGAGGCCGAGCATCTGGGCGGCGGCACCGACATGGTGGCGCTGATCGCCGCCGTCCTGCGCCAGGAGCGTCGCCGCAAGTCAGCAGGCCGGGGCGACGCATCCATCCCGTTCCGCCCCGACCACGGCCAGGACATCCTGGACGACCTGGGGCGGCAGGCCCAGCCCGGCTATCCTTCGATCGGGCGGCTGAAGGGTCTGGCCGAACTGCGCGGAATCATGACCGCGCTGGACCACCCGGCCGAGGGGCTGCGATGAACCGCCTGTCCTCTCTGGCGGCCATCCGGGGGCAGGCGCGCCTGCCGGGCTATGATCCGGCGGCACATGGGCGCGGCATCGTCCATCTGGGGATCGGCGCCTTTCACCGCGCCCATCAGGCGGTCCTGACCGATGATGCGCTGGCGGCCGCGGGGGGCGACTGGCGGATCACCGGGGTCAGCCTGCGCTCGACCGCGGTGGCCGAGGCGATGAACCCGCAGAACGGGCTCTACACGCTGATCGAGCGCGGGGCGGCGGGCACATCGGCCAGGGTGATCGCAGCCATCCGCGATGTGATCGCGGCCGATCCGGTGGCAACTCTGGCGGCGCTGGTCGATCCGGCGGTGCGAATTGTCACCCTGACCGTGACCGAAAAGGGCTATGGCATCGACCGGGCGACGGGCCTTTTCGACCCGGAGCATCCCGCGGTTCGCGCCGATCTGGCGACACCGGATGCGCCTTCGGGGGCGCTGGGGCTGCTGGTTGCCGCACTCGCCGCGCGGCGCAGGGCAGGGCAGGCGCCATTCACGGTGCTGTCCTGTGACAACCTGCCCGAAAACGGCCGGCTCCTGCGCGGCGGGGTCATCAGCTTCGCCCGCATCCAGGATCCCGATCTGGCCGACTGGATCGCGGCCGAGGTGGCCTTTCCCTCCTCGATGGTCGACCGGATCACCCCGGCGCCCACCGATGAAACCCTGGCCGAGGCCCGTCGCCAGACCGGATGCACCGATCTTGCCGCCGTCGAGACCGAACCCTTCCTGCAATGGGTGATCGAAGACCGCTTCCCGCAGGGTCGCCCCGCCTGGGAGGCAGGCGGCGCCATCTTTGTCGCCGACGTCGCGCCCTATGAGCGGATGAAGCTGACCATGCTGAACGGCAGCCATTCGATGCTGGCCTATGCGGGGTTCCTGTCGGGCCACCGCCATGTCCGGGATGTCATGACGGATCCGGCACTGGCCCGGCTGGTGGCACGCCACCTGCGCGCGGCGGCGGCAGAGTTGCCGGCCCTGCCTGGGGTCGACCTTGCAACCTACGCGGCGGCGCTGGAAGGGCGGTTCCGCAACCCCGCTATTGCGCATGAGACCTATCAGATCGCCATGGATGGCACGCAGAAATTGCCGCAGCGGATTTTCCAACCCGCGCTGTCGGCGCTGGCCGGCGGGCGGCCGCTCGCGCCCTTCGCCTTCGCCACGGCGGCCTGGATGCGCTATGCCCTGGGGCAGACCGATGCGGGCCAGCCCTACGACCTGCGCGACCCGCGCGCGGCGGAAATCAACGCCGCACTTACCGCTGCCCCCCAAGAGGCCGGGGCGATCTTTGACGCCCTGTCCGGCCTGCCGGGCCTGATGCCCGACGCCCTGCGCGCGGCAGCCGATTGGCGGGCGGCTGTCGTCGGGCCGCTGGCCCGGATGCTTGCCGAAGGCATGCAAACCGCCGTCCGTCTGGAGGCCCGTGCATGAAGACCTTCCTTTCCATTGGCGAAGCGATGGTCGAACTGTCGCAAGCCGGCGGGGGCGATCTCTGGCGGCTGGGCTTTGCGGGCGATACGCTGAACACGGCATGGTATGCCCGCGCCTGCCTTTCCGGCGATTGGCAGGTCGAATACCTGACCCGGCTGGGCAACGATCCCTTTTCCCCCCGGATGCTGGCTTTCCTGCAGCAAAGCGGGATCGGAACCCGCCATGTCGAAATCGACCGGACGCGCTCGGTCGGGCTCTATTCGATAGAGTTGCACGCCGGCGAACGCAGTTTCGCCTACTGGCGCGGCCAGTCCGCCGCGCGGCTGCTGGCCGATGACCCGGCGCTGCTGGACCGGGCCTTTGGCGCGGCGGATGCGGTCTATCTCTCGGGGATAACCCTGGCGATCCTGCCCGATGCGGGGCGCGAGGCGCTGATCGCCCGGCTGGTCGCGGCGCGGCGGGCGGGCAAGCTGACGGCCTTTGACCCCAACCTGCGCCCGCGCCTGTGGCAGGGGGCCGATGCCATGCGCCACTGGCTGACCCGCGCGGCCGAGGGCGCGGAAATCCTGCTGCCCAGTTTCGAGGACGAGGCCGAATGGTTCGGCGATGCCGGGCTTTCCGCCTGCGCCGCGCGCTGGCAGGCGGCGGGTGCGGCCGAAGTGGTGGTCAAGAACGGCGGCGGGCCGATCGGGCTGCTGGATGATACCGGCTATCGGGAATTCGGCGTGGCCAGGTTGCCCCCGTCGATACGACGGGCGGGCGACAGCTTCAACGGCAGCTATCTGGCCAACCGCCTTTGCGGGGCCGAAACGGAACCCGCCCTGCGCCGCGCCCATGCCGTAGCCGCCCATGTCGTCACCGCGCGCGGGGCGCTGGTTCCGCTTGCCCCGGGGCTGGCAGGGGATCCGGCCGGCTGACGGTCACGGCGCCCCCGCCGGGTTCAGGTGGCATGACGGGGCTGCCGCGCACGGCTCCGCCCCGGGGGGCGTCCTCACAGCACCTCGGTCATCTTCACGACCCGGCCCTCGGCCACCGACTTCAGCGCCGCCTCGGCCAGCGCCAGCGCCAACAGCCCGTCCTCGCCCGAAGGGCTGGCCTTGGCCTTGCCGCCCATCGCGTCGATAAAGGCGGCAATTTCCGCCGCATAGGCCTCGGTATAGCGGGTCATGAAGAAATCATGCAGCGGCGGCCGGGTATATCCCGCCCCTGTCGCCACCTCGATCGACACCGGCCGCTGGTTTTCGGCCGCGACCACGCCCTTTGACCCATGCACCTCGATCCGCTGGTCATAGCCATAGGTCGCCCGCCGCGAATTCGAGATCACCGCCATCTTGCCCGAGCCGGTCTTCAGCATCACCTGGACCGAGTCACTGTCCCCCGCCGCACCGATCGCCGGGTCCACCAGCACGGCCGCCATGGCGGAAACCTCGGTCACCTCCTCGCCCAGCAGGAACCGCGCCATGTCGAAATCATGGATGGTCATGTCGCGGAAGATCCCGCCGCTGCGCTTGATGTAATCCACCGGTGGCGCGCCGGGGTCGCGGCTGGTGATCGTCACCATCTCGACATCGCCGATGGTTCCCTTGTCGATCTCGCCCCGGACCGCGGAAAAATGCGGGTCGAACCGGCGGTTGAACCCCACCATCAACGTGCCCTTCACGGCCCGCACCACCTCCAGACAGGCCCGCACCCGCGCCAGCGACAGGTCGATCGGCTTTTCGCAGAACACCGCCTTGCCGGCCTTGACGAACTGCTCGATCAGGTCGGCATGGGTATCCGTCGGCGAGCAGATCACCACCGCGTCGATATCCTGTGCCGCCGCGATCGCGTCGATCGTCCGCACCTCGCAGCCATACTGGTCCGCGATTGCCTGCGCGGCCGGCGCCATCGCATCCGACACCGCCACCAGCCGGGCGGCCGGATTGCCCGACACCGCCCTTGCGTGAACCTTCCCGATGCGCCCCGCGCCCAGAAGCCCGAACCTGATCGTCATCTTTCTCCTTACTCCGGATAGGCTCCGGCGACGTTCTGATCGAAATCCACCAATGCCCCGGTCATCACGCCGGACGCATCGGATAGCAAATAGCTCGCCAATCCGGCGACATGAACAGGCTTCACCAGCATGCCCATCGGCTGGCGCGCCTCTGCGGCCGCAAGCCAGCCATCCTGCGCCCCGTGAAAGCGGCGCTGCGTCTCGTCCTCGCCGGGCGTGTCCATCCAGCCGCAGTTGATGGCGTTGACGCGGATGCGATGCCCGCGCAGGGCCTGCGCCGCATTCCTGGTGACATTCGCCAGGGCCGCCTTTGACGCCGAATAGGGCGCCAGATAGGACTGGCCGCAATGCACCACCATCGACAGGATGTTGACGGCCGAGGCGGCGTAGCCCCGCGCCACCGCCAGTTGCGCGAACCGCTGCAAGGCAAAGAACGGCCCGCGGGTGTTGACCGCGATATGCTTGTCGAAATCCGCCGGCGTGCAATCCAGGATCGAGCCGCGCTCTGTCGTCGCCGCCGCATTGACCAGGGCGCTGACGCGGCCAAACCGCCTGGCCGCCGCGTCCACCAGCGCGACCGCATCGGCGACCACCCCCATGTCGGTGCGCTGGAAATGCGCCTCCGCCCCCAGCCCGCCCAGCCGCCGCACCGCCGCTTCGCCTTCGGCCACCCGTCGCCCGGCGACAACCAGCCGGGTGCAGCCATCGGCCACCAGCGCCTCGGCGATGGCCAGGCCCAGCCCCTGCGTGCCGCCCGCGATCACGGCCACGGTGTCGCGATGATCAGGCATAGGCGTCGGCGCCTCCCTTCACGCCGGTGATGTAGCTGACGATGTCGTTTCCGTCGGTTTCCTCTTTGCGCAGGCTGGCGACGATGCGGCCGCGGCGGAAGACGACGATCCGGTCGACCAGGTCAAAGACCTGGCGCAGGTTGTGGCTGATCAGGATCATCGGGATGCCGCGCTCTTTCAGGCCGCGGATGATGTTTTCCACCTGCGCGGTTTCCTGCACCCCCAGCGCGGCGGTGGGTTCGTCCATGATCACCAGTTTCGACGCAAAGGCCGCCGTCCGCGCGATGGAAACGCATTGCCGTTGCCCTCCGCTCATGTTGCGGATCGGGTTGTCGACGTTGGGGATCTTTACCGCCGTGGTCTTCAAGGCCTCCAGCGTGCGGTCGCGCATGGCCTTGCGGTCCAGCCACGAGAACGGCCCCAGCCGGAACTTGAACAACTCGCGCCCCAGGAACAGGTTCGAGGGCACGTCCAGGTCGTCGGCCAGCGCCAGCGTCTGGAACACCGTCTCGATGCCGGCGTGGCGCGCCTCCAGCGGGCCCGAGAATTCGACCCGCTGGCCGTCGAACAGGATCTCGCCGCCGGTGCGCTGCTCGACCGCCGTGACCTGGCGGACAAAGGTCGACTTGCCGGCCCCGTTGTCGCCCACCACGGCGACATGTTCGCCGTCATGCAGGATGAAATTCGCGTCTTCCAGCGCGTGGACGCCGCCGTAGTGCTTGGTCAGGCCGCGGGTTTCCAGAATGATCTTCGACATCTCGCTTACCCCCGTGCCCGGTTGCGTTGGCGCCACTGGTCCAGCACCACCGCGCCGACGATGATCGCGCCCTTCACCATCTCCTGGTAATAGGCATCCAGCCTGATCGAGGTGAAGCCCGAGATGATCACCGAAAAGATCGCCGCCCCCAGCACCGTGCCCAGGATCGAGCCGCGCCCGCCGGCCAGGCTGACCCCGCCGATCACCGCCATGGCGATGGCGTCCAGTTCGTACATCATGCCCATGCCGGCCTGGGCGGTCAGGTTCTTTGAGGTCAGGAGTATGGCGGCCACGGCGGCCAGCACCCCGGCGACGGCATAGACCAGCACCTTGTGGCGGTCGACGTTGATCCCCGACATCCGCGCCGCGGCCTCGTTCGAGCCGATGGCATAGCTGCGCTTGCCGTAAAGCGTCTTGGTCATGACGACGTGAAAGACGACCGCCAGAGCCACAAAGACCACCGCCGGGTTCTGCCCGGGCCAGGACAAGAGGCCAAAGGTCGCGCCGCCGACGATATCGCCGTTGGCCAGCTGGCCGTAACCCTCGGTCGGAAAGCTGACCGGCTGGCCGTTCGACCACCAGCGCGCGGCGCCGCGGGCCGAAACCATCATGCCCAGCGTGGCGATGAAGGGCGGGATCTTCGTATAGGCGACCAGCAACCCGTTCACCAGGCCGGCGGCCACGCCACAGGCCATACCGACGGCAATCGGCACCAGCACCGGCAGGTCCATCGCCCAATCGCCAAGGATCGCCTTGGGGTTGGGATTGCCGTTGACCGTGGCGGTCTGGGCGAAACTCATCACCACCATCGCCGTGGCGCCGACGACAGAGCCCGACGACAGGTCGATCCCGCCGATGATGATGACCTGCGTCACCCCCAGCGCGATGATCCCGATGATCGCCACCTGCAGGATCATGATGTCCAGCCGCTGCTGGTTGAAGATCGCGTCGACATTGTCGCGCATGTTGAACAGGAACGACCCGCCCTGCAGCCGGTTCAGCACCTCGAAGATCAGGACGATCAGCACCAGGGCGCCGAACACGTTCCATTCCGGCGCGCGCGTCCGCTTCGCCGGATCGTATTTCAACCCGCCAAGACCGTGCGTTGCCTCCGCCATGTCGCCCTCCCTCCCTTGCGATGTAGTGTCGGAATATCCGGCCAAGAGGGCCGCGGCATTCCCAAAAACAGCCGGGGCGGCCCGTGCTGGCCGCCCCATGGTCCCGTTTGACGGGATCAGTTCTTCGAGGCGTAGTCCGCCACGTTCGCCGGGGTCACCAGTTCGAACGGCACCCAGACCTTCTGATCCACGGCTTCGCCGGCGGCCAGCTTCACCGCCGCATCCAGGGCCCCGCCGCCCTGCGCGGCGGCGTTCTGGAACACCGTCACGTCCAGGTCGCCCGCCTGCATCGCGGCCAGGGCGTCCTGCGTGGCGTCGACGCCGCCGACCTGCACCGTTGCCATGTCGATGCCTGCGGCCTTCATCGCCTGGATGGCGCCGATGGCCATCTCGTCGTTGTTGGCGATCACGCCATCAAAGGCGGCGCCGGTCGACAGCCAGTTGGTCATCAGGGTCTGGGCCTGGTCACGCGACCAGTTGGCGGTCTGCTGGTCGATCACGTTGATCTTGACCTTGCACTTGCCGGCCTCGATCACGTCATAGATGTCCTGGGTGCGCTGCACCGCGGCCTGGTTCGACAACTCGCCCTGCATCACATAGACATTGACCTCGGTCTTGCCCTCGGCCGCCCAGTTGTCGCAAAGCTGGATGGTCTCCAGCGTGCCGCTGTCGACCTCGTTCGAGGCGACGAAGGCCTGGTTGTCGGGCAGGGTATCGACGTTGATCGGCTGGCGGTTCACATAGACCAGCGGCACGCCGGCGGCGGCGGCGGCATCGGTCATCGCCTGCGTGGCCGAGGTGTCGACCGGGTTCACGATGATCGCATCCACGCCCGAGGCGATGAAATTGTTGATCTGGTCCAGTTGCTTGGCAACATCGTTCTGCGCGTCCTCGATCTGCACGCCCAGGCCGGCGGCATCCGCCTGCGACTGGATGCCGTTGCGCAGCACGGTCAGAAAGTTGTCATCGAACAGCGCCATCGACACGCCGATCCCCTCGGCCATCGCGGTGGTGCCCATCAAGGCGGCAAAGCCTGCGGCAAAAAGCGTCTTTTTCATTTCTCTCTCCCTTTGGGGGATGTCCGGCGGCATCCCGATCATGCCGGAAAGACCCGTTCCCTCGCGGGTCTGAACTCAGGCCGCCAAGGCCGACAGCCCCTGGCGGATGAAGTCGAACGACCCGGCCAGCGCGGCCGCCGGGTCGGCAAGGGCGTGAACCTCGGGCGCAAAGGCCTCCTGGCTGACCGGGCCGGTCCAGCCGGCGGCCCGCAGCGCGGCGATCTGCCCGATATTGTCCAGCCGGTCGCCCTTGGTCACCAGCACGCGATGCGGGTCGCGCATCTCGGCAAGGCCTACCTCCTGGTCGATCACGCCCGAGACGTGGACGATGCCCGTATGGTCGGGGTAAAGCGGCCCGCCATGCGCAAGCGCATGGTGGAACGTGTCATGGACCAGCCGAAACCGTCCCTTGCCGCCGACGGCCTCGATCCCCTCGACCGCCTCCGACTTGTGGCGCAGCGCGCAGATCTCAAAGCCCAGCGGCTCGACCATGCCGATCAGGTCGTGATCCTCCAGCATCGGCTTCAACGCCTTCAGCGCGACGCGAAGGTTCGCCTGCCGCTCGCCGTTGCCCATGCCCAGGTTGTCGTTGCGCGGGATCAGGCTGACCGCCTCGGCCCCCGCCGCCCTGGCGATCCGCATCAGCGCCAGCGCCTCGGCCGCCTTGTCCGGCGACCAGTCGTTGAACCGCTTGACCTCGGCCACGGCCAAGAGGCGCAGGCCATTGTCCCGCACCAGCGCGCCGGCCTCTTCCGGCCGCATCCCGTCGAACAGCGGTTGCGGCAGGTCGTTGCGCGCCTCGATGCCGACACAGCCCAGATCTCGGGCCAGCGCCACCAGTTCCCGAAAGGACAACCGGGCCACCGTCATGTGGTTCAGTGCAAAGTGGATCATTCCCGGCATCCCGACTGCGGTGTTTTTGCTGGCCGGACATTCCGCGACACAATGCCATCGCGTCAATCCGCCGCGGGGCGATCCCATCATTCCTGACGAAATGACGCGCGCAAACCTGATTGTTTTTCGTCAAACACTCTCGGGCAGGTAAAGGTCCGGCTGCAGAAAGTGCTGGCCCTGAACGGATTTCATCCCATTGCTGACCGCTTCGCTCGCCAGGCGGACCAGGTCGTTGCACAACTGGGGCAGGGGGGTGCCGATCACCATCGTCACATGCCGCCCGATCAGTGCCGCCCGGCTTTCCGGTGTCAGCTCGTTGACGACCAGCGCAACCTCGCCCGGCGCGCGGGCCTCGCGCACTGCGGCGATCGCCCCCTCCATCCCGCCGCCGGCGCAATAGATTCCCCGCAGGTCGGGATGGCGCGACAACAGATCCAGCGTCGCCTCATAGGTCAGTTGCCGGGTCTCCAGGTTGATCAGCGTGTCCAGAACCTGGAATTGCGGCCCGTATTCGCGGAAATAGCTGCGCACCCCGGTCTCGCGCAACTCATGCCCATGCCAGCGATAGCCGCCGACAAAGACCGCGATCTTGCCGCCATGGTGCGCGGCGGTGGCCATCATGTGTGCCGCGATGCGCCCAACCTTCAAGTTGTTGAGGCCAAGGTAATTCTGCCGCACCCCCTGGCCAAAATCGTTCAGCAGGGAAAAGCAGGGGATACCCCTGTCGTTCAGCCGGATCACCGCTTCGGTCACTTCGGGGTGGGTCACGGCCGTGGCCGCGATGACATCGACACGCCCCGCCATGCCGTCCATCAGTTCGGTGAAATCCTTGGGCGCCTGTGACGCCGCAAAGACCGCGTGCAGCGAGGCGCGAACCCCGATGGCCTGGGTCACGGCCCGCTCGGCCTCGGCCTTGAACTGCTGGTAGAACGATTGGCGTTCCTTGTGCAGCACCAGCCCCAGCCGCAACCTGGGCAAATCGGCCTGCACCCGCTGCCCGATCAGCGGTGCCGCATGATAGCCGATCAGCCGCGCGGCCTCATAGACCTTGCGCGCCGTCTCCTCGCGCACCCGCTCGCGGCCGTTCAGGACGCGGTCGACCGTGGCACTGGACACACCGGCCTCGCGGGCGACATCATGGATGGTGGGGCGCTTTGCCATGCGATCTGACGAAATACCATCAAGGTTTCGCCCGATCATGATGGTTCATGACGAAACATGCAACATCGGCTATTGGCGATCGGGGCAGGTGCGACTTATCCACGCAGAGAGAGAGGGGCGTTCCGGTCGGGAACGCGGGGGGCGCAGCGGAGGTCAGGGATGAACAAGCGGGACTACAGTCTCTTCGGGGCCGACGCGAAACGCGCGGTGGAAAGCGGTCTGACGGCGGCAGAGTGGTATCATACCGAAGTGCCGCGCAAGGTGATGAAGGATCTGATGGCCCGCAGCGACGGCCCGGCCATCCGCGACACCGTCATCCTTTACGGCAGCATGATCCTGCTCGCCGGCATCGGCATCGCGCTCTGGCCGTCGTGGTGGTCGGCGCCGTTCTGGCTGGCCTATGGCGTCCTCTACGGATCGGCCTCGGATTCGCGCTGGCACGAATGCAGCCACGGCACCGCGTTCAGGACGCCCTGGATGAACGATGTCGTCTACCAGATCGCCAGCTTCATGATCATGCGCAATCCGGCCACCTGGCGGTGGAGCCACGCGCGCCACCATTCCGAAACCTATTTCGTCGGCCGCGACCCGGAAATCGCCGTGATGCGCCCGCCCGAAGTGGCCAAGCTGATCCTGAACTTCTTCGGCATCCTCGATGTCCTGCGGTTCTTTCCGAACCTGGTCCGCAACGCGATTTCCGGCCCGACGCCGGCAGAGCGGACCTTCGTGCCGCAAAGCGAATGGGGCAAGGTTCGCAACGCCGCCATCGTCCACCTGGCGATCTATGCCGCGACCGTTGCCCTGGCGGTCTGGATGCGCTCGGTCCTGCCCCTGATGGTGATCGGCCTGCCGCGCATGTATGGCGCCTGGCACCACGTCATGACCGGGCTTCTCCAGCACGGCGGGCTGGCCGACAACGTGATCGACCACCGGCTGAACAGCCGCACCGTCTACATGAACCCGGTCAGCCGCTTCATCTACTGGAACATGAATTACCACGTCGAACACCACATGTTCCCGATGGTTCCCTATCACGCGCTGCCCCGCCTGCACGAAACCATCAGGAACGACCTGCCGCCGCCCAACCGGTCCATCGGCCAGGCCTTTGCCGAGATGTGGCCGGCAATCAGGCGCCAGGTGCTGAACGAGGACTATTTCATCAAGCGGGACCTGCCGCCCACGGCCAAGCCCTACCGCGAGGATTTCCACCAGTACGTGCCGGGCATGATGCGCCCCGCCGCCGCAGAATAAGGACACGCACATGCCCTGGATTGACGCCTGTTCCACCTCGGACGTGGACGAAGAAGACCTGATCCGCTGGGATCACGCCGGCCAGACCTTCGCCATCTACCACGCGCCGGAAGGAGAGTTCTTTGCGACCGCCGGTCTTTGCACCCACGAACAGGTCCACCTTTGCGATGGCCTGGTCATGGGCCACCTGATCGAATGCCCGAAACACAACGGCCAGTTCGACTATCGCACCGGCGAGGCGATGCGCGCCCCGGTCTGCGTCAACCTGCGGACCTATCCGGTAAAGGTCGAGGGTGATCGCGTCTTCGTCGAGGTCGTGTGATGGCCCCGCCCACCGTCAGGGACCTGATGGATGCCCGTGGCAAGCATCAGTTCGCCATGCTCCGCGTCGAGACGCTGGACGAGGCCGAGGCAGCGGCCAGGGCGGGGGTAGAGCTGCTTTCCGTGCCGCCGTCGATGATCATGGACCGCCGTTTCCGCGAGGTCGCACCCGAAGCCTTCGCCTTTCCCGGCGACAACTTCTACGAAATCGGCGGGACCGAAGATTTCCTGCGCTGGGCCTTCCCGCTTTATAAACACGGGGCCGACGCCTTTTACTGCTCCGGCTCGCCCGCCACCGTCCGCGCGATGGCCGACCACGGCCTGCCGGTCTGTGGCCATGTCGGCCTGATCCCCTCGAAACGCACCTGGACCGGCGGCTTCAAGGCGGTGGGAAAGACGCTGGAAACCGCGCAGCTGGTCTGGAACCAGTGCCGGGCGCTGGAAGAGGCCGGCGCCTTCGCCGTCGAGATCGAGGTGGTGCCGCATTCCATCACCCGCCTGATCGCGGAACGGACGAACCTGTTCCTCATCTCGATGGGCGCGGGCACGGCCGGACATGCGCAGTATCTTTTCACCGACGATGTGCTGGGCCAGAACCGCGGCAAGGTCCCGCGCCACGCCAAGGTCTATGCCGACCTTGCCGCCGAATACGACCGGCTGCAATCGATGCGGGTCGAGGCGATGGGCCGTTTCGTCAAGGATGTCCACGACGGCGACTACCCCGCGCCGCAGCATCTGGTGGATTGCGACGCGGAGGTTGTGGAAACCTTTCGTGACTGGCTGGAACAGGTTGGGTGAAAGGGCAGCTTATGGAAATTGGCGTAGGTCTGATCGGCACCGGCTTCATGGGCAAGGCCCATGCGCTGGCCTGGCGCAACGTGGGCGCGGTGATGGGCGACCTGCCGCCCGTCCGGCTGGAAACCCTGGCCGAGATCCCGGCCGACAAGGCCCGCGACATGGCGGCCCAGTTCGGCTTCGCCCGCGCGACGACCGACTGGCGTGACCTCTTGACCGACCCGGCGATCGACGTGGTCTCCATCACCGCGCCGAACGGCATGCACCGCGAAATGGCGATTGCCGCGCTGCAGGCGGGCAAGCATGTCTGGTGCGAAAAGCCCATGGCCCTGACGTTGCAGGATGCCCGCGCGATGGAAACCGCCGCCCGCGCCTCGGGCCGCAAGACCCAGCTTGGCTACAACTACCTCGCCAATCCCGCCGTGACCCACGCCGCCCGCCTGGTGCAAGAGGGGACGATAGGCCGCCTGGTCCATGTCCGCGGCTGGGTGGACGAAGATTACCTGGCCGACGCCGACCTGCCCTGGACCTGGCGCGCGACCCTGAAACAGGCCGGCCTGGGCGTTCTGGGCGACATCGGCTGCCACCTGATCTCGCTGCTGACCCTGGTCGCCGGGCCGATCGACAGCGTCGTGGGCGAAATCGCCACCGTCTACAAGACCCGCCCCCTGGTCGACGGCACCGGTACCGCCGAGGTCGAGAACGAAGACACCGCCACCGCGCTCCTGACCTTTGCCAGCGGGGTAAAGGGCGCCTTTGCCGCATCGCGCAGCGCCTGGGGCCGCAAATCCCGGCTGGGGTTCGAATTGCACGGCACCGAGGGGATGCTGATCTTCGACCAGGAACGGATGAACGAACTGCACCTGTTCCGCAACCGGGGCGACCGCGCCACCCAGGGCTTTACCACCATCCTGACCTCGCCCGATCACCCGCCCTACGGCGCCTTCTGCCCCGCACCCGGTCACCAGCTGGGCTTCAACGACCTGAAGATCATCGAACTCTGGGGGTTTCTCAGGGCGATCCGCGACGACACCCGCCCGACCGTCGATTTCACCCAAGGGCTGGAGATCGAAAAGACCATCCACGCCATCGCGCTTTCGGCGGCCAATGGGCGGCGGGTCGCCGTGGCCGAGGTCTGATCGCCCCTGCGGTCCGGCCTTCCGGCGCGTCAGACCTGCAACGGGCGATAGACGCAATCGGCCAGCGTGCTGCGGTTCAGGTCGGCGATGAAGGCGGCCTCTGCCCCGGCCAGCCGCGCCTTCAGCCGGCAGCGCGGCGTCAGGGTGCAGGCCGCCCCGCCCGGCAGGAAACACTCGACGATCGCCTGATCGGATTCCAGAAAGGCCACCACCTCACCCAGCCGGATATCCTCGGGGCGCCGGGCCAGCGCCGCGCCGCCGCCGCCGCCCCGGCGCGTCTCCAGGTATCCAGCACCGGCAAGGGCCGAGATCACCTTGGCCAGGTGATTGCGCGACACCTCGAATTCGTCGGCCAGGTCGGCGGTGGTAAAGGCCCGGTCCGGATCGCCCGCCAGCCGCATCAACACCCGCAGGCCGAAATCGGTGAAAGAGGTGAGGCGCATGGTCCGGCTCCTGATTTGGTATTTACAATGCGCATTCAGCGGGTGTAATCGGTATTTCAATGGCCAATTCGGCCCCGCAAAACAAGCGATTTGGAACCCTGATCCATGTCCGACGCCGCTGACACTGCCGTTCCGCAGCAGACCGATGCCCTGATCGACCATATCCTGACGCGCTATCACGCGGTCCATCGCGCCGAACTGGCGACGCTGCAACCCCTGGCCGAACGGGTCGAAGCCGTCCACGCCGACGATGCCCGGGTGCCGCGCGGGCTGGCACGGCAACTGGCGCTCCTTGGTGACGAGATGGAACATCACATGGCCAAGGAGGAACGGGTGCTGTTCCCCGCCCTGCGCGCTGGCGGCATGCCGGGAATAGGCCACCCCATCGCGGTGATGCGCGCCGAGCATGACGACCACGCAGAAAACATCCGGCGCATTCGCCAGTTGACATCGGACCTCACGCCGCCCGATCACGCCTGCGGGTCCTGGCGGGCGCTCTATGCCGGCACCGCAAAGCTGCTTGACGATCTCGCGGCCCATATCGCGCTGGAAAACGACGTGCTTTTCCCCAGGTTCGAGCGGAGCTGAGACGATGATCCTTGCCAGTGTCACGGCCACCGGGCGCGGCGCCACCGACCGCCTCCTCTCCGATGTCGTTTCCCGGCTGACACAGGATGGCCTGCGCGTCCTGGGCGCCTTGCGTGCCGCCGATGCCTTTGCCGCGCCGGGGGCCTGCGATTGCGACCTCTGGCTCCTGCCGGACGGGCCGCTGGCGCGTATCACCCAGGATCTCGGGGCGGGATCGCAGGCCTGCCGGATGGACGCGGGCGCCATGCAGCAGGCCGTCGGACTGGCCTCTGCGCGTCTGGAACGTCACGGCGCCGACCTGGTGGTGCTGAACAAATTCGGCCAGGCCGAAGCCGAGGGCCGCGGCTTCCGCCCCCTGATCGCCGAGGCCGTCGCTCAGGGCATCCCGGTGCTGATCGGCCTGTCCGACACCCATCGCGCCGCCTTCGGCCTTTTCGCCGGACCCATGGCCGAGGCCCTGCCGCCGCAGGCAGACGCCGTTCTGGCCTGGTGCCGGCAGGCCACCCAGCGCGCCGGAGCCGCCCGGCCCGGAGAGACAGCGGCATGACCGGCGACAGCGCATCGCCGCGCCGGGCGGCCCGGCCCGGCGAAAGGGTCGCGGCGCGGCTGGCCTGTGCCCTGGTGCAACCCTTGCTGACGCGGGTGGTGCGGCGCATTGCGTCCGCGCATCCGTCGCTCTTCGCCCGCCTTGGCGATCACCGCGCGACCGATTTCCTGATCGACCCGGTAGAACTGCCCTTCGCGCTGCACCTGCGGCCCGATCCGCAGGCGCTGGTCTTCCGCGCCGTGCCGCGCGATGCCGCACCCCCGGCCGGCGCGGTGATCCGCGGGCGCTTCCTGCTGCTCCTGGAACTGCTGGATCCGAGGAAGACGGCGACGCCGCCTTCTTCTCGCGCGATCTCGAGGTTTCCGGCGATACCGAGGCGGTGGTGCGCCTGCGCAACGCGCTGGACGATGTGGATGGCTCGATCGCCGAGGAAACCGCCGCAATGTTCGGCCGCCCCGGCCGCGCCGTTCTGGCCCGGCTCCGCCGCTCCTACGCCCCGGCCTGAAGGGATACCGACCGAAGATGCGCCCCCCGAAAGCACCCCCGAAAGCCCCGCCGACAGTCTTGCCGAACTGATCTGCCCCGCCGGCACCCCCGCCGCCCTGCGCACCGCCGTCGACGCCGGCGCCGATGCCGTCTACTGCGGCTTTCAGGATGCCACCAACGCCCGCAACTTTCCCGGCCTGAACTTCACCCCCGACGAACTGGCCGCATCGGTTGCCTATGCCCACGCCCGCGGGACCAGGGTCCTGCTGGCGCTGAACACCTATCCCCCCGCCGGCAAGGTCGACCTCTGGCGGCAGGCGGCCGATACCGGCGCGCGGCTGGGGGTCGACGCCTTCATCGTCGCCGACATGGGCGTGGCCGACTACATCGCCCGCAGCCATCCCGGCATCCGCCTGCATCTCTCGGTGCAGGCCGCCGCCTCCAGCCCCGAGGCGATCCGCTATTACTGCCAGAACTTCGGCGTCAGGCGCGTGGTCCTGCCGCGCATCCTGACGATCCCCGAGATCCGCCAGATCCGCAAGGAAATCCCCTGCGAGATCGAGACCTTCATCTTCGGCAACCATGGCCTGATGGTCGAGGGCCGCTGCAGCCTGACCAACTACCTGACCGGCCAATCCACCAACATGGACGGCGTCTGCTCGCCCGCCTCCGACGTGGAATACGCCCGCCATCCCGACGGAACCATGTCGTCGCAACTGGCGGGGTTCACCATCGACCGCTTCGGCGCACAGGAAATGGCCGGCTACCCGACCATCTGCAAGGGCCGCTACACCGCCCCGCACCGGCCCGAAGGCTACTACGCCTTCGAGGAACCCATCAGCCTGAACCTGTCGCAACTGCTGCCCGACCTGATCGAGGCCGGCGTCCACGCCTTCAAGATCGAGGGGCGGCAGCGGTCGAAATCCTACGTGCGCGGCGTGGTCTCGGCCTTCCGCAAGGCGGTCGACGACATTCGCGCCGGCCGGCCCGCGAACATGGCCGACCTCATCGCCCTGACCGAGGGGCAGAAACAGACGCAAGGCGCCTTCGAGACCAAGAAATGGCGGTAAGCCCGATGACCTACCTGACCCTGGGCCCCGTCGCCTATCACTGGAACGCCGCGACACGGCGCGACTTCTACGCCCGCATCGCCGATGAGGCCCCGGTGGATGAGGTCTACCTGGGCGAGGTGATCTGCTCCAAGCGCGCGCCCTTTCACGAACCCGACCTGCCCGAGACCATCGACCGGCTGGAACGCGCCGGCAAGCGGGTCATCCTGTCCTCGCTGGCCGAGGTGATGCTGAAACGCGAACGCAAGGCGACAGCCGATCTGGCCGAACTTGCCGCCCCCGAGATCGAGATCAACAACGCCGCCGGCCTTTATGCGCGCGGGCGCCGGCCGCACCGGATCGGCCCCTTCATGAACGCCTATAACGAGGCGACGATCGCATGGATGGCCGGGCAGGGCGCGACGCATGTCTGCCTGCCCGCCGAGTTGCCGGCCCCGTCCATCGCCATTGCGGCAGGCGCGGCGCGGGAACTTGGCCTTGGCGTCGAGGTGCAGGTCTTCGGCCGCGCCTCGCTGGCGGTCTCGGCGCGCTGCTATCACGCCCGCGCCCATGGCCGGACCAAGGACAACTGCCAGTTCGTCTGCGAGGATGACGCCGACGGCATGGCCCTGCGCACCCGCGACGACCGGCCGATCCTGCGCGTCAACGGCATCCAGACGCAGTCGGAAAGCTATGTGAACCTGCTGCCGGAACTGGCGACGCTGGTGGCGGGCGGCGTCACCCACCTGCGACTGATGCCCCAGGCCGTCGACATGGTGGCCGTCGCCCGGACGTTCCGCGCCACGCTGGACGGCGCAATCGACCTGTCCCAGGCCGAGGCCCGACTGGCCGCGCTCTGCCCCGGCGTTCCATTCAGCAACGGCTTCTTCCACGGCCAGGCCGGATACCGCCGGATTGCAGCCCTGACGCCGGCGTGACGCGCCGCACCCGATGACGCCAGACCCCACCGCCCCATTGTGGCACAGCGCGCTTGCCGCGCCGCATCGGCCGCTGTTCGTTGCCGCCGGCGCCTGGGCGCTGGTCGTCGTCGCGCTGACGGCATGGCCGGGCGGCGCCGGCCCCGCCGCCTCGCCCCTGGGGGGGCTGGCGGACTGGCACGCGCATGAAATGGTGTTCGGCTTTGCCGCCGCGGCCTTTGCCGGCTATGCGCTGTCGGCCATGGCCGGCTGGTCGGGGGGCAGCACCCTGACGCGCCGGCGCCTGCTGGCGCTGCTCGCGGCATGGCTGATCGGGCGGCTGGCCGCCTGGGGCCACCTGGGGCAGGATCCGCGCCTGATCGCGCCCGCGGGGGCTGCATTCATGGCCGCGCTGGCCGTCACGCTGGGCTTGGCCGCCTGGCGCGCGGGCGCGTGGCGCGGGGCGGCGCAGGCAGCGTTGGCGGCCATGCTGGGCGCGGTGCAGGTGGCAATCCTGCTGGGCGCCGACCTGCGGCAGGCGCCGGTCCTCGGCTTTGTGCTGCTGCTCTCGGGCGTCGGCGGCAGGATCGTGGCCGCCTGCAGCTGGAACCGGATCGACAGCACCGCCGCGCCGACCGGCGCTATCTCGGGGCCGAGCGGCTGGGCTGGCTCTCGGCGGGGATGATCTCGGCCGCGCTGGCGCTGGACCCGGCCGGCCACGGCGGGGGCTGGCCCTCTGCCGGCCTGCTGCTTTCCGCGGCCGGCATCGAGTTGGCCCGCCTGCTCTTGTGGCAATCCCGGCATGCCGCGCCCAATGGCCTGCTGGCCATGCTGCACCTGGGCTATCTGTGGTTGCCGATCGGTCTGGCGTTGACCGGGCTGGCGCGCATCGCCGATCTGCCCCTGTCACCCGGCGATGCCATTCACGCCCTGGCCGCCGGCGCCGTCGCCTGCTCGATCCACGCCATCGCCGCGCAGCCGCTGGCGCGGCGGGCCGTCGGGCATTTGCGCGCCGCCCCGATGGACATGCTGGGCTTTGCCGCGGTCTGGGCTGCGGCGGCCTGCCGGGTCTGGCCCCGGTCAGCACCATAGGCAATCAGGCCGCGCCCCTCCTGTGGTGCGCCGCCTGGTTGCTCTTCGTGGCCCGGCATCTGCGGGCGCTGGGCCAGCCCTTGCCGCATCCGGCCTTCAGCGGCCCGCGCAACCGCGCGCGGTTCCGGCCGGCGCCGCCGTCGCATGACCCGCCACCGGCGAGGCGGGGCCTAGCCTATTTCAGCGTCGCCAGATAGGCGGCCATGTCCTCGCCGCCCTTGGGCAGCTTGAACGTCATCTTCGACTTTGCCTTGTCGTCGCCCGAGGCTTCCTTGACCCAGGCATTGGGGTCGGCCACATAGGCGACCAGGCTCGCCTCGTCCCAGACCGCGCCGGCCGCCTTGGCGCCAGGATGCCGTCGCCATACTTGAAATCGGCGGACGAGGCGACCGGGTTGCCAATGATGCCCCAGAGGTTCGGGCCGGTCTTGCCGCCCTTCTGAATCTCGGTCCCATCCGCGGCGATGATCGAATGACAGGCCTTGCACTTCTTGAAATCGGCCTCGCCTGCGGCCGGATCGGCAGCCAGTGCGGGGGCGGCAAGCATCAGGGCAGGGATAAGGGCAGTAACGAAACGCTGCATCAGGGGTCCTTTCTAGGTCGGAATCGCGGCTTCCAGAGTGGTTGCGGCAAAGGTCTGGCACAGCGCCAGCGCCTCGGCCTTGACTTTGGTCAGACAGGCGGCCGTCGACAAGGCATCGGCCAGCGCCGCCGAGGGGGCCGAGACACTGACCGACCGCCAGCCGGGTTGCAGCGGCCGCCCGCTGCGCGGGTCCAGGATATGGCTGCCGCCACCTTCGCCGCCAAAGGTCATTCCCATGGGCGCCGAAGTGGCCAGCGCGCGGTTGCGCAACGGCAGGCTGCCGCCATGGGCCAGTTCGACCGGCCATTCGCCCTCGGGCAGGGCGATCATCTCGCCGGTGTCGATCAGGGCGCGGGTCAGGCCCTCGCGCGCCAGCAGGTCCGCCACGCGGTCGGCGATGAACCCCTGCGCGATCCCGTTCAGCGTCAGCGCCATGCCGGGGCGCAGCGTGATCGCCTGCGGCGACAGCCGCACGCCGGACCAGCCGACCAGCGCCCGGATCCCGGCCCGCTCCTCGTCAGTCAGCGGCACGCCGCGTTCCATGGCGCGCGCCTCGGCCCGCCACAGCGGCTGCACCGTCGGGTCAAAGCGCCCGCCGCTGGCGGCATGCACCGCCCCCGCCAGGCTCAGGCAATCCAGCAGCTCAAAGGGCGGCGCTTCCAGCCGGCCGTCGCGGTTCAGCACGCTCAGCGCGGACTCGTCGCGGTAAAGGCTGAAGATCCCTTCCAGCCGCCGGATCTCGGCCATGGCCAGCGCCGCCAGCCGGGGCGCATCGGGATGGTCCAGCCGCAGCGTGACCTGCGCGCCCAGGGCGATGCCGGTCTCGACATGCAGGGTGCCGGACCTGGCCCCGACGGGCACCGGCGCCAGCGCGGGCAGCAAGGCGGCGGAAATGGCGATAAAGCGGCGCCGGGTCAACATGGTTCAGCCCCCCGTCTGATCGTGCATCTGGTCATGGGTCGCCTCTGGCTCTGCCAGGGCGCGCAGGCGGCTGGCATAGTCGTCCCCGCCCGGATCCGCCCCCGCGACCGGCGCGATGACCGCATCATCCGGGATCGCCTGCAACCCCATGATGCTGCCGCCGTGCAGGATGGCAAAGGCCTCGGCATCGGCGATATCGGCAAAGGGCACCAGTTCGGGCGCCCCCATGCCGCCCTCGACATCGGCCCCCACCACGAAATGCGCGGTGCTGGCGTCGATCCAGTTGGCGGCGCCGGGATCGGCCCAGGTGGCCCCCGCCGCGCCCATGTCGCTGACATAGACCGCAAGGATCGGATGGCTCTGCTCGGGCAGGCGCAGATAGGCCACCGCGTCGCGCACCTGGCTGAAGAACAGCGGCGCGCCGGGCAGGCCGTCCAGATGCACCTGCCCCTTGGGGCCGTCATGCTCCAGCAGGTTCATCTGGCAGAAATGCCCCAGCGTCTCGGCCGTCATTGCCACCGGGTCGATCGACTGGGCGGCGTCTTCCTGACAGGCGGTCAGCAGCAGGGCGAACAGCAGCGCGCGTTTCATGGCGTGACCTTTCTGAAGGCAGCGGCAGCAAGGGCCATGGCCGCCAGCGGCCACAGCAGCACGGACCCCAGCGATTGCCACAGGGGAATGGCATCGGCGGCCCCGCCCACGCCGGCCGCCACGGCGGTGGCCCCCGAGGCGGTCAGGTTGAACAGCCGGAAGGCATCGGCCAGGTTCGCCAGCAGGGCAAAGGGAAATGCGGTGGTGGTGAACCAGCCGCCATTGTCGGCCACGATGGCCGACAGCAGCGCCAGGTCGTACAGCACCACCAGACCCAGCCACAGGCCGATGGCCAGCCCGGCCGCGCCCGAAGGGCGGCGCGACAGGGCCGACAGCGCATATCCCGCGCCCAGGAACGTCGCCCCCAGCAACACCGATGACCAAGACAGCCGCCACAGCGCCGGCAACCCCGACAGCGAGCCCGCGTCGGACCAGAACGCAACCCCCGCCGCCAGCCCGTGACCCAGCAGCACCGCCAGCGCCAGAATGCCCAGATGCGCCGCCAGCTTGCCGATCAGCACCTCTTCACGCGCCACCGGATAGGCCAGCAGCGGGGGCAGGGTGCCGCGCTCGGCCTCGCCGGCAATGGCGTCAAAGCTCATCAGCAGCGCCAGGAGCGGGATCAGATAGACCGAAAGCGAGGTCAGCGAAGCCACCGTCACCGACAGCCGGTCGACCCCCAGCCCGCCGGTCGGTGCCGATCCGGCCAGCGCCAGCACCAGCGAGAACACCGCCATCAAGACCAGCGCGATGGCCACCCAGCGGTTGCGCAACGCGATGCGGAATTCGGTCGCGGCGGTGGAAAGGATGCGGCTCATGCTGCGGCCCCCGGCTGAAATGGGCGTAAAGATCCTCCAGACTGGGCGGCAGCACGTCCAGATCCGCCACCCGGTCGCCCAGCCCGGCGATCCGCCCCAGCGTCTCCAGCTTTTCCGATTGCGCGCAGGTCAGGTGCAGCGCGCCGTCCACCGAGGATGGCGCCAGGCAGGCTGCGGGCGATTTCGAGGGCATGGCCGTTGCGCGCCGTGACATGCAGCGTCACCGGCAGGTCGGCGCTGCGGCGCAACTCGGCCAGGCTGCCCTCGGCGACCAGCCGGCCCTTCGACAGGATCACGATCCGGTCGGTCCGCGCCTCGACCTCGGTCAGCGCGTGCGACGACACGGATCGACGCGCCCTTTGCCGCCAGATCGTCCAGCAGCGCATAGAACTCGCGCCGCGACACCGGGTCCAGGCCGGATGTCGGCTCGTCTAGGACCAGCAGGCGGGGGCTGCCGATCAGCGCCTGGGCCAGGCCGACGCGCTGGCGCATGCCCTTGGAATAGGTGCCGATCCGCCGCCGGGCCGCATGGGCCAGCCCCACCTTTTCCAACAGGCCGCCCGCCAGCGCCGGGCTTTCGCCGCGCAGCCGCAGATAGTGGCGGATCTGTTCCTCGCCGGTCAGCGCCGGGTGAAAGGCCACGTTTTCCGGCAGATAGGCCACGGCCGCGCGGGCGGCGGCCGATCCGGGCGCCGCATCGCAGACCGACACCCGGCCCGAGGTCGCCGGGATCAGGCCCAGGATGATCTTCATCATCGTCGATTTGCCGGCGCCGTTATGGCCCAGCAGCGCCACCCGTTCGCCCGGCGCAACCGAAAGGTTGACGCCGGTCAGGGCCGCCACGTCGCCAAAGCGCCTAGAGAGATCCGAGATCGTCAAGGTCGAGGTCATCATAGCTGCCTTGTGTCCAGCGCCCCGCAACCTCGGCCTCCATGGCCGCGATGTCGGGGGGGACGGTAATGGAAAGGGTTTGCATCAGCGGGTGGCTGTCCGTCACCCCGCCCGGCAGGATCGCCGGAAACGAAGATTGCGACCAGCGCACCAGCTGCACCGCCGGCGACCCGGTCAAGAGCGCGGCGGAGGGCTGCGACCACAGGATATGGTCCATCAGGTCATTGGGGCGATAGACCCCATCGGCGATGCCGTCGCCGTTCAGGTCAAAGGCCGGATGGTCCGACCAGAAGTTGCCCCGCCCCTCATAGCTCCACTCCATGTCGCGGGTGCCGACGTATTTCACCTGCTCCTGATTGCCGACAAAGGCATTCTCGGTCAGCAGGTTGCGCTCCGACCCGGCGGTAAAGTGGATACCGATGCCACAGCCCTCGAACCGGTTGCGGAACACCAGGTTCTTGTGGGCGTTGTAGATGAACAGGCATTTCTTGGTGCCGCCCCGCACCAGGTTGCCGGCCACATCGGCCGCATTGGCAAAGTTCAGCATCACCCCATGCTCGCGGTCGCCCAGCGACATGTTGTCCTTCAGCACCACGCGGTCGGAGAACATGATGGCAAAGCCCAGGTGATTGCCGATCCGAGATGTTGCCCGACACCTCCTGCTGTCATGGGTATACATGTAATGCACGGCAAAGCGCAGGTCGCGGAACATGTTGTTGCGAAAGACATCCCTGCGCGAGGTGTTGGAAAAGATGCCGTCGCGGCCATAGCGGACCGTGTTGCCCTCGATCACCGCGCCAGGGGCTGTTCCAGACGTAGAACCCATTGCCGCGTTCGTTCATCCGCGGGTTCTGCGACCCTCGATCGTGTTGTCGCGGGCAATGGTGTCCTGCCCGCCATGCAGGTCTATGCCATGCATGTTGCCGCTCAGCCGGTTGCCTTCGATCAGCGCCCGGTCGGCGCCCTTCACGATCTTGATGCCGGCGTCCAGATCGGCGTTGCTGGTGCCCGAGCCGGTGACGACCAGCCCCGTCAGCACCACGTCATCGGCGGTAACCGTGATGACCGTGCCTGGCCCTGGCCGTCGATCGTGGCGGTGCCGTCGCCCGACAGGGTCAGCGCGCGGTCAATGGTGACGGGGCCAGGTAGGCCCGCCGAAAGCCACCAGCACATCGCCGGGCGAGGCCCCGGCGATGGCCGCAGCCAGCGTGCCGTCGCCCGGCCCGACATGCACTTCCGCCGCCAGAATTGGCGTCGACAGCAGGCCGGCAAGGGCGATCAGGCGCGCAAGCATCGGTGTCAGGCCCCGGTCGGTTCCACGAACATCCGGCCGCGCATCTCCATGTGCAGCGCGTGGCAGAACCACTGGCAATAATACCAGTAGACCCCGGCCTGCGCCGCAACAAAGGTCACCGAAGATGTCGCCTGCGGCCCGATCTCCATCGCCACGCCATGGTTGCCCATGGTAAAGCCGTGGGTCAGGTCGTCGATATCGTCAAGGTTGGTGATGATCACCGTGACCTCGTCGCCTTCCTTGACCGTAAAGCTCTCCAGGCTGAACGACGGCGCCTGCGACGACATGTAGACCCGCACTTTCCTGGGGTCGTCCTTGTCGCGGATCACCGCATCCTGGTAGTCGTCCAGGTTGACGCCATCGGCCTCGGCCTGCTTGCGGGTCTCGGCCCACATCGGGTCTTGCCGGTTCCAGGCCGACAGCGGGTTGACCTTGGCGGCCGCCACCGAGATCGCGTCATGCGGCTCGGCAAAGTTCGGGCCGTCGTGGACCACCACCATCTTGTCGCCGGAAATGTCGATCAGCTGGTCGTTCTCGGGCTTCAGCGGGCCGACGTTCAGGAAGCGGTCCTTGCTGAACTTGCACAGGCAGACCAGCCACTGGTTCTCGGCCTCCAGCGTCTCGCCCATCACCGTCTTCAGGTGGCCCGGCTGGTACTGCACATCCACCTTGTCCTTGATCGGGTCCACCGCCTCGCCGGCATAGGCCTTGATCGCGTCCTCGATGTTCCACTTGACCACCTGGCTGTCCAGGAAGAGCGAGGTATAGGCATTGCCGCGCCCGTCAAAGGCGGTGTGCAGCGGGCCCAAGCCCAGCTCGGGTTCCGCCACCACCGCGCTGCGCGGATCGGCGTCGCCCTCGAACAGCGCGTCGAACCTGGTCACGTCCAGCACGGTGACGGTGGGCGACAGCTTGCCGTTGATGCACAGGTGCTTCTTGTCCGGCGCCATGTTGCAGCCGTGCGGGTTGTTGGCGATCGGGATATAGCGGGTGAACTGGCTGTTCGCCTCTTTCCGGCCGTCCAGCACGCGCACGCCGTTCAGCTCCTGCCCCTCGCCCGCGGCCACAGCGGCCTCGATCGCGGCAATGTTGAACACCACGACATGATCCATCTCGGCGGCGGTCATGTCGGTCAGGTTCATCCCCTTCTCGCTGTTGTAGCTGGTCGAGAAGGCCCACTTGCCCTCGTAATCCGCATCGCAGTTGTCCAGGTTGCCCGAGACCATCACCTGCCAGGCGGCGGTCCAGCTTTCGCTGTCCACGGCGGTAAAGATGTTCACATAGGTGTCGACGTCCTGCATGGTCGCGCCGTCGTTGACCAGCGGCGCCTCGTCCTCGCCGTTGCAGAACACATAGGTCGATTTCGGGAACTTCTGCGGCCGCAGGCCGTGGATGGCCTTGGCGTTCGGAACTTCCAGGATCGCGTCGCACTTCATCACGTCACAGCGGATGCGCGCCACGCGGGTGTTGGCCTTGTCGTTCATGAACAGGTACTGGCCGTCGTACTTGCCGTCGGTGAACGACATGTGGACGTGGTGCAAATCGCCGTTGTCGTGGATCCGCTTGCCGTTCGCTTCCAGGAACTTCCTGGTCTTCTCGGTCATCGTCCGCTGGTGGATGCGGACCGATTCATTGGTCTGGCCCCAGCCGGTGGCCGAGCAGCGGTTGAACACCGGCACCCGCATCAGCTCGCGCATCGAGGGGATGCCCAGGATCCGCATCTCGCCGGTCTGGCCCGACGACCAGAAACCGTAATGCGTGTCCAGCTGGCCGGGCGCGACGCTGGTGGCCGCACCTTCGGCCAGCGCGGCGCCGCCGGTCGCGGCCAGCGTCAGGCCGCCCACGGCCCCGCCGGTCAGCGCCAGCCGCCCGCCAACGGCGCCGGCAATCGCCGCGCCCCCGGCAGTGGCGCCCAAGAGCGCGCGGCGCGAGAGGCCGGATTTCTGTTCCTGTGACATGGTCGGAACTCCTTTCATTCAGCAGGTTGAAGTTTGGGTGAGTTGGGATGCCCCGAAAGGTCGCGCGCCGGCGAGGCCGAGACGGCATCGCGCCGCTTCAGCTTCTTGATCACGACCGGGCAGATGGTCTTGGACTGGTACAGCACCTGGCAATGCAGGCAGTTCACGCATTCGTTCGGGTTGATCTCTCCGTCGGATGGATCGCCTGGACCGGGCACTGGTTGGCGCAGGACTGGCAGGGGTTGCCGCATTCCTTGTAGCGCTTCAGCCAGTCGAACATCCGCATCCGCGCCGGAATGGCCAGCGCCGCGCCCAGCGGGCAGAGATAGCGGCAATAGAACCGCTCGACGAAAAGCCCGGCCATCAGCAGCGCGGCGGCATAGGCCACGAAAGGCCAGGCGCGCACGAATTTCAGCACGATGGCGGTCTTGAACGGCTCGACCTCGGCCAGGTGTTCCGCCTGCTCGATGCTCATCAGGCTGACACCGAAAAGGCCCAGGAAGATCATGTACTTGATCGGCCACAGCCTTTCATGCAGGCCCCAGGGCAGGGTCCATTGCGGCACATGCAACGCCCGTGCGATGCGGTTGGTCAGCTCCTGCAACGCGCCAAAGGCAAAGCCAGCCGCAATAGGCGCCCGGCCCCAGAACAGCAACGCCGCCGCGACCGAGAACCACAGGATGAAGGTCAGCGGGTCCAGCAGGAAGGCCTGCCAGGAAAACCCCGAGACCAGCGCGCCGAACAGCGCCATCAAGTTGACCACCGACAGTTGCGCATTGGTCATCCAGCCCAGGAAGACCAGCGTCACCGTCAGGAACCCCATGCGGAACCAGAAGAAGGCGCGCGCATTGCGGGTGGCCAGCGACTGGAAGAAGAACACCAGCGTCAGCACCGCCAGCATCGCGCCGGTCACCACGATCTGCGGCCGCTTGTCCGCCCAGATCCGCTTCCACAGCGCGGCCTGCGCCGAGGTTTCGTCCTGGGTGGTCACTTCGGCCACGGCTTCGGGAACCGGCGCAGGGGCCAGCGCGCGCAGGTAGTGCTGCGGCACCTGATAGCCCAGGTCAAAGGTGGTAAAGACCTTCTCGATCGGCCCGACCTCGCGCTGGACCAGCAACTGGATGCGGAAGGGCTTGGTCGGGTCGAACCCGACATCGGCGGGGATCTTGAACAGGTCGGCTTCGGAAAATTCCGGCGCACCCTCGGCCTGCACCGCCACCAGCCGCTTGTGCATCTTGTCGCGGAAGCGAACGGAAATATCGTCCTGGATCAGCACGATACGGTCAAAGATGCCGCCGCGGACATAGCCCGACCCCTTGAAGCTGTAGAGCCCGCGCCCCACGATCAGCACGGCATTTTCCCCCGGCGCCAGCCAGCCCGCCAGGTTCGCCGCCTCGCCCTGGCCCAACAGCGCCCGGCAATCGCCGGATGCGAGACCAGCGCGGCCTGCATCTCGATGAACGTGGTCTCGGGCGCTTCGGTCAGGGCGCGCGCGGTGGCGCGCTCGTCGCCCAGCGCGGCAAAGGCGGCGTTGACCTGGCCCACGTCCAGCGACAGGCGGCGCAGCGTGCCGTCGCCTTCCAGCGCCATCCAGTCGCCCGCCGCGGTCGCATCGGGGTTCATCTCATAGGTCGGGCCGCTCGGCGCCGCCTCGGCGGTCAGCCCGCCCAGGCCCAGCTGCCGCGCCACCTTCAGCCCGGCCCGCACGATCGAATCGTCGAACACCATCACCGTGACCGTGGCGCCCGAGATGATGTCGACATCATGCCCGGTGCCGCCCGACTGCGCCTCGGCCACCAGGTCCATCCCGATGTAGCCTTCGGCCAGCTTGATCATCTTGGCTTCGGGAATGCCGATCAGCACGATCGGCTCGGAATGCTTGACCAGCTTGACGCCGGTCACATGCGCGTCGCTGTCGACGGCCACCAGCGTATGGATCGGCTTGCCCGAATACCCCGTGGTCGACACGAAATCCGAGGTGATGAAGGCCCAGCCGACGGTTTCGCCGCCCTTCAGCACGGCGGCCACCGCAACATCGTCGCGAATAGGACCAAAGCCATCGGCGCCGGCCACCAGATCGCCGGCCGCCACCTTGGGCAGCCAGGTGGCCAGGGCGGTTTCGGCAAGGGCCGGCGACGCCAGGATCAGGGAAAGGGCAAACAGGACAATGCGGACAAGCGGGTTCATCGGGCAACCTTTGCTGACTGCCCGCCTGTTGCCACGCCATTGCCGGGCAGCACTTGATGAAACTCAAGCGAGGCCGGGAAATATACGGGACTAGTTAAAATCGACCAGACGACGGGCGTTGCGATCGGGGGGCCGCGGGGCAGGGGGTGAAGCGGACGCTGGCATGTTAGCTGCGCGCCGGCCTCGGGCATAGAGATTTTCGTCAGGCGAACGGGCGCGCCCGGGCCGGATGCCGGCTCTGGCGGGGCGGCAAAGGCCAGTCCCAGGCAGTCCAGGCATTCGCAGCAGGTCTTGCCGTCGACCTTGTTGCCACGGGCATCGACGCGGATCGATTCCGGCCCGTGATCGCCGCAGATGACCACTTCGGCCACCGGGCCACGCACCGCCTGGGCCGCGACGGCCGCGCCCGACAGCGCAAAGGCCAGCGCGGCAAGCAGACAGAACAGGGGGCGCAGCATCGACATCGCCTGCTTATCCGGTGCTGATGCCCCCGCAACCTTGACCAAGGTCAAGCAGCGCCGGGTCTTTTCGCCCGGCATCGGGGGTCAGACCTAGTCGCGGTTGCCCTCGGCGATCAGCCCCGCCACCCAGCGCGCGGCGATCCAGGTCGCGGGCAGGCCAAAGGGCAGCGACAGCCACAGCGCGGTGGTCGGCGCCATCGCGGGCAGGCCCATCGAAACGCCGATCAGGCCCAGCAGAAACAGGTTGATCGCCACCGCCGCCGTGGCGAACGGCCACAGGATCGCCCGCAGTTTCCACGGGTTTGGCGGCTCAGTGGCTGGTGCCGTCCTCAAAGGTGATCTTGTTCCAGACATTGTATTTCCCCGAAGGCTTGACCATCGGCAAACGGCTGACTTCGGCAAAGGTGGCGGCGTCAAAGACGATCACCGCGCCCTCCATTTCCCAGATCGAGACCAGCGCGAACCTGCCGTCGCGGGTGAATTCCGTATGGGCGACGGTCTTGCCCGGCTCTGGCACCAGCACCTTCACCACCTCCAGCGTCTGCTTGTCGATGATATGCATCTCGCCCTTGTGGTCGCCGGTAAAGACATCGGCCCAGAGATAGGGCGTGCCGTCATGGCTGCGCAGGAAGAACCCCGGCCCCGAGGTCTCGATCACCTGCACCAGCGACCAGTCCTCCATGTCGATCACGCTGATCCGGCCCTCGTTCAGATGCGGTATCGCCACCACGCGATGGCCATCGCGGGTCCAGCTGATGCCAGATCCCAGGTGCGGCATGCCGGGCAGGGGCAGCGTGGCGATCTCGCGGCCCACATCCAGGTTGACGACGACGCCGGTTTCCCCCTCGCGGTTGGCCCCGATCAGCTCGCGGTAATCGGGCGAAAAGAAGAAATCGTCCAGCGGCGCCGAAACCTGGATGCGCCGGCGCGCGAACAGCCCGCGCTCCACCCCCATGGCCTCTTCCATGCCGTTCTCGTTGGAATGCACCAGCCCTTCGGAATAGGGCCCGCCATCCTCGGTAAAGGCCACTTCCCAGATCTCGGGCACATCCTTCAGCGCCAGAACGAATGTCCCGCGCTGCGGCGCCTGATAGACGGCCGAGACGCGGCTGGGCGTGCCATCGCGCGCCGTCACCTCCAGCACGCGGGCAACCGACAGGTCAGAGGCGTCCAGGATGGTCAGGGTATTCGGCAGGTAATTGGCCACCGCCAGCCACTTGCCATCCGCGCTCATGGCGATGTTGCGGCTGTTCAGGCCGGCCCGCACCCGCCCCGCCTCGCGCAGCGACCAGATGTCGTATTTCTGCACCCAGCCATCGCGCGACATGACATAGACATAGCGTCCGTCCGGGCTGAACTTCGGCCCGCCATGCACGGCAAACGGGGTCTCGAACCGGTCCAGCACCGCGAATGTATCGCCGTCCAGCACCGAGATATGGCTGTCGCCGGTTTCCACCACCAGCGTGATGTTCATCGGGTCGGCGTCGAACACCGGCGCGGTGGCAGGCGGATAGGCCTCCAGGCTGCGGGTCGCCTCGATCTCGGCCATGCCCCAGACCGGGGCCTTGGCCAGCGGCGCCACGATGTAATCGGCGACGGCGGCGATATCGGCCGGCGACAGCGTGCCGCCAAAGGCCGGCATCTGCGTCATCGGCCGGCCCTCCGCGATCACGGCGGCCAGCTTGTCGCCCTTCAGCCGCCCCAGGCTCTCGGGGATCAAGGCCGGCCCCTTGCCGCCCAGCCGCGTCTCGGCATGGCAAGAGGCGCAGAGATCGGCATAGATCGCCGCCCCGTCGGGCTGCGCCTGCGCCGCGCCGGCGCAAAGGCCCAGGGAAATCAGGCTAAAGGAAACGATGCGCCGGATCATGGCTTTTCCCGCGGAAAGGGCTGACGGTCAGGCGTTCGCCGTCTTCGGCCCCGATTTCGGCATTGGTCAGATAGCAGGCCGGATCTTCCGCCCAGGGGTCGCCGCTGACCTGCAAGGCGCGGATCCGGGTGTTGCCGCCGCAGATGTCCTTGAAGGCGCAGGCGCCGCAGCGGCCCTTCAGCGGGCGGGGGCGCTGGCGCAGCGTCGCCAGCATCGGGTCGTCCCCGGTCCAGAGCGCGCTGAACGGCGCGTCCTTGACGCTGCCCACGGTATAGTCGGACCAGTAGGTATCGGGGTGAACCTTGCCCTGCGGGTCGATATTGGCCACCCCCAGCCCCGAGGAATTGCCGCCCCAGGCCCGCAGATGCGCGGCGACATGCTCGGCCTTCTCGGCCGGGAAATTGCGCCGCACCCAGGCCAGGAACCAGACCGCATCGGCATCGTTGTTGCCGGTGACGATCTCCAAGGGCTGGTCCTCGGCCACCGCGACCCAGGCCCGGTCGATCAACTGGTCCATCGCGTGCCGGGTGCGGGCATGTTCGGTGTCCTCGCCCCGGTGCTTGTCGCCGCGGCCGGCATAGACCAGGTGCGACAGGTAGAACTTGTCCACGCCCTCGCTGTCGCACAGGTCGATCATCGCCGGCAGCATGTCGGCATTGTCCTCGGTGATGGTAAAGCGCAGGCCCACCTTGACGCCCCGCGCCTTGCAGGCCCGCACCCCGTCCAGCGCCGCGTCAAAGGCGCCCTCCACCCCGCGGAACCAGTCGTTCATCTTGCCGATGCCGTCCAGCGAGATGCCGACATAGTCAAAGCCCAGATCGGCCAGCCGGTCGATGTTCTCGGCCACCCTGGTGCCATTGGTCGACAGCGACAGATGCCGGAACCCCAGTTGCCGCGCCCGTTCCGCCAGCGGAAAGAAGTCGAACCGCGACAGCGGCTCGCCCCCCGACAGGATCAGCGCCGGGATGCCATAGCCCGCCAGGTCGTCCAGCACCCCCATCGCCTGCTCATGGCTCAGCTCGCCCGGAAACGGCACGTCGGCGCTGGTGGTATAGCAATGCCGGCAGCGCAGGTTGCAGGTCCGGGTCAGGTTCCAGATCACCACGGGCTTGACCGGCCCCGACCGGCGCCGGACCGGCGTGGGGTGAACCAGTTCCCGCATGTATTGCGTCAGGCGGAACATCAGCCTTCTCCGGATAGGCGCATGCCCGATTTCTTCAGGATGCGGGTGGAATACAGGATGTCGCTGCCCCGGCAGGCCGCGCCCAGCAGGCCGGCGACCTCGGCCCGCTTGGCCTCGACCTCGGCGGGCGAACTGCCATGCAGCATGGCGAACAGGTTGTAGGGCCAGTCGGGCAGGGCGCGCGGCCGCAGGTAGCAATGGCTGACGAAAGGCAGCATCCCGACCTGCGCCCCCAGGTCCTCGGCCAGGGCATCGTCAATGTCCCAGACGCTCATCCCGTTGGCGGTCATGCCCAGCGCATAGTGGTTGGGCGCGATGGCCACGCGGCGGATGACGCCGTCCTCCTGCATCGCCTGCATCCGGGCGATCACCTCGTTTTCCGGCAGCACCAGCCAGCGGCCGACTTCCTCGAACGGATAGGGCGTCAGGGGAAGCCCGCCTGCCGTTGCCTTCAGGATCCGCCGGTCGGTCGCGTCAAGGGTCATGCCTCTACCCGGAAGCCGATGAAGAATTCTTTCAGTTTCGGGAAACGCAGCACGGTCAGCCCCGTCTCCCCCTCGATCAGCGCGGCGGTCTCCGCGATCCCCTCGGCCCTTTCGCAGGCCAGGACGAACCACATGTTCAGCCGGTGCTGGCGTTCATAATTATGCGCCACCTCGGGATGGGCATTGACCAAAGTCATGACCTCGTCGAACCGCCCGGCCGGAACCGCCATCGCGCAGAGGCAGAAGGCCCCGCCCATGGCCTCGGCATCCAGGAACGGGCCAAAGCGGGTGACGGCGCCGATCTCGCGCATCCGGGCGACGCGCGCGGCGATCTCGGCCTCGCTCAGCCCGGTTTCGGCGGCGATCGGCGCAAAGGGGGCATGCTGCAACGGCAGCCCCTCCTGCAAGCGGTTGATCAGCAGGCGGTCCGTCGCGTCCAGCGCGTCCGGCGGCAGGGTGGTGCGCATCACGCGGCCTCCTCTAGGCGGGCGCCCGACTGCTTGAAGCAGCGGGTCGAGAACAGCACCCGGTGGTCGACCCCGGCCAGTCCGGGCAGGGCGCAGGCCCGCTCCAGCACCTCCAGCGCCTGTTCCCGGCTGCGGGCATGGATCATGCTGTATAGCCGATAGGGCCAGACCCCCGGCACCGCGCGGCGCTGATAGCACAGCGTTATGCCGGCCAGCGCCGCCAGCGCCGGCCCGGCGCGGCCGATCTGGGCCTCGGGCAGGTTCCACACCACCATGGCATTCGCGGTATAGCCCAGCGCGCGATGGCGCACGATGATCCCCAGCCGCGTCAGGATGCCGGCGGCCTGCAACACGGCGATGCGTGACGTTACCGCCGCCTCGTCCCGGCCCAGCCGTGCGGCCAGCGCCGCCCAGGGCCGCGGCACCAGCTCCAGCCCCTGGCTCAGCGCCTGCAACAGCGGCCGGTCGTTCGGCCGCAGGATGGCGGTTTCCGCCCCGCGGTCGCCCGTCATGGCAACCGGCGCACCGGCCAGCGGGAAACCCAGGTCTATGTTGAACGGCCGGACCAGCCGCAGGTCCAGAAGCCGCAGCCCCGCCCTTGCCTCGATCCGCGCCAGGCTGGCGTCCAGCGCCTCGGCCCCCGGCGCGGTGGCGACGAACCACAGGTTCCAGTGATCCTCGCGCAGGTAGGAATGGTTGACGCCCGGCTCGGCGCCGACCAAGGCCGCCACCGCCTCGATGCGCTCCTCGGGCACCGCCATCGCCGCCAGGGTCGAGGCCCCGGCGGTGTTCGGCCGCACCGTCGCGCCGACGCGGGTGATGCGCCCCTCGGCCTGCATATGCGACAGCCGGGCGATCACATCGGCCTCCTCCAGCCCCAGCCGCGCGCCGATCTCGGCAAAGGGCCGGGGCACCAGCGGCAGGTCGCGCTGAAACCCGTCCAGCAGGGCCAGGTCGATCGGGTCGATACCGGACATGGCCTAAAGCCCCGTCTGATGCGCGCGGGCGGTAAAGAAGATGCCGCTCGGGCTCTCGGCGTCGATCTCGGCCAGCTTCTCGCGGCTGCGGGTGTCGTAGACCAGCACCTTGTTGTCGTCGCGCGAACTGATCCAGACCTCGGCCCCGCGCGGCGCGAATTCCATGTGCAGCACCGCCTTGCCGGGGGTCAGCGTCGCCACGACCTCATGGCTGCGGCTGTCGACCACCTGCACCACGTCATTCAGCGGCGTGGCAAAATTGACCCAGACATAGGGGCTGGCCGGCTGGGCGATGACAAAGACCGGCTGGCCATGCATCGGCGTGGTCGCCACCGTCTGCTGGCTGTCGCGGTCGACCCACAGCAATTCGTGCCGCCCCACCGCAGGCAGCGCATATTGCCCCTCGGTAAAGGCCCAGCCCTGCAGGTGCGGCATCTTGTAGACCGGCATATCCTCGCCGGTCTTGCCGTAATCGGTCAGGAACTTTTCCGGCTCCGGGTTTTCGTCCCACAGGTCAAAGGCCGTCACCCCCTTTTCCCCGAACAGCCCGACCAGATAGGTATGCGCATCGTCGGTCAGCACGGCGTCGAACGGGTTCTTGCCGGCGTTGCCCAGGGCCGTGACCAGCGGCTCGGCGCCGGTGAAATCGCCCAGGAACACCTCGCCGGTGTCCCAGATCGTCCAGGCAAAGCGGCGGCCCGGCACATCGACCAGGCCGATGGTCTTGCCCGCCGCCGGAATGTCGGCCACCAGCGCCAGCGTCTCGGCGTCGAACACCTTGACCCCGCCGGGCTCATAGTTCGACACCGCGACCAACCGGCCATCGTCGGAAATCGCCCCGCCGATGGAATTGCCCGCCTGCACCGTGCGGGCCACGATGCTGTGGGTCAGCATGTCCACCTTGGTCAAGCCGCCGTCGCGGCCAAAGACATAGGCAAAGCGTTCGTCGGGCGAATAGGTCAGGCTGGCGTGGCTCAGATCGCCCAGGCCCCCGATCCGCGCCACGGCGGCGCGATCCGACCGGTCGACCAGCAAGAGGCTGCCACTGGCGCGCTCGATCACCAGCCCCAGGTCCCCCGTGGCGGTCAGCGCATCGGAACCGGCCCAGCACGGGGCCGCCAGCATCAGGGCGATCAGGACAGCGGCAGGTTTCATCGGGTGTTCTCCGTCTTCAGGTAATCGGCGATCCACAGCGCCTCTTCCTCGGTGATCAGCGGGCGCCAGGGCGGCATCGCGGTGCCGGGCACACCATCCAGGATGATCAGCGCCAGCCCCCCGGCCTCGGCCTCGGCCAGGGCCGCGGCGGTCAGCGGCCGGCCCAGCCCGCCCTTCAGCGTCAGCCCGTGGCAGGACCCGCAATCCTGGATGACCATATGCTCCAGCTCGACCGCACGGCCGGGCGCGATCTCGGCCAGGGCCGGCCCCGCCACCAGCGCGATCAGCAATGCCTCCTCGAGCACTGCGTGCACTCGTCGGCCGAACCGCCGCCCGCGAGGAGTGCATGAAATGCTCGACGAGCCGCGCTCAGGCATAGGCGTCCATCCCCGCGCCCGAACAGGCCAGCGCCTGCGCCAGCACCACGGGTTCGTAGAGCGACACCACCCGGCCGATCAGGAACAGCACCGGCGCGTCGGGCGCCAGTTGCGCGGCCTTGACTGCCACCTCGTCCAGCCGCGACAGCACCCGCGCCTCGCGCGGGGTGGTGGCGGCGGCGACGGCCAGAACCGGCGTATCGGCCGCCAGCCCGTGCCCCATCAGCTGCGCCGCGATCTCCGCGATATTGGCAACCCCCATATAGACCACCAGCGTCGTCTCGGGGCTGGCCAGCGAGGCCCAGTCCAGATCCAGCAGCGCATTGCGCGCGCGGTGGCCGGTGACATAGCGCACCCCGGTTGCCAGGCCGCGATGCGTCAGCGGCACGCCGGTCGAGGCCGCGGCCCCCTGCGCCGAGGTGATGCCCGGCACATAATCGAAGGCGACGCCCGCTTCGGCGCAGGCCAGCGCCTCTTCGCTGCCCCGGCCGAAGATCATGGGATCGCCGCCCTTCAGCCGGGCGACCCGCAGCCCGTCGCGGGCCAGGCGCACCAGCAGGGCATTGATCTCATCTTGCGGAATCTTGTGGAAATCCGGCAGCTTGCCCACGTCGATGCAGCGCGTGCCGGTGGGCACCAGCGCCATGATCTCGGGGCTGACCAGGCGATCATGCACCACCACGTCGGCGGCCTTGATCAGGCGCAGGGCGCGCAGGGTCAGCAATTCGGGGTCGCCGGGGCCGGCGCCGATCAGATGGACGTGACCCGAACAGGGGGCGTGGCGCAGGTCTTTCATGGCTTCGGGCTTCCGCTGTCAGGATGCAGGGGGGCGGGGGGGGCGGGGAAAGACGGCAGGCCCTTCCCGCCCGGGGTCGCGCGGCCGCGGCGTTTCCCGCCGCGGCCGCACATTGGCCTAGTAGATGTCCTTCTGGGTGTTCAGGACGTTGAACTTGCCCGTGGGCGTCACCAGCCGCGGGTCCTTGATCACCGTCTTCAGCTCCAGCGTCTTGTCATCGACCACGACGATGGCGCTTTCCTTCTCTTTCCCGTTCCAGACCGAGAACCACACTTCCGTGCCGTCCTTGTTGAACTCGGGCTGCACCACGCGCGGCTGGCCATCCGCGATGCCGGCCCATTCGCCGATCGGCAGCGTGGTGTATTCCGGGTCCACCTCCGGGTCGCCCCCCATGGCCGGAATGTCGAAGACCGCGACCGAGGCCGAGATTTCCGCATCCGGGTTCAGCGGCGCATCGACGTAAAGATGCGTGCTGTTGGGGTGGGTCTTGATGAACAGCGACCCGCCGCCCAGCGCATAGAAGCTGTCGACGATCTTCCAGGCCTGGTCGGGGTGGCCTTCGGGGTCGGTGCCGATCAGCGCCACCGATTCATCGCCCAGGTGGCTGGTCGACCAGACCGGCCCATAGACCGGGTGGTTGAAGTTGGCGCCCCGGCCGGGGTGCGGCGTCTGCCCGCCGGTCTCGATCAGCGCGGTCAGCTTGTCTTCCTTGGTGTCCACCACCGCGATCTTGCCGCGGGCATTGGCCGCCACCAGGAAATAGCGGTGCGTGCTGTCGAAACCGCCGTCATGCAGGAACCGTTCCGCCTCGATTTCCACCGTCTTGAGGTTCTTCAGGTCGGTGTAGTCGACGAACAGGATCTTGCCGGTTTCCTTCACGTTGACGATGAACTCGGGCTTGTAGTGCGACGACAGGATCGAGGCCACGCGGGGTTCCGGGTGGTAGATCTGCTCGTCATAGACCATGCCGCGGGTCGAGACGATCTTCAGCGGCTCCAGCGTGTCGCCGTCCATGATCACGTATTGCGGCGGCCAGTAGCTGCCGGCGATGGCATACTTGTCCTCATAGCCCTCGTATTTCGAGGTCTCGACCGACCGCGCCTCGATGCCGATCTTGATCGAGGCGACCGTGGCGGGCTCTGCCATCCACAGGTCGATCATGTTCACCAGGCCGTCGCGGCCGATGACGAACAGATACCGCCCCGAGGCCGAGATCCGGCTGATATGCACCGCATAGCCGGTTTCGATCACAGCCTTGATCTCATAGCTGCCGCCGTCGATCAGGGCGATCTTGCCCGCGTCGCGCAGCGTCACCGACATCAGGTTGTCGATATCGATGTCGTTCATCTTCTCGGTCGGCCGGTCCTCCGGCTTCACGATGACCTTCCACGACGCCATCATTTCCGGCATGCCCCATTCGGGGGGCTGCGGCGGATCCAGCATGACATAGCGGGCCATCAGGTCCACGTCTTCTTCCGACAATTCGCCCGAGGTGCCCCAGTTCGGCATCCCCGCGGGCGAGCCGTAGGTGATGAACGACTTCACATAGTCGAACCCGTTCTCGCGCGTGATGTCCGGCGTCAGCGGCTTGCCGGTCGCACCCTTGCGCAGCACGCCATGGCAGCCGGCGCAGCGCTGGAAATAGATCTCGGTGCCGCGCTGGAATTCCTCCTGCGTCATCACCGGATCATCCGGCTTCAGGCCGGGAATCTCGACCTGGATCTCGGCCAGCGTGGTCATCGACGGCTCATAGGCCGCGGCGGGGCCGTCGGCGTGTTCCTTGGGCTTGTCCTGCGCGCTCAAGGGCGCCGCCATAAGCGTCAGGACCAGCGCGGCACTGCCAAGAAGGACGGTCCTCGCGGAACCTGGCCTGGCGGGTCTTGCTCGGGGGGTCATGGGAATCTCTCCGTTCAGCTGGTGAGGCTGGCCGGACCATGCTGCGTTCACGCCGCCGTGACCTTGACTTTCGTTAAGGCAACCTGCGCCGCGTAGCCGCAGGGTCGCCCTCGTCGAAAGCAGGCCCCCATGCGCTCCCTTCTCGCCGCCCTCATCCTGACCATCCTTTCCGTCCTTCCGGCCCTGTCCGAAGGGCTGATCGCCGATGACGCATTGTCACCGACCCCGCCGACCGAGGCGCAGGCGGCGGCCCTTCTCGATCTTGCCGGTCCGGTGCAGCTGCGCCGCGACGATACCGGCGTGCCCGGGTGGACGGTGGTGCAGAACGGCAGCGTCGCGGGCTACATCGGCTCCACCTGGGAAATCGCCGGCTCGGTCGGCTATTCCGGCCGGCCGCTCGATGTGCTGGTCGCGGTCTCGCCCCAGGCGCGGATCGCCGGCGCCCTGCTGGTGCGGCACAACGAACCCGTGCTGACGCTGGGCATATCCGACAGCGACATCGCCGCCTATGTCGCGGGCTTTCGCGGCCATGATGTCGCGGCCCCCGTGACCGACGGCGCCCTGCCGCGGGTGATCAGCCGCGCCACCGTCTCGACCGGGGTGATCCGCGACGGCATCCTGCGCACGGCGCGGACGCTGGCCATGGGCCGCGGCCTGATCGCCGGCGGCGGCGGCATCGACCGGCTCAGCTACACCCCCACCGGCTGGCCGCAGCTCATGGCCATGGGCGCCCTGTCCGAACTGCGCGTGACGATGGCCGAGGCATCGGTGGCCCTGGCCGGCGCCAAAGTGCCGGTGCAGCCGGGCGGCGGCGATTTCCTGCACCTCTGGGTCGGTGTCATCGACCCGCCCAGCGTCGGGCAGAGCCTTTTGGGCCAGCAGGATTTCACCCGCGCCATCGGCAACCTGGGCGCCGGCGGGTCGGCGCTGATCGTGATGTCGCGCGGCCTGCAATCGCATCGCGGCACCGACTGGAAGAAGACCGGCGTCTTCGACCGGCTCACGGTGGTGCAGGGCGACACCCGCTGGCAACCCACCGCCGACCGCTACCAGATGCTGAAGAAACTCGCCCTGGGCGACACGCCGCAGATGAAGGAAATCAGCATCTTCGCCCTGCCGCCCGAAATCGACCCGACGCTGCCCATCACGCTGGAACTCCGCGCCGCGCGGGCCGCGACAACGGGCGAGGTCGCCGCCACCTTCGCGCTGCCCTATACCCTGCCCGATGCCTTCCGCCTGGCCCCGCCGCCGGAACCCGAACCGCTGTGGAAACAGGCATGGGCCGCCAAGCAGGCCCAGGTCGCCATCGTGGCCCTGATGCTGACCGTGCTGACGCTGATCCTGTTCGCGCAGGAATGGATCACCCGCCGGCCCCGCCTCTGGCGCATCGGCCGGCTCAGCTTTCTCGCCTCGACCTTCCTTGTGCTGGGCATGGGCCTGAACGGCCAGCTTTCCGTGGTGCAGGTGGTGGCCTTCGTCCATTCGCTGCTGACCGGGTTCCGCTGGGAAACCTTCCTGATCGAACCGGTGATCTTCATCCTCTGGGGCTTTGCCGCGCTGGGCATGCTGTTCTGGGGCAGGGGGGTCTATTGCGGCTGGCTCTGCCCCTTCGGCGCGCTGCAGGAACTGACCAATGCCGCCGCGCAACGGCTTGGCGTCCGGCAGGTCGCGGTGCCGCAGGCGCTGCATGAACGGCTCTGGGTGATCAAGTATACCCTGTTCGTCGCCATCCTCGCGCTGTCGTTCTATTCCATGCACGACGCCCTGATCCTGGCCGAGGCAGAGCCGTTCAAGACCGCCATCAGCCTGCGCTTCATCCGGGCCTGGCCCTTCCTCCTGTTCGTTGCGGCGCTGCTGGGCGCGGGGCTTTCGTGGAACGGTTTTACTGCCGCTACCTCTGCCCGCTTGGCGCCGGCCTTGCCATCCCGGCCAAGCTCAAGATCTTCGACTGGCTGAAACGCCGCCCGCAATGCGGCCGCGAATGCCGGATGTGCGAGACGAAATGCACCGTCGGCGCCATCGACGCCATCGGCCGGATCAACGCCAATGAATGCGTCCTCTGCCTGCGCTGCCAGGTGATCATGAATGACGGCACGCAATGCCCGGTCCTGAAGCGGCGGGCCCGCGCCGAAGGAGCAACGGCATGACCGCGATCAAGCGCCTGTTCGGCGACGGCTTCCGCGTGTTCTTTCTGGCGGCGGGGCTCTTCGCCATAATCTCGGTCGCGGTCTGGGAAACGGTGCTGGCCGTCCAGGCGCTTGGCGGCGCGATTGCGCTGCCCACCGCCGCCCCGCCGCACCTGTGGCACGCGCATGAGATGATCTTTGGCTATGGCGCGGCGGCGCTGGGCGGCTTCTTCCTGACCGCCGTCCCCAACTGGACCGGCGCACGGGCCGCGCCCCGGCTGTTCATCGCCATGGTCGCCGGGCTGTGGCTGGCCGGGCGGCTGGCGGTCTGGTGGTCGGGACACCTGCCGGCCGGGCTGGTGGCGCTGGCCGACCTGGGCTTTGTCCCGGTGCTGGCCGCCAAGATCCTGACCCAGCTGATCCAGCGGCCGAAACCGCAGCAGATGATCTTCCTGGTCATGCTCACGCTTTACTGGACCGCGAACCTGATGGTGCATCTGGAATGGATGGGCCTGACCGCCGATACGCTGTGGCAGGGGCTGCGCGCCGGCCTGCTGGCGCTGTGCAGCATGATCATGGTGCTGGGCGGGCGGGTCACGCCGGGCTTCACCCGCAATGCCATGGTCCAGTTCGGGCGCGAGACCGGCTTGCCCGCCAATCCGATGCCGCTGGCCGGGCTGGCCATCGCGGCGGCGCTGTCGCAGCCCCTGGGCTATCTCTTCGGGGCGCCCGGCTGGCTGCTGGCCCCGCTGGCGCTGGTCGCGGGGGGGGCCGGCCTCGCCCGCGTCGCGCTCTGGCGCGGGGTCTGGACGCTGGGCCGGCCGATCCTCTGGACGCTGCACCTGTCCTATGCGCTGAACGCCGCAGGCTTTGTCGCGCTGGGCCTTGCCGGGCTGGGCCATGGCACCGAGGTGGCGGCCCTGCACCTGCTGGGCATCGGCGGGGTCGGCGGCATGACGCTGGCGGTGATGTCGCGCGCCATCCTGGGCCATACCGGGCGGGCGCTGGTCGCCCCCGGCCCGGTGGCGCTGGCCTATGCGCTGGTGCCGCTGGCCGCGCTGGCGCGGCTGCTCGGGGCGGATGTCCCGGCGCTTTCCCTTCCCGGCATCCTGACCGCCGGGGCATTCTGGCTGCTGGCCTATGCGCTGTTCGTGATCGCGCTCTGGCCGGCGTTCTGGGGCCCGCGCCAGGGCCGCACCGCGAAAGAGGCGCCCAAGCCATGAACCGCCGCCGCTTCCTGTGCCTGACCGCTGCTGTCCTTGCCCCCGCATCGGCCCTGATGCCCAGCCCCGCGCCGGCCGCCACCTGGGCCGGCCGCGGCCTCGGCGCCGCGCTCGGCGTAACGCTGCATGGCGCCGATCCCGGCCGCGCCGCCCTGACCTTTGCCCGCGTCGAACGCGAGATCGACCGGATCGAGACCCTGTTCAGCCTGTACCGCGATTCGGCCTTGACCCGGCTGAACCGCGATGGCCGCCTCGCCTGGCCCTCAAACGACATGCTCGGCATCCTGGACCTGGCCGCGCGGGTGCATCGCGCCACCGGCGGCGCCTTCGACCCCAGCGTGCAGCCGCTTTGGCAGGCCATGGCCACAGGTGGCGACCGCGAAGCCGCGCGGGCGCTGATCGGGCTGGACCGGCTGCGCCTGACCCCGCAGGAAATCGCGCTGGGCCGCGGCCAGGCGCTGACGCTGAACGGCATCGCCCAGGGCTGGACCGCCGACCGCATCGCCGCGCTGTTGCGGGCCGAAGGCTATGGCGCCGCCCTGATCGACATGGGCGAACTGGCCGCCATCGGCGCCCCGCCGCAACAGGTGGCCATCGCAGGCCCGCAGGGCCGCTGGCTGGCCGACACCCAACTGGCGGACCGCGCGCTCGCCACCTCCTCGCCCGGCGGCACGCTGCTGGCCGGCCAGCCGCATATCCTTGGCCCCTCGGGCCAGCCGCCGCTGTGGCAGACCGTCGCCGTCAGCGCCCCCTCGGCCGCGCTGGCCGACGCGCTTTCCACCGCCTTCTGCCTGATGCCGCGCCCCGCCATCGCCCGCGCCCTCGCGGCCTTTCCCGGCGCCCGGATCGAGGTGATGGCCTAGGGTCCTGACCCTGGCCCGCGTCTGCCCCAGGGACAAGCCGCAATGGCAGCATGTCGCACCCCCGCGGTTGACTTTGGTTAAGGCCCCCGGACCGCGAAGGCATCACACCAGCGTTACCTGAAACGCCACCTGGGAAGGATTCCGCCATGCGCGAAGTCATGACCAAGAACATGGCCCGCAATATCTTCTACGGCGGGTCGCTGTTCTTCATCCTGATTTTCGTGGGCCTCACGGCCCAGTCACACCGATACATCACCTCTACCTCGACCGACGTCGCCACGCTGACCGACAGCGTCGCGGCGGGCAAGCACCTGTGGGAAAAGCACGCCTGCATCAACTGCCACACCATCCTTGGCGAAGGCGCCTATTTCGCGCCCGAGCTTGGCAACGTGATGACCCGCTGGGGCATCGAGGCCGGCGATCACGAAGGCGCCTTCACCGCGCTCAAGGGCTGGATGGATGCCATGCCCACCGGCATCGAGGGCCGCCGGCAGATGCCGAACTTCGGCCTGACCGACGCCGAATACCAGAACCTCGCCGACTTCCTGCTGTGGACCGACACGATCCGCGCGCAGGACTGGCCGCCGAATGATGCGGGCTGAGGAGCAAACGCCATGAAATACCAAACGCAGAAAATCGCCCTCGGCTACTTTGCCGTCGCCCTGGCGCTGTTCGCGGTCCAGGTCAGCATGGGCCTGATCCTGGGCTGGACCTACGTCAGCCCCAACTTCCTGGCCGACCTGGTCCCCTTCAACATCGGCCGGATGCTGCATACCAACAGCCTTGTCGTCTGGCTGCTGCTGGGCTTCTTCGGTGCCGCCTACTACCTGATCCCCGAGGAATCGGAACGCGAGATCCACTCGCCCATGCTGGCCTGGCTGCAACTGGGCATCTTTGTCCTGGGCACCGCCGGCGTGGTGGTGACCTATCTCTTCAACCTCTTTGACGGCAACTGGCTTCTCGGCAACGAGGGGCGAGAATTCATCGAGCAACCCCGCTGGGTCAAGGCCGGCATCGTCGTCGCCGCGCTGATCTTCCTCTACAACATCTCGATGACCGTCCTGGCCGGCAAGAAGACGGCGATCACCAACATCCTGCTTCTGGGCCTCTGGGTTCTGGCGCTCCTGTTCCTGTTCGCCTTCGTCAACCCCGACAACCTGGCGCTGGACAAGATGTACTGGTGGTACATCGTCCACCTCTGGGTCGAAGGCACCTGGGAACTGGTGATGGCCTCGATCCTCGCCTTCCTGATGCTGAAACTGACCGGCGTCGACCGCGAGGTGGTGGAGAAATGGCTCTACGTCATTGCCGCCCTGGCGCTCTTCTCCGGCATCCTCGGCACCGGCCACCACTACTACTGGATCGGCACGCCCGGCTACTGGCAGTGGATCGGCTCGATCTTCTCGTCGCTGGAAGTGGTGCCCTTCTTCGCCATGATGTCCTTTGCCTTCGTCATGGTCTGGAAAGGCCGCCGCGACCACCCGAACAAGGCCGCCCTGCTGTGGTCGCTCGGCTGCGCCACGCTGGCCTTCTTCGGCGCCGGTGTCTGGGGCTTCCTGCACACGCTGCACGGGGTGAACTACTACAGCCACGGCACCCAGATCACCGCCGCGCACGGCCACCTGGCCTTCTTCGGCGCCTATGTCTGCCTCAACCTTGCGATCATCAGCTATGCGATGCCCCACCTGCGGGGGCGCGATCCCTATAACCAGGTGCTGAACATGGCCTCGTTCTGGCTGATGTCGGGCGGCGTGGTGTTCATGACCTTCACGCTGACCTTTGCCGGCACGATCCAGACCCACCTGCAACGGGTCAACGGCGAGGCCTTCATGGACGTGCAGGACCAGCTCTGGATCTTCTATGCCATGCGCTTCGGTTCCGGCGTGGCCGTGGTCCTGGGTGCGATCCTGTTCATCTACGCCGTGGCCTTCCCCCGGCGCGAGGTGATCGAGCCCGGCCTTCAGGCCCCGGCGGAGTGATGACCATGGATGGTTCCCACATGAAAGCGGAGGGGGCGACAGCCCCCTTCTACCTGCCCCAGGGCGATGAGGTCGCGGTGTTCCGCGCCGCCGCCGCCCATCGCCTGCCCGTCCTGCTGAAAGGCCCCACCGGCTGCGGCAAGACCCGCTTTGTCGCCCATATGGCCGCCAGCCTGGGCCGCCCGCTCTATACCGTCGCCTGCCATGACGACCTGTCGGCCGCCGACCTGATCGGCCGCTGGCTCCTGAAGGGCGGCGAGACCGTCTGGGTCGACGGCCCCCTGACCCGCGCGGTGCGCGAGGGCGCGATCTGCTACCTCGATGAGGTGGTCGAGGCCCGCAAGGACGTGACCGTTGTCCTGCACCCCCTGACCGACGACCGCCGCATCCTGCCGATCGACCGCACCGGCGAAGAGGTCGAGGCCCACCCCGACTTTCTCCTGGTAGCCTCCTACAACCCCGGCTACCAGAACATCCTGAAAACGCTGAAACCCTCGACCCGCCAGCGTTTCGTCAGCCTGGAATTCACCTTCCCGCGCCCCGAACACGAAATTCCCGTCGTCGCCCGCGAAAGCGGCCTGCCCGAGGCGCAGGTGCAGCCGCTGGTCCGGCTGGCAAACAAGCTGCGCGCGATGAAGGGCCAGGACCTGGAGGAAGGCGTCTCCACCCGCCTGGTGGTCTATTGCGCCTCGCTCATCGCCGGGGGAATGCCCGTCGACCGCGCCATCCGCGCGGCGATGATCGAACCCCTGACCGATGACCCGGATGTGAAGGCCGGGCTCCGCGATCTCGTGACTGCCGTTTTCGGGTGAGGCCGGCAATGTCACGGATCGACTTCGAGCCATGGGAACCCGAGGAATCCGTCGGGAAACTGTGGCACGCCTTTGCCAGCCGTCTGGACGCTGATCCCGTCCACGATGGAGCCCGTGTCCTGCTGTCACAGGTAGGCGGACGGCTGGCAGTCCTCTACCGCGGCCTCGGCGGCGATCCGGCCGTCGAGATAAAGCCGGTGGCGCTGCAGACCAGCCACCACCGGCTGTCGCTGCTGCGCCGCCTTGGCACCTGGGCCGAAACCCTGCCCCGCGCCAGTTTCGACGGCGCCACCCTGCGCCTGCCCGAAAGCCTGGCCACCTTCCCCGACGCGCGGGCGAATGCCGCGCTCTACCTCTGGCTGGCCGCCGCCGCCGTCGCCCTGCGCGACCAGCTGCCAGCCGAAACCGGCGACCCGCTCCTGGCCGACCTCGCCGCGATCGAGACCGCACGCGCGATGACCGCCCGGGCGCTGGCAACTGCCCCCGGCTACGCCAGGCTCCACGCCGACCTCTGCGCGGCCACGCTGCTGTTCCGCCGCACCCCCGGCCTGCCCCCGGCCGAAGCCGCCGTCGAGGCGCGCGTCCGCGCCGCGCTGGGCCAGGATGTCGCGCTGCCGCCCCTGCCGGCGCGCGCCCCGCGCGGCTACCGCCCCTTCCGCCCGGTCGCCCTCTGGCCCGATCTCCGCCCGCTGTCCCGGTCCGAAACCACCGCCGTCGAGGCCCGCGCCACCGAAGGCACGCCCGAGGAAGCGCAGGAAAAGACCGCCCGCCGCGCCCGCCGCCGCAAGGCCGACCAGGCCGACCGCACCGACAGCTTCATCCTGCACAAGTTCGAGGCCATCCTGTCGATGACCGAATTCCTCAACCTCAACCGCCGGGTCGAGGATGACGACGAGGACACCGCCAGGAAAGCCGCCGACGACCAGGAGGAAATCGGCCTCGCCCAGGTCTCCAAGGCCCCGGCCACCCGGCTGAAACTGCATCTCGACCTTGCCCCCGAAGACGTCGACCGCGAATCCGTCTCGGGCCAGTTCACCTATCCCGAATGGGATGTCCGCTCCGCCAGCTATCTCCCCGGTCATGCCCGCGTGCTTTACTCCCGCGTGGACGCCAGCGATGCGACACCCCCGTTTCGGGCCGACCCGCGCGCCGCCGCGCGCATTCGCGCCGTCCGCCGCCAGTTCGAGGCCTTGCGTCCCAGCCTCGTCTCGATGCCTGGCTACCCGGACGGCGACGTGCTTGACACCGAACGTGCGGTGCGGGCGCGGGTCGATTTTTTATCCACCGGCCAGGGCACCGACCGCGTCTGGCGCCAGACCCGACCCGAACGCCGCGATCTGGCGGTTTCCATCCTGCTCGACGTGTCGCGCAGCACCGAAAGCGCCATCCCCGGCCATGGCCACGACGGCCGCAGCGTCATCGACATCGAACGCGAGGCGCTGGTCGCGCTGGCCTGGGGGCTGGACGCCTGCGGCGACGGCTTTGCCATCCACGCCTTTTCCTCGCTGAAACGCCAGCGCGTCTTCGTGCAGCAGGTAAAGGGCTTTGCCGAACCCATGGCCGAGACGGTGGAACAGCGCATCGCCGCGCTGAAACCCGGCCATTACACCCGGCTGGGCGCCGCGATCCGCCACATGTCGGCGCAACTGACCAAAGAGGCCCGCAAACGCCGCCTGCTCCTGGTGATCACCGACGGCAAGCCCAACGACCTTGACCATTACGAAGGCCGCCACGGCATCGAGGACAGCCGCATGGCGGTGCAAGAGGCGCGCCGCGCCGGCCATGCCGTCTTTGGCATCACCGTCGACCGCGACGGCAAGAGCTGGTTCCCCCGGCTGTTCGGCCAGGGCGCCTTTGCGGTGATCGCGCATCCCGAGAAACTGACCCAGGCCCTGCCGCAGATCTACCGGCAACTGGTGACCGGCTGACCATGGCTGCTCCTCGGTCACTTCGTGCCTCGTCGCGTCCGACACCCCCCCACGTGGAAAAGACGAAGCCGAACGACAAGCCCCCTCCCAGCGACGAGAAGGCGAAGCCGAACGACAAGCCCCCTCCCCGCGACGAGAAGGCGAAGCCGAACGACGAACCCCACCTCCGCGAGGAGAAGACGAAGTCGAACGACGAGCCCCACCTGCGTGAGCAAAAGACACAGTCGCACGACGAGCCCCACCCCCGCGAGGAGAAGACGAAGTCGAACGACGAGCCACACCTGCGTGAGCAAGAGACACAGTCGCACGACGAGCCCCCGCCCGGCGGCCTGCCCGGCGAGCTTCTGATGTGGGTTCTCATCTTCTCCGAACTCGCCGTCTTCGGTGCGGGCCTGGTCGCCTTCCTTGCCGTCCGCCTCACCGACCCGGCGGGCTTTGCCGAGGCGCAAACCCATCTGCACCGCACAGGTGCGGCGGCGAATACGCTGGTCCTGGTCACCTCCGGCTGGCTTGCCGCCCTGGCAACCCAGGCCGCCGACACCGGCCGGCGCGGCCGCCTTCGCCTGCTCCTGACCCTCGCCATCGCGCTGGGCGCGGTGTTCCTGGTGCTGAAAGGCACGGAATATGCCGACCTCTTCGCCGCCGGCATCGGCACGGAAACCCACGCCTTCTATACCTTCAGTTTCCTTCTCACCGGGTTTCACGCCGCGCATGTTCTGGCCGGCATGATCCTTCTGGCGCTGGTCGGCTGGCTGGCCACGCCGCGCGCGGTCGAGACCGGCGCCGCCTTCTGGCACATGGTCGACCTGGTCTGGGTGCTGCTTGTCCCGGTGGTCTACCTGCTATGAACCGCGTCACCCTGGCCTGGGTCCAACTTGTCGCCCTCTCCGCCGCCTCTACCGCCCTTGCGGCCTCGGGGCTGGTCGGGGCAGGGCTGGCGCTGCCGGTGCTGGCCCTCGCCGGCCTCAAGGCGCATGTGATCCTCGGCCACTACCTGCGTCTGGCCACCGCCCCCGCCTGGCTCCGCGGCCTCGACCTGGGCCTGCTGCTCCTGCTCGCGCTCTTCAGCCTGCTTGCCCTTGCGGCCCAGATCTAGGTCCAGGGCCCGGTCCAGGCCCCGCTCTGTGCCGAATTCCCGGCCCGTCCTACCCCGTGCCGCTGCGTCCAGAGTATTAACAAACTGTAAAAGCGCACAGGCTAAGTCATTGAAAATATATTAGCCGGCAAGCGTCCCGTCGTGGGACGCCCCGCTCAGCCCCCCTTCGACCAGGCCATGGCCGGATCTTCCTCGACATAGTCCCGCAGCGCCTCGACATCCTCGATGATCGCCAGGTTCTGCCGGATCGAAACGCCCTGTTCCTTCAGCCGCGCAAAGGCCCGGCTCAGGCTCTCCGGCTTCATCCCCAGCCGCCCCGCGATCAGCACCTTGTCATAGGGCAGCGTCACCTCGCAGGCCCCCGCAGGGCAGGGCGCCAGTTCCAGCAGGAACTCCGCCACCCGCTGCGCCCCGGTCTGCGCCTTCAGGGCCTCGACCTGGGCCACCAGCGCGTGCAGATGGGCAAAGGTCGCCGACAGGATCGAGATCGCCACCTCGGGATTCTCCCGGATCTGGCGCAGGAAGGCATCCGCCTCGATCCGGATCAGGGTGCAATCGGTCACCGCCTCGGCCGCGACCGGATAGGTGTCATGCCGGAAGGCCACCGCCTCGCCAAAGCTGGATCCCTTGGTAAAGACCCCGACGACCGCCTCGGCGCCGGAAGGGGCGATGCGGTAGAGTTTGACCCAGCCATCGGCCACGATATAGATCGCGCTGGCGCGTTCGCCCTGCAGAAATATCGTCTCTCCCCGCAGAAAGCTCCGCACCCGCGCGCCCTCCAGCAGGGTCTGCGTGACGTGGTCGGGCACTGAGGCCAGGATCAGCGACCGGCGCGCGAGGGCAACAAACTCTTGTTTCATCGGCCCTCTCACCTTCCGTCCGCCAGGGCCGCATCTCAACCCCCGGTCGAGGACGGCCCAAGGCCGACTATGCTTGCAGGTCGGGGTAGGGGTCAACCCATCGACGTGCCGTGCCGCACCCGTCAGAGGGCATTGAAGAAGGCCTGCATCCTGTCCATCGCGATGGCCAGGCGCTCGGGACTTTCCGAGCCGAAGCAGACCCGCAGGCGCCCTTCGCCCGCCGCGCCGTAGAAGGCCCCGGATTCCACCACCACATCGGCCTCGGCCAGCAGGCGGTCGGCGGCCTCCTGGCTTTTCAGGCCGGTGGCGGAAATGTCGGGGAAGGCATAGATGGTGCCCTCGGGCAGGGCGCAGGACACCCCCGGCATCTGGTTCAGCCGTTCCACCACCAGGTTGCGCTTGGCGCGGTCGTCCTCGACCATGGCCTCCAGCACCGCCCCTGGGCCAAGCAGCGCCGCCCGCCCGCCGTGCTGGATGAAGGTATTCACATGCGTCACCTCGGTGGCGACGATCTTGGCCATGGCCGAGAGCAGGGCCGGGCAGGCCGTCAGGTAGCCCAGCCGCCAGCCGTCCATCGCATAGGCCTTGGTAAAGGCATACATCGACACGGTGCGATCGGCCATGCCGGGCAGGGCCGCGATGCTGATGTGCTGGCGGCCGTCAAAGGCGATCTGGTCATAGACCTCGTCCGCGATCACGAACAGGTCGTGCTGACACGCCAGCGCCGCCACGCCCTCCAGCTCCTGCCAGGAATACATGCGGCCGGTGGGGTTGCAGGGATTGACCAGGGTGATCGCCTTGGTGCGGGGGGTGATGGCGGCGGCGATCAGGGCGGGATCCAGGCGATAGCCGTCCTCGGCCCGCAGCGGCACCGTCACCGGGCGGCCGCCGGCCATCTCGATCTTGCCGAAGTGCTGCGGATAGTAGGGTTCCAGCAGGATGACCTCGTCGCCGGGATCGACCAGCGCCATGAAGGCGGCGAAAGAGGCCTGCGTCAGCCCGTTGGTGACCAGCACATCGGCGGCGGTCACGTCGAGCCGGTTGTAGGCGCGCAGCTTGGCCGCGATGGCGTCGCGGAACGCGGGCAGGCCGGCCAGGTCGCTGTAATGCACCTCGCCGGCGTTGAGCGCGGCGATGGTCGCATCGACGATGTGGCGCGGCGTGGTGTGGAAGGGCCGGCCAAGCTCCAGGTGGATCAGGTCGCGCGCCGCGTCGGTGATGCCGGCGGCCTTGGCGAACATTCCATAGCTTTTCTTCGAAGTCTCGGTGATGCGGCGGGCAAGGCTGGGCATGGCGGGTCCTGGATGCTGGCGGGGATGCTGGCGGGCGATCGGCAAAGCGGTGGCCCCTTCTAGCCGATCCTTGATCAAATGAGCAAATGAAAAGGCGGGGCGAACCCGCTGTCGCCGGGTGGGGGCCGGCGCAAAGTCGCGGTGCGCGGGCCGGATCAGGCGCGGGCGTTTAGCGCGGTGTGCAGTTCGGACTGGGTGCGGCGGATATCGGCCTCGACCTCGTCGGCGGCCAGATCGGCGGCCTTGCGGCGAAAGGCGGCGACGATCCTTTGATGGCCGGTCTTGTAGCTGTCCTGGCCCTGGCCCGAGCGGGCCAGATCGAGGCGCCCCGACAACATGCGCATGTAGGGGCCGTATTGCAGCCAGAGCGACTCGATCAGCGGCGGCAGCACGGTCGAGCCGGAGGCCCGGTAGATCGCAAAGTGGAAATCGCGGTTCTTCAGCAGCATGTCGTGGACATCGCGGTGATTTGCCACCTCGGCATGGATCCGCGCCAGACGATCGAATTCGTCAATTTCTGCGGCGGATGCGCGGTTTACCGCCAAGGTGCAGGCGCGGCGTTCGAGGATAACCCTGGTTTCGATGATATCGTCGAGCCTGGCCGCGTTCACCGCGGGCACCCGCGCCGACCCGCTGGAGCCAACCTCCAGCGCGCCTTCGGCCACCAGACGGCGCAGCGCCTCGCGCACGGGCATGTGGCTGGTGCGGAAGGCCGTGGACATGGCGCCGATGGTCAGGACCTGGGCGGGGTCGAAGCGGCCGACGGAGAGGGCGTCGCGCAGTTCCTGATAGACCGCATCGCCAACGGTGGCCCGGGTGGCGACGGGTTCGAGGTGGCTCAGGTTCGGCTGTGCGGGCATCTTGGTCCTATGGCGGGCTGCGTCCCAGGGTCGGCGCAGATTGCATCCGGCCCGGCGGGATGACAAGCGGAGGGGGCCGGGTCAGGGCAGGGGCAGGCCGATCTCTGCGGCCAGGTGGGCCAGATGGTCGGTAAGGACCGGGTCGAGCGGCGGGGGCCGGGGCGGCAGGCCGGCCAGCCGCGCGACGAGGTCCAGCGCGTCGCGGGTCTTGCGCCCCGGTCCGGCGGCTGCGATCCGGCTGGAAAGGTCGCGGCGCAGGGCGGGTGGCAGGCCGGCGCGGTCGAAGATGTCGGGCCAGGTGCGGCGGGTGAAATGCAGGCCTTCGGCCGCGGCAAGGATCTGCCGGGCCGTGGCGGCGGGGATGTGGCCGTCACGGCACCAGGCGGCGATCAGGTCCTGCGCATCGACCAGGGCGAGGGTCAGCGGGCAAAAGCCCAGCTCCGCCGGGCCATGCAGCACCGCCAGGTCGGAATCGGCCAGGCGCCGGCCATCCAGGTATTCCTGCGCGATGCCGCCGACCGGAACCATGCCCAGCGGCGCGCATTCCGCGGCGCGCAGGGCGCCCATGCTGGCGGCCCCCAGGACGGGAACCCCGCGCGAGAGCGCCAGCACGATTTCCTTGTGCCAGACCGCGCGGCTGTCGCCGAAGACGCCGTCGACCAGCCCGATGGCGGTGGCGCCATCGGCCAGCGCGCGCAGGATGTCGCCCGCGCCGGCCGGCGGGCGGCAGTCGATGGCGGGGGGAAGGCGGTCGGCGTGGCCATGAAGCGAGGGGCCGGCGAACAGGATCGCGGTCATGGCAGGCCCAGGCCATGGCGGACGACCCGCGCCATCGCGCGCGATCCGGGCCGGCAGCCTTCGCCGGCGGGGCCGGCCTCGAGCCCGGGGCAGATCACGCTGACGCAGGCAAAGCCGTCTTCGGGCCGGTCGAGGTCGACCGCGACCGGTTCGGGCAGGCCGGCGGCGGCGATGCGGCCCAGGATTTCGGTCAGCAGGGCAGCCGCCGTCGTGCCGCAGAGCGGGCGGGCGAGCGAGGGCAACCCTCCGGGGGGCGAGCCGGTGTCGGTGTCCGATGTCATGGCATAGTGGCGGGGGCGGATGTCCTCGCGCGCGGCGGAGATGTCGGTCAGCCGGCTTTGCACCGCCTCGAGCATGGCGTCCCGGGCCGCCGCGGCCAGGGTCGGCCGGCAGGCGATGCCGGCCGAGGGGTGCTGGCGTTTGCGGGGGCCGGTTTCGGTCAGCCAGCACAGGACGACGGGAACGCCCAGATCGCTGGTCAGGTCGCGCAGGTTGGCCACCATGCCGGCCGCCGCCAGCCGGTCGAAGACGGCGCCCAGGTCAGGGTCGTCCCTGGGCAGGTCCGGTTCGGGTGCTGCCGCCTGAATGCCCGGCCAGGCGCGGGCCAGCGCCAGGGCATCGGTCTCGATCTGTTCCAGCAGGCCGTGCAGATGCGCGGCGGTCCGGTCCGGATGGGCGGCCAGCCCGGTCGAGGACAACTGGAACCCCTGCAACTCCGGCCGGTTGTGCAGCCGGAAATCCAGCGAGACCAGCGGCAGCGGCACCAGCGCCGGGCACCGGGTGGCCAGCCCATAGCCGCGCAGCCAGCCCAGCGACTGCCCCCGCATCCGCTGCGGCGCCTGGCATTTGCCGCAGGCGCCCAGGTCGAGCGGATTTTCGCCCGCGGCCAGCATGTCCTGAACGCTGCCACGCGCCACGACATGCCGGCCTGCCTGTTCCGCCAGCGCGGTTTCGGCGGCCTCCATCAGCGCCGAGACCTGGGCCTGCGCCGGGGAAAGCCCCTTGCCCTGACATTGCGCCAAGGACCAGGCCTGCGGGCGCACCGCCGTCCAGACCGGCAGGCCGATCACATCCAGCCCGGTCAGATCGCCCAACCGGGTGATGCCCAGCCCGGCCGGAATGGCGGCGGGGGTCACGGGGTGAACAGTTCCCGTCCCTTGCGGAACACGGTTTTCCCGGTGTCGTCATCGATTGCAAAACAGGGATGCTGTTTTGTCGGCGCCTCCGGGCTGTTCTTGGCGGTCAGCAGAATGTCGCTGATATCGGTGGCCTCGGGCGAGGCAGGCGGGATCTTCAGCAGGTTCAAGGTAACCTCGGTCAGGGTGGTTCCGGCAAGTGACGGAACATCAATCCCGAAGACGCGCAACACCTCGGCGCGGTTTTCCAGGCCGGCCATGTCAAGGTGCAGGCCCTCTCTGTTCTCGTTGTCGATCAGGATCAGCTTGTCGGATGTGACGTCCACGATCAGGTAATACCTTGCCATCTCGTCCCCCTTGCTGCGGACCGTGCCAGACGCAGGCCCTTGGTGTAATTCCGGCAATAGCTTTCCCTGTCCCGATTGGGGGGGAAGGCGCTCAATTCTTCGGGTGTCACGTCGGGCAGCACCTCATCGAGGCGGCGCGACCAATAGCCGGCCTCGGCCGGGCGGTCGGCCATGGCGTAGCTGGCGGCCCTGAGCCCGACGCCGACATCGGCCTTGCGCATCCGGTCGCAGCGGGCTGCGGCAAGCGCGAAATCGCCGGCGTGAAAGGCGACGGACACGCCCACCCACCACAGGTTGTCGGGGGGCAGCGGGTTGAGGTCCAGCGCCTGGCGGAACCGGGTTTCGGCGGCGGAATGATCGCCCAGATGGCTGAGCGCATCGGCATGTTCGAGGATGAGGCTGCAATCATGCGGCGCCAGATCGCAGGCGGTATCGAAAGGCGCCGCGACCGCATCGAATTTCCGGCGATAGAGCGCGACCGCGCCCGATACCCAATGGCCCGTCGGTTCGGTCGGGTCCAGGTCCACCGCCCGGCGCGCCCGGTCCCGTGCGGCCAGAAGCAGGTCGGCATCGCCGCCCCCGCGCAGCACCCATTCGACATAGAGCGTTTCGGCGATCCGGGCATGGGCCGGGGCAAAGCCGGCGTCGATGGACAGGGCGCGCTGAAAGGCGGCGCGCGCCTTGCGGACGTAGGGCAGGTCGCTGCGCTGCTGGGTTGCGCGCCCCTGCAGGTAGCAGAGCAGGGCCGAGGGGACGGCCTTTTGCAACAGCGTCTTGCGCTGGTGATCTTCGAGCCGGTCGCCGATGGTGGCGACGATGCGGGCGGTAAAGCGGTCCAAAGCCGGGCCGATCAGGCTGGGCGTAAGGGGAAAGCGGCCGGACCACAGGATGGTGCGGCTGGCCAGGTTCACCAGGCGCAGCGCGATGGCGGCGTGGTCGTCGAGACCGGGTTCGACATGCCCCGACAGGCTGTAGTCGGCGCGCAGTGCCAGGTTGGTGTCGGGGATGCCGAAATCACTCTCGACCGCAAAGCTGGATTGCGGGGCCAGCACCGCAAAGCTGCGCCAGGCGGCAAGGCCGTTTGCCAGCTCGGAAATGACCCGCGTCGCAAGGTGATCGCCAAGGCTGTGCCCCGTGGCCGATTTCGGGCAGAGCAGCGCCAGACGCGGCAGGCCGGTGCCGGTCGCGGTGCCGGGATCGGCGGGCGTGGCCGGCAGGGTGGCGTCCTGCTGCCGCGCCTGGGCCGGGGTGGGGGTTGGGGTTGGGGCCGGCAGGTCCGGCGGCGTCCGCATCTGGCGCAACCAGGCCTCGAACCCTTCGCAGCCGTTCAGCGACAGGTCCATCCCCTCGAGAAATCCCGGCCCGTTGGCAAAGGGCCCCTGCGTCAGCCGGTTCGGCGCAAGCCGGACCGAGACCCGGTCTGTCAGCAGGGGATCCGCCCCCAGGGGCGCAAGGTCGCGCCGCAACATGTAAAGCGCGGTCCGGAGGCTGGCCGCCGCCCGGGCATTGCCGGAATCGCCCCAGAACATTGATTGCAGCATGATCCGCGTCCGCACCTGACCGGGCGACAGCACCAGCACCGCCAGCAGGGCCTGCCGCAGGGCGCTGCCGGGGGTGCAATCGGTGCCGTCGGGCATCAGGACGCGGAAGGCGCCGTCAAACAAGACCGTGCCCCGCCCCGGTCCGGACGGCGGCAAGCTGGTTGGGCCTGTTGGAGCGGCAGGGTCGGATCCCAGGAAAATACTCCGTGGCAATAGGGCTTCTGGCGAAAATGTTAACATTGGAAGCACCTCTGGCAATCGGCAAAATTGCCGTTGACGGCGGGAGCAGGCCGGGAAATCCGGCCGCCGGTGAGCAAGAGCCGGGTCAAAAGCGTTTCACCAGCGACAGGCCGAAGTCGGTGGTCCAGGTGTCGTGCAGGGGAATGTTGCTGTCCTGGTGTTTGCGGGTGACGCTGAATTCGGGCGTGAGGCCGCCCAGGCTGATGTCCGGGTGGCTGACCGACAGGCGCAGGCTGGTGATCCGGTCGTCGCGGCGTTCCCCGAACAGCGGATAGGGGCCGTCGTAACGGCTCCGCGCCACCGAAAGGTCGAGGCCAAGCCCCATCCCGCCCTTCAGCCTTGTGTCGATGCCGATGGCAAGGCCGATGTCGCGGTGCGAAAGGTGCGCCGCGGCGGCCTTTTCGCGTTCGACCGGCAGTTCCACGGTCAGCCGGGTGGTGGGCGAGATCATCCAGGCCAGGCCCAGCCTGGCGCTGGTGGTGTGGCCGTCGCGGTAGGGCGCATCCGGGTAGCGCTCTTGCATCCATTCGGCGGAAAACGACAGGTCGAGCCGGGGCGAGACGCGCCAGATGCCGCGCCCGCTGATGCCGTGCTGGCGCCGGACTTCGTGGCCGTGCTGGAAGAGCGCGCCGATCCGCGGGCCAAAGATCAGCGCCACCCGTTTGGTCTTGCGGGCAAAGTCGAGCCGCAGCCCCAGTTCGGTTTCGTCGGGATGCAGGCTGGTGTCGTACAGCCGGCGGTCGACCGAGCCCGAGAGGGTGACGCGCCATTCGTCCGACAGTTTCCAGCCGTGCCAGGCGGTCAGCCCCAGGTTCACGCCGATCCCGGACGCCTCACGCGAGGCGGGGTCCAGCACAAGAGGCAGGCCGCCGATGGTGACGCTGTCCAGGGCGGTGCCGCCGGTGATGTTGGTCGAGGGAAGCAGGGAAAAGCGCAGGGCCACGCCGCCGGGGCGCGCCGATTTGCGCAGGGCGACCTCGGCCACGAGGCTGTCGCGCAGCCGCGCGTCCTCGGTCGTCGCGGCCAGGCGTTCGGCCTGCCGGATGGCCTCGGTCTCCTGGCCCATCAGGTCCAGCGCGACGATCAGCTGCAACTGCGCCGGGGCGTAGCCCGGATCCTGCGCCAGGATGGCGCGGAAGATCCGGGCCGCGCGGGGGCCATCGCCCTGCTGCAAGGCGATCAAGCCTTCCAGATGCTGGCGGTGCAGGTCGGCGTTCGGCTTGCCGGCGATTTTTGCCTCGAGCAGGGCGCGTGCCGTGGCCGGGTCGCCCCTACGGACGGCGTCTTCGATGCTGTCGGCATGGGCCATGCGGGCGGGCGCCAGGGTTGCGAGGATGAGCAGGACCAGGATCGCCAGCCAAGGGCGACCGCGGGCCGGGCGGTGGCCGGCCAACCAGCATGAACGGTGCATGACGTTTCCCCAAGATTTTTGGTGGTGCGGGCACGACTTGGGGAATGTGCCCGCACCGGCCTGCCGGCTGTCTGCAGTTGACCGACAGGCCATGCGGTACCTTCTTGCCCCAAGTCCCGGCATCCGCCACGCCGGGAACCCCCGGTATGGCGCAATGGTGGTGTGGTGTTACGGCTGCCAGCCCCGGATGAAGCCGATGCCCAGATAGTCCGGATTTGCCGGATCCTCGGGATCGGCCGCGGTGCCGGAGAGCGACAGGCCGCCGGCGACCTCTTCGGCATTCGGGCCGAAGAAGGTGCCGGAATAGCGCGAACTGGCGTCGAGCGTGCCGACATTCGCGTTGAACCCGGCATCGGCGGTGACGGCGCCGCTGAACCCGTTGCCGGCGATGGCCGCGGTTTCCAGCGTCAGGCTGCCGTCAAAGGGCGTCCAGGTTCCGGACGGGTCTATACCGCTGGGAAGACGGGATTCCAGGTTGCCGATGCTGCCCGACACCTCGCCCGCGCCAAAGTTGGCGGTCAGTTCCAGATCGCCACGGGCGCTGCTGACCTGGGTGTTCCAGTCGGTGAAACCTTCGGCCGGGGCAACCTGAACCCGTGCCTCACCGGCATAGGTGGCGGTCGGCAGCGCGGCCAAGGCGGCATCGGGCGTCTCGGTTCCGACAACGCCAAAGCCGTTGTTGCTGAAACTGCTATTGTAATCATAGTAGTAGTTGAACACCAGGTTGTGCCGCACCTCTCCGTCCGGGTTCAGCGCGTCGGCCATGCTGTCGCCGTTCCACACCCAGAGGCCGGCGGTGCCGGTATCGAACCCGTATCCGTCTTCGGTGAGGTCGGCGGCGGTGAACTGGAAGGTGCCGTTGGGCGTGATCAGGTCCAGCCCGCCCAGCTCGTTGCGGCGAATGCGGACGGTGGAATCCGCGGCCAGAACGGCGGTGTCGGCGCCGTCGGTGAAGTCCCTGACCCATGCCGACGACGTGCGGCCGGAGGCGCGCAGCGTCGTGCCCTCGGCCAGTTCCTTGGCGGCAGAGTTGTTGCTGGTGGCAAGAACCTTGTCGGCGCCGGTGTTGCCCGTGACCTTGCCGCCGGTGCCGCCAGATCCCGATGAACAGGCCGTCAGTGCCGCGGCGGCAGCGACGGTTCCCAGAATTGAGATGATTTTCATTCTGCAATGTCCCCTTGTTTGAACCCCAAGTCGCACCGTCGAATCGGTGCAGGACGATGACAGCATGGCCAGCGTCATCGCTTCGTCATCGCGGGCGGCGATGGCAGGGAAGGCAGGGGGCTGGTCGGTTCAGGGAGAGGCGGGCGCCTGTTGCGCAAGGACGCGGTCGATGGCGGCAAGCGTTCGCAGGCTGGCGCCGCCGTGTTCGGCAAGAAAGCGGGCGATCGCCTCGGCCCTTGGCGCGGGGGCGGTGCGCAGGGCGTCCAGCAGCGCCTCGCGGTCGGGGAGGCTCTGGGCGATGCCTGCGGCTTCGGCCTCGGCAAAGGGGTATTCGATCGGCCAGGTGTGGGGGCCGGTCAGCACGGGTTTGCCCAGCATCAGCGGCTCGATGATGTTATGGGCCCCGCGCGGGATGAAGCCGCTGCCAACGATGACGCGGCCGGACAGGGCAAGGGCAAAGAACATCTCGCCCAGGCTGTCGATCACCAGCACGTCGATGCCGCCCAGGTCGCCCGCCAGATCAGACGTCGCGGCCAGTCCGACGTCGAGGGCGGTGCTGCGGCGGGCGACGGACAGGCCGGCGGCGATCAGGCCCTGGCAGACGGCATCGAACCTTTCGGGGGCGCGGGGGACGTAGACGAAGACGGGCGCCTTGCGGCCGGCGGCCGCGGCCTCGTCCCGGCAGCGGGTGATCAGCCAGAGGTAGAGCGGCTCTTCCGCCTCGACGCCACTGGCGATGGCGATGACTTCGCGCCCCTGCGCTAGGCGGGGGCGCAGCGCGTCGGCGGCGGCCAGTTGCGCGGGCGGTATGCTCTGGTCAAAGCGCAATTCGCCGGTGACATGGACATTCGTCAGGCCGATGTCGAGGAACCGCTGGCGTTGCAGCCCGGATTTGACAAAGGCGCCCGCGAGGCCCCGGATGACCCTTTGCCGCAACCGCAGGCCCCGGCTGTCGCGGGCAAGGGGCCGGCTGCCATACTGGCCGTTGCAGAGATAGAGCGGCACCCCGGCGGCGCGGGCGGCAAAGACCATCGCCGGCCAGATCTCGACCTCGAGCGTCAGACCGATGCGGGGGCGGCAGGCGGCGAAGAAGCGGCGATAGCACCAGGCCATGTCGAACGGCACCCAGATGACCGCGATGCGGCCCGCGGCGATGTCATCGGGAAACAGCCGGTGCGATTCCCTTCGGCCGGCGGGGGTGAAATGCGTCAGCACGATGCGGTCGCCGCGCGCCAGCAGGGCGCGTATCAGGCCGGCCGCGGACCGGACCTCGCCTAGGCTGACGGCATGCAGCCAGATCGCCCCTTGCGGCAGCGGGGAACGATAGAAGCCGAACCGCTGGGCCAGGTGGCGGCGGTAGTCGGGGTCACGGCGGCCCCGGCGCCAGAGGTAGACCAGCACCAGCGGCAGAAAGAGCCCCCAGGCCAGCCGGTAGACCATGAGGAACAGCCGCAGGATCATGCCGCGCCGGCCTTGCGGGTCAGGAATGTCGACGGCGGGGCGGCCGCCACCGGGGCGATAGGGGTCACGTCGGATGCCTTTTGCAGGGGGCGGCGGCTGACGGTCTATCAAGGCCGGGACGAAGGGTCGAGACGGTTGTCGGGGTGGGGTGTCGGGGTGGCCCGATGCCAGGGGGGTCAGGTGGTGGGCACGATGAAGTCGGGGCGGATGCCGGAGGCCGCGATGAAGGGCGCGACATCCTGCCCGGCAAAGAGCCCGTGATCCGTCACCAGCACGGTGCGGCACCCCGCCGCCGCGCCGCCCAGCACGTCGGTATGCAGCGTATCGCCGACCATCGCCAGCCGCTGCGCGGGCAGGCCGGTGCGCGCCACCGCATCGGCAAAGGCATCGGGAAAGGGCTTGCCGAACCAGCTGTCGCTGAGCGGCATGCCGTCCAGCAGGGCATGGGCAAAGAGGCCGGGTTCCTGCGACAGCCCGTCCTCTCGGGGGGCCACGAGGTCCGGGTTGGCGATGACCAGGGGGCGGGGCCGGCGGGTCAGCGCCGCGCGCAGCCGCCGTTGCCAGGCCGGGGTCCAGCGCGAGGTCGACAGGAACAGGATGGCATCGGCCCGGTCCAGCGCCTCGGGCCGGGCGATGGCATCTTCCAGACGGGCCGGATATCGGCAAAGCTGTCGCCCTCGGCCGATATGGCGGCCCAGGTGGCGCCCGGCGCCACGGTTTGCAGCCGCGCCGCGGCCGCATCGCGCGACGAAACCACCTCATCCGCAGAGAAATCGAAGCCGAGCCGGTGGTATTTCTCCAGCAACTGCGTCCGGGTGTAGCTGGCGGCATTGGTCAGCACGACCAGGCGTTTGCCACGGGCACGCAGGGACCGCATCCGCGCGACGGCACCGGAATGGCGGTCTCGCCTATGTTCAGCACGCCAAAGGCATCCAGCAGAAAGCCGTCGACATGGTCGGCCACCTGTTCCAGCGTTGGCAGGTGCCGGCTGACGGGCGGATAGGTCGCCTGTGGCAGCCGTGGGCGGATGGCCTCATAGCGGCGAAGGCCGTGGCGGCATCGGGCAGGGGCAGGGCGTCAGACACTGGTGAACCCGCCTTCCACCATCAGCAGGGCGCCATTCACCATATCCGAGGCCCCCGACGCCAGATAGAGCGCGGCATCCGCGACCTCGACCGGACGGGCGAAACGCTGCGCCGGCGTGGCCAGCCGCAGGGGATCGCCCTTGGCCGGATCGCCCCAGACCTTTTCGCCCATCGGTGTCATCACCACGGTGGGGCATATCGCGTTGACCTGCAGATTGTGCCGCGCCCATTCGGCGCAGAGCGACTTGGCCAGCGCGTTCAGCCCGCCTTTCGAGGTGGCATAGGCGGCGTGGTCCTGCAGGGCGATGACGCCGGTCTGGCTGGAGATCATGATGATCTTGCCGGCCCCTTGCGCGATCATCGCCGGGGCCAGGGCCTGGGCCAGCAGGAAGGGCGCGCGCAGGTTGACGGCCATGGTTTCGTCCCAGGCCTCTGGCGTCAGGTCCAGAGCCGGGGCGATCCGGGCGACGCCGGCGCAATTCACCAGGATGTCGATCGTTCCCCAATCCTGCAGCGCCTGCCGGGCCGCCTGGGCCGGTTCGGTCGGGCTGGCCATGTCGGCCGCGATGGTCAGGCAGCGGCGCCCCCTTTCGCGGACGGTGCGGGCGGTTTCCGCCAACCCGTCGCCGTCGCGGGCCACGGCGACGATATCGGCACCGGCATCGGCAAAGACGGCACAGATTTCCGCGCCGATCCCCTTGCTGGCGCCGGTTATCAGCGCCTTGCGCCCGGTCAGGGAAAACCGGGATTGCCAGCCCGGAACGGCGGTCTGCATGGGCTACTCCAGATTGGTGTGGCGCGCGCGCATGGCGGCCGGAGACTGCCCCAGCCGGTCGCGCAGCATCAGGACCAGAAGCTCGAATGCCAGATATTGCGCCCCTTCGTAAAGCGACCCCATCGGCAGGATGCTGGTCGAGGATGCCCCTGATCGTCGGCCATGGTCTGGGCCGGGATGTGCAGCACCAGGTCGGCGGCGCGCGGCACGGCGCCATCGGGCTGCGCGGTCACGCAGGCGACCTGGGCGCCGGCGTCCCGCGCCACGCCTTGCAGCGCGGCAACCGTGGCAAATGCGCCGGGCCCGGCGCTGATGATGAGCAGGTCGCCCGGCCCCAGCGGCGGGCAGGACATGTCGCCCGCCACATGCGCCGCCAGACCGAGATGGTAGAGCCGCATCGCCAGCGCCCGCATCATCAGCCCCTCGCGGCCAACGCCGTGGCAGACGACGCGGTGGGCGGCGGCGATGGCGCCGGCCAGCCGCTCGAAGGATGCGGGGGCGATTGCGGCCACCGCTCCGGCGATTTCGCGGGCGGCGGCATGGGCCTGGTCGGGCAATGTCATGTCGCCCCCCCTGTCAGGACGGGAAGGGCGGCGTCGGCGGCCTGATCCAGCAGGCCGCAGTCCTCTGCCAGGTCCAGCACGGTGTAGCGGCTGCGCAGGAACCGGGCTTTCACGATGCTGCGGCGCAGATAGGCCGCGTCGACGCCGATCTGCCGGGCGTCATGCGGGGCGCCGGCGCGGGCGAGGTGGTCGGCCATCCGGTCGGCGCGCCAAAGCCGGTCGTGCAGGGCCGGCCGCAGATCGGGCCAGCACAGCGCCAGCCGGGAAAGCCGGTCGTGCAGGGTTGCCCGGTCGACATGCTTCGCCCGGGTTTCGGCGATGGCGCGTTCGGCAATCTCGCCCTCGCCAAAGGCGCGCCGGATCTCGGCTTCCTTGTCGGCCATGTCGGGGGCGGCGGCGGCCCGCGCCGTGACATCCATCTGCGCCAGATCCTGCCGCAGCAGCCAGTCGAAAATTCTCAGCGCCGCCATGGTTCCGACGGCGACGCAGGCGCCGTGGCTGACCCTTTCGCCACCATGGGCCAGATCGTCCATTTCCCACAGATGCGCGATCTGGTGGTCGGCCCCCGATGCCGGGCGGGAAGATCCATGCGCCTCCATCGCCAGCCCGACCAGGGTCAGGCCCAGGAACAGCCCCTCGACGGCGGCCGGGTCGCCCGCGGCGATGCGGTCGGGCTGCGACAGCCAGCCGACCAGCCCGCCCTGCACCATGGGCCAGGCGACATCGTCGATGGGCTCGATCCCCAGGGCATCGGCGATCATCCAGTCGCCGCCTGCGGGAACCTTGCCGGCCAGATCGCCATAGCCCCAGCCGGTCATTTCGGGCGGCGCGGCGGTGATCACGTCCAGATCCGCCAGCAGCACCCTGGCGGGGCGGCAGGGGATGGTCTTCTTGAACCCCTTTTCCGACAGCGGCGCGCCAGCCGAAGTATAGCCGTCCATCGAGGCCGCGGTGGCCACGCAGAGATAGGGAATCCCCTGCGTGAAGGCGGCATGCTTGACGACATCGTTCATCACGCCGGAGCCGATGGCGACCGGGGTTTCGCCCGGCGCAAGCGTGGCGCGCAGCGCATTGGCCAGATCGACCGAGGGTTTCGGGCGGGGCGTGGCGGCGATGACATGGCGGCGGGTCGGTATGCCGGCGGCCCGGAATGCGGCCTCGACCTGCGGACCGGCGGCGGCCCAGCCGCGTTCGTCGGCCATCAGGCAGGCCGCGCCGGTGAAATGCCGGGCATAGACCGCGCCGGCCGCCGAAAGTAGGCCGCGACCGATCTGCACTTCGGCCACATGGGCCGAGCGGGCGACGGCGCGGGCGATCAGGTCGGCGCCGCTCATGCCGCCACCTCGACCGAAGCGAGCGTCCGGCCATCGGCGCCAAAATGGTGCTGGCGCCGCGAAGGCAGGTCCAGACCGACCGTATCGCCGTGGCCAAGCGCGGTGTCGCCCTCGGCGCGCACCACCATGCCGTGCCCGTCGGCCAGCCGAAGGTAGAGGTAGGCGTCCCCCCCCAGCGTCTCGCGCAGGGTGATGGTGGCTTGCAGCACCCCCTGGCCGGCGGGGCGCAGCACGGCATGTTCGGGCCGGATGCCCAGTTTCACCGTGCCATCCGGGGCGACGCCCACGGGCGCGCCGGCAAAGGTCGCCTGGCCTGCGTGCAGCGCGACAGGCAGAAAGTTCATCGCCGGCGCCCCGATGAAGCCGGCGACGAATTCGCTGGCCGGATGATTGTATAGATCCATCGGCGCGCCCACCTGTTCGATACGGCCGGCGTTCAGCACCACGATCTTGTCGGCCATGGTCATCGCCTCGACCTGGTCATGGGTCACATAGATCATCGTGGCCTTCAGGTCGTTATGCAGGGCCTCCAGCTCTACCCGCATCTGCACCCGCAGCTTGGCGTCGAGGTTCGACAGCGGCTCGTCGAAAAGAAACACCTGCGGCTGCTTGACAATGGCCCGCCCGATGGCGACGCGCTGGCGTTGACCGCCCGACAGATGGGCGGGCTTGCGGTCCAGGAAGGGTTCCAGTTGCAGGATCCGCGCGGCGTCGGCGATGCGGCGCTTGCGGTCGACGGGGGCATAGCCGTTCACCTTCATCCCGAAGTCCATGTTCTCGCGCACGGTCATGTGGGGGTAGAGCGCGTAGGACTGGAACACCATCGCAATGTCGCGGTCGCTGGGGGCCAACCGGGTGACATCGCGGCCGCCGATGCGGATCTCGCCCCCGGTCACGTCCTCGAGCCCGGCGATGCAGCGCAGAAGGGTGGACTTGCCGCAACCGGACGGGCCGACAAAGACGCAGAACTCGCCATCCGCGACGTTCAGCGACACGTCGAACAGGGCCTGCGCGGCGCCGTAATACTTGTTCACCCCGGAGAGTACGACCTCTGCCATGCCGTTTCCTTTGCCCTCTTGCGGCCGGGTTCCAGAGATTTTCCCGGTTGACTCCCTGACCGTTCGATACATTTATATGGACAGCGTTACAAATGGAAGTCAACCAGCAACGCTGTATCAAACGGGAGGATGAGATGAGGCTTTTCACGCAAGTCAGCGCCCTGGCGCTGTCCGTGGGGGCGGCGTTGGGTTCGGCCGGTTCGGCTGGGGCCTGGTCGCTGGAGGAAGCGGCGAAACCCTATGCCGGCACCGAACTGGAGGTTCTGTTCCTGGACCGTCCCGGCTATGCCGCCGCGATCAAGATGCTGCCCGATTTCGAGGCGGCGACCGGTATCAAGGTCAATATCACCACCGTTCCCTATGAGAACGCGCTGGGCGAACAGGTGCGTGACTTCGTGGCCGGCGGCGATATCGACATCGCCCTGATCGACCTGGTCTGGATCGGCAACTTTGCCGAGAACGGCTGGATCGAGCCGATCGACAGCTTTACCTCGAACCCCGACCTGACCGACCCGGACCTGGATATCGGCGATTTCTTTCCGCTGGTGCTGAACGCCTTTGGCGGCTGGAACGGCACGATCTATGGCCTGCCGTTCGACAACTATTCCGGCCTGTTGTTCTATAACAGCTGCATGCTGAAGGATGCCGGGTTCGACGCGCCGCCGGCGAGCTGGGACGATGTCATGAACACCTATGGCCCGGCGCTGACCAAGGACGGCAAATACGCCTACGCGCTGCAATCCAAGCGGAACGAGACCCAGTCGGCCGACAGCTTTGCCCGGTTCCTCTGGCCGTTTGGCGGTTCGTTCCTGACGGCGGAATTCAAGTCGAACCTGAATTCCCCCGAAAGCCAGGCGGGCCTGCAATTCCGCCAGGACCTGATGAAGTTCATGCCCGAAGGCATCGTCGCCTATGACCATGCCGAGGCGGTGAACGCGCTGGCGCAGGGCGATGTGGCGTTCATCACGGAATGGTCGTCGTTCTACAGCACGCTGGCCGATCCGAATACCTCGACCCTGGGCGATTGCCTTGCCGTGGCGCCCGAACCGACCGGCCCCGCTGGCCGCAAGCCGGCGCTGGGCGGCTTCTCTCTGGCGGTTGCCACGCAGGCGGATGACGCCGAAAAGGCGGCGGGATGGCTGTTCATCCAATGGGTGACGTCCAAGGCCAACGCCGGCAAGTACCTGGAACTGGGCGGCGTTCCGGCCCGGCAATCGGCCTATGCCGACCCGGCGCTGGCCGATACCTACAAGTTCATCCCCGCGCTGGTGGAAAGCTGGCAGAACGGCGTGCCGGAATTCCGCCCGCGCTTTGCCGAGTGGCCCGAGATCACCGAGATCGTCCAGGAATGGGGCACCAAGATGATGCTGGGTGAAGTCAGCATCGAAGAAGGCGCCCGCACCATCGGCGAGAAGATGGAGGCGGTTCTGGCCAAGGCCGGCTATTACGACGGCAAGAAACCGCTGGCGCAATAGCAGCCCTGCCGGCGAATATCGCCAGGATACGACTGGGGCCCGGCCGTTCCGCCGGGCCCCGGTTTCCCCGACTGCAATGCCCTGACCGCCCCTTCCGAGGCCGATGATGACCCTTCGCGCAAGCCGCAGGACCATAGCCGCCTTCCTTGGCCCCGCCATTGCCGCCCTGGCGCTGGTGGGGATTGCGCCCCTGGTGTTCGCGGTCTGGAAGAGCCTGCACTACTTCAACCTGACCAAGCTGGCGCAGGAACATTTCGTCGGGCTGCAGAATTACGCGGCGGTGCTGAGCGACCCGGTGTTCTGGCAGGCGATGGGGCGGACGGCGCTGTTGTTCGGCGTCGCGGTCCCGGTCGAGATCGCGCTGGGCCTGATGATCGCGCTGGTCCTGCACCGCCCCGGCCTGACCTTCTGGAAGACGCTGGCGAGGTTGAGCCTGGTCTTGCCGATGGCGACCACCTATGCGGTGGTCGGCCTGCTGGCGCAGGTGATGCTGAACCAGAAATACGGTGTGATAAACCAGATACTGGGCTGGATCGGGGTTCAGCCGATCAATTTCATCGGAGACCCGACAAATGCATTCATTGCGGTGATCCTCTGGGACATCTGGCAATGGACGCCCTTTGTCGCCCTGGTCTTGCTGGCCGGCCTGTCCACCGTGCCGCCCGAGATCGAAGAGGCGGCCCGGCTGGAGACAAGGTCGAACCGCGTGGTGCTGCGGCATGTGCAATTGCCCTATCTGGTGCCGTCGCTGGTGGCGGTGCTGATCCTGCGGACGGCCGATACGCTGAAGCTGTTCGACATGCCCTTTACCATGACCCGTGGTGGCCCCGGATCGGCCACCGAGTTCATCGCCGTCCTGATCGAGCGCACCGGCAACCGCCAGTTCGACATCGGCATGGCGGCGGCGCAGTCGATCATCATGCTGGCGCTGACCATCATCCTGGCCCGGATCTACATCCGCCTGTTCTACCGTGAGGTTCGCTGACATGGCCGCCCCGATCCGGAGACGCAGCCTTTATGCCGAAGCCGCCCTGCTGCTGCTGATCGGCCTGTTCTGCGTCTTTCCGTTCTACTGGATGGTGACGACCAGCCTGAAGACCCAGGTCGTCGCGCTGCAATCGCCGCCGTCATGGCTGTTCACGCCGACCCTGGCGAATTACTGGGAGGTGCTGTTCGTCGACAAGGTCGGCCCGGCGCTGGTGAATTCGATCATCGTTGCGGTCTTTACCACGGCGCTGGCCGTGGCGCTGGGCACGCCCGCCGCCTATGCGCTGGCCCGGTTCGAGTTTCGCGGCAAGACCGACCTGTGGTTCTGGTTCATCACCAACCGCTTTGTCAGCCCGGTGGTGCTGGCCTTTCCGGTGTTCCTGATCAGCCGGCAACTGGGCATCCGCGACACCCATTTCGCGCTGATCCTGATGTATCTGACCTTTACCCTGCCGATCGTGATCTGGATCTGCACCGATCAGTTCCGTTCGATCCCGCGCGAGCTGGACGAGGCGGCGGTGCTGGAAGGGGCAAGCCAGTGGACGATCTTTCGCCGCATCTGCCTGCCGCTGGCCATGCCCGGTGTCGCGGTCAGCTCTATCCTGTCGTTCATATTCGCCTGGAACGAGCTGCTGTTCGCCTACATCCTGGCGCCCAAGGCCGCCAAGACCGCCCCCGCCATGGCCGTCACCTTCATGGAAGGATATGACGTGCCCTATGGAAAGATCATGGCGACCTCGACGCTGATCGTCGTGCCGGTCTTGATCTTTGCGCTGCTTGCCTCGAAACACCTTGTGCGTGGCCTCACCATGGGGGCGGTGAAGTAGGGACCAGGTATGACGCGAGCGCCGAAACTTCCCCAGATCGACACGGAAGAGCGGTTTCTGGCGCAGGGTGCCTGGGCCTATCACGTCGAGGGGCTGACCCAGGAAAGGGTGGCCGAGAAGCTGGGCGCCACGCGGCTGCGGGTGAACAAGGCCCTGGGCGAGGCGCGGGCGCGGGGTCTGGTGCGGATCACCTTCAACACCGCCTTTGCGGCCTGCGCCGAACTGGAGGCCGCCCTTCGCGCCCGGTTCGGGCTGCGGCAGGCCTATGTCGCCCCGCAGCCGATGGATGCCCGCGATATCCAGATGATCGTCGGCGCGGCGCTGGGCAATCTCCTCTCCGAGGTTCTGGCCGACCCCGGGGTAAGGCTGTTCGGCATGTCCTGGGGCGGCACGCTGAACATCGCGACCCGCTTTGTCGCGGCGTTGCGGCGCAGCGACCTGGAGGTGATCAGCGTCATGGGCGGCCTTACCCGCGGCTCGGACCTGAACAGCTTTGAGATCACCACCCGCCTGGCCGATCTGCTGGGGGCGCAGCACAGCTATTTCACTGCGCCGCTTTATGCCGGCAGCCGGGAAAGCCGCGACACGATCATGCAACTGGACGTGTTCCGCGACATCCTGGAAAAGCTGCGCAGCGTTGACGCATTGGCGATGGCGGCGGGGGATATTTCCGACCGCTCGCTGCTGATGCATGACGGGCTGCCGGCCGATGTCACGATGGATGACCTGCGGGCCTGCGGGGCGGTGGGCGACGTGCTGGGCGTGGTGATCGACGCCGAAGGCAAGCCGATCGACCACCCGATCAACGAGCGTGTCATCGGCATCGGGCTGGACGACCTGGGACCGATCCCGAATGTCATCCTGGCCGCCGGGGGCGCGCACAAGGTGCCGGTGGTGCGCGCGGTGATGAAGCGCGGCGTGATCAACACGCTGGTCACCGATGAGGCCACGGCGGGCGCCTTGCTGGAGCGCGGGTGATGGCATTCCACATCGGGGTCGATCTGGGCACTTCGGGCATCAAGGCCGTGCTGCTGGAGGATCTGGCGCGCGTGGTGGCGCAGGCTGCGCGGCCCGTGGCGGTCAATCGCCCGCAGGTTGGATACAGCGAGCAGGACCCGGACCTGTGGGTGGAAACGGTGCTGGCCTGTCTGGACCAGCTGGCGGCAGCGGCGCCGCGTGAAATGGCCGCGGTTCGCGGGATCGGGCTGTCGGGGCAGATGCTGGCGGCGCTGGTCCTGGACCGGAACCTGCGCCCCCTGCGGCCCGCGATGCTGTGGAACGACCAGCGCGCCCTGGCCGAGGCGGCCGACCTGTTGCGCGCCGTGCCCGACATCGGCCTGCGGACGAACGGCACGCCCGACCCCGGCATTACCGCGCCCAAGCTGATCTGGCTGCGCAGGCATGAACCGGAGGTCATGGACCGCGCCCGGATGCTGCTGCTGACCAAGGATTACGTTCGGCTGGCCCTTACCGGCGAGGTGGCGACCGAACCATCGGATGCGGGCGGCACCCAGCTGTTCGACTGCCGGACGGGCGCCTGGGATGCCGGCCTCTGCGCTGCGGCGGGCTGGGACCCGTCGCACCTGCCGCCGGTGCTGGACAGTTGGGCCGAAGCCGGGCGACTGCGGCCCGACCTGCTAAACCGCTGGGGAATGGCCGGGCCGGTGTCGGTTGCGGCGGGCGCGGGCGACAACATGGGGTCGACCCTTGGCGCCGGTGGCGCGCGGGCCGGCGATGCGGTGCTGACCATCGGCACGTCGGGCGTTTCCTGCATTGTCGATCAGGCCTTTCACCCCGGCCCGCAGGCGGCCATCCTGACCTCGGCCCATGTGGTGCCGCAGGTGTTCCTGTCGATGGGCGTGGTGATGAGCGCCACCGCCTCGCTGGACTGGGTGGCGCAACTGACCGGCCGAACCGTGCCGGATCTGGACGCCGGGGCGCAGGATCTGGTGGCACGGGGGCAGGGCGCGGCGGCGCCGGTCTTTCTGCCGTCGCTGACCGGCATCCGCACGCCGTTGAACCGGCCCGACATGCAGGGCCGGATCGGCGGGCTGCATCCGGGTGTCACCCCGGCGATGCTGGCCTATGCGACGATGGAGGGCGTGGCCTGGCAATTCGCCGATTGCGTCACCGCGCAACGGGCGGCGGGATGCGCGCCGGAAAGCTATACCGCCGTAGGTGGCGGCACCCGCAGCAGCCTGTGGCTGCGGCTGCTGGCCTCGGCGCTGGGGCAACCGATGCGCCTGATCGAGGGGGCAGACCTGTCAGGCCCGCGGGGCGCCGCGCGGCTGGCGGCCGTGGCGGCGGGGGGCGACATCGACCTGTTGTCCCGGCCGCTGCCCGTCATCGGCCAGATCGACCCCGACCCGGCGCTGGCGTCGCTGCTGCAGGACAGGCTGGCCGCCTTTCGCGGGCTGCTGCCGGACCGGCCGCTCAGACCAGCCAGCGGCGATAGTCGCTGACTAGAAGATGGGTGGGGGCCACGTCTTCCTCGACCTGGGCAAAGCGTCCGATCGGTTCCCGAAAGATATTGTCGGTCTCGTCGTCGTTCACTGTCGAGACCTCGCCGATCAGGACATCGCCGCCTTCGCCCCAGAAGGCATGCCAGTCCCCCGGCATCAGCGTCACGCTTTCGCCCGGTGCCAGGCGCAGCTTTTCCCCCGGCGCGAAATCGCGGCGGATGCCATCGCACCAGACGGTGCCGCCCCGGTCCCCGGCAAAGCGGCCCTGGTCGTCCGAGCCGAAAAGCTCGACCACCAGCGTCGCGCCGCCACGGTTGATGATATCCTCGGCCTTGATGACGTGGGTATGCATCGGCGAGAGCTGATCCTGTTTTGAGATCAACAGCTTCTCGGCATAGCACATGCCGCCGCCGCGCTGCAGGTCGGCCAGCCTGCCGTTGCGCAGGGTGAACAGGAACAGGCCCATTTCGTCATATCGCCCGGCGCCGTAATCGGTGATGTCCCAGCCGCAGCGCGCGTCGATCACATTGCGGGCGCGCGGGGCAATGGCCTTGAATTCCTCTGGGGTCCAGAAGGCAAAGGGCGGCAGCACGAAGCCGAAACGCCGGATCATCTCATCCGCCTCTGCCATGATCGCATTGATGCGCGAACGCTTCATCCCGTCCTCCCCCAGATGGTCGCAGCAGGGAACCGCAAGCGGTGGCCAAGGGCAAGGGGGATGTGCCGGTCAGGCGGCAATTGCCCCACGGATCGCGGTGGCAAGTTTCGTCACCAACTCGTCGATCTGCGCGTTTTCGATGATGTAGGGGGGCGCCAGCAGGACGTGATCCCCGCTGTGCCCCGCGACCGAACCGCCCAGCGGATAGCAGATCAGCCCCGCGTCGAAGGCCAGCGCCTTGATCCTGGAATGGATCTTGCGGGCCGGGTCGAAGGGCGCCCTGGTTTCCCGGTTCTCCACGATCTCGATGCCGCGAAAGAGGCCGCGGCCACGGATGTCACCGATATGCGGATGCTGGCCGAATTCCGCCTCGAGCGCCTGTTGCAGCCGGGCACCCTGGATGCGAACCCGTGCCAGAAGGTCACGGTCGTGAATGGCGTCCAGCACGGCATTGGCGGCGGCGGCGGCCATGGGATGCCCCATGTAGGTATGACCGTTCACGAAAGTGCCGCTGCCATTGGCGATGGCATCATGGATGGCTGCGCTGGTCAGCACCGCCCCGATGGGCTGATACCCCGCGCCCAGCCCCTTGGCGATGGTGATCATGTCGGGCGAGATGCCTTCGGCCTCGCAGGCGAACAGATGGCCGGTGCGGCCCATGCCGCACATCACCTCGTCCAGGATCAGCAACACGCCATGGCGGTCGCAGATCTCGCGTATGCGCCGGAAATAGCCCGGCGCGGCGGTGACGGCGCCCAGGCTGGCACCGACGACGGTTTCGGCGACAAAGGCCATCACCGTTTCCGGCCCCAGCCGCAGGATCTCGTCCTCCAAGGTCTGGGCCATCCGCAGGCCATAGGCCTCTGGCGTCTCGTCCGGCGCCATGCCGCGATAGGCGTAACAGGCCGGAATGTGGCTGGTCTCGACCAGGAGCGGCCGGAACAACGCCCGTCGCGCCGCATTGCCACCTGCCGCCAGCGCCCCCATCGTGTTGCCGTGATAGCTGCTTTCCCTGGCGATCACCCTGTGGCGCTGGGGCTGCCCCGTTTCGGTGAAATACTGCCGCGCCAGTTTCAGCGCCGATTCCACCGCCTCGGAGCCGCCAGAGACCAGATAGACCCGGTCGAGCCCGTTCGGCGCGCCGGCGATCAGCCTGTCGGCCAGCGTTTCCGCCGGGTCAGAGGTAAAGAAGCTGGTATGCGCAAAGGCCAGCCGGTCCAGCTGGTCATGCAGCGCCGCGCGCAGGCCGGCGTCTGAATGCCCCAGGCAAGAGACCGCGGCCCCGCCCGAGCCATCCAGATAGCGTTTGCCCGTGGCGTCGATCAGGTAACAGCCATCGCCGCGCACCGCGACGGGCAGGCGTTCGGCCGGAGAGCGGGCGAAGATATGGTCGGGCATGACGAACCTGTTCGGGGTGGCGACTGCCGCGCATAGTGCATGGCGCGACGGCAGATGCAAAGCCGGTCTGCGCGGAACTTGCGTCTTTGGGGGCGCGTTGCCCGCTTCTGTTTCCCGGCCGCGAATGGCAGGTCTAACCAGCGGTTCTGCTTGGGAAACGAAGCGGCGGGCGCTATCATTCGCCGCGGGCAAGACCTGGGGGTTTCATGCGTCATATCGCGGTGATCGACATCGGCAAGACCAATGCCAAACTGCTGCACGTCGACCTTGCGACAGGGGCCGAAGTCACCGTGGCCCGCCGGGGAAACCCGGTGCGGACCGAAGGCCCCTATCCGCATTTCGACGCCGGGCAGCTTTGGCAATTCCTGCTGGCCTCGCTGCGGGACCTGGCCTCGGGGCAGACCGTCGATGCCATTTCCGTCACCACGCATGGCGCCTGTGCGGCGCTGGTGGACTGCACTGGCGAGCTGGCTTTGCCGATCCTGGATTACGAATTCGGCGGGCCTGATGACCTGGCCGCGGAATATGACGCGCTCCGCCCGGATTTCTCCGAGACCGGATCGCCGCGTCTGCCGCTGGGGTTGAACCTTGGCGCCCAGCTTTACTGGCTGGCGCAGAGGTTTCCTGACGCCTTTGCCCGCGCCCGGCACATCCTGACCTATCCGCAATACTGGTCGTTCCGCCTGACCGGGGTGGCGGCGGCCGAGGCGACTTCGCTGGGCTGTCATACCGACCTGTGGCGCCCCCGGCAGGGCGATTTCTCTGCGCTGGTCGATCGCATGGGGTGGCGGCCGCTGTTCCCGCCCCTGCGCCCGGCGGCGAGTGTTCTGGGGCCGGTTCTGCCCGCCATCGCAGCGGCGACGGGCCTTGGCGCCGGCACGCCGGTCCTGTCGGGTATCCATGACAGCAATGCCTCGCTGGTGCCGCATCTGGCAGGGGCCGGCCCGCGTGCGGTGGTGTCGACCGGCACCTGGATGATCGCCATGGCCCTGGGCGCTGCTGCACCGGTTCTGGACCCGGGGCGGGATACGCTGGTCAACGTGAACGCAGCCGGCGCCCCGGTGCCGACGGCACGCTACATGGCGGGCCGCGAGTTCGAGGAACTGACCGCGGGCCGGTCGACCCGGCCGGACGAGGCAGCGTTGGCCGCGGTGATCCGCGACGGGGTGATGGCCTTGCCGTCGCTGCATCCGGACACCGGCCCGTTTCCCGGCCGGCAGTTTGGCTGGGTGCCTCGACCCTGTGACGACGATGCCGGATGCACCGCCGCGGCATCGCTCTATACGGCGCTGATGGGGGCGGAATGCCTGTCGCTGATCGGGGCGGATGGCCCGACGATCGTCGAAGGCCCGTTCGCCGCCAACCTGGCCTTTGCCCGGATGCTGGCGACCGCCACCGGCCGCCCCGTCCATCTGGCGGGCGAGGGCGCGGGCACCGGTCTTGGCGCGGCCTTGCTGGCGGGCCCCCTGACCGCCGCCCGCCCGGCTGCGCGGGTGATCCTGCCGGAAACCGCGGCGCCCTGGCACGCCTATGTCGCCGTCTGGCGGCAGGCCGTTTCCGGGGGCGGGGCAGGGGCGGGCCGCTGAGGTCACGCCATGTAGAAGGTCTCCACCAGTCCGGTTGCGACTGGCGAGCCATCCGGATTGGTCGCCATCAGATCGCCCATATAGGCCCACCATTTCCGCATCACCGGATGGCCGGGCAGGTCATCCATGCCGTGATCATCGCGCCGCTCGAGATAGCCGAACAGCGTCAGGGTCTCGGGGTCCAGATGGATCGAATAGTTGGATATGCCGCTTGCCCGCAGCAGATCGACCAGCTCTGGCCAGATCTCGTCGTGGCGGCGGATGTACTCCGCCTCTGCCCCGGCATGAAGCCGCATCTTGAACGCATGTCGCTGCATCCTGCCTCTCCCTTTAGCCGCGTGCCCGCCGCGCGCGCAAATCCCCCAGCAGGTTCGGCACCAGCACCGATCCGATCAGCAGCAGGCCGATCACCCCGGTCTGGATATGGCCGGTGATGTTCATCAGGGCCATGCCGTTCCGCAGGTTCAGGATGATCAGGATCGACAATAGAACGCCCGTCATGCTGCCCTTGCCGCCAAAGATGCTGACGCCGCCCAAAAGGACCATGGTGATGATATCAAGCTCGAACCCCAGGGCGCTGTCGCCGCGGACCGATCCCAGCCGCGCGGCGTAAAGCAGGCCGGCCAGCGCCGAAACCGCCCCCGACATGACAAAGAGCGTCGATTTCACCCGCGCCACGTTCAGGCCGGAAAAGCGGGCGACTTCGGCATTGGTGCCGATCACCACCAGCTGGCGGCCAAAGCCGGTTCGGTGCAGCAAAACGCCCAGCGCGACCAGCAACAGCATGAACAGCAAAAGCGACAGCGGGACCGGGCCGATCAGCCCCTTTTGCCCCAGGTCGACGAACCAGGCCGGGAAACCGCCCAGCGAATTGTCCTTGACCAGCACGCGGGCAAGGCCGCGAAAGGCGATCAGCATCGCCAGCGTCGCAACCAGTGACGGAATGCCCAGCCGCGCCGAGAGGATTGCATTCAGCCCCCCCGCCGCCAGCCCGATCATCAGGCAGATCAGGATCGCCGTCCCGCCATCCCAGCCGGCATTCACCATATGGCCAAAGGCGGCGGCCGACAGGCCCATGACCGATGCCACCGACAGGTCGATTTCAGCATTGACGATGACCAGCGTCATCATCAGCGCGACGATGATCTTTTCGATCGACAGCTGGAACAGGTTGATCTGGTTCTGCACCGTCAGGAACTCGGGGGCAAAGGCGATGTTCCAGGCCAGCGTCAGCAGGAATACCGCCAGCAAGCCGCCTTCCCAGGATTTCAGCCGCGTCCTCATTGCGTTGTCCCCCGCGCCCTTATCCGCGCCAGTTGCCGCGCCGCCAGCGTGTCGACCGTCACCGCCGCCATAATCAGGAACCCCAGCAGCGCGTCGCGCCAGAATTCGCTGACCACGGCCCAGCGGGTCAGGGAATTGTCGATGGTGTCGACCAGAAGCGCGCCGATCAGGACGCCCAGCATGGACCCGGACCCGCCCATGATGCTGACCCCGCCCACCACCACGGCAGCCACCGACTTCAGCTCAAAGCCCATGCCGGCGACCACGGTGATGTTGCCGAACTTGGCCAGAAAGATGAAGCCGGCCAGCCCGGCCAGCGCGCCCGACAGGACAAAGGCCACAAAGACCACGCGCGGCGCGTTGATCCCCGCCATGACGGCCGCATCGGGGTTGGACCCGACCGCATAGAACCGCCGTGCGGGGCGGAACCGCGCCAGCACCAGCCCCATCGCCAGACAGGCCCCCACGGCCAGAAGGACGGTCACCCGCACCTCCAGCCCGCCGACTGCAAACGCCGTCGCCTGTGGCAGATCGACCAGCCATTGCGGCAGGCTGGCGGTGGTGATGGTCCGCGCGTCGGAATATTCGACCAGAAAGCTGCGAAACAGCGCCAGCGTGCCCAGGGTCACGATGATCGACGGCACCCGCCCCCAGGCCACCAGAACGCCGTTGATGGCACCAGCCAGGGCGCCCAGCCCCATGCAGAACGCCACCACCAGCACCGGCGGCAGATCGGGCATCGACGCCAGCGACTGGCCCACCACATAGGCCACCACCCCCATGATCGAACCGACCGACAGGTCGATGTTCCGCGTCAGCACCACCAGCGCCTGCCCCGCCGCGACCGGCAGGACCACGGCGGCCGAGGTCGAGATGCGGTTGAACATTCGCGGGCTCAAATAGCCGTCGATCTGGGTCGAGAAGAACAGGATCGTGGTCAGGAACGCCAGGAACAGCGCAATCAGGCGGAGCGTTTGCGGGGACAGGGCATGCAGCAGCCGGGTCATGCCGCCGTCCTTTCGCCCTGGCCGGCGGCCAGCCCGATGACCCGTTCCTGGCTGGCTTCGGCGACGGGCAGGATGCCCGCCTGCCTGCCCTCACGCATCACCAGCACGCGGTCGGCCAGGGCCAGCACCTCGGGCAGGTCGGACGAAATCACCAGGATGGCCACCGCCTTCGGCCGCCAGGGCGCGGATGATGTTGTGGACCTCTGCCTTGGCGCCAACGTCGATGCCGCGCGTCGGTTCGTCAAAGATCAGCACACCGGGCCGGGTTTCCAGCCATTTCGCCAGCATGACCTTTTGCTGGTTGCCGCCCGACAGCTTGCCGACCTCCAGCCCGGTATCGGCGGCCTTGATCGCAAGTTTCTGGCGGTAACGCTCGGCCATGGCCCGTTCCCCCCGGCGGTCGATCAGGCCGAACAGGCCCAAGAGCTTGCGCAGGGAGGCCAGCGAGATATTGGCAAAGATCGGCAGGCTCATCGCCAGGCCCAGCTTGCGCCTGTCTTCCGAGACATAGGCGATGCCCAGATCCATCGCCGCGCGCGGGGTGGCGATCGTGACCTCGCGCCCGTCCAGCAGGATCCGGCCTTCCGTCGCGGGGGCGATGCCGAACAGGGCCAGGGCCACATCGGTTCGCCGCGCGCCCACCAGCCCGGCAAGACACAGGACCTCACCCTTGGACAGCTCAAAGCTGATATCCCGAAAGACGCCCCGTCGCCCCAGTCCGGCGACCGACAGGGCCACCGCGCCATGCGGGTTGGCCTGTGTCTTGACCGCAAAGCTTTCCAGCGCCCGGCCCACCATGTCACGCACCAGGCTGTCTTCGCTGACCTCGGCAATCGGCCTGGTCGAGATGTGCTGGCCGTCGCGGATCACCGTGACCCGATCGGCGATGCGGAATATCTCGTCCAGCCGGTGGCTGATGTAGATCACCGCCACCCCCTGTTCCTTGAGCGCCTGGGCAATTCCCAAGAGCCGGGCTACCTCATGCGCCGACAGGCTGGCCGTCGGTTCATCCATGATCAGCACCTTGACCGACAGGCTCAATGCCCGGGCGATCTCGACGGTCTGCTGTTCGGCCAGGGTCAGGCCACTGGCGGCCCGCCTGACATCAAGGCTGACCCCAAGCTGGTCGATCAGGGCCGCCGCCTCTCGATAAAGCGCCCCCCAGCGCATCACCGCCCCGCGCCCGCGGTTCGAGATGAAGATGTTCTCGGCAACGTTCAGATCGGGAAAGACCATCGGCTCCTGGTAGATCGCGGCAATCCCGGCCTCTTGCGCCTCTTGGGTCGAGCGCAGGTTCACCGCGCGCCCCGCAACCAGCAGGTCGCCGCTGTCGGGCTGGTGGACGCCGGTCATGACCTTGATCAGGGTCGATTTCCCCGCACCGTTCTCGCCGACGATGGCGTGGATTTCCCCCGGCAGGATCGCCAGGCTCATGTCCCTTAGCGCCTGGGTGGCGGCAAAGCTCTTCGAGATCGCGCGAAGTTCCAGAACCGGCGGCACAGTCACGTCATCCTACCCCCAAGGTAGCCGGCACATATCCGGGGCGGCGGCTTGCCCGCCACCCCGCCGGGACAGCATCCGCCTTCCCCCTGTCCGGATTGAGAGATGCAGGGCGCCGCGAAACGGCGCCCCGGCGTCGGTCCGTCAGTTGGCCGCGGCCTCGACGTTGTCCTTGGTATAGACGGTGAACGGCCCCATCAGGACGCGCCTGGCACCGGGGCGACCCGGATCTTCCTCGATCTTGTAGGTACCCATCCGGCCGGCAGTGAATTCTTCGCCCACCTCGCCCTTGATGGCGCCGGTCGCCAGCGCATAGCTGGCCTGGTAGGTCAGGTAGCCCAGGTCGACGAAACTCCACAACGCGAATTGCGGCGCGCAGCCGTTCAGCGAATAGCTGACCATCTCGGCCGGCAGGCCCAGGCCCGAGACCTTGACCTTTTCGCACAGCCCCTCGTCCTGCATCGCCTTGGCGGCGGCAACGATGCCAACAGTGGTCGGCGCCATGATCACCTTGAGGTCCGGATACTTGTCCACCAGACCCAGCGCCTTGTTGTAGCTTTCTTCCGACTGGTCATTGCCATAGACCACGTCGACCAGCTTCAGGTCCTTGTACTTGGCATCTTCCGCCAGCACCGTCTTCATGGCGTCGATCCAGGCATTCTGGTTCGCCGCATCGGGGCTGGCCGAAAGCACGGCGAATTCACCCGCGCCGCCGGCCAGGTCAAAGGCCATGTCCGCCATGACCGTGCCGATCGAGCCGAAATCGACCTGGGCGATGAACACCGTCTCGCCCGCGCCCGACGGGATCGGGCTGTCCCAGGTCACGACCTTGGTGCCCGCGGCCTGGGCCGCTTCGGCGGTGGGGGCGATCTGGTCGCCGGCGTTGTTCGACAGCATCACCACATGCTGCTTTTGCGTGGTGGCCGTCGTCAGCATCTCGATCTGGCCCGCGGCCGAGTTCTCCGGCGTCGGCCCGATATATTCCAGCTTGCCGGTCGAGCCCAGTTCGGCGGCGGCCTCCTGGGCGCCACGATTGGCCTGGTCGAACGGCAGGATGCCCAGGAACTTGGGCAAGAGCACCGCATTGACCTCGGCGCCCGGCGCGGCCGTCACCGGTTCGGCGATGGCGGTCGACCCCATCAGCCCGGCCGTCAGCCCCGCCAGAAGGGCAAGGCGCGAGAACGTCATCATCTTCATGGTCTATTCCTCCCTCTCATTTTTCCCTGCCGCTCATTCAGGCCGCGTTCAGGACATTCGTATCCTCGGGGTCGGTCAGGATGACCTCGACCCCCTGGCTGCGCAGATGCTCCACCATCTGCGGTGGCGCCCCCGTATCTGTCACCAGCGTGTTCACCCGGGCGAGCGGGCAGACCACCATGTTTCCCCGGGCCTCGAACTTGGAACTGTCGGCCACCACGATCAGCCTTTCGGTCCGGCTCAGCAGCTTGGCCTCGGCACGGGCGATCAGCGGGTCGCTTTCGATCACGCCAAGCGGGGTGATCGCATAGCAGGACATGAACATCTTTGATGCCGCGAAATGCTGGATCGCATCCTCGTCGAACGGAGACAGGATGATCCCCTGGTCGCGGTAAAGCTCCCCCCCCGGCAGAACCACGCGGTTCGCCGAATGGGCGATCAGCTCCTGCGCGATGGGAAAGGAATTGGTCAGCACCTGCATCCGGTGCAGCCGCAGGCACTGGGCCAGAAACCAGGTCGTCGACCCCGCGTTCAGGATGATCGAATCGCCATCCTCGCACAGCCCCGCCGCCCTGGCCGCGACCGCCCGCTTTTCCTGGGCGTTGACGGTCTGGCTGGCGTCAAAGGAACTGGCGGTCAGCTGCGACTGCCCCGAAGCGACGGTTTCCGCGCCGCCGTGAACCCGGCGCAACTGGCCGGAATCCTCAAGTTTCGCCAGGTCGCGGCGCAGGGTGGCGACCGAGGCGCCGGTCACGGCAACCAGATCGGCAACGCGCACGATCCCGCGCTCTTTCAGGCGGGTCAGGATCAGTTGCCATCTTTCACGCTCATGCATCATGGGGGTTACGCTACGGAGAATCGCTCATATCCGTCAACAAACAATCGTAATGCTGCATTGCGGAAGATTCTCTGCGACGCAGAATGGCGTTTTGTGATTGACGATGAGCGACTCGCCCGTATCCTTTCGGACGGACCTTCAAGAAGCCGCCCTCAGGAAAGCTGCCCCTGCCATGACCCAGGATCTTCTCCTCCCCTCCCTCTGGGACGATGCCCACGCCGCCACGCTGGATGAGCCGGGAAAGCTGCTCTACCGCTCGAACCTGCTGGGGTCCGACCTGCGCATCACCAATTTCGGCGGCGGCAACACCTCGGCCAAGGTGGCGGCAAGGGATCCGCTGACGGGCGCCGATGTGACGGTGCTGTGGGTCAAGGGGTCGGGCGGCGACATCGGCTCGATGAAGCTGGACGGCTTTGCCACCCTCTACATGGAAAAACTGGGCCAGCTTCGCGCGCAATACCGCGGGCTCGACCAGGAAGATGCCATGGTCGAGGCGCTGGGCCATTGCATCTTTGACCTCAACCCCCGCGCGCCGTCGATCGACACATGGCTGCACGGCTTTGTGCCAAAGGCCCATGTCGACCACGTGCATTCCGATGCGGTCATCGCCATCGCCGCCTGCGCCGACCAGGTCCGGCTGACGCAGGAAATCTTTGGCGGCGAGATCGGCTATCTGCCCTGGCAGCGCCCCGGCATCGACCTGGGCATCAAACTGGGCGAACTGGCGGAAAGCCAGCCGCAACTCAAGGGGGCGGTGCTGGGCCAGCACGGCCTGTTCACCTGGGCCGACGATGCCCGGGAATGCTACGAACTGACCCTGCGCATCATCAATACCGCGGCCAAGTGGCTGGACGCGAATGAAAAGCGGCCGGTCTTTGGCGGGCCAAAGGTCAGCGCGCTGGCCCCGACCAGCGCCGGGCCGTCGCGCGCCGGCTGATGCCCCTGATCCGCGGCCGTATCTCGAAATCCGAGATGAAGGCGGGCCATTTCACCGACGCGCCCGCCGTGCTGGATTTCGTCAACTCGCAGGCCCTGGATGCCCTGGCACCTCTGGGCACGTCCTGCCCCGACCATTTCCTGCGCACCAAGATCAAGCCGCTGGTCCTGGCCCATGACGCCGACGAGGCCGCGCTGGATGCGGCGCTGGAGGCCTATCGCGCCGATTATGCGGCCTATTACGACCGGTGCAGGCGCCCCAATTCGCCGCCCATGCGTGACCCCAACGCGGTGATCTACCTGGTCCCCGGTGTCGGCATGATTTCCTTTGCCAAGGACAAGGCGACCGCGCGCATTTCGGCCGAGTTCTATCTGAACGCGATCAACGTCATGCGGGGCGCGTCCGGGGTTTCCACCTATCAGGGCCTGCCCGAGCAGGAGGCGTTCGACATCGAATACTGGCTGCTCGAAGAGGCCAAGCTGCAACGCATGCCGAAACCCGCCCGTTGCAGGGCAGGGTGGCCTTTATCACCGGCGGCGCCGGTGGCATCGGTTCGGCCACGGCCGAGCGGCTCTTGCGCGACGGCTGCAACGTGGTCCTGGCCGATATCGACCGTGCCGCATTGGACGAGGTGACCGCCAGCTTCGCCAAACGCCACGGCCGCGACGCGGTGCGCGCCGTGCAGATGGACGTGACCTCGGAACAGGCGGTCATTGCCGCGCTGGATTTCACCGTCGCCGAATATGGCGGCCTGGACGTGCTGGTGAACAACGCCGGCATCACCTCGGCCGCGGCGGTCGAGGACACCACGCTGGCGATGTGGAACCGCACGATGGACATCCTGTCCACCGGCTATTTCCTGGTCGCACGCGAAGGCTATCGCGTGCTGAAAACCCAGAGAATCGGCGGTTCCCTGATCTTTGTATCGTCCAAGAACGGTGTTGCCGCGTCGCCCGGCGCTTCGGCCTATTGCACGGCCAAGGCCGCCGAAATCCACCTTGCCCGCTGCATGGCCCTGGAAGGCGCCCCCCTTGGCATCCGGGTCAACGTGGTGAACCCCGACGCCGTCCTGCGCGGGTCCAAGATCTGGCAGGGCGAGTGGAGCCAGCAGCGCGCCGCCTCGAACAGGATTTCCGTCGACCAGCTGGAAGAACACTACCGCAAGCGCAGCCTGCTGCAGCGTTCGGTCTTTCCCGAGGATATAGCCGAGGGGATCTGGTTCTTTGCCTCTGACATCTCGGCGAAATCCACCGGGAATTTCCTGAACGTCGACGCCGGCAACGCAACGTCATTCACGAGGTAGCCGATGACCGCGCCCTCTCGCAAGACCTGATCGACAGCCTGAACGACAAGGCCCGCGTGGCGCATGAAGACGACCTGGGCGCCCTGTCGCGCCAGTTGGGCCGCCGGGGTATCGACACCCAGGCCATCCTGGACCGCGCCATGGCCTGGTCGGTGGCCATCCCCACCTGGGGCGTGGGCACGGGCGGCACCCGGTTCGCCCGCTTTCCGGGCAGGGCGAGCCGCGCGACATTCACGACAAGCTGGCCGATTGCGGGGTGATCCAGGCCCTGACCCGAGGCGCCCGCACCGTCAGCCCGCATATCCCCTGGGACAAGGTCGCCGATTACGACGCGCTGCGGCAAGAGGCGGCGCAATATGGCCTGGGCTTCGACGCGGTGAACTCGAACACCTTCCAGGATCAGCCGGGGCAACCGCTTTCCTACAAGTACGGCTCGCTGGCCAATGCCGATGCCACAATTCGAACCCAGGCCGTCGAGCATAACCTGGAATGCATCCGGATCGGCCAGGCCCTCGGCGCCCCCGCGCTGACGGTCTGGATTGGCGACGGCACCAATTTTCCCGGCCAGCAGAACCTAGGCCGGATGTTCGAAAACTACCTGTCGGCCATGGAAACCATCTATTCCGCGCTGCCTGCCGACATGGCGATGTTCATCGAACACAAGATGTACGAACCCGCCTTCTATTCCACCGTGATTTCCGACTGGGGCAGCAGCCTGATGGCGGCCCAGCACCTGGGGCCCAGGGCCCGCTGCCTGGTCGACCTGGGCCACCATGCGCCAAATGTGAATATCGAACAGATCGTCGCCCGGCTGGTGCATGCAGGCAAGCTGGCGGGCTTTCATTTCAACGATTCGAAATACGGCGACGACGATCTGGACGCGGGGTCGGTCGACCCGTTCCGGCTGTTCCTCGTCTTCAACGAACTGGTTGACGCCGAGATGCGGAACGCCCCCGGTTTTGCCCCGGCCTACATGATCGACCAGAGCCACAATGTCACGGACCCGATCGAAAGCCTGATGGCATCGGCGGTCGAGATTGCCCGCGCCCATGTGCAGGCCAGCCTTGTCGACCGCCAGGCCCTGGCCGAGGCACAGCAAGCCAACGACGCATTGGGCGCCCACCGCATCCTGAAGGCCGCTTTCCTGACCGACGTTTCACCCATCCTGGCCGAGGCGCGGATGCGCCAGGGCGGCGCCCACGACCCGATCGCCACCTATCGCGCCAGCGGCTACCGCGACCGCGTGGCAAGGGAACGGCCCGAGGTAAAGGGGGCATCGTCGGGCATCGTCTGACCGCCTGGAACCAAATGGGCCGCGAACCGGAGGGGAGGCCGGGGCATGACCGCAAGACGCTCGATCATCGACGACAGCCGCGATTTCTGGTTTGAGGTCGTCCAGCCGATCCTTGCCCGCGATTTTCCGGCCGAGACCGCGCAGATGGCCGCCGGCTTCTTTGGCTATGGCTCCGAGGTGCTGCGGCTGGACGATCAGTATTCGACCGACCACCATTTCGGCTTGCGGGTGAACATCCTCTTGCCGCAGGCGCTGATGGCGACCCGCGGCGCGGCGATCGAAGACGGCCTTGCCGCCGCCCTGCCGCAGCAATGGCGCGGCCGCGAGTTGCGAGAGGGCTATACCCGCACCAAAGGCGTTGCCCTGGCCAGCCTGGAACACCATCTGCGTTCGACCATCGGTCTTGACCGCCCGCCCGAAACCCTGACCGAATGGCTGAAGATCCCCGAAGAAGACATCACCCATATCGTGGCGGGTGAGCTGTGGCACGACCCCGCCGGCCGGTTCACCGCCATCCGCGAAACCCTTGCCGCCTACTGGCCCGAACCCGTCCGCCTGCGCCGGCTGGCGCATTGGTCGCGCTATTTCAGCGGCATGGGGGTCTATGCGCTGAAACGCGCGCTGCTGCGTGACAACCTGCTCTATGCCTCTACCACCTTCGCCCGCTCGCTGCGCTGGGGCGTTCAGATGGCCTTCCTCCTCGACCGCAGCTACTATCCCTATGACAAGTGGATGACCGAGATGTTCCACCGCCTGCCCCGGATGGGCGCGCGACTGGCCCATATCGTCGACGAGGCGCCCCGCCTGTCCACCCCCTGGGGCCGCAAGCTGGACCTGCTGCACGAAATGTCCGACATCCTGGACGCGGCCATGGTCGAAGACGGCCTGATCGCCTCGCACCCGCGCTATCGCGTTTCGGAAACCTCGGGCTACCGGCTGCTGGAATCCGCCTATGCCGAACTGATCCGCAAATGCCCGCCCGAGATCCGCGGCGACGTTCCCGAATGGGAACAGGTCCATTGGGAAGGCTTTCATTCCACCTTTGTCGCCGGCGTCGATCTCGCCGACTGGCGCCGCATGCTGCTATTGGAGGAAGACCGATGAACGGACATGACCGCATCATGGCCACGCTGGCCCACAAGCCGGTAGACCGCACCCCGATCGACTGCTGGCTTTACCAAAAGCAGTTCCTGGAACGGCTTCAGGCGGATTACGGCCCGCGCGAAAAGTTCATCGAGGAATTTGGCGTCGACGTCTTTGTCGGCCTGATGCCCTTTCCCAACCAGCACGGCCGCAAGTTCGAGATCGAGGAACTGCCCTCGGTGCCATTGCAGGACCCGCGCGACCCGATGTGGCTGAACTTTTCCGACTGGAACTACGATTTCGGCGGCGCCAACATCGCCACGGCCGTCCGTGACCACAAGGGCAAGCGCTGCGTGCTGGCGCATTGCTGGGGCATGGTCGAGGGCACCTCGTCCTTTCTCGGCATCGAGAATTGCTGGATGAACCTCGGCGGCAACCCCGAGATCATGGCCGGCTTCTTCGACCGCTACGCCGACTGGATGTGCATCCAGGTCGACCAGATGATCGAGGCCGGCGTCGACATGATGACGCTCTCCGACGACTGGGGCTCGAACGGCACCATGCTCTTCTCGCCAAAGCTCTGGCGCAGCCTGATCAAGCCCTATGCGATGCGCGTCGTCCAGCACGCCCGGTCGCGCGGAATGCCGGTCAACCTGCATTCCGACGGCTACATCCTGCAGATCGTCGACGACATCATCGAGATGGGCTTTACCTCCTGGCATCCGGTGCAGGAATCCGCCGGCATGGACCCGCGCGAAGTCAAGGCGAAATGGGGTGACAAGATCACCATCTACGGCTCGCTCGACGTCGTGGACGGGCTGCTGAAATACGACGGCGAAGAGCTGGACGAATACATCACCGAACGGTTCGGCATCTACGCCCCCGGCGGCGGCTTCATCTTCAACGGCGGCCATTTCATCCAGCCCGACATTCCGCCCGCCCGGCTGATCCGGGCCTATCGACTGGTGCAGAAACTCGCGCCGCAATACGGCACCTTGCAGTGAGGGCGCCCGACGGCACCTGCTGGATAGGGCCAGCGCATCCGTTCGACCTGGCCGAGGCCTACCTGAACTACCGCGCCGACCTGTCGCTGGCCGCGGTGCCGCAGGACGCCACGATCCACATCAGCGCCGACAGCCGCTACCGGCTCTGGATCAACGGCGAATTCCTGGCCCGAGGCCCGGAACGTTCCTGGCCCTCGTCCATGGCGGTCGACAGCCACCCTATTGCCCGCCACCTGCAACCCGGCGTCAACCGCATTGCCGTTCAGGTCTATTCACCCGGCTATTCGCACTTTTCCTACCTTCATCGTGCCGCAACCGGCCTGATCGCCTGGATCAGTGGCGATGACCGAACCCTTCTTGCCACGACGCCGGATTGGCACTGCAACCGGGATGCCTCCTGGCATCCGGTCACACAGCGCGTCTCGATCTACGGCACCGGGGTCGAGTTGCGCGACATGGCGGCCGACGCGCCCTGGCAAACCGCCGCGCCGGCGGGCGCGCAGGCGCGCATCGTCCAGCCGCCAGAGGGGCACATCTGGGCCTCGCTTCGCCCCCGCGCCACCGCCTTGCCGGTCGAGGATACGCAGCCGCTGGACACGCCCTGGCAGACCCGTTTGGGCCCCACACCCGCGCCCTGCGACGATCCGCACGAAGACCTGCGAAACGCCCTTGCGACCTTCCCGGAGACGCCGCTTCCCCGGGCCCTTGCGGCAGGCCAGACCGCGATCTGGATCTTCGATCTCGGCCACAGCCAAAGCTGCATCGGCACGGTCCGCCTGACGGCCCGGCAAGGCAGCCGCCTGACCGTTTCCTACGCCGAGAAACTGCGTGACGGCGCCCTTCTCCTGCCGGACCCGACCACCTATTGCCGGATGCGGCCGACCGACCGGTTCATGCTGCGCGAGGGGCCGCAACAGGCCGAATGCTTCACCCCCCGCGGCGCCCGCTATCTGGTCTTCCGCCTCGATGCCACCGGCCCGACCGATCTGCCTGATTTCGCCGTGCGCCTGCCCCGTTCCCCCGTCACCGAACGCCCGCTGCCCGACCTTGGCGACCCCGGCCTGAACGCCATCGCCCAGGCCTGCCGCCGCACCACGCTTGCCTGCCTGCAAGACGGCTTTGTCGACTCGATCTGGCGGGAAAGCAGCCTCTGGCTGGGCGATGCCGTGGCCCAGTCCTTTGCCCTGCGCGCCCTGACCGATGACCCCAGACCCCACCTCTTCGCCCTCGACATGGCGGCTGAGGGGGCGGCGACAGATGGCGTCCTGCCCTCGGTCCTGCCGGGCGATGTGCCGGCCTATGTCGTCACCGACTACAACTTTTCCTGGGTCGAACTCCTGTGGGCCACACAAGGTCACCCCGGCATCCCCGATGCCACGCCGCACCTCCGCCGCCACTGGGCCACGCTCTGCCGCCTGCTCTCGCGGTTCGAGGCAGACCGCGGCCGCGACGGCCTGATCCGCAGCCAGCCCGGCCGCCGGCTCTTTCTCGACTGGTCGGCCCAGGGCAGGGCGGAACCCAACCTCACCTACAACCTGCGCCACCTCCACGCGCTCGACCTGGCCGTCCGGATGGCCGCCACCCTGCGCGAACCCAGCCCCTGGGCGGCCACCGCCGCCACCCTGCGCCAGACCCTGCGCCAGACCCATCGCACTGCCGATGGCTGGCTGGAATCCCCGGCGGCCCGCCCGCCTGCCAACTGGCCACCGCGCTTTTGTCGCTGACCGGCACGGATGCCGCGGCCGACCCGCTGGCCCCCGGCCTTCTGCCCGCCAGCCCCTTCATGCAGCATTATGTGTTCCAGGCGCTCGCACAGGCCGGCCGCACCGCCGATATCCGCGGGGAAATCGCCCGCCTCTGGGGCCCCTGGGCCACGGCCGGCGAACCCACGACCTGGGAAAACTGGTCCATCGACTTTCCCGACGGCTCTGCCTGCCACGGCTTTTCGGCCCACCCGCTCGGCTGGCTCATGCAATGCCGCTGATGGTCTTTCCCTTCTGAAAATATCCCCGCCGGAGGCATCCCCGGCCGCGGCAGCGGCTACCGCCCCCAGGTCCGCTCCAGCAGGCGCAGCCAGTTGCCATGCGCCAGCTTTTCCAGAAGCGCGCGGTCATAGCCGTGGCCGGACAGCGCCTCGATCAGCCGCGGCAGGCCGCCCGCGTCGCCGATGACATCGGGCGTGGTGCAGCCGTCGAAATCCGAACCGAACCCCAGGCAATCCTCGCCCAGCATCCTCAGCAGATGATCCATGTGCCGCAACACCGGGTCCCAACCGCAATCGGCCCGCCGCAGGCCGTCATCGCGCAGGAACGAGACCGAGAAATTCAGCCCGACCATGCCGCCGGATTCCCGGATCATCGCCAGTTGCCGGTCGGTCAGGTTGCGGCTGGACGGTGACACCGCATGCGCATTGGAATGGGTTGCCACCAGCGGCGCATCGCTCAGCCGCGCCACATCGTCAAAGCCCGCTTCATTCATGTGGCTCAGGTCCAGCATGATCCGCAAGGCATTGCACTCTTTCACCAGCCGTCTGCCCGCGTCGGTCAGCCCCGGCCCGGTGTCGGGCGAGGACGGAAAGGCAAAGGGCACACCATGGGCAAAGGCGGTGGGGCGGCTCCATACCGGCCCCAGCGACCGCAGGCCCGCGGCATGAAACAGGTGCAGTGCATCGAGCGAGGTGTCGATGGCCTCGGCCCCCTCCATGTGCATCACCGACGCGACCGCCCCCGCTGCCATCGCGGCACGGATATCCGCGACCGAACGGCAGATGCGGAACGCCCCCGCGCTGGCCCGCTCCATCCACATCAGATGGCCGGCCTCGACCAGCGCCGGCCCGATCGCATCGCCCCAGCCGATCGGCGCCGGCAGCGGCAAGGCATAGGGCGAGCGCTCCATCATCGCCTGATGCGCGGCATCGTCATGCGCGGCTGGCGAGGGCAGGTAGATCGCAAAGAACCCGCCGGCAAAGCCCGCGGCCCGCATCCGTGGCAGGTCCAGATGACCCTTGCCCTCTCCGGCCAGAAAGATCTCGGCCCGGCGTTCAGGCGCCCGCAGCAGCCGGTAAAGCAGGTCGTTATGCCCGTCAAAGACCGGGATCATCCGCCCGTCTCCAGCATCCGGTCGGCGCTGGCCTCGAACAGGCTGCGGGCGTAGTCGGTGGTCATCCGCGCCGCGGCCAGGTCGTCGCGCGACAGTTCCTCGACCGCGCGGCCGTGCTGCATCACCAGCACCCGGTCCGTCATGTGGTCGATCACCGCCAGGTCATGGCTGACCATCAGGAACGTCAGCCCGCGTTCCTCGCGCAGCCGTGCCAGCAGGTTCAGCACCTCGGCCTGGACGCTGGCATCCAGCGCGCTGGTCGGTTCGTCCAGCAGCAGGATCTGCGGCTCCAGCACCAGCGCGCGGGCGATGGCCACCCGCTGGCGCTGTCCGCCAGACAGTTGATGCGGATAACGAAAACGGAACGAGGCCGGCAGGCCCACATCCTCCAGCGCCCGCACCACCCTGGCGTCCGAACCCGCCAGCCCATGGATCGCCAGCGGCTCCGACAGGGTGCGGTCGATGGTGTGCCGAGGATGCAGGCTGGCGTAGGGGTCCTGGAACACCATCTGCACATGCCGGCTGAAGTCGCGGCCGCGCGGCGTGGCGACCGGCTTGCCCCCGATGCGGATCACCCCGGCGCTGATCGGCGCCAACCCGCAGATCGCCCGCAGGATGGTGGATTTGCCCGACCCCGACTCACCCACCAGCCCATAGCTTTCCCGGTCCGAGACCGACAGGCTGACATCGCGCACCGCCCGGACCTCGCGGCCCTTGGCGCGAAAGGTGACCGACAGGCCCTCGATCTCGATCAGGCTCATCGCGCGGCCTCCGGCCGGGGCACTGCCGGGCGCGCGGCGGCAAGGAACGGGGACAGGAACAGGGCAGGTCTCATTCCGCCCCCTCCTGCGCCCAGGCGCCAGAGCGGTCCAGCCCCGGCAGGGGCCCGCGCGGGCCGCCGATCCGCGGCAGGCAGTTCAACAGACCCTGCGTATAGGGATGCCTGGCCGCCATCAGGTGCCGCGCCTCCAGTTCCTCGACCACGCGGCCCTTGTACATCACCAGCACCCGGTCGCAGAACCGCGCCACCAGCCGCAGGTCATGGCTGATGAAGATCAGCCCCATGCCGCGGTCGCGCACCAGGGCGTCGAGGATACCCAGCACCTCGGCCTGCACCGTCACATCCAGGGCGCTGGTCGGTTCGTCCGCGATCAGCAGGTCGGGTTCGGGGATCAGCATCATCGCGATCATCACCCTTTGGCCCATGCCCCCCGACAATTCGTGCGGATAGGCCTCCATCACCCGTTCTGGATCACGGATCTGCACCGCCTCCAGCGCGGCGATCGCCTTGGCGCGGGCGTCCTTGCGGCCCATGCCATCGCGCTGCCGCAGCCCCTCGGTCAACTGGTCGCCCACGTTCATCACCGGGTTCAGGCTGTATTTCGGGTCCTGCATCACCATGCCGATGCGCTTGCCGCGCAGGGCGCGCATGTCGCGCTCGCTGGCCGCCATCAGGTCCTGCCCGTCGAAAACCATCCGCTCGGCCGCGATCCGCCCCGGCGGCCGGATCAGCCGCAACACCGCGCGGCCCGTCATCGTCTTGCCCGAGCCGCTTTCGCCGACGATCCCCAGTCGCTCGCGCCCCAGCGAGAACGAAACCCCGCGCACCGCCTCGACCACGCCGGTCTCGGTATCGAAACTCACCCGCAGGTTCTGCACGTCGAGCAGGGTCATTTCGGCGCACTCCGCGGGTCCAGCACGTCTCGCAGGCCATCGCCCAGCAGGTTGAAACCCAGGCTGACGACAAAGATCGCCAGGCCCGGCATGGTGGCCACCCACCATTGCTCGAACAGGTATTTCCGGCCCGAGGCGATCATCAGCCCCCATTCCGGCAAGGGCGGCTGCACCCCCAGCCCCAGAAAACCCAGACCGGCGGCGATCAGGATCACGCCCGCCATGTCCAGCGTCACCCGGATGATCACCGATGACAGGCACATCGGCACCACATGGCCGGCGATGATGCGCGCCGCACCCGCGCCTTGCAGCCGGATCGCCGCGATATAGTCGGAATTGCGCACGGTCAGCGTCTCGGCCCGCGCCACGCGGGCATAGGGCGGCCAGGCGGTCAGGGCGATGGCCAGCACGGCATTCTCGATCCCCGGCCCCAGGACGGCAACCAGCGCCAGCGCCAGGATCAGCCGGGGAAAGGCCAGGAAGATATCGGTCAGCCGCATCAGGACGGCGTCGACCCAGCCGCCGAAATAGCCGGCGACCGTGCCGATCAGCAGCCCCAGGACCGGCGCGGTGATCGCAACCAGCCCGATGATGTAGAGCGTGATGCGCGACCCATGGATGATGCGGCTGAGGATGTCGCGGCCAAAGTCGTCGGTGCCCAGCCAGTGGCCCGCGGTGCCGGGCGGCAGCAACCTGCGGCCCAGGTCCTGCACCAGGGGGTCATGCGGTGCGATCCAGGGCGCCAACGCCGCCACCAGCACCAGGCCCAGCACCACCACCAGGCCGGCCACGGCCAGGTTGTTGCGCCGGATGCGCAGCCAGCCCAGCCACAATTGCCCCAGCCGCGCCTGCCGCCGCGACCGCGGGTTCGGGTCGGTCAGCCAGGCCCGCCAGCCCCCGGATGCGACAGCACTCATGCCCGCGCCCTCGGGTCGGCCAGACGATACAGGATATCCGACGCCATGTTCAGCGTGACGAAGGCCACGCCCACCACCACGGTTCCACCCAGCACCGCTGGCATGTCGGCGGCAAACAGCGCGTCGGTGATATAGCTGCCCAACCCCGGCCAGGCAAAGATCGTCTCGGTCAGGACCGAGCCTTCCAGCAGATAGGCGTAGGACAGCGCGATCACCGTGATCAGCGGCACCATCACATTCTTCATCGCGTGAACCCAGATCACCCGCCATTCCGGCATGCCCTTCACCCGGGCGGTGGTGATGTATTCCTGGCTCAGTTCGGTCATCATGAAACTGCGGGTCATCCGGCTGATATAGGCCATCGACACATAGCCCAGCAGGCCGGCGGGCAGGACGATATGGCTCAGTGCGTTGCGAAAGATGTCCCAGGCCCCGTTCAGCGCCGAATCGATCAGGATCATTCCGCTGTAGGCGGTCATCTGGAATTCCATCATCATGTCATAGGCCGGGTCCAGCCGGCCAGGTCCCGCCACCCAGTCCAGCTTGCCGTAAAAGACCAGCAGCCCGATCAGGCCCAGCCAGAACACCGGCATCGAATAGCCCATCAGCCCGACCAGCCGCACCACCTGATCGGCGATGGACCCCGGCCGGGTCGCGGCCAGCACACCCGCCGGCACGCCGACCAGCGTGCCGAAGATCGTGCCCAGCGTCGCCAGCTCCAGCGTCGCGGGGAAGAACCGGGCGATATCCTGCGCCACCGGCATCCCGGTGCGGATCGAGCGGCCCAGATCGCCCTGCAGCGCATCGCCGACATAGATGGCGAACTGCCGCCACAGCGGCAGGTCCAGCCCCAGGGCATCGCGCACCGCCTGCATCTGCGCCGCGGTCGCGCGTTCGCCCACGATCGACAGCACCGGGTCGATCGGAACCACGCGGCCAATGATGAAGGTGATCAGCAGCAACCCGAACAGGGTGACGGCAAGCGTCAGGAACCCGACGGCAAGTTGTGTGAACAGCCGCAGCAGGCGGCGCTCGGACAAGGGAGAGGTGGTTTCGCTCATGCAGCAGGTGCAGGGCCGCCGCGACGGATGCCGCGGCGGCCCCCGCTTCTTACTTGGTGATCAGCCAGTAGGCCGCCGAGTCGGTGGCCCCGCCGGCATAAAAGCCGCTGACATTGGCGCGCATCGCGTCCTGCCGGGCCTGCTGGAACATCAGCACGAAGGCGGAATTGTCGCGCACCTTGCGCTGCAGGTCTTCATCCATCGCCTTGCGCTTGTCGGTGTCCTGCTCGACCACCGCCGCCTCGGTCTCGGCGTTGATCTCGGCACCCGGATCCCAGGCGGTGCGCCAGGCCAGATAGCCGGTGGCGCCGGCCTCGTCGCTGTTGTCGGGGTTCAGCGCAAAGGTCGAGGCATTGGTATGCGGGTCGGGATAGTCCGGGCCCCAGGTCTGCAGCGTGATGTCGTGCTTGCGGCCGCGATAGGTTTCCAGGCCCTGCTTGCCGTCGCCCACGTCCATCACCAGGTTGATGCCGATCTGGGCAAAGGTGTTCTGGATCGAGGTGGCGATATCCAGCCGCTCCTGGTTGTTGCGCACGGTAAAGCCGATCTCGATCGGCAGCGTCAGGCCGGATTCCGCCATCAGCGCCTTGGCCTTCTCGACGTCCAGGCTATAGGGCGTCTCGCTCAGCGCGCCCAGGAAACCCTCGGGCAGGAAGGCCTGGTGAACGACCCACTGGCCCTTCAGGATGCTGTCGGTCATGCCCTGATAGTCGATCGCCCAGCGCATCGCCTCCTGCACCTTCGGATTGGCGAGTTCGGCCTTCTTCTGGTTCAGCGCCAGGTAATAGACCTGCCCGCCCACGTCATTGTTGATCTTGATGTCGGGATTGCTGCTCAGCCCCTCGATGTCGGTCGGCGTCAGCTCGCGCCCGATGTCCAGATCGCCCTTTTCCAGTAGCAGGCGCTGGGTGGCGCCTTCGGGAATATGCTGCATGAAGACGGTCTTGATCTTGGCGTCCCCGCGCCAATGCCCCTCGCGCGCCTCAAGCACATAACCCTCATTCGGCTTGAAGCTTTTCAGCACATAGGCGCCGGTGCCGGCCGGAATTGGCCTTCAGCCAGCCGTTGCCCATGTCACCGTCGACCTCATTCGCCATCACCGTCTTCATGTCGACGATATTGGCCACGCCCGCCGTCAGGCAGTTGTAGACGAACGAGGGCGCATAGGCCTTGTCGGTCTTCAGCGTCACCGTATCGCCGTCAAAGGTGATCATCTGGTCGACGTTCTCGGGCGTCAGGCCGAACTGGGTCAGGATGAAGGACGGGGTCTTGTTCAGCTTGACCACGCGGCGCAGCGACCCTGCGGCATCCTCGGCCGTCAGCGGGTTGCCGCTGGAAAAGGTGATCCCGGACTTGACCTTGAACGTATAGGTCACGCCGTCCTCGGCCACCGACCAGCTTTCCGCCAGCCCCGGAACCAGCTCGCCCGGCTTGGTCGGGTCCAGTTCGATCAGGGTGTCATAGGTGTTGTTGTTCAGATCGACGCCCGAGAATTCGAACGCCTCATGCGGGTCGATCGAAACGATGTCGTCGATGGCATCGGCGATGACCAGCGTATCGGCCGGCGTCTCGGCGAACAGCGCGGCGGGCGCCGTGCCGGCCAGCAACGCGGCCACGGCCAGCGCACGGGCAAATCCATGCTTGAGTTGCATCTTCAAACTCCCTGTTGGTTTTGGCGGAGTCGGCCTGCGCCGTTCCTTGACCAATTGGACAAACGCCACGCGCAACTGTCAATGACAATCGGTGCATGGCCCCCTGCCTGGCCCGCCGCGACCCGCAGGCGGGGCGGCTGCGACCATTCCCGAGGCATGGCAGGGCAGGCAAGCTCATGGCTGGGTCATCGCCGCCGTCCATTCCCCCAGAAAGGCCGACTTGCGCACCCTGTCCAGATTGGCCAGCAGGCCGGGATCCAGCCGTATCGCCCGCGCCGATGAGGGCAGCCCCTGGGCCGCGCCCAGAACCGGGGCCATTCCGGGCGTGGTTTCCATCGCCGCCTGACCCGCAGGCGACAGCAGATAGCCCAGGAAGGCCGCGCCCAGGTCGGGCCGCTCGGCGGTGGTCGGCACCAGCGCGGTGCGGATCAGCAGCAGGGTAAAATCCTCGGGCGCGATGATGATCAGCCCGCTTCCCGCCTGCGTGCTGACCTGCGCATAGCTGCCGACCACGTTATAGGCGACCAGCAGCCGGTCCGAGGCCAGGTCGTCGATCATGTCGCCGGAACAGCAGTAGAGCCGGGCGTCCAGCCGCCCCATCACCTCGGCCAGCCGCCAGAAGGTATTGCCAAAGCTGGCGTCCTGCGTGGCGAACAGATAGCCGGCACCGGATTGTGCCGGGTCATAGGTGCCGATCCTGCCGCGGAACCGGTCGGGGTCGTCGCGCAGCGCCGTGATCAGGTCGCGACGGGTGCGCGGCAGGTTTTCGGCATCAAAGGCCGAGGCAGAGGCAACGATCACCACCGGCTCCAGCGCGAAACCGAACACCAGGTCGCGCCACCGCGCCCAATGCGGCAGCGCGCCCGCCGCCTCGTCCACGTCCTGCGGCAGGGCATGGCCGTCGTTGGCCAGTTTCAGTTGCAGGTCCATGGCCGAGGAAATGACCAGATCGAAGGGCAACCTTTCGGCCGTGATCGCCTGATGGATCTCGTTGGCCGAGGCCACCACGTAATCCACCGCCAGATCGGGGTTGCGGGCCAGCCAGCCGTCCAGCATCGGGCGGGCGGCGGCGATGTCGGTCGTCGACAGGATGTGCAGCGTCGCCTGCGGCGTGTCCGGCCCGATCCTGATCTGGTCCTCGACCTCCAGCGCGCCGGCAGGTCCGGCGGCCAGAGCCAGTGTCAGCCCAAGGCTCAGCGCAAGGGCAGGGAAAAGACGGCGCATGTGCCACCTCCTTCGCGTGGGGTCAGCGTGAAGGCGCCACCCGATGCCTCGGCCACTTCGGTGACGATGGTCAGCCCCAGGCCTGACCCGACCACGTCGGTCACATTGCCGCCGCGGCGGAACCGGGTCGCCAGATCGGCCAGCTTTGCCCCGCCCAGCCCCCGCCCGCGATCGCAGACGGCCACCACCGCCCGGCCGTCACAGAGCGTCAGCGCGATCTCTACCGTTCCATCCGCCGCCGAATACTTGATCGCATTGTCCAGGATGTTGCGCAAAGCGGTCTCGATCATCAGCCGGTCGCCCACCACCGGCGCGGCGGGCAGGTCCGGCCCCAGCCGCAGCGCGATCTCGCGCAGGTCCGCCGTGGGGCGAAAGCTCTCGACCAGCCCGGCAACCACCGCCGCAAGGTCCATCGAGCTGCGCTCGACCCGGTCGGTGCGATACAGCACCAGCGCGTGTTCCAGCAACTGCCCCGCCGAACGGCTGCTTTCCTCGACCGAGCGGATCACGTTGCGCAACCGCGCCCGCGTCGGTTCCTCCTGGCTCTGGCGCAGCGCGATCTCGGCTTCGGTCCGCACGGTCGACAGCGGCGTGCGGATATGATGCGCCGCCTCGGTGATGAAGGTCTCGGTCCGCGCATGTGCGCCGCGCAGACGCAGGATGAACCCGTTCAGCGCCCCGATCAGCGGGCCCAGTTCCCGCGGGACAGACTGGTTGACCGGCCTCAGGTCCAGCGGCCCCCGGCGGGCCACCGCCTCTGTCACCCGGCCCACCGGACCCAGGATCGCCCGCGCGGCCAACAGGCTCAACGGCACTGCCAGCAGAAAGAACCCGATCCCCAAAAGCGCCGCGCGCCGCGCGATGCTGTCGGCGATGGCGCGCTGGCCGAACCGGGTCTGTCCCAGCACGAACAGCGCCTGTGCCTGCCGGCCGTCGACCAGCATCCCCCGCGTCACCGCCGCCAGCCGGATGGGCGTGTCCAGATAGCGCCCGTCGTAATAGACCGGCAGCGCCCCTTGCGGCGGGGCGGTCGGCAGCGGCAGGTCGTCATATCCCGTCACCGTCCGGCTACCGATGTCGACGCGGTAAAAGACCCGGTCCTCGCCCATGGCGGACAGCATCGAAAAGATCGTCGGCGGCAGGTCCAGGTCCAGCCCGTCGTCCTCGGCCCGCAACCCTTCGGACAGTGCCGCCGTCGCCGCCCCCAGCACCGCATCCTGCGCGGCCTCGGCGGCGCGGTCGGCCGTCACCCGGACCGCAAAGAACAGCGCCACCGCCACCACCGCCGCCAGGGCCAGGAACTGCAGCACCAGGTTGCGCCGCAACGACCCGGTCAGCGCGACGCGCCCCGGCCGCCCCCGCATCTCGGGCAGGTCCGCCGTCATGCCCCGGTCAGCCGATAGCCCAGCCCGCGGACCGTCTCGATCCGGGCGGTCGAGCCGTCCAGCTTGCGCCGCAGGCGGCCGACATAGACCTCGATCGCATTGTCGGTGACGCTTTCGGCGAAAGAGAACAGCCGGTCGCACAGCTGGTCCTTGGAAAAGATCCGGTCGGGCGCCTCCAGCAGGATCTCGAACAGCCGCAGCTCGCGGTTCCGCAACTCGCGCGCCTCGCCCAGGATGGTGACGGTGGCGGTCAGCGGATCGAAGATCAGGTCGCCATAGCGCCGCACCGTCTGCGCCGCTCCGCCCCGGCGCCGCAGCACCGCACGGGCGCGCGCCTCCAGCTCGGCCAGCTCGAAGGGTTTCGTCAGATAGTCGTCTGCACCGCCATCCAGCGCATCCACGCGGTCCGCCACCGCCGAGCGCGCCGTCATCATGATGACGGGCGTGGCATTGCCCTGCCGCCGCAGGTCGGCCAGGAACCGGCGGCCATCGCCGTCGGGCAGGGAGATATCCAGCAGGATCAGATCGTAGGACGCGGCCCCCAGGCAATCCCGTGCCTCGCCCAGCGAGGCGGCCCAATCCACGCCATGTCCGTTCAGCCGCAGCAGATCCTGCACCGAACGCGCCAGATCGGCGGTGTCCTCGACCAGTAGATAGCGCATCGTCCCCCCGATTGTCCGCCTTCCGGCACCCCAAAGTCACGCCGCCGTGACAGGTTCCTGTCAGCTTCGGCGCGAATCGTGGGCGCCGCAAGGGGTGCCCGGACCAGGAGAGTCCGTCCCGCCCCGGCACGAAGAACCCTAGGGAGGACCCCATGACGAAAACCTCGATCCGCGCCCTGCTGGGCGGGGCGGCACTGGCCGTCACGCTGGGCGGCAACGCCTTTGCCACCGAATGCATCGCGCCGGCCGATGCCGGCGGCGGCTGGGATTTCACCTGCCGCCAGATCGGCAAGCTGCTTTATGACCTCAAGCTTGTCGACCAGCCGGTGCAGGTGACCAACATGGCGGGCGCCGGCGGCGGCGTCGCCTATACCTATGTCGTCACCGACCGCAACGAGGATGCCGACCTGATCGTTGCCGCCTCTTCCGCCACCACCGCCCGTCTGGCCCAGAACGCCTATGCCGGCATGACCGCCGACCAGGTGCGCTTTGTCGGCGCCATCGGCGGCGATCCGGGTGTCATCGTCGTGGCCAAGGACAGCCCCTTCCAGACGCTGGGCGACCTGGTCGAGGCGATCAAGGCCGATCCGGCCAGCGTCACCTTTGCCGGCGGATCGGCGGCGGGCGGCTTTGACCACCTGAAACCGCTGATGGTGCTGAAATCGGCCGGCTTCACCGATTTCGCCAAGGTCAAGTACATCGGCATGGACGGCGGCGCCGAGGCGATCACCCAGACCATCGGCGGGTTTACCCAGGCGATGACCGGCGACATGTCCGAGATCGCCGGCTTCATCAAGGCGGGCGACGTGCGCGCGCTGGCGGTGCTGACGGCCGAACCGGTGCCGGGCTTCGAGGAAATCCCCACCGCCAAAAGCCAGGGCTTCGATGTCGAGGTGGTGAACTGGCGCGGCCTCTACGTGCCCAAGGGCATCTCGGACGAGGCTTTCAACGCTTGGGCCGAAAAGCTGCAGGCGGTGGCCGACAGCGCCGAATGGAAACAGGTGATGGTCGATAACGGCCTTGCGCCCTTTACCAGGGTCGGTGCCGACTTCCAGGGCTGGATCGACGGTGTCGTGGCCGACACCACCGCGCTGTCCAAGGAAATCGGGGTCATCCAGTGATGGCCAGCGACCGGATCTTTGGTCTGGTCGTGGTGATCGGGGCGCTCGCGTATTTCGCGGGCGCCCTTCAGATCCAGACCAGTTTTCTGTCCGATCCGCTGGGGCCGCGCGTCTTTCCGATCCTGATCGCCATCGGCGGCGTCATGTGCGGCCTGGCCATGCTGGCCCGCCCCGATCCCGAACCGGAATGGCCTGCCCGTGCGGCCTGGCTGTCGATGGCGGCGGCGCTGGCGGTGCTGGTCGCCTATGCCTATACCGTCGTGCCGCTTGGCTTTCTGATCCCCACCGCCATCGCCTCGGCCGTCATCGGCTATCTGATCGAGCCGAAGGCCGCGCAAAGCGCGATCATGGGCGTCAGCCTCTCGGTGCTGCTTTTCGTCATCTTCAAGTATGGCCTGGGCCTGGGGTTGCAACCCTTCCCCCGGTTCCTGCTGGGCTGAAGGGACTGTATCCATGGAAACCTTGTCCAACCTCATGATGGGGTTTGGCGTCGCGCTGACGCCGTTCACCCTGTTTCTGGCCTTCTGCGGCTGCTTTCTGGGCACGATCATCGGCGCCCTGCCGGGGCTTGGCCCGGCGAATGGCGTCGCCATCCTGATCCCGCTGGCCTTCGCGCTGGGCCTTGACGCGACGCAGGCGCTGGTCCCGCTGACCTCGGTCTATTACGGCACCATGTATGGCGGCCGCATCAGCTCGATCCTGCTGAACATTCCCGGCGACGAACCGGCGATGATGACCACGCTCGACGGCTTTCCCATGGCGCGGCAGGGCCGGGCCGGGGACGCGCTGGTGATCTCGGGCGTCGCCTCTTTCGTGGGCTCGTTCCTGTCGACCGTCGGCCTGGTCGTGGTCGCGCCGATCCTGGCCTCGATCGCCTATCTGTTCGGCCCGGCGGAATATTTCGCGCTCTACCTTCTGGCCTTTGCCACGCTGGGCGGGATGACCTCGAACAACCAGGCCAAGTCGGCCTTTGCGGCCTGCCTTGGCCTTGGCCTGGCAATGATCGGGCTGGACAACGCCGGCATGCCCCGCTTTACCGGCGGCAACCTGCACCTGATGGACGGGATCGACTTTCTCGTGGCCATCGTCGGCCTGTTCGCCATCGCCGAGATCTTCGTCTTCATCGAAAGCCACGGCAAGAACAGCGCCATTGGCGTGACGCTGGGCAAGATGACCATCCCCTGGCGCGACCTCAAGGCCACCTTCGGCACCATGCTGCGCGGCACGGGCCTTGGCTTTGTCGCCGGCGTCCTGCCGGGGGCCGGGGCCAGCCTGGGCAGCTTCATGGCCTATATGGCCGAGAAAAGCTGGGTCGGGGCCAATGGCCGCTTTGGCAAGGGCGACCCGCGCGGCGTCGCCGCCCCCGAGGCGGGCAACAATGCCGCGGCCGGCGGTGCCATGGTGCCGATGCTGACGCTGGGCGTGCCGGGCTCGGGCACCACGGCGGTGATGCTGGCCCTGCTGATGACGCTGAACATCCAGCCCGGCCCGCTGCTGGTCCGCGACGAACCCGAAATCGTCTGGGGCCTGATCGCCAGCCTGTTCATCGCCAATATCGTGCTGCTGGTCCTGAACGTGCCGATGGTCAAGATCTTCGTGAAGATCCTGGCCGTGCCGCCCTGGGTGCTGATGCCCATGGTCACGATGGTCAGCTTCGTCGGCATCTTCTCGCTGTCGGGCAGCTATTTCGACCTGATCCTGATGATCGCCTTCGGCGTTCTGGGCTACATCCTGCGCAAGCTGGAGGTGCCGGCGGTTCCGGTCATCCTGGGCATCCTTCTCGGCAACGCGATGGAAGACAGCCTGCGCCGCGCCATGGTGATCTCGGACGGCGACTGGACCTTCCTGTTCTCGACGCCTATTGCCATCGGCCTGTGGCTGTTCGCCATCGGCGGCTTCCTTGCACCCCTGTTCCTGCGCACGGTGCTGAAAAAGCCCCCGGTTCCGTCCAGCGACCTGCCGCTCGACGCTGATTGAGGAGAAGACCATGCCAACCCGCGTTCTGGTGCCATCAGGTGTCCTTGGCCTGGGCTTTGACCGAGAGGCCCTGGCGCGCGGGGTGGCGCTACGCCCCGACATCATCGCAATCGACGGGGGGTCCACCGACAGTGGGCCCTTCAGCCTGGGCGCGGGGGAAAGCAAGTATTCGCGCTCGGCCACCAAGGCGGAATGGCGCGACCTCATGCTGGCCCGGGCCGAGGCCGGGGTGCCCTTGGTCATCGGCACCGCCGGAACCTGCGGCGCCGACCAGACGGTGGACTGGATGTATGCCATCACCACCGAACTGGCCGAGGAACTGGGCCAGTCGCTGAAGATCGCCCGCCTCTACTGCGGCCAGCCGAAGGACAGGGTGATCGCCGCGCTTGACGCCGGCCGCATCACCCCCCTGACCCCGGCACCGGAAATCAGCGCCGAGGGTCTGGCCGCCATGACCAACATCGTCGCCCTGGCCGGGGCGGAACAGGTGCTGGCCGCGATCCGGACCGGCGCCGATATCGTCATCTGCGGCCGCACCACCGACACCGCCATCATCGCCGCCCTGCCGCTGGCGCGGGGCGACCATCCCGGCGGCGCCTGGCACGGCGCCAAGATCGCCGAATGCGGCGCGCTCTGCTCGACCCATCCGATGACCGGCACCATCATGGTCGATTTCGACGAAACCGGCTTTACGGTCGAGCCGATGGCCCCGCAGGCCGCCTGCACGCCGCATTCGGTCTCGGCCCACATGCTCTATGAAAACTCCGACCCGTTCCGGCTCTATGAACCGGGCGGGCATCTCGACGTGACCGCCTGCGCTATACCGCGCTCGACGCGCGGCGGGTGCGGGTCGAAGGCTCGGAATGGATCCCGGCCCCTATACGGTCAAACTCGAAGGCGCGCGGGCGGCGGGGTATCAGACCACCATCCTGGCCGTGCTGCGCGACCCGCACTACGTGACCCATGCCCGCGACTGGGTGGCGGGGCTGACGGCCTTCCTGCACCGGGAAATCGCCCGCCGCATGGGCCTCGCCGCGGCCGACTACACGCTGGAATTCCGCCTGATCGGCGTGAACGCCGCCCTGGGCGAGATCGAGTCGCGCCCCGGCCAGCCGACCGAGGTGGGTGTCTTGGGCATCGTCACCGCCGCCACCCAGGCCCGCGCGACGGAAATCGGCAAGCTGATCAACCCCTTCGTCCTGCATCACCCGCTGACGCCGAACGAGGAACTGCCGACCTTTGCCTTTCCCTATTCGCCCGCCACCACCGACCGCGGCGCGCTATATGAATTCGCGTTGAACCATGTGATGCGGCTCGACGATCCGATGCAGGCCTTCCGGCTGCAAGTGACCGAGGTCAAGGCAAGGGAGATGGCCGATGCGCGTGGGTGAGATCGCCGCCAAGGTGCGGTCCAAGAACGCCGGCCCGTTCTGGGTCACGGTCGATGTGTTCTGCGGCAGCCGGGCGGCCTATGACCGGCTGGTTCCCGCCCTGTCCACCGCGGCGGTCGCGCAGCTCTACCGCCAGCCGGAACAGTTGCTGAAACGCTTCGACATCGCCGATCTGAACGTGATCAAGGTCTCTTTCCCCCGGCCCGTGGTGCAGGGCAGCCGCGACGACCGTGACATGCACGGCGCGCAATGGGCACATCTTCTGGCGGAGATGGAGATTGACGGCTGAAATCCCCGGTCCGTGGCGCAAGCGCGCGCTGACACTGGCAATCGCGGCCGTGGGGGCAGGCGGGTTCTTCGCGCTCGGCCTGCCGCTGCCCCTGCTGCTGGGGCCGATGGCCGCCTGCCTGGTCGCCTCGCTCCTGGGGGCGCAACTGGCCGACATGGGGCAGGCCGGCACCTACCTGCGCACCTTCCTCGGCCTGGCCGTCGGCGCCTCGATCACGCCCGACCTGGTCCACAGGCTGCCGGCCATGGCGGGCTCGCTGGCCTTCGTGCCGCTGTTCATCGTCGCCATTGCCGCGGTGGGCTATCCGCTGTTCCGCAAGGTCTTTGGGTTTGACCACGCCACGGCCTGGTATGGCGCCATGCCCGGCGGGTTGCAGGACATGCTGGTTTTTGGCGCCGAGGCGGGGGGCGATGTCCGCGCCCTGTCGCTGATCCATGCCACCCGCGTCCTGGCCATCGTCACCATCGCCCCGATCCTGATGCACCTGTTCTGGCAGGTCGACCTGACCCGCCCGCCGGGGCAGCCGGCGGCGGATGTCGGCTGGCAGCAGATCGCCATACTCATGGTGGCCGGCCTGGTCGGCTGGAAACTGGCCGAACGGGTGCGGCTGTTCGGCGCCTCGATCCTGGGGCCGATGATCCTGGCGGCGGTGCTGTCGCTGTCGGGCATCGTCACCACCCGGCCGCCGACCGAGATGATCTGGGCGGCGCAGCTGTTCATCGGCCTGTCGGTCGGGGTCAAGTATACCGGCATCACCGCCCGCGAGATCCGCATCGACGTGGGTGCGGGCCTGGCCTATGCGGCGCTCCTGTCGCTGGTCTCGCTGGCCTTCATCGAGGTGCTGACCCTGACCGGCCTGGCGCCGGGGGAAGAGGCCTTCCTGTCCTTCCTTCCGGGCGGGCAGGCCGAAATGGTTGTGATCGCGATCCTTGCCGGCGCCGACCTTGCCTTTGTGGTCAGCCACCACCTCTTGCGGCTGATCCTCGTCATCCTCTGCGCCCCGATCGCGGCCCGGCTGTTCGACCGCCGCTAGGGTCAGGACCCATTCCTGTTCCCCCGCCAGTTGGCCGGATTTGACCGCTGACAAGGCGCAAGGCCGCAGGAATAGTGGGCCTATTTCAAGGCCTTGCAACGCAGGCAGGGGTCAAATCCGGCCAACTGGCGGGGGAACAGGAATGGGTCCTGACCCTAGATCGCGAACCGCGCGCGCACCGCCTCGACCGACAGTTCCGCCTTGCGTCCCGACAGCGCCACCGCGCCCCGGTCAAAGACATACAGCCGGTCGGCCAGCCCCCAGGCACAGTCGAAATACTGTTCCACCAGCACGATGGCCATGCCGCCGCGCGCCTTCAGATAGGTGATCACGCGGCCGATCTGCTGGATGATGTTGGGCTGGATGCCTTCGGTCGGCTCGTCCAGCAGCAGCACCTTTGGCCGCATGATCATCGCCCGCGCGATGGCCAGTTGCTGCTGTTGCCCGCCCGACAGATCGCCGCCCCGGCGCCCGGCCATCTCGCGCAGGACCGGGAACAGGTCGTAGATCTCGGCCGGAACCACGCGCTCGGCGCGGGGCAGCACCGCAAAGGCGGTTTCCAGGTTTTCCCGCACGGTCAGCAGGGGAAAGATCATCCGCCCCTGCGGCACCACCGCCAGGCCGCGCGCCGCCATCTCCTGCGGGCGCAGCCGCGGCAGATCCTGCCCGTCCAGCCGCACCGCCCCGCCCGACCGCAGATGCGTCCCGGCCAGCGCCTTCAGGAAAGAGGTCTTGCCCACCCCGTTGGTGCCCATGATGCAGGTCACCTCGCCGGCGGCCGCGGCGAAATCTATGCCATGCAGGATCTGCGATCCGCCGTAATGCAGCGTCAGCCCCGTGGTTTCCAGCATCATCCCCGCCCCAGGTAAACGTCGATCACCGCCGGGTCGCTGGTCACATGGTCCAGCGATCCCTCGGCCAGCACCGCGCCTTCATGCAGCACGGTGACGCGGCAATTCAGCCGGCGCACGAAATCCATGTCATGCTCCACCACCACCACCGCGCGGGTCTTGGCCATCTCGACCAGCATCGCCGTGGTCCGCTCGCGCTCGGCCAGCGTCATCCCGGCGGCGGGCTCGTCGACCAGCAGGAGCCGCGGCTCCTGCGCCAAAAGCATCGCGATCTCCAGCCATTGCTTCTGGCCATGCGCCAGCTCTCCGGCCTTGCGCGACAATTGCCCGGCCAGCCCCACCTCATCGGCCAGCGCCAGCACCCGGTCGCGCCCCGCGCCGCTCAGCGCGAACCGCAGCGCCGCCCAGGGCCCGCGCCGAGACTTCAGCGCCAGCACCAGGTTTTCCGCCACCGTCTGGTCCTCGAACACCGTCGGGCGCTGGAACTTGCGGCCGATCCCGGCGCGGGCGATCTGCGCCTCGGACATCTTCAGCAGCGAAACCGGGCGTTCCCCCCAGGTCACCGTCCCGCTGTCGGGCCGGGTCTTGCCGGTGATGATGTCCATGAACGTGGTCTTGCCGGCGCCGTTCGGGCCGATCACCGCCCGCATTTCCGCCGGGCCGATGCTGAAGGACAGGTTGTTGATGGCGCGGAACCCGTCGAATGTGACCGACACGCCCGAAACCTCCAGAAGCGCGCTCATTCCACCGCCTCCCGTTCCTGCAAGGCCCCGTCATCGGGGCCCAGCGGCGCCCCCTTGCGGTCGGGCGCGCGGCGGTTGGCCCAGAGGTCGAACAGCCCGCCGATCCCCTTGGGCGCCAAGAGCGTCACCGCCACGAAGGACAGGCCCAGCAGCACCAGCCACCAGTCGACCCAGTCGACGGTATAGAACCCCAGCGGGATCGAGGGCGCCCGCCCGCCGGTGAACCAGCTGGACAGGATCGACACGCAGGCCGCCCCGATCACCGCGCCGTAAAGCCGCCCGCGCCCTCCGATGGCGACCCAGACCGCCAGGTAGATCGACGCGATCGGCGCCAGTTCGGCGGGGTTGATGATGCCCGCCTGCGGATAATACAGCGCCCCGGCCAGCCCGCACAGGATGCCGGTGCCGGTAAAGACGAACAGCTTGTAGCCCTCGACCGGATAGCCCAGGAACCGCACCCGCGCCTCGTCGTCGCGGATCGCCCGCAGCACCGAGCCGAACTTGCCCGAACTCGCCCAGGCCAAGAGCAGATAGGCCGCCGCCAGCGCCAGGGCCGAGGCCCAGAAGAACCACAGCGTCACCGCATCCTGCCCGGCATCGGCCATGCCCGGCAGGTTCTGCAACCCCGACAGGCCGTTGTTGCCGCGCAGCCCGGTGTCGTTCTGGAACAGGTACAGCGACAGCGCCAGCGTCATCGCCTGGGTCAGGATCGACAGATAGACCCCGGTGACGCGGCTGCGGAACGCCAGCCAGCCGAAGACCAGCGCCAGAAGGCCGGGCACCGCCACCACCAGCGCCAGCTGCGCCGGCAGCGAATGGGCAAGAAACCAGATCGCCGGCAGGTCAGAGGACCCGACCACGCCAAAGATCTGCGTCGCCACGCCCTGCGCCACCTCGGCGGCCGTCGGCGGAATGGGCTCGCGCGCCAATGCGGCCAGCACGATATCCTCGGTGCGGGCATACATCAGCCACTGCCCGATCATGTAGCCGCCAAGCGCAAAGAACGCCATGTGCCCCAGCGACAGGATGCCGGTGTAGCCCCAGACCAGATCCATCGCCAGCGCGGCCAGGCACAGGCACAATGTCTTGCCCAGCGTCTTGATGAACGAGGTCGAGATCAGGTCCAGCCCGGCCGGGGACAAGAGCGTGACGATCACGGCAAAGCCGGCGAGGATGCCGATGGCCCAGGGCAGCGAGGGGCAGCGCGATATCAGGCTGCGGCGGGCCAGGGCCGCAGCGGCCGGGGGCGCCGCCCCGGACCCCCGGAGTATTTTTGCCAAGATGAAGGGGCTTGGGGCATGGCTCAGTCTCCTGCCGCGCGGCCACGCAGGGTGATGATGCCGCGGGGGCGGACCTGGATGAACAGGATGATGAACAGGATCATGTAGGTCTGCGCCGCCAGCGTGTTCGAGGGGTTCAGCCATTCGATGGCCTTTTGCAGCGTGCCGATCATCGTGGCGCCGGCCAGCGTGCCCCAGATCGACCCGACGCCGCCCACCACCACGGTCATGAACGACTGGACGATGTAATCGGTGCCCAGTTCCGACGTGACCTTGGCGAAAAGCCCGATGGCGACCCCGGCGATGCCGGCGATGCCCGAGCCGATGCCAAAGGTCAGCATGTTGATGCGGTCGGGGTTGATGCCCATCGACGCCGCCATGGTCGGGTTCTGCGTCACCGCCCGCACCTCGAGCCCCAGCCGGGTGCGGCGCATCAGCCAGACGAAGAAGGCCAGGAAGGCCAGCGCCAGAACGAAGATGGCGATGCGTATATAGCTGATCGACACCACGTCGTTCAGCGTCCAGGCCCCGTCCAGCCAGCCCGGCGCCGTCAGCGGCCGCGCCTGGGTGCCGAAGATGTTCTTCAGCACCTGCTGGATGGCGATCGAGATGCCAAAGGTTGCCAGCATCGTCTCCAGCGGGCGGCGCGTCAGGTGGCGGATCACCAGCCGCTCCAGCGTCACGCCGGCGCCGAAGGCCATGGCAAAGGCCAGCGGCAGGGCGATCAGGATCGACAGCGTCAGGTCGGGCACGAACAATTGCACCACATAGCCGGTGTAGGCGCCCAGGGTGATGAACTCGCCATGCGCCATGTTGATCACGCCCATGACGCCAAAGGTGATGGCCAGGCCGATGGCGGCCAGAAAGTAGATCGAGGCCAGCGACAGCGCATCCAGCCCCAGGTCGGCGGCCTGCATCGCCGCCAGCTTCACGCCGATCCGATCCAGCGCCGCCCGGGCAGCCGTGGTGATCGCGGGGTCAGGCTCGGCATAGACTTCGTAAAAGCGATGCGCGGTCAGGGCGGCGGCGACCTCGTCGCCGGTGGCGGCGGCGGGAACGGCGCCGGCCGCCTCCAGCGCCGAATAGGCGCGGTCGCGGGCGGCGGGGTCGGAGAGATCGGCCAAGGGCACGCCGCCGACGGCATCTCCGGCGATGTTCGCCGCCAGCGCGGCCTTCTGCTCTGCTGCCGTCAACCGCGCCGGGGCCAGCCCTGCGGCGGTCAGCAGGCCATAGGCCTCGTCCTCGGTGATGTCGCGGCCCAGCCGCAGCTCGCGGGCGACATTGGCCGCGGGCCGCGTCGCGGCGGCCAGGCGCGAGGTGGCGACCAGGGGCGACAGCGCGGCCCGCAGGTCCAGGCCGGGGTCGGCGCCAAAGCTGTCGATCGCCGCGACGCGGGCCGCCGGATCGGCATCGAACCGCAGCGTCAGCAGCCGCTCCAGCCGTTCCTTGCGCGCCCTCAGCGCCGGGTCGTCCTCGGTGGCGATTGCGGCCCTGAGCGGCGCCAGGCTGTCCGCGGTCGGGTCGCTGGCGATGCTGTCCAGCGCCGCCGCGCGGGTGGCGGGGTCCGGGTCGGACAGGGTGAAGCGCACCAGCGCCGTCGCGATCAGCCCGCGCACCCCTGCATTCGGCTTCATCTCGGTGATCTCGGTCCTGGCCGCCGTGCCCGCCGGCTGGCCATCCAGGCCGGTCAGCGCATGGCCCGCCGGGTCCGGCGCCAACAGGAAAAAGGCGCCATCGGCCTTGCGTTGCCCCAGCGTCCTGCCCGCCCAGGCCTGCAGGAAGCGCGCCGCCAGCGGGTCGCCGCTCTGGGCCAGCGCCTCGATCACCGGCCCGATGCTCTGCCGCGACGGCCGGGCAATCGCCTCGGCATTGGCGGTGACGATCTCGGCCAGCGTCTCGGCCGCGGCGGGCAGCGCGGCAAGCCACAGCGTCAGCGCAAGAAACAGCGCACGCAGCATCGGCGTCTCCGGGTTCGGGAAAAGGGGGAGTGGGCCGGGGTCCGCCCCCGGCCCGGCATCAGCCTAGTAGTTCGAGGTCAACTGGACGCAGGTCTTGCTGTCGGTGTTGTACATACCGCATTTCAGCTCTTTCCAGTCCGAGGCCAGCACGGCCGATTCGGGCAGGAAATCGGTCCAGGCATCGCCCGGCACCGGATCGGTCTGGCTGATGATGTCGAACTGGCCGTCGGCGCGGATCTCGCCGATCAGCACCGGCTTGGTCAGGTGGTGGTTCGGCAGCAGCTCGGCCATTCCCCCGGTCAGGTTCGGGAACTTCTGCCCGATCAGCGCGTCCAGCACCGGGTCCACATCGGTGGTGCCCGCCGCCGTCACCGCATTCACCCACATGTTGAAGCCGATGTAATGCGCCTCCATCGGGTCGTTCGTCACCCGCTTGTCGTCCTTGATAAAGGCCTTCCAGTCCGCGATGAACCTGGCGTTCTCGGGCGTATCGGCGCTTTCAAAGTAATTCCACGCCGCCAGGTGCCCCACCAGGTTCGAGGTGTCCAGCCCCGACAGCTCCTCCTCGCCGACCGAGAACGCCACCACGGGCAGCTTGTCGGCGGTGACGCCCGCCGCCGCCAGCTCCTTGTAGAACCCGATGTTGGCATCGCCGTTGATCGTCGAGATCACGCCCACCTTCTTGCCGTCGGCCCCCAGCGCCACCACGTCGGCCACGATCTTCGACCAGTCCGAATGGCCAAAGGGGGTGTAGTTCACAAAGATGTCCTCGGCCGCGATGCCCTTGGATTTCAGATAGGCCTCCAGGATGTTGTTCGTGGTGCGCGGATAGACATAGTCGGTGCCCAGAAGCGCGAATTTCTCGATGCCCAGCTCCTCCAGGAAATAATCCGTCGCCGGAATCGCCTGCTGGTTCGGCGCGGCCCCCGTGTAGATCACGTTCTTCGACGATTCCTCGCCCTCGTATTGCACCGGATAGAACAGCAGCCCGTTCAATTCCTCGATCACCGGCAGCACCGACTTGCGGCTGACGCTGGTCCAGCAGCCGAACATGCAGGCCACCTTCTGCACCGTCAGCAACTCGCGCGCCTTCTCGGCGAACAGCGGCCAGTCCGAGGCCGGGTCGACCACCACCGGCTCCAGCATCTTGCCCAGGACACCGCCCTTGGCGTTCTGCTGCTCGATCAGCATCAGCATGGTGTCCTTCAGCGTGGTCTCGGAAATCGCCATCGTCCCCGACAGCGAATGCAGGATGCCGATCTTGATGGTTTCCGATTGCGCAAAGGCGACGCGGGGCGCCGCCAGGGCAGCCGCGCCCGAGGCAAGAAGCATGCGGCGGGTCAGTTTCATCGTGGTTCCCCCAGGGTCCAGGCCGCGCAAGCCGCCCTTTCGCGCAAGGGCCATGGCGCTGCTGCGGCAACTTCGTTGCATCTGTCGCGGGGCACGATCCGGCCGTAGGGCCTTCGCCCCCGCGGTCTCAGGTCTTTGGGAGAGCCCGTCCCCCGATGCCGAGCAAACAGGGCGCCCCGGCCGTCGGGCAAGGCTGGCGGGGGGCGGCACCGCCGCAGGGTTGCGCCCGACATCGGGATGCACGATTAGCGGGCAAAAGCCGATGCTGCAGCGCAGAATTCAGGCGGACTCAGCACGACAGCCCGCCCGCCGGCCGCCTGGCGGCCCGCTGCTGGGCGGGGTGAATGGGGCGGAACGGATTCGGCCCGATCCGCCGGTCAGGGGCGCGATAGCCCGGTCACCGCCATGCAAAAAACCCCGCGATGCGGGGTCTGCGGGTCAATCATCTAGTGCAAGGATGATTGGTGGACCTGACGGGAGAAGAATCGAACCGATTGTTCGAAGTTCTCCAGGAGTGGGAAGCACATCTCGCACAGTATGATCTGAACGATCTGCGGTGCGATGATGAAGAAAACGCACCATAATTTCAATCAGATAGCCAAGGGCAAGACGCCGCCGCCGTTCTCGTTGCGGCTTAGCTTCGAGGAACGGGCGAAGCTTGAGGAAGCTGCGAACGGCGTGCCGCTCGGCGCGTATATCAAAGCCAAGTTGTTCGAGGGTGATCTGCCGAAGGTTCGGCGGCGTGGTGCCAAACCGCTCGCCGACCATCAGGCGCTGGCAAGGGTACTGGCCGCGCTGGGCGGGTCGCGGCTCTCGCAAAACCTTAATCAGTTGGCGCGGGCAGTGAACACCGGCCCACTGCCCGTCCATCCCGAGACAGAGGAAGAAATCAAACAGGCTTGCCAGGAAGTCATGGCGATCCGCGCCGAGTTGCTGCGCGCGCTCGGTATGGATGGAGGCGCGCCATGATCCTGAAGGGCAATGAGCGCGGCAACGGGCGCGAACTGGCTAACCACCTGATGCGCGGCGCGGAGAACGAGCATATCGAGCTTCACGATCTGCGCGGCTTTGCTGCTGGCGACCTGTTTGGCGCGATGCAAGAAAGCGAAGCCATCGCCAAGGGCACGCGCTGCCAGAAGCATCTGTTCTCTCTCTCGCTCAGCCCGCCCCAAAATGAAGACGTGCCGGTCGAGGCGTTCGAACTGGCCATTGGCAGGATCGAACGCGAGTTGGGGCTGGAGGGCCAGCCCCGCGCCATCGTCTTCCATGAAAAGGAAGGACGCAGGCACGCCCATGCGGTCTGGAGCCGGATCGACGGCGAGCAGATGAAGGCCATCAACCTGCCCTTCTACAAACGCGCGCTGAGCGGCATCGCGCGCGATCTCTACCTTGAGCATGGCTGGGAAATGCCCAAGGGTTTCCGCGACCAGCGCCAGCGCGATCCGTTCCAGTTTACCCGCGAGGAATGGCAGCAGGCCAAGCGCACGCATCAAGACCCCAAAGCCATCAAGCAGACATTGCAGGAATGCTGGAACGCGTCTGACAATCGCGCTGCGTTTGAAGCGGCGCTGCGCGAACGGGGGTATCTCCTCGCGCGTGGCGACAAGCGCGGTTACGTCGCGGTTGATTGGCGCGGCGAGATTTATTCGCTTAGCCGCAGCGTTGGCGCGAAGGCAAAAGACCTCAAAGAGCGGCTGGGGGATGCGAAAGCGCTGCCCTCAGCAGATGAGGCCAAGGCGCGGATTGCGGAGAAGATGACGCCCAAGCTGGAGGCATGGGCGAAGGAAGAACAGGCCAAAGCCGAGAAGGCTGGTCTGGCAGCGCAGTTCCAGCGCGAGCAAATGGTGCAGCGCCACCGGCAAGTTCGGGACGCGCTCAAGAGCCAGCAACAGGATCGCTGGCTGCAGGAAGAACGCAAACGGGCGGCGCGTACGCCGCGAGGTCTCAAGGGTCTTTGGGGCTGGATCACGGGCAAGAACCGCAAGATCAGGCAGGAGAACGAGGCCGAGATTACGAGAGCGCAGGCGCGCGACCGCGCCGAAAAGCAAACGGTGATCGAGCGCCAACTTGGCGAACGGCGCAATCTGCAGCGCCAGATCAAACTCGCCCGCGACAAGCAAAACGAGCGCGTCGCGGTGCTCGGCCGCGATGTCGCGAAATACATGGAGATGGGCGCATCCGCCCCCATCCCGCCCCAACAATCAAAGCAACGCCAGAAGCAGCGCGAGACTCGCGATGTGGAACGCACCCGCGAACGCGGGCGCGGACCTGGCTTTGAACCCGGTTAACGAAAGGAGAACTGCCATGAGACACACGCTCATGCTCAATCTAGATGAAAAACATGCAAGGCTGCTCGAAGAGCTGCGATTGCATTTCAAGCTCTCGGCGGAGGATACGGCGCGCTTTGCGATCCGTCTCACCCACGCGCGCTGCAAACAAAAGCCCGATGTTCTGGTGCCGGAGTTCAAGCCGCGCTCCAGACCATCCCGCCCCGAGCCGGAGGATAACGCGCCGTGCTGAAAGATCAGGAATTCACAACGCCGACCGGCGAGCGCGTGCTGGTCACGGGTGATGCCGTGCGCCTCAGCGCTGGTGAGGCGATACAGGCCTATACCGGCGCGCTCGTCCATTTGCACGTCATCAAGAATGTCGGCGATGCAGTGCGGATCGGTGAAGCCGTGATCGTCGCCGAAGGTGCGGGCGGCGCAGTCGAACTTTACGCCCCGTGCGGCGGCAGGGTCGTATGGATCGACGAAGGGCTGACAAACGCTGAAGGCTGGCTGGTCGAGATCAGAACCGCGCCCGCCAATGCGGCGGACGCGGCGCAAGGTTAGAAGAGCGACATCTGCCGCGAGGCGGCTTCGCGCTCCTTCCAGCCGGGCTTGGCGGCTTCATGGTCGAGGAAGGCGCGGACGTAGCTTTCAGCTCCGCCGTATTCTTCGACACTGGCGGCGGCGACGTGATGCGAGAGGTAGCCGGTTTCGGTGACGGGCAGCGCTCTGCGATCTTCGCTGAGGATTTCGATGTGATCGAAGTCCTTATGCCAGCGGCCTTTGTGGTGCGTGATTTGGACCGCAATGCCGTTCCAGACGATCTGGATGGTGATGGGGGCGCTCATGAGCGCCCCGCTTCGTTTTCGGTTTGCGGTGCATCTTCCAGCGGCATGCGCAGGACGATGCGGCCGTTGATCGGGCAGGTTTCCAGCTGGAGGGTGTAGCCGCGCCCGTCCTTGTGCTTCCATGCGGCTCCGACCTTGTTCCAGAAGGATTTCTCGCCCTTTTGGGTGACGTGCCAGGCCAGGTAGTCCGGCGCGTTGATGTCTTGGGTGGGTTTCTCGTTTTCGCGTGCCATGTGTCTTCTCCTTTGCTTGGGTTGGCTTGCTAACGCCCTCCCGCAAGGCCGGAGGCAAAGGATCAGCGTTCATGTTCAACACGGCTGGCGCCAGTCAGGTGGAGCGGGCAGGACATTGAAGGATGAGCCGCCTTCGGCCAGGGATTTAGGGCATCTGGTGCAAGCCGCCCCGAAGCAAGGAAGAGACAGGCAAACAGAGGAAGAAAACGAGCGAACCGCCCGAGACGGCTATCCGTGTGCGTTAGTGACCGGCTCATGCACGGCGCACAGGTTATGGCGAAATCCGCATCTGAAGCAGGGAATGCCGCTCCTTGGCACAGGCGGGGCGTCAGCGGCATCGACGCTGCTGAACGCCGTTCCCGATCAATCCCCTTAGCAATCCAAGGACCCGCGCTTGCGGGGATCACCGCAGCAAACCGATTGCGAAGCGTCTCACGGGCTCGCCCCCTTGTATCCGCGTGGCGTAGTCACCCGACCCATCAGGCCTTAGCTGGCCAATGATTGTGATGTGCGGGCCGAAAGGCCCTGAGTGGTTCGGGGCCTCCTTCCAGCGAAAAGGAGGATGAGCCATGAAACTCGTCACACGTTTCGAAGCGGCATCCCGCAGCACGGCAGAATGAACCGCGCCGGGTTTGCCGGAGGCTGATTTTGGTTAGTTACGCGGCCATGGGTTCAGTTTCCAGAGCTGTGTAGAAGTTGGCCTCTGCTTCTGCTGGCGGGATGTTCCCGATGGGCTCGAGAAGACGACGGTTGTTGAACCAGTCCACCCATTCGAGCGTCGCGTATTCCACGGCTTCCAAGCTGCGCCATGGGCCACGCCGGTGGATGACCTCAGCCTTGAACAGGCCATTGATCGTCTCGGCTAAGGCGTTGTCGTAACTGTCGCCGACGCTGCCCACCGAGGGTTCGATACCGGCCTCCGCCAAGCGCTCAGTGTAGCGAATAGACAGGTATTGCGAGCCCCTGTCGCTGTGGTGAACCAGCCCCATGCCCTTTCCCGGGCGGCGATCATGCACCGCCTGTTCCAGGGCATCGAGAACGAACCCCGCATGCGCCGAACTGCTGACGCGCCAGCCAACGATCTTGCGAGCATAGGCATCGATGACGAAGGCGACATAGACGAAACCCTTCCAAGTGGCGACATAGGTGAAATCCGACACCCACAGCATGTTCGGGGCCGGAACGCGGAACTGGCGGTTCACCTTGTCCAGCGGACACGGCGCCTTCTTGTCCGGGATCGTCGTCCTGTGCGGCTTGCCGCGGATAATGCCCTGAATACCCATGCTCTTCATCAGCCGTGCCACCGTGCATCGCGCGACATCGAAGCCCTCACGGCCAAGCTGTCGCCAGACCTTCCGGACACCATAGACCCGCCAGTTCTCTTCGAACACGCGAAGGATCTCGGGGCGCAGCGCTTCGTCCTGACGTGCCCGATCTGACAGCCGAGACGGATCGGCCCGCTTCGCAAGGTGATCATAATAGGTGGACGGGGCGATCGGCAGCACGTCGCAGATCGGCTCGACCCCGTGCGCATCCCGGTGCGCGTCGATGAAAGCCACCATCACTTCGACCGGCGGTCGAACTCCGCCATCGCAAAATACGCTGACGCCTTGCGAAGGATCTCGTTCGCCTGGCGCAGCTCGCGGTTCTCGCGTTCCAGCGCCTTCATCTTCTCGGCCATCTCGCTGGAGACGCCAGGACGCTTGCCGCTATCAACCTCCGCCTTCTTGACCCAATCGTTCAAGGTCTGCGGCGCACAGCCGATCTTCGCTGAAATCGACATGACAGCCTGCCACCGAGATCCATGCTGACCCTCATTGTCCAGAACCAACCGTACCGCGCGGTCACGCACTTCCGGAGAAAACTTGTTCGTTGTCTTGCTCATGATGCTCCACCTTACTCAGGAGTTGGAGCCTCCGGCAAACCCGGCGCGGTTCATCCTTCGCACGCTGCAACCTGCGCAGCAGCTCTATGCGGTTGCCAGAGCCATGTTCATCGATGTGTGGGAAGCGCGGCTGAGTGAGGCCAAAAGTGCGAAGGAGGCCATCAAGGTTCAGCTTCGGGATACCGAGAAGCAGATCGAATCTTTGCTGGACCGTATCGTTGATGCGGCGCGCCCGTCTGTGATCGGGGCCTATGAAGCGCGCATCGAAAAGCTGGAGCGGCAAAAGATCAGACTGTCCGAGCAGGCCGAGAAAATCGTGCCGCCGCAAGGACGCCTGGAGGAGTTTATCGAACACGCCCTGGCGTTTTTGGCAAACCCTTGGAAAATATACGAAAAAGGCGGATTTACCCTCAAACGGGCAGTGCTGCGACTGGCCTTTTCGGAGCCTCTCCGATACAGCCGAAATGAAGGCTATCGAACCGCTGAAACCACCTTTCCGTTCAAGGTGTTAGCAGATTTTTTATCCCCAAAGTGCGGGATGGTGGAGCCGAGGGGAATCGAACCCCTGACCTCTTGAATGCCATTCAAGCGCTCTCCCAACTGAGCTACGGCCCCGCCTTTTGGGACGCGACGCTGCCGCCGCGATGCCGGGTGTTTAGGGGAGGGCGAGAGGCGGTGCAAGAGGGAAAATGCACCGTTTGAAACTCTCTCGCCCGGCCCTGTCAGCTTTCTTCTTCGTCGCCCGCGACGTCGGCCAGATCGTCCAGCGACACGTTGTCGTCGGCGTCGTCTTCCAGCAGGTCATCGTCCAGTTCCGCATCGTCAGAGGCGGCGCTTTCCAGCAGGTCGTCGTCGTTGTCCAGGTCGTCGACCAGGGTGTCGTCGTCCTTCTCGGGTGCCACGCGGGCGATGACCGAGGCGGCCAGCTTGCGGCGCGCGGATTCGCTGTCCTCGAACTCGCCGGTATAGGGGCTGACCACCGGGTTGCGGTTCAGGTCGTAAAAGCGCTTGCCAGTCGTCGGGCAGACACGCTTGGTGCCCCACTCTTCCTTGGGCATTCGGTAATTCCCTTCGCAGGATGTCCAGAAAGCCGCCCCTTGCCACAGGTCCGGGGCGGAGTCAAAGGCTTTCGCCCTGGCGCGGAAATGGCTATGTCGGAGAGGGGTTTCAAGGGGAAATCATGGCGGTTCTGCAGGGTGATCCTCCGGTCGAAGTGCATCTGCGGCGCTCTGCCCGGTCACGGCGGTTCACGCTGCGGGTGTCGCGGCTGGACGGCAAGGTGACGCTGTCGCTGCCGGCCCGCGCGCGCGAGGCCGAGGCGATGGAGTTTCTGGCCGCGCAAGAGGGCTGGTTGCGCCGGACGCTGGCGCGGATGCCAGAGGCGCAGGGGGCGCGCGTCGCCCTGGGGGCGATGCTGCCGGTCGAGGGGCGGCCCTTGCGGATCGAACAGGGGACCGGCCGGGCGATCCGGGCCGAGGAGGACCGCCTGCTGGTGCCGGGCGATCCGGCCCAGGCGGGCGCGCGGGTGGCGGCCTGGCTGAAGGTGCTGGCGCGCGACCGGCTGGCGCGGGCCTCGACGCATTATGCCGGGCTGGTGGGGCGGCCCTATGCCCGGCTGGTCCTGCGCGATACCCGCTCGCGCTGGGGGTCGTGCAGCCATGACGGCACGCTGATGTATTCCTGGCGGCTGATCTGGCGCCGGCCTCGGTGCTGGACTATGTCGCCGCGCATGAGGTGGCGCATTTGGTCGAGATGAACCATTCGCCGGCCTATTGGTCGGTGGTCGAGCGGGTCTGTCCGGGGTGGAAGCGGCAGCGGCAATGGCTGCATGACCGGGGGCAGGACCTGCATCGCTGGCGCTTCGGGGATTGACCGGCCGCGGGCCGGGTGCTTCCTTGCGCCGACCATGCCGATCGCGCCGCGCCCCACAGACCCCAATGCCGCCGCCCATGAGCGGCTGTATCGCAGCCTGCGGATGCAGGTGATGCATGGCGAGCTGGCGCCGGGGCAGGCGCTGACGCTGCGGGGCCTGGGCAAGGCCTATGGCGTGTCGATGACCCCCGCGCGCGAGGCGGTGCGGCGGCTGGTGGCCGAAGGGGCGTTGACCCTGTCCTCTTCGGGGCGGGTGACGACGCCCGAGCTGACGCCCGAGCGGATCGAGGAACTGGCGGCGATCCGGGCGATGCTGGAGCCGGAGATGGCCGCCCGCGCCCTGCCGCGGGCCCATTTCGCGCTGATCGAGCGGCTGAGCGCCATCAACGCGCTGAATGCCGAGGCGGTGATGAAACAGGATGCGGTGGCCTATGTGCGGACCAACCTGGAGTTTCACCGCACGCTCTACCTGCGGGCCCAGACGCCGGCGATGCTGGCGCTGTGCGAGACGGTCTGGCTGCAGCTGGGGCCGACGATGCGGGCGCTTTATGCCAAGCTGAAGCGGAAGGAGCCGCCGCAGCATCACCGGCTGATCCTGGCGGCCTTGAAGGCGGGGGACGAGCCGGGGTTGCGGCTGGCGGTGCGGACCGACGTGACCCAGGGGCTGCGGCACCTGGCAGGATAGCGTCCCGGCGTGGGACGCTGGCGGACGCAAAGATTCCAAGGCGTTAGCCTGTCGGGATCACAGATCGTTAACAGATCCGGGGGTGGCAGGCCGGGGGCGGGGGGCAGCCCTCGGGCCCCTGGGGTATTTGGACCAGGAGGAAGGGTGCGGCGCGGCAGGTGGGGGCGCGGTCTGGCGGCGTGGGGGTTGGCAGGCCGGGGCCGGGGGCCAGCCCCGGGCCCCCGGAGTATTTGGGCCAAGATGAAGGGGCGGGGCGGGGGGGCGCGGTCTGGCGGCGTGCGGCGGGGCAGGTGAGGGCGATGGCGGGGCCGGTCAGTCGGGGGCTATGGCGGCCACGACCCTTATTTCGACGAGGGCACCTTCGCGGCGCAGGCCTGCCATCTGGACCGTGGTCCATGCCGGATAGGGGGCGCGGACGAAGGTCGCGCGGACGGTGCGGAAGCTGTCGAAAGGCGCGCGCGGGGAGAGGGGATGGCGGTCATTCCGACCGCCGCGCCGAAATCCAGGCCAGCCTCTTGCGGGACGGCGGCGATCTTTTCGGATGCCTGCCGGAACGACCTTCGGGCCGGTCGGGCATCGTGGTGTCCGGGTTGCTGCCGGTCATGCCGGTCAGGAAAACTTGGGGGCCGGACAGGATGCCGGGCGGCGGTTTGAGGCGGTCTGTCGTCTGGCGTGTGCCGCCGTCGGAAAGAGCGCCCGTCGTTTCATCTGCCCCCCCCGCGTCGCGCGGGGCAGGATGTCGGAGGGGGCTGGCCGCTGCCAACCGCTGCCCAGGCAGGGGGGCGGTAGTCTGGGGCGGCGGTCGTTCGGGGGCAGGGCCGTCGTTGGGTGGGCGTTGTGCGAATGCGCACAGTGGGCCTGTCTGCTTGGGGCTATGCGGCGCGGGGCGGATGCCCCATCTGTTGTGTCAGACCGGCCGCTTCCGGCCGCCCCACCGCATGAAGGAGACTGACCATGTCGATCCGTCCCGTTCTGGAAACCCGCCGCGCCAGCCCCGCCATCGAGGGCGCCGGTGTCCGGCTGCATCGCGCCTTCGGCTTTGCCGACCCGACCGAGGCCGATCCGTTTCTGCTGTTCGACGATTTCCGCGGCGACCATCCGCGCGATTACAGCGCCGGCTTTCCCTGGCATCCGCATCGCGGCATCGAGACCATCACCTATGTCCTGGCCGGCACGGTCGAGCATGGCGATTCGCTGGGCAACAAGGGCGTGCTGGGGCCGGGGTCGCTGCAACTGATGACTGCCGGGCGCGGCATCCTGCACCAGGAGATGCCGAAGGGCGACGATCAGGGCCGGATGCATGGCTTTCAGCTTTGGGGCAACCTGCCGCGGGCGCTGAAGATGACCGATCCGCGCTATCAGGACATTCCGGGCGTGGAACTGCCCGAGCGGCACGAGGACGACGGCACGCAGATCCGCGTGGTGATCGGCGATTATCGCGGGGTGAAAAGCCCGGTCGAGGGGATCGCCGCCGATCCGCAATACCTGGACATCCATGTGCCCGCCGGCCGGCGCAAGGTCTTTCGCGTCGATACCCGCAGGCGGGCCTTTGCCTATGTCTTTGAAGGTGCGGCCAGTTTCCGCGATGCGGCCCGCCCCGAAGGCGTGCGGCTGGAAAAGGAGATCGCCGGGCGCGAGGTGAACATCTACGACCTGAGCGGCAACCGCACGCTGGTCCGGTTCGGCGCGGGCGACGAGGTGACGGTGACGGCAGGCCCCGAGGGCGTGCGGTTCCTGCTGGTCTCGGGCGCGCCGATCGAGGAGCCGGTGGCCTGGGCCGGGCCGATCGTGATGAACAGCGAGGCGGAGCTGCGGCAGGCCTTTGCCGAGTTGCGTAATGGAACCTTTATCCAGCCGGGGCATTGATCCGGCGGGGCAACGGGGTGCGACGGAAACCGGCGGCATCGGCGTTTGCCGGGACAGACGCGAAGACAGGCGCGAAGACAGGCGCGAAGACAGGCGCGAAGACAGACGCGAACGGAGAATGACGATGCCGCTTTCCACCCTTGACCGCCGCACCCTGCTGAAGGCGCTGGCCCTGGCGCCGGCGACCGCGGTCGTGCTGCCGCAAAGCGCCCTGGCCGAGGCCGAGGCGGCGGGGCTGATCGTGCCCGAGGTCTGCCTGGTGCAGCCGGAGCTGACCGAGGGGCCGTTCTATGTCGACCCCGGCCTGATCCGCGGCGACATTGCCGAGGGCAGGCCGGGCCTGCCGCTGGTGCTGCGGCTGCAGGTGGTGACGGCCGATTGCCGCCCGGTCGAGGGCGCGCGGGTGGATGTCTGGCATTGCGACGCGGAGGGGGTCTATTCCGGGGTGTCGAACCTGGGCGAGGGGCCGGACACCAGCGGGCAGACATTCCTGCGCGGCACGCAGATGACCGGGGCCGATGGCGTAGCCGAGTTCCGGACGATCTATCCGGGCTGGTACCCCGGCCGGACCACGCATATCCACTACAAGGTGTTCCTGGCCGATGGCACCGCGCTGACCAGCCAGGTGTTCTTTGACGAGGCGATGACGGCGGCAATCTATGACGACCACGCCGCCTACGAAGAACGCGCGGCCGGCCGCGACATGTTCAACGCGCAGGACAGGATCGCGCGCGAGGCAGGAGCCGGGGCGATCGCGCGGGTCGACCTGCCGGAACCCGATGGCGAGGCGGTGGCCGCGCTGGTGGTCGGGATTGCCGAGGGCGGCCAGGGCGGGCTGTTGGACCGGCTGTTCGGCCGCGGATAGGCGCCGCGGCCGCGGGGGCGGGGGGCTTCCCCCGCCGGTGCCGGTGGGGTCAGGCGTGGATCGCGCCCAGGCCGCAGGCAAGCGCCGCTTCGCGCACCGCCTCGGAATAGGTCGGATGCGCGTGGCAGGTCAGCGCCAGGTCCTGGGCCGAGGCGCCGAATTCCATCGCCACGCAGATTTCGTGGATCAGGTCGCCGGCGCCGGGGCCGATGATATGCGCGCCCAGGATGCGGTCGGTGGCCTTGTCGGCCAGGATCTTGACGAAGCCCTCGGCCTGGAAGACGGCCTTGGCGCGGGCATTGCCCATGAAGGGGAACTTGCCGACCTTGTAGGCGCGGCCTTCGTCCTTGAGCTGTTCCTCGGTCTTGCCGACCGAGGCGACCTCGGGGGTGGTGTAGACGACGCCGGGTATGACGTCATAGTTCACGTGGCCATGCTTGCCGGCGAGGATTTCGGCCAGGGCCATGCCTTCGTCCTCGGCCTTGTGGGCCAGCATCGGGCCGGCGATGGCGTCGCCGATGGCGTAGAGGCCGGGCAGGCTGGTCTGGAAATGCGCGTCGGTGGCGACGGTGCCGCGCGGCCCCATCTCGACGCCCAGGCCCTCGAGGCCGAGGCCGGCGGTATGGGGCTTGCGTCCGGTGGCGACCAGGACGACATCGGCCTCGATCTCGCCGGCGCTGTCGTCCTTGCGCAGTTTCCAGGCCACTTTGGCGCCCTTCTTGACCCGTTCGACCACCTGCACCGCGGCGCCGAGGACGAATTTCAGCCCCTGCCGGGCCAGGATCTTCTGGAAGGCCTTGGCGACCTCGGCATCCATGCCGGGGGTGATGGCGTCGAGGTATTCGACCACGGTGACCTGCGTGCCGAGGCGGGCGTAGACCGAGCCCATCTCCAGCCCGATGACGCCGGCGCCGATGACGACCATGGTCTTCGGGATCTTCGGCAGCGCCAGCGCGCCGGTGGAGGTGACGATCACCTCTTCGTCGAGCGTGATGCCGGGCAGGACCGAGGCTTCGGAGCCGGTGGCGATGACGATGGATTTCGCGCTGTGGACCTCGTCTCCGACCTTGACCTTGCCGGGTTCGGGGATCGAGCCCCAGCCTTTCAGCCAGGTCACCTTGTTCTTCTTGAACAGGAATTCGATGCCCTTGGTGTTGCCGGCCACCACGTCGTCCTTGTAGCGCAGCATGCGTTCCCAATCGACCTTGGGCGCTCCGCCCATCAGGCCCATCTTCTCGAAATTCTCATGCACTTCGTGCAGCTGGTGGGTGGCGTTCAACAGCGCCTTGGAGGGATGCAGCCGACGTTCAGGCAGGTGCCGCCCAGGGTCTCGCGCCCCTCGACGCAGGCGACCTTCAGCCCCAGCTGGGCGCAGTGGATGGCGCAGACATAGCCGCCGGGGCCGCCGCCGATGATGATCACGTCATAGTCTGCCATGGGTCGGTTCCTTGTGTCTGGCGGCGCCGGGGGCGTGCCGCCCCGGACCCCGCGGAGTATTTTGGCCAAGATGAAGCTCAGGCCGGGGTCGGGGCCTGCATCCTGGCGGTTGCGAAAAGGCCGGTGCCCCAGATTGCGCTGCGCAGGGGCGCCGGGCAAGGGGCGGGGCGGCGGTGTGGAGGCGGACGGATAGGGTGAGGGCGGCGTGTTCGGGGGGCATGTCACGATCCAATCGACTTTGTGAAGCCGCCGATGATCGCACCAACAAGATCGCCGATCTGCCAACCGGAAGGCCGGCTTGAAAGGTGAGTCTCTACAGCGTCACGCAAAGTCGTATTGGCACCTCCAACTCGAACACTTTGCCCCATGAGCGAGAATCCGTGAGCCGTGAGCGCAGGATTGTAGATATAGAGATCATTTGCTTCATCATCACCGTCTGCGGAAATGACAGTCACCTTCTCGGCACGAACAATTCCCTCGCTTTGCAACCAACCGAAGCAGGTTGCAAAGAACGGAAAATACTCATCAGAGAGATCGAGTTCGCCAAACTGAAGTGTGCCGCCACGGATGCCCCTATCATTTAAGATGCGAAGGATCGTGGCGATAACAAGTTCGCTTTTCTCGATATTCTCAAATGGCATTACAAATCCATCAGCAGCCGCCGCGGGTCTTCCAGGGCCTCTTTCACGCGGACGAGGAAGGTCACGGCGCCCTTGCCGTCGACGATGCGGTGGTCGTAGCTCAGCGCGAGATACATCATCGGGCGGATGACGATCTGGCCGCCGACGACAACCGGGCGGTCCTGGATCTTGTGCATGCCAAGGATGCCGGACTGCGGCGGGTTCAGGATCGGCGAGGACATCAGCGAGCCGTAGACGCCGCCGTTCGAGATGGTGAAGCTGCCGCCCTGCATTTCCGCCATGGAGAGCTTGCCGTCGCGGGCGCGGAGGCCCAGTTCGGCGATCTTCTTCTCGATCGCGGCAAAGCCCATCTGGTCGGCGTCACGCACCACCGGCACGACGAGGCCCGAAGGCGTGCCGACGGCCACGCCCATGTGGACGTAGTTCTTGTAGACCACGTCGGTGCCGTCGATCTCGGCGTTGACCTCGGGCACCTCTTTCAGCGCGTGGCAGCAGGCTTTGACGAAGAAGGACATGAAGCCCAGCTTCACGCCGTGCTTCTTTTCGAACACGTCCTTGTATTCGTTGCGCAGGCCCATGATGCCGGACATGTCCACCTCGTTGTAGGTGGTCAGCATGGCGGCGGTGTTCTGCGCGTCCTTGAGCCGGCGGGCGATGGTCTGGCGCAGGCGGGTCATCTTGACCCGTTCCTCGCGCGAGGCATCGTCGGCATGGACCGGGGCGCGCGGGATCGGCGCCGGGGCCGGGGCCGGGGCGGCGGTGGCGGCGGCGGCACCCGGAGCGCCGGCCAGCGTGCGGGCCACGTCTTCCTTCATCACGCGGCCGTCCTTGCCGGTGCCCTGCACGGCGTCGCGCGAGAGCCCGGCCTCGGCCATGGCCTTCCTGGCGGAGGGCGCGTCTTCCACGTCCTTTGCGGCGGCGGCGGGGGCCGGGGCGGCCTCGGCCGCGGGTTTGGCGGCGGCAGGCTTGGCGGCGGCGGTGGCGCCTTCGGTCACCACGGCGAGCCGCGCATTGGCGGCGACCGTCGTGCCCTCGGGGGCGATGATCTCGGCCAGCACGCCGGCGACCGGGCTGGGCACCTCGACCGAGACCTTGTCGGTTTCCAGTTCGCACAGCATTTCGTCAACCGCGACCGCATCGCCCGGTTTCTTGAACCAGGTGGACACGGTGGCCTCGGACACGCTTTCGCCGAGGGCGGGTACCATCACGTCGGTCATCATTCTCTCCTTCAGGCGATCGTCAGCGCGTCGTTCACGAGCGCGGTCTGTTCAAACTTGTGGCGCGAGGCGAGGCCGGTCGCGGGCGAGGCGCTGGCCATGCGGCCGGCATAGCGGGCGCGGGTGGCCTTGCCGCGGATCTTGGTCAGGATCACTTCGAGTTCCGGCTCGATGAAGGACCAGGCGCCCTGGTTCTTGGGCTCTTCCTGGCACCAGACGAAATCGGCCTTGGGGAAGCGACTGAGTTCGGCGGTCAGCGCCATGCCGGGCGTCGGGTAGATCTGTTCGACGCGCAGCAGGTAGACATCGTCCAGCCCGCGGGCGTCGCGTTCGGCCAAAAGGTCGTAGTAGACCTTGCCCGAGCAGAGGACCACGCGCCTGATCTTGTCGTCGGCCTTGAGCTTCTGGGTCGAATGGCCCTTTTGCGCATCGTCCCACAGCACGCGGTGGAAGGTGGAGCCATCGGTAAAGTCGCTGGTGTCCGAGAAGCACATGGGATGGCGCAACAGCGATTTCGGCGTCATCAGGATCAGGGGCTTGCGGTAGCTGCGGTGCAGCTGCCGGCGCAGGATGTGGAAGTAGTTGGCCGGGGTGGAGCAATTCGCCACGATCCAGTTTTCCTCGGCCGAGTTCTGCAGGTAGCGTTCCAGCCGCGCCGAGGAATGTTCCGGCCCCTGGCCTTCGTAGCCATGCGGCAGCAGCACCACCAGGCCCGACATCCGCAGCCATTTCGATTCGCCCGAGTTGATGAACTGGTCGAACATGATCTGCGCGCCATTGGCGAAATCGCCGAACTGCGCCTCCCACAGGGTCAGGGCGTTGGGCTCGCTGAGCGAGTAGCCGTATTCGAACCCGAGGACGGCATATTCCGACAGCATGGAGTCGATGACTTCATACTTGGCCTGGCCGGCGCGGATGTGGTTGAGCGGGTAGTAGCGTTCCTCGGTCAACTGGTCGACCAGGCCGGAATGGCGCTGCGAGAAGGTGCCGCGGGTGCAGTCCTGCCCGGCGAGGCGCACCGGGAAACCCTCGACCTGGAGCGAGCCGAAGGCCAGCGCCTCGGCGGTGGCCCAGTCAAAGCCGGTGCCGGTCTCGAACATCTTGGCCTTGGCGTCCAGCTGGCGTGCCACGGTCTTGTGGATCTCGAAGCCTTCGGGCACGCGGGTCAGCGCGGTGCCGATCTCGGCCAGGGTCTCGGGCTTGATCCAGGTCTCGCCGCGCTGGTAGTTGGCCAGATCCTTGGTGTTCATGTTCTTCCAGCGCCCGTCCAGCCAGTCGGCCTTGTTGGGCTTGAACGCCTTGCCGGCGTCGTATTCCTCGTTCAGGTGCGACTGGAAGGCCGCCTTCATGTCCTCGATCTCGCCTTCGGGGATCAGCCCGTCGGCCACCAGACGTTCGGTATAAAGCTGCAGCGTGGTCTTCTGCTTGCGGATGCGGTTGTACATCGCCGGGTTGGTGAACATCGGCTCGTCGCCTTCGTTGTGACCGAAGCGGCGATAGCAGAAGATGTCCAGCACCACGTCCTTGTGGAACTGCTGGCGGAATTCGGTGGCCACCTTGGCGGCGTGGACCACGGCCTCGGGGTCGTCGCCGTTGACGTGGAAGATCGGCGCCTCGACCATCAGGGCGATGTCGGTCGGATAGGGGCTGGTCCGGCTGAAATGCGGCGCGGTGGTAAAGCCGATCTGGTTGTTGACGATAATGTGGATGCAGCCGCCGGTGCGGTGGCCCTTGATGCCCGAAAGCTGCAGGCATTCGGCCACCACGCCCTGGCCGGCAAAGGCCGCGTCGCCGTGCAGCAGCACCGGCAGGACGGCAATCCGCTCGGCCGCATCGTTCAGCTGGTCCTGCTTGGCGCGGACCTTGCCCAGGACGACGGGGTTCACCGCCTCGAGGTGGCTGGGGTTGGCGGTCAGGCTGAGGTGGACGATGTTGCCGTCGAATTCACGGTCGGACGAGGCGCCCAGGTGGTATTTCACGTCGCCCGAGCCGTCGACATCCTCGGGCTTGTAGCTGCCGCCCTGGAATTCGTGGAAGATCGCCTTGTAGGGTTTCTGCAGCACGTTCGCCAGCACGTTCAGCCGGCCCCGGTGCGGCATGCCGATGACGATCTCTTTCAGGCCCAGCTGTCCGCCGCGCTTGATGATCGCCTCCATCGCCGGGATCAGCGCCTCGGCCCCGTCAAGGCCGAACCGCTTGGTCCCCATGTATTTGACGTGCAGGAATTTCTCGAAGCCCTCGGCCTCGACCAGCTTGTTCAGGATGGCGCGGCGGCCTTCGCGGGTGAAGGCGATTTCCTTGCCGTAACCCTCGATCCGCTCTTTCAGCCAGGCGGCCTGTTCGGGGTCGGAGATGTGCATGTATTGCAGCGCGAAGGTGCCGCAATAGGTGCGCCTGACGATGTCAAGGATCTGGCGCATCGAGGCATGGGTCAGGCCCAGCACGTTGTCGATGAAGATCGGCCGGTCCATGTCGGCTTCGGTAAAGCCGTAGTTGGCCGGGTCCAGCTCGGGGTGCGGCGCCTCTTCGCGCAGGCCCAGCGGGTCGAGATCGGCGGCCAGGTGGCCACGGATGCGGTAGGCGCGGATGATCATCAGCGCGCGGATCGAGTCGATCACGGCGCGCTGCAACTGCGCCTCGGTCAGGTTGACGCCCTGATCGGCGGCCTTGGCGGCGATCTTCTGCCCGGCGGCGCGGGCGTCCTTGGCCTGCGGGGCCGGCCATTCGCCGGTCAGCGCGGCGGTCAGGTCATCGGCCGGGGCCGGCGGCCAGTCGCCCCGCGCCCAGGACGGGCCGGAGGCGGCGCGCTTTGCGTCCATCTCGCTGTCGCCCAGGGCGCGGAAGAATTCGGCCCATTGCGCGTCGACGCTGTTGGGGTCGGCCGCATAGCGGGCCTGCAACTGGTCGACGTAATCGGCGTTCGCCCCGTCCAGGAAGGACGAGGCATTGAAGGCGGCGGTGGGGGAATGGTCGGTCATGTCGCGTTTCCTTGTGGGGCGGGCGTCCCCGCCGGAAGATGAGTCGGGGGTGAACCCCGACCTACGCCTTGATCGCTTTCAGCACGGCCTCGCCCAGGGTGGCGGGGCTGTCGGCCACCACGATGCCGGCCGAGCGCATGGCTTCGATCTTCGATCCGGCATCGCCCTTGCCGCCCGCGACGATGGCGCCGGCGTGGCCCATGCGGCGACCGGGGGGGGCGGTGCGGCCGGCGATGAAGCCGGCGGTGGGCTTCCAGCGGCCCTTCTTCTTTTCATCGGCCAGGAATTGCGCGGCCTCTTCCTCGGCCGAGCCGCCGATTTCGCCGATCATGATGATCGAGGTGGTTTCCGGGTCGGCCAGGAACATTTCCAGGACGTCGATATGTTCGGTGCCCTTGATCGGGTCGCCGCCGATGCCCACGGCCGAAGACTGGCCGAGGCCCACATCGGTGGTCTGTTTCACCGCCTCATAGGTCAGCGTGCCCGAGCGCGAGACCACGCCGACCGAGCCGCGCTTGAAGATCGAGCCGGGCATGATGCCGATCTTGCAGGCGTCCGGCGTCATCACGCCGGGGCAGTTCGGCCCGATCAGGCGGGACCTGGAATTGATCAGCGCGCGCTTGACGCGCATCATGTCGAGGACCGGGATGCCCTCGGTGATGGCGACGATCAGCGGGATTTCGGCGTCGATGGCCTCGAGGATCGAATCCGCGGCAAAGGGCGGCGGGACGTAGATCGCGGTGGCGTCGGCGCCGGTGATTTCCACCGCCTCATGCACCGAGTTGAACACCGGCAGGCCGAGATGGGTGGTGCCCCCCTTGCCCGGCGTGACGCCGCCGACCATCTGCGTGCCATAGGCGATGGCCTGTTCGGAATGGAAGGTGCCCTGCGAGCCGGTGAAGCCCTGGCAGATGACCTTGGTGTGCTTGTCGACGAGAACGGACATTCTTTTTCTCCGCAGGGCGGGGTTCACCCCGCCAGGTTTGGTCGCGCAGGCGGGGTGAGCCCCGCCCTACGGGTTATCCCTTGACGGCCTTGACGATCTTCTGGGCGCCATCCTTCAGGTCGTCGGCGGCAATGACGTTCAGGCCGGACTTGTTGATGATGTCCTTGCCCAGTTCGACATTGGTGCCTTCGAGCCGGACGACCAGCGGCACCTGCAGGCCCACTTCGCGGACGGCGGCGACGATGCCCTCGGCGATGATGTCGCAGCGCATGATGCCGCCGAAGATGTTGACCAGGATGCCCTTCACGTTCGGGTCCGAGGTGATGATCTTGAAGGCCTCGGTCACCTTTTCCTTGGTCGCGCCGCCGCCGACGTCAAGGAAGTTGGCCGGTTCCGCGCCGTAGAGCTTGATGATGTCCATCGTCGCCATGGCCAGGCCCGCGCCGTTCACCATGCAGCCGATCTCGCCATCCAGCGCGATGTAGTTCAGGTCGAATTTCGAGGCGGCCAGTTCCTTGGGGTCTTCCTCGGTCTCGTCGCGCAGGGCGGCGATGTCGGGGTGGCGGTAGATGGCGTTGCCGTCAAAGCCCATCTTGGCGTCCAGGAGCTTCAGGTTGCCGTCCTTCAGCACCACGAAGGGGTTGATCTCCAGCATGTCCATGTCCTTGTCGACGAACAGCCGGTAGAGGTTCTTGACGATGCCGACGCATTGCTTGACCTGGTTGCCGGTCAGCCCCAGCGCAAAGGCCACGCGGCGGCCGTGGAAATCCTGCAGCCCGGTCGCCGGGTCGATGGTGATGGTGTGGATCTTTTCGGGCGTGTCATGCGCCACGTCCTCGATCGACATGCCGCCCTCGGTCGAGCAGACGATCGAGATGCGGCTGGACTTGCGGTCGATCAGCAGCGCCAGGTACAGTTCGCGCTCGATGTCGCTGCCGTCCTCGATATAGATGCGGTTCACCTGCTTGCCGGCCGGGCCGGTCTGGATGGTGACCAGGGTGCGGCCCAGCATCTGGCGGGCGAATTCGGCGGCCTCGGCCACACTGCGGGCCAGGCGCACGCCGCCCTTTTCGCCGGCCTCGGCCTCCTTGAAGCTGCCCTTGCCGCGACCGCCGGCATGGATCTGCGCCTTGACCACCCAGAGCGGCCCGTCCAGTTCGCCCGCGGCGGTCTTGGCCTCTTCGGCCTTCAGCACCACGCGGCCGTCCGACACCGGAATGCCGTAGCTGCGGAGAAGCGCCTTGGCCTGATATTCGTGGATGTTCATATGCGCACTCCGCCGATGGTGATTTTGCGGCGTTCTGGCACGAAATCGCCCGGAATCCAAAGCGGATTTCGGGAATTGCAGCGGAATGGGGCCGAATTCCGCAGGTTTGTGATCACAGGTTTTGCGGGTGTGATCACAGTTTTCCAGCCTGTGATCACAGGCCCGAAGGCCGCCGTCCCCCGTCAGCGCTAACGTGATTCGCCACACCCGCGGCGGCGACCGCGCTCAGTTCAGGAACACCGCGAACAACAGCGCGTCGCCCCAGACCAGGCTCTCGAAATCGTTCCAGGATTGCATGCTGGCCCGCGGCCCCTTGCGGGCATAGGGCAGGAACCCTTCGCCCTGCACCATGGTGATCAGGTCCACCGCCGGCGGGTCCTTGAACATCAGCGACACGTCGATGCCGGCCTCGGCCCCCAGCCGCCAGTGCGGCACCAGAAGCGCGCCGGTCAGGATCGCCTCGGCATCGGCCAGCACCGCCTGCCAGCGTTCGGCAGTGCCCGGCGGCATGGTCAGCCCCAGGGCCGAGACCTGCCGGGCGCTGGGCACCCATTCGCCGTCATTGTCGGTTTCCGCCGCGACCAGCGACCAGAACCGGCGGTTGTCGCGGATCATCCCCAGGAAATGGTCATGCGCCGAAGCGGCCAGCGCGGCATCCGGCGCCTCTGACAGGGCCAGCAGGATCATCGCCACCCGGTCGACCTGCCGGCCGAACATCATGTCCATGGCATTGTCGGGGGGCGTGCTGCCCTGCAATTCCTTCAGCCGGGCGGCGCTGGCCATCACCCGGTCGACCGAGGCGGCGGGGTCATAGGCCAGCGCCACCTGGGCAAAACCCGAAAGCAGGTGGGTATAGGCCGCAAGCCAGGCCGCATCGGCGGTGTCAAAGCGGATGCTGGGCGCGTTGGCCCCGGCCATCACGTCGCGCCGCCCGCCCAGCGCCAGGCCGGCGACCGCGGCCAGATCCTCGCCCTCGTCGCGGGTGGCATTCATGTTGATGTCGAACCACAGGTCGCCCAGCGAGATTTCCAGCGCGAAATCCCGCTCGCCCAGCGCCGACAGGGCGGTGCGGGCGGCCTCCATGTCCTGATCCAGCCCGGTCAGCATCGCCTGAAGGTCGGCGCCGGAAAACGCCCGCGCCTGCGGGTTTTCCGGGATCGGCAGGCGCAGGATCGGCAGTTCCGACCAGTCGGCCTGCACGCCGGTCTGCCAGCGCAGTTGCAGCGCCTGCTCGACCCCCGACAGAAAGCGCAAGCCGGCCAGGGCGAACAGATCCTCGGGCGCGGGGTCGGGCAGGGCGGCCAGCCGCGCCTCGGTCGCGGCCAGCCCGCTGGCGGCGATCTCGCCCGACAGCGCCGAAGGCTCGGCCAGCGCCGTGCCGGCGCAGAACGCAAGGGAAAGGGCAAGAGCAGATCGCATGGCAGTCTCCTGAGGCAGGTGCCGGCAGGATGCGCCCGCCCCCCGGTCCGGTCAACCATCGCCCCGGGGGCGGAATTCCAGACCCTAGACCGCCTCTGCCCCTTCATCTTGGCCAAAATACTCCGGGGGGAGGCCGCAGGCCGTGGGGGCAGCGCCCCCCGCCCGGCCAGCCACGCCTACCTACACCGGCCGCAGGACGCAGAGCCGCTGGCCGCGCGGCAGGACGCGGTCGCGCCACTCCGCCGCAAAGCCGGCGGCGGCGGCTTCGGCCTCGACCTCGGCGGGAATGCGGTGATAGGGCGGCCGCCCGGCATGGGTCACCACGCCGTCGGGCTGGCGCAACGGGCCCTGGTGGCCCCCGGGCGCCAGGAACAGCGTCAGCAACAGCCGCTTCAGCCCCGGAAACCGCGCCCGCAACCGCGCCAGCGCCGGCGGCAGGGCGCCGGGCGGCAGGTGGGTAAAGACGCCGAAGGCGATGGCATAATCCATCGTGGCCGGAACGCCGGGGCAGGCGAATTCGGCGTCCTCGACCAATTGTTCCAGCGGCAGCCGCGCGCGCAGGGCGGGCGTCAGCTCGGCTTCCCAGCCGCGGTGCATCAGCGCCAGGCTGGCATCGGTGCCCCAATAGTTGCCGGGGTGCAGGAAGGCCACCGCCCGGTGCCCCAGCCGCAGGGCGCCGCAGCCCAGGTCAAGCAGCCGGTCATCGGGCCGCAACCCTTCGTCCAGCAGGCACAGCATCTGGGCGATGGCGGTCTCGGTCCAGCGCCCGCCGACGATGTCGCGGTGGCGGCCGGCGGCCAGCGCCCGGTCATAGAACCCCGGCGCCTGATAGGGCGACCTGCCGGCCATCGCTGTTGTCATGCCCATCCCCCGACCTTGCCGGCGCGGCTTGCCCCAGGCGCGCGGCAGAGGCAATGAAAAAGGGCGCCGCGAGGGGCGCCCTGATCCGGTTTTCGCGGAGGCGGCCTCAGGCCAGCGAGGGGTCGATGGCCTTGCAGGCGTCGACCAGGCCTTTCACCGCGGCGATCGACTTGTCCATCATCGCCTGTTCGGCCGGGTTCAGCTTGATGTCGACGATGCGCTCGATGCCGCCGGCGCCGATCACGGTCGGCACGCCGACATACATGCCGTCCAGCCCATAGGCGCCCTTGACGAAGGCGGCGCAGGGCAGCAGGCGCTTTTGATCCTTCAGGTAGGCTTCGGCCATCTCGATGGCCGAGGTGGCCGGCGCGTAGAAGGCCGAGCCGGTCTTCAACAGGCCGACGATCTCGGCGCCGCCGTCACGGGTGCGCTGCACGATGGCGTCCAGCTTTTCCTGCGTGGTCCAGCCCATGGCGACCAGATCGGGCAGCGGGATGCCGGCGACGGTGGAATAGCGGGTCAGCGGCACCATGGTGTCGCCGTGGCCGCCCAGCACGAAGGCGGTGACATCGCGCATCGAGACGTTGAATTCCGAGGCGAGGAAATGGCGGAACCGCGCCGAATCCAGCACGCCGGCCATGCCGACGACCTTTTCATGCGGCAGGCCCGAGAATTCGCGCAGCGCCCAGACCATCGCGTCCAGGGGGTTGGTGATGCAGATCACAAAGGCGTTCGGGGCATTGGCCTTGATGCCTTCGCCGACCGATTTCATCACCTTCAGGTTGATGCCCAAAGGTCGTCGCGGCTCATCCCCGGCTTGCGCGGGACGCCGGCGGTGACGATGCAGACATCGGCCCCCGCGATATCGGCATAGGAATTCGCGCCCTTCAGCGCCACGTCGAACCCCTCGACCGGGCCGCATTGCGCCAGGTCCAGCGCCTTGCCTTGCGGGGTGCCTTCGGCGATGTCGAACAGAACGACGTCGCCAAGTTCCTTGGTCGCGGCGAGATGGGCGAGCGTGCCGCCGATCTGTCCCGCACCGATAAGGGCGATCTTGGGTCGTGCCATGGGAGCCTCCTGAGCGAATGGGCGTGTTAGGGCATGGGGCCGGGGATCGCCCCCGGGGTTCGAGTCGCGGCGAGGGGTAGCCCCTTCGGCGCCATCTGTCCAGCACCGCGCGCGGGATTTGGTATACCATGGCATGCAAAATACCCTCTGTCCGTCCCCCGGCGCAGGGGTTAGCGGTAACCGGCGCGGAGGGACCATGGACGGGATCGGATTCTGGGTGGCGGCAGTGGTCGCCTCGACGCTGGTCGGGGCGGGCAAGGGCGGGATTCCGGTGGTCGGCATGCTGGGCGTGCCGGTGCTGGCGCTGGTGATTCCCCCGATGACGGCGGCAGGCCTGCTGCTGCCGGTCTATGTGGTCAGCGACATGTTCGGCCTATACGCCTATCGCCATGCCTTTGACCGGCGGGTGCTGGCGATCCTGCTGCCGGGCGCGGTGGCGGGCATCGCCTTTGGCTGGGCCACGGCGCATCTGGTGCCCGAGGCGGCGGTGACGGCGCTGATCGGGGTGATCGGGCTGGCATTCGCGCTGAACCTGCTGCTGCGCCGCGGGGTGCAGGCCGAGCCGCGCCGGGCCGAGGTGGCGCCGGGGCTGTTCTGGGGCGCGGTGACGGGGTTCACCAGCTTCGTCAGCCATTCGGGCGCGCCGCCCTATCAGGTCTATACCCTGCCCTTGGGCCTGCCCAAGGCGGTCTTTGCCGGCACCTCGACCATCGCCTTCGCGGTGATCAACGCGGTCAAGCTGATCCCCTATTGGCAACTGGGCCAGCTGAGCGCCGACAACCTGCATCATGCGGCGCTGTTGTTCCTGCCCGCCGCGCTGGCGGTCTTTGCCGGGGTGCGGCTGGTGCGCTGGCTGCCCGACCGGGTGTTCTTTCTGGCGGTCACATGGTCGCTGCTGCTGATTTCGGCCAAGCTGGTCTGGGATGGCGCCGGCGGGCTGGTCTAGGGTCAGATCCGCATGCCGCGCGCCGGGGTCTGCGGCGGATCGGCCTGGAAATCCCGGCCGGCGGCGACCAGGCACATGGTGCCGTCGGGCGTGGTCACGGCGATGGTCCAGCTGCCGGTTTCGCTGCTGGCATAGACCTCGACCACCGCCGAGGCGGTCAGCCCCAGGCTGCGGCGCGTCTCGCCAAAGCGGTCGGCCAGTTCGGCCACCACGGCATCGCGCGGGCCGCATTGGGCCGCCCCTTCGGCAAAGGCGGCATGGGCGGCCAGCACCACGCCGGCAAGCCCGAGGGAAAGCGCAAGAAAGGTCTGGTTCATCGTCATCCGCCTTTTGCTGGTGCCGGCGGCCCGGCCAGCCCCACGCTGCCGGCCCCGGCCTGGCCGCGGGCCGTGCCGCGCGGTGCCGCCAAGGCTGATCCGGGGCATTTGCCATCGGGTTAACGGCGCGGGCGCGACGCAGGGTGCGGTGCGGGGCGGGCGCGGATGCAGAAATTTCTGCGCTGCGGCAAATCTCCGCTTGCCGAAAGTGGCGGAATCGTGGTTTCTGCCGCAAGAATCTTGCGCGAAGGACCAAAGCCCATGGCCAGACCCTATCGTTCCGTCCTGTATATCCCCGCCGCGCGCGAGCGTGCGATGGAGAAGGCCCGCGAGCTGGCGGCGGATGCGATCATCTTTGACCTCGAGGATGCGGTGGCCCCGGAAGAGAAACCGGCGGCGCGGGCGCTGCTGGCGCGGGTTCTGGCCGAGGCGGATTACGGGCCGCGGGCGCGGATCGTGCGGATCAACGGTTTCGACAGCGAATGGGGTCGGGACGACGCCGCGGCGATGGCGGCGGCGATGGCCGCGGGTGCTGCGGTCGATGCGCTGCTGGTGCCCAAGGTGAACCGGCCGGCCGACCTGGACGCGGTGGCCGAGGCGGTTCCGGGCGTGCCGCTCTGGGCGATGATGGAAACGGCGGCGGGCATGCTGAACGCGGCGGCCATCGCGGCGCATCCACGGCTGGCCGGCATGGTGATGGGCACCAACGACCTGGCCAAGGAACTGGGCAGCCGCTTTCGCCCCGACCGCCTGGCCCTGCAGGCCGGGCTGGGGCTGTGCCTGCTGGCGGCAAAGGCCGAGGGACGGGTGATCGTCGACGGCGTCTACAACGCCTTCAAGGACGAGGCCGGGCTGCGCGCCGAATGCGAACAGGGCCGCGACATGGGCTTTGACGGCAAGACGCTGATCCATCCGGCCCAGCTGGAGGTGGCCAATGCCGCCTTTGCCCCGTCGGATGCGGAAATCGACCTGGCCCGCCGGCAGATCGCGGCCTTTGACGCCGCCAAGGCCGCCGGGCAGGGCGTGGCGGTGGTGGACGGCCGCATCGTGGAAAATCTGCATGTCGTGACCGCGCGGGCGACGCTGGACAAGGCGCGGGCGATTGCGGAACTGGCGGAATAGGGGCAGGGTGCGGCCGGTAAAACCGGAGGTTTCGGCATGATGATGCTGGTTCTTGGCGTGGCCCTGTGGTGGGCGGCGCATCTTTTCAAGCGGGTCGCCCCGACGGCGCGGGCCCGGATGGGCGATGGCGGCAAGGGTCTGGTGACCCTGGCGCTGCTGGTCTCGGTGGTGCTGATGTATTTCGGCTACGACCCCGGCGCGGGGCCGTTCTGGTGGGGCCGCAGCGCCGCGCTGGTCGGGATCAACAACCTGCTGATGGTGGCGGCGCTGTTCCTGTTCGTCGCCGATGGCATGCGGGCGCCGGTGGTGGCGCGGATGCGGCACCCGCAACTGACCGGGTTCAAGCTCTGGGCGGCGGCGCATCTGCTGGTCAATGGCGACCTGCCCAGCGTCATCCTGTTCGGCGGGCTCTTGGCCTGGGCGGTGGTCGAGGTGATCGTGATCAACCGCAGCCAGCGCGACTGGACGCCGAAACCGGCCCGGCCCGGCGGCAACCCCAAGGCGATCGCCGGCACGATCTTTGCCGTCGTTGCCATCATGATGGTCCACAACTGGCTGGGCGTGCAGCCCTGGGGGGCGTGAGATGCGGCTTTACCGGTTTCTCAGCGATGACGACACCTCGGCCTTTTGCCACAAGGTCAGCCTGGCCCTGTCAAAGGGCTGGGAGCTGCATGGCGGCCCGGCCTATGCCTTTGACGCCGCCCGCGGGGTGATGCGCTGCGGCCAGGCCGTCACCAAGGAGGTGCCGGGCACCTATACCCCTGAAACCAAGCTGGGCGAGATGTAGGCGGGACCGTCCTGCCCCCCCCTGCCGCCCCCCCCCGCCACCGCCTGAGGAGACCGCATGAAAACCAACCCCGGCCGCTTTTTCGAGGACTATCGCCTGGGCGAGACCATCGTCCACGCGGTGCCGCGCACCGTCTCGGGCGGGGAACGCGCGCTCTATCATGCGCTCTACCCGGCGCGGGGGGCGCTCTATTCCTCGGACGAATTCGCCCGGGGATGCGGCCTGCCGGCCGCGCCGATGGATGACCTGATCGCCTTTCACACCGTCTTCGGCAAGACGGTGCCGGACATCAGCCTGAACGCCATCGCCAACCTGGGCTATGCCGAGGGCCGCTGGCTGGCGCCGGTCTGGCCGGGCGACACGCTGCGGTCTGAATCGACGGTGATCGGGCTGAAGGAAAACTCGAACGGCAAGTCCGGCGTGGTCTGGGTGCGGACGCGGGGTCTGAACCAGCACGGGCAGGCGGTGCTGGACTATGTGCGCTGGGTGATGGTGCGCAAGAACCGCGCCACGCCGGCACCCGACCCGGTGGTGCCCGAATTGCAGGCCGTGGTGGCGCCCGGCGATCTGGTGGTGCCGGCGGGGCTGGATTTCAGCGCCTATGATTTCGCGCTGGCCGGCGAGCGTCATCGCTGGGGCGACTATGCGTTGGGCGAAAAGATCGACCATGTCGACGGCGTGACGGTGGAAGAGGCCGAACACATGCTGGCCACGCGGCTGTGGCAGAACACCGCCAAGGTGCATTTCGACGCCACCCAGCGCGAGGACGGCAAGCGGCTGATCTATGGCGGCCATGTCATCAGCCTGGCCCGCGCGCTGTCGTTCAACGGGCTGGCCAATGCGCAGATGATGGTGGCGCTGAACGCCGGCGCCCATGCCAACCCCTGTTTCGCCGGCTATACGGTGCGGGCCTGGTCCGAGGTGCTGGACCGGGCCGAGACCACAGCGCCGGGCGTGGGCGCGCTGCGGCTGCGGCTGGTGGCGGTGCGCGACGGCGCGCCGGCCTTTGCGCTGAAGGATGCGGCCGGGAAATACCTGCCCGAGGTGCTGCTGGACCTGGACTACTGGGCGCTGGTGCCGCGCTGATCCGGCGGGGAATAGTGTGATCACATTGCCAAAAGCTGTGATCACATAGACAAGAAATCTGCGGGCGTTATCGCCAACAGGCGGATTTTGCCGCCTCGCCGGGCGTGACTCTGACGAAAAAACCGCTATGGAAGTAGTCGAAGACAGCGTGTCCCCGCCGGAAAGGCCGGGCCAGCCAGCGAAGAAGGGAACCGATATGGCAGAGGCCAAGCGGGTCGAACGGCCCCTCTCCCCCCACTTGCAGATCTATCGGTGGCATGTGCCGATGCTGACCTCGATCCTGACGCGGATCACCGGTCACGCGCTGGTGGCGGGCGTGCTGCTGGCGGTCTGGTGGCTCTTGGCCGCGGCGACCTCGGACGAATATTTCGCAACGGCCAATGCGGTTGCGACCAGCTGGTTCGGCGACCTGGTGTTCACCGGATCGCTCTGGGCGGTGTGGTTCCACTATCTGGCCGGGCTGCGGCACCTGTACTTTGACGCCGGCAACGGGATGGACATTCCCACGGCGGAAAAGCTGGGCTGGGCCTGCCTGATCGGCTCGGTCGTGCTGACCGTGATCACAATCCTTCTGGTCCAGTAGGGGGCACCCATGCGTTACCTGACCGCCCGCAAGCGCGCCGAGGGCAAGGGCGCCTCTCATACCGGGGCACATCATCACTGGTCGATGACGCTGTCGGCCGTCGGACTGGCCTTTCTGGTGCCAAGCTGGCTGTACGTCTTTGGCAGCGCGCTGGGCGGCAGCCGGGCCGAGGTGCTGGAAACCTTTTCGCACCCCTTCCCGGCGATCCTGTCGGCGCTGGTGCTGGTGATCGGCATGCGCCACTTTGCCATGGGCGCCACCACGATGATCGAGGATTACGCCCGCGGCACCGCCCGCAAGATGCTGATCATATTCGCGGTCTCGCTGGCCTGGATGATCGGCGCGGTGGGCATCTTCGCGCTTCTGAAAATCGCACTCTGAGGACACGACATGACTGCTTACCCTTATGAAGTGCATGATTACGACGTGGTCGTGGTGGGCGCCGGCGGTGCGGGCCTGCGCGCCACGCTGGGCATGGCCGAACAGGGCCTGCGCACGGCCTGCGTGACCAAGGTGTTCCCGACCCGCAGCCATACCGTGGCGGCGCAGGGCGGGATCGCGGCGTCCCTGGGCAACATGGGCCCGGACAGCTGGCAATGGCACATGTACGACACGGTGAAGGGCAGCGACTGGCTGGGCGACACCGATGCGATGGAATACCTGGCGCGGTCGGCGCCGGCGGCGGTCTATGAGCTGGAACATTACGGCGTGCCCTTCAGCCGCACCGAAGAGGGCAAGATCTATCAGCGCCCCTTCGGCGGCCATACCACCGAATACGGCGAAGGCCCGCCGGTGCAGCGCACCTGCGCCGCCGCCGACCGGACCGGCCATGCCATCCTGCACACGCTGTACGGCCAGAGCCTGAAGCAGAAGGCGGAATTCTACATCGAGTATTTCGCCATCGACCTGATCATCACCGATGGCGCCTGCACCGGCGTGGTCTGCTGGAAGCTGGATGACGGCACCATCCATGTCTTCAACGCCAAGATGACCGTGCTGGCGACCGGCGGCTATGGCCGCGCCTATTTCAGCGCCACCAGCGCCCATACCTGCACCGGCGACGGCGGCGGCATGGTCGCCCGTGCCGGCCTGCCGTTGCAGGACATGGAATTCGTGCAGTTCCACCCGACCGGCATCTACGGGTCCGGCTGCCTGATCACCGAAGGCGCGCGGGGCGAGGGCGGCTATCTGACCAACGCCAACGGCGAGCGGTTCATGGAGCGGTACGCGCCGCATTACAAGGATCTGGCGCCGCGCGACTATGTCAGCCGCTGCATGACCATGGAGATCCGCGAAGGCCGTGGCGTGGGCGACCACAAGGACCATATCCACCTGCACCTGAACCACCTGCCGCGCGAGGCGCTGGAGCTGCGGCTGCCCGGCATCACCGAAAGCGCCCGCATCTTTGCCGGCGTGGACCTGCACAAGGAGCCGATCCCGGTGCTGCCGACGGTGCATTACAACATGGGTGGCGTGCCGACGAACTATTGGGGCGAGGTGCTGAACCCCACCGCCGACAACCCCGATGCGGTCTTCCCCGGCCTGATGGCGGTGGGCGAGGCGGGCTGCGCCAGCGTTCACGGCGCGAACCGGCTGGGCTCGAACAGCCTGATCGACCTGGTGGTGTTCGGCCGCGCCGCGGCGATCCGGGCCGGGCAGGTGGTGGACAGGGCCGCCGCGGTTCCGGCGACGAACAAGGCCCAGGTCGACAAGGCGCTGGACCGGTTCGACGGGCTGCGCAACGCCGATGGCGGCCTGCCGACGGCCGAACTGCGGCTGGAGATGCAGCGCACCATGCAGGCCGACGCCGCGGTGTTCCGCACCGAAAAGACCCTGGCCGAGGGCGAGAAGAAGATGACGGTCATCGCCGGCAAGCTGGGCGACCTGAAGGTGACCGACCGCAGCCTGGTCTGGAACAGCGACCTGATGGAGACGCTGGAACTGACCAACCTGATGCCGAATGCGCTGGCCACGATCTACGGCGCGCATGCCCGCACCGAAAGCCGCGGCGCGCATGCCCACGAGGACCATCCGAACCGCGACGACGCCAACTGGCGCAAGCATACGCTGGCCTGGGTGGACGGCAACAAGGTCAGGCTGGACTATCGCGCGGTGCATGTCGACCCGCTGACGGCCGAGGCCGAAGGCGGCATCAGCCTGAAGAAGATCGCCCCGGCGGAAAGGAAGTTCTGATGCGCCGCCTCCTTGCCCTGCTGCCCGTGCTGATCCTGTCGGCCTGCGTCCAGACGCAGCCCGCCGCGCAGGAAAAGGCCGTGGCGATGGGCGGGATCATCCCGGCCGAAGGGTCGGTCAGCGCGCCGGTGCCGGCGACCGGGCCGGCAAAACCGGCGCCCGCCGTGGCGCCCGCAAAGGCCCCGGCGCCCGAGCCGGCCCCGCGCGACACCGCGGGGTGCAGCCTGAAGATGGTCGGGGGGCGGGCTATGCCTGTGCCAATGGCTAGGGGGCGTCAGGGGGTATGGCCGGGCGCGCTGCTGGCGGTCCTGGCGCTGTCGGGCTGCGTGGCGGGCGAGGCGGTGATGCAGGAAACCACCCGCAGCCTGGCGCGCGGCGCGGTCGATGCGGCGGCGGGGCGCTATCTGCCGGGCGTTGACGTGTCGCCCTATACCGATTGCGTGATCAACAATGCCTCGACCGACGAGCTGCTGGCGCTGGCCCGCGCCGCGGGGGCCGGGGCTGCGCAGGATGTTGCCACCCAGGCCTGGCCGGTGGTCCGCACGGTGGCAAGCCGCCCCGAAGCGACGCAATGTCTGGTGCAATCCCTGTCGGCAGGCCAGCTTCTGGCGGCGCAGGGTCTTGCCGCCGGAGGGTTGTGATGACATCGAAGCCGCTGAACCTGTTGCCGTTCCTGGCGCTTGGCCTGTCTGCCTTGGCCCTGTCCGCCTGCGACCCGCAGGCCACGATCGACGGGGCCACCCGCCGCGCCGCCGCCGAGGTGGTGGAGCCCGTGGTGGCGCGCGAAATGCCGGCGGCCCCGGCCAAGGCGGCCACCGAATGCATCCTGCAGGCCGCCAGCATCGAGGAAATCCGCGCGCTGGCCCGCGATATCGGCGTCGAGGCCGGCACGCAGACCAAGGAAAACATTCGCAACCTGGCGCTGCGCCCGGCTGCGCAATCCTGTTTCGCCACCTCTGGCGTGCCGCCGGTGACGCCATGACGCGGCTGGGGATCCCCCTGCTTCTGGCGCTGGCCGCCTGCGGCCCGATCCCGGTGCAGCAGGCCGAACGCGAATGCCTGGACCGCGCCCGGCTGGCGCAACAGCCGCGCGGCATGATCAAGCTGGGCACCACCTCGCAGGGCAAGATGTCCGGCGGGCTGAGCGTGGGTGTCTCGTCCGACTATATCCTCGGCAAGGATCCCTCTGCCGTCTATGAAACCTGCGTCATGGCCAAATCCGGCCAGGCCCCGACGCGCCCCCTTTACGACCGTCCCGACTGGAAAGGCTGACCCATGGTCCAGTTCACCCTGCCCAAGAATTCCAAGATCCGCACCGGCAAGACCTGGCCGAAGCCCGAGGGCAAGAACGTGCGCAAGTTCCAGATCTATCGCTGGAACCCCGATGACGGGCAGAACCCGCGCGTCGACACCTATTTCATCGACATGGACAAGTGCGGCCCGATGGTCCTGGACGCGCTGATCAAGATCAAGAACGAGATCGACCCGACGCTGACCTTTCGCCGGTCTTGCCGCGAGGGCATCTGCGGCAGCTGCGCGATGAATATCGACGGGCACAACACGCTGGCCTGCATCTATGGCCTGGATGAGATCAAGGGCGACGTAAAGATCTATCCGCTGCCGCACATGCCGGTGGTCAAGGACCTGATCCCCGACCTGACGCTGTTCTATGCCCAGCACGCCAGCATCATGCCCTGGCTGGAGACCAGGACCAACCGCCCCGCGCGGGAATGGCGCCAGTCGATCGAGGACCGGGCCAAACTGGACGGGTTGTACGAATGCGTCATGTGCGCCTCTTGCAGCACCTCTTGCCCGTCGTATTGGTGGAATTCCGACCGCTACCTGGGCCCGGCGGCGCTGCTGCATGCCTATCGCTGGATCATCGACAGCCGCGATGAGGCGACCGGCGAGCGGCTGGACGATCTGGAAGACCCGTTCAAGCTGTACCGCTGCCACACCATCATGAACTGCGCCAAGACCTGCCCCAAGGGGCTGAACCCGGCCAAGGCGATCTCGGAAATCAAGAAGATGATGGTCGAGCGCATTGTCTGAACCGGGTCCGGTTCCCGATTTTTCCTCGGGCGAGGACTTCGCCGCGCTGATGGCGGGGCTGGCGGGCCGGCTGCATGCCAAGAACCGCATCTGGCTGGGCGAATCCGGCTATGCCTGGCAGGTGGCGCAGCTGTTGACGGCGGTGGGCGTGGATTTCCGCGATGCGCTGGCCGACCCCGAGGTGACGCGCGATTTCGGCGATGCCTATGCCGAGGCGCGGCTGGGGCGCGCGGAACAGGTCGACGCGCTGCTGGCCCGGCTGAGGGCGCGATTGCTGCCGTGACATCATGCCGGTGCTGCTCTTGTTCCTGGCCGTCGCGGTCTTTGTCTACCTCTGGCTGGCGCGGCGCAATTCCACGCTGACCCGTGATTGCCGCTGGCGGCTGGATCGCGGGGTGGCGCCGGATGCCTGGCGCTGCGCGGCCTGTGGCGCCACGGCGCGGGGACAGGAGCCGCGCGACTGCCTGCGGCCCGACCGCCGCAAGCCCGCCCCGTCTCAGCAGTAGCGTTCGGCGGTGGCCGATTGCGCGTCGTCGTAGCGGTCGCCCCAGGCCCAGCCCACCGGCAACAGGCGGTCGATCTGGCGGCGGTCTTCGTCTGACAGCACGATGTCGCTGGCGGTGACCCAGGCCTGCAGGTGTTCGGCGGTGCGGGTGCCGGGAATCGGGATCATGTGGGCGCCGCGGTCCAGCACCCAGGCCAGCGCCAGGGCGGGGGCCGTCAGGCCGCGGTCGCGGGCATAGGCGTGGAAGCCCTGCAGCCTGGCCCGGTTGTGCGGCCAGTTTTCGGGCGCAAAGCGCGGGATGCGGCTGCGGAATTCCTGCGGCGCAAAGCTCGCAGGATCGGCCATCGGCGTACCCAGCGCGCCACGGGCCAGCGGAGAAAAGGGCACGAAGGCCACGCCCAGGTCGGCGCAACGCTGGATCAGCCCCAGTTCGGGCTGCCGGGTCCAGAGCGAATATTCGTTCTGCACCGCCGTCACCGGATGCACCGCATGTGCGCGTTCCAGTGTATGCGGCGCGATTTCCGACAGGCCGTAGCCCAGGATCTTGCCCTCGTCCTGCAGGCGCTGCATGGTTCCGGCCAGGTCCTCGGCCGGCACCTGCGGGTCGTGGCGGTGGGCGTAGAACAGCGCCACATGGTCGACGCCCAGCCGCCGCAGCGAGCCTTCCAACTCGGCGCGCAGATAGGCGGGCGAATTGTCGATGCGGCGCGACGGGCCGTTCACGATGCCGGCCTTGGTGGCGATCAGCGGCCGGTGCGACCGGGTGGCCAGCCATGTGCCGATGACGGTTTCGCACAACCCGTTGCCGTAGATGTTGGCCACGTCGAGAAAGGTGATGCCGTGATCCCAGGCGGCGTCGAGCGCCCGCAGCAGGCGGCTTCGGTCGTGGGGCCGAACATGCCGCCAAAGGACAGGCAGCCGTATCCGATGGCAGAGACAAGCGGGCCCTTGGCCCCAAGGCGACGTTGCTTCATGCGTTCACGAAATGCAGGCCCTGAAAGCGCGCGCGCAGATCGCGGGTGCGGGGGGCGATGGTTTCGGGGGCGTTGGAGCGCAGCGCCTCGGCGATCAGCGCGGCCAGGGCGGGGGCGTCGGCGGGGGTGACGCCGCGGCGCACCAGTTCGGGCGTGCCGATGCGCAGGCCGTTCAGGTCGCCCTTCACCTCGTCCACCGGCAGGCCGATGCCGCAGGCCAGGAAGCCCGCCTTGCGCAGCGTCCTGGACGCCGCCTGCCCGCCGCCGAACGGCGCGGCCAGGAGCGCGAACTGGTGGCTTTGCGTGCCGCCGCGTTCGCCGGCAAACAGCGGCAAGCCCTGGTCGGCCAGCGCCTGCGCCAGGGCGCGCGACAGGTCGACCATGGCGCGGGCATAGGCCGGCCCGTGGTCGCGCCAGTCCAGCAGGCTGAGCGCCAGCGCCGCCGATTTCGCCGCGTCGAAATTGGCGGTGAGGCCGGGAAAGGCGATGGCGTCCAGCCGCTCGGCAATCTCGGCATCATTGGTGACGATCAGCCCGCCGGCCGGGCCGCCCAGCGATTTGTAGGTGCTCATCGTCATCAGATGCGCGCCCTCGACCAGGGGATTGGCCCAGAGCCGGCCGGCGATGATGCCGCATTGGTGGGCGGCGTCGAACAGCACCCTGGCGCCGACCTCATCGGCGATCTTGCGCACCTCGGCCACCGGGTGGGGAAACAGGTTCAGGCTGCCGCCGACGGTGATGACGCGGGGCCGCACCGCATGGGCCAGGTCGCGCAGCGCGGCGATGTCGATGGTATAGTCGTCGGCATTGACCGGTGCGGCATGGGTGGTCAGCCCGTATAGCCCGGCGCAGCCGGCGGCATGGTGGGTGACATGGCCGCCGATGCTGGCCGGGGGCGCGATGATGGCATCGCCCGGCCGCGCCAGCGCCATGAAGCCGTAAAGGTTGGCCAGCGCGCCCGACCCGACCCGGATTTCGGCGTATCTGGCGCCAAAGATCTCGGCGGCCAGTTCGGCGGCAATCACCTCGATTTCCTGGATCGCCTCGAGCCCCATCTCATACTTGTCGCCGGGATAGCCCAGCGAGGGCCGCGACCCCAGCCCGCGGGCCAGCGCCGCCTCGGCCCGCGGGTTCATCACGTTGGTCGCGGGGTTGAGGTTGAAGCAGTCGCGGTCGTGGATTTCCAGATTGCGGTCGATCAGCCGGTCGATCCGTGCCGCGACCCGGTCCGACGGCGCGGCGGTTTCGGCGGCAAGGCGCTGGATCAGGGTTTCGCAGGCGGCGGGAACCCAGGGACGGGGGGCAAGATGCGGCATGTCAGGCAAACGCGGCTTCGAGGGCGATTTCGACCATGGCGCCGAAGCTGCGCTCACGATCTTCGGCGGGAAGCGCCTCATGGGTCAGGATGTGGTCGGAGATGGTCAGCACCGCCAGCGCCCGCGCGCCATGGCGGGCGGCCAGCGTATAAAGCTCGGCCGCCTCCATCTCGACGCAGAGACAGCCGTGGCGCTGCAACTGTTCGTCCAGATCGGGGCGTTCGGAATAGAAGGTGTCGGAGGAATGGATCATGCCGACATGGGTGGTGGCCCGGCCCTGCGCCGCCGTGTAGGCCGCGCTGAGCAGGCCGAAATCGGCGGTGGGGGCGAAATTCAGCGCGCGGAAGATTTCCGACGAGGGCGTGTGCGTGGTGGCCGACGACATCGCCAGCACCACGTCGCGGACCTTGACATGCGGCTGCATCGCCCCGGCCGAGCCGATGCGGATCAGCGTTCGGGCGCCGAATTCGCGGATCAGTTCGTTGACGTAGATCGACAGCGAGGGCATGCCCATGCCGGTGCCGTGGATGGTGACGCGGTGGCCGCGCCAGGTGCCGGTATAGCCCAGCATGCCGCGGACTTCGTTCACCAGCACCGGGTTTTCAAGGAATGTCTGCGCGGCCCAGCGGGCGCGATAGGGATCGCCCGGCAAAAGCACGGTTTCGGCGATGTCGCCGGGCCTGGCGCCAATGTGAAAGCTCATGTCCACTCCCGCGCCGGTGGCGGGCGGGGCCCGGCGTCCGGCGATCCTTGCGCGCGCCCCGGCTGGATGCGCGGGGCCTGTCCTGCCGCCATTAAGGCGGGGCAGGCGGGCGGACGCAAGGGGGCAACGGCGCGCGGCCGTTGGCCGGGCGGTCAGGCGGCGGAAAGGCCGGTAAAGGTATCATGGTTGGGGCAGAAGGTGGCATCCGCCGGACGCGAAAGCTGGCCCTTGGACAGCACCAGCGCGCAGGCGCCCCGGTCGGCGCAATGGCCGCAGGTGGACAGGATATCCACCCACTGCGCATGGTCGCGTTGCAGCGTGGCCTCGGACAGGCCGAAGATGCGGCCCATGGCGGCCACGCGGTCGGCCACGTCATGCGGCATGGCGATGAAGTCGCGCAGCTGGTCGCGGCTGAGGCCAAGGTCGGCAAGGTCGCGGTCGCTGAGCGCCTCGACCTCCTTGATCTCGTGCCAGCGGGAAAGCAGGGTCTTGATGCGGTCGAACATGGGAGACTCCGTCGCGTTCCGATCTGCGGCGGAAGATGCGCCGGGCGGGCCAGGCGCACCTTGACTTGCATCAAGTCGCGGTCAGGGGCGTGACGAAGTTTCGTCAGGCCGCCGCGGCGGAAGGATCGACCAGCGCGACGATGTCGAGCATGATGCGGTTCAACTCGAAATCCTTGGGCGTGTAGACGGCGGCGACGCCCAGGGCGCGCAGGCGGGCGGCGTCTTCGTCGGGGATGATGCCGCCGACCACCACCGGCACATGGCCCAGGTCGGCGGCCTGCATCCGTTCCATCACCTCGCCGATCAGCGGCAGGTGGCTGCCCGACAGGATCGACAGGCCGACGACATGCGCCTCCTGGTCGGCGGCGGCGCCGACGATCTCGGCCGGGGTCAGGCGGATGCCTTCGTAGGTGATGTCCATGCCGCAGTCGCGGGCGCGGGCGGCGATCTGTTCGGCCCCGTTGGAATGGCCGTCGAGGCCGGGCTTGCCGACCAGGAATTTCAGCCGCCGGCCCAGTTTCGTCGAGACCATGTCGACCGCTTCGCGGATCGGCTCCAGCCCCTCGGTGCGGTTCGAGGGCGATTTCGACACGCCGGTGGGGGCGCGGTATTCGCCAAAGGCGGCGCGGATGACGGCGGCCCATTCGCCGGTGGTGGCCCCGGCCTTTGCGGCGGCGATCGAGGGCGGCATGATATTGTCACCCTCGACGGCGGCGCGGCGCAGGGCGGCCAGCGCGGCCTTGACGGCGGTATCGTCGCGGCTGGCGCGCCAGGCCTGCAGGCGGGCGATCTGATCGGCCTCGGCCGCCGGGTCGACGGTCATGATCGCGCCGTCGCCGGTGGTCAGCGGCGAGGGTTCCGAGGTGGTAAAGCGGTTGACGCCGACCACGGTGGTCTCCTTGGCCTCGATCCGGGCGAGGCGGTCGGAATTGGCCTCGACCAGGCGACCCTTCATGTAGTCGATGGCGGCGACCGCGCCGCCCATGGCGTCGATCTGCGCCAGTTCGGCCCGCGCCCCCTCTTTCAGCGCGGCGACCTTGGCGGTGATCGCGGGATTGCCGTCGAACAGGTCGTCATATTCCAGAAGGTCGGTTTCATAGGCCAGGATCTGCTGCATCCGGAGCGACCATTGCTGGTCCCAGGGGCGCGGCAGGCCAAGCGCCTCGTTCCAGGCCGGCAATTGCACCGCACGGGCGCGGGCGTTTTTCGACAGGGTGACGGCCAGCATTTCCAGCAGGATGCGGTAGACGTTGTTTTCCGGCTGCTGTTCGGTCAGCCCCAGCGAATTGACCTGCACGCCATAGCGGAAGCGGCGGAATTTCGGATCGGCGATGCCGTAGCGGGTTTCGCAGATCTCGTCCCAGAGGTCGACGAAGGCGCGCATCTTGCACATTTCGGTGACAAAGCGGATGCCGGCGTTCACGAAGAACGAGATGCGGCCCACCATGGCGGGGAAATCGGCCGGCGGCACCTTGCCCCGGAGGTCGTCCAGCACCGCGACGCCGGTGGCCAGCGCGAAGGCCAGTTCCTGTTCCGGCGTGGCCCCGGCCTCTTGCAGGTGATAGCTGCAGACGTTCATCGGGTTCCATTTCGGCAGGTGTTGCCCGGTATAGGCCGCGACATCGGTGATCAGGCGCAGGCTGGGCTTTGGCGGGCAGATATAGGTGCCGCGCGACAGGTATTCCTTGATGATGTCGTTCTGCACCGTGCCTTGCAGCGCCGCGATGTCGGCGCCCTGGTCCTGGGCCACGGCGATGTAGAGCGCCAGGAGCCAGGGGGCGGTGGCGTTGATCGTCATCGAGGTGTTCATCTGTTCCAGCGGGATCTGGTCGAACAGCGCGCGCATGTCGCCCAGGTGGCTGACCGGGACGCCGACCTTGCCGACCTCGCCCCTGGAGCGGGGATCGTCGCTGTCATAGCCGGTCTGGGTCGGCAGGTCGAAGGCGACGGAAAGCCCGGTCTGCCCCTTGGCCAGGTTGGTGCGGTAAAGCGCGTTCGAGGCCTTGGCGGTGGAATGGCCGGCATAGGTACGGAACAGCCAGGGTTTGTCTTGGGTCATTGCGGGCCTCGACCGGGTTGCGCAAGAAAATTTCGCTGCGGTGCAGATAGGCGCAATTATCGCACCATGTCAATCGCTGCGCTGCGGCATCCCGCGCCGGGGGTTTTCCACCCCCGGACCCCCGGAGAGTATTTGGGCCAAGATGAAGCCCGCTGCGGAAGGAGCCCGCTGCGGAAGGTGGTTGAGTGCGGGGCGGGATGGTAGGCTGGCGGGATGTTCCGTGCCGTCGAGGTTCCGCTCTGGCTGCTGGTGCTGATCGTCGGCTTTGCGGCGGTCAGTTTTGCGACGCATTTCCTGTTTCCTCGGTGCGCTGGTTTTTTCGGCGGCGGGCCGAGAAGGCGCTGGCGCAGCTGAACGCGCGGCTGGACCGCAAGATCGAGCTGTTCAAGCTGGCCCGGCGGCCGGACATGGTGGCGCGGCTGGTGCATGATCCGAAGGTCATGGAGGCCGTAGGCGCCGAAGCGGCCGAGGCGGGCAAGCCGGGGCAGGTGGTTTTCGAAGAGGCGCGGGCCTATGCCCGCGAGATCGTGCCGGCCTTTTCCGCCACGGTCTATTTCGGTTTTGGCACGCGGGCGGCGAAATGGCTGAGCGGGCTGTTGTATCGGGTGCGGGTCGGCAGCGTCGATGGCTCGCTGGCCGCGATCGACCCCAGGGCGACGGTGGTCTTTGTGATGAACCACCGGTCGAACATGGATTATGTGCTGGTCACCTGGTTGGTGTCCGATCGCAGCGCGGTCAGCTATGCGGTGGGGGAATGGGCGCGGGTCTGGCCCCTGTCGGCGCTGATCCGGTCGATGGGGGCCTATTTCATCCGCCGGGGCAGCCGCAATGCGCTGTATCGCCGGGTGCTGGCGCGCTATGTGCAGATGGCGACCGAAGAGGGCACGACCCAGGCCGTGTTCCCCGAGGGCGGGCTGAGCCTGGACGGGCGGGTGGGGGCGGCCAGGCTGGGGTTGCTGAGCTATATCGTCGAGGGCTGGCATCCCGAGGGGCGCGACGTGGTTTTCGTGCCGGTCGGGCTGGCCTATGACCGGGTGCTGGAGGACCGGGTGCTGGTCGCCGCGGCGCGGTCGGGGACGCGGCGGTTCCGCAACCGGCCGTTCTGGGTGGCGGGCCATGCCATGCGGTTTCTCTGGGCGCGCTGGCGCGGGCGGACCGATGGGTTCGGCACCGCGGCGGCGGGGTTCGGCGCCCCGGTCAGCCTGCGCGATCACCTGGCGGCGGACGGCGATGTCGCGGGGCTGGGCGCGGTGCTGATGCGGCGGATCGCCGCCGTGGTGCCGGTGCTGCCGGTGCCGCTGGTCGCGGCGGCGCTGGGGCAGGGCGTGGAAAGCCGGGAGGCCCTGCTGGTGCGGGTCGAGGCGCTGGTGGCGCGGCTGCGGGCCGGGGGGGCGGTGCTGAAGCTGCCGCCGCAGGGGCTGGAACAGGCGATGGAGGAGGGGCTGGCGCCCTTGCTGGCGCGCGGGCTGGTCGGCGCCGATCTGCGGCCGGTGCCGGGCGAGGCCGACCTGCTGGCCTTCTATGCCAGGTCGGTTCCCGAGCCGCTGGGCCAGGATTCGGTGCCGCGGGCCGGGGAGGCAGGCGGCGGCGCGCCGGAGGGAGGCGGGGGCGATCCGGCCGGGTGAACGGGTGCTGGGCGGGATTTCTGCGACGCGGCGGACATAAAATTACAAAATCACGCTTTGGTGCTATTGCAATATTGCGCGGCGGCCCATAATCCTTGCGACAATCGCGCCCCGATTCTGCGGCGCGGCATCTGTTGGATGGAGATGGCAATGGCACTGGATACCGCGACCGCAATCGCCCCCTATGACGCGCCGGTGAAGGATCTGTACGAGATCGGCGAGATGCCGCCCCTGGGCCATGTTCCGGCCAAGATGTATGCCTGGGCCATCCGGCGCGACCGCCATGGCCCGCCGGAACAGGCGATGCAGGTCGAGGTGGTCGACACCTGGAAGCTGGACAGCCATGACGTGCTGGTTCTGGTGATGGCCGCGGGCGTCAACTACAACGGCGTCTGGGCCGGGCTTGGCGTGCCGGTCAGCCCCTTTGACGGCCACAAGCAGGACTATCACATCGCCGGCTCGGACGCGGCGGGCATCGTCTGGGCGGTGGGCGACAAGGTCAAGCGCTGGAAGGTCGGCGACGAGGTGGTGGTCCACTGCAACCAGGATGACGGCGACGACGAGGAATGCAACGGCGGCGACCCGATGTTTTCGCCCAGCCAGCGGATCTGGGGCTATGAGACCAACGACGGGTCGTTCGCCCAGTTCACCCGGGTGCAGGCCCAGCAGCTGATGCCGCGGCCGAAACACCTGACCTGGGAGGAATCGGCCTGCTACACGCTGACGCTGGCCACCGCCTACCGGATGCTGTTCGGCCATGCGCCGCATGACCTGAAACCGGGGCAGAACGTGCTGGTCTGGGGCGCCTCGGGCGGGCTGGGGTCCTATGCGATCCAGCTGGTCAATACCGCCGGGGCCAATGCGATCGGCGTGATCTCGGACGAATCCAAGCGCGACTTCGTCATGTCGATGGGCGCCAAGGGCGTGATCAACCGCAACGATTTCAAATGCTGGGGCCAGCTGCCCAAGGTCAACAGCGAGGAATACAACACCTGGCTGAAAGAGGCGCGGCGCTTTGGCAAGGCGATCTGGGACATCACCGGCAAGGGCGTGTCGGTCGACATGGTGTTCGAACATCCTGGCGAGGCGACCTTTCCGGTGTCGTCGCTGGTCTGCAAGAAGGGCGGCATGGTGGTGATCTGCGCCGGCACCAGCGGCTTCAACTGCACCTTTGACGTGCGCTACATGTGGATGCACCAGAAGCGCCTGCAGGGGTCGCACTTTGCCCACCTGAAACAGGCGGCGGCGGCCAACAAGCTGATGGTGGAACGCCGGCTGGATCCCTGCATGTCCGAGGTCTTTCACTGGGCAGAGATCCCGGCCGCCCATACGCTGATGTGGAAGAACCAGCACAAGCCCGGCAACATGGCGGTGCTGGTGCAGGCGCCGCGCACGGGGCTGCGCACCTTCGAAGACACGCTGGAGGCCAGCCGCGAAGGCTGAATCCGGCCGATCTTTCCCGCTCAGGGAACCGCCGCATCCGGGGGTGCGGCGGTTTTTGCTTGAGATTCCTGCGCGGTCGTCGCTCACTTGGGTTGCGGTTCGAACCGATGGCCTGTCGCAGGCGATCCGGGTGTCGACCGATTTGCCGACGATTCTGGGGGCCCCATGCGTCATGATTGGGTATTCGATGTGCTGAAGGACCTGTTGTCCTATGCCCGGCTGCACGATCTTCCGGCACTGGCGGCCCAGGTCGAGATGAGCCTGGCCGTGGCCCAGGCCGAAATCGCCGCCGAGCGCGACAAGGGCGAGCCGGCCGCCGGCGCATGCCGGCCGGCGGGCAGCATCCGCGGCCATTGAGGCCGGCGGCCTCCGGCCGGGGTGGAGCTTTCGCCGCGCCGCCGCTATGGTCCGGCCATGTCAGACCAGCCCGCCCCGCCCGCACTGATCTTTTCCGACGACCAGGCCATGGCCTGGGACCGGCTGGCGGCGGAATTGCAGGGGCATGGGATCGACCTGGCCGATGGCGTCCTGACCCCCCAGGCCGAGGGCAAGGCCATGGTCGTGGCGGTGATGGGCAAGGCCGGCTCGGGCAAGACCATGCTGCTGGCGGGGCTTTACAAGGCGCTGCGCGAGGCGGGCGTCGAGGTGATCTCGGCCGACTGGGAGGGACGCAAGCGCAAGGACCGCCGCACCCTGGCGATCCTGGCGCCGACCAACAAGGCGGCCTCGGTCCTGCGGTTGCGCGGCGTTCCGGCCACCACGATCCACCGGATCCTTTATACCCCGGTCTATGACCCGGAGTATGAAAAGATCGCCGAATGGCTGGCCGGGCAGGGCCCGCGCCCCTCGGTCGAGGGGCTGACCGACCAGGCGCTGGATCGCGCCTTTGCCTTTTTCCAACAGGTGGCGTCGATTCCGGGGGCGCTGGCCGCGGCGGGATTGAAGGGATCGGACTTCATCAAGGGCTGGAAACGGCGCGAGGATCCGCTGGACCTGGGGTTTGTCGACGAGGCCTCGATGCTGGACGAACGCCAGTTCGACGACCTGCGCGAGATCTTTCCCCGGCTGGTGATGTTCGGCGATCCGGCCCAGCTGGCGCCGGTCGGCCAGTCGGGCAGCATGGTCTTTGACCGGCTGCCCGCGCCGTCCAGGCTGATGCTGCACCGCATCCACCGCCAAGCCGAGGACAACCCGATCCTGGACCTGGCCCATGCGCTGGCCGACGAGGCCCTGACCTTCGAGCGATTCGAGCGGATGGTCGAGGACCGCGCCCGGTCGGATGACCGGGTGGTCTGGGCCGAGCGGGTGGATGCCGACCTGATGGCACGCAGCCCGGTGCTGGTCTGGCGCAACGTCACCCGGGTCAAGCTGATCCAGGCCTTCCGCACCGCCCATGGCGCCCCCGAGACCGACCTGCTGCCCGGCGAGCCCCTGGTCTGCGACGGCATCGAGCTGCCGCTGAAACACCGCAAGAAACGCATAGACCTGGAAGCCCGCGGCCTGATCAAGGGCGCACAGGTGATCTACCTCGGCCCCGGTTCCCGCACGGGGTTCGCCAGGCTGCATGTGCTGGGCGCCGAGGATCCGCAACTCTCGGCGGCCTCGATCATCAAGATCGAACGCCCCGGCGAAGAGGAACCCTTCATCCCCCATGCCGCCACCATGGGCGCGGCCTTCCTGCATGGCGCGGCGGTCACGATCCACAAGGCGCAGGGCTCGCAATGGCCCGAGGTGCAGGTCTTTGCCCCCGATCTCTGGGCGGCATCGCAGGCCGGTCGCTCCGAGGCCGGGGTGCCGCTGTGGAAACGGCTGGCCTATGTGGCGATCACCCGCGCCGAGACCCGGCTGCACTGGGTGGTGCGCAACCGGCTGGCGCTGCCGAAACGCCCGCTGGCGGTCGACGACCTGCGGCAGGCACCGGCCCCTCTGGCCTTGGCGCCCGAGCAGGGCTAGGCTGGCGCAAAATTCGGAGGCTGGGATGTCGCTGGTATTCGTTCAATTCCGCTGCACGCCGGGGAAAACCTATGACGTGGCAAATGAAATCTGGGACCGCGAGGTGGTGAGCGAGCTTTACTCGACCAGCGGCGAATATGACCTGGTCGCCAAGGTCTATATCCCCGACGGCGAGGATACCGGACATTACCTGTCGTCGCGGCTGTTCGACATTCCGGGCATCGTGAAGACGCTGACCACGATGACTTTCAAGGCATTCTGATCCTGACGGCTGGGGCGCTGCCCCCAGACCCCCGGGAGTATTTGGGCCAAGATGAAGGGCAGGCTGGCTTCATCTTGGTGCAAATACTCTCGCCGAAGGCACATTTCCCGAGCCGGTTGGCGCGCAGCGCCAGAGGCGAGTGAAAAGGCTTGCGGCGACCAGCCGCACAATTTCCTTGCCGCGCTCAGAGCCAGGCGCCGCGGTCCGTGCCGGTCGCGGCGGCGATGCTGGCATGGCCGTCGCGCGACAACAGCGCGTCCAGGCCATGGGCGATGCGCGCCGCCAGGCTCAGGCCCTGATAGACCATGGCGGTGTAGAGCTGCACCGCGCTGGCGCCGGCCCTGATCTTGGCATAGGCCTCTTCGGCGGTCGAAATGCCGCCGACACCGATCAGCGGCAGGCGGCCCTGGGTCAGCTGCGACAGCCGCGCCAGCACTTGGGTGGATTTTTCGAACAACGGCGCGCCGGAAAGGCCGCCCTGTTCGCCGCGATGTGCAGATTTCAGACCTTCGCGCGACAGCGTGGTGTTGGTGGCGATGATACCCGCCAGCCCGGCGGAGATGGCGGTTTCCGCGATCTGGGCCAGTTCGTCATCGCCAAGGTCGGGCGCGATCTTCAGGAAGACCGGGATGGGCCTGGCCAGGGCGGCCCGCGCCTCCATCACCCCGGCCAGCAGGGCCGAGAGTGCGGCCGGCCCCTGCAGGTCGCGCAGCCGTTCGGTATTGGGGCTGCTGACGTTGACGGTGGCGAAATCGACATGCGGGCCGCAGGTCTGCAGCACCCGCGCGAAATCGGCGGCGCGGTTTTCCGATGTCTTGTTGGCCCCGAGGTTCAGACCGACCGGCACCGGGCCGCGTTGGCGCGCGGACAGCCGGGCGGCAATGGCCTCGGCCCCGTCGTTGTTGAACCCGAAGCGGTTGATCGCCGCGCGATCCTCGGTCAGGCGGAACAGGCGGGGCCTGGGGTTGCCGGGTTGCGGCAGCGGTGTCGCCGCGCCGACCTCGACAAAGCCGAAGCCGGCCCGCGACAACGGGGCGATCGCGGTGGCGTTCTTGTCGAACCCCGCCGCCAGCCCGACCGGGTTCGGCAGCGGCATCCCCGCCAGGGTGCAGGCCAGCCGGGCGGAGGTGACCGGGCCGGGCGTCGGCGCCAGGCCCGATGTCAGCGCCCGGAGCGCCAGGCCATGCGCGGTTTCGGGGTCGATGCGGCGCAGCAGCGCCAGGCCAAGCGATTCCAGGCTCATCTGCGGGTCACCACAAACCTTCGGGAAAGATATGGCCGGTGGCGCCGAGCGGCAGCGACTTGTCCCAGACCACCTCATCCAGCCGCAGGTTGCGGTAGAGATGCGGAAACAGCGCGCCGCCGCGCGAGGGTTCCCATTTCAGGGCCGGGCCAAGCCGGTCGGAGTCAAACGCCACCAGCACCAGGTCGCTTTCGGTGGCGAACCACTTGGCCGCGGTTTCGGCCACCTGCGCCGCGGTGGAGAAATGGATGAAGCCGTCCGCCAGGTCGACGGGCGCGCCCGCGGTCGCGCCGGCAGCGCGGAAGGCATCCCATTCGGACCGGCGGAGGATCTTGAAGATCAGCATGGGCGGCTTTTGCCGTTTTGCCGGGCGCGCGTCAATTGACTGCGGCGCCCGGCCGGCCATGGCGGGGCGATTTCGCTGATGCGGGGCGGCGGCGGATGCAGCCGGGCTTTGACAGGCTATCGCCCGGCGCCCAATGTAGCGTCATTCAAACGCGCCTGTTGAAGGAGAATCGCCATGACCATTCTTTGCCGCGGCCTGATCGCCGCCGTTCTGGGCAGCACCTGCCTGGCCGCGCCCCTTGCCGCCGAAACCGTCAAGCTGACGCTTCTGGGCGTGGGCGATGTCTACAATTTCGAAGAGAACAAGGGCCGTGGCGGTTTTGCCCGGCTGAATGCGGTGGCCAGGGCCGAGCGCGCCGCCAACCCCAACACGCTATACGTGTTCAACGGCGACATGCTGTCGCCCTCGCTGGCCTCGGGGTTCGACATGGGGCAGAACACCATTGATTTCACCAATCTGGTGCCGTTCGACATCGCGGTGCCGGGCAACCATGAATTCGACTTTGGCCCCGAGAATTTCGCCGAGAAGATGAAGGCCTCGACCTACCCCTGGGCGGCGATCAACATCACCAGGGATGACGGCAGCCCGGTCGAGGGGCTGGGCGGCGTCATGGTCAAAGAGGTCGGCGGGCTGAAGGTGGCGCTGATTCCGGTGGCGCAGGACACCTCGCCCGAGGTGTCCTCGACCGGCAGCCTGAAGTTCGGCCCGACCGTCGACCTGGGCATCGAGGCGGCCAGGAAGGCGCGCGAGGATGGCGCCGATATCGTCGTCGGCGTGGTGCAGACCAATATGGAAAACGACCGCGCGCTGATGGCCAGCCATGCGTTCGACGTGATCCTGTCGGGCGACGACCATTCCTATGCCACCGCCTATGACGGGGTCACGGTCTATGTGGAAACCAGCGTCGACGCGCAGTTGCTGTCGCCGGTCGACCTGACGGTAGAGGTGGGCGAGAAGGACGGCAAGCGCACCATCAGCTGGACGCCCAGCTTCCGCTTCATCGACACGGCGACGGTGACGCCCGACCCGGAAAGCCAGGCGATGGCCGATGCGCTGCGGACCAGGATGGACGAGACCCTGAACCAGGAGATCGGCACGCTGGAGGGCGGGCTGGACAGCCGCCGCAACGTCGTGCGCGCCGAAGAGGCGACGATGGGCAACCTGATCGCGGATGCGATGCGGGCCGAGACAGGCGCGGATATCGGCCTGATGAACGGCGGCGGCATCCGGGGCGACAAGACCTATGACGCAGGCGCCAAGCTGACGCGGCGCGACGTGTTGACCGAACTGCCCTTTGGCAATGTCACCGTGGTGACCGAGCTGCCGGGCAGCCAGGTGCTGCTGGCGCTGGAAAACGCCGTCAGCCAGGTGGAAAAGGGTGCGGGCCGCTTTGCCCAGGTCTCGGGGCTGACCTTCGCCTACGACGCCTCGGCCGAACCGGGCGCGCGGGTCAGCGAGGTGATGGTGGGCGGCGCGCCGCTCGAGGCCGACAAGGTCTACAAGGTGGCGGTCAACGACTATATCCTGGGCGGCGGCGATGGTTATGCCGCGCTGGGCGGCGGCCGCATCGTGACCGAGGGCGCGACGGGCAATCTCGTCGCCACCGATGTGATGAACTACATCGAGAAGATGGGCACGGTGAACGTCACCCTGGACGGCCGGATCAAGAAGCTGGGCGGCTGAGGCCGGGCCGCAACGGGCGGGACCGGGGGGCGGCTGGCCTGCCGGTTTCGGTGCGCCGCTCAGGCCGGGGGCAGGCAGACGCCGTCATGGCCGCGCCCGATCGGCGACAGGTCGCGCGAGGGCCGCGCCGGCGGGCGGCAGGCGACCACGGTCAGCCCGCCGGGGTTGCCGGGCAGCGACGACAGCGCATGCCCCCCGGCGTCCAGCACGGCGCTGCCGCCGGGGGGTAGCAGGTGGCTCTGGGCGCAGGGGGCGGGGTTCCTTTCGCCCGGCAGGCACATGCCGACCACGATCGGCTCGTCACAGATGTTGGTCACCTCTTGCAGGCCGGCGGCGTTGGTGGCGCTGCGGTAGCAGCGGTTCAGATCCTCGCGCAGGGACAGCGGCTGATAGCGGCCCGTGGTCGCGTCCAGCAGTGGCGGCACCGCCAGCGCCGCCCCCGCCCCGATCAGCGCCGCGCCCCAGAGCGGCAGGCGCGGCGGCCCGTCCTTTGGCCTGGCAAGAAAATAGGCCAGCGCGGCCACCCAGACGCCCAGGAACGCCTGTCCCGAGGTGATCACCGGCAGCGCCGGCAGGCCCGGCACCGCCCGCCACTGGCGCACCGCCACCGCCAGCGCCGGGGCGACGACATAGGCGCCGGCCAGCGCCGCCAGCGCCAGATGCCACAGCGGCGGACGCGGGCGGCCCCGCCGCGCCCGCCCGTGCAGCGCCAGCACGACCGCCACAAGGCCGAAGAACAGCGCGCCGGGAACCAGGTCGGGCAACACCATGGCTAACCGGCCACCGCCGCCAGGTGGCGGGAAAAATCCGGCTGCGCCATCAATGCCTTGCAGCGCGCGAACCGCCCGTCGGCATAGGTGCGGAAATCATCGGCCGGGTTGCCGTTGGCCAGCTGGATCAGGCCCCAGAGCGTCCAGAGCAGGTCGCACATCGCCTTGTAGATCACCATCCGGCCCTGGTCGGCCGGGTCGGGCGCCCGGCCGAAATAGGCCTGCATCATCTCGGCCTCTTGTGCCGGGTCAAAGCCGGCCTCGACCGACAGGTCGCCCAGGTCCCACATCGGGTCGTTCATGCCGGAATATTCCCAGTCGACCACCCACATCCGCTCGCCGGTGTCGAGAAAGTTCTCGCACAGCGGATCGCAGTGGCAGGGGACCAGCGGCAAGGGCCGGGCCGCCAGCGCCGCCCGCACCGCCCCCGACCCGGCCAGCACGTCGTGATAGCCGGCGGGCAGGGCGACGTCCTTGCCCGACAGGATGCGCAGATAGTCGTCGATCATCGCAAACAGCTCGAACCGGGCGGGAAACACCGCCCCCGACCGGTGCAGCCGGGCAAAGGCCAGCGCCGCCCGGGCCGGGCTGCCGGCGCGCGAACGGAACGCCTCGGGCGACATCGTCGCGGCGCCCTCGATGAATTCGGTGATCATCACCCCGGTCGCCGGGTCGGCATGGATCACCGGCGGCGAAACCCCGGCAAGGGCCGCGGCCCGCGCGGCCTCGGCCTCGTTGGCGCGGTCGATATATTCCTCGGTCCCCTTGCCGGGCAGGCGCAGCACATGGCCCCCCAGCCGGTAGACCCGATTGGTCAGCCCGCCCATCCGCTGCGGCGCGGCCGCCGAAAGAAAGGGAAACTGGCCTGCGAGCCTGGCGATTTCTGCATTGTCGGTCATCAAACGTCCACGGGATTTCCGGATACCACGTGGAAAGGTTATACATTTCCTGCGGCTTGGCTATTCTTGATCGCAATTTCACCGGGGGTGCGGCATGGCGGAACAGGGCGCGGAACACGGCGGACATCTGGGCGCGGTCTATGGCGCCAAGGCCCCCGAGCAGGTCGCGGCCGCCTATGATTCCTGGGCCGAGAGCTATGACGCCGAGATGGCCGCCTCGGGCTACCGGCACCCGACCATCGGGCTGGCGCTGCTGGCGCGGCACCTGCCCCGCGGGGCGCGGCCGCTGCTGGATGCCGGGGTTGGCACCGGGCTGGCCGGGGCGTGGTATGGCATCATGGGCTGGCCCGAGGTCTGGGGGATCGACATTTCCGAAGGCATGCTTGCGGTGGCCGCCGCCAAGGGCAGCTATGCCCGCCTGTCGCGGGCGGTGCTGGGCGGCCCGCTGGATTTCGCCGATGGCCAGTTCGCCGGCGTGATCTCGACCGGGGTCTTCACCACCGGCCATGTCGGCGCCGAGGCGCTGCCCGAGCTGCTGCGCATCACCGCGCCCGGCGGGGTGATCGTGCTGACCGTCAAGGGCACGCTGTGGGACGGCGGTTTCGCCGATGCGCTGCGGGCGCTGCCGGTCGAGGTGCTGGAGCTGACCGAGCCCTATGTCTCGATGCCCGGCGATGCCGCCACCACGCCCAGCCGGGCGGTGGCGCTGCGGCGGCGCTGATGTGCGGCCGCTGCACCCTGACCCTGCCCAGCCAGGCGATGGCGCAGATGTTCGCGGCCGTGCCCGGCAATGACCTGCCCGAAGGCGACAATTACAACCTTTGCCCGACCCAGACCCTTGCGGCCGTCACCGCGCAGGATGGCACGCGCCGCCTGCGGGCGATGCGCTGGGGGTTCGTGCCGCGCTGGTACAAGGCGCTGAACGACGGGCCGCTGATCATCAACGCGCGGTCCGAGACCGTGGCGGAAAAGCCGGCCTTCCGCGAGGCGATCCGCGAACGGCGCTGCATCGTGCCGGTCAGCGGTTTCTACGAATGGAGCGCGGGCCCGAACAACACCCGCCTGCCCTGGTATTTCACCCGCGCCGATGGTCGCCCCCTGGCGCTGGCCGGGGTCTGGCAGGCCTGGCGCGACCTGGACACCTGCGCCATCGTCTCGACCGGGGCGGGGCCGGGCATGGCCGGGGTGCATGACCGTGAACCGGTGATCCTGGAAGAGCCGGACTGGCCGCTCTGGCTGGGCGAGGCGGGGCATGGCGCGGCGCGGCTGATGCACGCCTCGGCCCCCGGCGTGCTGGCCCGGCCCTGGCGCGTCGACCCGAAGGTGAACTCGAACCGCGCCAGCGGCCCCGGGCTGATTGCCCCGATCGAGGCATGACCGGCTGTTCGGACCGCCCGGACGGCTCACAAATGGGTGAGACGCGATTTTCTGCGACGGAGTGCGGCAGAGGATGCGTATGACGGGGTTGAGGACAAGATCGGCCCGCCGGGCGGCGCCGACACATGACAGGGATGACCGGGCCGGATGAGGATTGTTCCGCAGCTGTTGTTGATTGCCGCGCTGGCGGCGGTTGCGGTGCCGGTCGCGGCGCGTTTCGTGCCGGGCAGCCGGCCGATGCTGGACCGGATCGGCCTTCTGGCGCCGATGCAGTCGCTGGGGCTGGCCCCGGTGGCCGAAGCGGTGGCCGAAGCGGCGGCCGGGGACGGCGCGGCGGGGCAGGGCGGCGGCGGGCAGGGCGGGGGCGGTGGCGGCGCGCTGGTGGTCGCGGCAGAGCCGCAACTGACCGCCCTGCGCGACGTGGTCACCTCGATCGGGTCGGCGCGGGGCGCGGCCTCGGTGGTGCTGTCGCCCGGTGTCTCGGGCCGGGTGCTGGCGCTGCGTGCCGGGGCAGGCGACCGGGTCGCCGCTGGCGCCGTGATCCTGGAGCTGGACGCCGAGGCGGCGCAACTGGCGGTGGACCGGGCGCAACTGGTGCTGGACGATGCCACCGCCACCATCGAAAGGCTGGAACGGCTGGCTGGGGCCGGCACCGCCACCGCGATCCAGTTGCAGGACGCCCGGCTGGCGCAGCGCACCGCCGATCTGGCCCTGCGCGCCGCAAAACGCGACCTGGCCGACCACAGCCTGACCGCGCCGGTGGCCGGCGTCGTCGGCCTGATCGAGGTGCAGCCGGGCGATCTGGTCACCTCGGCCACCGAAGTCACCCGGATCGAGGACCGCTCGACGCTGGTCATCGATTTCCGCGTGCCCGAACGGGTGGCCGCCCTGGTCAAACCCGGCGATCCGGTCAGCGCCAGCCCGATTTCCGATCCGGGCCTGACCATCCATGGCCAGATCATCGCCGTCGACAACCGCGTGGACGAGGCCAGCCGCACCCTGCGCCTGCAGGCGCGCATCGGCAATGACGCCGACACCTTCCGCACTGGCATGGCCTTTCGCATGGCGCTGGAATTCACCGGGGCCGACTATCCGGCGGTGGACCCGCTGGCCATCCAGTGGGGGTCCGAGGGGGCCTTTGTCTGGGTGGCGCGCGGCGGCAAGGCGCTGCGCCTGCCGATCCGGATCCTGCAACGCAACGCCGCCTCGGTGCTGGTCGAGGTGGCGCTGGAGCCGGGCGACCTGGTGGTGACCGAGGGCGTTCAGGCGCTGCGCCCCGGGGCCGAGGTGCAACTGGCGCCGGGCCAGAGGAGCTGAGATGTCCTCTGGCCCCACACTCGCCAAGGCCGGCCACCGCACCGCGCTGTTCATCCGCCGGCCGATCCTGGCCTTTGTGCTGAACGCGCTGATCGTCATCGCCGGGCTGGCCGGGTTGTTGGGGGCCGATGTGCGGGAATTGCCCGATGTCGACCGGCCCGTGGTCACCATATCCACCGGCTATTCCGGTGCCGCGCCCGAAACCATAGATCGCGCGGTGACGGCGGTGATCGAGGGCGCGGTGGGCCGGGTCGCGGGGGTGAAATCCATCTCGTCCTCGTCCCGTTTCGGGTCCAGCCGGGTAACGGTGGAATTCCGCGACGACGTTGACCTGGACGTGGCGGCCACCGATCTGCGCGACGCCGTGGCGCGGGTGTCGAACAGCCTGCCCGACGAAGCCGACGCCCCGCGCGTGGTCAAGGCCGATGCCGACAGCGACGCGATCATCCGCATCGCCGTCACCTCGTCGCGGCGCAGCGCCGAGGATCTGACCCGGCTGGTCACCGACCACGGCCAGATCCCGACTAATGGCCGCGCCCGGCGTGGCCGACCTGCAGATCTATGGCGACCGCGGCCTGGTGTTCCGCGTCGACGTCGACCTGATGCAACTGGCAGCGCGGGGCCTGACGCTGGCCGACCTGCGCGCCGCGCTGGGCGATGCCGCCTTTGACGCCCCCGCCGGCGCCCTGTCATCGGACCGGCAGAGCCTGATGGTCCGCACCACGGCGGCCATCCGTACCGCGCCGCAGATCGAGGCGCTGACCGTCGCCGGCGACGTGCGGCTGGGCGACGTGGCACAGGTGACGCTGGGGCCAGAGCCGGGCGCCTCGGCCCTGCGCGCCAATGGCCAGACCGGCATCGGCATCGGCATCATCCGTCAGGCCAACGGCAACACGCTGTCGATTTCCTCGGCCGTGCGGCAGGTGGTGGCCGACCTGCAACCGCTGTTGCCCGAGGATGTTTCGATGTTCATCACCTCGGACAGCGCCGATTTCATCAACGGCGCCATCCATGAGGTGGAAATCGCCCTGGTGCTGTCGGTGCTGATCGTGACGGCGGTGATCTTCCTGTTCCTGCGCGACGCCCGCGCCACGCTGATCCCGGTGATCGCGATTCCGGTGGCGCTGATCGGCACGCTGGCGGCGATCTGGCTGGTCGGGTTTTCCATCAATATCCTGACCCTGCTGGCGCTGGTCCTGGCCACCGGCATCGTGGTCGACGATGCCATCGTCGTCCTGGAAAACATTGTCCGGCGCCGGTCCGAGGGCATGGGCGCCCGCGCCGCCGCCGTTCTGGGCACCGAAGAGGTGTTCTTTGCCGTCCTGGCCACCACCACCACGCTGGCGGCGGTTTTCGTGCCGCTGTCGTTCCTGCCGGGCCAGACCGGCGGCCTGTTCCGCGAATTCGGCTTTACCCTGGCGATTTCGGTGCTGCTGTCGTCGGTCACGGCCTTGACCCTGTGCCCGGTGCTGGCCGCCCGGATGCTGCGGCCGCGCCAGGAAACCCGTGGCCCGGTGGTGCGCCTGGGCGAGGCGCTGGCCGGCATCTACGGCTGGACCCTGCGCCTGTGCCTGGCGGCGCCCCTGGTCTCGCTGACCGTCGCCCTGCTGATCGCCGCGCTGGCGGCGGCCAGCTATCCGCTGCTGCGCCAGGAACTGACCCCGCCCGAAGATCGCGCCGTCGCGCTGTTGTCGGTACAGGCGCCGCAGGGCGTGTCGCTGGACTATACCGAAGGCAAGATGCGCGAGATCGAGGCGCTGACCGACCCCCTGCGCGCCAGCGGCGAGGTCCGCTCGGTCTTTGCCATCAGCGGCATGGGCGGGCGGGACAACCGCGGTTTCGTCGTGGTGACGCTGGCCGACTGGGAAGACAGGGGCCGCAGCCAGCAAGAGATCGTCGCCGACCTGCAAAGGGCCTGCGCGACGTGATCGGCGTGCGGGCCTTTGCGATCCAGCCGAATTCGCTGGGCATCCGCGGGGCGGGGCAGGGGCTCTCGTTTGCGCTGGTCGGCGACAACTACGCGACCCTGGCCGAATCCGCCAAGGCCCTGGTCGACCGGCTCGAGGCCGATCCGCGTTTCGGTCAGGTCCGGCTGGGCTATGACACCACCCAGCCCCAGCTTTTCGTCGAGATCGACCGCGCCCGCGCCGAGGATCTGGGCGTGGCCATCGACGGCATGGGCGAGGCGTTGCAGGCGGTGCTGGACGGCCGCACCGTCGGCACGCTGTTCCTCGACGACGACAGCTTTGACATCCGCCTGATCTCGACCGCCGATCCGGTCAACGACCCCGGCGACCTGGAACGGATCTTCGTGCCCAGCCGCGATGGCCAGATGGTGCCGATCTCCAGCTTTGTCACGCTGACCGAACGCGCCGTCGCGCCCGAATTGCAGCGCGAGGGGCAGATGCGCGCGGTGCCGATCACCGCCGGGCTGACGCCCGAGCTGTCCTTGGGCAACGCGCTGGCCGAGGTGCAGGCCATGGCGCCGGATCTGCTGCAACCCGACATGCGCATCCTGCCCCTGGCTGAGGCGGCGACCCTGGGCGAAACCTCGTCGGGCCTGTTCGTCACCTTTGGCATTGCCATGGCGGTGGTCTTCCTGGTGCTGGCGGCGCAGTTCGAAGTTTCGTCTCGGCGGTGATCGTCATGGCGACGGTGCCGCTGGGGCTGGCCTGCGCGGTCTTTGCCCTGCTGCTGACCGGCGGCACGCTGAACATCTATTCGCAGATCGGGCTGGTGCTGCTGGTCGGGATCATGGCCAAGAACGGCATCCTGATCGTGGAATTCGCCGACCAGTTGCGCGAAAGGGGCGCCCCGGTGCGGCAGGCCATCGAACAGGCGTCGCGCCTGCGGTTGCGGCCGGTGATGATGACCATGGTCGCCACCGTCCTGGGCGGCCTGCCGCTGGTGCTGGCGCAAGGGGCAGGCGCCGAGGCGCGCGAGGTGCTGGGCTGGATCATCGTCGGCGGCCTGGGCATGGCCACCTTTGCCACGCTCTACGTGACCCCGGTCGCCTATCTGCTGCTGGCCGGCCTGTCGCGGTCGCGCTCGCACGAGGAAACCCTGCTGAGCGCGGAAATGCAGGCCGCCGCCCGGCCGGCCGACCCGGCCTGATCCGGCCCCGTTGCCGGCCGCTTACGCGCCCTCTGACCCGAGAAAGTCGAAATCGCAGCCCTCGGTCGCCGATGTGACATGGTCATGGTAAAGCCGGGCATATCCGCGCCCCGGCGCCGCGGCGGCGGGCGTGGTCTCGGCCGCCCGCCGGGCCAGTGTCGCATCGTCGACCAAGAGTTCGATCCGCTTGCGCCCCGCCGACAGGCGGATCCGGTCGCCGGTCCTGACCAGCGACAGCGGCCCGCCGATCGCCGCCTCGGGCGAGACATGCAGCACGATGGCGCCAAAGGCCGTGCCGGACATGCGCGCATCGGAAATGCGCACCATGTCCTTGATCCCTGCCTGCGCCAGTTTCTTCGGGATCGGCAGGTATCCGGCCTCGGGCATGCCGCTGGCGCTCTTGGGGCCGGCATTCTGCAACACCAGGATGTCGTCTGCCGCCACGTCCAGGTCGGGGTCGTCGATACGGGCGGCCAGATCTTCCAGCGAGACAAAGACCACCGCGCGGCCTTCGTGTTCCAGCAGCGCCTCGGTCGCGGCGGCGCGCTTCAGGATCGCGCCTTCGGGGGCCAGGTTGCCGCGCAGCGCGATCAGCCCGCCCACGGGCGAGATCGGCCGGTCCGCCGCACGGATCACCGCGCGGTCGACCGGATCGGCCAGCGGCCGGGCCAGCCGTTCGGCCAGCGTATCGCCGGTGACGCCGCGCGTTCCGGTTTCCAGTTGCGGGGCGATTTCGCGCAACACCCCCTCCAGCCCGCCGGCATAATGGAAATCCTCCATGTAACCGGCGCCGACCGGCTTCAGGTCGACCAGGACCGGGGTTTCGTCGGACAGGCGGTTGAAGTCGTCGAGGTCCAGCTTCATCCCGATGCGGCCGGCAATGGCGGCCAGGTGGATCACGGCATTGGTCGACCCCGACACCGCCAGCAGCACCCGCTGCGCGTTGCGGATCGCCGCCGGCGTGACCACCTCGGCCGGGCGCGGGCCGCCGCCCAGCGCCATCCGCGCCGCCAGCGCCCCGGTTTCCTCGCAGTTCCGCAGCCGGTCGGCATGGACGGCCGGTATGGCTGCCGATCCCGGCAGCATCATGCCCAGGGTTTCCGCCAACAGCGCCATGGTCGAGGCGGTGCCCATGACCGCGCAGGTGCCCGCCGTGACCGCCAGCCGCCCCTCGACCTGGTCGATTTCACCGGCCGAGACCTTGCCGGCGCGGAAATTGCCCCAGAAGCGGCGGCAATCGGTGCAGGCGCCCAGCCGCTCGCCCCGGTGGCGCCCCGTCATCATCGGCCCGGCCACCACCATCGCGGCGGGTTTGCCGGCGGAAATCGCCCCCATCAGCATGGCGGGCACGGTCTTGTCGCAGCCCCCCATCAGCACCACCGCATCCATCGGCTGGGCGCGGATCATCTCTTCCACCGCCATGGCCATCAGGTTGCGGTAGACCAGCGAGGTGGGCGACAGGAACACCTCGCCCAGGCTGATCACCGGAAAGCTGACCGGCAAGGCGCCCGCCGCCAGCACCCCGCGCTTGACCGCCTCGATCATCTCGGGGAAATGGCGGTGACAGTTGTTGAACCCGGACTCAGAGGTGCAGATGCCGACGATCGGCCGGTCCAGCGCGGCGCCGGTATAGCCCATCGACTTGGCAAAGGACCGGCGCAGATAGCGCGCGAAATCGCGGTCGCCATAGTTGGTCAGCCCGTTCTCAAGGCCCTTGGGTTTCGTCATGGATCGGGTCCTTTCAGGTCAGGCTCAGGTCAAGTCAGGCTCAGGCGGTGGCGGGTGTATTTCGGCGTCAGGTAGTCCAGGATGCCCAGGCTGCCCCCCTCGCGCCCAAAGCCAGAGTGTCGCGTGCCGCCAAAGGGCGCCTCGGCCGTGGCCAGCAGCGTCTCGTTGATCCCGACCATCCCGGCCTCCAGCGCCTCGGCCGTGCGGGCGGCCAATGCGGCGTTCTCGGTAAAGACATAGGCGGCCAGGCCGAATTCGGTGGCATTGGCGCGGGCGATGACCTCGTCCAGATCGTCCCAGCCGGCGATGGGCGCCACCGGGGCAAAGGGTTCCTCGCGCATGATGCGGGCGGTGTCGGGAACCTCGGCCAGAACCGTGGCCTGCAGGAAATGCCCGCGGTTCGGATGCGCCGGGCGGCTGCCCCCGGCCAGCAGGCGCGCGCCCCGATCCTGCGCATCGGCAATCAGCGCCAGCGCCGCCTCGACCGCGCGGGCGCGGATCATCGGGCCCATGGTGGTCGCCGGGTCCAGCCCGTCGCCGGGGCGGATGGCCCGCGCCACCTCGGCGAATGCCGTCTCGAAGGCCGGCAGGATCGAGCGGTGGACGTAAAAGCGCGAGGGCGAGATGCAGACCTGCCCGCAATTGCGGAACTTGGTCGCCGCCAGCTTGCGCGCCGCCGCCACCGGGTCGGTATCGGCATGCACGATCACCGGGGCATGGCCGCCCAGCTCCATCGTCACCTTCTTGACGTCATCCGCCGCGATCCGCAGCACCTGCCGCCCGACCGGAACCGACCCGGTCAGCGAAACCTTGCGGATGACGGGCGAGCGGATCAGCCGTTCCACCATCGGCACGGCGGGGCCGGTCAGGACCGACAGCACGCCCGCGGGCAGGCCCGCCTCGGCCAGCGCCGTTGCCAGCGCAAAGCAGCTGCCCGGCGCCTCGCTGGCGGGGCGGGCGATGACGCTGCATCCGGCGGCCAGCGCGGCGGCGATCTTGCGGGCGGGCAGGAGCATGGGGAAATTCCACGCCGACAGCGCCAGGCAGGGGCCGACCGGCTGATAGCCGACCGTCAGGCGCTCCTGCGGGTTCCGGCCCGGAATGGTCTGGCCATAGATCCGCTTGGCCTCTTCGCCCTGCCATTCGAACTGGTCGGCGCTGGCGTTGACCTCGGCCCGCGCCTCGGCCAGGGGCTTGCCGGTCTCGGTCGACATCACCACCGCCAGCGCGTCGGCCCGCCCGCGCAGGTGGTCGGCCGCCCGCCGCAGCACCGCCGCGCGATCCCAGGCGGGGGTGGCCGCCCAGACCGGAAAACCGGCCGCGGCGGCGGCAAGCGCCAGGTCCTGGTCGGCCTCGGTGGCGGCGGGAATGGCGCCGATCGCGGCCTCGGTCACCGGGCTGTAGACGGGTTGGGTGGCCCCGTCCGAAGCGGCACGCCACTGGCCGGCGATGAATAGCCCATGGGCGGAATACATTAGCCTCTCCGTCAGATCAGGGTTTCGGCGTATCGGGCCTGCACCGTCTGGCACCAGTTGCCGACGTTCCATTGCCCATAAGACCCCATGCCGCCTGCGGGATCGCGGCCAAAGTAGACCGGCACATGCACCAGGCTCAGCCCCCGGTGCGCCCGCGCCTGGGTCAGGGCCAGGTCCAGCGCCTCGGGCGTGTTGCCGCCGTCAAAGGCCGCAACGCCGCTGACCGCCCGCGCCATGGCAAGATAATCGACCGCAACCCCGTCATGCGTGCGCCAGTTCACCCCGTATTGCGCCTCTTGCAGGCTGGAGATCGCGGCCATGCGGCGGTTGTCGAACAACAGGATCGTGCCGTGAACGCCATGCGCCACCGCGTCGATCAGGACCTGCGGGTTCATCATGAACGATCCGTCGCCGGTAAAGGCCACGCCATGCCGCCCCTTTTCGGCCAGGGCCTGCGACAACAGCGCCGAGACGGCAAAACCCATGTAGGAGGCGCCGCTTTCGGTAAAGGTCTGACAGGGCAGGTCGTCCTGCACGACCTGAAAGCCGTTGGCCTGCACGTCGCCGGCGTCAAAGAATTTCAACGCGCCCGCCTTGCGGCACCAGCCGTCCGCCGCCGCAATGGCCTGGGGCTGCGTCATCACCGGCTGCGGCCAGACCGGATCGGCCAGCGCGGGGCCTGCCACGCGGGCGGCGCGATGGGCCTGCCATTCGGCCTTTTCGCCGCCGCGGCCGTCAGCCAACCGCTCTTGGCCGGGTTCTGCGGCATCCCTGCACCAGCGCCGCCAGCCTCTCGGCCACCACCGCGGCATTGCCCGGCAAGGCAAGCGTCGCGTTGTAATGCTGCACGTCGACCGGGTCGGCGTTCAGGTTCACCACCTGCCGCACCTTGGGCCAGCCGATGCCCGAACAATCCGCCTGACAGACCGCGCGGCTGCCGATCACCACCAGCAGATCGGCCTCATCCATCGCCCAATTGCCGCTGATCGACCCTTTCGAGCCGCCGACATGCAGGTTCTGGGCGTGCCCGTCCGGCAACAGCCCGACCGATCCGGGCGACAGGACCACCGCCGCCCCCGCCGCCTCGGCCAGCCGCCGGACGGCCGCCGCCGCGGGCCGCGCGCCGCCGCCGGCCTTGATCGCCACCCGCGCCGCCCCGGCGATGGCCCGCGCCGCCGCCATCAGCGCCCGGTCATCGGCGGGGGCCAGCGCCGGATAGTCCGGCCGTTCCGGCAGCGCATCCAGCCGCAGCGTCACCGCCGCCTCCTGCGTGTTCAGCGGCAGGTTCAGGTAAAAGGGCCCAGGCCGCCATGGATGGAACACGCAGGATGCGCCCCTGCGCAACCCATCGCGCAGGCTGCCTGGGCTGTGCAGCGTGTAAGAGGCCCCCATCAGGGAGGTGATCTGGGAAAAGACCCCCTGCGCCGGTTTCGGCACCTGCTGCATGTTGTAGCCTTCGCCATGCGTCGTCTCATCGCCGTAAAGATGATAGACGCCGACGCCGTTCGAACTGGCCGCCAGCGAGGCCGCCATGGCCTGCAACGCGCCCGGCCCGATCGAGGTCACGACGGCCGGCACCTCGCCATAGACCCAGCTCAGCGCGGTGGCGGCATGGGCCATCTCCACTTCGTTGCGGAACTGCCAGCACCGCACCAGCCCGGCCGCCTCATAGACGCGCAGCACCTCGGCCAGCGCGGTCGAGCCATGGCCAAAGATCGCCAGATACTTGGTCACGCCCTGCCGCATCAGGCCCAGGATCAGCGCCTCGGCCAGGGGCAGGGTGACGGTCTGCCCGGCCTGGCCGCCGGCCAGAAAGGCATCCAGGCCGCCGGCCTTGGCCAGGAACCGCGCGCGCTCCGCGGCAGACCCGAGTTCGGCGAAAGGACGCGACGTTGCATTCATCACCCGCCCCCCCGGTCAGTGGTCCAGCCGGATCGTCCGGCCCTCGCGGGCCGATTGCTCGGCGGCCAGCGCAAAGCGCAGCACCTGCCGCCCCTCGGCCGCCGTCAGCACCGGCGGCGCCCCGGTCTTCAGCGCATGGATGAAATGCCGGGTCGACTGGACAAAGCTGTGTTCCCAGCCGCTGGGCACGTCATAGGTGGTCAGCGCGCCGTCTCGATACAGCGTCACCGGCGGCGTCGCCCCCAGCCGCCCATGCCCGCCGTTGATGAAGATCACCCCCGCCGTCCCGGTGATCTCGACCCGGTCATCCTGGGCATAATGCTGCGTCATCAATTCCATCTCGGGCGAATAGACGATTTCCAGGTTGCCGACCCGGTTGCCGGGAAACCGGAACGACACCATCGACTGCGCGTCGAACCGGATGCCGCCGGGCCCCTCGCAATCGCCGATAAAGGCGTGGACTTCGGTCGGGTTGCCCATGAAATGCCAGGCCAGCGCGACTTTGTGGTGGCCATCGTCGAACACCAGCGGGCCGCCGCCGGCATGGCCCTTTTCCTGCCGCCAGGCATTGGCGGCGGCGGGCACCTCCCAGGCGGTGGCGCTGCGGGCGGGGTTCGACTTGATGCGGATCGACAGCGGCGTGCCGATGGCGCCCTGGTCGATCAGCGACCGCGCCTTCATCACCGGCGGGTAGAAGATGAAGTTCTCGAAGATCTTTACCGGCCGGTCATGCGCCTCGGCCGCGGCCACCAGCCGGTCGGCCTCGGCCAGGTCCAGGCACATCGGCTTTTGCAGGCTGACGATCTTGCCCGCCGCCATCGCCTTCAGCGCCACCTGCAGGTGCAGGTGGTGCGGCAACAGGATCTCGACCAGATCCAGGTCGGCCCGCGCCAGAAAGGCGTCGATGTCGTCGTGAACCGCCACGTCCGGAATGCCCCAGGCCGCCGCCTTTGCCCGGGCCTGGGCCAGGTCGCGGTCGCACAGCGCCACGATCCGCGCGTCGGGATTGCGCAGGTATTCAATGGCGTGCAGGTCCGAGATCCGGCCCGTCCCGATCAGGCCGACGCGCAGGGGCGTGGTGGTCATGCTGTCATTTCCTCTTGCAACCCGCCCTGTCCGGCGGTGGCCACGATCCGGCCCAGTTCGTGCAGGCGCGCGTCGGTGACCCGGACCGAGGGGCCCGAGACGCCGATGGCGGCGATCATCCGCCCGCCCGCGTCATAGATCGGCCGGGCGACACAGCGGATGCCCGGCGCGAATTCCTCGTCGTCGATCGCATAGCCGCGCTCCCGCGTGCGCTCGATCTCGTCAAGCAGCGCCCGCCGCGTGGTCAGCGTGCGGGGGGTAAAGACGGGCATCTCTTCGGGCATCTGCGCCTGGCCAAAGCTCAGGAACGACTTGCCCAGCGCGGTGCAATGCAGGGGCGACAGCGCCCCGATCGGGTGGTCCACCTTCAGCGGCAGGGGCGAATCCACCTTGTCGATATACCAGACCCGCGACCCCACCAGCACCGCCAGATGGGCGCATTCCCCGGTCCGGGCCACCAACGCCTCGAGCGTGCCGCGCCAGGCTTCCTTGACGGCGACGATTTCTTCCAGCGTATGTTCGGTGCGCGTCGCGCGGGCCAGCCTGGCACTGGGCCGATAGCGGCGGCTGTCGTCCTGCTCGGCATAACCCATGGCCACCAGCGTTTTCAGCAGATGCGCCGCGTTCGACTTGTCCACCCCCAGGGCCTCGGCCACGTCGGTCAGGCGAACCGGGGCGGGCTGGGCGGTCATGTAGTTCAGGGTCTCCAGTCCGCGGGACAGGGATTGCAGCAGGCGCATGGTGTTGGCTCCGGTCGCGTTGCGAGGTGTTTGCGCTATGCTAAACAGATAGTTTGACATAGCGCAACTTTCTTATCCCTACGCCTGACTTCCTGTCTATTTCCCGCATTTTGACGCGCTATGCAATACTAATTGTTGACATGGCGGCAATTCTTGACGATCAAGGGCAAGACGGCAGGGGAAAGTGCCGCATGTTTAAACTTCTGGGAGGATGAGATGAAGCAGATCAGTCGGCGCGGCATCTTGCTGGGGTCGCTTGCCGTCCCGGTGCTGGGCATGGGCCGCATGGCCTGGGCGCAATCGGGCGAGGTGACGATCAGCCACTATTTCACCGGCGAGCTGGGGCTGAAGGCCTTTAACGACCAGGTGGCCAAGTTCACCGAAGCCACCGGCATTGCCCTGAAGGAAAGCCCGGTCGGGCACGAGGATTTCAAGACCGACATCCTGGTGCGCGCCGCGGGCAACAGCCTGCCCGACGTGTTCAGCTACTGGGCCGGGGCGCGGGTGCAGTTCATCGTCGATTCGAACGCGCTGCACCCGATCGACGCGATGTGGGCGGCGAATGGCCTGGATGCGGTCATCGCCAAGCCGGTCGCCGACAGTGCCACGCTCTACAACGGCAGCCGCTATCTGGTGCCGTTCAACTATCACTACGCCGGCATGTTCTACAACGTGCAGGTGCTGGCCGACGCCGGCATGACCGCCCCGCCCGCGACCTGGGGCGAATTCCTGGCGCTGTGCGAGACGCTGAAGACCAAGGGCATCGCGCCGATCGCGCTGGGGTCGAAAAACCGCTGGCCGGCGCAGTTCTGGTTCGACTACCTGCTGCTGCGCACCGCCGGGCCGGACTATCGCGCGCGCCTGATGTCGGGCGCGGCGAAATATTCCGACCCAGAGGTGGCCGCCGCGCTGGCCCTGTGGAAGGAGCTTTTCGACAAGGGCTATTTCGTCGAGAACGCCAATGCCGACGACTGGACCGACGCCTCTGACAAGGTGGCGCGCGGCGAGGCGGCAATGACGCTGATGGGCACCTGGATCACCGGCTACTGGAACGGCAACGGCCTGGTTCCGGGGCAGGACTACGACTTCTTCGAATTCCCCAGGGTCAAGGACGGCGTGCCGAACGCCGCCGTCGGCCCGGTCGACGGGCTGGTGATCGCCGCCAATGCCGCGAACGTCGAAGGGGCAGAGAAATTCCTGGCCTTCATGGTCTCGGATGCCGGGGTGCAGGCCGCCTGGGCCAACGCGCAGGGCGCGCTCTCGGCCAATGTCAACGTCGATCCCGCCAGCTACAACGCGGTGATGCAGAAGGCCGCCGCGACCGTGGCCGCGGCCGAGGCCTTTGCCTTCAACTACGACCTGGCAACCCCGCCCCCCGTGGCCGAGGTGGGCCTGTCGATGTTCACCCGTTTCATCGACGACCCTTCGCAAGCCGATGCCATTCTGGCACAGGTGGCAACCGACACCGAAGCCGCCTTCAAGGAATGAGATGACCTCCGGGCCGCCCTTTGCGGGCGGTCCGGGGCCGCCATCGGACAGGACGCATGGAACAGCACAACCGCTTCTGGCGCATCGCGCTCTTGGCCCTGCCGCTGGCGGTCTTCGGGCTGTTCGTGGTCTGGCCGCTGTTCAGTTCGTTCTACTACAGCTTCACCAACTGGAACGGCTTCGACGCCAATTACAGCTTTGTCGGCTTTGACAACTTTGCCAAGATCACCACCGACCGGCTGTTTATGCAGGCCGCGATCAACACCACCCTCTGGATGGTGGCGGCGATCGTCTTGCCCACCGCGCTGGGCCTGATGCTGGCACTGTTGCTGGATTCCCGCGTGACCGGGGCGCGGGTGTTCAAGAGCATCTTCTACCTGCCGATCTGCCTCTCCGCCGTCATCGTCGGCCAGATCTGGACCTGGATCTATCAGCCCGACTGGGGCCTGCTGAACACGCTCGTCACCCAGGCGACCGGCGAGAAATTCAAATATGCCTGGCTTGCCAAGCCCGACAGCGCGCTCTGGTCGGTGATCGTTGCCTGGTCCTGGCAACAGACCGGCCTTTCCATGGTGATCTACCTGGCCGGCCTGACCGCGATTCCCGGCGACCTGCTCGAGGTCTGCGAGATCGAGGGCGCCAGCCCCTGGCAGCGCTTTCGCCGGGTGGTGCTGCCGCTGCTGGCGCCCTCTACCGTGGTCGTGGTGGCGCTGTCGGTCATCAACTCACTGAAAGGGTTCGACATTCTCTACATCATGACCGGCGGCGGGCCGTTCAACAGCTCGGACACGCTGGCGATGCACATGTATAATGAAAGTTTCAAGAAATACCTGATGGGCTATGGTTCGGCGATTTCGGTGGTGCTGTTCCTGATCGCGCTGGCGATCATCGGCCTTTACTTCCGGCAGTTGCGCAAGGTGGACCGGATCTATGGCTGACACCCGGCCCCAACCCCGCTTCAACCCCTGGCCCGCGGCGATCTTTACCATCCTCTGCGTGCTGGCGGTGCTGTTCCTGTTGCCCACGGTCGGCGTGCTGCTGTCCTCGGTCAAGACCACGCGCGAGATTTCGATGGGAGAGCTGTGGTCGCTGCCCGCCAGCCTGTATCTCGGCAACTTTGCCGAGGTGCTGGGCAACCCGGCCGTCCACCAGTATTTCCTGAACACCCTCCTGGTGACGCTGCCGGCAACGGCGGTCTCGATCGCGCTGGGGGTCATGGCCGGCTATGTCTTTGCCAAGCTGCCCTTTCCCGGCTCGAACCTGCTGTTCCTGGTGATCGTGGCGGGCATGTTCTTTCCGCCGCAGGTGATCCTGGTGCCGCTGTTCCGGCTGTTCAACGGGCTGGGGCTGATCGACACGCTCTGGCCGGTGATCATCGTGCATTCCGCACTGGGCCTGCCGATCTGCGTGCTGATGATGCGCAACTTCTTTGCCACCGTCCCGAACGCGCTGCGCGAGGCCGCCATCATGGAAGGCGCCAGCGAATGGCAGGTGCTGACCCGGGTCATCCTGCCCTTGTCGCTGCCGGCCCTGGCCGTGCTGGCCACGCTGCAATTCACCTGGATCTGGAACGATTTCCTCTGGCCGCTGATCTTCACCCAGTCCGACAGCAAGCGCACCATCATGATCGGCATCGTCAACCTCAAGGGCCAGTATTCCGTCGCCTGGGGCGTGCAGGGGGCGCTGTCACTGGTCGCCAGCCTGCCCACGCTTCTCGTCTTCCTGTTCTTCCAGCGCTTCTTCATCAAGGGCATGACCATGGGCGCGGTCAAAGGATAACCCATGGCACAGCTTCAACTTTCCGACCTTCGCAAATCCTTTGGCCCGGTCCGGGTGATCAAGGGGCTCGACCTCGACATCGCCGATGGCGAATTCGTGGTCTTCGTCGGCCCCTCGGGCTGCGGCAAGTCCACCACCCTGCGGATGATCGCCGGGCTCGAGGACGTGACCTCGGGCGCCATCCGCCTGGACGGCAGCGAGGTCACCCGCACCCGCCCGGCCGATCGCGGCATTGCGATGGTGTTCCAGTCCTACGCGCTGTTTCCGCACATGACGGTGGCCGACAACATCGCCTTTGGCCTGCACCTGCAACGGGTGGACCGCGCCACCATCGCCGCCCGCGTCCGCGACGTGGCCGAGACCCTGCAACTGACCCCGCTCCTGGCCCGCTACCCGCGCGAGCTTTCGGGCGGGCAACGCCAGCGCGTCGCCATCGGCCGCGCCATCATCCGCAACCCCAAGGTCTTTCTGTTCGACGAACCGCTGTCCAACCTCGACGCCGCCCTGCGCGTGCAGATGCGGCTGGAAATCGCGCGGCTGCATCAGCGGCTGGGCGCGACCATGGTCTACGTCACCCATGACCAGGTCGAGGCGATGACCCTGGCCGACCGGATCGTGGTGTTCAACGATGGCCGGATCGAGCAGGTCGGCACCCCGATGGACCTGTATGAACACCCCGCGAACCGCTTTGTCGCCGGCTTCATCGGCGCGCCGTCGATGAACTTCCTGCCGGTCCGCGCCGATGCGGGCAGGGTCGAGGTGCCGGGCATGGCGCCGATGCCGCTGCCGGCCGGCAAGCAGGGGGCGACCGAACTGGGGGTCCGGCCCGAACATCTGGCGCTGGCCGCCGGCACCGACGCCGATATCGCCGGAGAGATCGAGCTGATCGAACGCCTCGGCGCCGAAACCTATGCCTATGTCCGGGTTCCGGGCCTGCCCGCCGACCTGACCCTGCGCCTTCCGGGCGACAGCGCGCACACCCCCGGCACCCGCGTCGCGCTGCAGATCGACTGGACCCGCGCGAAATGGTTCGACGCCACCGGGCAGGTGCTGTGACCGGTGCGGTTCAGCAGGGCAGGTCGTAGCTCTCCAGCCGGTCGCGCAGAAAGGAATACTGCGCCCGCGCCGCGGCGATTTCGTCCCGGTCCAGCCGCAACAGCACCATCGCCGCCCGGTGTTCGGGAAAGACCGTCGGCGGCGTGGCCCCGTCCTGCCAGGGCCGGCACAGGATCGAATGGCCGTAATCCGCCCCCGCGCGGTTCAGCGACAGCACATAGCACTGGTTCTCGATCGCCCGCGTGGTGACAAAGGCATGCCAGCTGTGGAACGAGGCGTCGCGGAAATAGGCGCCGCAATGCAGGATCGCGTCGACTCCATGGCCAACCGCCAGCGCCCGCGACAGTTCCGGGATGCGGATGTCATAGCAGATCACCGGCGCCAGCCGGAACCCGCAGACATCCAGGATCAGCAGCCGCGATCCACGGCTGAAATACTCTTTCTCCATCGAGGCGCCGAATTGCGCCAGATGCAGCTTGTCGTAATGCCCGATCAGCGCGCCTTTCGCATCCACCGCCGCGACCGAAATGAAATGGCGATCCCCCTCGCGCCGGGCAAACCCATACAGCACATGCACGCCCAGATCCCGCGCCAGTGCCGACCAGGTGTGGAACGACGCCCCCTCCAGCGGCTCGGCCAGCTGGTCCAGCCGGTCAAAGCTGGCGCGCGCATAATCCATGCTGGCCAGTTCGGGCAGCACCACCAGATCGGCCGGGGTCTCGCGCAGCGCGGCGCGGACCTGATCGGCGGTCGCGGCCAGGTGGCGGTCGCGCTCGGCCGCCGTGGTCATCGGCGGTATCTCGATCTGGCAGGCCAGGATGCGCAGCTGCCGGGCGCCGGTCATGCCACCGCCCCTTGCAAGGCCGCGCACAGCGCCGCGACGGATGCCGCATTGTCGGCATAGGGCGTGCCATCGGCAGCGACAAGGCTGTTCTCGAACCCGACGCGAACCGCGCCACCCTGCCGGGCCGCCTCGACCAGGCAGGCATGTTCGCCGGGGCCAAAGGCGCAGGCCATCCAGCCGCGTGCATCCGGCAGGGCGGCGCGAAACGGCGCCAGATCCGCCGGGGCCGAGACCTGCCCCGCCGCATATCGGCCCAGCACGAAAAGGGCAGCCCCTTGCCCGGGCCGGACGATCCCGCGCGCCTGCCAGTCCCGCAACAGGCCGGCATCGGCGCTGTCATAAAGGATATGCTGCACCTCGGTCCCCTGATCGGCGCAGAGCGCATAGAGCCGCGGCGCAAGCCCCGGATCGCGGGCAATCTCCCGCACCGCGACCGAGGCCCAGCCCGGCGCCACCTCGCGCAGGCAGTCGTATTGCGCCTGCGGCCCAAAGATGCCTGCGGCCTCGGTGGTGATCTGCACCCGCATCCCCGGCACGGCGCCGGCCAGTTCGCGCAAGGCCTCGCGGTATAGCCCCGCGTCCAGCACATGCGCGCCCGTGCCGTCGCGCACATGCAGGTGCAGCGCATCGGCCCCGGCCGCCCGGCAGGCCACCGCGGTGGCCAGGGTTTCGGCAATGCTCAGCGGCACCGCCGGATGATCCGCCTTGCCGCGCCGGGCGCCGTTCGGCGCCACCATGATGCGCGGCCGGCCTTTGGCATCGGCCTGCGGGGCAGGCCGTAACGCTGCGGTGATGTCGGGCATGTCTTCCGGTCGGGGTTTCGGCTGCATCCCGCACCAGCCACCATGCAACCGCCGCCAAAGTCAACAGGCTTGCGGGCGGGCAAAAGGGTGCCCCCGTGCGAGGGGACACACGGGGGCAGGCGGGGCGCGGGGCCGGCATCGCCGGGGGGGCGATGCCGAGGATCAGGGGGACAGGCCGCACCCGTCGGCGCGACCCTGGCAGCCGCAGGATTCAATCCTGTGACAGCGGGCCGGAATCCTGGGGATAACCCGGCGGCCGTTACCGCCGGCGTGACCGGATCATGCCGGTAATGTCATAGACGCGGTCGACGATCGGCCGGGCGATGGCCTCGGCCCGGTCGGCGCCCTGGCCCAGGATGCGGTCGATTTCGGCCGGGTCCTTCATCAGCCGGTTCATCTCGTCGGTGATCGGCGACAGCTTGGCCACCGCCAGGTCGGCCAGCGCCGGCTTGAAGGTGCCGAACTGCGCGCCAGCGAAATCCTTGATCACCTGATCGACCGTATGGCCGGCCAGTGCGGCATAGATGTTCACCAGGTTGCGCGCCTCCGGCCGGTCCTTCAGCCCCTCGGCGCTCTCGGGCAGGGGCTCGGGGTCGGTCTTTGCCTTGCGGATCTTGGCGGCGATGGTGTCGGCGTCGTCGGTCAGGTTGATCCGGCTCTGGTCGCTGGGGTCGGACTTCGACATCTTCTTGGTGCCGTCGCGCAAGGACATGACGCGGGTCGCGGCGCCCTCGATCAGCGGCTCGACCACCGGGAAGAATTCCACCCCATAGTCGTTGTTGAACTTGATGGCGATGTCGCGGGTCAGCTCCAGGTGCTGGCGCTGATCGTCGCCCACCGGCACCATGGTGGCGTGATAGGCCATGATGTCAGCCGCCATCAGCGCAGGATAGGCGAACAGGCCCAGGCTGGCCGCTTCGGCGTTCTTGCCGGCGGTCTTGTCCTTCCATTGCGTCATCCGGCTCATCCAGCCCATGCGGGCGATGCAGCTGAAGATCCAGCCCAGTTCCGCATGCGCGGTGACCTGGCTCTGGTTGAACAGGATCGAGCGGGCGGGGTCGATGCCGGCGGCGATGAAGGCGGCCGCCCCCTCGCGCGTCTGCTGGCGCAGCTTTTCCGGCTCCTGCCAGACGGTGATCGCGTGCATGTCGACCATGCAATAGATGGTCTCGATGCCCTCGTCCTGCTTTTCGACGAACCGTTTCAGCGCGCCAAGGTAGTTGCCCAGCGTCAACCCGCCCGAAGGCTGGATGCCCGAGAAGATGCGGGGGGCGAAGGGTGCGGGCATGGGCGGGCTCCGGGTCTGGAAAAAAGGCTGGGTTGGGCGTAGACGATGGGGAAAGGGGCGTCAACGGCCCCAAGGAGTGAGGCCGATGCAGCGCGACTACAATGCCCCGCCGATGAACCCCTGCCCTGGATCGTCTGGGCGCTGGCGCTGCCCCTGATCGCGATGGAGGTGGTGCTGCAGCTGGCCGAGGCCGGGCTGGTGGGCGGGCAGGCCGGGATCGGCTGGCGGCTGCAGGCGATGGAGTATTTCGCCTTTCGCCCGACCTCCTGCGCTATTCCTGGCAGACCGGCAACTGGCCGGCGGATTCGCTGTGGCGGCCGGTCAGCTATGTGCTGGTGCAGGGCAGTTTCACCGCGGCACTGTTTGCGGTGGTGCTGCTGCTGGCCCTGGGCAAGATGGTGGGCGAGGTGTTCCGCTGGTGGGCGGTCGCGGTGGTGTTCCTGGGCGCGGCGGTGGTGGGGGCGGGGGTCTATACGCTGGTGCTGCAGGGCAACCGGGTGCCGCTGATCGGGGCCTATCCGGCGGTCTACGGGTTGATCGGGGCCTTTACCTTCATGATCTGGGTGCGGCAGGCCGCGACGGGGGGCAGCCAGCTCAGGGCCTTCAGCCTGATCGGGATGCTGATGGGGGTGCAGTTCGTCTTTGGCATGCTGTTCGGGGGCGGGTATTACTGGGTGGCCGAGCTGGCGGGGTTCGCGGCCGGGTTCCTGTTGAGTTTCGTGGTCAGCCCCGGCGGCTGGGGCCGGGTGGTGGCCAAGTTGCGGCGCGCTAGCGTCCCGGCGTGGGACGCTGGGGGACGCAAAGGATTTCAATGGGTTGACCGGTCCGAATTAACCCGGCCTTAACCTTTGGGCCCCGGGCCGGGGAGCGGGATGGAGAGCGGGGACGGGGGCGCTGCCCCGCGGCTTGCCCTTCCCCCGGAGTATTTTGGCCAAGATGAAGGGGCGGGGGCAGGAGCGGTCGGGCAGGGGCGGTTGGGCCGGTCTGGCTAGCCGCCGCTTTTCCGGCCGCGGCGCAGGAAGGCCCTGAGTTCGGCCAGGCCCATGGCGCCGGTCAGGGCGGCGGTGGCGAAATAGGTGGCGGCGCCCAGCAGCACCAGTGCGGCCAGGGCCGGCGTGCGGGTGCCCCTGGCATAGAGCGCGTCGCCCATCGCCCAGGCCAGCGCCCAGAGGACGAGGCCCATCACCGCGGCCGAGAGCAGGATCAGGGCACGCGCTGGCGGAAGCGGGCGTCGATGCGGGCCGAGGCGCCCATGCGGCGGGTGCCGCGCCAGAGTTGCGCCACCATCATCCAGGACGACAGCGTGGTGCCGACGGCGGCGGCGAGATAGCCGAAGACCGGCGCCAGGCCAAAGGCGGCCACCGCATTCACCACCATGGACAGGACGGCGAAGTTGAACGGCCGGCGGGTGTCTTCGCGGGCGTAGTAGAGCGGCTGCAACACCTGTGCAGGACAAAGGCGGGCAGGCCCAGCGAATAGACCGCCAGCGCCACCGCGGTTTCCTGCAGATCCGCGGCAGTGAAGGCGCCGCGCTGGAACAGGACGGTGATGATGGGCAGCGCGATCACCATCAGCGCCACGGCGGCGGGGATGGTCAGGAACAGCGCGAATTCGGCGCCGCGATTGAAGCTTTCGCGGCCGCCGGTTTCGTCGCCGGCACGCAGGCGGCGCGACAGGTCGGGCAGCAGCACCACGCCGATGGCGATGCCGACCACGCCCAGGGGCAACTGGTAGAGCCGGTCGGCATAGGTCAGCCAGGCGACCGCGCCTTCGGTGAAGGAGGCGACCTGGCGGCCGACGATCAGGTTTATCTGCACCACGCCCCCGGCCAGCACGGCGGGCGCGGCGATCACCGCCAGCCGTTTCAACTCGGGCGTCAGCTGCGGCCTGCGGAAGGGCAGGCCCATGCCGGCGCGGCGCAGCACCGCCCAGGTGAACAAGAGTTGCAACACCCCCGACAGCGTGACCGACCAGGCCAGCGTGCGGCCGATGTCCCAGTCGAACCGGGCGGCGGCGACCATGGCGGCGACCAGGAACAGGTTCATCAGGACCGGCGCCACGGCGGTGGCGAGGAAGCGGCCCATGGCATTCAGCATCCCCGAGACCAGCGCGGTCAGCGAGATGAAGAGGATATAGGGAAAGGCGATCTGGCCCAGCAGCACCGACAGGGCAAAGCGTTCGTCGCCGGCAAAGCCCGAGGCCATGGCCAGCACCAGGAGCGGCATGGCGAAATGGCCGATGACGGAAAAGACGGTCAAGAGCGCGGCCATGCCCCAATAGGCGTCGCGGGCGAAGCCTTCGGCATCCTCGCCGCCCTCCAGCTTTTTGGCGAACATCGGCACGAAGGCCATGTTGAAGGCGCCTTCGGCAAAGAAGCGGCGGAACATGTTGGGCAGCGACTGCGCCACCAGGAAGGCCTCGGCCACCGGGCCGGAGCCCAGGTAATTGGCGATCATCACGTCGCGGATGAAGCCGACGGCGCGGCTGAGCAGGGTCCAGAGGCCGACGGTCAGGAAGCCACGGACGAGACGGATGGGTTTCATGGGGCGGGGCGTTTCATGGGGCGGATGGGTTTCATCTGCGGGCGGCAGAGGCGGCGGGTGCGGGGGGGGTTGGGGGGGGGGGGGAGGCGGCATCGCGTCAGCCCTGCGCCCGCGCGGCGCCGTCGGTGATGGCCTGCCGCAGCTTCTTTTCCAGCGCGTCCTGCTTGGCCTTCTGGTGCAGTTTCAGGCCGAACATGTCCTTGACGTAGAAGGTGTCGACCACCTGGGCGCCATAGGTGGCGATCACCGCCGAGACGATCGAGATATTGGCATTGGCCAGCGTCCGGGTCAGGTCATAGAGCAGGCCGGGGCGGTCGCGGGTGTCGACCTCGACGATGGTGTAGATTTCCGAGCCTTCGTTGTCGATGGTGATATGGGTGGGGAAGCGGAACTCGCGTTCGCGCTTTTTCACCTTGTCGCGATCCTTCAGCGCGTCGCGGGCGATGACCTCGCCTTTCAGGGTGCGTTCGATCATCTGGCGCAGGCGGGGCAGGCGAGAGGCCTCATAGGGGCGGCCTTCGGCGTCCTGGACCCAGAAGACGGGCGTGGCGTAGCCGTCCTTGGAGGTATAGGTGCGGGCGTCGACCACGTTGGCGCCGACCAGTGCCAGCGCGCCCGCGAGCCGCGAGAAGATGCCGGGGTGGTCGGCCAGCGCGAAACAGGCGCGGGTGGCGTCGCGGTCGAGGTCGGGGTGCAGGTCGATGCGGATCTGGTCATCGGCAAGGTCACGCAACTGGGTGGCGAAGACGGCCTGGGTATCGGTCGAGAGGCCCTGCCAGTAGGGCGGGTAGTGGCGGGCCAGTTCGGTGCGCAGGTCGCGGGCGTCCCAGTCGGCGAGGCGGTCGCGCAGGAGGCGCTTGGCCTCGTTCTCGCGCTTTTCGCTGTTCAGTTGTTCCAGCCCGCCTTCCAGCGCCTCGGCCGTCTGCTTGTGCAGCTGGCGCAGCAGCATGGCCTTCCAGTTGTTCCAGGTGTTGGGGCCGACGCCGCGGATGTCGCAGACGGTCAGCACGGTCAGGAGGTCGAGCCGTTTGCGGGTCTTTACCGCCTTGGCAAAGTCGCGGACGGTGCGCGGGTCGCCGATGTCGCGTTTCTGCGCCATGTCGGACATCAGCAGGTGATAGCGCACCAGCCATTCGACGGTGTCGCATTCGTCCTCGGTCAGGCCCAGGCGCGGGGCGACGCGGCGGGCGATCTGGGCGCCGAGGATGGAGTGGTCCTCGGGGCGGCCCTTGCCGATGTCGTGCAGGAGGAGGGCGACGTAGAGGACCTTGCGGTTGATGCCTTCCTTGAGGATCGAGGAGGAGAGCGGCAGGTCCTCGACCAGTTCGCCGCGTTCGATCTGGGCCAGGATCGAGATGCACTGGATGATGTGTTCGTCGACCGTGTAGTGGTGGTAGACGTTGAACTGCATCATGGCGACGATGGGTTCGAATTCCGGGATGAAGGCGGAAAGGACGCCCAGTTCGTTCATCCGCCGCAGCGCGCGTTCCGGGTTGCCGTGTTTCAGCATCAGGTCGAGGAAGATGCGCACCGCCTCGGGGTTCTCGCGCATCTCGTCGTCGATCAGCTCCAGGTTGGCGGTGACGATGCGCATGACGTTGGGGTGGATCAGATAGCCGGTGCGCAGCCCTTCCTCGAAGACGCGCAGCAGGTTCAGCTTGTCCTTGAGGAAGGCCCTGGCGTCGGCCACGTCGATGCGGCCCTGCACCAGCCGGAAGCCGGGCTTGACCCGCTTGGTGCGCTTGAAGATGCCCAGGAGGCTGGCCTCGCGCTTGGCGTGGCGGGCCTCCAGCTCGGTCAGGAACACGCGGGTCAACTCGCCCACGCGGGTGGCGTGGCGGAACTAGTCCTGCATGAAGACCTCGACCGCGCGCCGGCCGCCCTGATCGGCATAGCCCATGCGCGAGGCCACCTCGACCTGGAGATCGAAGGTCAGCTGGTCGGTGGCGCGGCGGGTGATGTAATGCAGGTGGCAGCGCACCACCCAGAGGAAATCCTCGGCGCGGGCAAAGGCCTCGTATTCCACGAGCGTGAAGAGGCCGGCATCCACCAGCCCCTTGGCGCGCGGCACGCGGTGCAGGTACTTGCCGATCCAGTAAAGCGTCTGCAGGTCGCGCAGGCCGCCCTTGGCCTCTTTGACGTTGGGTTCCAGCATGTAGCGCTGGCCGCCCTGCCTTTTGTGCCGCTCGGCCCGTTCGGCCAGCTTGGCCTCGATGAATTCCGGGCCGGTGTTGCGGAACAACTCGCCCCAGAGCCGGTCGGCCAGTTCGGTGGCCAGCGGCGCGTGGCCGGCGATGAAGCGGTGTTCCAGCAGCGCGGTGCGGATGGTGATGTCGTCGCGCCCGAGCCGGATGCAATCCTTTACCGTGCGCGAGGAATGGCCGACCTTCAGCTTCAGGTCCCACAGCAGGTAGAGCATGGTCTCGATCACGCTCTCGGCCCAGGGGGTGATCTTCCAGGGCGTCAGGAACAGGAGGTCGACATCGGAATGCGGCGCCATCTCGCCCCGGCCATAGCCGCCGACCGAAAGGACGGCGATGCGTTCGGCCTCGGTCGGGTTGGGCAGCGGGTGCAGGTGTTGCGACACCGCCAGCGCGGTGGTCACCAGCCCGTCGGTCAGATGCGCCTGCGCCACCACCAGGGGCCGCGCCAGCCGGGGTGCTGCGGCAAAGGCGGCCTCGAGCGCGGTATTGGCGGCGGCCATCGCGCCGGACAGGTGCCGCACGGCGATGGCGCGGGCGGCGCGGGCATCCTCGGCCTGCGGCAGGTCGGCCATGATGGCGCGGATCAGCGCCCGCGGGTCGATGATCTGCGCCGCCGGCAGCAGCAGCGGCTGGCCGGCCAGCGGCCCGCCATCCAGCGGCAGCCGGGCGATGCTGCGGTCCAAGGCGGCGGCCGGATCAGAAGCCGGCGCCGGAGAAGCTGCGGGGTGCGGGGTCAATCACGACGACCTGGTTGTTGCGGATCTCGGCAATGGCGAGGCCGCGTTCGTTGGTGCCGTCGCCGCGCAGCCGGAAGATGCCGGTGACGCCGACGAAGCCCGCGGTCTGGGTCAGGCCGCGCGGGCCCAGATCCTTGCCCGAGCGCGCCAGCGCGCCGATGGCGGCGATGCCGTCATAGGCCAGCCCGGCGATCGGGTGCGGCGGCTCGCCATAGGCGGCCTGGTAGCGGCTCTGGAACTGGGCGTAGAGGCCGGGATCGGGCAGGGCGAACCAGCCGCCCTGCACGCCGGGCAGGCCCAGGGTGGCGGCGGGGATGTCCCAGCGGGTCAGACCCAGGAATTTCGCGGTGCTGCGGTCAAGCCCGTTGTCGATCAGCGACTGGGTCAGGAGCGGCAGGGCGCCGGCGGTATCGGCCGTCAGGAACAGCGCGGTGGCGCCGCTGCTTTGGCGGTGGCGGCGATGCCGGGGGCCGCGCCGGTGACGCCGTTTTGCGAGAATTCGTAGGAGCTGACCGCGACGACGGTGCCGCCGGCACTGGCGACGCCCTTCTGATCGCGGCCCGGCCGGTTTCGCCGGCGGTGTTCTTGTCATGCACGATCATGATGCGGTTGTGGCCCTGGCGGACGGCATAGCCGGCAAGGCGGCGCGCGGTATTGTCGAAGGTCGGGCCAAGGACAAAGACATTGCCGCCGGCGATGTCGGTGTTGTTGGAGAAGGCCAGCACGCTGATGCCGCGCCCTGCGGCGGCGACGCCGGCGGCATTGGCCTCTTGGGCGAAGACCGGGCCGAGGATGATGCTGGCGCCTTCGTCCATCGCCTTGACGGCCATGGCCTGGGCGTTCCCGGCGCTGCCGCCGGTCTGGTAGACGCGCAGGTCGATGGTCACGCCGGAAAGGTCGGCCATGGCCAGGCGGGCGGCATTCTCCAGGCTCTTGGCCAGGATCGCATCCGAGGCCTGCCCCGAGGCGCCGGGCACCAGGAGCGCCACCTGCACCGGGGTCTTGCCGTCGACCCCGGGCCCCGCGGCGCCGGGCCCGTCCGAGGGCACGCAGGCGCCAGCAGAACGGCAGAGGTGACAAGGAGAAACTGGGCCAGGGCCTTGCGGGCCCGGCGGAATGCGAGACAACATGGAGACTTCCCGTTCTGAGACAGCGCGGCAACGTTCAGGCAGAGTAATGGGTTCCAGACGCGAAGTAAACTTGTCAGGGGCCGGGGATGACCGGTTTGGCGGGCGGCCGCGGGCCGGCGGGCGGGATCCCGCCGGGGCTGCACATGGTGGCGGTGCCGATCGGCGCGGCGCGCGACATCAGCGCTGCGCGCGCTGGACCTGCTGGCCGGGGCCGATGTGCTGGCGGCCGAGGATACGCGGTCGCTGCGGCACCTGATGGAGATCCACGGCATCGCGCTGAACGGCCGGCCGCTGGTCGCCTATCACGACCACAACGAGGCGGTGGCGCTGCCGCGGCTGCTGGCGGCCCTGCGCGCGGGCAAGTCGGTGGCCTACGCGCCCGAGGCGGGCACGCCCCTGGTGTCGGATCCGGGGTTCGGGCTGGTGCGGGCCGCGGTGGCCGAAGGGCTGCCGGTGGTGGCCGCGCCGGGGGCCTCGGCGGCGCTCTGCGCGCTGGCGGTGTCGGGGCTGCCGTCGGATCGGTTCCTGTTCGCGGGGTTCCCGCCGGCGGCGGCGGGGGAACGGGCGCGGTTCCTGGCGGAACTGGCGCCGGTCCGGGCGACGCTGATCCTTTATGAGTCGCCGAAACGGGTGGGGCGGCTCTTGGGCGAGATGGCGCAGGCGCTGGGCGGCGACCGGCAGGCGGCGCTGTGCCGGGAACTGACGAAGCGGTTCGAGGAAGTGGCGCGCGGCAGCCTGGCGGAGCTGGCGGCGCGCCTTGCCGGCGCCGAGCCGAAGGGCGGATCGTGCTGGTCGTCGACCGCGGCCCCGAGACGGTGGCGGATGCGGCCACGCTGGAAGCGGCGATCCGCAAGGCGCTGGAGACGATGAGCGTCAAGGACGCGGCGGCGGACGTGGCCAGGGCGACCGGTGCGGCGAAACGGGATATTTACCAAATGGCGCTAAAGCTGTCGAAATTGCCGTGAACGGGGGTATCCTGGGACGGTAGCGATGGGGGTGCCGATGCCGCTCGATTTTCTGCCCGGGGATGCCGGCCTGTCACGCCGCAAGGCGCGGGCCTGCGGGCGCACTCTGTCCGGCGCCGCGGCCGAAGATGCGGTCTGCGGCATTATCTGGACCGTAGCTATCATCTGGTGGCGCGCCGCAAACGCTGCCCCGAGGGTGAGATCGACCTGCTGTTGCGCCGCGCCGCCGATCTGGTCGCGGTCGAGGTCAAGCAGAGCGCCTCGCATGCGCAGGCCTGGGAACATGCGACGGCCGCCCAGTTGCGGCGGGTGGCGCAGGCGACCGAACGCTGCATGCTGGACATGGCCGGCGAAGGCATCCGCGACATGCGGCTGGACCTGGCGCTGGTCGATGGCCGGGGCACGATTGAGGTGATGGAAGCGATCCTGTTCGACTGACCGGTGTGCATCCGGCGCGGGCTTGCGTCATCAAAGGGGCGCAAGACGGAGGAATGCGCGATGCCCCTGAAGGTTGCCCTGCAGATGGACCCGATCGGGTCGGTCAACATCAATGCCGATTCGACGTTCCGCATCGGCCTCGAGGCGCAGGCACGCGGGCATTCGCTGTTTTTCTACACGCCGGACAAGCTGGCCTATGTCGAGGGCCGGGTGATGGCGCGCGGCTTTCCGATCGAGCTGCGGCGCGAGGAGGGCAACCATGTCAGCTATGGGCCCGAGACCGAGGTGGACCTGGGCGATTTCGACGTGGTCTGGCTGCGCCAGGATCCGCCCTTCGACATGGGCTATATCACCACCACGCATCTGCTCGAGATGATCCACCCGAAGACGCTGGTGGTGAACGATCCGTTCTGGGTGCGGAATTACCCCGAGAAGCTGCTGGTGCTGCGCTTTCCGCACCTGACGCCGCCGACGGCCATTGCGCGCGACCTGCGGACCATCCGCGAATTCAAGGCGCGGCATGGCGACATCATCCTGAAGCCGCTTTATGGCAATGGCGGCGCCGGGGTGTTCCGGCTGGACCCGAACGACCGCAACCTGTCGTCGCTGTACGAACTGTTCACCGGCATCAACCGCGAGCCGCTGATCGTGCAGAAATTCCTGCCGGCGGTGGCCAAGGGCGACAAGCGGGTGATCCTGGTCGATGGCGAGCCGGTTGGCGCGATCAACCGGGTGCCGCAGGCGGGCGAGACGCGGTCGAACATGCATGTCGGCGGCCGGCCGGAAAAGATCGGCCTGACCGAGCGCGATCTGGAGATCTGCGCCACCATCGGCCCGGTCTTGCGGGAAAAGGGCCAGGTCTTTGTCGGCATCGACGTGATCGGCGACTGGCTGACCGAGATCAACGTGACCTCTCCGACCGGGATCCAGGAACTGGAGCGGTTCGACGGCACCAATGCGGCCGCCCGGATCTGGGAAGCGATCGAGGCAAGGCGGCGGGGATGAGCGCCTGGGGCTGAAGGCCTGGATGGGGGCTTGGGATGGGGGCTCGTCGTTCGCCTTCGGCTTCTTCTCGCCGGGGGGCGGAGCCGAGGAGTGACGAAGTCATCGACGAGGCGGCGGCGGGTGCGGTGGGTCAGTTGGTTCTGACGGTCAGCCGGTAGCCGATCGCCTCGGCCACATGCGGCTGGCGGACGGTGGCAGAGCCGTCGAGGTCGGCGATGGTGCGCGCGACCCGCAGGATGCGGTGATAGCCCCGCGCCGACAGGCCCATGCGTTCGGCCGCCCGCGCCAGCAGCGCCTTGCCCTCGGCATCGGGCGTGGCGGTTTCCTCGAGCAGCGCGCCTTCCATGTCGGCATTGACCCGCACGGCGGGGTGGTCGCGGAACCGCGCCTCTTGCCGGCCGCGCGCCTGGGCGACACGGGCGGCGACGCTGGCCGAGCCTTCGCCCGAGGCCGGCAGGTCGAGATCGGAAAAGCCCACCGGCGGCACCTCGACCCGCAGGTCGAACCGGTCCATCAGCGGCCCCGAGATGCGGCCAAGGTAGTCTTCGCCGCACAGCGGCGCCTTGCCGCAGGCGCGGGCGGGGTCGGTCAGATAGCCGCAGCGGCAGGGATTGGCCGCGGCGATCAGCAGGAAGCGGCAGGGATAATGCACATGGGCATTGGCGCGGGCCACCATGACCTGGCCGGTCTCGATCGGCTGGCGCAGGGTATCCAGCACGGTGCGGGGGAATTCCGGCAGTTCGTCGAGAAACAGCACGCCGTTGTGGGCCAGGCTGATCTCTCCGGGTTTCGCCCCCTTGCCGCCGCCGACGATGGCCGCCATCGAGGCGGTGTGATGCGGTTCGCGGAACGGCCGGGCGCGCGAGATGCCGCCATCGCCCAGCAGGCCGGCCAGCGAATGCACCAGCGAGGTTTCCAGCGCCTCGGCCGGCGACAGTGGCGGCAGGATGCCGGGCAGGCGCGCGGCCAGCATGGATTTGCCCGAGCCGGGCGTGCCGACCATGAACAGGTGGTGGCGGCCGGCTGCGGCGATTTCCATCGCCCGTTTCGCGCGTTCCTGGCCCTTGACCTCGCGCAGGTCGCGGCCGGGGGGGGCGGCGATGACCTCGCCCGGCTCGGCCGGGGGCAGGGGCGACTGGCCGGTGTAGTGGCGCACCACCTCGGCCAGCGAGCCGGCGGCCAGCACCTCGGTCGCGCCGACCCAGGCGGCCTCGGCGCCGCTGGAGCGGGGGCAGAGCAGGGCGCGGTCTTCCTCGGCCGCGGTCATGGCGGCGGGCAGGGCGCCGACCACCGGCATCAGCCGGCCGTCCAGCGACAGTTCGCCCATGGCGACGACATGCTCGACCTCGTCCCGGGGGATGATTTCCAGTTCGGCCAGCAGGGCCAGCGCGATGGGCAGGTCGAAATGCGAGCCTTCCTTGGGCAGGTCGGCGGGGGAAAGGTTGACGGTGATCCGCCGCGCCGGCAGCGCGATCGACAGCGCGTTCAGCGCCGCGCGCACCCTTTCGCGCGCCTCGCTGACCGCCTTGTCGGGCAGGCCGACCAGGTTGAAGGCGGCGGTGCCGGAGGAGAGCGCGCATTGCACCTCGACCAGGCGGGCCTCGACGCCTTCGAAGGCCACCGTATAGGCGCGCGCCACCATGTCTTCCCCGTTCCGGATCTGCCCTGCTGCTTTGGTTAACGGGGTAGCCGGTAAATGGTTAAGGAAGTGTAAGCGCCGGAAGGGAAACCGGGATCAGCCGCCGCGGTAGAGCGCCATGAAGGCCGGCCAGGCCTCGGGGTCGGCGGCGGTCTTGTCGCGGCAGAAGGCGTTGCAGAAGCCGAAGCGCCGGCCCGAGAGGTCAAGCACATGGGTGACGGGCTTGCCGGAATAGGGGCAGGCGGCGTTCTCGGCCTGCGAACCCGGCACGGGGCGGGCGGCCAGCGGGACGGGGCCGGGCCAGTCGCGGCGGGGGTAGTCGCGGAAGTAGAACGGCTGGTCGGCGCCGTCGACCAGGCCCATGGCGCGCCAGCGGCGGAACGAGGGGTGGGCAAGGTGGGCGTTGACATAGACCATGGCCGCGGCACCGACGGGCAGGTTGTAGGTGGCGATGCGGCTGGCGACGGGGGCAAAGAAGGCATCGGCGGCGGAATAGGCGCCGCAGAGCCAGGGCGTGGTGGAGCCGGTGGTCTGCCGCGCCCAGGACCAGAGCGATTCAAGCCGGGCCAGGTCGGCCAGCACCTCGGGCGGCGGCGCGCAGTCGGTATAGCTGACGCGCAGGTTCATCGGGCAGTGGCTGCGCAGCGCGGTGAAGCCGGCGTGCATCTCGGCGGCCAGCACGCGGGCGGTGGCACGGGCTTGGGGGGGGCCGGGCCAGATGCCGGCATCGGGGTGGCGGCTGGCCAGTTCCTCGGCGATGGCGATGGTCTCGGGGACGACGCTGCCATCGGGCGTGCGCATGGTGGGGGCGGTGCGGCCGGGAAAATAGCTGCGCAGGAGGTTGGGCAACTCGTCGGTATAAAGCCGGGCGAGGTGGGTTTTCACCGGGATGCCGAAGGCGTCGAACAGGAGCCAGCCGCGCAGGCTCCAGCTGGAATAGCCGCGGTCGCCGATCACCAGGTCATAGGTCATTCGGGGTCTCCTTTGCGGTCCAGACCCTAGGGCGCGGGCGCCGCGGGGGGAAACGAAGAATGGTGACGGCGTTCATCACGGGCGGTGATTGATCGGGCCCACGTCGGACCCGGGCGCAAACCGCAGGCAGGTGACGGAGAGCGGGTCGATCCGATGGGCGAAGGCGGCCTCGGGCGACAGGTTCTCGGCCCGTTGCAGCGCGGCGACGATCGGGCCGAAATGGCAGACCACGATGATATCGGGGGCCAGCCCCTCAAGCCTGTCCAGCGCCGCGCCGATACGGACGGACAACTGATGCCAGCTTTCGCCGCCGGGGGGGCGGGTGTCGCCCGGGCTTTCCCAGAAGGCGCGGATCAGATCGGGCGTCTCGGCCTCGATCTCGGCGAAGCTGCGCATCTCCCACTGGCCGAAGTGCATTTCGCGCAGGGCGGGGTCATGGGGCAGGCGCGGGCGCGGGCCAAGGGTGTCGGCCGTGGCCACGGCGCGGGACAGATCGGAAGAGACCACCGGGGCGCCTTGGGGCAGGAAGGCGGAGAGCCGGGTCAGGGCGGCGGTGTCGGACAGATCGGCGGGCAGGTCGGTCCAGCCGACCATGGTTTTCGCATGGGTCGGCCCGTGGCGGACCAGCCAGAACCGGGTCACGGCAGCGCCCCCTTCAGCGCCAGCGGCAGGCCGCACATCACCGCCACCACCAGGCCGGCCTGCGCCGCCAGCCGCTGGTTCAGCCGGCCCTGTTCATCACGAAATGCCCGCGCGAGACGGTTTTCGGGAACCACACCCCACCCGGTTTCGTTGGTTACCATAACCACGGGGGCGGCACAGTGCGTCAGCGCATCCAGCAGGCGGTCGGATTCGGCGGGCAGGTCATGCCCGGCGAGCATGTGATTGCTGAGCCAGAGCGTCGCGCAATCGACCAGCACCACCTCTGCCGCCGCAGCCCCGGCCAGCGCGCCGCAAAGGTCGTAGGGCGCCTCGACCGTGGTCCAGCCCGCGCCGCGCTGGTCGCGGTGCAGCGCGATGCGCCGGGCCATTTCATCGTCGAAGGCCTGGGCGGTGGCGATGTAGCGGCGCGGCCGGCCCGAGCGGGTGGCCAGCGCCTCGGCCTGGCCGGATTTGCCCGACCGCGCCCCGCCGGTGACGAGTGTAAGCGGGGGCAGGGTGATGGATGATCCGGTCACGGGCAGGGTCCGAAGCGAGGAAGTTGAAACCGAAGGGGGCAGTCATGGCACATGAGGCATATACCGGCGGCGGCCTGTCGCGCCAAGCCATGCGCGCCGAGCTTCTGGATGCCGAGACCGAAAGGACGCTGGCGCTGGCCTGGCGCGAGTGTGGCGACACCCAGGCGCTGCACCGGCTGGTGATGGCGCATATGCGGCTGGCGATCAGCGTCGCGGCGCGGTTCCGGCGCTATGGCGCGGCGATGGGCGACCTGATCCAGGAGGCGAACCTGGGCCTGATGAAGGCGGCGGAAAAGTTCGACCCCGACCGCGGGGTGCGGTTTTCCACCTATGCGGTCTGGTGGATCAAGGCCTCGGTTCAGGATCACGTCATGCGCAACTGGTCGCTGGTGCGGACCGGGTCGACGTCCAGCCAGAAGGCGCTGTTCTTCAACATGCGCCGGATCGAATCGCGCATCCTGCGGGCGGCCGAGGCGGCGGGCGAGCATCTGGAGGGCGCAGAGCTGCGCCGGCGCGTGGCCGAGGATCTGGGCGTGCCCCTGGCCGATGTGGAGATGATGGCGGGGCGGCTGTCGGGGTCGGACCTGTCGCTGAACGTGCCGCAGGCAGCGGGCGAGGACGGCCGGGAATGGATCGACGCGCTGGAGGATGACGGCGCGGGGTCGGCCGAGCTGGTCGAGGGCGCGCATGACCGGGAACGGCTGCGCGACTGGCTGGTGGCGGCGCTGGCGGGGCTGAGCGCGCGAGCGGCATATCGTGGTCGAGCGGCGGCTGCGCGACGAGGGTCGGACGCTGGATACGCTGGGGGTAGAGCTGGGCCTGTCGAAGGAGCGGATCCGCCAGCTGGAGGCGGCGGCCTATGGCAAGCTGCGCAGGCGGCTGGAGGCCGGGCGCGAGGTGCGGCAGTTGCTGGCGAGCTGAGCGGGGCTGCCGATCTTGCGGGGCGGGCTTGCGGGGGCGGGCCGGAACGGGCGCGCAAGCTGCGGCATGTGGCGTCTGTTGATCATCCTGTGCGGCCTCATGGCCGGGCCGGCGCAGGCCGAGGTGGTGCCGCCGCCGGGCATGGATATCTATGTGCTGGGCGAGGTGCATGACAATCCGGCCCATCACGCCGAGCAGGCCCGGCTGGTCGGCCTGATCCGCCCCGGCGCGGTGGTCTGGGAAATGCTGTCGGAAGAGCAGGCCGGGGTGCTGGCGGGCATGGCGGGCGCTGCTGCGCAGGCCGATGCGGCGAATCTGGCGCGACGGCTGGACTGGGCGGGCTCTGGCTGGCCGGATTTCGGCATGTATCACCCGGTGCTGGTCGCCGCCGGCGCGGCCCGCCATGTCGCGGGCGAGGCGCCGCGCGACCGGGTGTCTGCCGTGGTGCGGGGCGGCCTGCCGGCGGTGCTGGCGGCTGGCGAAATGGCGGAATGGGGCCTGGCGCCCTTGCCCGGGCGGATCAGGCGGCGCGCGAGGCCGAGCAGCGCGCGGCGCATTGCGACGCCCTGCCCGAGGCGATGCTGCCCGGCATGGTCGCGGCGCAGCGGCTGCGCGACTGGTGGCTGGCCAGCCGCGCGGTGGCGGCGGTCGAGGCGGGGCGGGGGCCGGTGGTGGTGATCACCGGCACTGGCCATGCCCGGCGACGCAGCGGCATGCCGGCGCTGGTGGCGGCGGCGCGGCCGGAACTGCGGCTCTGGGCGCTGGGCCAGGTCGAGGGCGAGGCGGCGGCGGATGCGCCGTTCGACGCGGTGGCCAGCGCCCCGGCACCGCCGCGCGAAGACCCCTGCCTGGCCTTTTCGGGCGGTTGAGTTTGCCGCCGGCGCGGCCTAGGGTCCGCTCAGCGAAGAGGTGCGGAATGCTGGCCGGAAAACAGGTATTGCTGATCATCGGCGGCGGGATCGCGGCCTACAAGACGCTGGACCTGATCCGCCGGCTGCGCGAGCGCGGCGCGCGGGTCCGGGCGGTGATGACGGCGGCGGCGCAGGAATTCGTCACCCCCCTGTCGGTAGGGGCGCTGACGGCGGATCATGTCTTCACCGACCTGTTCGACCGGCAGGACGAACAGGATGTCGGCCATATCCGGCTGGCGCGCGAGGCCGACCTGATCGTGGTGGCGCCGGCGACGGCGGACCTGCTGGCCAAGGCGGCAGCCGGGCTGGCGGGGGATCTGGCGGGGGCGGTGCTGCTGGCCACTGACCGGCCGGTGCTGCTGGCCCCGGCGATGAACCCGAAGATGTGGGACCATCCGGCCACCCGGCGCAACCTGGCGCGGCTCCTGGCCGACGGGCTGCGCCTGGTCGGGCCGAACCGGGGCGAGATGGCCGAGGCCGGCGAGGCCGGGACCGGCCGGATGGCCGAGCCGCTGGAGATCGTCGCGGCGGCAGAGGCGGCGCTGGGCGGCGGGCCGCTGGCGGGCCGGCATCTGCTGGTGACCTCTGGCCCGACACATGAACCGATCGACCCGGTGCGCTATATCGCCAACCGCTCCTCTGGCGCGCAGGGCACCGCGCTGGCGGCGGCGCTGCGCGATCTGGGCGCGCGGGTGACCTTTGTCACCGGCCCGGCCAGCGTGCCACCACCGGCGGGCGTGACGGTGGTGCGGGTCGAGACCGCGCGCGAGATGCTGGCGGCGGTCGAGGCGGCCCTGCCGGCCGATGCCGCGGTGATGGCGGCGGCGGTGGCCGACTGGCGGGTGGCCAACGCCGGCGCGCAGAAGATGAAGAAGGACGGCTCGGGGCAGGCGCCGGCGCTGGAATTCGCCGAGAACCCGGACATTCTGGCGACGGTGTCCAGGGGCGCGATGCGCCCCGCACTGGTGATCGGCTTTGCCGCCGAGACCGAAAGGGTGGTGGAACATGCCACCGCCAAGCGGGCGCGCAAGGGATGCGACTGGATCGTGGCGAATGACGTCAGCCCGGCGACCGGCATCATGGGCGGCGAGGAAAACGCGGTGACGGTGATCACGGCCGCCGGGGCCGAGACCTGGCCGCGGCTGGGCAAGGCCGAGGTGGCCCGCCGCCTGGCCGCCAGGATCGCGGAGGCGCTGGGATGACCGCTGCGCAGGGTGCCTTTCGGCCGTGGGGGGCGCAAAATTTTTGCGGAAAAATTTTGGCCGGAATTTGCATAATTTCCGGGGCACGCACGGAGATAGCGCGATGCCTGTCGTTCAGGTGATGCGGGAGGACTGGGCCGATGGCGACCTGCCCTTGCCCGCCTATCAGACCGCGGGTGCGGCGGGGGCCGACCTTTGCGCCAATTTCCCACCCGAGATGCGGGCGCTGGGGCTGACCCTGCCGCCGATGGGGCGGGCGATCTGTCCCACCGGGTTGCGGGTGGCTATTCCGCCGGGGTTCGAGATGCAGATCCGGCCCCGTTCCGGGCTGGCCTCGAAACACGGGATCACGCTGCCCAATACGCCGGGCACGATCGACAGCGATTATCGCGGGCCCCTGGGCGTGGCGCTGATCAACCTGGGCCCCGAGCCCTATACGGTGCGGCATGGCGACCGGGTGGCGCAGGCGGTGGTGGCGCCGGTGGTGCAGGTGGCCTTTGCCGTGGTCGAGAGCCTGGAGGCGACCGAGCGCGGCGAAGGCGGCTTTGGCTCGACCGGGCGGCAATGATCGGGCTTTGGGGATTTGCCGTCCTGGTGGGCTTGGGCCTGTGGCGGCGCTGGCCGGCCTGGGCGATCTGGGCGGGCGCGGCGCTGTGGTGGCTGGTGCTGATGGCGGCGCAACTGGCCGCCGCCGCCGGGATGCCGCGGCTGGCCGAGGTGCTGGGCGGCGGGTTCGATGCCTGGCTGGTGCTGGGGTTGCTGGGGGCGATGGCGTTCCTCTACTGGCGCTTTCTGGTCGCGGTGCGGGCGCGGCGGCGGGTGGAACCGCCCGTTTCGGCGCCGGTGGCGGCGGCGGTGGCGACGGGTGGCTTTGCCGAGGCCGAGCTGGAGCGTTATGCCCGCCACATCATCCTGCGCGAGATCGGCGGGCCGGGGCAGAAGCGGCTGAAGCAGGCCCGGGTGCTGGTGGTCGGGGCGGGGGCTTAGGCTCTCCGGCGCTGCTCTATCTGGCGGCCAGCGGGGTGGGCGTGATCGGGGTCATCGACGCCGATGTGGTCGAGGCCTCGAACCTGCAACGGCAGGTGATCCATGCGCAGGACCGGGTCGGCATGCCCAAGGTGTTCTCTGCCGCGGCGGCGCTGAAGGCGCTGAACCCCTTTGTCGAGGTGCGGCCCTATCAGCGCCGGTTCGACGAGGAGATCGCGGCGGATCTGGTGGCGGACTATGATCTGGTGCTGGATGGCACCGACAATTTCGACACCCGCTATCTGGTCAACCGGGTCTGCGCGGGGCTGGGCAAGCCCCTGGTGGCCGGGGCGATCACGCAATGGGAGGGGCAGGTGTCGGTCTGGGATCCGGGCCGGGGCGCGCCCTGCTATGAATGCGTCTTTCCGGTGCGGCCGGCCGAGGGGATGGTGCCGACCTGCGCCGAGGCGGGCGTGGCCTCGCCCCTGCCGGGGGTGATCGGCACGATCATGGCGATGGAGGCGGTGAAGCTGATCACCGGGGCGGGCGAGCCATTGCGCGGGCGGCTGATGATCCATGATGCGCTATATGCCGAGACGCGGGTGATCACGGTGAAAAAGCGGGCGGATTGCCCGGTGTGCGGCGGGCATTAGCGGGCGGGCGCGGGGATCAGGGCAGCGCCAGGATTTCCGGCGCCAGCAGGTCGGCGGCGTCGAGCAATATGTCCTCGCGGCCGCGGTCGGCCAGCAACTGGATGCCCAGCGGGTGGGTGGCGGTGCGCCCGGTGGTCAGGGCCAGGCCGGGCAGGCCCATCAGCGGCGGGGCGATCTGCGGCAACTGCGCCTCGATCACGCGGGCAAAGCTGGCGGGGCTGGCGACGTCGAGATGGTCGGGAAACGGCAGTTCGCCCGAGACCGGCAGCAGGACCAGCGGATAGTCGGTGAGAAACAGCCGCCAGAGCCGGGCCAGCCTGGCGCGCGCTTGCAGGGCGCGCATCAGGCCCTGGACATCGGGAGGGGGCGCAAGCGCGCATAGCTGGGCGTGGACGAAGAGCGCGTCGGGATCGGCCTCGCGCGCGACGGCCTCGGCGCCGCCCAGCGAGAATTCGGCCAGCCAGAGCGTCAGCTGATGCTCCATCGCCTCGCGCAGGGGCGGCAGGGCGGGGGTGTCGACCTGCCAGCCGTGGTCCTGCAGGGCCTGCGCGGCCGCATCCAGCGCGGTGCGGATCTCTGGCGCGGTGTCCAGCCCGTCGGGCGCGGGCGCCAGCGCCACCCGGCGCGGATAGGGCGCGGCCTGGGCCGGCGTCGCCCAGGGGTCGCGCGGGTCGGGGCGTTCCAGCACCGCCAGCCCCAGCCGCAGGTCGGCGGCCGAGCGGGCCAGCGGCCCCGAGACCGCCATCAGTTGCCCGCCGATCAGCCGGTCGCCGGCGGTGGCGTTATAGGCCGGGACCCGGCCGAGGCCGGGGCGCAGCCCGTGGATGCCGCAGGCATGCGCCGGGTAGCGGATCGAGCCGGCGATGTCGGTGCCATGGGCCAGGGGGCCGATGCCGGTGGCGACGGCGGCGGCGGCGCCGCCCGAGGATCCGCCGGGCGTCAGGCCGGGAAAGCCGGGGTTCAGCGTGGCGCCATGCAGCGAGTTGCGGGTGAACCAGCGCAGCGAGAAGGCCGGGGTGTTGGTGCGCCCGACGATCACCGCCCCGGCGCGGCGCAGCGCGGCCACCGGCGGGCTGTCCTCGGGGGCGAACAGGGCCTGCTGGATGCGGGTGCCGTTGGTGGTGGCAAAGCCCGCCTGGTCGATGTTGACCTTGACCGTCACCGGCACGCCGGCCAGGGGGCCGGGGTCTTCGCCCCGCGCCAGGGCCGCGTCGATCGCGGCGGCGGCGGCCAGCGCCTGGTCGTCCATCCGCTGCACCACGGCGTTGACCCGGGGGTTCCAGCGGTCGATCCGGGCCAGCGCGGCCTGCGTCGCCTCGACGGCCGAGGCCTTGCGGGCGCGGACGAGCGCGGTGAGATCGGTGGCGGTCAGGCTGGCGAGGTCCATTGTCATTTCCCGTGGTTTCGCCACAGGGTGGACCGAAACGCCCGGCCGGCGAAAGGGAAAATCTGTTGCGGTATCTGGTACATGGCGTGGCGATCCTGGGGCTGACGCTGCTGACCCAGCTGGGAGGGCTGGCCTGGGGCGCGGGGGTGCTGAGCCGGCGGCGCGGGCTGCGGTTCGCCGCCGTGGCGCTGATTGCCTATGCCGCGCTGTTCGGCGCCGCACATCTGGCGGCGCCGCTGGCCGGGCGGGTGGCGCTGCCCTGCCTGGGGGCGCCGCTGCGGATGCAGTCGCCGTTCTACTGCCTGGCGCTGCGCAATTTCGTGACGCCCGATCTGCGCGCGGTGGCCCGGGATGCCGCGGCGGCGCTGGCGGATGACTTTCCCGGCACGGTGACGCTGGCGCTGGATGGCGGCTTTCCCTTTGGCGGGGTGCCGATGCTGCCGCATCTGAGCCATGCCGATGGCCGCAAGCTGGACTTTGCCTTCTTTTATGCCGATGACGCCGGATATCGGCCGGGGGTGACGGCCTCTCCGCTGGGCTATTTCGCCTTTGAGCGGGTGGGAGAGGAAACCTGCCCGCCGGCCAGCCTGACCCTGCGCTGGGATATGCACTGGATGCGCCCCCTTCTGCGCGACCTGCGGCTGGAGCGTGACCGCACCGCCGCGCTGGTGAGGGTGCTGCTGCGCGATCGGCGCGTCGCCAAGGTCTTTGTCGAGCCGCCCCTGGCGGCCCGGCTAGTCCTGTCAGACCCCAGGCTGCGCTTTCAGGGCTGCCGGGCGGCGCGGCATGACGACCATATCCATATCCAGATCTAGGGTCAGGACCCATTCCTGTTTCCCCGCCAGCGTGGAAAAATCGGGATGATCAACGGGTTGCGACCCGCAGCGCGGGGCGGATCCCCGGGCAAGGGCGCAGGCCGGTGAGCGCCCGATTTCTCCACGCCCGAAGGGTTGGCCGGATTTGACCCCTGCCTGCGTTGCAAGGCCTTGAAATAGGCCCACTATTCCTGCGGCCTTGCGCCTTGTCAGTGGTCAAATCCGGCCAACTGGCGGGGGAACAGGAATGGGTCCTGACCCTAGCTGGGGGTCAGCCGATGCGGAAGCTGGTCGCGGTGACGCCGCCGAAAAGGCCGGTCTCGTGGTAGACCACCTGCGCGGGATCGGTCTCGGCGGCGCCAAGGGCGGCAAAGAGCGGCACCAGGTGATCTTCCTGGGCGTGGCAGATCCGGGCATAGGGCGCGGTTTCCCAGTCGATCAGGCGGCGGGTGCGTTCGTCCGGCGGCGCGGCCATGGTTTCGGTCAGCCAGGCGTCGAAGGCGTCCGAGGGCGCCTTGGCGCCGGGGCCGAAGAGCCGCAGGTTGTGGTAGGAAAGGCCAGAACCGACGATCAGCACGCCTTCGTCGCGCAGGGGGGCAAGGGCGCGGCCCAGGGCCAGATGCTCGGCCGGGCTGTAGCCGTGGCGCAGCGAGATCTGGAACAGCGGCACCGAGGCATCGGGATACATGATGTAGGCCGGCACGAAGGTGCCGTGGTCGTAGCCCTGCTTTTCGTCCAGCCGCACCGGCAGGCCGGCGGCGGCGATCAGCCCGGCGGCGCGGCGGGCCAGGTCGGGGGCGCCGGGGGCGGGGTAGACCACCTTGTAGGTGTCGGCCGGGAAGCCGGTGTAGTCATAGACCATCGGCGGGCGGTCCGAGGACATCACGGCAAAGCTGTCGTCTTCCCAGTGGCCCGAGATCATCAGGATGGCCCTGGCCGGTTCGGGCAGGTCGCGGACCATCTGCACGAAGCTGGCCTCGAGGTTTTTGAACATGGCGCGCCAGTCGGGTATCCAGGGCCAGGGGCCGCCGCCGTGGCTGATGAAATAGGTGGGCATCCGGGTCATTGGGATCTCGCGGGGGTTGGGGGGGTGCGTTGGGGGTGGTGCAAGGATGGGCATTGCGGCGCCCCGAGGCAATCCGCGATTGCCGGTGGCGGATGGTGCGCGGATGCACAGGTCGGGCCGGGTCGGGTCGGGCGAGGCGGGTGGCTTGCATGTCCCGGCGCGGCGGGCATAACCTGCGCCAAACCAACCGGGAGCCTGACCGATGAAAATGACCGCTGCCCTTGGCGCCTTTGCGCTGTCGCTGATGCCCCTGACGCTGACGCCCCTGACCGCCCTTGCCGAGGGCCTGCCCGACCTGGCCGGCCGTGAAGTGGTGGTGGTGACCGAGAACGCCTATCCGCCGCTGCAATTCCTGGACAAGTCCGGCGCGGCGGTGGGCTGGGAATATGACGCCATGGCCGAGATCGCCAAGCGGCTGAACATCACCGTGGCTTATGAGAACACCAGCTGGGACGCGATGATCCCGGCGGTTTCCGAAGGTCAGTACGACATCGGCATGACCGGCATCACCATCAAGGACGAGCGCAAGGAGCAGGTGGATTTCTCGGAGGCCTACATGCGCTCGGAGATGCTGATGATCGTGCGTGGCGACGAGGCGCGGTTCACCGATGCGGCCTCTTTCGCGGCGGACCCCGAGCTGCTGATTTCGGCGCAGCCCGGCACCTCGCCCTTTTATGCGGCGGTCTATGAGATCCTGGACGGCAACGAGGAAAACGCCCGCATCATCAAGTTCGAGACCTTTGGCGCCGGGCTTGAGGCGCTGAAGGCCGGCGACGTGGACCTGACCCTGTCGGATTCGACGGCGGCGAACGGCTATGTCGCGGCCTCGGACGGCGGGCTGAAGATCATCGGCGCGCCGCTGGCGAGCGAGGATTTCGGCTTCATCTTCCCCAAGGGGTCGGATCTGGTGGCGCCGGTCAATGCCGCGATCGCGGCGATGCAGGCCGATGGCACGATGGACGCGCTGAACCAGAAGTGGTTCGTCGACTACAAGATGGGCGAATGAGCCGCAGGGCCGGGCGGCGACGCCCGGCCGCCAGCCGATGACGCCCAACCCCAAGCCCGAGGCGGATTTCCCCTGGTGGCTGGTGATCCTTGCGGTCACCGGCCTGTGGATCCTGTATGAGATGCTGGCCGACCCGGTCTATCGCAGCGCGCTCAGGGTGCTGTCGAAGGGGCTGTGGGTGACGGCGATGGTGGCGGTGGTGGCCTATCTGGGGGCCTGTCTGATCGGGCTGGGGCTGGCGATGATGGGGCTGTCGGGCCGGGTCTGGCTGCGGCAGGCGGCGCGGCTCTATATCGAGGTGATGCGCGGCGTTCCGATCATCGTGCTGTTGCTTTATGTGGCCTTTGTGCTGGTGCCGGCGGTGATCGCGGCGGTGAACGCGCTGGCGGGGTTCGACCTGTGGCGCACCCGCGACGTGCCCTTGCTGTGGCGCGCGGTGCTGGCCTTGATGCTGGCCTATTCGGCCTTTCTGGCCGAGATCTTCCGGGCCGGGTTGCAGGCGGTCGAGACCGGCCAGATCGAGGCGGCCAAGGCGCTGGGGCTGAACGGCTGGCAGCGGTTCCGCCATGTGCGGTTTCCGCAGGCCTTTCGCATGATCCTGCCGCCTTTGGGCAATGATTTCGTGGCGATGGTCAAGGACAGCTCGCTGGTGGCGGTGCTGGGGATCGGCGATATCGCCCAGCTGGCCAAGGTGACGGCGGCGGGAAATTTCCGCTATTTCGAGACCTATAACGTGGCGGCGTTCCTGTACCTGACGATGACCGTCGGCCTGTCGCTGCTGCTGCGGCGGTTCGAGGCGCGGATGCGCGGGCGGGGGCAGCGGTGAAGTAAATGAGCGGCTGCCGCCGCATGGTTTTTTGACCGGCTGGCGGTGGCGCGGGGGGGCGGCCGGGGCGGATGGGGGTTCCACCCCCAAACCCCCGGGAGTATTTGGTCCAAGATGAAGCGGACAGGGAAAGGCGGACGATGAACGTGCTGTTGCAGGAGTGGGACGGGGCCTTTGGCCTGCCGCCCTTTGCCAGGCTGCGGGATGAGGATTTCGCGCCGGCCTTTGACGCGGCCCTGGCCGAGGCGCGGGGCAATATCGCGGCGATTGCCGCGGGCGAGGCGGGGTCTTTCGCCGGGGTGATCGAGGCGCTGGAACTGGCCGAAGGGGCGCTGGATCGGGTGGCGGGGCTGTTTTACAACCTTGCCGGCGCGGATTCGAACCCGCTGCGCGAGGCGTTGCAGCGCGATCTGGCGCCGAAGATGAGCGCGTTCTCGTCGGAAGTGACCAACAACAAGGCCTTGTGGGCCAGGATCGAGGCGCTGTGGCAGGGCCGCGACGGGCTGGAGCTTACGGCGGAACAGGCGCGGGTGCTGGAGTTGTACCGGCAGATGTTCCTGCGGTCTGGCGCGGCGCTGGAGGGGGCGGCGGCCGAGCGGCTGACGGCGGTGAAGGCGCGGCTGGCGGTGCTGGGCACGCAGTTCAGCCAGAACCTGCTGGCCGACGAGCGGGCCTGGTTCATGGAGCTGGCCGAGGCGGACCTGGAAGGGCTGCCGGGGTTCGTGGTCGAGGCGGCGCGGGCGGCGGGGGCCGAGCGCGGCCTGGGGGCGGTGGTGACGCTGAACCGCAGCCTGATCGTGCCGTTCCTGCAGTTTTCGCCGCGCCGCGCGTTGCGGCAACGCGCCTATGAGGCCTGGGTCGCCCGCGGGGCCAATGGTGGCGAGACCGACAACCGGGGCATCGCCGCGGAAATCCTGGCGCTGCGCCATGAGCGGGCGCAATTGCTGGGATATGCGGATTTCGCGCAGTTCAAGCTGGAGCCCGAGATGGCCAAGACGCCGCAGGCGGTGCGCGACCTGCTGATGCGGGTCTGGGCGCCGGCGCGGGGGCGGGCGATGGCGGATGCGGCGGTGCTGGAGGCGATGCTGGTGGCCGACGGCCTGCCGGCGCCGCTGGAGCCCTGGGACTGGCGCTATTATTCCGAAAGGCGCCGCCGTGCCGAGCATGACCTGGATGAGGCGGTGCTGAAGCCCTATCTGGGGCTGGAGGCGATGCTGGGGGCGATGTTCGACTGTGCGCACCGGCTGTTCGGGCTGGAGTTCCGAGCGATCGAGGGGCCGTTCTACCACCCCGACGTGCGGGGCTGGGAGGTGACGCGGGGCGGCGCGCATGTCGCGGTGTTCCTGGGCGATTATTTCGCGCGGGGGTCCAAGCGGTCGGGGGCCTGGTGTTCGGCGATGCGCAGCCAGCGCAAGCTGGGGGGCGAGCAGCGGCCGATCGTGGTGAATGTGTGCAATTTCGCCAAGGGCGAGCCGGCGCTGCTGTCCTATGACGATGCGCGGACGCTGTTTCACGAATTCGGCCATGCGCTGCATCAGATGCTGTCGGATGTGACCTATGGTTTCATCTCGGGCACCTCTGTGGCGCGGGATTTCGTCGAATTGCCCAGCCAGCTTTATGAGCATTGGCTGGAGGTGCCGGCGGTGCTGGAGGAACATGCGCGCCACTGGCAAACCGGCGAGGCGATGCCGGCCGAGCTGTTGCAGCGGCTGCTGGCGGCGGCGACCTATGACCAGGGCTTTGCCACGGTGGAATTCGTCGCCTCGGCGCTGGTGGACCTGGAGTTCCATAGCGGGACGCCGCCGGCGGACCCGATGCAGAAACAGGCCGAGGTGCTGGAGGCGCTGGGGATGCCGCGCGCGATCCGGATGCGGCATGCGACGCCGCACTTTGCCCATGTCTTTTCCGGCGACGGCTATTCCAGCGGCTATTACAGCTACATGTGGTCCGAAGTCATGGATGCCGATGCCTTTGCCGCCTTTGAGGAGGCGGGCGACCCGTTCGACCCGGCCACCGCAGAGCGGCTGGAGCGGTTCATCCTGTCGGCGGGGGGCAGCCAGGATGCCGAGGCGCTGTACCGGCAGTTCCGCGGCAAGATGCCGGGGGTAGAGGCGCTGTTGAAGGGGCGCGGGCTTTTGGATGCGGCCTGACGCGGCGGGACGGTCGGGCTAGCCCAGGTCGGCGAAGGGATCGTCATAGAAGGTGCGGGGCGCGATCAGTTCGGGCGCGACCTCGCTGAGGACCGGCCCGGCGCTGGGCGCGTCGAGCAGGCGATAGGCCTCGGCGATCAGGCCATGCGCGTCCTGGCGCACCATATGCACGGGAAATTGCAGGTAGGCGGCGAAGGGGTCGTAGTCGTAGCAGCCGATCACCGAATTGGCGAAGGCCTCGGGGGGGAGTTGGGTGAAATGGCCCAGCACGCCCTCGAAGGCGGTCAGCGAATTGACGAAGAGGCCGGCGGGAAGCCCGCCCAGCCGGTCGCAGAGCGCGGCGATCTCGCGCCGGGCGGCGCGGGGCGAATAGCCGCAGGGGATGATCTGGTCGGGGCCGGGGGGCAGGCCGGCTTGGGTCAGCACATCGCGGAAGGCCATGGCACGGCGGGCCGAGGCATGGTCGGTGATGTCGCCGCCGAGGAAATAGATGCGGTCGCGCGGGCCATCGCCACGCGGCGGGCCGTCGAGCAACAGCTTGTGGGTCAGCGCGACCGAGCCGCCGTAGTTGTCCGAGACCACCGAAGGCACGCCGGGGCCGGGCAGGTCGACGAAGATGTGCCGCAGGTGGGCCTGCTGGCACAGCCGCGACAGGGTGTCGACATCGGTGGCGCCGGCGATGAACAGCCCGTCCACGGCATAGGAGATCAGCGTCTCGACGATGCGGCGTTCCTCGGCCGGTTCGCGCAGGGAACAGGCGATCACCGGAACAAGGCCGCGTTCGCGGGCCAGCGCCTCGAAGCTCTGCACCAGGGACGAGAAGAACCGGTTGTCATGCACCGGGATCACCATGCCGATCAGCCCCGAGCGCGCCAGCCGCAGCCCGCGGGCCTGCATGTTGCGCTTATACCCCTGTTCGGCGGCGATCTTGCGAATCTCCTGCATCTTGGCCTCGGAAATCCGGCGTTCGCGCCAGCTTTCGCCCAGCGCCGCCGAGACGGTCGAGGGCGAGGCGCCCGACAGCCGGGCGATGTCGAAGATCGTAGATTTGCGCGTTTGCCGGGCCATGCGGAGCGGGTTCCAGAGATTCCTCTTGACGACTCTAGGACTTTGGCTGCTCAATTCGCAATATCGATTGTGCAAAACCTGCACGGCGGGTCTTTCTGCTCCTGAAGACGATGGCATTGAGGATGGGTGTCATTGCGCATGTCAGGCTGCACAATCGATACAGCAAAGGGCGCGGACAACGCCCGCAGGAATTGGACCGCCCGGACAGGCGGCGATAGTGGGAGGAAGACATGGACAGAAGACGTTTCGGCGCCCTGATGGCGGGCGTTGCCCTGGCGGCCGCGGCAAAGCCCGGCCTGGTCCTAGCGCAGGACAAGCCGACCATGGGCATCGTGGTCAAGATCGGCGGTATCCCGTGGTTCAACGCGATGGAACTGGGGATCAACGAAAAGGGCGCCGAACTGGGCGTCGACGCCACGATGATCGGGCCGACCAGCGCCGATCCGGCGTTGCAGGTGCGCGCCATCGAGGACCTGATCGCCAAGGGCGTGACGGTGATCGGCGTGGTGCCGAACGACGAGGCGGCGCTGGAGCCGGTGCTGGAAAAGGCGCGCGCCGCCGGCATCAAGGTGGTGGCGCATGAAGGCCCCGGCCTGACCAATGTCGACTGGGATTTCGAGCTGGCCTCGGCCAAGGGGTTCGGCGAGACCCACGCCGAACTGCTGGCGCAGAAGATGGGGGGCGAGGGCGAGTATGCGGTTTTCGTCGGCAGCCTGACCGTGCCGCTGCACAACGCCTGGGCCGATGCGGCGATTGCCTATCTGGGCGAGAAATATCCCAACATGAAGGTGGTCGGCGACCGCTATGGCGTGGCCGAAAATGTCGATGACAGCCGCAAGACCGCGCTGGACCTGATGGCGGCGAACCCCGGCCTGAAGGGGTTCCTCGGCTTTGGCAGCCAGGGCCCGATCGGCGCCGGCCGCGCGATCGAGGAACGCCGGATGGTCGGCCAGTTCACGTCATCGGGCCGTTCTCGCCGGGGCAGGGCCGCGATCTGGTGAAGGCGGGCGCGATCTCGGGCGGGTTCATGTGGAACCCGGCCGAAGCGGGCCGTGTCTTCGTGACCATGGGCAAGATGCTGGCCGAGGGCACCGAGATCACCGACGGGATGGAGATTCCGGCCTGGGCATGGTGCATCCGGATTTCGAGAACCGCGACATCATCACCGACAACCTGATCGCCATCAACGCCGAGACGGTCGACGGGCTGGCCGATCTGGGTCTTTGACAGGTGCGGGCGGGGGCGGCCCTGGCGCCGCCCCCGCCAGACCGCGGGCCAGCGGCCAAGGGGGGAAATCCATGAACCAGTATCAGACGGCCTGGCCGAGCTTGGCGGCGTGTTCGACCGCCTGGACGATGCGCAGGTCGGTGCGGTTATCGAACGCCTGGCGGCGGCGCGGCGGATCGTGGTCTTTGGCGGCGGGCGCGAGCGGCTGCAGATCATGGGCTTTGCCATGCGGATGTTCCACATGGGGCTGGCGGCCGCGGTCGAAGGCGACATGACCACGCCGGCGGTGGGGCCGGGCGATGTGCTTCTGGTGACCTGCGGGCCGGGATATATCTCGACCGCCGAGGCGCTGATGGGGGTGGCCCGCAACGCCGGGGCAGAGGTGATCCTGATCACCGCGCAGCCGCAGGGGCGCGTGTCGCCGCTGGCCGATCTGGTCCTGCACCTGCCGGCGCAGACCATGGCGGATGACCAGGGGGCGGCAAAGACCTCGGTCCTGCCGATGGGCAGCCTGTTCGAGGGCGCGCTGTTCGTGCTGTTCGAGGTGATGGTGCTGAAGCTGAAGGCGCGCCTGGGCATCACCGCCGATGCGATGCGCGCCAACCATACCAACCTGGAATGACCATGGCCGGGGCGACAGCGGGCGGCGAGGCGCTGAATTTCCGCAACATCCGCAAGGTGTTCGGCGGGGTGACCGCGCTGGACGACGTGGCCTTTTCGGTGGGCGAGGGCGAGGTGCATTGCCTGGCCGGCGAAAACGGCTGCGGCAAGTCGACGATCATCAAGATCATCACCGGCGTCTATCAGCCCGAGCCGGGCGCCGAGATGGAACTGTTCGGCCGGCGCTATGACCGGATCACGCCGACGCTGGCGCGGCAGGCCGGCATCGCGGTGATCTGGCAGGACCTGGCGCTGTTCAACGAAATGACCGTGGCCGAGAACATCGCCTTCGAGACCCTGTTGGGCAACCGGCCCCGGGCGGTCAGCCATGCCCGGCTGCAAGAGGTGGCGCGGGCGGCGCTGGCGCGGCTGGAGGTGTCGCTGGACCTGGAGGCGCGGCTGGGCAGCCTGCCGATCGCGCAGCGGCAGGTCGTGGCGATCGCGCGGGCGCTGGTGTCGGACGCGCGGCTGATCTTCATGGACGAGCCGACCGCCAGCCTGACCCAGTCGGAAACCGACGCGCTGCTGGAGGTGGTGCGCAGGCTGTCGGCGCGCGGGGTGGCGGTGGTCTTTGTCAGCCACCGGCTGGCCGAGGTGCTGGAGATTTCCAGCCGGGTGACGGTGCTGCGCGACGGCCGGCTGGTCGGCGTCTACCCGACCGGGGGGATGACGCAGTCGCGGCTGACGGAACTGATGACGGGTGCCTGCCTGTCGGATCAGGTCTTCGCCCGCGATGTCTCCGGCGCGGCGGTGCTGGAGTTGCGCGGCCTGTCGCGGCCGGGAGAATATGAGGATGTCAGCCTGACCCTGCGGGCGGGCGAGGTTCTGGGCCTGACCGGGCTGATCGGCGCGGGGCGGACCGAACTGGCGCACAGCCTGTTCGGCATGACCCGCCCGGCCCGTGGCGAGATCTGGCTGGAGGGGCGCCGGCTGGACCTGGGGTCGAACCGCGACGCGGTGGCCCAGGGCATTGCCTATGTCAGCGAGGACCGGCTGCAACTGGGCCTGATCCAGCCGCAGTCGATTGCCGACAACACCGTTCTGGCGGTGCTGAGGCGGATCACCGGGGCGGGCGGCCTGCTGTCGCCCCCGGCCAAGGCCGATCTGGTGGGGCACTGGATCCGCGAGCTGGCGGTCAAGATCGGCCAGCCGGGCGATGCGGTCTCGACCCTGTCGGGCGGCAACCAGCAACGGGTGGTGCTGGCGAAATGGCTGGCGACCGAGCCGAAGGTGCTGATCCTGGACTGCCCCACGGTCGGCGTGGACGTGGGCGCGCGCGCCGGCATCTTCCGCATCGTGCGGGCGCTGGCCGACAAGGGGCTGGCGATCCTGCTGATCAGCGACGAGGTGCCCGAGGTCTACATGAATGCCGACCGGGTGCTGCATATGGCCGGGGGGCGGATCGTCCATGACTGGGACCCGCGGCAGACCGGCCTGCAGGCAATGGAGGCGGCAGTCTATGCATAGGTTCCTGCGCGCCTATCCGACCGAGGCGAAACTGCTGGTGGTGCTGGTGGCGATCTGCACCGGGCTGGCGCTGGCCTCGCCCGAGTTCCTGACGCTGGCGAATTTCACCAGCCTGCTGAACAACAATTCCGTCAACGTGATCTGGGCGGTGGGCCTTTTGGTGGTGCTGATCGCCGGCGGGATCGACATCTCCTTTGCCGTGGCCGCCAGCGTGGTGCAATACCTGTGCGTCTATGCCTTTGCCGCCATCGGCGGCGGCAACTGGGCGGTGGGGTTCCTGTTCGCCGGCGGGTTCGGGCTGGCGCTGGGGCTGATCAACGCCTTTCTGATCCACCGGTTCCGCATCATTTCCATCGTCGTCACCATTTCCACCTTCAACGCCTTCTTCGGGCTGCTGATGTTCTTTTCCTCGGGCCGGTTTCTCTACAACCTGCCCGGCTGGTGGTCGGGCCGGGTGATCCTGTGGGAACATCAGTCGGCCAATGGCGTCTGGTCGGAAATCACGCTGCCGCCGCTGGTGATGGCGCTGGCCATGCTGGCGACCTGGACGCTGATCCGGCGGACCACGACCGGGCGGCAGCTTTACGCCTTTGGCGACAACCCCGAAGGCGCGCGGCGGGCCGGCATTCCGATCTGGGCGATGCAGGCGATCGCATTCGGCTGGTGCGGGATGATGGCCGGGATCGGCGGGCTGATGCAGGCGCATATCACCAAGGAGGTGGTGCCGAACGCCCTGATCGGGCGCGAGCTGGAGGTGCTGGCCGCCGTGGTGCTGGGCGGCGCGCGCCTGGGCGGCGGGCGCGGTTCGGTTCTGGGCTGCTTTCTGGGGGTGGCGCTGGTGGCGATCACCCAGAACGGGCTGAACCTGCTGGGCGTGTCGCCCTATGCCTTCAAGATGGTGGTGGGCCTGATCATCCTGATGGCGATTTCCACCTCGAACCTGGACCCGGCGAAATGGTTCGCCCCCCGCAAGGAGGACCGGCAATGACCGCGCTTTACCGCCGCGCCGTTGCGGCCTTTGGCCCCGAGGTTCCCGGCCTGATCGGCTTTCTGCTGCTGGTGCTGCTGGTCTTTGGCCTGACCGCGCAGAATTTCCTGACCGGGGCCAATTTCGGCTCGATCGCCTACCAGTTGCCCGAACTGGGCCTGCTGACGCTGGCGATGCTGATGCCGATCATCTCGGGCGGGTTCAACCTGGCGATCATCTATACCGCCAACATGGCCGGGCTGACCCTGGCCTTTGTGCTGAACCAGTATGGCGGGGTCGATGCCGGTGTCATGCCCTTTGTGGTAGGCACCGTTCTGGCCCTGCTGGTCGGCGCCGCCTCGGGCGCGGTGATGGGCGCGGTGGTGGCCTATATCGGGGCGCATCCGATCCTGGTCTCGCTGGCGATGATGATCTTTCTGCGCGGCCTGGGCGAATTCCTGACCCGGGGCGGCGACATCTCGGGCTTTCCGGCCGGATGGCGGTGATCGGCCATGGTTCGGTGCTGGGAATACCGGTGCCGCTGATCCTGTTCCTGGCCTGTGCGCTGCTGTGGCATGTGATCCTGAACCGCACGCGGCATGGCTTTGCGGTGCGGATGGTCGGCTCGAACATCCGGGCGACGGAATATTCCGGCGTGAACACCCGGCGGACGCTGGTCCTGATCTATACCCTGTCGGGGGTGATGTGCGCCATCGCCGGCATCCTGATGCTGAGCCGGTTCAACTCGGTCCGCGTCGGCCATGGCGAGGCGCTGCTGCTGGTGACGGTGCTGGCCTGCTTTCTGGGCGGGGTGGACCCGTTCGGCGGCTTTGGCCGGGTGTTGCCGGTGGTGCTGGCGCTGGTGGTGTTGCAGGTGCTGTCGTCGGGGCTGAACCTGCTGGGCGCCAACCAGCACCTGTCGACCGCCGTCTGGGGCCTGTTCCTGCTGGGCGTGATGATCCTGCGCTGGGGCGCGGGGCAATTCAGACAACGAAAACGGAGAGAATGACCATGGAAGGTTTTGGCGTTCACACCAGCATGTGGACCATGAACTGGGATCGCGCCGGCGCCGAGCGGACAGTGCCCGCCGCCGCCGACTACAAGATGGATTTCATCGAGATCGCGCTCTTGAACGCGCCGGCGGTGGATGCGGCGCATACCAGGGCGCTGTTGAAAAGGCACAACATGCGCGCCGTCGCCTCGCTGGGCCTGCCGCAGAGGAACTGGGCCAGCGTCAACCCTGACGGCGCCATCGCCCATCTGGTCGAGGCGATGGATGTCGCGGCCGCCATGGGCTGCGAGGCGCTGTCGGGCGTGACCTATGGCGGCATCGGAGAGCGCACCGGCCTGCCGCCGACCGAAGCCGAATACGACAATATCGCCCGCGCCCTGACGGCGGCATCGAAACACGCGAAAAAGCTGGGCATCGCCTTCGGGATCGAGCCGGTGAACCGCTATGAGAACCACCTGATCAACACCGGCTGGCAGGCGGTGGCGATGATCGAGAAGGTGGGTGCCGACAACATCTTTGTCCATCTCGACACCTATCACATGAATATCGAGGAGAAGGGCGCGGCGAACGGCATCCTCGATGCGCGCGAGCATCTGCGCTATATCCACCTCAGCGAAAGCGACCGTGGCACGCCGGGCGAGGGCAATATTCCCTGGAACGAGATCTATGCCGCGCTGGCCTCGATCGGGTTCAAGGGCGGGCTGGCGATGGAAAGTTTCATCAACATGCCGCCCGAGGTGGGTTATGGGCTGGCGGTCTGGCGGCCGGTGGCCGAGAATTTCCAGGCGGTGATGGACAAGGGCCTGCCGTTCCTGCGCAACAAGGCCCGGCAATACAGGCTGATCTGAGGGGCGATGACAGCGGCGCGCATTGCGGTTCTGGATGTCGGCAAGTCGAACGTGAAGCTGTCGGCCTGCACGGAAGGCGGCCATGTGGTCGAGACGCTGTCGGTGCCGAACGCGGTCTGCGACGGCCCGCCCTGGCGCCACCACGACCTGGCGGCGCTGAACTGTTTCGTGCTGGCGGGGCTGGCGGATCTGGCGCGCCGCCATCCGCTGAGCGATTTCGTCGCCTCCGGGCACGGGTCGGGGGGCATGCTGGTGGGGGCGGATCCCGACGCCGGCGGCACCGGGCTGGTGCTGCCGATGATCGACTATGAGCAACCGCTGCCGCCCGGACTGGCCGAGGATTACGCGCCGCTGTCGGGCGGGTTCCATGACCGGGGCAGCGCGGTGATGATGGCGGCCACCCATACGGCCCGGCAGATGTTCTGGGCCGAGCGGGCCGAGCCTGCGCGCTTTGCCGCCGCGCGCTGGTGCCTGGGGGTGCCGCAATACTGGGCCTGGCGGCTGTCGGGCGTGGCGGTCAGCGAGGCCAGCACCCTGGGCGCGCAGTCGCATCTGTGGAACGTCAGGGACGCCCGCTGGTCGCCCATCGTCGCGGCGCGCGGCTGGGGCCGGCTGATGCCGCCCTTGCCCGCGCCGCCGACGACTCGGGCCGGTGCGCCCGGCCCTGCAGGCGGCGCACGGCCTGCCACCCCTGCGCGTGCATGCCGGCGCGCATGACAGCTCGGTGTCGTTCTACCGCTATCAGGCCGCGGGCCTGCGCGATTTCGCCGTGATCTCGACCGGCACCTGGATCGTCGCCCTGGCCGGCGGGGTCGATCCGGGCCGGCTGGTGGAGGCGCGGGCATGACGCTGAACGCCGACATGGAGGGCCGGCCGCTGGCGGGGGCGCTGACCATGGGCGGGCGGGAATATGCCGCGGTCGCCGGCGACCAGCCCGCCGCGGCGCTGGCCGATCCGGCCGTGCTGGCGCGGCTGGTGGCGCGGGGACCATGGCGCTGCCGACGTTCGGCGGCAACGACGGCCAGTTTCCCGGCAGCGCCGGGCAGGGCCGCCTGGCCGGGCCGCCGCCCCAGGACGCGGCCGAGCGTCATGCGCTGGCGGTGCTGTATGCCGCGCTGCTGGCCCTGGCCTGTGGCAACGGCCTGGCACCGGGCCGGACCTGGGTGCTGGACGGCAGCTTTCTGCGCGACCCCGCCTTTGCCGGGCTGGTCGCGGCGCTGCGGCCCGGGGCCGATACGCGGGTCAACCCCGAAAGCTATGGCATCGCCAGTGGCGCCGCGCTCTTGTGCCGCAAGGGCGATGCGCCGGTGCCGCTGACGCTTTACCCCGCCCCGGCGCTGGATCTGCCGGGGCTTGCCGAATACGCGGCGCGCTGGCGCGCCCTGACAGGAGAAGACCGATGAACGACGACGAACGCCGGATCCGGCAGGCGATGGTGGAGACCTGCCGGGCGATGGACGCCAGGGGCATCAACCAGGGCACGGCGGGCAACCTGTCGCTGCGCCATGGCGCGGGCTTTCTGATCACGCCCAGCTCGCTGCCCTATGACACGATGCAGCCCGAAGACATCGTCGAGATGGGGTGGGACGGCACCTATGTCGGCCGCCGCCCCAGTTCCGAATGGCGGTTTCACCGCGATATCCTGAAGGCGCGCGGCGACATGAACGTGGTGCTGCATTGCCATTCGCTCTATGCCACCTCGGTCGCCTGCCAGCACCGCACGATCCCGGCCTTTCACTACATGGTGGGCGTGATGGGCGGCAACACGCTGCGCTGCGCGCGCTATGCCACCTACGGCACGCAGGCCCTGTCCGACGCCGCGCTGGAGGCGCTGGAGGGGCGCAAGGCCTGTCTCCTGGGCCAGCACGGCCAGATATCGCTGGGCAAGACGCTGGATGCGGCGCTGTGGATGGCGATCGAGGTCGAGACGCTGGCGCGGATGTACCAGCAGACGCTGGTGATGGGAGAGCCGCCGGTGCTGCCCGATGACGAGATGGAGCGGGTGATCGCCCAGATGACGCGGATGTCCTATGGTCTTGGCCCCGAGGAAGAGGGCGCGAATGACGTGGCCCGGCCGCGGCAGGGGTGAGCGAGGGATTTCAGGAACGCGGCGCGGGCGGGTCCCGGCGCAGCGCCCCCGGCGGGTGGCCATAGCTGCGGCGAAACGCCCGGCTCAGCGTGGCCGGGCTGGTAAAGCCGGTGCGCAGCGCCACTTCGGCCAGGGGATGGCGGGTATCGGTCAGCATCCGCCGCGCCGCCTGCAACCGCAGCGACAGCGCATGCGCCCCCGGCGTGGTGCCAAAGGCCTGGCGGAACAGACCTTCCAGCCGCCGCGCCGACAGGCCCACCGACCGGGCCACCGCGTCCACCGTTTCGGGCGCGTCGATCCGCGCCTCCATCCTTGCCACCGCGCGGGCGACGCGCGGATCCAGCGCCGGGTCGGGGGCGGGGGCGGTCTGTGGTTCGGCCCCGCGGCGCGGCGTGGTCAGGAAGGACAGCGCCACCTGCCGCGCCAGCCCCGCGCCATGCCGGGCGCGGATCAGGTGCAGCATGAAATCCGCCGCCGGCGCCGCGCCGCCGATCGTCACCCGGTTGCGGTCGATCACAAAGCGGTCGGGCACCACGTCGATATCGGGGTGGGCGGCGGCCAGATCCTCGAGATCTTCCCAATGCACGGTGGCGCGATGGCCGTCCAGCAACCCGGCCCGGGCCATCACCCAGGGTGCCGCGTCCACCCCGCCGACCAGCGCAAAGCGCGGCGCGATCCGGCGCAGGTCCCGGATCAGCGGCCGGGTCGCCACCTCGTTCAGGCGGTAGCCGGCCACCACGATCAGCACCTGGGCGCCCACCGCCGCCGCCAGCGGCCCCGACGAGGGCAGCGACAGCCCGCAGGTCAGCGGCACCGGCGCGCCATCGGGCGACACCACGCGCCAGCGGAACGCCTCTTGCCCCAGCTGGCGATTGGCGTTTCGCATCGGGTCCAGCACCGAGGCCACCTCGAGGATCGAGGCCTGCGGCAACACCAGCAGCGCCAGGGTCAGGGGCGCGCGGGCCGGCGAAAAGATTGCATTTTCCGACATGAAATTTTCGTAAACTGCAAGGCGCGCCGCCGCAAGGGGGCTATGGTAGCGCCCAGATCGAGGGAGAGCCCCATGCCATTGACCATGAACCGCGAAGTTTTCATCACCTGCGCCGTCACCGGCTCGGGCGGCACGCAGGACCGCAGCCCGCATGTGCCGCGCAGCCCCAAGCAGATCGCCGACAGCGCGATCGCGGCGGCCAAGGCGGGGGCGGCCGTGGTGCATTGCCATGTCCGCGACCCCGAGACCGGCAAGCCCAGCCGCAAGCTGGAATATTACCGCGAAGTCACCGAGCGTATCCGTGACAGCGACACCGACGTGGTGCTGAACCTGACCGCGGGCATGGGCGGCGACATGCTGTTCGACGGCACCGAGAACATGGGCCGGATGGCCGCCAATTCCGACATGATCGGCGCGGCAGAGCGGGTGGCGCATATCGTGGAATGCCGCCCCGAGATCTGCACGCTGGATTGCGGCACGATGAATTTCAACGAAGCCGATTACGTGATGGTCAACACCCCCGGCATGCTGCGCGACATGGCCCGGCGCATGGTGGCCAGCGGCACCCGGATCGAGATCGAGGCCTTTGACACCGGCCATCTGTGGCTGGCCAAGGCCTTGGCGGACGAAGGCATCATTCCCGACCCGGTGCTGGTGCAACTGTGCATGGGCGTGCCGTGGGGGCGCCGGACGACCTGAACACCTTCATGGCCATGGTCAACAACGTGCCAAAGCACTGGCACTGGTCGGCCTTTCGCTGGGCCGCCACCAGATGCCCTATGTCGCCGCGGCGGTGCTGGGTGGCGGCAATGTCCGCGTCGGGCTGGAAGACAACCTCTGGCTGGACAAGGGGGTTCTGGCCACCAACGCGCAACTGGTGGAACGCGCCGCCGGGATCATCGAGAACCTGGGCGCAAGGGTGATCACCCCCGCCGAGGTCCGCGCCCGGCTGAAGCTGGAAAAACGCGCCCCGGTGGCGAAGTGAAACGCGCGCTGATCCTGACGCTTGCCCTGGCGGCCTGCGTCGGGGTTGCGGCCGGCAAGCTGGGCCAGGCCGAGGTTGAGGCCTGCGCGGCCAAGGGCGGGCGGGTCGGCATTGCCGGCCTGTCGGGCGACGAGATGTGCGTGCTGCCGGCGCCCGACGCCGGCAAGGCCTGTGGCAAGGCCAGCGACTGCGCCGCCTGGTGCGATGCCGAGACCCGCTCCTGCGCGCCGGAACTCTACCCTTTGGCTGCCGGTCCTACCTGACCGAGACGGGCGAAGTCGAAAGCATCTGTGTGGATTGATCCCGGCCGCAAGGCGGGCGAACGGACGAAAGGAAGCGCAAATGGCGCGCAAGGCGGCAATCATCGGTGGTGGCGTGATCGGCGGCGGCTGGGCCGCGCGTTTCCTGTTGTCGGGTTGGGATGTGGCCGTTTTCGACCCCGACCCGGAGGCCCCGCGCAAGGTGGGCGAGGTGATCGGCAATGCCCGCAAGGCGTTGCCGGCGCTGTCTGACGTGCCGATGCCGGCGGAAGGCCGCCTGAGCTTTGCCGAGACCATCACCGAGGCGGTCGAGGGCGCCGACTACATCCAGGAATCCGTATCCGAACGGCTGGACCTGAAGCACCGCGTCTTTGCACAAATCCAGCAATCGGCGGCGCCGGGCACGCCAATCGGGTCCTCAACCTCTGGCTTCAAGCCTTCGGAATTGCAGGAAAATGCCGCTGATCCCGGCGTGATCTTTGTCGCCCACCCCTTTAACCCCGTCTACCTTTTGCCGCTGGCCGAGGTGGTGCCTTCGCCGCGCTCGAACGCCGCCGTGATCGAAAACGCCAAAACCATCCTGCGCGAGATCGGCATGTTCCCCCTGCATGTCCGCAAGGAGATCGACGCCCATATCGCCGACCGCTTCCTCGAGGCCGTCTGGCGCGAGGCGCTGTGGCTGGTCAAGGACGGCATCGCCACGACCGAAGAGATCGACGAGGCGATCCGTATGGGATTCTGGCCTGCGCTGGGGCCAGATGGGCCTGTTCGAGACCTACCGCGTGGCGGGGGGCGAGGCCGGGATGAAGCACTTCATGGCCCAGTTCGGCCCCTGCCTGACCTGGCCCTGGACCAAGCTGATGGACGTGCCGGAATTCAACGACGAGCTGGTGGACCTGATCGCCGGCCAGTCCGATGCGCAATCCGGCCACCATACCATCCGTGAGCTGGAACGGATCCGCGACAGCAACCTGATCGGCTTTCTGCGCGCGCTGAAGGACCGCAACTGGGGCGCCGGCAAGGTTCTGCGCGACCATGACGAGGCCCGCGCGACCACCTTCTTTGCCGCCATCGACGACGCCCCCAGGGCGCAGCCGCTGGTGATGTATCACGGCCAGGTCCTGCCCGGCTGGATCGACTACAACGGCCACATGACCGAAAGCCGCTACTACTTTGCCAATTCCGAGACCGTCGACAATTTCCTGCGGATGATCGGTGCCGGCATGGACTATGTCGCCGCCGGCCACAGCTTCTATTCCGCCGAATCGCACATTCGCCACCTGGGCGAGGCGAAACTGGGCGACCGGATCCGCGGCGAGTTGCAGATCATCAGCGCCGATGAGAAACGCTTTCGCTCTTTCGTGCGGATCATGCAGGGCGATACCTGCGTCGCCACGGTCGAACAGGTCTGCCTGCACGTCGACATGAAGGCCGGCAAGGCCGTGCCCGCCGCGCCGGAGGTCTGGGCTAGGCTCAGGGCGGTGGCCGAGGCCCATGCCGGGCTGCCCCTGCCCGAAGGCGCCGGCCGCGCGGTGGGCCAGCCGAGATGAGCCGCCGTGTCCTGATCACGGCGGGTGCGAACGGGATCGGCCTGGTCATGGCGCGGGCCTTTGCCGCGCTTGGCGACCGGGTCTGGGTGACCGATGTCGACCAGGCGCAACTGGCCCTGCTGCCCCCCGGCATCCGCGGCACCCATTGCGATGCCGCGTCGGAACCGGCGATGGACCTGCTGTTCGCCGAAGTTGCGCAGGATTGGGGCGGGCTGGACGTCGCCATCGCCAATGCCGGGATCAAGGGCCCGACGGCGGCGATCGAGGACATGCCGCTGGAGGCCTGGCACCAGTGCCTTGCCGTCAACCTGGACGGCGCCATGCTGCTGGCGCGCGGCGCCGCGCGGCTGATGAAGCCGGCCGGGCAGGGGGTGATCACCTTCCTGTCCTCGACCGCGGGCCTGTACGGCAATCCCTTCCGCGCGCCCTATGTCGCGGCGAAATGGGGCGTCATCGGGCTGATGAAGACCGTGGCGATGGAACTGGGCCCGCATGGCATCCGCGCCAACGCGATCTGCCCCGGGTCGGTCAACGGCCCCCGCATCGACCGCGTCATCGAGGCCGAGGCCGAGGCCAAGGGCATGACGCCCGAGGCCGTCCGCCAGGGCTATGCCTCCGGCACCGCGATGAAGCGCCTGACCGATGCCCAGGACGTCGCCGACATGGCGCTTTTCCTCGCCTCTCCCGCCGCGCGCATGGTCTCGGGCCAGGCGCTGGCGGTGGACGGCATGACCTACAACGTTGATCCCTGAGGTATGCGATGGATTTCGGACTGACCGAAGAACAGCAGATGATCGTCGACACGACGCGCGCCTTCGTCGAGGCCGAACTCTTCCCGCATGAGCTTGAGGTGGAACGCACCGGCCGCCTGCGCGACGACCTGCGGGCGGAGTTGCAGGCCAAGGCCATCGCGGCCGGCCTGTATGCCGCCAACATGCCGACCGAAGTGGGCGGCGCCGGTCTCGATACGCTGACCTGGCTCTTGTACGAAAAGGAACTCGGCAAGGCCAATTACGCGCTGCACTGGACCTGCGTCTGTCGACCTTCGAACATCCTGCTCGCCTGCGAGGGCGAACAGCGCGACCGCTATCTGCTGCCGGCCGCGCGCGGCGAACGCCATGATTGCCAGGCGATGACCGAACCCGGCGCCGGCTCGGACCTGCGCGGCATGAAGGCATTTGCCCGCGAAGAGGGCGGCGATTTCGTGCTGAACGGGACCAAGCATTTCATCTCTCACGCCGATGTCGCCGATTTCGCCATCGTCTGGGTGGCGACGGGCGAGGAAGACACGCCTCGCGGCAGGAAGAAGCTGATCACCGCCTTCCTGGTCGACAAGGGCACGCCCGGCTTCACCGTGCGCGACGGCTATCGCAACGTCAGCCACCGCGGCTACAACAACATGATCCTGGAATTCGACAACTGCCGCCTGCCGAAAAGCCAGATCCTGGGCGAGGTCCACAAGGGGTTCGAGGTCGCCGGCAAATGGCTGGGCGCGACGCGGCTGCAGGTCGCCTCGACTTCGCTCGGCCGCGCCGAACGTGCGCTGGGGCTGGCCTTGGCCTATGCGGCCGAAAGGAAGCAGTTCGGCCAGCTGATCGGCAAGTTCCAGGGCATTTCCTTCAAGCTGGCCGACATGGCGATGGAGCTGAAGGCCGCCGAACTGCTGACCCGCGAAGCGGCCTGGAAATACGACCAGGGCACGGTGACCGAGGCCGACATGTCGATGGCCAAGCTGAAGGCGACCGAGGTCCTGGCCCATATCGCCGACGAGGCAATCCAGATCCACGGCGGCATGGGGCTGATGGACGAGTTGCCGCTGGAACGCATCTGGCGCGACGCCCGCGTGGAGCGCATCTGGGAAGGCACCTCCGAGATCCAGCGTCACATCATCAGCCGCGAAATGCTGCGGGCGCTTGGGGCGTGAGGCGTCGGGCCGGGGGCCAGCCCCCGGACCCCCGGGATATTTCCAGACAGATGAAAAGGATTTGTTAACCTTGCCCTGCAAAACTGATCCTGCGGTACAGGCGGGGACGCCGATGACCGCGACAGGTGAAACCCTGCCTCGGTTCGCCGGGGCAGGGCGCGTTGTCCCTGCTTTCATCTGTCCGAAAATATCCTCGGGGGTCCGGGGGCAGACAGCCCCCGGCGGGTTCCATCAGGGCGGAGGCCGCAAATGACGCGCCTCGACCGTCTGTTGCGGCCACGCCATATTGCCGTCCTCGGTGCCGGCTGGGCGCTGAATGTCATCGAGCAATGCCGCAAGATGGGCTTTGCCGGCCCCGTCTGGCCCGTGCATCCGACCAAGCCCGAGATTGGCGGCCTCAAGGCCTATGCCTCGCTCGCTGACCTGCCCGAGGCTCCCGACGCCACCTTCATCGGCGTCAACCGCTTTGCCACCCTGGAGGTGGTCCGCGAGCTGTCTGCCATGGGTGCCGGCGGGGCGATCTGTTTTGCCAGCGGGTGGGAGGAATCCGGCGAAACGGGCCTGCAGGAACAACTGGTTCAGGCCGCGGGGGCGATGCCGATCCTGGGGCCGAACTGCTATGGCGTCATCAACTACCTCGACGGCGCGCTGCTCTGGCCCGACCAGCACGGCGGCATCCGCGTCGACAGCGGCGTGGCGCTGGTCAGCCAGTCCTCGAACATCGTCATCAATCTTGGCATGCAGCAGCGCGGGTTGCCCGTGGCCTATGTCGCCTGCCTTGGCAATGCGGCAGTTGTCGGCCTGGCGGAACTGACCGCTGCGCTGCTTGACGACCCGCGCGTTACCGCCGTTGGCCTGTACATCGAAGGCATCGACGACGCCCCCGCCTTTGCCGCTCTGGCCGAAAAGGCGCGTGCGATGGGCAAGGGCGTGGTCGCCATCAAGTCCGGCAAGACCGAACTTTCGCGCGTTGCCGCCGCCTCGCACACCGCCTCGCTGGCGGGCGGGGGCGCGGCTTCGAGCGCCTTCCTGCGCCAGATCGGCGTGGCCGAGGTCAACACGCCCTCGGAACTGATCGAGACGCTGAAGATCTTTCACCTGCACGGGCCGCAGATCGGCACCCGGATCTGCAGCCTGTCCTGTTCCGGCGGCGAGGCGGGGCTGGTCGCCGACCTGGCTGCCCCCTTCGGCATAGACTTTCCGCCGGTGCCGCAGCCGACGCACGACCGGCTCTTTGCCGTGCTGGGCGAAATCCCCACCATTTCCAACCCGCTGGACTACCACACCTTCATCTGGGGCGACGGCCCCAAGACGACCGAGGTCTTCTCGGCCATGCTTTCGGCCTATGACGCCGGCCTCTACATCATCGACAGCCCGCGCCCTGATCGCTGCGACCCCTCGGGCTACCAGCCCGCCTTCGATGCCATCGTCGCGGCGCAGAAGGCCACCGGCAGGCCCGCCTTTCCGGTGGCCTCGATGGCAGAGAATTTCGGCGAGGCGCGCGTGACGCAGATGATGGGGCAGGGGGTCTGCACCCTCCTGGGGCTGGAAACCGCCCTTGCCGCCCTCCGCGCCGCGCAGACCCCGCCCGGTCTCGCCGGCTGGCGCCCCGCACCCGCGCTGCCGCCCCGCGACACCTGCCTCCTGAGCGAGGCCGAAGCCAAGGCGCTCCTCTCCGCCGCCGGCATTCCCGTGCCCCGCGCGGTCACCGCCGCCCGGCTGGCCGACCTGGACGCTGCGGCGCTGACGCCGCCCCTTGCGCTCAAGGGGCTGGGCTTTGCACACAAGACCGAGGCAGGCGCCGTGCGGCTGAACCTCGCCACGCTGGACGGCCAGCCCGAGATGCCCGGCGCCACCGGCTATCTGGCCGAGGAAATGGTGACCGGCGCTGTCGCCGAAATCCTGCTCGGCCTGCGCCGCGACCCGGTCTATGGCGTCACCCTGACCCTGGGCATGGGTGGCGTCACCGCCGAGGTTCTGGCCGATACCGTCACGCTGATCCTGCCCGCCACACAGGCCGAAATCCTGAAGGCCGCCGAAGGCCTGCGCCTCTGGCCGCTGTTGAACGGCTATCGCGGCCGGCCCCGGCCCGACATGGCCGCCGTCGCCGCCATCGCCGAGGCGCTGGGGCGGCTGATGCTGGACGACCCGACGCTTGAGGAAATCGAAATCAATCCCGTCCTCGCCCGCGAACAGGGCGCCGTGGCGGTGGATGCCCTGATCAGAAAGGCACTGTGATGATGGAAATGCGCACCGAAGGCCCGGTAAGGACCCGCCGCGAAGGCGCCATTCTCGAGGTGACGCTCGACGCGCCCAAGGCCAACGCGATCAGCCTGAAGACCAGCCGCGTCATGGGCCTGGTGTTCCGCGACTTCCGCGATGACGACAGCCTGCGGGTCTGCATCCTGCGCGCAGCCGGCGAGAAGTTCTTCTGCCCCGGCTGGGACCTCAAGGCCGCCGCCGAGGGCGACGCGGTCGACGGCGATTACGGCGTGGGCGGGTTCGGGGGCCTGCAGGAACTGCCGAACCTCAACAAGCCCGTCATCGCCGCCGTCCAGGGCATCTGCTGCGGCGGGGGCCTGGAACTGGCGCTGTCGGCCGACCTGATCCTCTGTTCCACCGCCGCGACCTTTGCCCTGCCGGAAATCCGCTCGGGCACCGTCGCCGACGCCGCCTCGATCAAGCTGCCGAAACGCATTCCCTATCACGTGGCGATGGACCTTCTGCTGACGGGCCGCTGGTTCGACGCCGAAGAGGCGCACCGCTGGGGCCTGATCAAGGAGATCTGCGCCCCCGAAGACCTGATGGAAAAGACCTGGGCCCTTGCCCGCCTCCTGGAATCCGGCCCGCCGCTGGTCTACGCCGCCATCAAGGAAGTCGTGCGCGAGGCCGAGAACATGCGCTTCCAGGACGCGCTGAACCGCATCACCAAACGCCAGATGCCCACGGTCGACCGGCTCTATTCCTCCGAAGACCAGCTGGAAGGCGCCCGCGCCTTCGCCGAAAAACGCGATCCGGTGTGGAAGGGGCGGTAGGGCAACCGCCCGCCCCCCCCGCCGGTCGGGCCTTCCCCGACATTCCCTGTCGCAAACCGGCTAGGAGGCCCTTGCGTCCTTCTGCTATCCCGGTTCAGCCCCTTCATCTGTCCTCAAATATCCCGGGGTCCGGGGCAGCGCCCCGGGGGCCAGCCAAAAGGCGCACCGATGGAAGACCCCGACTATATCCTCATCGGCGCCGGCTCGGCCGGCTGCACGCTCGCCAACCGCTTGACGGAATCGGGCAAATACCGCGTCACCCTGCTGGAAGCCGGTGGCGACGACCGGCGGTTCTTCGTCCAGATGCCCCTGGGCTACGGCAAGCTGTTCTACGACCCCGCCGTGAACTGGCTGTACCAGGCCGAACCCGACCCCGGCCTGAACCACCAGCGCGACCATATCCCGCGGGGGCGTATCCTGGGCGGCTCCTCCTCGATCAACGCGATGGTCTGGATCCGTGGCCACGCGCAGGATTACCAGGACTGGAAGGCCGCCGGCAACCCCGGCTGGGGCTGGGAAGACGTGCTGCCCGCCTATCGTGCCATCGAGGATTACGAAGGCGGCGCCGACGATTACCGCGGGGCCGGCGGCCCGCTCTTCATTTCGAAGAACCGCAAGGGCCTGCACTGGCTGGTCGAGGACTACATCGCCGCCTGCGCCGAGGCCGGCCTGCCCTACAACGACGATTTCAACGGCGCCGCCCAGGAAGGCGCCGGCACCTACCAGATGACGATCATGGCCGCCGCCGAAACTCCACCGCCCGCGCCTTCCTGCATCCGGCGATGCGCCGCAAGACCCTGTCGGTGATCACCGGCGCCAGGGTCACCTGCATCCTGATGCAGGATCGCCGCGCCATCGGCGTCGAATACCTGCGGACGGCTATCACACCCTGCGCGCCCGCCGCGAAGTGATCCTCTCGGGCGGCGCCATCAACAGCCCGCAGCTCCTGCAACTCTCGGGCATCGGTCCCGGCGCCCTCTGCAGGACAAGGCGGCAATTCCGGTCCTGGTCGAGAACCGCAACGTCGGCGACCACATGAACGACCACCACGGGCTGAACTACACCTCGAAGATGAAGGTTCCACCTACAACAACATCCTGCGCCCCTGGTTCGGCAAGGCGCTGATGGGGCTGTGGTACCTGACCACCGGCGGCGGCCCGCTGGCCAAGTCGATCAACCACGGCGGCGGCTTCTTCCGGACCCGGCCGGACCTCGACCGGCCGAACATGCAGCTCTATTTCCAGGCCTTCTCGACCCTGCTGCCCAAGGCGGGCGAACGGCCGTTGCTGACCCCCGACCCTTTCCCCGGCCTGTCGCTGGGCCTGTCGAACTGCCGCCCCACCAGCCGCGGCCATGTCCGCATCACCAGCCCCGACCCGCTGGCGCATCCCGCGATCACCGCCAACGCCTATTCGACGACCGAGGATGTCGAGGAAATGCTGCTGGCGGTGAAATTCCTGCGCCGGATCGCCGCCCAGCCCAGCTTTGCCCGCTGGGTCGACGAGGAACTGCGCCCCGGCCCGCAGGTGCAGACGGACGAGGCGCTGATCGACGATTTCCGCCAGCGGTCGGGAACGGTCTATCACCCCTCCTGCACCTGCCGCATGGGCCCCGACCCCGCGACCAGCGTGATCGACGCCAGGCTGCGGGTGCATGGCACCCAGGGCCTGCGTGTCGCGGATGCCTCCAGCTTTCCCAACCTAATCGCCGGCAATACCAACGCGCCCTCGATCCTGGTCGGCTGGAAGGCGGCCGACCTCATCCTGCAGGACGCAAGGTAGCCGGGCGCCGCCTCGGGGGGCATCGAGCCCCCGCTCGGCGGCATTGCCATGGCGCAACGGCAAACCGATCGCCTCGCATTCGCGTCGGCTGCCTCCGGCGGGAGTATTTTTGCCAAGATGAAGCGGCAGATCCTTTGCCTCTTTCATCTTGGTCCAAATACTCCGGGGGGGGGGCCCGCCCCCCCCATCAGCCACGGCCGGCCACCCCGCGCGACGCCTGCCGAACCAATCAGGACTTGCGCCGGCAGGCGCGCAATTTCTTCACGCTCATTCGCCGCGGGGAAAGCGCTTGGATTCCTCCAGCACGTTCAGGTCCATGTGGTTGCGCATGTAGCGTTCGCTTGCCGCGCGCAGCGGCTGATAATCCCACGGGTAATAGCTGCCGTTGCGCAGGGCCTCATAGACCACCCAGCGCCGGGCCTGGCTTTGCCGCACTTCGCCGTCATAGGCCGCCAGGTCCCAGCGCCGGTCGGCGATCTCGCGCAGATGCGCCAGCACCGGCGCGGCGCGGTCGTCGCCAGCCAGGTTGACCCGCTCTTCCGGGTCGTTGGCCACGTCGAACAATTGTTCCGGATCAACGGCGCAGCGGGTGTATTTCCATGCCCCCAGCCGCAGCGCCACCATCGGCGCGATCGAGCCTTCGGCGGCATATTCCATCGCCACCGGCGTCGTCCGCGCCTTGCCCCTGGCCAGCGGCACCAGCGACTCGCCATCGGTCCAGGGCATGACCTCGTCCATCGACACCCCGGCCAGGTCGCACAGCGTCGGTGTCAGGTCGATGGTCGAGACCGGGTCGCGCACCAGCCCCGGCGGCAGGTCGGGGGCCGCGATCATCATCGGCACCCGCGCCGAGCCTTCGTAGAAGTTCATCTTGAACCACAGGCCCCGCCGTCCCAGCATCTCGCCATGGTCGGAAACGAAGACCACGATCGCCTCTTGCCGGGTCGCCTCCAGCGCCGCCAGAATCTCGCCGATCTTGTCGTCGACATAGGAGATATTGGCGAAATAGCCCTGGCGTGAGCGGCGGATGTGATCCGGCTGCACGTCGAGCCCGCGCCAGTCGCAGGCATCCATCAGGCGCTGCGCATGCGGGTCCTGGTCCTCGTAGGGAATGGCCTCTGGCGGTTCCAGTTCCGGGATGCCTTCGTAGAGGTCCCAGTATTTCCGCCGCGCGACAAAGGGATCGTGCGGATGGGTGAAGCTGGCCGTCAGGCACCAGGGCCGGGCGTCCTGGCCGCGGGACAGGTCATAGATCTTCTGCACCGCCTGAAAGGCCACGTCGTCGTCATATTCCAGCTGGTTGGTGATCTCGGCCACGCCCGCGCCGACGACCGATCCCATGTTGTGATACCACCAGTCGATCCGCTCGCCCGGCTTGCGGTAATCCGGCGTCCAGCCGAAATCGGCGGGGTAGATGTCGGTGGTCAGGCGTTGTTCAAAGCCGTGCAGCTGGTCGGGGCCGACGAAATGCATCTTGCCCGACAGCGCGGTCTGATAGCCGGCGCGGCGCAGGTGATGGGCAAAGGTGGGGATGTCCGAGGTGAACTCGGCCGCGTTGTCATAGACCCGCGTGCGGCGCGGCAACTGGCCGGACATGAAGCTGGCGCGGGCAGGGGCGCAGAGCGGCGAGGCGGTGTAGGAATTGGCGAACCGCACCGAGCGCGCCGCCAGCCGGCGCAGGTTGGGGACATGCAGGAACGGCTCTGGCCCGTCGGGGAACAGCGTTCCGGTCAGCTGGTCGACCATCAGGATCAGGATATTCGGGCGGGTCATCTTCGGCTCCGGCTCTTGCGCGATGGGCGCCAGACTATCCGCGCCGCGAGGCTGCGATAGCACGGAACGGACGCGACAGCGCCAGGAAACGAAGCGCGGGGGTGGTGCCCGCCCGGACCGCACGGCGCAGCAGGGGCGGCAGAGGGGCGCGGCGGGCCGGGAAACTGCGGGCGACATGTCGGAAATGTATCGCGGAGCGACGTTTGCGGGTTGAATTACACAAATGAGTAATATCCTATGTCCCCAAGGGGGATTGCCATGACCATACGCCACGACCTGCCCTGCGCTGTCGCCGAAGAGGAAGACATGGGCATCCCGATGCCCGACGGCGTGCGGTTGTCGGCGCGGGTCTGGATGCCAGCGGATGCGGGCCTTCACCCGGTTCCGGCCGTGCTGGAATACATCCCCTACCGCAAGCGCGACGGGACGCTGCCGCGGGACGAGATGATGCACCCCTATGTCGCCGGCCACGGCTATGCCTGCGTCCGGGTCGACATGCGCGGCAACGGCGACAGCCAGGGGCTGATGCAGGACGAATACAGCCAGCAGGAAATGGATGACGCGGTGGCGGTCATCGGCTGGCTGGCGGCACAGCCCTGGTGCAATGGCAATGTCGGCATGATGGGCAAGAGCTGGGGCGGCTTCAACTGCCTGCAGGCGGCCTTCAACGGCCCGCCGGCCCTGAAGG